>JAIUMV010000015.1 GCA_022565395.1 Marinobacter sp.
CTGACCTCTATCGGCGTTCTGCCTGGAAGGGCTGGCCGGCACCAAGCAGGTAAAGCCGGCGGAACCACAACGAAAAAAGGCCCATGCTTTCGCATGAGCCTTTTCGAATTCTGGTAGCAAGGGGCGGATTCGAACCGCCGACCCCAGCATTATGAGTGCTGTGCTCTAACCAACTGAGCTACCTTGCCATTTCGCGTGGGCATTGCGCCCCAAACGAGGCGCGTATTTTCAGTATTTCACTGGGGGCTGTCAAGCCCTATTGGTGAGGAAATCACGCCCGATCAGTCTTCGCCCCAGAAACGCCACCAGGGGCGGGATTGCTGGGCTTGCTCGCTGCCCTTTTCTGCAGCCGCCGCGCGCGCTTCTTCTGAACGGCCCCGTTGCGCAGACTCGCCCCGGGCCTGGCCTTGTGCCGCAGCAGCTTCACCTCGGGCCTGGCCGCGGGCGGCGGCATCTTCGCCACGGCTCCGCCCAGCACCAGCGGAGCCCTGCTCTTCGTCTGGTCCTGCTGCACCCTCGCGGCGCTTGTTATTGAGTTCCCCCGCCCAGTCACGGGTTTCCTGCACCACTTCCTCTGTCCGGTTTCTCACAGCCTCGGCCTGGCGCCGGATATCCTCAGCGACCTCCTCAGTCCGCCCGCGGATATCAATGCCACCCTCCGGGGCGCCACCCCGTTGCTGGGGCCCGGATGACTGGCCACGTTCACCATGATTGCCGGCAGCAACACCGGTGGTCGCCATCACCAGAGAAAGGCCAAGGGCCAGCGTCGTCAGTTTTCGGTTCATAACATCGCCTTAACAATAGGAGAAATGTCGGGCCGCACCGCAACAGGTTGGCGCTCGCCCATGCATGGTTTTCCATCATACGGCTAACACGTGATTAGCGGCGAAAAAGTTGCACAGGGATACACCTTTTCATCCAGCCCAGCCACCGCCCTTACCGACGTTAATGACTGCAATCTAGCTGTCACATGGCCGGACTAAGGTAAGCTGCACTTATTCCAGATTCTACCCCTGACCAGATGACTTGAGGCCACACCATGCCAACCTCCCTTCCCAAGAAAGCAGCCATGGCGCTTGCCGTTGCAGCCCTGATGACGGGCTGTAACTCGGACTCCAAATCCAGCGATAACGCGCTGAACAGTGCTCAGGTCATTTACGTCAGCCCCGACGGCACCGGCAATGGCACTCAAGCTGCGCCCGCTGATCTGGCCTCAGGCCTGGCCCTCGTGCGTAATGGTGATACCTTGCGCCTGCTGGCCGGGCAGTACGCCCAGCTCTCCTCGCCCCTGGCCATCACAGCCGACCGCCTGACAATAGAAGGTGCGGGTGTGGGCGCATCCATTCTGGTGCTGGACACCGCCAGTGCCTGCGAGCTCATCAGCATCAATGCTGACCGGGTACGCATGACTGGCCTGGAGATTGATGCCAGCACCCTGACGCTGGCTCCCGAGTCCTGCAGTAACCCTGCACTGATCGCCGCTAGCGGCGACCAACTTGTGCTGCGTGAGCTGGCCGTGACCGGCGGCAATCCCACCCCGGCAGAAGGAGCCGTAGAGCTGCCGGTGGCCCATGCCTACTCGCTGGTGTCATTGCAGGGCAGCAGCAACGCCCTGACGGTGGAGGACCTGCAACTGACGGATGCGCCGCAACACGCCCTGGCCGTCCAAAATGCCGATGGCGATATCAGCATCACGGGCCTGACCGTTGCGAATGCGGGATACCGTGGCATTTATCTGCACCAGGTGGAGGGTGCCGTCGATGTGGTAAGCAATGACGTCAACGGCGCGGTGAATGAAGGCATCTACCTGCGTGATGTAACCGGCGAAGTCAGCATCCTGCAGAACAATGTCAGCAACATTCTTTACCGCCCCACCATTGCCGGCGGCAGCGGCATTGAGGGCGGCATTGTGCACACCAATACGGCGGGAGTGGTGATCACCACGCTGCGCATGAATACCGTCGACATTGATCCACTGGGCCTGAACCGGGCACTGAGCGGTGAGCCACTGCTGGACATCGATGGCATCGAAGTCAACATGCTGGGCACGGCCCGCGGCTTTGCACTGGTAGAGGACAACACCGTACGCAATACCGACGATGATGGCATCGATACCGATACCGCAGACCAGGCCGAGCTGGACATCATTATCCGCAACAACACCCTCACCGGCATGCAGGATCGCAGCATTTCTTTTGTCGCCACCGGCGACGGGGTGGTGCGGGGTCTGATTGAAGACAACACCATTACCGGGCCAAGCACCTTGCTGGATAATGATGATGTCGACGCAGACGGCATTGGTATCCGCCCGCGGCAGAACGCCAGCGTGAATGTCACGGTGCGCAACAACATCGTTAACCAGCCCGGCCGCAAGGGTATCGATGTCAATATGAATCGCGGCGCCAACAACACTGGCCCGGTTAACAACGCCCTGGCGGTCTTCCGCTTTGAGAACAACACCGTCACCGGTGCGGGCCAGCGCGGGCTGGATGTGCAGCTGGAAGATACCGCTCAAGCCTCCGGGGTGCTGATCAATAACACGGTCACCGGTGCCGATGATGATGGTATCCGAGTGCGCTCCGGAGCCGGCGATAATGAATCCGTGGTACAAACCACGCAGCTGTCTGTGGCCATTATCGGCAACCAGGTCAGCAACAGTGCTGCCAATGGTGATGGCGGTATCTTTGCCCGTGTTCAGCGCGAGTCACGCCTGTGCCTCATGCTGGAGGATAACCAGTCCAGTAACAGCAGTGCAGATCAGGATTACTTCCTGCGATCACAGCAGGACTCGGTACTGGAGCTACAAGGTCTGGGAGCTGCCATTGCATCCGCCAACCCCAGTGTGCCCCTGCGTGAAGCCCTGGTTGCCACCGGCAACACCGGTCGCGATGCAACCTTCCCCGTCAGAGTGCAGAACAACGACGTGCGCACACCCAACAGTTGCGTGTTTGTAAACGGTGATCTGACACCGGCATTGCCCGTTCTGCCCTGATGTCCCGGCAGGGTGCCCCGAGTCGGGGGCACCCTGCTTGCTGATCTCCCCCGCCTTTCACAGCGTAAAGCCTGCCATCCCCGGATTTCTGAGATGACAGGTTATGCGCACACTGATGTGGTTTACCCGCGATCTGCGGCTTGAGGACAATGCGGCGTTACATGCCTGCCGCCATGCCGACCAATTACTCTGCGTCTTTGTGGTGGAACCCGCCTGGTTCGAGCCCGGCCCCTGGCAGTGCAAGCCGCTGGGCTCACATCGCTGGCGCTTTCTCTGGCAGACCCTACAGGACCTGGAGAACCAACTCCACAGCCGGGGCCAGCGACTGCACATTGCCTGGGGCGACCCGCGCAAAGTCATTCCGGAACTCTGCCACAGTTACCGTATTGACCGGCTGTGTTTAAGCCATCAGCCCGGCAGCTATGAAGCTCGCCATCTGCAACATATCCGCACAGCCATGCCCGGCCTGGCTGTCAACGCCTATGCCAGTCTGACCCTGTTTGAGCCACGGGATCTGCCGTTCGCCATCAACGAACTGCCGGGCACTTTTTCCGCCTTTCGACGGCTGGTAGAGAAGCACCGGCTGGCACCCCGCAAGCCAATTCCCACCCCGACCAGCCTGCCACCTGCGCCCGGTGTCCCGGATGATGACCGCCGGCAATTGCCTCCTGTACCAACAACGCCCACCAGACCGCTGATGACCGGCGGCAGCCGGGCCGCTGAGGCCCATGTAAGGGCTTATATGGACGGTGGGTTTCTCGCCAGTTACAAGGTAACCCGCAACGCACTGGACGACTGGAATGCCTCCGGCAAGTTCTCTCCCTGGCTGGCCAACGGCAGCCTGTCAGTGCGGGCACTGTGGGATGCCATCGTCAGTTTCGAGCAGCGGGTAGTAAGCAATGAGTCCACCTACTGGATGCAGTTTGAGCTGCTATGGCGCGAGTATTTTTACTGGTATGGCATCGCCCATCAGGGGCGCCTCTTTGCCCGGGACGGCGTGCAACGAATCAAACGTCACGGCTCCTTCTACCCCCAGCGCTTCCGCGCCTGGCAGGAAGGCAATACGCCCTACCCCATCGTCAATGCCTGTATGAAGCAGTTGCGGGAAACCGGCTATATGTCCAACCGTGGTCGGCAACTGGTGGCCAGCTGCCTGGTGCATGAACTGGCCATGGATTGGCGTTACGGTGCCGCCTGGTTTGAAGAGCAGTTACTGGACTATGACGTCGCCAGTAACTACGGTAACTGGCAGTATCTCGCGGGCGTAGGGGCTGACCCGCGCGGCTGGCGCCAGTTTGATCTGGCGAAGCAGGCGCGCCAGTATGACCCCGACGGCACGTTTGTCCGCCGCTGGCAGGGCGATAGTCAGGAGCAGGTGCCCCTGTACACGGTGGATGCAGCAGACTGGCCCATCGGTTGAATACTGCGGCCTCTCCTTAACCGGCTTGCGGTATGGCATACTCCGGTGCAGCCATTTGCGATCAGTCATGGCAATCGCCAGCGTCCTGGCGATACTACGGATGACCCACAACAGCAACAGGACTCCAACGATGAAGCTCGAAACCCTCGCCCTGCACGCCGGTTTTAAAGGTGACCCCACCACCCACGCGGCCACTACCCCCATTTACCAGACCACGTCCTACACGTTTGACGACACCCAGCACGGTGCCGACCTGTTCGACCTGAAGGTGCAGGGCAACATTTATAGCCGCATCATGAACCCCACCAACGCGGTTCTGGAAGAGCGTGTGGCACAGATGGAGGGTGGTATCGCCGCCTTGACCGTAGCCTCGGGCATGTCCGCCATCACCTACGCCCTGCAGACCATCTGCCGGGTAGGCGCCAATATTGTCAGCACCAGCCAGCTGTACGGCGGCACTTACAATCTGTTCGCCCACACCCTGCCCAACCAGGGCATTGAAGTGAAGTTCGCGGCGCACGATGACTATGACGCGGTGGAACGGGCCATTGACGAAAACACCCGGGCGCTGTTCTGTGAGTCTATCGGCAACCCGGCGGGCAATGTGGTGGATATCCAGCGCTGGGCCGAGATTGCCCACCGCCACGGCGTACCGCTGATTGTCGATAACACGGTAGCCACTCCGTTTATCTGCCGGCCCATCGAACATGGCGCCGATATCGTGGTGCACTCCCTCACCAAGTACATCGGCGGCCACGGCACCACCATTGGCGGCATTGTGGTGGATTCCGGCAAATTTGACTGGGCGGCCAACAAAGCCAAGTTCCCCATGCTGAATGAGCCCGACCCGTCCTACCACGGCGTGGTGTATACCGAAGCCCTGGGTGCCGCTGCTTTTATTGGTCGCTGCCGGGTTGTACCCCTGCGTAACACCGGCGCGGCCCTGTCCCCCTTCAATGCTTTCCAGATCATGCAGGGCCTGGAAACGTTGGGGCTGCGGATGGAACGCCACTGTGACAACGCGCTGAAGGTGGCCAACTACCTGAAGAGTCATGACAAGGTGGCCTGGGTTAACTACGCCGGTCTGGAAGACAGCCCCTTCCGCGACACCTGCAAGAAAATCTGCGGTGGCCGGGCGTCCGGTATCCTGAGCTTTGGCATTAAAGGTGGCCGCGACGCGGGTGCCCGCTTTATTGACGCCTTGCAACTGATTTACCGACTGGTCAACATCGGCGATGCCAAATCTCTGGCCTGCCACCCTGCCACCACCACGCACCGCCAGCTGAGCCCGGAAGAGCTGAAAAGCGCGGGCGTCAGCGAGGATCTGGTGCGTCTGTCCATCGGTATTGAACACTGCGATGATATTATTGCGGATATCGAGCAGGCCCTCGCCAAGGCATAATCACCACTCAGTGTCCTGCGGCTGGCACATTGCCGGCCACAGGGGCCACTGACATACGGAGCCCTGCCAGCGTCGGCAACCCAGTGGCTCTGTCGATAACGTAATAACACTAAAGGCGCCTTGTGTAAGGTGCCTTTAGCTTTTACGCTTCTTTAATAACCTTTGATCCAAGAGCCGGCTGTCATGAGCGACACCCCCAAACCCCGTATCGCCAGCGGTGCCAAGTTCAAAAGCGAGCAGGGCTTTACCGCCATCAAGAATGGCGTGAAAAAATCCACCCAGGCGGAATCCCAGCCCATCACCCGCAAGCCCCCCTGGCTGCGAGCCAAGATGCCCGGTGGTGAGCGCTATGAAGCCGTGCGGCGAAACGTACAACAGCACCGGCTCAGCACCGTGTGCCAGGAATCTCACTGCCCCAATATTGGCGAGTGCTGGAGCAACGGGACCGCCACCATCATGGTGATGGGCTCCGTCTGCACCCGCGCCTGCAAGTTCTGCGCGGTGGACACGGGCAACCCAAAAGGCTGGCTGGACCAGGACGAGCCAGAGAACACCGCCAAATCCGTGGAGCTGATGGGCTTACGTTATATCGTGCTGACCTCAGTAGACCGGGACGATCTGCCGGACGGCGGCGCGGGCCACTACGCAGCCTGTGTGGCCGCCATCAAAAACCGTACCCCTGAGGTGGTGGTGGAGGCGCTGACACCGGATTTCGACGCGGTGATGCCGGATGTGGAAAAGGTGCTGGATTCCGGGCTGGAGGTGTTTGCCCAGAATGTTGAAACCGTCAAACGCCTGACCCACAAGGTACGTGACCCCCGCGCGGGCTACGAAAAAACCCTCAGCGTGCTGGCCCATGCAAAATCCTACCGGCCTGATATTCTTACCAAGACCAGCCTGATGCTGGGGCTGGGTGAAACCGATGACGAGATACTCGCCACCATGGACGACCTGCGGGCTATTGGTGTGGACATTCTCACCCTGGGCCAGTACCTGCGCCCCACCCCGAATCATTTACCGGTGGAACGTTACTACAGTCCTGAGGAATTCAGCCGATACCGTGAACTGGGGCTGGCCAAAGGCTTTATGGAGGTCGCCTCCGGCCCCATGGTGCGCTCCAGCTATCGGGCGGACAGAGTATTTGAAAAGAACAATCTGGGGCTGGCAACACCCGCTCCCGTGCCGGGCCAACATTACGAACAGATTCCGGTACGCATTATCGAGTAATACGAAACGCCATTGACGGACAGGATCATCATGCTGACTTTGCTGAAAGATATCCGGCTCAAACACAAATTCTGGCTGCTTAATATTGTTGTTTTCGCGGTACTGATGTTGCTGGTGCTGTTCAGTATGGGGCAAATCGCCCAGTACACCGGGCGGGAATTCGGCGAGGTGTTCTGGGAAACAGCCCCCCGCTTTGCCCTGGTGGTGGCGGTCTTAATGGCCTTGGAAATGGCTTGCTCCCAGCTGCTGATCAGCTTTATCGAGCGCCATGTCTATCGCCTGAAAAACACCATGGTCGCCGTGCAGGCATCGGGCAACCTGAACCAGCAGGCGGAGGTTGACTCTCGCGATGAAATTGGCGAAATGGCCACTGCCTTCAACGCCATGCAGGCCCGCACCAAGGGCGTGGTGAAAACCATGAAGGACTCCATTGCCCAGCTGCACCAGGAAGTCAGCGAGCTGACCCGCGCCGCTGACCAGCGCCGGGATGAACTGGCCCGGCAACAGGCGGAAGCCGAACGCTCCGGCCAGGCAGTGGAGTCCATGCTGAACAGTTTTGCCCAGATTGCCGAGCAGGCAGGTATGGCCAAAACCCTCTCCCATGAAGCCCACAGTGCCGCCAGCCATGGCAGCCAGCGGGTAAGCCAGACTGCTGAAGCTATCCGCAACCTCGCAGGCCTGATCAGCAGCTCAGCAGGACAAATTTCCACCCTGTCGGAAAACAGCCACGAAATCAGCAAGGCCGTGCTGGAAATCAAGGGCATCGCGGAGCAGACCAACCTGTTGGCGCTGAACGCAGCCATCGAAGCCGCCCGTGCCGGCACCGAGGGCCGGGGTTTTGCCGTGGTGGCGGATGAAGTACGTAAACTGGCACAGCGGGTACAGGTATCCACCGAGCAGATTCAGGGTTCCATTGACCGCCTGCTGGCCACCATGGATAACGCCGTTAACAGCATGAACACCAGTACCCATGACGCTGAAAAGTGCGTGGAGTTCGCCCAGGATGGACGCCTGGCACTGGATGAAATCACCACCGTAGTGGCCCGCATCAATCAAGCCAATCAAGGTATTGCCGAGCAGTCCGCTGACCAGACTGCCTCCACAGACCAGGTGCTGGAAAACGTCCAGGGCATCCGTGACACCACCCAGAACATGGTGGCAGAGCTGGCAGCAACCGCAAAAATGGCCCACCGTCTGCAAGGGCTGATTCTCGGCCTGGAGAAAGCCGCTGCACAGGTGCAGGTGGAGTAAACAAGGGCTCGCCGAGCCCTCTCCGGCATGGCAATTGTCATGTTTAGCCGCTTGAACCCTTGGCGTAATTTGCCGACAATGCACTGGTTTGGCCCTGGTGACGTCATCAGGGCGTAACACCATTGTGCCCAACCCCTCTGGGGTCACCGGACGCAAGCGCAACTAACAATCTTTCAAGACGGGATGTCACTTATGAAAAAGAATCAACTGCGCAAGGGACTTATGGCTGCCACGCTGGCTGCCGGTCTGATGTCTGCACCCACCGCTTTTGCTAACCCACCGGCTGCTGGCGATCTGGCGCTGAGCCTGAACCCATTTTTTGAGGGCAGTGTTGGCGCACCGTCATACAGCCTCGGTTACTTTGTCAGCGATACCGTCATGCCCTACGCATTCATTGGCCTCGAAGGTCGGGATGTAGGCGACGATGTATTTACTATCGGTGGCGGTGTTCGCGCCTACTTCGGTGGCATGTCAGATCGCCTGCGTCCTTACGCTGGTGGTGCGATCGGTATCATTAACGCGGAAGACACTGGCTTTGGCATTGGTGCCTTTTTTGGTGCAGAAGCTATGATTGTGAACGGTTTTTCAGTAAGTGGCCAGGTTGGACTGGACATTGTTGACGCAGGCTGTAATGGCTGTAGTGCCAATGTTGACCTGGGTGTTGCAAGCGTACAGTTCAACTTCTACTTCTGATAAAGTAAGTTGACATCAAACAGGCCCGTTCAGCGGGCCTGTTTTGTTTGTGGCATCTGCACGTCTCATACCCGCGTATCCCTTGTGTCATTTCTGCCGAGATATGGCAGACTTAGCCGCTGCCGAATTGACCAGGAACCTGTGATGCGCCTGTTTGCCCAGTTTTATCAACGCACTGTACTTGCCCATCCGCTGCTGACTTTGCTCGCCTTCGCCGTGGTCATGCTGCTGGCAGCCACTCAGTTCAGCCAGTTCCGGCTGGATGCGTCAGCGGAGTCCCTGGTGCTGGAGAATGACCAGTCTCTTGAGGACTACCGGCAGATGAACCAGCGCTTTACCGCGTCAGACGGCTTTCTGGTGGTCACTTATGCCCCCTTTACTGACCTGTTCAGCGACGATGCTATAGCCACCTTACGCAGCCTGCGGGATGACCTTGCTGCGGTGCGGGGTGTCAGTTCCACCAACAGCATTCTCAATGTGCCCCTGCTGCACAGTCCACGCATGTCTCTCAGCACGGTGGAAGAGGAATTGCTGACCCTCGACCAGCATGACGTGCCACTGGCGGATGTGCGCCGCGCTTTACTTGATAACCCGTTATACCCGGACCTGCTTATCAGCCGGGACGCCACCACCACCGCCATACAGGTCAACCTGCCAACACCGGATAACTACTTTACCCTGCTCTACCAACGGGATGGCCTGCGCAACAAGGCCCGCGAGCAAGGTCTCAGTGCCGATGAGCAACAGACCCTGGCCCGGGTCAGTGCCGAGTTCCAGGCGCTGCTGGAAGCCATGGACGCAGAACAGGCCCGGATTATCCGCGAGGTGCGCGGCATTCTGGCCCAGTACCGGGACCGCGCGGAGATTCATCTCGGCGGCGTACCCATGATCGCCTCTGACATGATCGATTTTGTGCGCAACGACATCTCCACCTTCGGCGTTGGCGTGCTGATCTTTATTGTACTTACCCTGGCCTTTATCTTCCGTGAATGGCGCTGGGTGGTGGCACCCCTGCTGGTGTGTCTGTTCACCGTCTGGCTGATGGTGGGTTACCTGGGCTGGATGCAGTGGCCGGTGACGGTGATTTCGTCCAACTTTGTCTCCCTGCTGCTGATCATGACCATGTCCATCACCATCCACCTGATCGTGCGTTACCGGGAGTTCCAGCACGATGAGCCGGATGCACCACCGCTGGACACCAACTGGCGCACGGTGAAGTCCATGATCAAGCCCTGTTTCTACATGGCCATCACCACTATTGTCGCCTTCGGCTCACTGACCTTCAGCGGCATCCGCCCGGTGATCGACTTCGGCTGGATGATGACGATCGGTATCGCCCTGGCCTTCCTGATGGCCTTTGTGGTGTTTCCTGCCCTGCTCGCGCTGCTGCCGCCCCCACGCCATGAGCGCTCGGCAGATGAAGGTCATGCCATTACCCGGCATTTTGCAGTGCTGACGGAGCGCTACGGCAATGGCGTGTTGGTGGTCAGTCTGGTACTGGCGGTGATCTGGGGCGTAGGCCTGTCACGGCTGACGGTGGAAAACAGCTTTATCGACTACTTCAAGTCCAATACTGAAATCCACCAGGGCATGATTGTCATCGACAACAAGCTCGGCGGCACCACGCCGCTGGATATTGTGATTACCGATAACCGCACAGCCCAGGATGCAGACCCCTTTCTCGATGAATGTGACCCCTTCCTGGATGACGAATGCGAAGAGGAAGACAACCGCAACACCTGGTTTACCTGGCAGAAGGTCAATCAGCTGGAGCAGGTTCACAACTACCTGAATGAACTGCCAGAGTCCGGCAAGGTGATGTCCGTGACCACGACCCTGCGGCTGTTGGCCCAGGTCAACGGTGGTACACCGCTGAATGCCTTCCAGTTGCCCTTCATCCCCGCCATGGTGCCGGATGAGCTGGCGGACCTGCTGATCACCCCCTACATCAATGACGACACCGGCCAGGCCCGCTTCAATGTGCGCCTGCTGGAGTCATCACCCGACCTGAAGCGGCAGGAGCTGCTGGAGCGCATCCAGACCGCCTTGGTGGAGGACCTCGGTTTCAGCGAAGATCAGATCCTGCTAACCGGCATGACAGTGATGTACAACAACATGCTGCAAAGCCTGTTCGACTCCCAGATCAAAACCCTCGGCGTGGTTTTTGTCGCCATCATGGTGATGTTCCTGATTCTGTTCCGGTCACTGCTGCTGGCGGTTATCGGCATACTGCCCAACCTGCTGGCAGCAGCCAGTGTGCTGGGACTGCTGGGCTTGTTGGGTATTCCGCTGGACATGATGTCTATCACTATTGCCGCCATCACCGTCGGTATTGCAGTGGATGACACCATCCATTACATGCACCGCTTCCGGGTGGAATTTGCCCGTGACGGTGATTATCTGGCCACCATGCACCGCTGCCACAGCACCATTGGTCGCGCCATGTTCTATACCTCGCTGACCATCATCACCGGCTTTTCCATACTGGTGCTGTCGAACTTTATTCCCACCATCTACTTCGGGCTGTTTACCGGCTTCGCCATGCTGATGGCCCTGCTGGGCGCACTGACCCTGCTGCCAAGACTGATCATCCTGCTGAAACCTTTTGGGCCAGACAACGTCCCCCAGCCCACCACCTGACAGCCAGCCCCCGCGCGGAAATTACTACGCGGGGGCTGGCCGAATAATTCGATGGCTGAATGTGAATCCATCGGTTCAGATTGTTACGGTTTGTTACTATACTGGGCGTCACTGGGAGTGACGCAACGGCTCCCCGGTATCACACGGACAGATACGAGGCGCAGCCCGATGGCAGTGAGCAAACCGTCCTCCCCCGCACCCTGGTGGCTAGTATTAGCCGCTGCGATTCCGTTCAACCTTTACGCAGACAATGACCCGGTTCCCGGTGTCGATTTCCCTGACCCTGCCGTGGAGCAACAGGAATTCCTGCGGCAGTTGGAACGCCAGCGGCAACTGGACGCCATCCAGCCCGAGGTGGTCATCGAGGGCCTGCGCCGAGAGGATGATTACCGTTTGCCAGACCAGGGGCCAAGCTTCCGCCTGCTGGGCATCCGCTTCTCCCGCTCCGAGATACTGACCCAGACCCAGTTGCGTGATCTCAGTGGCGACTATGTCGGTAAGGAGGTGGATTTCCCCCGCCTCAATGAGCTGGTAGACCGCATCAATAAGCTCTACGACCTGGCGGGCTTCGTCACCGCCCGAGCGGTGATTCCGCCTCAGGAAATTAATGAGGGCATCGTCTACATCCTGTTACTGGAGGGGCGGCTTGGCCAGCTGCAGCTGGCACCCATGGGCTACACGGAAGAACGCTTTGTGCTGTCGCGCCTGAATCTGCCCGCACCGGGTGAGGTGCTGGACGTGATGGCGGTGCAGGAAGACCTGACGCGTTTCAACAGCATCTATGAGCTGGACATTCTGGCCAGCCTGCAGCCCGGCGAGCAGTTCGGTGAAACTGACCTGCTGCTGTTGCCCCAGGAGCGCCCCCGTTGGGCGCTGAATGCCTTTGCCGATAATGCTGGCTCACGCACCACTGGCCGCGAACGTGTCGGCCTTACCGGCACCTTGCGGGGCCCGCTGGCCAGGGATGACCGGCTGTTCGCCTACCTTGCGGGAGCCAGCAGCTCCCTGAGCGGTTCCCTCAGCTACAGCGTGCCAGTAAATCAGCACGGTGGCCGACTGGAGGCCACCGCCTCCGCCAACGATATTGAGGTTACCAAAGGGCCCTTCCAGGCGCTGGAGATTGAAGGCCGTTCCTACACCGCCGATCTAGCCTACCGCCACCCGCTGTTGCGCCAGGATGACTGGGCGGTGGATGGCGTGCTGCGGACCGCCTATACCGACTCCCGTACCGATTACCTGGGTGGGCTGGAACTGAGTAAGTACCGGCTGATGAAAAACAGTGCCGGCCTCAACATCAGTCACCGCGGCCGTCTGCAACGTGTCAGCCTCGCTAAACGGGTAACCCATGTGGATGCCCATGAGCGGCTGGATGATGACACCCAGGGCTACTTTGTCTGGACAGGCAACCTGGACTGGCTGCAATACCTGGGCAGCCTGCCACTCTATACCCAGTTGTCCGGCAACTGGCAGATCACCAACCTGCGGGACCTGCCCTCCTCTGATCTTTATCAGGCCGGCGGCATGTACACCGTCAGGGGCTACGAGCAGAATGTGATGACCGGAGCCCGTGGCTATAACGCCACCCTGCAGGTGAACTGGCAGGCTCACCGCAACCTGACGCCCTATGTTTATCTGGACCACGCCAGCGCGCAGTCCGTCAGCCCCCGTAACGAGAGCATTGACGGGGCTGGCGTTGGCATCAGCTGGCGCTGGACACGTTATGCCAGCGGCCAGCTGGATTATGGCCGCGCCCTGAACCGTATTGAAGCAGATCAGGATCGTGATCAGATCCACTTCCGTATCAATCTGGGCATCGACAGTGGCCCTGCTGTGCGGCCCCCCTTGGAGTAATCGGAGACCCTATGTCACAACTGATGTTCTACCAGCGCATCGTACCCCTGAACAAGGACCAGCATCGCAACCTGCGGTTGAAGCCCCTGACGGAGGGCGCCTACCAGTATGCCGCCGAAACCCCCTTTGTGCCCCTCGCAGGGACAGAGTTCATGACGGCAGCACGGCAACTACCCATCCTCTTTTCCGGCGACCCTGAGTCCTGCAACGCACTGGCGCTGATGGGCCTGAATGACGGCAGCAACCTATTTGTGGATGAGTCAGGTAACTGGCCGCGGGACACCTATATCCCCGCCTTTATTCGCCGCTATCCCTTCGTGATTGCAGGCAAGGACGGCGATGAGAACTTCACCGTGTGTATTGATGCCGACTGGCAGGGTTTCAACGAAGAAGAAGGTGAGCGGCTGTTTGAAGACAGTGGCGAGCAAACCCCCTATCTGGGACGGGTACTGGGCTTTGTACAGCAGTACCACGCTGAAATGCAGGCAACCCAAGCCTTCATTAAGCGGCTTACGGAACTGGAGCTACTCATCCGTCGCGATCTGCAACTGACCGGTCCGGATGGTAAGACGGCTGTATTGCGGGATTTCCGGGTCATTGACGAGAGCAAGTTTGTCACCCTGCCCGACGAACAGATTCTCGAATTCCATCGGGCAGGGTGGATGCCCTGGGTATACGCCCACCTGATGTCCCTGGCCAATCTCACCGCCCTGCATCAGCGGCTGACACCCGCGACCGCCAGCGCCAGCGCCAACACCCTGCAGTAACCGGAATACCGGGCGCCACATGGCGCCCGGTAACGGGTTAATGCGCTGCCGTATCAGATACCCTGGTCCGGCAGCAGGGTGATCTCCACCCGCCGGTTCTGACTGCGGCCTTCCTCGGTATCATTGCTGGCCACCGCCTCGTCTGCACCAAAGCCCACCAGCTCCATCTGCTCTGGTTTGACCCCGAACACAGCAAGATACTGCATGACCGACGCAGCACGGGCCGCAGACAGCCTGTCGTTGTAATCCGGGCTACCCAGGTTATCAGTGAAGCCTTTGATGCGAACCCGGCGATGTGGCTGGCGAGCCAGTACACGGGCCACTTCGTTCAGGAACTCCCAGTCACGGGTCTGAAGCTGGTGGGAATCCAGCTCAAAGCGCACGTTGTGGATCATCAGCATCTCTTCCAGACGCTGGATCTCCTGCCGCAGTTCAAGTGCTGTGCGGTCCCGCAGTGGCTGACCGAAGGCCGCGGCCACCAGACCTGATGCCTCCAAATCGGTCAAATCTGTGGGCGTCATGAAGGTCCAGGCATCCTCATCAACCATGCCGGTCAGTTCCACCAGGGTTACCTCCGTGCGGCTCCAGCGATCGCCGTCGCTGAAATCCACCGCCCAGGCGGTGGTCTGCCGCTCACCGGCGCGCCCATCAACAATAAAGTCTTCCCTGTCACGGGCCGCTGAGTAGTTGGGCACCCGCACTTCCCAGCCATTGCGGTAGCGCAGCACAAAGGCGTTGGTGAAGGTCAGGCGACCATCCTGGGTGATAAAGAAGCGCTGGCTGGGCTGGAACAGCTGCACATCCGCCAGCGGGTTACGGGCATCCCCCTGGTTGTTAATGTAGACCCGTGCCTGGGGCGTCTGATAATCCAGCCAGCCAGACACCCGGGCCTGCACGATATTGACCCAGTTTGCCGTGGTGTTGATCAGCACCTGCTGACCATGCAGCCAACCGATTTCCAGACCGTTGGGGGCGTCAATCTCCAGCTCTGCGCGGGTCAGCTGGCCACCGTCAATGGCTTGCAGGTCCATGGGCAGGATGCGGGGATTGGCAGTATGGGTGATATGGGCGCGGATGGTATCGCCCCGCAGATCAAGCGCGTCCAGCACCCGCAGGCGCACAGGCGAGACTGTACCCAGTCCGGCGCGGGCATAGAGTTCCATGCGCCCTGCCGAGGCATCCAGTTCACCGGATTGCACATCGTCCAGCGCGGTGATGTAGATACTGCCGTTATCACTGATGGCGTTGAGTACCGGCGCTGACACCACCAGGTGCTGGTCTGCCTCACCGACATCCTCAGGCGCCAGCAGCCGCAGCTCGGCATCCTCGCCCCGGGCCTTCAGGTGATAGGCACCGTTATAGCCACCCGCCAGCACATCAATCGGGGCACCGCCTCGGATGGTATCGGCGGAGATGAGCACCAGCGCGTCCGCGCCGGCGGCACCGGCAGCCACCTGATTGACGATAATGCCCTGCTCCCGCGCCTGCATATGAATGCGGCCCGCCACGTCAAGTTTGTCCGCAGTGACACGCTGCTGAGCCCGTATCAGCGCTTCACCACCGACGTCAGCGTCGCTGACCGTCAGGTCACCGAGCAGGGCCTCGAGGTAGAGATCACCCCCGACCTGTAAATTGCTGGCATCAACATCATCCTGTGCCCGGGCATCTGCCAGGCCACCGGTGACCAGATCATCCACCCGCAGGCTACCGTTCAGATCCAGTATGCGGAATTCACCACCGGCGGAGCCGCCCACATGGCCCATGTCTCCATGGCGCAGGTTGACTCCCTGCAACAGAGTGCCGCCGCCAGTCACATCGCCACTGGCGACAAGGCGAATATCATCAGCCGCAAGATCCAGTTCATCATCGTCCCGGGCGATAATTGAGCCATCCTCAGCTGTCAGCACCAGGGTGCCACTGACGGTGTTGATGCGATCAATCAACAGGTCACCGCTCTGCTCCGTCAGGTACAGGCCATTGGCCGCCCGGGCCGTCACTCGCCCACCCTCAAGGTTCACCAGCAATGGCCGATCCGCGCTGCCGATAGTGCCACCCTCAGCTTCCAGCAACAGACCGTCAGCAGCACCCAGAATCACCGGCTGACCATGATCTGCAGCCAGCAGGTCACCGCGTACCTGAATGCGCACATCGCCGGGTGCATTCACCTGATCCAGCGTCAGTGTCTGGAGCGGAGAAACAATAAAGGCATTGCCGCCGGTTGCCAGATTAAGGGCGCCCTGCAAACCGTCATCACCACCGGCATTCACCCCGATCACCAGGGTGCGGTTGATGATGATAGCGGTGATGTTACCTTCGAACTCACCGGTTACCGTGTTGAAGGTGCCTCCGACATAGCGGATATCGCCGGGCTGCGCGGCCAGCAAGGCGGCCAGCTGCGCGTCGGTAAGATCGGGGAAGCTGTCGGCGTCCAGATCCTGGGGCAGCAGTATTTCTACGGGGTCATCCATGCTGCCAACGCTGTCAGCGGTCAGCAGGGTGATGTTGTTGCCTACAATGTTGGGCTCCACCTGTTCGTACAGGGTGCTGTCAATGTCAATCAGGGTGTTGGCACTGATGCTGTTGAGCAGCTCCTGTTCAGTCCAGACGGCGCCTTCAATAATATCCGCAAACAGCGCGCTGTCCTGATCAAGGCTGAACGACCAGTCAGCATCCCGGCTGTCAAAGCCCGCCACCTGGCTGACATCGTCCACCTCAAGGGCCTCGGCCAACTGGGATTCCAGCATGCCGGCCTGGAACTGGGCCCTCAGAGTCACGGTGGTCAGCAGGTCGGCACCGGTCAGCTGGTCCAGTTGCTGTGCAGCCTCTGCCTCGTTGAATCCGGCCACCAGCAGCTGTTGCTCGAAGACCTCGTCGGTAAAGCGCTGGGCAAGATTATCCAGCAGGTTTTGCTGCTCAATCGCATCCAGCTCCAGGAAGTTGCGTAGCTGCCAGTAGTCCTGATAACGGGTTTCAACGGAGCGTTCATAGCTGCTCACAGACTCCAGCGCGGCCTGCTCGGCATCATCACCGGTCAGGCGCATGTCGTCCCACAGCGCCCGCAGATTATCTATGGCATCAAAGTCCAGCGCGCCACGGCCGAGGGCGTTTATCAGCCCGCCCTGGCTGACTTTGAGCACCACATCACCATCCCGTGCGGCCACCAGATTCACGTGCAGGTCACCGGCCACTTCTTCAATGTAGACACCGGTTTCCGCTGCTGCGGTCAGGGTCGCATTCAGGGGTGCGGGGGTGGACAGATCAATCACCGGCATCCGCAACCCAAAGGCAGACAGCCCGCCCAGCAACCAGCTGGGCTGCAGCCAGCTGAGGAAATCAATCTGACTTTCCACGGCATGGCCGGTTTCGATGCGCAATAGCTGGTCAGCGGCACCCACCTGCCCGTTCAGGGATTCCAGCAGAATGCTGCGCCCCTTGATGGCCATGTCGGCGTGCAGGTTGGTATCAACAATATCCAGCTCTGAAGTGATGTAGATATCACCGCGATCGCTGCGGATATGATCCAGCAGCAGCGGCGTGCCACGCCCCAGCAGGTAGACATCACCCCGCGTGGTGGTCATGTGCACTGCACCACTGCCCACTTGCAGCTGCACCGGGTCGTTATCGGTGCCAAACCCCCGGCCTGCGGTGACTTCGATGCGCTCGCCCACCAGACCGCCAAAGGCGCCCGGATTGAACAGCGCACCATCGGTGTTGACGCTCACCAGGCCATCCAGATTGCGCAGCTCACCGGCGAGGCTGACGCTGCCGTTGGAGGTGACCGACAGATTAGCGGTCGAACCGCCCAAAAACTCAATAGCTACCGGCTTGTCGGCTCGCTGCGCGATGGAGGTGGGAGAGCCTGAATTCAGATTGCTCAACTCGGAGGAGCTCAAATTGCCCAGCGTCACCAGCATCTCAGCATCCAGCACTTCGGCCGGGACATCCAGGTTGAAAAATGGCAGGCTTCCGAAGAACAACAGCAAGTCGTTCACCAGCGGATTGGATGCTCGCCGTACCCAGATGCGGTCCTCTTTAGGCTGGTAAATGGTCTCGCGGGTCTCGCCCAGCGATGTCTCGGTGACATCCACTTCAACCACATCGACACTGCCATTATTGCCCTCAGGCAGGCTCACCACCAGGAAGGACTGGGTTTTGGTGAGCGTGTTGGTTTCCCAGCTATGTTCGAAGACGGTTAGCCGCGGCGCAGGAATGGTGTCTACCAGATCCAGCCCCTGCAACTCACTCAGGTCATCAAAGCTTGGCAGGTCAGTCGGCAACCGCGCGTGGCCCAGATCAAGAATCTCGATAATGCCGTTACCACCGGTGCCTGCATCCAACCCTTCGAGGATAATATCCGCGGAGGTCTGGTTATTGACGGTAATATCACCGTAACCGCTGACCGCCGCCAGGCGACCGCCCCCAGTACTGACCACATCGCCGAAGATGAAGATGTAGCCAGGGTTCACCTGTGCTGGCCGCACCACAATGGCTTGCTGGTCCCGGTCATAGTAGGCCAGCAGTTCCTGCAGATTGGCGGTACCGTTGGAGAACAAGCCAGAGAGGCTGACCTGGTTCTGACTGGCGGGGGCATTGGCCAGGGCGGCGTCCAGCTGCGCCTGAGTGATAGTCAGGCTGTAGTCCGCAACACCGCTCTGCACCAGACCGTTGATGTTGACGAACTCGCCGCTGATATAGATGGCACCACCAGCCAGTATCTGCCCTTCGTGGTCCATGATGTCGTCAGGTTCACGGTCAGGCGCGCCGGCAATATGCGTGAAACCGGTGGTGAAGTTCTGCACAAAGCGGCCACCGGCAGTAATGCTCACGGATGCCGCATCAATGTTGCCGGAGGAGATAATGGAGCCCTGGACATTGCTCAGGATAACCCGGCCATTGCGGTTGCTGATATTCCCCAGCAGGTGGATTTCCGGCGCAACTCCGCTCAGGTCCCCCAGGTAGGTGTTGACGATAAACACCTCGGGCTGATTCTGCCCAGGGTCGATACCCTGTATCGACAACCCGTCAATATTGGACTGGGAATTAAGCTCTCGCGGCAGGCTCATGCGGAAGAAGCTGCCTCCGAGGGTGGCATTGTGAGTAATGCGACCGACGGTGTTGCCCAGGGTGATGTCACCCACATAGAGGAAAGTGGAGCTTTCGTTCACCAGCCGCACGTTGGCGCCGCCCGATGACTTCAGTGCTTCCGCAGGCGCACCCGGAACGGCGTTCCAGTCCGGCTCATCACCCAGAGAGATGGTCCCGCTGCCCCGTAAACTGCTGGTAGTCAGCGTAATGTTGCCGCTCAGGGTCTCGATGTCATCCAGCTCAATGGCCTTGACCTTGGCCGCATCGCCCAGGTTGCCATCATCATCCCGCAGCTCGTTAATGTCAGCCAGCTGATCCCGCAGGGTCAGCGCCTGGGCGTAAGCCCGCCAGAACAGCGCACTGCCGGACTCCGCATACTGCTGCATCAGCCCTTCGTAGTAAGCCAGCTGCTCAGCCAGATCATCGGCAATATCCCTTTCGGTGATGGTGTAATTGATCCCCAGGCTGCTTTCAATGATGGGATTACCGTTGGCATCATACTCATCTTTGATCCACAGGAACTGGTAGGAACCGGCGCCCGCCACCAGGCGGCCATCCACCCGGATCTGGTCATGGTCGGAGACCTGCTGATCTACCCGGCGAATTTCCAGCGATACCGCCTTTTTCACCTGCCCGAAGGTGAGGATCTTGACGGCGGTATTGGTGACCTTCTCCAACACCTCCCGGTACAGGTCCTTGCCGATACCCACCCCGTAGGCCTGATAGCGTTGCCAGGTGGTCAGCAGGTCCGCATCACGCCCTGCGATCACTTCACCTGTCCCGGTAATGGTGATGTGATTGTCACCGTTCATTCTGGCCCGGGCTGTTGGATCTGTCTGCACCGGGAAAACGGTCTTATTCCAGATATAGGTATCCGCCAACGCAGCCATGCCGCCAATAGCGCGAGACAGATCCAGCCCTGCTGCCAGGTATACATCCCGGTTAGCGGACAACCGGCCGCGAACCATCACGGTATTGTTGGCGTCAAAGGTGGAGCGGGTATGGCCACGGGCCGCACCCGCCAACCCATAGGTTTTGACATTGGCACTGGTATTGACGTCACCAGCCGACCAGGCCGCTGCCAGCAAATCCTGTGCAGCGCCAACTACCGCGCCCGAGCCAATATCAATAAGGGCATTGGCCCGGCCGGTGGCAACGATATTGACCTCAGGCCGATCGATGGCACCGCCGGTATCCAGCTTGCCATGCTGGCGCAGGTCCATGACATTTACAGCTTCCATCTGAATATTGCCGCTGCCGGCAGCGGTATTCAGCAACCGGGTGCGGATATTGGCATCCGCGCCCACCTGAATGCGGGCATTACCCTCGGCTTGGGTGTTCGAGCTGGCGGCCGCAGCATTGAGCACGCCACCGGAAGCCACCTGCAGGTTGGTCAGGTTCGGCTGGGTGTTTACGGTACGGGCCTGCAGGGTCAGGCGACCCAGATCAAGGTCCGCCCGGCGGCCTACTTCAACATTGGCGTTTGCCAGCGCGGTATGATTACCCCGTGCCCCGCTATAACCCGCCACGTGAGCAGAGCGGGAATCCACCGTGCCACCGAAGTTATTGGTATGCCGGGCCTCCAGGCTGACATTGCCTGCCTGCAGCACCGTGCGCTGGCTGCCGGTTGGACAGTTGACCGGGCAGTCGCTGATGATGGCGTCTGCCTTACCCACCGACGAGGTACCAGTGCGTGCCGCCGTTGCCGTCAGCAAACCACCTGCCCCGGACACCGCATAAGCCCTGTCGGTATTGTGGCCAACAGCCTTGAGGGTGATATTGCCGGCGCGGTTACCAAAAGCCTGAGGGGAGTGCCCCAGCCGAGCCAGGGTTGTGGTATTGGAGCCGGCAAAGGCGTCCACCAGGCCAACGGCAAGTACCCCGGCCGCAACCAGACCAGTAGCGTCAGCCCGCTGATTGGTGCTGCTGGAGGCGTCCAGTGTCAGGTTGCCACCCGGCAATACCGCGCCCGAGCCGAGGGTTGCCTGGGCCTGGGTTCTGGAGGTTGCCGATGCTTTGGCACCGGAACCGCCCACCAGGCCGGCACCCGCACCGGCGCGCGCTTCCGCACGGGCCGTCTGCAAACTGCCGGAGGTACGCACATGGGCATTAATGGTGACTGGCTGACTGGTTTTCTGGAAACTGACATTGTTGCCAAGCTGGCTGAAGGCACCACCCTTGGCATCTGCCACCGCCAGGGCACCACCAAACGCTGCCACACCCGACAGTGAGACACCATAGGCGCGCGCTCTGGCGGCTGGTCTGGCTTCACTGCCAATGGACACGGCGCCGCCACCGGTGAAGGTTACCCCGTTACCAATCTGCGCCCGGGCTTCGGCATTGTCATAGGCCTGGGCGAAGGCACCGTTTACTGACAGCAATTTACTGCCACCACCGGCCCAGGCCTGGGCGTCAGCGGCATAGCCAGTGACAGGTGCGGTGGTCGCATTGAGGGTTGTGCGGCCATGCAGGGTGGCATTGTTGCCGATGATATTTTCTGCCACCGAGCGCGCCCTGGCTTCGGCCCAGGACACACCCAGCTGGGCAAGGGCAATACTGGCGGCATAGGCATTGGCAACCGTACGCGCCCTGGCCTCTGCGGTCTGGCGAATATGGCTCGACTGGACAACGCTGTTGGCGCCGATACGGGTACGGGCAACCACATCATCGCTGGCGATAATGACACTGCCAGCCCCGGCAATAACGCCACCGGCCGCGGCGACACCAGCGGCAGTCACCTGCCCGGTGGCGCTGGCCAGCAGACTCAGTTCACCACCGGTGGTAATCTGGGCATTGTTCAGGATGCGGGCATCCACCACCGAGGCTTTCTCAGCAAAACCTACCACCAGACCTGCTGCAGCCGCACCCAGGCCAGCACCGATACCAAAAGCACCAACGCTGTTATTGTCCGTCGCAGTGACCTCAATACCTGTAGCGACAGTGCCGTGCTGGTTCACCGCGCCGCCCAGCTGAGCGCTGACCGTACTGGCAGCACGGCCGTGGGCATAAGCAGCCCCCAGGCCCACACCGCCGGCGGCACCGGCGGTGCTGATTACCAGTACGGTACGGTCGCCACTGACCTGGCTGCCAATATTCGCCAGGTTGGCAATATCGTTAAGGTTCAGGGCGGAGGCGATCAGCGCGCCGCGACCGCCAGACGCCGCATTGAGACTCAGACTGCTGTTAGGGGCAAACTGCACATCACCGTTAACACGGGCCGTGACCACACTGGCGACATGAGTTACCGCCGCGGAGCCACCAATACCTGCGGTGCCCGCCACCGCACCGGCACCCGCCAGATTGATGGTGCGATTACCTTCCCTCGCGTCCACCGCAAGGGTGGTGACATCCAGGCGCCCGCCGCTGACTTCTGCGCGGGTTTCGTGGGTACCACCATTACGCACCGCCGCACCGGTCTGATAACGGGTACCGTTGCTGATACGGGCCTGCTGGTCACCGGACAGCCCGATGGCCCCATATTGATTGTTACCGTTGTCTTCCGTCAGCTGGCCGCTGCCGAAGTTATCCAGCGCCGACAGGGTGCCGTTGTTACCCTTGTCCAGGTCATCCATCAGGTCAGTCTGGCTGCCGCTGTTGTCCGGATCATTCACCAGATCAACACCGGCTGCGCCGTTACCACCCAACAACACCACGCCTACACCGGCACTGAAGGCCAGCGCAGACCCTGCACCCACCGTCAGGGTATAGGCCTCGATGTCGGCATCACGCTGGGCATCAACCATGACATGTTCGGCCTTGATGTCAGTGTCCACCACATCGGCAGCAACCGTCGCCCGACCCACAAGCACCGTGGCTGAGCCGCCCAGTGCGACGCCCCCCGGCGATACCGACAGGCCGCCACCCCAAGCCCGTACCGCAAGGGCGTCAGCGGCCTGGACGGTGACGCGATTGCTGGCCTCGCCGTCATTGTTCACGTTACTGTCGATCAGTTGCGCATAGGTTTCCGAGCCAATGACCGTGGCGGACGCCATGGCTGCACCGGCAAAGGCGCCGCCAATAGCGCCGGAAGCCGCAATGGTGCGCACTTCATTGTAGGTCTCAGCGTTGATGTGCAGATGGTTGGCCACATCCAGTTCAGAGTCATCCACCTGGGCAATATTGCTGCTTTCCACCACGCCAACGGCGAAGGAGGCGGCCGCGCCACCACCCAGGCTGGCGCCGGCATTCGCCGTGGTCAGGTTGAGAATATTGCGGTAGTTGGCATCCACCGTAATATCGGCGGCCGCCAGTTGACTGCCCTGAATCACAGCCTGGTTGCTACCATTCATCAACATCAGGACGCCACCACCGGCAACACCGGCCCAGGTACCACCGGCAGCACCAATCGCCATACCATTGGCGGTCTGGCTGGTATTGGCAGCCACATCAATGCTGTCCAAGGCTTTGACATCCGCGTCAAAAATGCCGGCGGTGGTGGTGCGGTCAAAGACATCTGTGGCCACAGCGCCGGCAGCGCCAACACTGCCAAAGGCCGCGCCCACTACCAATGTGCGGGTGTCGGCATGAGCGGCAGCGCTGACCGTCACATCGGCGCCACTGGAACCGTCAGCATTGCGGGCATGCACTGTCGCATTTTCAATGGCGGCGACGGTCTCCCGCTCCAGCATGTTGACGCTGACAGTGCCCGCCAGTCCGACGCCAAATTTGACGTTGGGGCTGATGCCCGCCGTGACAATGTAATTGCCCACGCTCTGCAGGGAACTGGCATTGACCGCCACACCGCGCACCTGGGTCTCGCCCTGGCTGATACCGGCAACCGCATAATCCTGCCCGGCCTGGGTTTCATCAAAACTGCTACTGCTGCCATCCGGGCTGCTGTAATTGATTCGGTCACCGGTAACGTCCAGCTCACCACTACCGATGCTGACACCGGCACCGCCCAGGGCAGTGACGGAGGCGCCACCGTCAATCAGCGCACGGGTTTGCCCATCCAGCAGGTTAACACCCACTGTCACGGCTGCACCCAGCGCTTTCACGCCGACGCCCAGGCTGCCACCAATCAGTTGGATTTCGTCCTGGCTGCTGGCCTTCACCCGCACATCCCCGGCGGCATCCACCAGAGCGCCATCCGTCACATTGGCCAGCACATGACTGGCGACCAGGTTACTGGCGGCTGAACCTGCCGCCCCCACCTTACCTGCTGCCGCCATGCCCGCGACTATGTTGTTGATGCGGGTCTCGGAAACTGCGTCTACCAGCAGGTTGTCCAGCAGCAGCGAGTTATCTGACGGACCACCCGCCACGGAAGCGGTAACGGTACTGCGGATATCGTTAACGCCAATGGCCACGCCGCCACTGGCCGACTTACTGGCAGCCAGCGAGGCCGCCACGGAGAAAATATCGGAATCATCCGAGGCACGAACACTGACATTACTCTGCCCCCAGCCATCCACATCGCTGTCCACCAGCGAGGCTGCGGCCTCGGCGGTAATCACGCTGTAGGCTCCGGCGCCGTTGACGGCAAAGGTGCCCCCCAGACCGCCGGATGCCGTCAGGGTACGAATCTTGCCGGAGGTTTCCGCACTGATATCCAGGCTGTCGAGATTGACGAACCGGGTGCTGGCCACCTCCGCGTTGTAGGCGTTGCCGATTTCGTTCCAGGCGAAGGCAGCACCCACCGCGCCCTTCTTGCCGATAGTGATGTTGCCCGTCAGCGCCCAGACTTCCGCCGCCGTGCCCAGCCCACTGTTGCCTGCGCTGACATCCACATCAGTAACCGTGAGGATGCTGTCATGGAGATGGGCGTTGACGGTCTGATTCAGGCGGTTGATGTTGGCTGACCCCGCCAGGGCCACACCAGACGAGCCACTGCCCGCAGCGGCAATGGCGTAGATATCGCCCAGGCTCAGTGCCGCCAGGCGCAGGGTGTCGGCGGTTGTATCCGCCGCAAAACCCCGCACATGACTGGCGCTGACCACCGCCTCGGTGAGGGTACCGATTTCGTTATAACCAATGGCAGCGCCAAACGCTGCCTTGCTCGCATAGGACACATTACCAGCCAGGGCATCAATACGCCCGGCATTGAGCGCCAGCACCCGGACATCGTCGGCCTGCACAACACTGTCATGGATGGTGGACCGTACCCGGCCCTTGTCATCCCCCAGACCAATGATATTGGCGGTGCCGGAGCCCAGTCCGGCAAACTTACCCCCGGTCACTGCCGCACCGACTGACAGCCCCAGGATGCGCGCCGACTGGGTGGCTTCCACGGCGACCGCGTTGGCGGTTACCGTGGCGTCAACAATGCGGGCGTCATACTGGTTATCAATAAAGTTGCCGCTGAAGGACAGCCCGATACTGTTCTGGGCCTTACCCACCTGGATGTTGCCAGCAATGCCGAGGATGGCTTCGCCATCCAGTACACCACCGGCTGTGGCACCCTGGGCGTACTGCTCGTACTGATTGCCGATGGTGGCCCGGTCCTCGGCATCGGCATCCTCGATACCACCCGGCCCATCACCTTCTTCATTGCCTTCGATTTCCGTGCCCGCACCGGACCAGTTCACCTCCTGCGCGGTGCCGCTGGATGCCTGGCTGTCGAGGGAGGCAATGCGATCGGCAAAGCTCGTTCCACTAACGCTGGCAGCCTGCACCGACAGGTCGCCCGACAGCTCAAGTACGCTGCCATCCGCGACGTCTGCAGTAACCTGATTGGCAATCCGGTTAATAGTCACAGAGCCGGCAAAGCCGACGCCCTGATCGCCGCCGGTACTGGCTTGCAACCCTGCTGCGGCGCTGATAATACGAGAGGCGGAATAGGCGCCGACGTTAACATCCGCAAGATCCGTCAGGGTGCTGCCCAACACGGATGCGCGGGTTTGATTGGCCACATCCGCATAGGTCACGGCAACACCGATGCCGACGCGACCACCATAGGTCAATGCACCACCACCAGTGGCGATACGAGAGCGATCATAGGCCAGCACCCGCACATCTGCAGGGTCGGCATCCTGCCCGGTCACATCCGTATCGACCACTTCGGCCACGGTGCCATTGCGCAGCATACCCAGTGATACCGAGCCTGCCAGTGTCAGGCTACTGTCACCGCCTCCGGTATCCGCCGCAACCCCCAGGCCAACACCGATCAGCTCACCTGCCGTCATGGCATCGACTGACAGGCCGGGGCCTGCGGCAGCACCGATACCCACCAGCTCAGCATCGATTACCCGCGCCTGCGTCTGGTTGGTCAGTTGATTGATGGCCACAGCGCCCGCAATGGCGGCTGAGAAGCTGTCTTGTTTGCCACCGTCCGTCAGGGCCCCGGCACCGGCCAGGGCGTACATGTCGGTGTCGTTCAGTGCCTGCACCTGCACCTGCAGTGGGTCAGCACCGCGTCCGGTCACCCGGGCATCCTTGAGCTCCGCCACCGTGGTCAGGGCCGTCAGATTAACCCCGGCTGAACCTGAAACGGCAATGGAAAAGTCCGCCCCGGAATCCGCTGAATCTCCGTTCTTGTCTATGCCCTGGGCGCCATCCTCCGCCCCTTCAGTCTGGGCGGTGGCCGTGCGGTCTGCAGGCTCCTCAAGGGTACTGTCAATGGACTGGGACTTGCTGTCGGACTGAACGTCGGCAGTACGCGCATCAAAACTGTCCCGGGCGGTATCACCGCCACCTTTCTTGTCGCTTTCACCCGCCTTGGCACCGGCAATGGCGGCGGCGCCAATCAGGCCGCGGGTTTCAGCCAGCAGCGCCAGACTTTCGGTACGGAAGTCACCAGCATCAGCACTGACGGTCACATTGGAGGCGTTATCCGGCCGATAGCTCTGACTGTCGCCGATCAGCGCACGAGTATCCGTGGCCAGATCATTCACGGCGGTGCTCAGGCCCACGCCGATATTTTCACCCAGGGCAATAGCACCCGCCACGGACCAGACGGTCAACCACTGATCCGCCTGTACGACAATACTGGCGGCGTCAACAGCAGCGAACCGGTCCAGGATGGCAATGGTGTTATGGTTGGTGCGGGTCACTGCGACCGTGCCATTGACGGCGGCCGTCGCACCACGACCCGAGCTGGGCGCAATGGTGATCGCCTGCTCATGGGCGTCCGCGGTGACCCCAAGCGTACCGTCATCCATCAGGGTAATAGCTACACCGGCGCCAACACCAGCAACGGTATTCACACTGCGCTCTGACCAGGCAAAGCCGCCCCCTACAGCAGCGGTGGTGCCGCCCGCATCGACACCGATGGAGGTTAGGCCCGCCAGGTTGCCTGCAAGATCAATGGTAGAGGTATAGGATTGTGCAGCCACCGTGACGGTGTGGGCAAAATCCCAGATATCGGCCTCAAGTTCTTCGTCCGGGTCTGCCTCGGCAAGGGTGTAAGACCAGTCATCGCCCTGACCGCTGGCGTTGAGCAGGGCGCCGTCCGCCACCCAGGCTTCACTGGTTTGGGACAGGTTGAGGTAATTGACTGCGCCCGCCAGATCGAGGGTACTGTTCTCACTGCTGCTGGTGGCGCTGGCGTAGGTGGTAAACCAGCTTTCCACCAGTTCCTCGCCGTTCTCCAGAGCCTGTTTGGCAAAGCTCTCGAAGTCCTCTGCATTTTCCCAGTCCGGCACATCATCCATATTGGGCAGCCGGAAGTGGTCTGGCAGGCGCACCAGGGAGCCAACACCAATGCGTTGGCCCCAGATCTCGGCGTTGGCACCAATAAGGCTGCTGGCGCGGTTGCTGAGCTGCACAAAACTCAGGGCGGCACTGACGGCAATGCCCACGCCATCGTCGTCCACTTTGGCTTCAGTGGCACTTTTAACAAGGGTGGTCAGCCCTTCATCCTGGCGCCGGGCCACAACCACCACGTCCCCCGCACGCTCACTGGCGGAACCTATCTGTGTGCCGTCTGCCAGCCGCGCTTCAGCGCTTTCGTCGCGGAACAACAAGGCCGCAGCCGCACTCAGGCGCAGGTCAAAACCGGTATCACCGCTGCCACTGCCACCTTCGCTGGGATTACCCTGTTCGCTGGCCGCGACATCATCACTGACTTTGCTGTCCGCATCATCAGACCGCTGCTTGGCAAAGGCTGTGGCTTGGGTGCCGTCCGCCGCCACATCGCCCTCGACTTCCCCGTTGTCACCGTCATCGTCATCATCGCTCGGCGCGGCTGCGCTGGTTTCTGCTTCCAGTGCGGTACTCGAGGTGAGGGAATCCGCCACTACCGCAACATCTCCCCCGGTTTGCACCGTGCCAGACAGGCCCGCCTGGGTACTGGTTTCAATATCCGCCACCGCCGCGGCCAGGCCAACGGCGACCCGGCTTTCCGCCGTGCCCTTGGCGGCAATGTTGTAACTGCCCTGATAACGGGCAGTCACGGTAACATTGCCAGCCGTCAGCGTAGGGTTGAGGCCATCAGCAGGCACGTAGGTCGGGTCTGAGTAGGCCTCTGTGCGCTGTGCCCGGGTGGTTTGCTGGATACTGGCATAGGCCACGGTACCCGCCAGGGCCACCGTACCACCGTCCTGCAGGGTGGAGACTGCGGCCACATCGCCCACAAACACGCTGTCAGCCGCCAGAGACAGATCGCCCGGCGTGGTCAGGCCAGCACCATGGGCCAGCACCGCCTCGGTAGTGCCTGCCAGGCGCCCGTAGGCTACCGCAGCGTTCAGGCTGAATACAGAATCCTCACCGGCCCCCTTGCCGGAGACAGGCGTCAGTACCACCAGCTGGTCATGCCGACTGGCGGCCAGCCGCACGTCCCCTTCGGTTATCAGCTGGGCATCATAATCAACAACGGCGGATGCGGTGGTGCGGCGATCAGTCCAGGCGACGCCACCACCGATACCCACAGTACCGGATTCTGAACGGTTACCGGCCACATCCACCGTACGCACATCGGCGCCGGCAAGCACCGCCAGGGTGCCATCCCAGCTGACCTCAGGGGCGTCTTCGTCACTGCCCAGAGTGGTGCTCCAGTCAGCATTGACCCCGCTGAGCTGCACGTCCGCCCGCTCGCCCAACCGGGCCTGAGCCGTACTCTCAAGGCTCAGGTAACTCAGCGCACCCGACACCGCCACCGTGTCGCTGCCGGCGGTAAGCCCCGCACTGGCATAGCTGGTGAGCTGATCGTTATCAAAGTCCTCACCGCCCAGGTCATCAATACCAGCAAACCCTTCTTCCCCCCAGGCACCATTGGGGGTCAGCAAAACGTCGGCGCTCAGCCCAAGCCGATGTGCCCGAATAACGCTGTCATCACCCACCAGAGCTCGGGCGTCATGTTCAATAAAGCCAACAGCCACACCTGCGCTGAGGGAGAAAACGCCACCTTCGCCGTCATCCCCCTGACTCTCTGCACCACTCACGGCATGGTTACGCAATCCCTCCAGCTCGCGGCGGGACACAATGGCCACATCGCCAGCGCTGGCGGAGGAGCCGCCGCCGTCAGGCAGCGGGTTGATGCGGGTTGCGGGCTTCAGCTCTGCAGTGGCCGTTTCCCGCGCATCCAGGTAAGCCACCGCTGCGCCAATTTTCAGCCCCAGCCCACCATCCGAGCCGGCAGCAGGGCTGTCATCATCGCCCTGATTCTGTTCAGCACGATCCGAGGCGTCCGTCAGCTTGTTGCCCAGCCAACCACTGAGCTGGTCGTCGTTGTTATCGTCATCACCCTGGTCATCGCCATCATCACCGCCGCTGACCGAGGTCACTACGGTGTTCACCATCCCGCTGGTATGGCTAAAGGCCAGGACACTGACATCGCCGCTCGCCGTCAGGGTACCGGACAAGCTGGCACGGGTATCGGTTTCGATCAGGGAAACCGCCGCGGCCAGGCCTATGGCAACGCCGCCTTCGGCAGTGGCTTCTGCGGTGGTGCTGTAGTCATTGCGACTGGTGGCCTCAAGGCTGAGATCACCTACGTTGATCAAGCTGTCATCACCGTTCAGGCCGCCGCTCAACTCTGCCGTTGTGGTGACCTTCACTTCTCCCACCGCGGCGGTGCCCGCAAGGCTGAAGTTATCGTCCTGGTCAGAGACCGCTTTTGCCGATACCTTCAGGGTGTTTTCACTCACTGCCAGCAGTGACAGACTGCCGGGTGCGGTGATGGCGGCGCCTTCCTGAACCTGTACCAGGGTTTCCCCTGCCACCCGGCCATAAGCCGCTGCAGCGCCCAGCCAGCGTCCATCCTCGGCACTGGCTTCTGCGGTCGCACTGCGACTGGCATGAGCTTCCAGGGTCACATCCCCGGCGCTATCAATCTCGGCGGTATCCGCGATGATGACCCGGGCATTGGCTTCAGCAACCGCCACAGCCCCATCCAGGGACGGCAGGCTCTGATTGAACTCGTCCCAGGACTCTTGCCACTCATCCTTTAGCCCCGGAGCCAGGTTCTCCAGGTCATCAAAATTCGGGGTAACCCACTCAGCGGCTGCGTCAGCAACCGCTACCAGGGTGACATTGGCGCCCGCCAACTGCCCTTCAATAGTGATATCTGCACTGGCCTTGCGGGTCGGCTTGAACCAGTTGTCCACCAGCCCCGGCAGAGTCTCGGCATCCGGGTCATGGCGGTTAAAATCTGCGGCAGTAATCAGCAGGTCACCGTCAGCGGCATCGAGCCGGGCATGCTCTTCAACCCGCACTCCGCCAGCACCGCCGACAATGACCAGCGCGCCCCCTGCGGTTTCCTTCAGCGCGGTACCGGCCATCAGGCCCTGGGTGTTTACCAGGTGCGCAAACAGTTCCGCTCCGGTGTTGGTGGCATCACCACCAATAAAGATGCCTGAGTCACTGTCAGCACTGCCGCCCACGGTGATACCCCGGCTGTACAGCAGCACTGAACGCTCCGCTTCCAGGCGGCCACGGACTTCAATCACCCCCGTGGCATGGAGTGCAAAATCCCCCGCCCGCAAGCGGGCAAAGGCGCTGTCAAAACTACCTTGAGTACTGCCAAACGCATCAAGGAAGCCCGCCTCAGGGGTGGCGATGGTGAGGCTACCAGCCTGCAGGGTGCCGGTTTCTCCCACCACAAAGCCCTGAGGGCTGACAAAGTAAAGGTCACCCCCCACATTGCCATCATGTCTCAGCCCCTGAACCAGACCATGAACACTGGCCTGGCCACCGCTGATCAAATTGACTAGGGCACTGGTGTCGGCAGTGGGCAGGTGAAGTCGGACGTTGGTGTCGGCGTTGACATTGAACTGGGAAAAGCGGTTGAGGGCAGCATTGCCCCGTATGTCAGTGGTCGTAACATCGAGAACTTCGGCAAAACTACCGTTGGGGCCGGATGCAGTTACCGTCGTATTGCCCGAGCCGCTGAGCACCTGACCTTGGGCGGTGGAGGTCAAGCCCAGCGCCAAAGAAACCGCAACGGTCAGCGGATTGGGTTTCGGCCAGTGGGGCTTACAGGGAGGCCGGGGCTTAGCTCCGGACTGACACTTGGTAGGTTTCAGCGTTTTTACGACAGACTTGCCCATACCACTCTCCCTGACTTCTATTACCGGCACAATTCCGAGCATTACAAAAATAAACAAAAATTTATCTTATACCTAAGAAAAGTCACAATCCACGACTAATCGTTGCACTCTCTCACCAATGCGCAATCATGCACAAAAAAAACCGCGCAGCTTGTGGCTGGGCGGTTTTCTGGTCCTGGTCAGGCTACCCTGACCAAGCCGGTTCATGCCGCAACGGCATGAGCCTCAATCAGCATTAGCGCATCTGCATTTGCATCTGCTGCTGTTGCATCTGGCGCTGCATTTCCTGCATGCGGCGCTCCAACTCATCGCGCTGCTCGTCGGTAAAGATGCTCTCTACCTGAGCTTGCATCAGCATGGACAGGGCGGTCATTTCGCCGGTCAATTCACCCAACTGCTTGGCGTCCCGACGAATGGCGGCCTCGTCATAATCCGGTTTGACCTGCTCCTGCAACTGCATCTGGAGCTGTTGTGCCTGCTGTTGCAGCTCGGCAATCTGGCCCTGCTTTTCGTTGAGGATGCCGCGGATATCTGACTGCTGCTTGTCGCTCAGCCCAATCATCTCTGCCAGCTGATCAATTTCATCCGGTTGCTGCGCATGGGCTGCCAGACTCAGGCCAAAGACCATCATAAACGCAGCCAGGATGTGGGTAACTTTCATAATCTGCTCCAATTCACGGGGCGGCCAGCGGCGCCCACTTACTGTGTATTTTATGGTTTGGCTTTACACCCTAAAGGAATCCAACAACAATTGCACCCCGAACCCCGCTGGGTGACGAACAGTCAACAAACAGGCGAACAAGCATGGCGATCAACTGGTTCCCCGGGCATATGCACAAAGCCCGCAAGGACATAAAGAAAGTAATGCCTCAGATGGACCTGATTATTGAGGTGTTGGATGCCCGCATTCCCTTCAGCAGTGAAAACCCGCTGGTCCCCGCCCTGCGGCAGGACAAACCTGTCATTAAGATTCTCAACAAAGCCGATCTGGCAGACCCGCAGGTCACCCGCCAATGGCAGGCGTGGCTGGAGCAGGAAGAAGGGGTACGCACCCTGGCCCTGCAACACAAACAACGCAAGGAGGCGCTGGGTATTCTGCAAATGGCCCGGGACATGACACCCGCCCGGGATCAGGAGCGGCGTGCCATCCGGGTCATGATCCTGGGCATTCCCAACGTGGGCAAGTCCACCCTTATTAACACCCTGGCAGGCAGAACCATTGCCAAAACCGGTAACGAGCCTGCAGTCACCAAAAGCCAGCAAGTCATCAAGCTGCCCGACAACATCCTGCTGTACGACACCCCGGGCTTTTTATGGCCCAAGTTGTCCCCCCCAGCCTGCGGCTACCGACTCGCGGTGACCGGTGCCATCCGTAGTGCCGTGCTGGAGTTCGATGAGGTGGCGCTGTTTGCTGTGGAATACCTGCGGGATCATCACCCCGAGGTGCTGCAGGAGCGATACAAGCTGGACACCTTGCCGGAGGACGGCGTTGCGTTAATGGATGCCATTGCCAGACAGCGGGGATTTATTGCGCGCGGCGGCATACCGGATCTGCACAAGGTGTCAGAGGTTATCCTGAACGAGTACCGCGCCGGCACACTCGGCCGCATCAGCCTGGAAACACCGGCGCTGATTGAGCAGGAGCAGGCTGAGCTGGCGGCAGCCGAAGCCGCCAAGGCTGCTCAGGACCCGTCCTCCGACTGACAGCGGCATACGGTGAAGTTGCCGCTCGCTACAAAGGCTGAGGGTACGGCATCAAAAAACTGGCGGGCGGTCCGTACCATATGCGGCTGGTCATAAAAGCCTGCGTCTGCCGCCAACTCGGATAAGGTCTTGCCCGGCTGCCAGTCACTGAGCATGCGGTAGAACTTTTGATGCAGCATGAAACGGCGCAGGGTCACACCCAACTGCTCACGAAACAGATGGGCCAACCGCGAGGCGGACAACCCCACGGAACCGGCCAGGCTGGCCACGTCCAAGGGAATGGCAGGGTTGCCCCGGACCTGGCCACACACAGAACGCAGGCGCTCATCCATGACCGCGGGCAGCGTATCAAGCTGCCCAAGCCAGTCCCGCAGCAACTGCCGGTTCCCCTCACAGGTATCAAGAGCAAGCCGACGGTTCACCAACGGCGGCGGCAGATCAGCGGATAGCCGCGACCCCAGGTAGGCACGGAGCGCTTGCCAGTGCTCCGTATCCGGGTCCAGCTGAGCTATCCAAATATCTGTCTGCCCTGGGTCCAGGGCTTGCAGTACGTCCGGCGCCACCACCGCAGCGCGGGTTTGGCGCCAGTGTTCGCCCACCTGCAAACCGAACTCACCATCCACGCCCCACAACAAGGACGCACTGACGTGGCGATGAGGTTTGTTTGCTGCCAGCTGGCCGGTCACTATCCAGTGATCGTCCCAAAGGAATACCCGCCCCTGCGGTACATACACGGCCATCAGTAACGCATCACCCACTTTCGCAGTTTAAGCCGCAAACGCGTTGGCAGCGGCGTCCAACAATAGAAACGGGTATGACTATACCCCAGAAACACTGGCATGCGTCATAGAGCCCCCGTCATCCGTCTGGCGAGGGCTCAAGGCCGGTATCAGTGTTGCCCCTGGGCGTGGCGCGTTGGCAGGCCGAGCTTTGCGGCCAACTCGATGGAGACGAAGACAGGCCCGATCAACAGAAAGATCAGGTCATCAATAAACGATGGTTTCTTGCCTTCTACCTTGTGGCCCCAGACCTGAACGATCCAGGCTGCCACGAAAGTGGCTACAGAAATCCACAGCAGGGACCAGCCCGCAGCGACAATGGCAAGCACGCCCCAGACCGCCAGAGCAAACCAGACCACTATCAGCAGAAACACTTTGAAGGACAGCTTCAGGTAAACCAGCCCTGACAGCACGCCAAGAAGGGTGGCGCCATTGAGCCAGGTTGCCGCCTGACCGCCCAGGCCCAGCCACTGGCCGACGGGCACCAGCCACAACAGGCCCAGTGTGGAGAAGAAGATAGCCGGCACACAGATGATGTGTACCCACTGGTTAACCGGATTCTGGTGACTGTCACCATAATCGGACAGGAACTGCTCAAGTGAACGCATTGTTGTTGTCTCCGTTAGCAAACAGGTGTAACGGGCGCAGTCTATCCATTCCTCCGGAATACGGCTTGTACGTTTCTGCTACAACAGCGTCCAGGCGATGCCGGCAGCGGCACACACCCCCAGCACCGTCAGCATGCCGACACGCAGCAGAAACACCAGTACAAACGCCAGTAAGGCCAGGGCGGCTGCAGCAAGGTCAAGGCTCTGCCAGTGCGGCAAGGTCACATCCATACCAAACCCGGTCCAGCGGCTGCGCTCCGCGAATAACACATTAACGGCAAACCACAGGGCCAGATTGGCAATGACACCCACCACAGCGGCAGTAATCGCCCCCAGCGCCGCAGACAGGGCGTGATTGCCCCGCAGGCGTTCCACATAAGGCGCCCCCAGGAAAATCCAAAGGAAACAGGGCAGGAAGGTCACCCAGGTGGTTAACAGCGCGCCCAGGCTGCCGTACCAGAGACTGCCGGGCACACCGGCTTCGCGCCAGGCAGCAAGAAAGCCAACAAACTGGGTGACAAGAATCAGCGGGCCCGGCGTGGTTTCCGCCAAACCCAGGCCATCCAGCATCTCACCGGGTTGTAGCCACTGGTAGTGTTCCACGCCCTGCTGCGCAACATAGGCCAGCACCGCATAGGCACCGCCAAAGGTCACGACCGCCATTTTGGAGAAAAACGCGGCCAGGTCGGTGTATACGCTGTCAGGCCCCAGCAGCACAAACAAACCCAGCAGAGTGCCGAGCCATAACAGCGCCATTGCCGCTGCTGCCCGCCGCGTACCGGGCACCGGCACAGGTGGAGATACCACAGGCGCTGACACAGGCCTGCCCCAACGGGCTGACAGGTAACCAATGAGCCCGGCGCCGAGTACCACCAGCGGGAAGGGTAAGTTGAAGGCAAACAGCGCCAGGAAACCCGCCACCGCCAAACCATAGCGCAGGCGATTTTGCAGCGCCCTGCCCGCAATGCGTAATAAGGCCTGCACCACAATGGCCAGCACGGCCACCTTCAGACCGAAAAACAGCCCTTCCACCACCGTCAGGTTGCCCAGCAACACATACAGCCAGGAAAGGCCCAGTATCATCAGTGCTCCCGGCAGGATAAACAGCAGTCCCGCCACCAGCCCGCCCTTGACGCCGTGCATCAGCCAGCCGATATAGGTCGCCAGCTGCTGAGCCTCCGGACCCGGCAGCAGCATGCAGTAATTGAGTGCATGCAGAAAGCGCTGTTCGTCAAGCCAGCGCTTCTCCTCAACAATCATACGATGCATCAGGGCAATCTGTCCGGCAGGGCCGCCGAAACTGAGGATGCCGATCTTCCACCAGACGGCAAGGGCTTCGCGGAAGGGAACAGTGTTCATAGCAGGGTCCAGAATATGAGATCAGCAGGCAAGTTACGGGAGCTCCACGACGTTGCCACGACAGCATCAACCTCTGACCAAGGTCACATAGCCGCCAGGTGCAGGCAGGCAGTACAATGCCATAATCCTTTGGCGCATCCAACACAGTTACCTAGCGAGGATCAGCATGAAACGCGTGGTTGTTACCGGAATGGGCATTATCTCCTGCCTGGGAAACTCGATTGCTGAGGTCACTGACAGCCTGCAGCAAGGGCGTTCCGGGATTCGTTTCAATGACAGTTACCGGGACAAAGGCTTCCGCAGCCAGATTGCAGGCAGCGTAAAAGTGGATGCCAGCGCCGTTGACCGGAAGATCCGTCGTTTCATGGGGGACTCCGCCCTCTATACCTATCTGGCCATGGAGCAGGCCATTGCCTCGGCCGGGCTGACCGAGGCGCAAATTTCCCATGACCGCACCGGCCTGATTGCCGGTTCCGGCGGGGCCTCCTGCGCCAGCCTGGTGGAGTCAGTGGACATCATGCGGGAAAAAGGCGTCAAGCGTATCGGCCCCTATATGGTGCCACGCATCATGACTAGCACCGTGGCCGCCTGCCTGGCCACCGCCTACAAGATCCGTGGCATCAACTACGCGATTGCCTCCGCCTGTGCCACCAGCGCCCACTGTATTGGCCACGGTATGGAACAGATCCAGTCCGGCAAACAGGACATCATTTTTGCCGGCGGCGGCGAGGAAGAGGACTGGACACTGACCATGCTGTTTGATGCCATGGGCGCCCTCTCCACCAAATACAATGACCAGCCGGAAACTGCCTCCCGGCCCTTTGATCAGGCCCGGGACGGGTTCGTGATTGCCGGTGGCGGCGGCATGCTGGTTCTGGAGGAGCTGGACCACGCCCTACGCCGGGGGGCTCCCATCCTGGCAGAGCTTACCGGGTACGGGGCCACCTCCGACGGTTATGATATGGTGGCACCCTCTGGCGAAGGCGCACAACGCTGCATGCGCCAGGCCCTGGCCACGGTGCCTGGCACCATTGATTACATCAATGCCCATGGCACCAGCACACCGGTGGGTGATGTCACCGAGATGAAAGCCGTAAAGGCGGTGTTTGGTGATGAGGTTCCGGTGGTGTCCTCCACCAAAGCGCTGTCGGGCCACTCGCTGGGGGCCGCCGGGGTGCACGAAGCCATTTACAGTCTGATCATGCTTCAGAAAGGCTTTATCTGCGGCACTGCCAACCTGAAAAACCCGGCCGAAGAATTGGCGGATATGCCATTGGCAGGCCCGGGCGCCAAGTCCGGTGATTTGAACCATGTGATGTCAAACAGCTTTGGTTTTGGCGGCACCAATGCCAGCCTGGTGTTTTCCCGTTGGCAGAAGTGAGAAGTCGTTAACTATAGTGAATGTACCTACAATTGAGAAATCTCACTGGCATACTCTATAGAAATATATAAGGTTGATCTATATCAATCAAAGGACGCTTCCGGAGCATTTTCAGACATGGGCCAGCGCATCACCACAGCACAACCTTCACCGGTGAAAATCACCTGCAACCACTGCAGCCTGAGCAATCTCTGTCTGCCGCTGGCGCTGGATGACAATGATGTCAACCGCCTGGAGGATATTGTTCAGCAGGGACAAACCTTTAACCGTGGGGCACTGGTATTTGAGCAGCAGGCACCGTTCAAGTCCTGCTTCGTGGTGCGCAGTGGCGCCGTCAAAACATCTGTGATCACGGAGAACGGTGAGGAGCAGGTGACAGGCTTCTTCCTGCCCGGTGAGATCGTAGGCCTCGACAGCATGAGCGACGATATTTACAGCTGTACCGCCAAGGCACTGGAATACACCAGTGTCTGTGAGCTGCCCTTCTCCCAACTTGAACACCTGGCAACCCATATCCCGACTCTGCAGCATCACTTTTTCCAGCTGATGAGCCAGGAAATCAAAAACAGTCAGCAGCTCTCGTTGCTGTTGAGCAAGAACTCGGCGGAAGAGCGCATCGCCAGCCTGTTGTTGTCCCTGTCCAGCCGCTTCAAACGCCGGCGTCTGTCACCAACCCATTTCAACCTGCCCATGTCACGCAGCGACATCGCCAACTATCTGGGGCTGGCCGTGGAAACCGTCAGCCGGGTCATCACCCGCTTCCAGAGCCAGGGGCTGATCAAAGCGCAGGGACGGGAAATACAGCTGCTGGATATTGAGGCACTGCAGGCGGTGACGCGGGAATTTTCCAAGTGCCGGCCGACTTGAGGCCAGCACAGGCGTGAGGCCTAGTCTGAAGCGCTCTGGCTAGCCGACTGCCGGCTGGCCGCGTCGGTTAATTTGTCCGCTCCGAGCAAGGCAAGCTCTGCCTTTAATCCGGTACGCCAGGGAAGCTGTTTAATCCCGAAGGTATTGCGGATCTTGATGCAGCCCAAAGAGGCGTTCTGGGGTTCCAGCTTTAACCAGCCAGGAGGCTCATCAACCACATGCACCGCCTGACGGCGCTCCTCCAGCGCCTGCACTATGGCAAGCCCCAGCTCGTATTGGGAGATATCTTCTGCCGCCGCATACTGATAAGTACCCCAGGCCTCAGCACCGCAGTCCACCTGCATGACAATGGCCGCCATCACCCGCGCCAGATCCCGATAGGGTACCGGTTGTCCATGACAGCGGCTGGATAACAGCAACGGCTGCCCGGCATCCGCCTCGAGTACTTTGGTCACAAAGCGCGCCAGGCTCCAGCCTGTGCGCAGTATCAAATGACGGGGCAGAAGCACGCGCAAGGCCTGCTCACACTCCCACTGCCAATTACCCAGCTGATTAAAAGGATTACCGGGGTTGGACGTAATATAGGCGCTTTGTTTGCGGCCATCGAAAATGTAACTGCTGGACAGTTGCAACAGGGCAATATCCCGCTCCCGGGCGTACTCCGCCAGGGCCAGGGGTACAGAGAAGTTCCATTGCCGTGCCAGCTCAGGTTCACGCTCGGCCAGCTCCGGGTCCCCTTGCCACAATGCGTTTACGATCAGGTCAGTATCAGCAGGTACCCAACGCGCCAGCGCCACCAGGTCGACTTCGTCCGGCTGACTGATGAGCAGACTGCTTACGCCAAGGCGGGTTTCCCGCAGCCGCTCCATCAGCAGCCGGCCCAGAGGGCCATAATCATGTACGACCAGAACATTCACGAGAGGTAACGACTCCTGATATCAGCAGCAGCCCGGGCACCCGGGCCACACACGCAATCCTGACAGTGGCGCATATGCATTAGAGCCAATGCCAACAAACACTTAAGCCATAGAATGGGCACATTTCACTGGCCTGTCGAGCCTTTTGTCTGCCGACAATAGCCGTCCTCCAACCCACTGAGGCAGTTATACCCATGCTGAAGCAACAAAGCCATATCGTCGCGCCTATTCCCGACGAACTCAAGACCAAAGCGCTCTATGTGGTCGCAGAACTCCGCCAACAAGGCAAGGCTGACAAGGTTGCCATCGAGCAGCTGAATGAGTTGATCTCAGACATGACGGAAAGCGGGCTGGATTTCTTTTTCCTTGAGCCCCTGCGTCGGCTGCGAGCTGGCAGTATGGTCATGGGCATGGCCAGAATGGGTATCGGCAGCATGCACAAAGGCAGCAAGATGGTGGTCAGCAAGGTACTGAAGAAACTTGATGAGCGCAGCCTGGCCAGCATTCTCGATTTTATCGAGGAAATCATCTGCGAGCCGGAACCCGCCGAGTGAACGTCCTCAGCCCCGGGTGATCACCCGGGGCACTCTGGGTGTCAGCCCTGTCAGCAGTTCATAGCCAATGGTGCCCGCCAGACCGGCCACCTCATCCACGCTGACATTTGCCCCCCACAGCTCTACCCGGTCACCCACCTCCGCCTGCGGCAGATGACTCAGATCCACGGCCAGCATATCCATGGACACCCGCCCGATCAGCGGTGCGCGAGTGCCTCTGACCCACACTGGCGTGCCTGAAGGCGCATGTCGTGGATAGCCATCACCATACCCAATGGCCACCACCCCCATGCGGCCAGCATGGGTTGCGCGCCAGGTTGCCCCGTAGCCCACCTCGTCACCGGGGGCCAGGGCCCGCACGGAGATAAGTGCCGACTCCAGTGTCATGGCCGGCTGCAAGCCCAGCTGCTCTGCCGTGCGATGCAACAATGGCGTGCTGCCATAGAGCATGATACCCGGGCGGGTCCACTGCTCTACCAATGTTAACCCCGCCAGATGACCCGCAGAATTACTCAGGCTCAGGCCGAGCCCGGGGCATTCCGCCACCAGCCGGTTCATCACCGCCACCTGACGTTGTGTGGGCACCAGATCAGGTGCATCCGCCTGGGCAAAATGGGTTGCCAGCCCCTCCACCGTCACATTCCCCAACGCCGTCAGGCGAGCCACTACAGCAGCAACCTCATCGGGTGCAAAACCCAGGCGATTCATCCCGGTGTTTACCTTAACCCACACCCGCAAGGGCCTTTGATCGGCTATCGCAGCAAGCCAGTCCAGCTGGCTTTGATGGTGCACAAAGGGGATATAACCCTGCGCCCGGCAAACCCCATAGTCTGCTGCGGCATGAACACCTTCAAGCAACACCACCGGCTGGTTCAATCCGGCAGCGCGCAGGGTATCGGCCTCTTCCCGGCAGGCTACAGCAAATCTGGGGGCCAGATCGGCCAGGGCCCGGGCGACGGTGACCAAGCCATGACCGTAGCCATCCGCCTTCACCACCGCCATGGAAAGGGCGTTGGGAGCCAGGTTACGGGCTTGCTGGTAGTTATGTCGCAGGGACGGCAGATCAATCAGGGCGCGGGTCGGGCGAGACATCAGTAATCGTCACCATAACTGCCGTGAGCCAGGTCTTCAAACTTGGTGTACTTACCTATAAACGCCAGCCGCACCGTGCCGATAGGACCGTTCCGCTGTTTACCGATAATGATTTCAGCGATGCCCTTGTCAGGCGTGTCCTCATTGTAGACCTCATCGCGGTATACAAAGGCGATGACGTCGGCGTCCTGCTCGATGGCGCCAGACTCCCGCAGATCCGAGTTTACTGGTCGCTTGTTGGGTCGTTGCTCAAGGCTCCGGTTAAGCTGTGACAGGGCCACGACCGGGCAATTGAGCTCTTTGGCAATGGCCTTCAGTGACCGGGAGATCTCGGATATCTCTGCCGTCCGGCCTTCCGTGTTCCCAGGGACCCGCATCAGCTGAAGGTAATCCACCATGATCAGCCCCAGATCGCCACCATTTTCACGGGCAACACGACGGGCACGGGAGCGTAGCTCCGTCGGGCTGAGCCCGGCGGTGTCGTCAATATACAGAGGCTTGTCTTTGAGCAGACCCACGGCAGAGGTCAGCCGTGGCCAATCATCTTCCTCCAGGCGCCCGCTACGCATGCGGGTCTGATCAATACGGCCAAGCGATGACAACATACGCATCACGATGGAATCAGAAGGCATCTCCATACTGAACACCAGCACCGGGCGCCCAGAGCTGATCAAGGCATTCTCAACGATGTTCATGGCAAAGGTGGTTTTACCCATGGATGGGCGACCGGCCACGATGATCAGGTCTGCTGGCTGCATCCCCGAAGTCTGGGCGTCCAGATCACGAAATCCGGTGGTGAGACCGGTAATGGCGTCGCCCGACTCAAACAGTTCTTCAATACGCCCCAGCGCTTTGGTCAGAATGGGGTTGATCTTCTGTGGGCCAGTGCCTTCCTTGGTGCGGCTTTCGGCAATCTTGAAGACATTCCGCTCCGCCTCATCCAGTAGCTCATCACTGTTACGACCCTGGGGGTTGAAGGCGGACTCGGCAATATTGCCCGATACCTCAATCAGCTGCCGCAGCACAGACCGTTCACGGACAATGGTTGCATAGGCCTGGATATTGGCAGCACCCGGCGTTTTCTCTGCCAGTTCGGCGAGGTAGCTCAGGCCACCTGCGGCCTCAATGTCGCCGGCCCGCTCCAGGAACTCCGACAGGGTGACCACATCCAGAGGCTCACTTTCGGCGGCGAGGCGCTCCACCGCGCCGAAAATCAACCGATGATCCTGCCGGTAAAAGTCCCCCGCGGTGATGATTTCAGCAACCAGATCAAACTTGCTGTTATCCAGCATCAGGCCGCCCAGTACAGCTTGTTCCGCCTCAATGGAATGCGGCGGCACCTTGATACGGCTGGTTTCCGCATCCAGAGATGGTTGTTTGAAAGAAGGGGTTGCCATACGTACTAAACACACCTCGTTTGGAAAGCTGTGGAGCTACCAGAGCATTTCTGATCAAGCCCCGGAACAATCCCGTAACCATAGCACTCCCGCTTGCGGCTGGGGAGAGTCAGCACTCAACTTGCGCCACAAACAACAAAGCCCGGCCACGCCATGCGCATACCGGGCTTTGTCGTACCGCCACCCAAGGGCAGCGGCCGGTCAATCAGGCTTACTCAGCAACAATTGTAAGCTTGATCTCTACAGTCACATCAGAGTGCAACTGCAGTTCCACTTCGTACTCACCGATCGCACGGAGCGGGCCTTCCGGCAGACGTACTTCGCTCTTCTCTACTGCGGTACCGCCTGCAGTAACAGCTTCAGCGATGTCACGTACGCCAATGGAGCCGAACAGCTTGCCTTCGTCACCCGCTTTGGAAGCGATGGTGAACGCAGCGCCAGTCAGCGCCTCAGCGCGCGCCTGCGCAGCAGCCAGCTTGTCACTGGCAGCTTTTTCCAGCTCTGCACGACGAGCTTCGAAAGCTTCGACGTTAGCAGCTGTGGCAGGTACAGCCTTGCCGTAAGGCACCAGGTAGTTACGACCGTAACCAGATTTCACTTTAACCTTGTCACCCAGGCTACCCAGGTTTGCGACTTTGTCGAGCAGAATAACTTCCATCTCGTTAACCTCTTTATGCTTTATTCTGCCGGATCAGCGGGCTTAACTTTGCCCCTGAAATCCAGCCAGCTATCCACAAACGCCAATAACACCAATAACAGCAGCAGACTCGGGCTTAACAGCACCAGCGCTAGGTAGAATATCACTACCCAGGTGGCGCCCATATTGCGGGCTTTGAGCACGCCATGCACCAGGGCGAGTCCGGCAATCAGCAAGGGCACACCAGCAACCCAGATCACCAGCACCGGATTCAGGCCCAATACCGGGCCCAAAAACATCAGTGCCAATGAGCCGGCAGCCACCGGCACGGACAGACGAAAGCGATGAAACTCCGTCTGAAAACCGCCCGGGTTATACAGCCCTGCTTGCCAGCTGCGCGCCAACATGGTGAGCGCAATACTCAACACCAGGTAACTGCCCGCCAGGCTGGCAATCATCGCCTGGGTGACGATGGTCTCAAAGCTGTCGCCCAGCTGTTGGACCGTCTCCGGGTTAATTTCCTGGTAGAAGGAAATGCCCGCCGCCACCAACTGCTCCAGCAATTGCTGGAACATACCCGGCAATGCCATACCCACCAACAGGGCAAAACCGCAGCCCGCCAGTATCGCGCGCTCCCAGGAGGCGGTGACATTCAGTATCGCAGCCATGATGACCACAGATACCAAAACCACCAGGGCGGAAGGATCACCCCCCACCATACTCCAACCCAGCGCGGGCAATGACGCCCAAAGGGCTATGCCCAAACCCTTGGTGAGCCCAAGCCGGAGAATAACCAACCCGACAACGGCTGCACCTATCCAGAACAGCAGGGGCACTGCCATAGCAATGACCGCCACCCCGCTTGCCTGCAGGGGACCGCGCATGACGAACTGTGCAAGAGAGCGCATGGTCCCGAGTCCTGACTACTGATTAATGATCGTGGCTGTCCGTATACGGCAGGAGAGCCAGGTAGCGTGCGCGCTTGATCGCAGTAGCCAGCTGACGCTGATAACGTGCTTTAGTGCCGGTAATACGGCTGGGCACGATCTTGCCGGTTTCAGTGATATAACCTTTCAGGGTTTCGATATCTTTGTAATCGATCTCCCTGACACCTTCTGCCGTGAAGCGACAGAACTTACGACGTCTGAAAAAACGAGCCATGAATTAACTCCTCAACTCCGTTAAACGATTTACTCTTCTTCGTCTGCGACTTCTTCGTTGCGACGGTCATCAGCATCGACTGAACGACGACGGTCGTCGCGACGGTCTTCGCGAGATTCAGCAGCTTTAACCGGTGACAGCTCGGTAACCGCTTCTTCACGACGAATAACCAGATCACGGATGATGGCGTCGTTGAAACGGAAGTTGTGAGTCAGCTCATCCAGCGCGGTGTTGGAACACTCTACGTTCATCAGAACATAGTGCGCTTTATGAATCTTGTTGATCGGGTAAGCCAGGTGACGACGGCCCCAATCTTCCAGGCGATGTACCTTGCCACCATCTTCAGTGATGGTGTTGGTATAACGCTCGATCATCGCGGGCACTTGCTCGCTCTGATCAGGATGTACCATGAAAACGATTTCGTAGTGACGCATGAGTTCTCCCTACGGATTAAACAGCCTCTGCGAATAACGCTAGAAGCAGGGATGGGCCGGAGCCCGGTTAATAAACTTCTCTCGGCCGGCGATACCCGCGACTCAGCCGTGAAGCAAAGCAACAGACAATAGCCGACCTCCCCTTAAAAAAGGGGAGCAGCATTGTATGCGGGAGGGGGAATCTATGCAAGTCTCTGGCGCAGAGCCTCGTAGAGGCAAACACCGGTCGCGACAGACACGTTCAGACTATCAACGCTGCCCAGCATGGGAATATGAATCAACTGATCGCAGTGCTCACGGGTCAGGCGCCGCATACCTTTACCCTCGGCCCCCATGACCAGAGCCACGGGCCCGGTAAAGTCCGCCTGATACACCGTCGCTTTTGCCTCGCCTGCGGCACCCACCAGCCAGACACCAGCGTCCTGCAGCGAACGCAGACAGCGGGCCAGATTGGTCACCCGCACCAGCGGTACGGTTTCAGCGGCGCCGCAGGCTACTTTTCTCGCTACCGGCGACAGGCTGGCAGATTTGTCCTTGGGGACAATAACCGCCTGCACACCGGTCGCATCCGCTGTACGCAGGCAGGCGCCCAGATTATGGGGATCGGTAACGCCATCAAGCACCAGCAGCAACGGCGGCTTGGCACTGCCTTCAACCAGCGCCAACAGATCCGCCTCTGACCACTCCCTACTTTCACTGACCCGGGCCACTATACCCTGATGCACGCCACCGACACGGCCATCCAGCTCGCGCCGATGAACCTCCTGCCAGGATACACCCAGCTCATCCAGGGTTGTCAGAATGGACTGCACCCGCTTGTCACGCCGGCCGGTTTGCAACAGCACTTCCTGCAGGCGCAGAGGCTCTTGCTTGATTACAGACTCAACCGCATGCCAACCAAAAACAAACTCTTCCGCCACGGCTTACTTTCCTGTCTTTTTCTTGCGCGCTGGCTTTTTAAGCGCTTTCGGTGAGGTCGCCTTGTCCTTGGCTTTGGGCTTCACCCCTCGCCCGGCACCCTTCTTGCCCGCCTTGCCAGCTTTACCGGCCGGCTTTGCCGCACCGGCAGCACGCAGGCGCTGATTGCGGGCAGCCTTGGCCGCCTTCGCGTCCGCCAGCGCCTTGGCGCCACCCTGACCTTTGCGACGGGCAGGCGCCCGCACCAGTTCCAGGTCAATTTTGCGCTCTTCAAGATCTACCCTGACCACCTGCACCCGTACGCTGTCGCCCATATGGAAGCTGACGCCGGTACGCTCGCCAATCAAACGGTGCTTGACCGGATCATGGTGATAGTAATCGCCACTGAGGGTGGAAACATGCACCAGACCTTCAATGAAGAGGTCCTCCAGCTCGACGAAGAAGCCAAAGGGCACTACCGCCGCCACGATACCCTCAAACTCTTCCCCTACCCGCTCCTGCAGGAACTCACACTTGAGCCAGGCAACAACGTCTCGGGTGGCATCATCGGCGCGGCGCTCAGCCATGGAGCAGTGCTCCCCCAGCCGTTCCATGCGAGCCAGATCATAGGGGTACTTCGCCAGGTCGGCATCTTTGTGATCGGGCGCGACCACCTGCTTGCTGGCTTTGCCACCATGGATAACCGACTTGATGGCACGGTGCACAATCAGATCCGGGTAGCGCCGGATCGGCGAGGTGAAATGGGCATAGCTGGGAAAACCCAAACCAAAATGCCCCTTTTCTTCCGGACTGTAGACCGCCTGACGCAGTGATCTCAACATAACCATATTGATGACGTTGGCATCGGGGCGGTCAGCCACCTGCGCCAGCAATGCCTGATAATCCGCCGGACTGGGGGCATCACCACCACCCAGCTGCAACCCCAACTCGGCAAGGAACATGCGCACATCCCCCAGCCGCTCCTCTGAAGGACCTTCATGCACCCGATACAATCCGTGCAGGCCATGACGCTTGAGGAAACGGGCCGCCGCTACGTTGGCGCACAACATACATTCCTCAACGATCTTGTGGGCATCGTTGCGGTGCACCGGCACAATCTCCTCAATCTTGCGACTGGCATCGAAGATGATTCGTGTCTCGGTGGTATCAAAATCTATGGCGCCCCGCTCATCCCGCGCTCTGCGCAGCAACTTGAAGAGGTCATACAACACTTCCAGGTGCGGCACCACGTGACCATACTGCTCACGCAACTGCTGGCCGGGCTCGGACTCCGGCCGCTCCAGCATATGACTGACCTTGGTATAGGTCAGCCGCGCCTGACTGTGCATTACTGCCTGATAGAAGGTGTAGCTACTGATACTGCCCGAGGCACTGATGGTCATGTCCGCCACCATGCACAACCGGTCCACCCCCGGATTCAGTGAGCAGAGGCCGTTGGAGAGCTTCTCCGGCAACATGGGCACAACGTGATCGGGAAAATACACCGAGGTCGCGCGATCCTGGGCCTCGTCATCCAGCGGTGTGCCAGGACGGACATAGTGGGACACATCGGCAATAGCCACCACCAAACGGTAGCCACCACGGGGGCGTCGCTCGCAATAGATGGCGTCATCAAAATCCCGCGCATCCTCGCCGTCGATAGTTACCAGCGGCATGGCGCGCAAGTCCACCCGGTGCTGCTTGTCTTTCTCCGTGACCTCGGCCGGTATCTTGTCTGCCTGCTTGATCACCGCGGGCGGCCAGGCGTGAGGAATATCGTAGGAGCGGATAGCGACGGTAATTTCCATACCGGGCGCCATGTGATCCCCCAGAACTTCCACAATACGGCCAGTTGCCTTGGTGCGCAGTGTTGGCTGACGGATAATATCCACCACCACATACTGGCCATGCCAGGCGTCTCCGCAGTCTTCCTCGGGAATCAGCACCTCATGGGTGATACGGGGGTTTTCCGGCACTACAAAGGAAATACCGCCTTCCCGGAACAGGCGACCGACGGTCTGCTGGGTTTTGTGCTCCAGCACCCGGACAATCACCCCCTCCTTGCGGCCACGCTCATCCACGCTGTCCACCCGTGCCGCTGCGCGGTCACCGTGGAACAGCTGGCGCATCTGGCGGGCACTGAGAAACAGATCCGCGCTGCCATCATCGGGAATCAGGAAACCGAAACCGTCTTTGTGACCAGACACCCGCCCGGTCACCAGTTCCGCCTCATCAATGGGCAGGTAGGCACCGCGGCGGTTACAAATAAGTTGTCCATCCCGACACATGGCGATCAAACGCCGGCGCAACGCTTCAATGCCATCGGCAGAGAGCTGGCCCAGTTCCTGACAGAGGGTTTCGTGAGTGGCCGGTGCACCGCGCTCGCGCAGGTGTGCAATGATGAATTCCCGGCTTTGGATGGGGTTGTCGTAATTCTTTGCCTCACGGTCCGCGTGAGGATCTTTAACTGCTTTCTTTTTAGATGTCATTTACCTGAATGCCTTTGGGCTCGTGCAACATGCGACGAGCGCCTGAAATATAAGTGAAACAGCGCCGACAAATCCTCGGCGTGCGCTATCTCCTGTCCGCAAGAGTATAACGCCCGGCAGCGATACTTGCCTAACCTATAACCAATGAAATTTTTTTGAAAAAAAGTATTTGACAGCTTTCAGGCCATTCATTAAAGTACGCGCCGTTGGTGAGGGAGACCCCACCAGCCAGCCAAAGAAGCGTACTGACGGATAAAAAATACGGAACACCGTATTGAAATCCTTAAAAAAACCAGTATGCTTCTAGTCCGCCTGCCGAGGTGGTGAAATTGGTAGACACGCTAGCTTCAGGTGCTAGTGGGGGCAACCCCGTGGAGGTTCAAGTCCTCTCCTCGGCACCATTTTCCAACCGGAAAATGGACAAAGAAGCAGTAACACAAGACAAGCTTTGAGCTTGTTTTTTTGTTTCTGGGCCCAGCAATTCTCCCCACACCTCGAGACGCCCTTTCAGCGCACTGCAGCCCAGCCCTGTTGAAACGCCCAACAAATCGCAAACATAGTGCTCCACTTGGGCCGTAAACAAAAATGCAGCACCCGAAGATGCTGCATGTACCTCTGTGCAACCCCCGTTAGCTAACTCAGAAGCCCTCGGCCAGATAACTGGATAGCCGCGAATACTCGTAGTTCACAATGGTGTAGACGTTGGAACCTGAGAGATTCAGGCGGGCCACACCGCACAGCTGGCTGGCATTGGTAAGCCGCGACAGATGGGCGGTGCTGATCAGGTTGGGCTGATCTTCTACCCGGGCATCGGGGGTCAGACCATAAGCAAACTCCCATTCCAGGGCTGCATTGGGGTCTATCTCCGGCGCCAGGAACATTTTGCGCAGCAGGCGCAGCTGACCATCACGGGTATCCCAGTCCAGTTTGAGCCCCGCAAAACCCTGCGGCGCCTCCATGTCCACGTGATTGAAGGCATAGTCCTGCTGGGCGGAAATCACCCGCGTGCGCTGCACATCATCCTCATTAACTGCGCACTCGGTAATGATACCCAGATCAGCGAGGCGACCACCCACCAGATTCTGCTGGGCATCACGCAGCTCGTAGCCAAAGATCACCGGATTGGCGTTACCATAGCTGGGCGTCAGCGTCAGGGATCCATCGGTGATACTGGCGACCCGGCCGTCATTATCCAAAGTCCAGCTGTAGGTGCGGGCGGGCGTGCCACCCAGTGCGCTGCTCGCGGCCAATCCGGGAATGCAGGTGGTGGTGGTATCAAAGTGAATCTGACTGGCCTCCCAGTCAAAGGTCAAGCGCTCGTTGACCTCGCCGCTTTCATAGAAAATCCGGCTTTGGGCAGCAAGACTGGGCTGAGGCAACCATTGCACAAGGGCTTCGCTGATGCGGCCTTCGGCGTTGATCAGCCGGGCCAGCTCTGCCATATCCGGTTCCATGCAGCCGGTCACTGAGACCTCCAGCAGCTCACCACGAGGGCTGTAGTCAAAGGTCAGCTCGGCGGAGATGTTCTGATTGCCCCGCAGGCCGGTTTCCCCGACGGGCAAGCTGTTATTTTCTGAAGGCTGTGCACGCACAATCTGGGTGCGCAGGATGACGGGATCATCAAGATCCAGAGGCACTTCAGGCAAATCGAGACTGTCTACATCCACATTGGCGTAGCCGCCCGTCGCCGCATCATCCACCAGACTGATGATGGCTTCGGCGTTAGACAGGAAGGACAGCCGCAGGAGGTTAAGATTCGCATCAGCCAGCACCCGCGCCCGGCCTTCACTGGTCAGCAGGGCGTCCACCACAGTCTGCGGGTACTGACTGGCCATAAACCGGGCCAGTGCCCTGGCGTAGGCGTAGCCGCGGTCGTCTCCGGTAGCCATGTAGTCGCCCAGCAAATTAACCCCGGCCAGGGCTCTGGCCAGAGAACTGTTGGCCACCGTCAAGGGCTGATCGGTGAGGTTGCGGCGACTGTCCAGCAGACTGGTAAGCGGTGTAATGTTGCGAACACCAGGCGCAGCGGACAGCTGGAACGCCGAGGTGACAGGCACCAGGCCATGGTAGGTCTGCATTTCCGTCATACCCGGGACAGCGACGGCCACCAGTGGGTAGTTACGGGCGTCGATGCTGGGCTCTATGTCAGGGTCACGAATCAGCACTGATGTATCCAGCACAAAGCGCCCCTGTTCATCGGTCAACGCGGTGGGCTCGCCACCTTCAATGATCACTACCCGCCCGTTCGGCAGAGTAACCTCGACCGGCCCTTCGGTGTACTGGTAGTCACCGTCCAGATCCAGCCATACCCGGGCATTGCTCAGATAGCCATCAATCACCCTGCCGGCGTATGTTCCGGGCACCAGCGTGTACACACCGTCTATGGTGCGGCCATCGGTCGGTCTGGGGGTGGATTCTTCACCACAGCCGGCAAGCAGCAGGCCCGCCAGTGAGGGCACAAGTAGTCGAGTCAGGCGATTCATGGTCGCAACCCTTTTATTATCCTTGTCGGAGGTTGTCGCGACACTGTAATGCAATCACTGGGGAGGATTGTTGATAGGGTTGGCAGATTGGAGGTTTGGCCCCGCCAGCCACACGGGCAGGTGGGGCCTGATGGCCGGCCTCAGAAGGAGCGGGCGACAATCTCTTTCATGATCTCATTGGTACCGGCGTAGATGCGCTGAACCCGCGAATCAGCCCAGGCCCGGGCGATGGGGTATTCCCACATGTAACCATAACCGCCATGCAGCTGTACGCACTCGTCCATGACCTTGCACTGCAGATCTGTTGACCACTGCTTGAGCATGGCTGCAGTGGGAATATCCAGCTTCTTCTCCAGGTGCAATTCAAGGCAGCGGTCAGCAAAACAGCGGGCTGCAGTGATATCCGCTTTCATTTCTGCCATTTTGAAACGGGTATTCTGGAAGGCAATGACCGGCTTGCCGAACGCCTTGCGCTCTTTGACATAGCTCAGCGTCCACTCCCAGGCTGCCTCAGCCGCGGCGACCGCTGTCAGGCCCACCTGCAAACGCTCTGCCGCCAGTTCCTGCATCAGCTGGAAAAAGCCCTGCCCTTCACCGCTGCCCAACAGATTCTCTACGGGCACTTTCACGTCCTGGAAGAACAGCTCAGAAGTATCCTGCGCCTTCATGCCCACCTTGTCGAGGTTGGTACCTTTCTGGAAGCCTTCCCAGGCGGTTTCCACGATGAACAGACTTATGCCTTTGGCGCCCTCTTTCGGATCGGTTTTGGCAACAACAATAACCATTTCCGCCAGCTGGCCATTGGTGATGAAGGTCTTGGAGCCATTCAGGATATAGTGGTCGCCCTGCTTGATGGCGGTTGTCTTCACGCCCTGAAGGTCAGAACCCGCGCCAGGCTCGGTCATGGCGATAGCGGTAATCAGCTCGCCGCTGGCCATTTTCGGCAGGTACTTCTGCTTCTGGGCTTCGGTGCCGTAATGCAGGATGTAGGGCGCCACGATATCTGAGTGCAGGCCCCAGCCAATGCCGGAGGTCCCGGCGCGGGCCAGTTCTTCCATGATCACGGCGCTGTAACGGAAATCCGCTCCCACGCCGCCGTACTCTTCTGGCATGGTCGGGCACAGAAAGCCCAGCTCGCCAGCCTTGCGCCAAACCTCGGGATCAACCTGGCCATCCTTCTCCCACTGAGCGTGGTAAGGCACCACTTCCTGCTGCAGGAACTTACGGACTGAATCCCGGAAACCATCCAGGTCGGCATCAAAGAGCGTACGTGGAATCATAGAAACCTCTGTGTTATTGACGTTGTAATTGACGCAGTCATTGTCGATAACCAGAAGTCTGGGGTTTGCCGCGCAACGGCTCAATGATGAAAACGCACAACCGGATTGGCCGAAATGCTCGCTGCCTCAATGGGATTACTGACATCCGGCACGGGTCCGTACGTCAGCGAAGCCGCTATTCGCGCTCTGCGCGGGCCAGCTTGGCGCTGATCCGCGCAGCGCCCCAGCGCGGCATGATGGTCTGCGGCAAGCCCAAATGATCGAGAATACGGGCCACCATAAAGTCCACCAAGTCTTCAATCTGCTGCGGCTGGTGATAGAAACCCGGGCTGGCGGGCATGATCACCGCGCCCATCCGGGTCAGGCGCAACATGTTGTCCAGATGCACTTCCGACAAAGGTGTTTCACGCAGCACCAGAATCAGAGGGCGCCGCTCTTTCAGGGCTACATCCCCCGCCCGTTCAATCAGGTTGTTACTGGCGCCCGTTGCCAGGGCTGACAGGGTGCCGGTGCTGCAGGGGCAGATCACCAGCGGCGCCTTTTCACCCGAGCCCGACGCCGGCGGCGCGAACCAGTCTTCACGACCAAACACCAGCAACTGGCCGGGCTGGGCACCAAACAGTTCCACCAGGTGGGTTTGCATGGCGTCAGGACTGCCGGGGAGCTTGAGATCGGTCTCTGTGGCTATCACCACCTGAGCGGCCTTGCTGACCATCAGGTGCACACGACAGCCCGCAGCCAACAGGCATTGCAACAGGCGAATACCATATTGGGCGCCAGAGGCACCGGTGAAGGCAAGATTTACCACCGAGGGCGCGGCTTCAGGCAAGGCGTTTCTCCAGTTCGGCAATCAGCGTCTGATGGATACCGGCAAAGCCACCATTACTCATAATGACAATATGGCAGGGCCTTGGCAGGTCCGCGAGGGTTTTCTTCAGCAGGGTAGCGACACTGGTGCCGATTTCATGCCGGTCATCGCCGGAGTCCTGCTGCCACTGGGTGACCAATTCCGCCAGCCAGTCCATTTTACCCAGATTAGCCCACACAACCCGGTCTGCCGCCTCCGCCGAGGGTAACAGGCTGGCCTTGTGCACCCCCTGCTGCATGGTGTTGGAGCGGGGCTCAATCAGTGCCACCACATACTCATCCCCCACCTGCCGTCGCAAGCCGTCCAGTGTGGTGGCAATGGCGGTGGGATGGTGAGCAAAATCGTCATAAACCCGAATACCGCCCACCTCCGCCAGCAGCTCCATCCGCCGTTTGACGCCGCCGAACCGCGACAGGGCCGCAATGGCGTGGTCCGGTGTAACACCTACATGGCGGGCAGCGGCAATGGCGGCCAGGGCATTGCGCACATTGTGCAAGCCGGTCATGTCCCACCTCACCTCGGCAACGGGCTGTTCGTGGTGCAGCACCACAAAGGCACTGCCGTCTTCCCGCAGCAACTCTGCTCGCCAGTCCGTGGTCTCCGCTTCGCTGGCAATGGCAGTGGTTTGCAGGGCACTCCAACAGCCCATGGCCAACGCCCGGTCAAGATGTACGTCCACACTGGGCCGAATGATCACACCTGTCGCCGGGACGGTGCGCACCAGGTGATGAAACTGGCGTTCAATGGCCTCTACCGAATCAAAAATATCGGCGTGATCATACTCCAGATTATTCAGAATCAGGGTCCGGGGGCGGTAGTGGACAAACTTGGAGCGCTTGTCAAAGAAGGCACTGTCGTACTCATCCGCCTCGATGATGAAAAAGTCACTACTGCCTAAACGGGCGGATACCGGAAAATCCCTGGGCACGCCGCCCACCAGATAACCGGGATCAAAACCGGCCTGCTCCAGTATCCACAGCAACATCGACGTGGTGGTGGTTTTACCATGTGTGCCTGCCACCGCCAGCACCCAGCGCTTGTGCAGCACCTCCCGCGCCAACCACTCCGGGCCTGACATATAGTTGATGTTGCGGTTCAGCACCGCCTCCACCTCAGGATTACCCCTGGACATGGCATTACCAATCAGCACCAGATCCGGGGCCGGCTTCAGGTGGGCAGCGTCATAGCCCTCCATCAGGGTAATGCCCTGCTGCTCAAGCTGGGTGCTCATGGGCGGGTATACGCCTTGATCTGAGCCTGTCACCTGATGGCCGAGTTGCCGGGCGAGCACCGCCAGGCTGCCCATAAAGGTGCCACAGATACCGAGGATGTGAATATGCATGGTGAACGACTGGTCCCTGTTACGAATAAGGCTAAACTGGTGCCAAGCGTCCTTGATACGACGCAGCGCGTCAAGGGATCATCCCGGTATTTCTGTGCTTGCGGGTCATGAAAAAACAACCCGATTGACGTATCATGCGCGGCACGAAATTAACCACCTGGAGGCGCAAGCCACGATGGCCATCAAAAATGCTTTCTACGCTCAGTCCGGCGGTGTGACCGCTGTGATTAACGCCAGCGCATGCGGTGTTATCCAGACCGCTCGCCAGCACCCGGACAAGATCGGCAAGGTCTACGCGGGCCGCAACGGAATTATCGGCGCCCTGCGGGAAGAGCTGATCGATACCAGCCTGGAAAGCGATGAGGCCATCGCCGCACTCATGCATACGCCCGGCGGCGCCTTTGGTTCCTGCCGGTATAAGCTGAAAAACCTGACGGAAAACAAGCGTGAATATGAGCGCCTGATTGAGGTGTTCCAGGCTCACGATATTGGCTACTTCTTTTACAACGGCGGTGGCGACTCCCAGGACACGGCCTACAAGGTCTCTCAGCTGGCAGACAAGATGGGCTACCCCATTACCTGTATCGGCGTGCCCAAAACCGTAGACAATGACCTGCCTTTCACGGACTGCTGCCCTGGTTTTGGCTCAGTGGCCAAGTACGTCGCCACCTCCACGCTGGAAGCCAGCCTGGACATCCGCTCCATGGCGGAAACCTCCACCAAGGTCTTCATCATGGAAGTCATGGGACGCCATGCGGGCTGGATTGCAGCAGCGGGCGGCCTGGCGGGTCAGGGCGAAGGCGAGCCACCCCATATCATTCTGTTCCCGGAAATTCCCTTTGACCGGGAGGCGTTCCTGGCACGAGTGGACTACAGCGTGAAAAACTATGGCTACTGTGTAGTGGTAGCCTCCGAAGGGGCCCAGTATGAAGATGGGCGCTTCCTGGCAGACGCAGGCAGCAAAGATGCCTTCGGCCACACCCAGCTGGGCGGTGTTGCTCCCGCCCTGGCCAACATGGTCAAGCAGGCCCTGGGTTACAAATACCATTGGGCAGTGGCGGACTACCTGCAACGGGCGGCCCGTCATATTGCCTCCGCCACGGATGTGGAACAGGCCTATGCCGTCGGTAAAGCCGCAGTGGAAATGGCCCTGGCGGGCAAACAGGCCATCATGCCTATCATCGTGCGGGAGCAGGCCAGCCCCTACCGCTGGCATATTGGCGAAGCGCCGCTGAGTGAAGTCGCCAACCAGGAAAAGAAAATGCCCATCCACTACATCACGGATGACGGCTTCGGTATTACCGACGATTGCCGCGCCTACCTGGCGCCCCTGATCGCTGGCGAGAGCTTCCCACCCTTCGAGAACGGCATCCCCAAAGTGGCGCACCTCAGCGCCATACTGGCGGAAAAAAAGCTGCGCACGGAGTTCAAGCTTTAAGGGTTCAGCCTCAACACCCTGGCGGGGGCCATGCCCCCGCCTGGTTCTCCCCCCACCCCGCTGCGATTTGTGAACCCGTTAACTTCTCAATTCTGCCCGGCTGCACCACAATCATGGACGTGACATGCGTATGGTACTAACCACTGGAAAAGGATGTTCATATGGCAAAGAAAACAAAGTCACCGCTCGTTAAATTAGTCAATGCGGTTTGCAGCCTGGCTTTATTCGTTTCAATTGCTTATCTGGCCATTGCCGGTTTCAGCATTACCGTCGCCAGTACGCTTGCCGTGGCTTGCATGGGCCTTGCCGGGCCGGCGGTTGTTGGGGAGCATGGCATTCTGGAGATGCTGACAGCGTTTGTTGAGGCGGTGGTCGAGGGGGTAGTGGCCGTTGTAGAGGCGATCAGCAGCGTCATCTCTGCTCTATTCAGTGGCTGGTGACGCGGCCTGATGACCAAAGCCTGCACCTGACTGCCAGAACAAACAAAGGGCGCCTGAGCGCCCTTTGTTTGTTAGTGCGTGCTCTGGGGCACGTCTCTCATCAGGAACCGCGACTAAACCGCCGCTTCCTCCTTTTGCCTCAGGTATTGGGCGAACTCCGTGTAACCACCAATGTGTTCGCTGCCTACCAGCACCTGGGGAACAGTCTCTACCGGCCTGCCGAGGCTATTGGCCAGCTCAGCCTTGCTGATGCCTTCACGGATCATGTCAATGAAGCGATAGTCCAGGCCTTTCATTTCGCACAGGTCCTTTGCGCGAACGCAGTATCCGCAACTCATGCGTCCGTAAATCGTTACCTGTGGCAGTGTCATCACAGCCCTCCTGACCAGCCGGTTATGGCACGGGGCGCCCCGGAACCATGATCAAATTTCGGGCAATGATGACAGCCAGGTTAACAAATTAAAAATTAATGGTTTGCATGGATCCCATAGCTGTCATTAATTCGTCCTACCGAGGGCAGGGCGTAGCCGACTACTCTCAGGTTTTCAGGCGACCCAGCTCCCGATCGAGGGTGACCACCTCACCACTCAGTTGATCGCCACTGTTACGGACCCGCTGTGCCAGCTCACGCAGTTCGCTCGCGGCATCACCGATAATCGTCAGATTGCGGTTGATCTCTTCGCTGACGGAGCTTTGCTCCTCTGCAGCGGTAGCCACCTGAGTGGCATGCTCCACAATCGTGACGATGCGGCTGACCACCTCAGCCAGGGCCTGGTCGGCTTCGCCGGTGCCCGTAACGGCAGAGGCTGCCCGGTTCACCCCGCCCTGGATAACCTCCACTGCCTGGTGAACGTCTTTCTGTAAACCGTCAATCATCTGGCTGATTTCGTCAGTAGACTCACGGGTACGGGAAGCCAGGGTGCGGACTTCATCTGCCACCACCGCAAACCCCCTACCCTGCTCGCCCGCACGGGCTGCCTCAATGGCGGCGTTGAGGGCAAGCAGGTTGGTTTGTTCCGCAATGCCGCGAATCACATCCAGAATCCGGTTGATGTCATCACTGCGGCTCGCCACATGGCCGATGGCACTGCTGGCCTGCTCCATGTCGTCAGCCAGTGCCTTGACCCCGGCAACAGCACCTGCCAGGGTCTTTTGCGTGGAGGCAATACCCTCATTGGCCTCGCGCGCATTGTTGGCGGCATCGTTGGCAAAGTTAGCTACTTCGCTGGCAGCCGCTGACATTTCATTCATGGCGGTGACGACGCTGTCGATTTCCTGATGCTGGCGCTCGGTGTTGCTTTCCGTTTCAAGGGCGATGGCACCGACGTCATTGGCTTGCTGGTTTACCCTTTGCCCTACCGCTTTGAGGTCATTGATCATGACCCTCAATTTAGCCAGGAAGCTATTGAAGCCATCCGCCAATGTGATCAGTTCTTCATGGGTGTCAATATCCAGCTCGCGGGTCAGGTCACCTTCGGCACTCGCCAGGTTGGCCATGCGCTCCTTGATTCTGTCAAGGGGGCGGGTTACCGAGCGTACCAGCAGGATCAACAGGGCAATGGCCAGAACAGACACCACCACACCCGCTACCATTTGCCGGGTCGCTGTGGCGGCTACCTGCTGCTGCAACAGATCAATGACGGTTTGGAGATCGGCCAGAGCCACAGCCCGGGGCAACTCTATCAACAAGGCCCACTGGGTACCTGTGGTGTCTATCTTGATGGGGTAGGACACCGCCAGGGTGTCGTCCGATTCATAGTGGACGCCGCTGCGGTGCAGGTTGAGATAATCACGGGCTTTGTCTGGCAAAGCGACCTGAAGTGGTTTGCCCAGATGCTGGTCATAGTGGCTACTGCCTGCCAGAAATCCCTGTTCACTGAGCAGGCTGACCCGGGAGTTACCGCTATACAGAGCTTGACTCACCCGACTTACAAGACCCTGAATGGTGGTGAGGTTGATATCAACCCCAGTGATACCAGCGAAGCGTCCCTCACTGAGCAGCGGCTGCACCAGACTGGTCATCAGCTCGCTATAATCTTCCCGAATCTCGTATTCATAGGGTTCCATAATACAAGGCGCCAGGCGATCTCTGGAGCAAAGGAACCACTCGGATTCACGGATACCGTACTCGTTAGGGGTGTCGTTATATTTCTCTGATGAATCTTCAGTGGCAGAAAAGTGCACAACACCCTCAGGGTCGCGATAGAAATAAATCTCCAACACCCCAGTCATACTGCTGTGGTCTTCGACCGCACCTTCAAAAAAACGGTCCTGGCCGTCATAGGCATCAGGCTCAAAATGGGCATAGATGGCACTGAGTTCCTTGCGCTCCTCCAGAATCGCACCCAGGGTGGCCTGAAGGTCGCGACGACTCATTCGCCACATGCTGTCCGCTTCCATATTGTAGGAAATGACATCACGGACAATTTCCGGCACAGTGTAGGCCCGATTGAGCACGGCTCCGATACTCTCACCATACTGACCTGCCGTGGCCTGCAAGCGCTGCAGCACCACATCCCTGACCAGTTCGGCGGTATCTGCGGTAATGCGCGTTTCCATGGCTGAAAGCGAGCGCTGTGCGGTGATAATCATGGTCAGCCCCATGAGCAATAGCAGGGCGATAACCAGAACGTAGAGCTTGATTTTCAGGGACAGCTTGTTCATCAACAACAACCTTTCTGCTGGCAGGCGTCCTGCCCGGCGAGGTGCTCCGTTGGTGAGAGAAGAAAGAACCGGCACTGGCTGCCACACGGTGGCATGCAGATCCTTTAAAAGCATAGCTTTACGAATCGGTTTGCGCCAGAAACAACGACAGCGAGTTATTGATAAGACACTATGGTCTATCTCACCCTCTTTACCACCGCCTTTCTTGCCGCCACCCTGCTACCGGCATTTTCGGAGGGCCTGTTCGCCGCGCTGATCCTGCAGGGTTACGGGCTTTTCTGGTTATGGCTGGCAGCCACCACCGGCAACACACTGGGCTCCGTGGTGAACGGTATCATCGGGCGCCAGGTGGACAGATTCAAAGACAGGCGCTGGTTCCCCGCATCCGAGCAACAACTGGAGCGGGCACGGGCGCGGTTCAACCGGTACGGCCAGTGGTCTCTGCTGTTTGGCTGGTTACCGGTCATCGGCGACCCGCTCACCCTGATTGGCGGCGTGATGCGGGTGCCCTGGTTCAATTTTGTGGTGCTGGTAGCTATTGGCAAGGGTGCCCGCTACGCGGTAGTGGCCTGGCTGGTGGTGTCCGCTTCTGGGTAAAGATAGCGACGCAGCAGATCCTCACCGTTGAACTCCGCATTGAGAACGGCAATAAAGGTATAAACACCAATCAACTTGCGATTGAGGAAGACAAACTCGCGGGGTGGAATCTTGAAGTAGCGACTGATGGCAGAGCGCGCCGCCTGCTTGGCCACCCGGGTGGGCAGATCAGACTGCTTCCAGCGGTATTGACCCTCACTGTTCACTGCGTAGTCTGGCCAGTGCTGGCGATCACGGGCCAGGGGTTCCAGTACCGCCATACAGACCTGGCCAAAACGTGTTAGCACATCCTCCGGCCAGGCGCGGTTCATGAAATGCAGCGCCACGCCGCCGTCAATGACCTGTTCCAGATCCTGCTCGTAGGACGCGCGAATCATGTGAATCACAGGGTCAAGGAACCTGGATGGGTAAGCTTGCACGGCACCGAAGTCCAGCAATACGATCTGGTCATGCTCGGTATCACAGCCCGGCTCCCCGGCAATGCGGATGCGGTAGTTGCCGAAGTTGGGGTCCGTCTGAATCTCCCCCCAGACAAACAGCTCACGGAAAAACAGTTCCAAGGCTGCCCGCCCCAGGCTGCTGCGGCGCTCAACCGGCATATCCCGCACCGCCAGTGAGGTCACCGCATGGCCCGGTTCATAGGTGGACGCAATGACATGATCTGAAGAGTATTCCTGCAAGACTCTGGGCACTACGAAGCGGGGGTCTTCCAGCAGAAACTGGCGAAAGCGCTCCGTGGTGAGCGCCTCCAGGCGGTAGTCAACCTCCCGGTGCATCATGGTGCGGACCTCTTCCAGCCAGTCGCTGAACTCCGGGCCCACGGATACCAGACGCGCCATACGCAGCAGCTGGGCCACGGCGTTCAGGTCACTGTCCACGGCCTCGGCGACACCGGGGTATTGCACCTTGAGCACCAACTCCAGACCATCGCTGAGGCGACGCGCCCGATGAACCTGCCCCAATGATGCAGCGCCAATAGGCTCCGGGTCCACAGCAAGTTCAGCCAGCTTGCTGGCGCCAATCTCTGCCTGCAGCACTCGTTCAATGGCTGGCCATTCCAGTGACGTGGTCTGATCTTCCAGGGTGTGCAGGGCTTCGGTCACTTCCTCCGGCAGAAAATGTTCGCCATAGAGAGCCATCACCTGGCCGATCTTGACTACACTGCCTTTGTGTTTGCCCAGCTCTTCCACCAAAAAGCGGGTCTGGCTGGACAACACTTCCTTGCGGCGTAACTCCCGCTTTTCCTTGCTGGCAAACATATTGACGGCCATGTGGGAGGCCATGCGGGTGCCGGCAAACAACCCGGCGCGGGTCAAACTCAGCCGTCGCTCAAAGCTGCCGGTCTTGATGCGGGTTACTTGCGACTTGGGCTTGTCAGAACTCATTAAAATACCAGTCACTGGTGAATGTGGCGCTTATTATAGGGCGTTAGGGTAACAGCTGGGTCACTTCGTTGCCTTGACCTACGTGACAGGTGGGCCAATGCAAGCCGGCAGGGCATAACCAGTCCTGGTTATAAAAGGTTACGCTTTTATACAATTGTTCAGACTCATCGGGCCCAAGCTATGCTACAACTAGTATAGTGATAACAAGTACAAGCGGATAATCCATGTCAGACCCCCTGTTTCGGGACCCCGGTGCCGATCTGAGCCATTATCAGGTCAAAGGCGAAATCCCTGCCGCCACGTTGATCAACTGGCTGACCGCAGGCGCTATCGTATTTATTACTTTTTTTGCGATACGGGCGCTGGGCCGTGGTGACAACCTATACGTTATTGCCCTCTGTATTGCAGGTATTGCATTGGCTTCCAACGCACTCTGCTACCTGGCCATACGCCACGAGGTGTTGCACCGGCGCTGGTTCATTCTTGCCATCACCGCGCTGTTTACCTTCCTGGCGGTCAAACCCATAGAGGATAATGCCTCGATTCTGTGGTTGTTTGCCTACCCGCCAATCATCTTCTACATCGCCGACTCCCGGGTTGGCGTGCTGGCCTGCAGCGGCGGCGTCATAGCCTTGGCGCTGCTGTTCTCACCCATCGGCGATGCGCTTTTTGACACCCCCTACAGCGTCAGTTTCAGGCTGGTGTTCCTGACGGTATTCTCGTTCGAGGCGGTCAGCTGTTACGTGCTGGACCAAAGCCGACAACGTAACAAGCACAGTTTGTTGCGACTGGCGCGGGAGTTCGAGTACGCCGCCAAGCATGACGCCCTAACAGGCCTCGCTAATCGCCGCGAGGGCCGGGTACGCCTAGAGGCAGAGCACCAACGCTACCTGCGCAGCGGTCGCCCCTATGCTGTTATCCTTATGGACATTGACCTGTTCAAAAACGTGAATGACACCTATGGCCATCAGGCAGGCGATCAGGTCATTGTACTGGTGGCGGATAAATTGAGGGATGTCAGCCGTAAAGTGGACATCATCGCCCGCTGGGGGGGTGAGGAGTTCCTGGTGCTGTTACCCGAGACCTCATCCCAGCAAGCCTGCAAGACCGCCAACCGGATCCGTCAGGCCATTGCCGAAGAAACCATCCAGTTTGACGACAAACCCTTCAACGTCACCATCAGCGCCGGCGTGGCGATGGTGCATCAGGGCGAAAGTATTGACCAGTTGCTGTTCCGGGTGGATGAAGCCTTGTACGCGGCAAAGGGCTCTGGCCGCAACACCATTTGTGACTGTGAAAAATCAAACCGTCCTTACCGGGGCTCCAAGGACGACTGACAATGCCTCAGTCAAAGCCCTGGCAATGCCTGAGCGAGGTGTGAGGCAGCCTTTCAGCCAGCCTCAGGGCCAGTGCCTGCGCGACATCGTCCATATCCACGGTCGGCACAAAGTCCGCCAGCTGGCACATGGCCATGCCGGCGTAGCCACAGGGGTTGATGCGCTGAAAGGGTGCCAGGTCCATATTGATATTCAGCGCCAGGCCATGAAAGGAGCGGCCGCGCCGCACCCGCAGCCCCAGCGAAGCAATTTTCGCCTCCTTGACGTACACCCCCGGCGCGTCCCGCCGCGGCGCAGCAGTGACCTGATAGCTCGCCAGCACATCAACAATGGCCTGCTCAATAAGATCTACCAGCGTCCTGACCCCAAGTCCGTTACGGTTGAGGTCCAGCAATGGGTAGATGACCAACTGGCCAGGACCGTGGTAGGTCACCTGACCGCCCCGGTCCACCTGTACCACGGGAATATCACCCGCCGCCAGGATGTGCTCCGCCTTCCCCGCCTGCCCCTGGGTAAACACCGGCGGATGTTCAAGGCACCAGAGTTCATCAGGGGTGGTTTCGGTGCGCTCGTCTGTGAACGCCTGCATGGCATGCCAGACAGGCTCATAGGCCTGCTGGCCGAGGTGGCGGATGACCAGTTCGCTGGTCATTACAGCACCATATGAACCCGACCGCTGGCTTTGAGCTCGACAAACAGCGCCTGCAACTGTGGCTCGCCTGTGGCGATAAAGCTCAGGTGAATGGAGGTAAAGCGACCGCCGCTGCTGTCTTTGACGGAAATGTTCTCGGGCTTCAAGTCAGGCGCATGGGAGCGAACCACTGCAAACACAAAGTCCTGAAAATCCGGTGCTGCATCCCCTATCACCTTGATGAAGTACTCGCAGGGAAACTCAATTTTGGGTGGCGTGGGTTCGCTCATATCTAGGCCTATCGTGAGAACAGGTTAACAAAGAACAGTTTAATGGCATCCAGCAGCCGCTTGAACAGACCACCCTGCTCTACGGACTGCAGCGCCAGTATGGGCGCATCCACCAGGGTTTCACCGTTCTGGATGACCCTTACACGCCCCAGCTCCTGCCCCTGAGCGATGGGTGCCTTGATAACAGTGTCCACATCCACTACGGTTTCCAGGCTTGAGCGGGTGCCTCGGGGGATAAGTACAGTCACGGCTTCAGCCAAGCCCAGATTAAGCTGGTCCTGCTGCCCACCCCATATCCGGGTTTCCAGCAACTGCTGACCGGCATTGAACAACTGCTGGGTTTCAAAGTAGCGGAAACCGTAGTTGAGCATTTTCTGCACTTCCTGGGCTCGGGCCTCGGGGCTGCGAGTACCCATTACCACAGCAATCAGGCGCATGTCATCACGCACAGCAGAAGCCACCAGGCAGTAGCCCGCGGCATTGGTGTGGCCAGTTTTCAGGCCATCTACGCTCGGGTCCCGCCACAGCAGGTTATTGCGATTGGGCTGGCGAATGTTGTTATAGGTGAAATGTCGCTCCGCATAGATCGGATACGTCTTGGGCAGGTCACGAATGGTAGCCTGGGCCAGCAGCGCCATATCGTAGGCGGTGGAGTACTGAGCATCATCCGGCAAGCCGGTCGAATTAGTGAAATGAGAGTTCTGCATACCCAGAATCTGGGCCTGCTGATTCATGATATCGGCAAATGCACTCTCACTGCCGGCGATAAATTCCGCCAGGGCAACACTGGCATCATTGCCCGACTGGATAATGACCCCCCGCAGCAGGTCTTCCACCGATACCTGGGTGCCCTCCTGTACAAACATGCGTGAGCCGCCGGTGCGCCAGGCGCGAACGCTGATGGGCACCATATCCGTCATGGCAATACGGCCCTCATGCAGCTCCCGCTCCGCAATATAAGCCGTCATCAGCTTAACCAGGCTGGCCGGGGGCAGCCGCTCGTGGCTGTTATTTTCCATGATGATACGGCCGGTTTCCTGCTCCATCAGGATAAAGGAACTGCCCGCAATCTGAGGTGGCGCCGGGATCAACGGAGGTTGCTGTGCCCAGGCGTGCCCGAGGGAAAGCCACATGACAGCCAGCAGGCTGGCCAGGGTACGCATCAGTGGTGTCATAGCCATGGTTCGTTTCTTTCTGCGTTCATGAATGAATGGGTTAAAACAACTACTAGAGGGCATCAGCAATCACAATCGGGCGTTCAAACCCTCGCTGCACAAGATTATCGCGCTGGCGCTGGGCCGCTTGTTCGTCCTGGAAAGGGCCGACTTGTACGCGGTGAAAGCGACCCGCAGGGGCTTCGACCTCAGTCAGTCGGACCGGTTCCACACTATGAACCCGCACCTGTTCCAGTAGCCGCTGCGCGGCTTCCCGCTGACTGAAAGCGCCCAGCTGTACAAACAGCCCCTGACCACTCGCTGCTATCTGCTGCTGGCTTTGCCCGCCCAGGTGGACGCGCTCACCCGCGATAAAGGTGCTGCCATCCGGCCGCACGGTGATGGCTTCCACCCGCACCCGCGCCGTACCCTGACGCTCGAAACCAAGCCTCAATGCAGCGGCGTAGGAAAGATCAATGAGGCGATCATCATGGAAGGGTCCGCGGTCATTCACCCGCACAATCACTGACTGTCCGTTGGCCAGATTGGTCACCCGGGCATACCCAGGTATCGGCAGACTCTTGTGGGCCGCGCTCATGGCATACATATTGAAAACTTCGCCGTTGGACGTCTTGTGACCGTGGAACTTCTCGCCATACCAGCTGGCGATGCCGGTTTCCACATAGCCGTCAGCATTATCCATGACCCGGTACTGTTTACCCCAGACCGTGTAGGGCGAACGATTGCCCGCTGCCCGCCGGGGTTCAAAACGGGGCACCGCGTCCGGCACCTCGCTGGCGTCAAACTGACCATCGGGAGCGCGATCCTGTGCCAGGGTGTAGCGGGCAGAATGATCCACCTCCGTCGGTTTTTGTGCACAGCCGGCAAACAGCGCCAGCACGGCCACCAGCGCCAGACCGGAACGCAGCGGCCCAGCCGCGGCGCCGGGCCTTTTCAGCGGCGCCTCAGACATCGCTGTCACTCCCGGCTGCCGCACTGCCAGCCTCCAGCAAGCGGGCCAGTTCATGGACCGCCATGGCGTACAAATGGCTGTGGTTGTAGCGAGTGATCACGTAGAAATTATGGTAGGTGAGCCATAGTTCCGGCCCGCCCTCACCCAGCACCTGAATGGCACGGGCTGGCTCGCTATCCTGTACAGGCTTGGCGGGCGCCAGACCGGCGGCACGGTAGTCTGCCACCGTCAGCGACGGTCGCAAGCCCTGGGTCAACAGGGAAGAACCTTCTGGCAGGGTACCCGGCAGGCGCTCAGCAATGGGCCGATCCGGTTGCCAGCGGTGCTCACGGAAATAGTTGGCCACACTGCCAATGGCATCCACCGGGTTGGTCAGAATATCCACCACCCCATCGCCATCAAAATCAATGGCATAGTGGCGATAGCTACCGGGGATAAATTGGCCGTAACCCATGGCACCCGCGTAAGAACCTTTGATTTCGGCGGGGTTGAAGCCCTGTTCACGCACCAGCAGGAAGTACTCACCTAACTGGCGGCGAAAAAAGTCGCTGCGAGGCGGGTAGTCAAAACCCAGCGTGGCAAGGGCATCCAGCACCCGGTGCGGCCCCATAAAGCGGCCATAACGGGTTTCCACGCCAATAATGGCGGCCACAATGTAACGGGAGACCCCCAGCTCGGTCTCGGCCCTGGCAAACGTCTCTTCATGCTTGGCGAGGAAAGCCAGGCCCTGCTCAATCTGTTCAGGGCGGATAAAGATGCGGCGGTATGCCTCCCATTCCAGAGTACGTTCTGCCGGACGGCTGATAGACTCAAGAATACGGTCACTGCGCTGGGCCTGTTGCAGCCACTGCGCGACCCACTCCCGGTCAAAGCCATGGCGTTTGGCCATATCATCAACAAAGGCGGCCACATCAGCCCGTTCACTGGCCACGTAGGGGAAGGTGGCTGCCTGCGCGAGCCCCATATAGCAGCCTGCCAGGCAACACAGCCAGAATTTGCCAAATCGCATCATGAAATCCGCAGTCCCTGTTATTGTTGCCGAAAGTCGCTCATTGTACCCAAGCGTCCCGCTTCAGGGACATGACGAAACATTAAGACGCTAATCACCGTATTGCCAGCCTCCGGTCAAACCCGGAACACCTCATGCATCAATCATGCGCCTGTGGGTATGTACTGACATCAGAATGCCGAACGCTGCCATCAGGGTAACAATGGACGTGCCACCGTAGCTGACCAACGGCAGCGGCACACCAACAATGGGCAGAATACCGCTCACCATTCCGATGTTAACAAACACGTAGATGAAGAATGTCATGGTCAGCGCACCCGCCAGCAGACGGCTGAAGGAATCCTGTGCGTTTACGGCGATATACAGACAGCGCAGGATAATCAGCAGGTACACCGCCAGCAGGGCCAGCACCCCGATAAAGCCGAACTCCTCCGCCAGTACCGCCACAATAAAATCCGTATGGCTCTCTGGCAGAAAGTCCAGATGGGACTGGGTGCCCTGCAGCCAACCCTTGCCGCTCATACCGCCAGAACCGATGGCAGTTTTGGACTGGATAATGTTCCAGCCTGCGCCCAGCGGATCACTGCCAGGGTCCAGCAGCGTCAGAATGCGTTGCTTCTGATACTCCCGCAGCACGAAAAACCACATCAGTGGCGCCGCCGTCGCCACCAGCGCGAAAAAGCCCCCAATCAGCCGCCAGCTGATGCCAGCGAAGAACACCACGAACAACCCTGCTGAACCCACCAGCAAGGCAGTGCCCAGATCAGGCTGGCGCATGATCAGCATCATCGGTAACAACACCAGCGCCAGAGCAACGGCAACCCGTGAGAATTTGGGGGGCAAATAGTAGCGGGACAGGTACCAGGCTGCCGCCAACGGCACACCTATCTTCATGAACTCCGAAGGCTGGAACCGGGGCAGACCCGGCAACGCCAGCCAGCGCTGGGCCCCCTTGGCACCCACCCCGATCAACAACACCGCCACCAGTCCGGCCAGGCCCACTACGTAGAGCCAGGGTGCCCAGCGGCGGTATACAGAGGGGTCCAACTGGGCAAACACGAACATGACCCCAAAGGCCAGGCCAAAACGCATCAACTGCGCCTCAATGATCTCCCGGCGGGCGTCGCCGCCGCTGTACAGCACCACCATGCCACCAGCGGCCAGCAACAGCAACAAGACCAGTAACGGCCAGTCAATATGCAGGGCTGCCAGCCAGCTGCGCCGTTCGGGCAAGCTGTGGCCGGGCATACGGTGGACAAAGTCCCGCCTAGCCATCGTCCCGACCTCCCGCTGACCGCTGCGCAACCACACCGGCCTTGTCATCCTCAAACCCCAGTAGCCACGCATCAAACATGGCCCGGGCTACAGGCGCGGCCGTGGAACTGCCACCGCCACCGTTCTCAACAATCACAGCGACTGCGATTTTCGGCTTGTCCACCGGAGCGAACCCGAGAAAAAGCGCATGATCCCGCAACCGCTCATGAATCTCATCCTCGTTGTACTCCTGATCCTCAGCGAGGCTGAACACCTGGGCGGTACCTGTCTTCCCTGCCATCTGGTAAGTCGCCCCCCGGCCTGACGCCCGGGCAGTCCCCTCACGACCGTGCATAACTTCTACCATGGTACGAATGCCAAAATCCCAGTCATCTGGATTTTTCAGATTGATGGGCGGCAGGGTTTCCTCCGCCAGAATGCCGTCGAGTGTTTCGTGGCCGACAACATCCCGCAGCATACGCGGCTGAGCCCACACGCCCCGGTTGGCGGTAACCGCCGTAGCCGCAGCCAGTTGGAAGGGTGTGGCCAGCATATACCCCTGGCCGATACTCATATTGACGGAATCCCCCGGATACCAGGGTTCATTGCGAGCCCCCCGTTTCCAGTCCCGGGACGGCAACAACCCCGGCAAGGCACCACGAACATCCAGTGAGACATCACGACCAAAACCAAACAGGGAAAGGTATTCGTGCATGGCATCCACACCCATGCGCATCCCCAAGTCGTAAAAATACACGTCACAGGACACGGCAACCGAGCGCTTCAGATCAACCCAGCCATGACCGGTGCGCAACCAATCCCGGTAACGGCGTCCGGTCGGAGTAATCTGGAAATAACCCGGGTCCCATACCATCCGGTCTCGGGTGGTCGCACCACTGTCCAGGCCCGCAATGCCGAGCATTGGCTTGATGGTGGAGCCGGGCGGGTACTGTCCGCGCAAGGCGCGGTTGAACAAGGGCTTGTCCCTGGACTCATTAAGTTCGCGGTAATCCGCCACGCTGATGCCGGTGACAAACTGGTTGGCATCAAAACTCGGCACACTGGCCAGCGCCAGGATGCCGCCTGTTTCAGGCTCAATAGCTACAATAGCGCCGCGCCGCCCTTCCAGCAGCTTGAAGGCCAGTTCCTGCAGCCGGATATCCAGATGCAGTTTGATGTCCTCACCGGGGCGCGGGTTGACCCGATCCAGTACCCGCAACACCCGGCCACGGGCGTTGGTTTCTACATGCTGATAGCCCACCCGGCCATGCAGCAGCTCTTCATAGAAACGCTCAACCCCTGACTTGCCGATGTAGTTGGTGCCGGCGTAATTCACCGGGTCAATACGGCGCAGTTCCTCACGGTTAATACGGCCCACATAACCCAGGGCATGAGCAGTCAGTTCACCGAAGGGGTAATGGCGTACCAGTTCGGCGTCCACTTCAACACCTGGGAACTGGTGTCGATGTACTGCCATGGCGGCAATTTCATGCTCATTGAGGTCATAACGCAGGGGGATGGGGGAGTGGGGCCGCCGGGCCTCTCGCAAGCGGCGCCGGAAGCGCTCCAGATCCTCGTCTGTGACTGCCAGAATCTGCTGCAAGGCGTGCAGCGTGTCTTCCATATTCGGTACACGCTCAGGAATCAGGGTAACACTGAATACCGGCCGATTTTCCGCCAACAGATGGTCATTACGATCGTAGATCAGCCCTCGGGTCGGAGGCACCGGCTGCACCTGAACCCGGTTACGGTCTGACAGGGTGGAGAAAGTTTCATGCTGCACGATCTGCAGATAGTAGAGGCGAGCCACCAGCAGGCAGGTCAGGGCAATCAGCAGGAACAGCATCACTAGCAGGCGACGCTGGAACAGGCGACGCTCTGCTGCGGTATCCTTGAATTCATCCCATGACATACGGTGTGCCTACGCTCGGTGATAGGGATGGTTGCGGGTGACCGTCCAGGCGCGATACAGCTGCTCCGCCAGTAAGATCCGCACCAGCGGGTGCGGTAAAGTCAGGGGCGACAGCGACCACTGCTGCTCGGCACGCGTCCGGCACTGGGGCGCCAGGCCATCGGGGCCGCCCACCAGAAAACTGACATCCCGGCCATCCATCTGCCAGCGCTCAAGCTGCTCCGCCAACTGGACGGTAGACCAGGCCTTGCCACCCACCTCCAGCGCCACAACGCGGTCTGACTTGCCCACAGCAGCCAGCAGGCTATCAGCTTCCTTATCCATCAAACGGGGAATATCGGCGTTCTTTCCGCGCGTGGCCAGAGGCACTTCAAGCAGATCCAGAGGCAAATCAGGGGGCATTCGCCGGGCATACTCCTGGTAGCCCTCGGTAACCCAGCCGGGCATTTTCTGCCCGACACAGAGCAATCGCAACCGCATGTAGAACCTTTAAATTACCCAGGGCGCCTATTCGCTGCCCGCGGCACCCAGTTTCGGGGCATCCCGCCAGAGTCGCTCCAGGTCGTAGAATTCCCGGGTTGCTGGCATCATCAGGTGCACCACGATGTCCCCCAGATCCACCAGAATCCAGTCGCTGGTCTGGCCGCCTTCCACGCAGGGCATCAAATCAGTCTTCTCTTTGATGTCCTGCACCACGGATTCTGCCAAAGAGCGCACATGCCGGTTGGACGTGCCGGACGCCACCACCATAAAATCGGTTACACTGGTGCGGTCTTTAACGTCCAGAACACTGATGTCCTGAGCCTTCAGCCCTTCCAGAGCGTTAATCACAATATCTTTCAGTTGATCTGCCTGCATTCGTTACCCTGTTTGGCGGCGGGGCCTCCACAGTTTTGGGAAGCACGTGGTTACAGGGCCTAGTGTAACACCTTTCCCAACGACACACGGCATTCACTGCCGCAAATTACCCCCTGACGACGACCTGCTGCCGTAGAGTCCGCGGGCCTGTATTTCCTGCAACACCCGATCCGGCACCAAATAACGGGCAGAACGGCCAGAGGCCAGCCGCTGCCGTACCATGGTGGCGGAGATATCCAGCACCGGCAGCGCCAGCGACAACACCAGCCCGGCAGGCTGACGGTGCAGAGCCTCAACGCTGTCCGCAGCCCTTGCCTGCTGTAACTGCGAGGGCGCGCTGCCGGCTGCCAGTTCAGCGCCCAGGCGCCGAATCACCACAATATGGGCCAGCTCCGGTATCCGCTGCCAGTCGCGCCAGCTGTCAAAACCCGCGAAGGCGTCCGTACCCACGACCATGGCCAACGGGCACGCCGGGCCCAGCTCATCCCGCAGCTGCTGCAACGAGTCCGCGGTCCAGGACAGACTGTCTCGTCGCAGTTCACGGTCATCCACCTGCAGACCCGGCTCTCCGTTCACTGCCAATGCCAGCAGGGCGAGACGTTCCTCCGCGCTGGCACCCGGCTGAGGGCGATGAGGCGGCGCCTTGCTGGGCATCAGATGTACGCTTGAGACGCCCAGCCGCTCCTTAAGTTCCACCGCCATCCGCAAATGCCCGTGGTGCACCGGGTCAAACGTGCCACCAAACACCAGGTGCAGCCCCTCAGCGCAGGTCATAAAAGCCTCATTGACGGATGTGCCCATCGCCGAACACGACATACTTCTGAGAGGTCAGCCCCTCCAGGCCCACCGGCCCACGGGCATGAATCTTGTCGGTGGAAATGCCGATTTCCGCACCAAGCCCATACTCGAAGCCATCGGCGAAGCGCGTCGAGGCGTTAACCATGACGGAACTGGAGTCCACTTCCGTCAGGAACCGACGGGCACGGGTGTAGTTTTCAGTGATGATACTGTCAGTGTGATGGCTGCCATAGCGGTTGATATGGGCAATGGCCTCATCCAGCCCCGCAACCACACGGACCGCAAGAATGGGCGCCAGATATTCGGTTACCCAGTCCTCATCGGTGGCTACTGTGACGTCCGCCACCAGCGCCCGGGTCTGCTCGCAGCCCCGCAACTCAACACCCTTTGCCTGCATGGCCTGGGCCAGACCCGGCAACCATTGCGCAGCCACAGCCGCGTCCACCAGCAGCGTTTCCATGGTGTTACAAGTGCCGTAGCGATGGGTTTTCGCGTTAACCGCCACCCGGATGGCTTTTTCCAGGTCAGCATCGGCGTCCACATAGACATGACAGATGCCGTCCAGGTGCTTGATCACCGGTACCCGGGCATCTTTGCTGATGCGTTCAATCAACCCTTTGCCGCCCCTGGGCACGATCACATCCACATAGTCCGGCATGGTAATCAATTGCCCAACCGCTGCCCGGTCGGTGGTTTTCACCACCTGCACAGCCTCAGCGGGCAGGCCCGCTAGCGCCAGCCCCTGACGGATACAGGCGGCAATCGCCTGGTTGGAATGGATAGACTCAGAACCGCCACGGAGAATGGTGGCATTGCCAGACTTAAGGCACAGACTAGCGGCTTCCACCGTCACGTTCGGACGGGACTCATAGATAATGCCAATGACCCCAAGGGGCACCCGCATCTTGCCCACCTGGATACCCGAGGGCCGATAGTTCATATCGGTAATCTGACCAATGGGATCTGGCAATGCCGCCACCTGACGCAAGCCCTCGATCATGCTGTCAATACGTGCCGGCGTCAGTTCCAGCCGGTCCAGCATCGCCGGGTCAAGGCCATTCTCACGTCCCTTGGCCAGATCCTTGCCGTTGGCAAGGGTCAGTTCCGCGCGGGCGGCATCGATGGCATCGGCCATGGCCAGCAGCGCATTGTTGCGCTCGGCCGTGGTGGCACGGGCAATGCGGCTTGCGGCCGCGCGGGCCTGCTGGCCCACTTCGGTCATATATTGGACAACATCCATTGGGGATTCCTTAAACAGTCAACATGCGTGAAGATGCACGACCGCAATCCAGAGGCGGAAATTCCACGCTCCGCAGGGGAATGCGTTTCACCTATACTCATCAAGTGTTTATTATACAGGGCTAACGCGTATCACATCACGCCTGCCCTTGGCTTTGACAGAAAGGACGCCATTTAACATGCCCCAGGCGGCTGAAAAATTTCTGCCCAGCCGGCTCGCCAGAGCTGGCATTCTCCTGTTTGCGCTGGTCTCGCTGGTGGCACTGACCGCTGCAGAGTGGCTTACCCTGGCCCTGGCGGTATTAACCGCTGCATTAATCTGGTTGCAGTTTGCCAGTGGTCGCCACAGACAGCAACGGCATCGTCTGGCGCTGGGGCGCAGCCTCTCGCTGGTCATTGCGGGCCTTTTGTGCCTTGCCTTCTGGGCAGGCAAACCAGCCCCTGCGTTCTGGGCCTTTGCGCTACCTCTGGTGCTGTTCGCACTCTGGCCCCTGTGGCTGGCAGTGTTACTGACCTTGAGCTTTGTCTTCCTGCTCATGGTGCTGGCCGCCAACGGCCAGTTCGGCCCCGAGCACCACCAGCTGATACCGGCATTGATCCTGACCACCCTGCTGTCAGGTGTGTTTATCTTCCTGCGCAATTACAAGGCGGCACAACTGGCCCCACTACGGCGCACAGATGAGCTGACGCAGGCCGCCAGCCGTGACTACCTGTCTGCCGACCTGCATAAGGAAATACAGCGCAGCGAACGGGAAGGCACCGACATGTCGGTGATCATGATTGGCCTGGACACGCACCTGTATGACCGCCATCACGACGCAGACATCCGCGCCATTTTGCCCCGCATTGGCCGCTATCTGCACGCCCAGCTGCGCGATTTTGACAGCTACTACCGGGTGGCAGACCTGCAGTTTCTCATCATACTGCCCGGCAACCGCACCGCCGAGGCCGCCACCAAGGCAGAAAAGATCCGTAAAGGCCTGCGGGAGCTGATCCAGTCCTACCACCTGGAGCTGACAGTCAGCGCGGGTATTGCCGGGCTGAACATTGGTGACGATGCCAACAGCCTGCAGCACTCCGCCGCCCATGCCCTGCGCCGGGCCCAGCAGCAGGGCGGCAATCGCTGCCAGTCCTACAGCACCTGGTCCACTCAGAGCAGTGTTGTGGGAGGGCCGGCACAATGACTGAAACGCGCCTGCGTACCCACACTCATCTGGCAGGCTATGGCCTGGCAACCCTGGCCCTGACCCTGCTGGCAGGTCAGAACCTGATCTACGGTTTCTATGAACTGTTCTTTGTCGCTGCCAGCCTGGTGTTGCTGATGATGGGTGGCGCCGTCTACACCCTGATCATGCGACGCAAACAACTGACCGCGCCCGGCCACAAGGTGGTGATCGGCGCCCTCAACCTGATTATTCTGGTCACCGTGTTCAGCTATCGGGGCACCGATATCAGCTTCTGGCTGTTGCCAGTACTGCTGTTGAACCTGCTGATCCTGCCATTGCGGTGGGGAATTGGTCTGTCCTTGCTGACCCTGGCGTTGCTGGCTGTCCAGCAGCTGCTCACCCTGCCGGCCAATGTCGCCCTCAGTCGCAGTGCCGGCGCTCTGGGCCTGTTCGTGATCGCTGCCCTGTATATCTGGCATTACGACCACATGGCCCAGTCCGCCGAGGACCTTGCCATTACCGACCCAGATACCGGCGCCCACAATGCCCGCTTTCTGGATGAAACCCTGCAGAAAGAAATCAGCCGCTCACGGGTCACCAGCCACCCGCTGGCGGTGGTGGCCCTGCAACTGGATTACCTGCAGGAAACCCAGCGCCTGATCGGCGATGAAGGCATGGCGACCCTGAACAAGGACCTCACCGGCCTGTTGTTCTCCGCCATTCGAGCAGGCGACACCCTCTACTCAACCAGCCAGGGCAGCTACTTCCTGATTCTGCCATTCACACCAGAAGAGGGGTTACGGGTAATCGCCGAGCGCATACGCCGTACCATTGCTGAACAGACCTGGCCGCAGGCGGGGCGGGTCACCGTCAGCGTCGGCTGCACCATCCGCCAGGCTGACGATACCCGTGCCAGCCAGCTCAAGGAGCGCGCCCTGGCTGCATTAACCCAGGCGCAGAAGCTGGGCACGGACCGCATCTGTTATCTGGCCGAATTGCAACCTAGAGCATGATGGACTGGCTGCACCAGTTAGCGGATTTTCTGGCGCAGGAGCCCGCCTGGATTTCGGGCGCCATTTTTGCCATTGCCATGGCCGAATCCCTGGTGGTGGTTGGCCTGATTTTGCCGGGCGTGGTGATGCTCTCCGCCGTCACCGCCCTGGCGGCCAAGGCCGGCATCCCCCTCGGGGAGGTGCTGATTTGGGCCGCAGCAGGGGCCATCGTTGGCGACGCCCTGAGCTATTGGCTGGGGCGCATCCTGGGTTATCGCATCAACGGTCTCTGGCCATTCAGCCGCCACCCGGCATTGCTGTCACGAGGTGAGCACTTTTTCCGTGATCACGGCGGCAAAAGCGTGGTTATCGGGCGCTTTATCGGCCCCCTGCGCCCGATTATCCCCGTCGTGGCAGGCGCCTTCGGCATGTCGCAGCGGCGTTTTTTTTCCTTCAATATCCTGTCTGCAATAGGTTGGGCACCGGTTTACATTATTCCCGGTTACGCGGTGGGCAGCGCGTTGTCCCGGGACGTAAACTTCCCGCCTGAATTGCTGCCGGTACTGGTGGTCAGCCTGTTGGTACTGATCGCCATGTACACCCTGTTCTTTCGCTTTCATTGGGAAATGGACCGGGACAGCCAATTCTACAGCCGCTTGCAACGGGTGATGAGTCGCTATCCCGTTGGTAAGCGCCTGTGGCTGGCCCTGTCGAACCAGCGCCCGGATGGCCGTGAATTCCCCCTCGCCTCACTGACACTGGGCATTGCCAGCACGGCCCTGGTGGTGCTCTGGAGCCTGTTTGTGGCCGTGTCGAAAACCCTGCGGGAAGCGGACCTCTACGCCACCGAACTGTTCCAGGCCGTACGCCAGCCTCTGCTGGACCCGGTGTTTCAGGGCATCAGCATGGCTGCTGATCTGCCCGCGCTGGTGCCTGCCTTTGGCCTGCTGGTGTTGCTGCTGGCGTTCAGAGGCTACTATGCGGCCGCGCTGCACGTGACCATTGCCGGCCTGCTGGCCCTGATCACGACCGAGGGACTGAAAACACTGCTGGCGGTACCCCGGCCAGAACTGACTTTACTGGCACCGGAATCCTATGCCTATCCCAGCGGGCACACGGTGGGCATTACCGTATTGGTAGGCCTTATTGCCAGCCTGATTGCAGCGGAGCTGCCTCACCGCAAGCGCTGGCGGGTATATACCGCGCTGACCGCACCCGTCGTGGTGGTGGCATTCAGCCGGCTTTATCTGGGCGTACACTGGTTCAGCGACATTGTCGGCGGGCTTTTGATTGGTATGGCTATCTGCGGTCTGACCCGAGCTGGCTTCAGTCGTTACGACCGCCAGCCCATACAGCCGGAATGGACCACCTATCTGGCGCTGGCGGGTTGGCTGCTACTGACACTGGTGGTTATCTGGTTGCGCTGGGATATCGCCACCCTGCGCTACACACCGCTGTAACCAGGCGGCTCAGGCCATACTGTCCAGCAGGATCTGCAGCTGCTGCAATCGGGCTTCCGGATCCTGCATCTCCACCAGGCGCTGTTTTTCCACAGCCTCCAGGGGCAGCAGTTCCGTCAGGCGCCAGCCCACCTGGCTGGCATCCTCAAAATTGACCCGCATCCCCAGATCCCGCACCACAGGGTGTTTCATCAATGCCTGCAACACACCCGACAGTTCACGAAACTGACCCGGCAACACCCGCTCCGGCTCTGCCGGCAGATCATCCACCTGCCCCAGATTCAGCCCGTCAGGCTGCTTCCAGGTGTTGTGTACCAGCACTTTCTGGCGCCCTTCCACAACGATGCCCAGCAAACCATTATCCAACTGCTGGAAGTCAATGATGTCCACATACGTGCCGACATCATAGAAAGTGGCGACCGTGCCAGCCTCCTGACCTGACTGCAACAACACCACCACAAACCCGCTGTTATCCTTGAGGCAACGGCTCAGCATATCCAGATAACGGGGTTCAAATAACTGCAGCGGGATGCGGCCACCGGGCAACACAACCGAGTTCAGCGGAAACAGGGGCACCGCGGTGCCGTCATTCTGATGCATGGCTAACCAAACAAAAACAAGTGGAACATGTCTGCAAGCATAGTCGATTTGGCGCGTGCGGCGTGACGAACCTCAGCCCGTCGCCAGCAGGCGCTGCACTTCCTGCACCTTGTCCCTACCTTCATTGAGCAGCTGCAGACTGCGGGATGCGCTCAGCTCCAACTCCCCCAACCGACGATAGGCAGGCACCTGCTCAAAGGCCGGGAGCCCCTCATTGCGCTGGTTGCTGATCATGCTGTGTAGCTGGGCGACAATGACGACATCCGCCAGCACAGGCTTGGCTTCACGGCTATGAAAGTCCCAGTCTTCCGCATGCTGGGCCGCTTCCACAAAGGCGGCGGGAAACCCCCAGTCTGTCAGCATGGCAGCGCCGATCTCAGCCCGCATGGCGGCAACCACCTTGTCCAGACGCTGCTCATCGGCAAACAGATTGACGTGATGCTCCGCATGGACCAACACCGGTATGGCGCCGATGTCATGAAGCAAACCCGCCAACAAGGCTTCTTCCGGGTTGATACCGTCACTGTGATGAGCCAATACCCAGCTCAGGGCGGCGACTTCGCGGGAGTGTTGCCAGAGCGATTCCATGCGCTGCTTGAGCTGTGGATGACGGGAGCGAAAAATCTCCCGCATGGCAAACACCGTCACCAGCTGGCGGGTGGCATTGGTTCCCAGGCGAACTACCGCCTCCCGCACATTGGTCACATCGGAAAATCCCCGGTAGATTGGGCTATTACACGCTTTGACGATTTTGGCGGACATGGCGATGTCGGCGGTGATCACCGTCGCGATATCCTGCGCCGTGGACATATCGTCGTCAGCCACCCGGCGCACCTTCCAGGCAATGTCAGGCACGCTGGGCAGCTCGACTTTGTTGGCTTTCAGGTCGGCATAGAATTCCATCAACAGGTCGTGCTCTTCATCTGCGCCCTGGATACCGGCATCCTGCACATCGCCAGCGTCTTGAGGGGCTTTCTTCAGAAGTTGGTTGAGCACATCTTGTTCGAGCACCAAAAAACTGCATATTTCCGCAGCTACTGCGTCATACATACGCGGTTGTAGTCTGGCAATCGCAGAGCACGCCTTATCGCTGTCAGCTGCCACTCTCAGCTTGCGACCATCACCTGAAGTCAACTCCAGCGAGCCCGACAGCAGGAAATAATCCAAACCATCACGGCTGCCGCGCTCAAACAGCTTTTGGCCAGCCCCCAACATGCGATGCTCGGCCCGGTTAGCCAGCACGATCAACTGATCTTCAGACAGACGGTCCAGCGGCTGAAACTGCCGCAGCGTCTTGGGTTGCAGCACCTCATGGCTCTTTTCAGGCCCGGAGGCCACCTTAGATTTACCGAATGTGCGGGAAAAAAACGCCACGTTGCAGTCCTCTATCCCTGAATGGGTATGTTGCGCCAGTTTACAGACTCTGTACGGGACTACCAACCAGACAGATGCATACGTTTAGGCCAATTATGTCAACGGTGATACGGCATGATGGTCGCTATCCACTGCATTTGGCGAAATCTGGTATGCTGACACCATAAACAGCATTGTTAGCACCTTCTGCACCATACCTACCGACGGAGAGATTCACAGACCATGCCTCAGTACCGTTCCCGCACATCCACTGCCGGTCGCAACATGGCAGGTGCCCGCGCCCTCTGGCGAGCAACGGGCATGAAAAACGAAGATTTCGGCAAGCCCATCATCGCGGTCGCCAATTCTTTCACCCAGTTCGTTCCCGGCCATGTCCATCTCAAGGACCTGGGTCAGCTGGTTTGTCGTGAAATCGAAAAAGCCGGCGGTGTGGCCAAGGAATTCAACACCATCGCGGTGGACGACGGTATCGCCATGGGGCATGACGGCATGCTCTACTCCCTGCCTTCCCGGGAAATCATTGCCGACTCTGTGGAATATATGGTGAATGCCCACTGTGCAGACGCCCTGGTATGTATCTCCAACTGCGACAAGATTACCCCGGGCATGCTGATGGCCGCCATGCGCCTCAACATTCCCACCATTTTCGTGTCCGGCGGCCCCATGGAAGCCGGCAAAACCAAGCTGTCCGAGCACAAACTGGACCTGGTGGATGCCATGGTGATCGCAGCCGACCCCAACGCCACGGACGAGCAGGTCGAAGAATACGAACGCAGCGCCTGCCCCACCTGTGGCTCCTGCTCCGGCATGTTTACTGCCAACTCCATGAACTGCTTGACCGAAGCTATCGGCCTTGCTTTGCCGGGCAACGGCTCCATGCTGGCGACACATGCTGATCGGGAGCAATTGTTCCTGGAGGCGGGGCGCCGCATCGTTGATATCACCCGCCGTTACTATGAACAGGATGATGCCAGCGTTTTGCCCCTGAGCATCGCATCTCCCGACGCCTTCCAGAACGCCATGGTGCTGGATATCGCCATGGGCGGCTCCACCAACACCATTCTGCACCTGCTGGCGGCTGCGCAGGAGGGCAACGTGCCCTTCACCCTGCATGAGATTGACCTGCTCTCCCGCAAGGTGCCTCAGCTCAGCAAAGTTGCGCCCAACTCCCCCAAGTACCATATGGAAGACGTGCATCGCGCCGGCGGCGTGATGGGCATTTTGGGGGAATTGGACCGCGCAGGCCTGCTCAAAACCGACATCCCGACTGTCCATGCGCCCACACTGAAGGACGCACTGGATGCCTGGGACATCATGCGCCAGCCCTCCCCCGAGGTGGTGAACTTCTACAAGGCCGGCCCCGCTGGCATCCCCACTCAGCAAGCCTTCAGCCAGAGCACGCGCTGGCCGTCTCTGGACGGTGATCGCGCCAATGGTTGTATCCGCTCACTGGAAAACGCCTATTCGCTGGAAGGCGGACTCGCGGTGCTGTTCGGCAACATTGCCCAGGACGGCTGCGTTGTGAAAACTGCCGGGGTGGATGAAGAGATCTACGTGTTTGAGGGCCCTGCCAAGGTATTTGAAAGCCAGGACGCGGCAGTGAATGGCATCCTCAACGATGAAGTCAAAGCCGGTGAAGTGGTGATTATTCGCTACGAAGGCCCGAAAGGCGGCCCTGGTATGCAGGAAATGCTCTACCCCACCAGTTACCTGAAGTCCAAAGGCCTGGGCAAAAGCTGCGCACTGCTGACAGACGGGCGCTTCTCCGGTGGCACCTCCGGCCTCTCCATCGGCCACGCCTCACCCGAGGCCGCCGCCGGTGGTGCGATTGGACTGGTGGAAGATGGCGACCTGATCCAGATTGACATTCCCAATCGCAGCATCAATGTGAAGCTGGACCAGGCTGAGCTGGACCGTCGTCGTGCCGAGCGCGACAAGCTGGGCTGGCAGCCTGCCGCGCCGCGTCAACGCAAGGTGTCCACTGCACTGAAAGCCTATGCACTGCTGGCCACCAGCGCCGACAAGGGTGGCGTTCGCGACCTGGATAAGCTGGGCTAGGAAGCGTTCTCCTCCTGCGGAGGAACCGGAGCGCGGTGAGCCCGTTTAAAGGGGGGCCGCGCCCCCACCGGGCGGGGGTTTGAAAAGCGGGGAAAAAAACCCCCCCAAGGCCGAAATATCGCCCCCCACCCGGGGGGCCACCACACAAC
>JAIUMV010000016.1 GCA_022565395.1 Marinobacter sp.
AATGGATCGAAGACTATAATCGCAGCCACCCGCACAAGGGGCTGAAAATGAAATCGCCCTGGGAATACCGGGCGGAACTGGCATCAAACGAATGAGGTGGTGTTCGGTTTAGCGGGGGCAACTACAGCTATGCAAATTTTCTGGCTTAAGCGAAATCTGAGGTTACAAGACTCAGATCCATTCTATTTTTCAATGGCCGGTGTACGCAGCTACGGTCCGGTTTTGCCGGTGTATGTTCACGAGCCCAATCTGATCTCTCAGCCAGACGTTTCACGCCAACACCAAGTCTTCGTGCAGGAAACATTGGCGGAGCTGCGCGTCGAAATAGAACGCCTTGGAGGGCAGTTGCTGGAGCTTGTCGGGGAAAGCCTGGATGTTTTCAAACGGCTCCACCGGATTACCCCCATTACCCGCATCTGGACCCACCGGGAGACAACGCAAAACAGCCAATACGAGCGGGATAAGCAGATAAAGGCCTGGTGTCAGACCGCGGGTATCGAGTTGATGGAATGCGAACAGAACGGAGTGGCTCGCGGTGAGCAAGCGTCATTGTCGTTTCCGGATTACTTCGCTCAGTGCGTTACCCGTAAGCTGAAAGATCCGACGGGCACCAGTCTGACTAACCGCTTCGCTAAGCCGCCGCTACCTGCAGCCTCGCCAGAATCCATCCCGGTGGCCGCAGGCGAAGATAAACCTCTCCGACAGAGGGGAGGGCGGACACTGGCGGTGAATGCGATGAGAAGCTTCTTTAGCATTCGGAGTCTCCAACGCTACCCGTTTCAGATTTCCAGCCCCAACACGGCTTGGAACGGGTGCTCCCGGCTATCAACGTATCTAGCTTACGGCATCATTTCCGATCGAGAGGTGTTTCAAGCCGTTGATGGCGTAGTGAGCCTGGGACACGAAAAGCTCAGCCCCGAGTCCTTCCAAAAGCTCCAGGAGCGAGCTCGCTTCTATCTGGATCGCCTGATGTGGCGACGACAGTACATACAGACGTTCGAGCATCACCCAGAGTTGGAATATCGGCACATGCTGCCGCAGTTTGACGGTGTGCGGGAGTCGGAATTCGACTCAGAACGATTTGAGGCCTGGAAAGCCGGGCGAACAGGCGTGCCCTACATTGATGCTGCGATGCGTTGTCTTCGGCAGACTGGCTGGATCAATATGCGGCTGCGGGCAACGGTGGTCTCGTTCGCAACGATGAACCTCTGGCTGCCAACGCTGCAAGTAGCTCGGCATCTTGCAAGAGAATTCCTGGACTACGAACCTGCCGTCCATTATCCCATTCACAATGTAGCCTCTGGCACATCGAGCTTTGACAACCTGATGGTGTATGACCCCATAAAGCAGGGTATCGACAACGATTCGGAAGGCGCCTTTGTCCGTCGCTGGGTGCCGGAATTGCGAGCGCTTAAAGGTGTTGGCATTCACGACGTAACACGCACGGCTGGAAGCCTGAGTGACGAAGCTCGCGGCCTGGGGCTTTTGCCGTACCCGGCGCCAATCGTTGACTGTCGGCAAGCGGGAAAGCTCGCAAAACAGCGTGTTTCAGATTTGCGCAAAGGAAAAAACGTCCCGGATGGTACGTCCGAAGCTGACGCCGGCACTCAGCTGAGCCTGATGTGAAAACGGGGAGAAAGTCCATTGTCCCAGAAGGACAACCAGGATCTGAAAGTGTTAGATTGGCCGTCAGAGCGCATTAAAATCACGGTAATTGGCAGTATTCCGGCATCAAATAACCGCAAAACCCTATTTAGCTCCCTAAATAAATCGTAAGCGTCCGGTGATCCCATCTTGGGCGAGGCGCTGCCGCTTTCAGGATAGTGTCCACTTATTTTCTAGTGGACACTTAACATTAACGAAGTAGCGTAACCAAGCCCTACCAACGCCTTCGCCGATTTTCCCGGGAATTCAAAGCCCAGATTGTTGCCCAGTGTTTGGAGCCCGGTGCTTCCGTTTCCCGGATCTCATTGGATAACGGTCTCAACGCCAACATGGTCCGGCGTTGGATCAGTGAGGCGCAGCGGTAATCCCCCCATTCTTAGCGGGATTCAAAAGTAGACCCTAGGCAATTATGGCCGACTTTTGTTCGGGAGTGATTCCTGCCGTCGAATGGCTAGACAGCACGCTTTGTGAAATAACAACTGCTGCATAGGCGCTAATAGTCCTCAGCGCCATCCCATTCAGCAGGGCATTGGAAATGGTCAGTAAGGCCTTTTTATGTGTCCATTGCTCAAGATGACTCTTTCAGTGCAAAGGTCAGAAATTTTGTGCTCCTAGATATACCCTGAAATCCTTGGGCACACCATGGACACAATTTGGACACAGACAAATAAAAAGGGCCTACGTTTTCACGTAAGTCCTTGAAAAATATGGAGCGGCCGAGAGGATTATTCGGCCGTCCTGCGGCCTCTCACCCCTTCGGGGCCGTCGTCACGGTGTGCCGACGTTCCCTGCGCCCGCGTTGCGGGCTCCGGGTCGAACCGGGAGGTTCTGCATCTGGCCCCGGGCAAACCAAAGTGCCATAAAAAAGCCCACACGCAGTGGGCTTTTTTTATGGCATATGGCGCGCCCGAGAGGATTCGAACCTCTGACCTCTGCCTCCGGAGGGCAGCGCTCTATCCAGCTGAGCTACGGGCGCGTATCAGGCTTATCACGAACTCCGCATGGATGAAGTCCGGCTCAAATTACGGTGCACTGGATAGCGCGCTTTTGCGCTCCCCCTTCGGGGTCCAGTCCGCCGCGTTGCATCGCGGCGTCCGCTTCGGCGGGCGAAAGCCTTGCTTTCGCTGTTTCCGCCTACGCCCAGCTGAGCTACGGGCGCGTATCAGGCTTATCACGAACTCCGCATGGATGAAGTCCGCTGATTCCAAGGTGTCTGACCTAAAAATCAGGGCGCCATAATAATTCCGATGGGCGTTAAAGTCCAATACCTGTGGTGAAAATCATCCGCAGCCATGTCAGGGTGGGTTGGCCGCTTGGGACATTTTCTTACCTGTAACAATTTTTCAAACAAGAATTACTTGCAAACAGGCTGGTGAGTGGCAATAATTCGCATCAATGAATGATTGCTATTGAGGTCATTGGCCATGTACGTCTGTCTCTGCCACGGTGTAACTGATCGGGATATCCGCGAAGCGGCTGCCAATGGTTGTAACTCCGTGCGCCAGTTGGGCAAGGAGATGGGTGTTGGGCGGCAGTGTGGGCGCTGTGCCTCCATGGCTCGTGAGATTCTGCGTGAAAGTCAGCAGACAGATTATTTTGAGCTTGCGGGTATGTTGGCGCATCCCGCGTAGTTTGCGCGCTGGTATCAAGAATTATTCCCCCTTGCGATTTTTTATTCCTCGTTAACCCGCTATCCTTGCTTATTGATTCGCCCTGGTGGTTTTGCCGCCGGGGCTTCTGTGTTTACTGATTACTCAGTTTCGCATCGATGAAAGAGGAGGCCGAGGGCCATGAAAGGGGATAAGAAGGTTATCCAGCACTTGAACAAGGTGCTGGCCAATGAGCTGACTGCCATCAACCAGTATTTCCTGCATTCCCGCATGTACAAGGATTGGGGCATCACCCACCTGGCGAAGAAGGAATACGAAGAGTCCATCGATGAAATGAAACATGCGGATGCTGTTATTGAGCGCATCCTGTTTCTGGAAGGGCTGCCGAACCTGCAGGACCTGAACAAGCTACTGATCGGCGAGAACGTGCAGGAAATGCTGGAGTGTGATCTGAAGCTGGAGCTTGCGGCCCACAAGGATCTCAAGGACGCCATTCTGTACTGCGAAAGCGTTCAGGATTTTGCCAGCCGCGAGCTGTTCAGCAAGATTCTTGATGGCGAGGAAGAACATATCGACTGGCTGGAAACCCAGCTGGAACTGATCAAGCAAATGGGGCTGCCGAACTATATCCAGTTGCAGTCCTCTTCAGCGGAGTGAGTTATCAATGGATTTGAGCTGTTTCAAGGCCTATGACATCCGGGGCCAGGTGCCGGAGCAACTGAACCCGGAGCTGGCCGAGAAAATCGGTCGGGCCTATGTGGCAGTGACCGGTGCCCGCAAGGTGGTCATTGGCTACGACATTCGTCTGTCCAGCCCGGACATCACCAAGGCGCTGGCGTCCGGCTTGATGGCTGCGGGTGCGGATGTGTTTGATATTGGTCTGTGTGGCACCGAGCAGGTGTATTTTGCCACCAGCCATTTCAAGATGGACGGCGGCATCATGGTCACGGCCAGCCACAATCCAAAGAATCACAACGGTATGAAAATGGTGGGGCCAGAGTCTCGTCCCATCAGTTCGGACAATGGTCTTAACGCCATTCGTGACCGGGTGCTGGAGCCATTTTCTGACGCGCCGGAGCAGGGGCACTATGAACCTCTGAGTACCATGGCGGCCTACATCGACCATTTGCTGGGTTATGTGGACGCGGCCAGTCTGAAGCCCCTCAAACTGGTGGTAAACGCCGGTAATGGCGGTGCGGGTCTGGTGATTGATGAGCTGCAGCAGCATCTGCCGTTTGAGTTTATCAAAGTCCACCATGAGCCTGATGGTAACTTCCCCAACGGCGTGCCCAATCCCATCCTTGAGGAAAACCGCGCGGTAACGGCCGAGATGGTGAAAGCCAAGGGTGCGGCTATGGGTATCGCCTGGGACGGCGACTATGACCGTTGTTTCTTCTTCGATGAGAACGGCCGTTTTATCGAGGGCTATTATATTGTCGGCCTGCTGGCGGACCAGTTCCTGCGCAAGACCGGCGGTGGCCGGGTGATTCACGACCCGCGGCTGACCTGGAACACCCTGGATCTGGTGGCCAACGCGGGTGGCGAGGCGGTCGAGAGCAAAACCGGGCACGCTTTCATCAAGCAGCGTATGCGGGATGAAGATGCGGTGTACGGTGGCGAAATGAGTGCCCACCATTACTTCCGTGACTTTGCCTACTGTGACAGCGGCATGATTCCCTGGTTGCTGGTGGCTGAGCGTTTGTGTCAGTCAGGCCAGACCCTGTCATCCCTGATTGATGACCGCATTCAGGCTTATCCTGCCAGTGGCGAGATCAACCGCACCATTGCCAACCCGCCCGCGGTGATCAAGGCCATTGAGGCACGCTACGCGCCTGATGCCAAGGCCGTCAGCTTTGTGGATGGCTTGAGTGTGGAGTTTGATGACTGGCGCTTCAATCTGCGTATGTCCAACACCGAGCCGGTGGTGCGCCTGAACGTGGAATCCCGCGCGGATATCCCGTTGATGGAAGCTAAAACCGCCGAACTGCTGGCGCTGATGGAAGCACTTAACCAGTAAGCGCTAAGCTAACAAGCGCCACCGAGAGCCACGGGCGACCGCTCTGTGCAGGACACCTCCCTACGGGAAAACGTCCGTGCCAGTCAGTGCCGTCCGTGGCTTCTTTTATTCACAGCAGGTTGTTAAGGGTAATCCCGATCCCGAAACGGTGAATACGGCTGTTGTAGTCGATCATGGTTTCGCCGTAGCCGTTGTAATACTGCACAAAGCCTTTCAGGCTCTCCCCCAGGGGAAAGCTGAACCCCGCCTCAACACTGGTCTTGTTGTCGGTGCGGCGCAGGTTATTGCGCAGCCGCATGCTGAGATTCACCTCATCGTTCACCTTGTAAATGCCCCACAGGTCGCCGTGGCCGAGGAAGCGTTCAATATCCGGGTTGTCGTCCTCGTTACGGCTTTCGGGGATGCGGTACCAGGGCCGCGCAATCAGCAGCCATCGGCCCATGCTGTAACCCGCTTCGGCGGTAAAACGGTCCCAGCTGCGAGAGCGGGGCTCAGACTGGCCGTTGGATTGATGCACCAGGCCGCCAGCAATGTAATCCAGCCGCCCTGGGCCGAGGGTTAGTCGGGTTTCGTAGCGCATGAACAGCTCGGGTTCGTAATTGGTCTCGCGGAACGGCCGTGAGCTCTCGCTGTTATAGAGCTGCCATACGGATATCTGGGTGTAGCCGAACCACAGGGTAGTGCGATCATCAAATACACCGGTGAGGAGGGGCACCTTGAAACTGATCTGGAACTTGGCCTCTTCCCGGTCCAGCTCACCGTCATAGCTGGCAACGCCGAGATTGGGTGACACCGGGTTCTGGTTGGGGCTGCTCATCCAGGTGGCGGGCAGAATATAGCTGGGCCGGTGGGGTACAAAGCCGCTGGCAAAGGAGGTCAGCGCCCGCTCCCGGGCGAAGGTCCGATCCACCGCCTGTTCGGCGAGACGGGGGCTTTCGTCTGACAGGTGTTGCTCGCTGGCGGCGTCATAGCAGCTCAGGCGCTCCTCCGGGTCACTGATGTCACGGCAGGGAGGGGTGTCTGCGAAGGCATAGTGGCTGGCAATACTGAGCAAAGCCAGCGTGCTGAGGGCATAGCGTCTCATTCGGGTGCTCCTGCGTATAAGGTCAGAGACTATGAACCGTTTGCACAATGGCGTAGGCCCACACGCTCAGTAGGGCAGCGGCCAGCAACGCAAACAGCAGCTTGTGCAGGCGTTGTGCCTTGCCCTCGGCGGCGGCTACCCAGCGCAGGTACATCAGGCCAAGAAAGCTCATAAACACCGCCAGGCTGGCAAGGGCCGGCAGCAACAGCCAGGCAGTAGCGATCTCGAGCCCCTGCTGGGCGCGGCCGGACAGTAGCATCATGCTGCCCAGCAGCACGAACAGGGCCGAAAATTCAGTGATAAGCAGTGCCTTGCGCCAGGGGTGGTGTTGTGTGGTTGGGTTGGTCATGGGGCCTCCTTGGTGGGGTCTATGCTACCGGGTTGTAGTGACAAATGCGCTGTTAAGGGGTTGCTTGGTTTTTTTTCCAGCCCATCACCCGCTATAATGCGGCGATTGATAATTCTTAACGCTCGGAAAACGAGGTGAATAGTGAAGATGATGAGAGTTCTGGTCGCAGCAGTACTGGGGTTGGGCCTGGCGGCAGGCGCTGCCGTCGCGAGTGTGGAAGACCAAATCCGTGCGCGTATTGCGCCGGTGGGCAGCGTGTGTATCGCGGGTGAGGCCTGTGAGGGTGTGGTGACATCTGCTGCACCGGCTGCCGCCGCGGCCAGCGGCCCGCGCAGTGGTCAGGATGTCTACAACGCAGCCTGTATGGCCTGTCACGCTGCGGGTGTGGCGGGTGCGCCAGTGACCGGTAACGCCGGTCAGTGGGAATCCCGCCTGGACAAGGGTCTGGAAACGCTGGTGGCTAACGCTATTGGTGGTATTGGTGCCATGCCAGCCAAAGGCGGCTGTGCCAGCTGTAGCGATGAAGAGATTGAGAAGTCTGTACAGTACATGCTCGACCAGCTCTAAGCATCCGCCAACAAAAAAGCAGCGCACCTCCGGGTCCGCTGCTTTTTTTATAACCCCAGGTCGCCCAACAGCGCTTTGAGGGTGGCCTTGCCCCGTTTCTGGTTGGCTTCCTTGTCCAGGTCGCCGACCCCTTCCCAGATCACGTCTTCTTCCGGCAGTTCATCCAGAAAGCGGCTGGGTATGGTTTCCATTTTCTCGCCGTATTGCTTGCGTTGAGCGGAGTAGGTCATGGCCAGGGTTTCCCGGGCGCGGGTAATGCCCACGTACATCAGCCGGCGCTCCTCTTCCACGTCACCGGACTCGATGCTGGAGCGATGGGGCAGGATTTCTTCCTCCAGGCCCATGATGAACACGTGAGGGAACTCAAGGCCCTTGGAGGCGTGCAGGGTTAACAGCTGTACTTTGTCGCTGTCGTCCTCCTCGGCCTGCTGTTCCAGCATGTCCCGCAGTACCAGTTTGGTGATGGCATCCTCCACACCAATTTCATCCGCGGTGCCGCGGCCATCCTCCAGCATACGGCGGATGGACTCCACCAGGTACCAGACGTTATCCATCCGCCGCTCTGCCTGCTTGGGGGAGCCGGAGTGTTCATGCAGCCATTCTTCGTATTCGATGTCGGTGAACAGTTGTTTGATCACCGGCACCGGGTCTTCCTGATGCAGGCGCTGGCAAGTGCGCTCCACCCAATTGGCAAAGCGCCGCAGTTTGTCCAGCCCCCGCTCGGGTACGTGGGCTTCCGCCCCCATATCCCCCAGGGAGCGGAACAGGCTCACCTTGCGGCTGCGGGCGTAATGGCTCAGCTGCTCCAGCGTCTTGGGGCCGATCTCCCGTCGCGGTACATTGACCACTCGCAAAAAAGCCGCGTCATCGTCGGGATTTACCAGTAGCCGCAGATAGCCCATGGCGTCCTTGATCTCGCCGCGGGAAAAAAACGACTGGCCGCCGGAGATGTGGTAAGGAATCTGGTAGGCCTGCAGCTTCACCTCCAGTAACCGGGACTGGTGGTTGCCCCGGTACAGCACGGCAAAGTCCCGGAAGGTGAGCCCCTGCTTGAGCTTGCGGTCCAGTATTTCCGTGGCAACCCGTTCCGCCTCGGCATCTTCGTTGCGGCAGCGCAGCACCCGCAGCTCTTCCCCGACGGCGTGCTCACTCCACAGGGCTTTTTCGAAAACGTGGGGATTATTGGCAATGACCGTGTTGGCGGCTTTCAGGATCCGGCTGGTGGAGCGGTAGTTCTGTTCCAGCTTGATGATTTTCAGGCTGGGAAAATCCGCTTTTAGTTGTACCAGGTTTTCTGGCCTCGCGCCGCGCCAGGCATAGATGGACTGGTCATCATCCCCGACCACGGTGAAGGCGGCCCGTTGCGCCACCAGCAGTTTGACCAGGGCGTATTGGCAAAGGTTGGTATCCTGGTATTCGTCCACCAGCAGGTAACGAATCTTGCGCTGCCACTTTGCCAGTACGTCAGGCATGTCCCGGAACAGCTGCACCGGCAGCAGAATCAGGTCATCAAAATCCACTGCGTTGTAGGCTTTCAGGTATTCGCAATAGCGTTGGTAGACCAGAGCGATGCGCTGCTCCCGCTCGTCAGCCGCTTTGCTGAGGGCGTGGCCCGGTGCCAGCATGGCGTTTTTCCAGTTGGAAATGACCATCTGCACATCATTGAGCTCATCGCCTGCCTCGGTGCTGCCCTCCTGAAACATCAGGTCCTGCAACAGGGCCTTGGCGTCTTCTGCATCAAAAATGGTAAAGCCGGGGTGGTAACCCAGGTGGGCGTGCTCTTCGCGGATAATGGTCAAGCCCAGGTTATGGAAGGTACAGACCGTGAGGCCACGGGCCTGCTTGCGGTCCACCAGCTTGCTGACCCGCTCTTTCATTTCCCGGGCGGCTTTGTTGGTGAAGGTAACGGCGGCGATATGACGCCCGGGAATGCCGACCTGTTCAATCAGATAGGCGAGCTTGCGTGTTATAACGCTGGTCTTGCCGCTGCCCGCCCCGGCCAGTACCAGCAAGGGACCATCGACGTAATGAACGGCATCACGCTGGCGGGGGTTGAGTTGAGCCACAAATTACCTGCAACCGTTGGACAAGGGCGAATTATTTTACCCTAGAGCGGGCCCCATATCTGCCTTCCTGTGCTTAAATAAAGGGACTGTAAGAACGGATGCAATGCTCGAGGAAGGAAGAGTTATGGAGCCCGCCGCCACGCACATCAGATTACTGGTTCTGACGCCGGAACATTGTGACTTCCTGTGGTACCAGGCTTTGCTTAAAGGGCAGAGCGAGTTCAGTGCGGATCTGACCTGGTGCCCAGATGCGACTGACTGTGAAGACCTGATCAGTAACACCCAGTTTGATCTGATCTTGTGGGATGTCGCCCTGTTTGGTGGCACTGAGCTGGCGTTTCTGCAGTATCTCCAGGTAGCCAGCGATGACCGGCCCATCATTGCGTTGGGTGCCGAGACGGGTGCCCATCGTCTGCTGTTTCTCAAGCGCAACGGCGCGGCGGATTATCTGCCCAAAGGTACATTGGACGCCCATGGCCTGTGGCGTGCGATTGGCTGTGCCTGGTATCGCCGGCAACTGCAGGAAAGCAATCAGGGGCAGTTGGGGCGTGAGGTGGCTAGCGGTTTCATTAACCGTGACCTGTTTTTCGATCGCCTGGAGCAGGCTCTGCTGCGTGCCTCCAGGGGGCGCTACCGGTTGGCACTGCTGGACCTTAACCTGAACGACTTCCGCATGGTCAACGAGACCCTGGGCTACCACATGGCAGACCAGTTAATCCTCAAGCTCGCGGAACGGTTGCGCCAGGCCCTTCGGCGCACGGATTCGCTGATGCGGGTGGGCGGCGATGAGTTTGCCATCATCATTGAGCGTTTTGAGGACTCAGTGGATGTGGCCCGGATCATCCGCAATCTGGTGAGCGTTCTGGCAGACCCCATCCTGCTGGAAGGCCGCAGTGTGGCGGTGACGGCCAGTATCGGCGTGGCCACCTATCCGGAAGCCAGCGACAGCGCCGAGGTGCTGATGCGCCGCGCCAACCGGGCCATGTTTGAGGCCAAGCGGGATACCGGGACCAGCTACCGTTTCTACAATCAGCAGTTGCACAGTTCGGTGGGTCACCAGTTGCAGCTGGAGGCTGATCTGCGCTCGGCGCTGCGGGCCGGGGAGCTGGAGCTCTATTACCAGCCCCGTATTGATCTGATCAGTGATGAAGTGCGGGGTGTGGAGTGCCTGCTACGCTGGAATCATCCCAAGCGCGGGCTGATTCCGCCGGATGAATTTATCCCTGCGGCAGAACGCAGCGGTCTTATCGTCCCGATAGGCTATTGGGTTATCGAACAGGCCTGCGCCCGGCTGCGGGAAGCGCATCAGCAGGGTTATCCGGGCCTGGTGTTCGCGGTGAACCTGTCATTTCGTCAGTTCCATGACCGCAAAATGACGGAAACCATCTTCCGTATCATCTATAACGCCAATATTGATACCAGCCTGCTGGAGCTGGAGCTGACGGAGAGTGCCATGATGCATGATCCGGACTACGCGCAGCGCTGTCTGCGGGAGCTGAACCAACTGGGGATCAGCTTTGCGCTGGATGACTTTGGCACTGGCTTTTCCTCCCTCAGCAACTTGCAGCATCTGCCCATCTCGCTGGTGAAAATCGACAAATCGTTTGTGCAGGAGCTGGGCCAGTCAGGGGATGCAGAGCACATCATTCGGGCCATCATCAGTTTGGCCCACAGCCTCCATATGAGTGTCGTGGCTGAGGGGGTGGAAACCGAGTCGCAGCTGGAATTCCTGCGGGAGCAGCACTGCGATGAAGTGCAGGGCTACCACTTCGCCCGCCCCATGCCCTGGCAGCACCTGTTGGACTTTCTCGCCGAACGAAACCGCCAACTCACTTGCATGCAGCAGTGAGCCGCTGTACTTTTGCGCTTCTGTCTCCCGATAGCGGCCCTGGCCGCTGTCGCGTCTTATCGACTGATTGATGACTTCGAGGTTGCATGAACAGCATTTTCCAGCGAATTGCCGATGAACTGGGTGTCCGTGAGGTTCAGGTCAGCGCTACCGTAGCGCTACTGGATGAGGGCGCCACGGTGCCGTTTATCGCCCGCTACCGGAAGGAAGTTACCGGCTCGCTGGATGACAGCCAGTTACGGACCCTGGAAGAGCGCCTGCGCTACCTGCGGGAACTGGAAGACCGGCGTGCCACCATCCTCAACAGTGTTGAAGAGCAGGGCAAGCTGACGGATGAACTGCGGGCGGCCATCACCAGTGCAGACACCAAAAACCGCCTGGAAGACCTCTACCTGCCCTATAAGCCCAAGCGTCGCACCAAGGGGCAGATTGCTATCGAGGCTGGTCTCGAACCTCTGGCGGACAGCCTGTTCAATGACCCAACCCAGGACCCGGAAGCGCTGGCGACCGGTTACCTGAACCCGGACGCGGGCTTTGCCGACACCAAAGCGGTGCTGGACGGCGCCAAGTACATTCTGATGGAGCGCTTTGCTGAAGACGCCGAACTGCTGGGCCGACTGCGTGATTACCTCTGGCAGGAAGCTACACTCAAGGTGTCGGTCATTGAGGGTAAAGAGGCTGAAGGTGCCAAGTTCCGTGACTACTTTGATCATGCCGAGCCCCTGAACAAGGTGCCCTCACACCGGGCACTGGCGATTCTGCGGGGACGCAATGAAGGTGTGCTGAACTTCGCCCTGGTGGTGGGGGACGAAGAAGCCAGCCGCACCCAGCCCCATCCAGCCGAGCAGCGTATTGCCGCCCACTGGCAGATTCGTGATCAGGGCCGGGCTGCAGACAAATGGCTGAGCGAAGTGGTGCGCTGGACCTGGCGGGTGAAGCTGTCCACCCATCTGGAAACGGAATTGATGGCACGGGTACGGGAAGCCGCCGAGGAAGAGGCCATCAAGGTATTTGCCAACAACCTCAAAGACCTGCTGTTGCTGGCCCCTGCGGGGCCGCGCCCGACCCTGGGCCTTGACCCCGGCCTACGCACCGGCGTCAAGGTGGCGGTCATCGACGCTACCGGTCAGGTGGTGGATCATGGTGCCATCTACCCCCATGCCCCGAAAAATCAGTGGGACCGCTCCATTGAACAGCTGGCGGTATGGTGCCGCAAGCACCGTATTGAGCTGATTGCCATCGGCAACGGCACGGCGTCCCGGGAAACGGAAAAGCTGGCGGCTGATCTGATAAAGCGCTACCCGGAACTGAACCTGGCCCGTATCGTGGTGAGCGAATCCGGGGCATCCATCTACTCCGCGTCAGAATTCGCCTCCCGCGAACTGCCCGACCTGGATGTCACCATCCGCGGTGCCGTGTCCATTGCCCGGCGCCTGCAGGACCCACTGGCAGAGCTGGTGAAAATCGAGCCCAAATCTATCGGCGTGGGCCAGTACCAGCATGACGTGTCCCAGGTGCAACTGGCTCGCAGTCTGGATGCGGTGGTGGAAGACTGTGTAAACGGTGTGGGGGTGGACCTGAACACCGCCTCCGTGCCCCTGCTGGCTAGGGTCGCCGGTCTGAACCAGATCATTGCCCAGAATATTGTGGATTATCGCAGCCGCAGCGGCGGCTTCCGGAACCGCAAGCAGCTGCTGGACGTGGCCCGGCTGGGCGCCAAGACATACGAGCAGGCGGCAGGCTTCCTTCGTATTGCCGCCGGTGACAACCCCCTCGACCGCTCGTCGGTGCATCCGGAAGCCTACAGCGTGGTGGAGGCCATTGCTGCCCGCAACGCTCGCCAGGTGGGGGACGTTGTCGGCGATACGGCCTTCCTGCGCAGCCTCAACCCCAAAGACTATGTGACCGAACAGTTTGGCCTGCCCACCGTCAAGGACATCATCGCCGAGCTGGAGAAGCCCGGTCGTGACCCCCGGCCAGAGTTCCGCTTCGCCGCCTTTGAAGAAGGGGTGGAAACCCTGGCAGACCTCAAGCCCGGTATGGTGCTGGAAGGTTCAGTGACCAACGTTACCAACTTTGGCGCCTTTGTGGATATTGGTGTTCATCAGGACGGTCTGGTGCATATTTCCGCTCTGTCTCATGAGTTCGTCAAAGATCCCCGTGAGGTGGTGAAAACCGGCGACATCGTCAAGGTTAAAGTGATGGAAGTGGATATTCCCCGCAAGCGGATTGGTTTGAGCATGCGGCTGGATGACCAGCCCGGCGAGGATCGCCGTAACGCCGGTCGCGACAGCAAGCCCCGCGCCGCCAGTGGCGGTGAGCGCCGTGCCAGCCGGCCGGCACAGACTCAGCCCGCTGGCCAGGGCGCCATGGCCGGCGCTCTGGCGCAGGCATTGGCGTCTGCCCGCAACAACCGTCGATAAGGGGTTCAGGCATGGGTGATTCCCGTCTGCAGTTGTTTCAGCAGTTCTCCACCAGTCAGTGGGATGGCTTTCGCAAAGGCGTGGAGAAGGAAGGCCTGCGGGTGGATCAGGACGGTTTTATCGCCCAGACCCCACACCCGCGCAGCCTGGGATCAACCCTGACCCATCCGCAGATCACCACGGATTACTCCGAGGCGCTGCTGGAGTTGATAACCCCGGTCTATGACAGCACCGCCAAGGTGATGGCCGCGCTGCAGGACGTGCATGCCTTTGTGCAGGAAGCACTGGGGGACGAAGTGCTCTGGGCGGCGAGCATGCCTTGCCGTCTGGCGGGCGACGCCAGTATCCCCATTGCAGAGTACGGCAGCTCCAATATTGGCCGTCTCAAGCATGTTTACCGTCAGGGGCTGGCAGTACGCTATGGCCGTATGATGCAAAGCATCGCTGGCGCCCATTACAACGTATCCCTGCCGGACAGCTTCTGGCAGCAATGGCAGCAGGCCCTCGGCTATACCGGCAGCCTGCAGGACTTCAAATCAGAGCAGTACTTCTGGTTAATCCGTAACTTCCGTCGTCGCAGCTGGCTGCTGATGTATCTGTTTGGCGCCTCGCCCGCGCTGGACGCCAGTTTTGTGGCCGGGGTCAGTCATGGTCTTGCGCCCTGGTCTGCAGACACCTTCTACGGTGAGCATGCCACCTCGCTGCGCATGGGGGATCTGGGCTATCACAACAATGCTCAGGCCTCCCTGGACATCTGCTTCAATGATCTGAAGGGTTTCACTGATACCTTGGGCAAAGCCATTCATACACCCTGGCCAGCCTACGAAAAGCTCGGCATGACCCGGGACGGTGAGTTCATCCAGATCAACACCAATATCCTGCAGATCGAGAACGAGTATTACAGCGCCATGCGCCCCAAACGCACCACCCTGCGGGGTGAGAAACCCATCCAGGCGCTCACCGCCCGGGGGGTGGAGTATGTGGAAGTGCGCTGCCTGGATCTGGACCCCTTCTCGCCAGTGGGTGTCAGCGCCGCGCAACTGGACTTCCTCGACCTGTTCCTGCTGGACTGCCTGCTGGCAGACAGCCCGGTGATTGCGGATTGCGAATGCAGTCGCCTGGATGGCAACTACAAGCGGGTGGTTGCCGAAGGCCGTCAGCCTGACCTTACTGTGCAGTTGGCAGATGAGGCACTGCCCCTGGCCGATGCTGCCAACCGCCTGCTGGACAGAACAGAAGTCCTGGCGGAGCAACTGGACCAGTGGTGCGGTGGCCAGACCTACCGCCAGGCGGTGGCTGCGCAACGGGCCAAGGTGATGAATACGGCGGATGTCCCGTCAGCCAAGGTGCTCGCTGCCATGCACGCCAGCGGCAAAGGCCATGTGGACTGGAGCCTCGACATATCCCGCAATCACCAGCAACACCTGCGCCAGCGCGGCCTGACACCAGAGCGCCGCGACAGCTACAAAGCCATGGCCGCCGCCTCCTGGCAGGAGCAGGAAGCCCTTGAGCGCAGCGATACTCAGCCGTTCGAAGAGTTCCTCACCCAGTACAGCGCTTAACCCTCTTCAGTAAAGCCAGGCCCTGAAGGGCCTGGCGCCTCTCACTAAAAGCAGTTCACGGAACATGTGGACTTGCCGCACAGTTTTTAAACAAGTTTTTGTCATCTCGGGCTGCTATTGTTAAGTTCTGTTGCGTGGCGTTACAAATCGCATCAGGGCGAGTTCGGCATTCCGTCAGGGCAGGGAGGGCCAGTTATGGCCAGAGATATCAAGTTGGGCTGGGATATAGAGGCATTAAACAAGGCCTACCGCCAGGGTTACCTGTCCGGTGTCATGGGTATGGGCCGGGAGCGCTGCCCCTACCGGGGCGAGGTGGTGATTGCCGCCTGGGAAGCGGGCTGGGAAGATGGTGCCCAGGACTTTGCCGAGGGCAAGGGCGGCGATAACAGCACGTTTGCCGATATCGCCTGATTCACGCCCGCAGGTCTAGCGTTGCACCACAAAGGTGGTGAACAGCACATCATCGATGGTGGCCTCAGTGCGCTCGCTGGCCAGTACCTCGTTCAGCGCTTCCATTATGCGAAGTCGCAGAGCATCCTGCCCTTCGCTGCCAGACAGCGCATCCACCGATGGCTCTGCCATCAGCATCAGTACCGCATGACGTAACTGCGGCATATGAGTTCGCACCGCTTCCGCTGCTGCATCACTTGATACCCGCAAACTCAACTCTGCCCGCGCATAACTCAGGCGGATGGCGGGCTCACCAATATGGGTGATAAAGGCCGGGCTCATCTCCACATACTTGGTTATGGGGTTGGCCAGTGCCGGCATCGCAGCCATCAGGGCCAGCAGCATAAGCAGGCAGCGTGGGGAATTGTGTCCGGGTTTCCGTGTCATAGGCTTGCAGTTCATGGCTGTTTACGGTTTAGTGGCAACATTTAGCGACCAGAATAGCAGGCCCGTCGCTGGCCTGCAGCCAAAATCATCCCAAGGCCGCCATCCGGCCATTGAGACCACCCACCGAGGTATTGCGTGCCAAGCCGATTGATCTTTGCCAGTGTCTTTCTGTTGTGTGCCCTGCTGCTGGCGATTGCCTTCTACATGGAACATGTCATGGGCTTGGAGCCCTGCCCGCTGTGCTGGTTGCAGCGCTTCGCTTTTATGGCGGTGGGACTGGTTGCCCTGCTGGCGACCCTGCAGGGGCCCAAAGGCCTTGGCACGCGGATCTACGGCGGCTTTATGGCCCTGTTTGCTGGTGCGGGGCTGGCTCTGGCGGGCCGGCAGTTGTGGTTACAAAGCCTGCCTGAGGATCAGGTACCTGCCTGCGGTCCCTCCGTTGAATACATGCTGGATTTCATGCCCTGGTTTGAAGTGGCCCGCATCGCTCTGCAAGGCACGGGGGATTGCGCCAAGGTTATGTGGCGGTTTCTGGGTCTGAGTATCCCTGGCTGGACAGCGGTGTTTTTCAGTCTGGTGATTGTGCTCGGTATTGCGCTGGTGTTCGGCGCTTTCCGCCCCCGTCGCCAACGTCATATCCTCTAGGCTTGCTCCGGATAGCGGGCTTGGGTTACCTTGTTGGCTCATGAGAATAACAACAGAGTTGGAGACGCGTCATGCTGGAAAACTGCCGTAATGCCAGAGAGCGCTGGGGTGGTGTAAGTGATCTGATCGATCGTTGGTTGAAAGAGCGACAGGACCTGCTGGTGCAATACTGTGAGCTTTCCGGTGTGACGGACTTCTCCCAGCCGGCGGTTATTAAAGCAAGGCTTACTTCCATGTGCCAGGTGTTGATGGACTACGTGTCCGCCGGGCATTTTGAAGTCTACGAACAGCTGATCAGTGAAGCCCGTGAGTTTGATGATGGCGGCCTTGAACTGGCTGCCAAGTTGTACCCCCTTATTGAAGACACCACGGGTGTAGCCCTGGCGTTCAATGACCAGTTGGATAAGACCGGTGATAGCGAGGCGGACATCCGTAGCTTGTTTGCGCAGCTGTCCGCTTTGGGTGAGGCGCTGGAAACCCGCTTCGGGCTGGAAGATATGCTGATCGAGAAGCTGCATAACGTGCACGCCGATCAGGTTGCCGAGGCCTGATTTCAGGCCTCGTTCTCTGCAGTACCCATGTCCTTTCTTTAGGCTTTGCCCACCCGGCGTTCACTGCCTGGGCGGGCTAGCCAAATCATGTTTAATCCGCGTTTTTCCGAACCTGCCAAAGCGTTCTGAGGCTTTTCAGTAGAAGGGCGTCTCGCTCAGTGAAGGCGTTTGGATAGCCCCCTGGCAGGCAAAAACGGACCCGGCTGCTGGCAGATTCGGACGCTGACCTCCGGGGCGCTTGTGGTGCAAGGGATTTGATGTAATAAAGGGGTGTTTTCCCGGCCTCATGACAACAATAAAAGCCTTCATGAAGGAGCTGCGATGGAGCGTTTCACCACGGCAGGACATGCCACCTTCTCAACCTTGATTGTGCGACATTGCTTGGAGTGCTACGGCGCTCAGGGTTACCCGTTGCCGCCCTTACTGCGGGAAGTGGGCCTTAGTATGGAGGAGCTTGCCGACAACAGCCTGCGGGTACCCCTGGTGCTGGTGGAAACCCTGATTCGCAAAGCGGTTGAGTTCAGCGATGAGCCGGAGTTGGGCCTGCGTTTATCCATGGGCGCTTTCCCCAGCAAGCACCCGATGCTGGGTTTGGTGTTGCAAATCTGTCCCGATTTGCACGCGTTGTTGCGCACCATTGATCACTTTGAACATCTGGTTTGCGACGCTATCAGCTCGCCCTTGCTGCCGGAGCCCGGGGGTGGCTGTTGGTCCTTCGAGTATTTCGGTATTTGCCCCGTGGTCCAGCAGCAGGTTATCGACTTTTGCCTGGGTTTCCGCCTGGAGTTCCTGCAGGCCCTGGCGCAAGACATGGCTATTCAGCCGCGAATGATCTTTCTGCGTCGCCCGGAACCGGCCAGCCCGGCGGCGCTGGCGTTATATAAAGAGCGCTTTGGTTGCCCCATCACCTTCAGCGCGCTCCACAACGGCTTTTCCCTGAGTAAAGAAACCCTGGGGCTCAAGGCGGGCTTCTCTTCATTGCCAATGGAGTTCGCCAGCCTTTCTGGAACCCTCGGGCGCGATTTGCAGGCAGGGGCAAGCAATCTCGTGCGCAGTGCCAGGCTTAGCCTGCGGGGGCTGTTGCTGGAGGGGCGGCCCTCCCGGGAGTTGCTGGCAGACCGGCTCGGTGTGGGCGGAGGTCGGCAATTACATCGGGAGCTGGCGCGAGTGGGTACCAGTTATCAGGAGATGCTCGATGAGCTGCGGCTGGATATGGCCATGGACTTTCTGCAGAACACCCAGCTGACCCTCGATGTTATTGCCGATCGGCTGGCATTTCAGGAGGGGACATCCTTCAGTCGTTGGTTCCGCCGCAAGGCAGCCATGTCTCCCAGTCGCTTCCGTGAGCGGGGTGCAGCCGGATTGCCGGGCATAAAAAAGGGAGCCCTGTAAGGGCTCCCTGCGCTGTGTTGACGGTTGTTACTGCGGGTTCACTTCCAGCAGTTCCACGTCAAAAACCAGCGTTTCATTGGGGCCAATGGCGCGGCTGCCACCAGGGCCATAGGCCAGGTCAGACGGAATATACAGCTTGGCGCGGGTGCCTTCGGTCATCAGCTGCAGGCCTTCGGTCCAGCCCGGGATGACCTGATTCAGGCCAAAAGTTACCGGCTCGCCCCGTTGGCGAGAACTGTCAAAGACCTCGCCAGACAGCAGTTCGCCCGTGTAGTGAACCTTCACGCGGTCCGTGGCGCCGGGCTTCTTGCCTTTGCCTTGAGTCAGCACTTCATACTGCAGGCCGGAGGCCGTGGTGGTCACACCGTCGCGTTTGGCGTTCTCCGCCAGAAAGGCTTCGCCGGCCTCACGGTTAGCCTGGGCCAGGCGCTCCATTTGCGCCATCTGCTCCTGCTGCATGTGTTGCTGATATTCCATCATGACCGTCTGGATTTCATCGCGGCTCATGCGCTTGTCGGCGTCTGCAAGTCCATGACTGATGCCTTGCAGGAATTGCTCGGACTGCAGGTCCGGCAGATCGTCTTTCATGCGCTCACCGAGGATCAACCCCATACCATAGCTGATCTTCTGGTCGCGGGTATCCAGTGCAGGGTCTGCCGCCACAGCAGTGCTCACTACGCTACCAGCCAACAGGCCTGCGATGGCGAAAGACAGAAAAGATTTTTTCATGAGTACGTTACTCTCGCTCTTATTGTCTCTGGAACGGCAAAGGTAACGTGTTTGCCCGCCCAGTGCTACCGCGGGGCGGAAACCTTGCATAAAAATAATCAGGGCTCTGCTCAGGGTGTGCGGGCGTTCGCATCCGGGCCCGGGCCGGGGCGGGGCGCTAAAGAGAAGGGCGCGTAGTAAGGCGCGCTCAGATCGGTGTCTTCACTATCCGCCGGGGTAAGGCGAAGCTTGCGGGGATCAATGGCAAGCGCATCCCAGGGGCCCGTGGCCGGAGGGTGATCAGAGAAATGCCAGCTGCCGTCCCGGTCCCGCCATTTGAACACGATTTCAGGCCCTTCTTCGGGCAAGGGGTCGGGAATCAGGCCATCAAAGGAGGGTATGACCGGGTCTTTGGCGCCGTTGGAGGTCTCGGGGTCCGGCTCGCGGATACCGACCATAATCAGCACAATGAGTAATCCAAGCGCTGGAAACGCCAGTCTGAAGGCCCATCGCATTAGCATGATGCGTCTCCTGGAGCAGTTCGAGGTTGGATTAACATTTGTTCATTGTAGAGGCAATTGCATAGTGACTGCAAAGCCTCCTGTTCACGCTGTTCCGGCGTATGCCGGTGTGGCGCAGCTGCCAGCAGATTATCCCATAGCAGCGCCCTTGGTGTGTTGGCAAAAGCGGGTGAGTTTTGCTGTGGCTGCGGCCAGTGTACCCATACCAGCGCCAGTTCCAGTTGTTCCGCCAGCAGTTCGCAGCGGCTCAGCCCTTGCCTCAGGGCCGCCGTTGCCGGCTCCTGCCTGGGTAACTCCTGCCGTAACTGTCGGATCATGCTGGTGGCACGTCCACGCCAGTGCACTACGTCATCGCTCTCGGTGCCATCCCAGGTTTGTCCGCCCTGAGCCAGCCATAAGGCTGTCAGCACGCGGGTCACGCTCCAGCCTTCGGTTTGCAGCTTCAGACAGTGGGCTTCCACATCCGGCACTTGCCATAGCTGTGTGGCCCATTGCCAGAGCGGGTTGTCGAGGGGCAGGTTCGATGGCAGTGGCATAATCCTTTGACTCTTTTGTTATGACAGCGCTGAACGCATCCCTTCTTTGTTACGGGGGCGCTTTCAGCGCTCACTCACGTTTTCCTGCAGGCGTCCATCTTGACGCAGGCAGCACGCCAAGGTTCCCATGATACACTGCCTTTTTGTCAGGAAAAGGACGGTGTTTATACCGATGAAGGCGCGCTCACCTGCATTCGTGTCCTCGGGGCTTGAGCCTCTGGATCATATTCTGGACGGCCTGCGTATCGGTGATAATGTGGTCTGGCGGGTAGACGACCTGACAGATTACCGGCGCTTTGTAGAGCCGTTTGTCAGTGCTGCAGTAGCCGCTGACCGCGACATTATTTATCTGCGCTTTGGCAGCCATGAGCCCCTGGTGCAGGCGGGCCCCAAAGTGCGGGTGGTCAAGGTGGACGCGCTCCGGGGTTTTGAAGCCTTTACCCGACATGTCTGGCAGCTGGTGGAAACCTACGGCCGGGGCGCGTTCTACGTCAGTGACTGCCTTACGGAGCTGCTGTCTGCCTGGGCGACGGACCATATGGTGGGTAACTTCTTCCGGGTCATCTGTCCCTTGCTGTATGAGCTGGACACCGTCGCCTATTTTGCCCTGCAGCCCAGAAACCATTCCCATGTGACCCTCGCCCGTATCCGCGATACCACGCAGGTGTTGATTGATCTGCATCGCCTGGACAACGAGTTACAGGTGCAGCCTGTCAAAGTCTGGCAGCGCAACTCGCCCACTATGTTTCTGCCGCACCGTCTGCGGCAGGGGCGTTTCCAGCCGGTGGTGGACAGCAGCGACGCCACCCGCCTGCAGGCGAGGCTGGAGCAGCATCACCAGCAAGATACCCAGCAACCTCTGCTGGATTACTGGGACCGGCTGTTTATGCAGGCAGAGAGTGCGGTGGCGGAGGGGGACTCCGACCCGGCCTTGCTGGAGCAGATTCTGCAGGTGCTGATCAGCCGCGATGACACCATGCTCGCCCTGGCCCGGCGCTATCTTGGGCTGGCGGACACCCTGGCGGTGCGCGCGCGCATGTTGGGTACCGGCTACGTGGGGGGCAAGACGCTGGGGGTGTTGCTGGCCCGGCAGATCCTGCTAACGGATGAATCCGCCCCCTGGCAGCAACGGCTGGAGCCTCACGATTCGTTTTTTGTTGGCTCCGATGTGTTCTATGCCTACCTGGTACACAACCGCCTGTGGCCCGCGGTCATGCGCCAGCGTACCGCAGATGGCTATCTGCGGGAGTCGGCGCCTCTGCGGGAGGCCATCATGGCGGGAGACATGCCGGGTGAGGTCCGTGAAGCTCTGATCCGGATGTTGGATCATTACGGTCAGTATCCGATTCTGGTGCGCTCCAGCAGCCTGTTGGAAGATGGGTTCGGTAATGCCTTTGCGGGCAAGTATGACAGCGAATTTCTGGTTAATCAGGGCGACCCGGAACAGCGTCTGGCTGCACTGGAAGAAGCCATCAAGGCGGTCTATGCCTCGGCATTCAGTGAGGACGCCCTGGTATACCGGCAGCAGCGTGGCCTGGCAGAGCACGAAGAGCCCATGGCGCTGCTGATCCAGCGGGTTAACGGGCGTTATCAGGGCGGCACCTATCTGCCGGATGCCGCAGGGGTGGGGGTGTCCCGCAATACCTTCGTCTGGGACGCCGCCATGGATCCTGCAGCCGGTATGGTACGCCTGGTGATGGGATTGGGGACCCGGGCAGTGGACCGGATTGAGGGGGATCATGCCTGCGTATTGGCGCTGGATCACCCCCATAAGCGCCCCTTCCATAGTCAGGAGGAGCGCTATCGCTACACCCAGCATCTGGTAGATGTCTTGAACATCCGGGATAACCAGTTGCAGTCAATGCCATTGCCGCGGCTGATTGCGGAGGCGCCTGAGTTGCCCTTGCCCTGGCTGGCAGAGCAGGATCGGGCCGCCACTACTCGCGCCCGGGAACTCGGTGGCGCGGCCGGGCCCGTCTGGCGCCTGACGTTTGCAGGTTTGCTGGCGGAAACGGATTTTGTTGGGTTGATGGGCACCCTGTTACAGACGTTGGAAGCGGCTTACGCGCACCCGGTGGATATTGAATTCACACTCCATCTGGATGCGCAGGGTAAACCCAATCTTAACCTGGTGCAGTGCCGTCCCCTGGCGACCCTGGGTGCGGACAGGCCGGTGCAGCTACCCGCCCGGGTGCCGGACAGGGCGCTGTTTTTTGCCACCCAAGGCCACTTTATGGGGGGCAATATGGATCTGGACATTGAGCAGGTCATTCATGTGGACGCAGTTTGCTACGCTGCGCTGGGGCGTTCCCAGCGCTATGAAGTGGCGCGTCTGGTGGGTCGGTTGAACCGGCAGTTACGGACCCAGCCCGCCCGGGTCATGCTGGTGGGGCCAGGGCGCTGGGGTACCAGCAGCCCGGAGCTGGGGGTGCCTGTCCGTTATGCGGATATCAGCCACATGCAGGTATTGGTGGAGGTGGCGGACATGGGGGCCGGCCTGGTGCCGGACCTGTCCTTCGGTTCGCACTTTTTTCAGGATCTGGTGGAGAGCAGCACCGCCTATGTTGCTCTCATGCCGCAGGACGCGGGCGTCAGCTATCGGCCAGAGTGGCTGCAGCAGTGCGAGTCACTGGATACCTCCGCGCTGCATGACGACCCCGCAGTCGCTGCGGCGGTGAGGTGGTATCAGGTGCCGCCCGGGGGGCTGCGATTGCTCGCCGAGGTGGTGTCTCAACGGTTGTATTGTTTTGGTGTTGAAAGGGATTGAGCCGCTACCAGTCGAGGTCTTCCAGTCTATTGAAACCGGGCCTGATATCGATTTCAGAGCTGCCAGGTGCTGAGTAGCCGCGCTGATCGAGGAAGCGCCGTAACATTTGCTCATCCTCTTCCAGATCTCCCGACAGGTCGATAATGATTTCCACCCGCCGGTTCAGGGCTCGGTTGGCCGGGGTAAGGTTATCGACTCTGGGCCGGGTATCCGCGAGGCCTTTGACTTCAAGCCGTGTCGGTTCCAGCCCCAGATTTTCCAGCAGCACGTTGGCCACCGAAGAAGCACGCACGGCGGATAAATCCCAGTTGCTCTGAAACAGGCCGCTGCGGATGGGTATGTTGTCTGTGTGGCCTTCGATGGTCAGCGTGCCCGGAATCTCATCAAACAGCTCCGACATATCCAGTAACAGGTCCTTGAACTGGGGTGTCACCACCGCGGAACCGGAGGCAAAGGAGCCGCGCTCCTCAACCCGGATAATAATGCGACGGCTGTCCTGCTCCACCTGGATGCGGCCATCGGCGATGGCATCACTGATGGTGCTCTCAATCTGCTCCACCACTTGGCTGATCTGCGCCTGAATATTGGCCTCCCGCTCCGCCTCCAGCTCACCCCGCAGGGTATCCAGGTCCGGGCGCTGGTCCACGGTGGTCTGGCGTACTTCGTCGATGGGCGTGGGTTCAGGCGGTGCTGGTGAGAATTTGTCAAAGATAGGGCTGGTACCCATGGGCACTTCCAGGGCCGGGACTTCTCGTTGTACCCCGAAGGCTACCGCCAGCTCACCGGCGATCTGTTTGAAACGGCGGGCGTCGATCTCTGAGAACGAGAGTAGCAGGACAAAAAAGCACATCAGCAGTGACATGAGATCCGCAAAGGTCACGACCCATGCGGGAATCTTGCGTTCTTCTTCCTGGGGTAAATCATCCATGTGAGTACGCTAGCCTGCGGCCTCCCCGGGTTCTTCATCTCGCTGACGCTCGTTTGGCGGCAGGTAGCTCATTAGCATCTGTTCCATGATACGGGGGTTCTTGCCTTCCTGTATCGACGTCAATGCGTCAATATACAGCGCTTGCATCTTGGCTTCTTCGCCCATGCGGAGACCGAGTTTGTCGGCAATGGGAAGGGCGATCATGGTGGCAATCATGGCGCCATAGAGAGTGGTCAACAATGCGACCGCCATGGCCGGGCCGATGGCCTTGGGGTCCTCCATGTTGGAGAGCATCTGCACCAGACCAATCAGGGTGCCGATCATGCCCATGGCGGGGGCGACATCGCCGAGGGCCGAGAACACTTTGGCACCGGAGCGGTTATGCTCCAGGGTCATCAGCCGTTCTTTGCCCAACAATTCTTTGATGGTATCGGCGGGCTGGCCATCTACCAGCATCTGGATGCCCTGTTTAAGAAACGGGGAACTGACCTCCTTCTCCTCAAGGCCGAGCACACCCTCTTTTCTGGCGACCTGCGCAAGCTCAACGAGTTCGCTGATGGCTTCCATGGTATCCGGTAGCTTGAACTTGAATGCCCGGGCAGCCACTTTAACCGCGCCAAGGAACTGCCCGACGCTAAACTTGGATAACACCACGAACAGGCTGCCGCCGATAACGATCAGGAGTGAAGCCGGGTTCATGAATACGCCTGGTGAAGCGCCGAGAATAATGGCCGCGGCGATGATCAGTATGGCGCCGAGAAGGCCCACTAGGGTTGCTAAGTCCAAAACAGCCTCGACTTTCCCTGAAGGTGAAAGATAACGAAAAGTTACTGAAGATTAAAATGCAAAAAGGCCGGCGCTGCAAGGAAATGCAGCGACGACCTTTTGTAAAAGGACGTTTTAATGCCTCAGATCAGGCCAAGTGCGTCCATGGCCTGGGCCACTTTCAGGAAGCCTGTGATATTGGCGCCGACCACATAGTTGCCAGGGGCGCCGAACTCGTCAGCGGTTTCGTAGCAGTTGCGGTGAATGTTAACCATGATTTCTTCCAGGCGTTTCGCGGTGTAATCGAAGGTCCAGAAGTCCCGGCTGGCATTCTGCTGCATTTCCAGAGCGCTGGTGGCCACGCCGCCGGCATTGGCCGCCTTGCCGGGGCCGTAGGCGATCTTGGCGTCCTGGAAAATTTTGATGCCTTCTGGCGTGGTGGGCATATTGGCGCCCTCCGCCACCGCGATACAGCCGTTTTCCACCAGTGTCTTGGCATCTTTGCCGTTGAGCTCGTTCTGGGTGGCGCAGGGCAGAGCCACGTCACAGGGCACGGTCCAGATGTTGCCGTCTTCGACATAGCGAGCCTTTGGCCGCGCTTCGACATACGCACTGATACGGCGACGTTCCACTTCCTTGATGCGTTTGATCAGGTCCAGATCCAGCCCCTGTTCATCCACAATCATGCCGCCGGAATCGGAGCAGGCAATCACTTTGGCGCCCAGCTGCTGGCACTTCTCGATCGCGTAGATAGCCACGTTACCGGAGCCGGATACCACCACGGTTTTGCCTTCCAGCGAGTCGCCGCGGGCTTTCAGCATTTCGTGTGCGAAGAACACCGTGCCATAGCCGGTCGCTTCTTTACGGGCGCGGCTGCCGCCCCAGTTCAGGCCTTTGCCGGTGAGCACGCCTGACTCATAGCGATTGGTGATGCGCTTGTATTGGCCAAACAGGTAGCCCAGTTCGCGCTGGCCCACGCCGATGTCACCCGCAGGTACGTCGGTATACTCGCCCAGATGGCGGTAAAGCTCCGTCATCAGGCTCTGACAGAAGCGCATGATTTCAGCATCTGAGCGGCCTTTGGGATCGAAGTCACTACCACCTTTACCGCCGCCGATGGGCAGGTCGGTCAGGGCGTTTTTGAAAATCTGTTCAAAGCCCAGGAACTTGATAATGCCCAGGTACACCGACGGGTGGAAACGCATACCGCCCTTATAGGGGCCCAGCGCGCTGTTGAACTCCACACGGAACGCCCGGTTAATCTGGATTTCACCTTTGTCATCCATCCAGGGCACCCGGAAGATGATTTGCCGCTCTGGTTCGCAGATACGCTGGATGACCTTCTTTTCCGCAAATTCGGGGTATTTGACCAACACCGGGCCGAGGGTTTCCAGTACCTCATGAACGGCTTGGTGGAACTCTGTCTCGCCGGGATTGCGGCGCAGGACATCGTGAAAAATCGGTTCCAGTTTTTCGTCGAGGGTAACGGCCATGGATCTGCTCTCCTGTATCAGCTTAAAGCGGTAATAATTATTTGAAGCGGCGATAGATGCGTGGTGCGTGGGGGTATCGAATATCGCCAGCAAAGCGTTAGGGTGGCAGATTGCACCACAGTGAGACACAAAGTTGCAATGAAAATGATCAATTGCACCCTGCTGGTGCGATCCGGGGTTGATTTTGATCATATGGGGCCAAAGTGACCGTGTGTTTTTCACCGTGCTTTCCGGCCGTTCCCTGATAAAATGCCGCCATGCTTACACTCTCCGAACTCAGTCTGCAAAGGGGCGGCCAATGGCTGCTCGAAAACGCCTCCCTGACCATTCAGCCCGGTCAGCGGGTAGCTATTGTGGGTGCCAATGGCGCCGGTAAGTCCAGCCTGTTTCAGTTGATCCTCGGGCAGCTGGCACCGGAGCATGGGGGTGTTTCCCTGCCCGGTGGCTGCCGCGTGGCCCATATGGCACAGGAAGTGGAAGCCAGCCAGCGCAGCGCCCGGGATTTTGTGCTGGATGGCGATCATGACCTGCGCCGCCTTGAGGCGGCCCTTGCTGCCGCAGAAGCCGCCGGTGACGATCATGCCTGCGCCCGCCTGCATGGGGAGCTGGATGCCCATGAGGCCTGGTCGGCACCGCGCCGGGCAGAAGCCCTGTTACGGGGGTTGGGTTTCGTGGACAGTGATGCCGAACGGCCGGTATCCGCTTTTTCCGGCGGTTGGCGTATCCGTCTTAATCTGGCGCAGGCGCTGATGCGGCCATCGGACTTGCTGTTGCTGGATGAGCCCACCAACCACCTGGACCTGGACGCCTGCCTGTGGCTGGAAAACTGGCTGCGACGGTATCCCGGCACCCTGTTGTTCATCTCCCATGACCGGGATTTCATGGACCGGGTGGCTACCCATGTGGTGCACTTCTACCAGCGCAATCTGCAGCTTTATACCGGCAACTACTCGGCCTTTGAAGTGCAGCGCAGTGAGCGCCTGGCGCAGCAGCAGGCAGGCTATGAGCGCCAGCAGGCCCAGGTGGCTGAAATCCAGCGTTTTATCGCTCGCTTCAAGGCCAAGGCCAGCAAGGCCAAGCAGGCTCAGAGCCGGGTCAAGGCCCTGGCACGGATGGAATTGATTGCCCCCGCCCACATCGATTCACCCTTCCGGTTTGAGTTTCCGATGGCGGAGAAAGTCTCCAATCCGCTGCTGTCCATCCGCGGCGGGCGCGCCGGTTATGGCGATACCGTTATTCTTGACGGTTTGAATCTGAGCCTGCTGCCCGGTAGCCGTATCGGCTTGCTGGGCCCCAATGGCGCGGGTAAATCTACCCTGATCGACGCCTTGCGGGGTGCCAGTGACACTACGTTGATGGCGGGTGAACGCACCACCGGCGAACATCTGGCCATTGGCTACTTTGCCCAGCATCAACTGGAGTCTCTGGATCTTGATGCCAGCCCCTTTCTACACCTGCAGCGACTGACGCCTAAAGCCTCGGAGCAGTCCATTCGCAATTTTCTGGGGGGCTTTAACTTTCATGGTGATGAAGCGCTTTCCCCGATACGGCAGTTCTCTGGCGGTGAGAAGGCCCGGGTGGCCCTGGCGGTCATTGCCTGGCAACGGCCGAATCTGCTGCTGTTGGACGAGCCCACCAACCATCTTGATCTGGAAATGCGTCAGGCCCTGACTATGGCCCTGCAAGGCTTTGAAGGTGCTGTGGTGGTGGTGTCCCATGACCGGCATCTGTTGCGCAATACGGTGGATGACTTCTGGCTGGTGTGTGACGGCAAAGTGCAGCCGTATGAGGGTGATCTGGAGGATTACGAACGCTGGCTGGCGGAGCGCCGGACCACGGAGGAAAAATCCACAGCGGAAGCCCCCCGGCCCGCTGCTCAGGCCGGGGCGGGCGAGAGCGCGGAAGACCGCAAGCAGCGCAAACGTCAGGAGGCTGCCGCACGCCAGGCCTTGAGCCCTCACCGTAAACGCTTGCAGCAGCTGGAGAGTCAGATGGACGCGCTGCAGGGCCAGCTCGCCAGCCTGGAGCAGGCGCTATCGGATGCGAGTCTCTACGAAGCCGCCGGCAAGGAGCGCCTGAAACAACGGTTGGCGGAACAGGCCGCCGCCCGCAAAGAGCTGGAAACCCTGGAAATGGATTGGCTAGAGGTGGGCGAGACCATCGAGCGCTTGGAGAAAGAGCTTAGTCTGGCAATATCAGGGTGAATCCCTGGCGTGCCAGATAGTCCCGCTCGTTCTCCAGGTCGGCCAGGGTCAGGGGCCTTTCCGGTAACCACTGCTCCGGAAACCGGATAGCCAGACTTTCCTTGTCGGCCTTCAGCAGCACCTCGGGCGGGTCTTCATAGTTGCGCGGGTGCTGGATCAGCACCGCCAGCCGCAGAATGATGCAGAGATACCGCAGGCGTTGGGTGTCCTGTTTGTCGAAACCTTCAAAAATAACATTATTGAACTTGCGCCTGTGTCCCCGTACCAGGGTGGAGAGTTCGTTTTGTACCTGACGGGAGAAGCCTGCAAGATCAGCGTAGCGCAGCAGGTAAGCGCCATGCTTGTGATACTGGCTGTGGGCAATGGCGAGGCCTACTTCGTGCAGGCGGCTGGCCCAGCGCAACAGGTCTTCATCATCCTCGGTGCGTATCTGCCAGGCATCCGCCACCTGCTGGAAAATAGCCAGGGCGGTGGTTTCCACCTTGTCGGCATGGGCTTTGTCCACATGGAAGCGTTCCTGCAGGGCAGTGGTGGTGCGCTCCCTTACGTCCTCATGTTGAATGCGCCCAATCAGGTCATACAGCAGACCTTCCCGCAGGGCGCCGTCGGCAAACGTCAGGCTATCGATGCCAAGGGATTCGAAGGCTGCATACAGAATGGCAAATCCGGCAGGGAAGATATTGTGACGGTCCGGGCGCACCCCCAGTGCGTCCAGCCGCTCCATTTTGCCCAGCTCCACCAGTTGCCGCCGTAATTCTTTCATGGCATCGACGGTAATGGTGCCGTCGGTCAGCTTGAGTGAGGCAAGCGCAACGGAAATAGCCTTGATGGAACCCGATGAGCCCACCGCACTTTGCCAGCCCAGGCGCCGGTAACGGTTACGGATGCCCAGCAGTTCCTGTTCGGCATGGGTAATGGCGCGATCCATCTGTTTGCGGGTGATGTTGCCGTCAGCAAAATAGCGATTGCGGAAGGACACGCAGCCCATGTGCAGGCTTTCCAGTGCCTGAGGTTCAAAGCGCTCACCGATGATGAATTCGGTGCTGCCGCCACCGATATCGATGACCAGTCGTCTGCCGGTGTCGTCGGAGAGGGTATGGGAGACGCCCAGATAGATCAGTCGGGCCTCCTCTACGCCGGCAATGACCTCCGCCGGGTAGCCCAGCAGCGCCTCCGCCCGGGCGATAAAGGTGTCGGCATTGCGGGCCTCGCGCAGGGCATTGGTGCCGACAATCCTCACCGATTCCGGCGGCATGCCGCTGAGGCGCTGGCCAAAGCGGCTCAGGCACTCCAGTCCACGCTGCTGGGCCTCCTCGGACAGTGTGTTGTCCTCATCCAGGCCGGCGCCCAACTGGACTTTCTCTCCCAGTTTCTCAATGGTGCGCAGCTCACCATGAACCAGGCGGGCCACCACCATGTGAAAACTGTTGGAACCCATATCTATGGAGGCCAACAGTTCGGCCGGGGCATCGGGAAGCTCTGCCGTCACGGAATCGTCCTATTTCTCTGGGCGGCTGCTGGTCAGAAGCCGCGTGGTACAAAATGGGCGCATCCACTATATGCCAGTTTTTGCAGGCCTGTCAGCCCTTGTGTGCAGTTCACTTGTGCGGGTTGGGGTTAAAACGGACTTCACGGAGTGGTGTCGGATAGCGTAAAGTAACGCCATTCGAACCGGGCGCTGATTGTCCGGTTGCAGTGAATTGTGTGCAACCCCGGTCCCCGTCCCAAGTGCGGCAGGCTGACAGAATCAGGAAAGAGTAATGAGCGGAAATATCGTAGACGTTACAGATGCATCCTTTGAGCAGGACGTCCTGCAGGCTGATACCCCTGTGCTGGTGGACTATTGGGCTGAATGGTGCGGTCCCTGCAAAATGATCGCCCCTGTGCTGGAAGAAATCGCCGAGGAATATGCCGGTCGCCTGAAGGTTTGCAAACTGAATATCGACCAGAACGATCAGACCCCGCCCAAGTTCAACATCCGTGGCATTCCCACCCTGATGCTGTTCAAGAACGGTAACGTGGATGCCACCAAGGTGGGCGCTCTGTCCAAGTCCCAGCTGGCTGCTTTCCTCGACAGCAATCTCTGATCCGCTTTTGAAAGAAACCGCCCCTGACAACCAGATCACGGGCGGTTTTTTATTGCCATGAGCGAAGGCCCCTTCTCCCTTATCGGTTTGCTGCTGGCCGGTGGCCAAGGCACCCGCATGGGCGGCCAGGACAAAGGCATGATTCACTGGCAGGGCAAGCCCATGGCAGCATGGGTTTATGACGCCCTCAGCGCGGTGATCCTCCAGGTGTTTATCAGCGCCAACCGCTCCCTGCCTGACTATGAAAAGCTGGCCCCAGACTGCGTTCTGCAGGACCTGCCCGGACTGGAGGGGCAGGGCCCCCTGGCAGGCTTGCTCACAGGCCTTTATGCTGCCGCCAGACAGGGTGCTGATGCGCTACTTGTCTGCCCCTGTGATACCCCGGATATAACCCCTGAAACCTTGCGCTTGTTAATCAGCGCCTGGCAAACCCAGCCTGACCGGCCCGCCATCGCCGAATGCGAAGGGCGCCTGCACCCCCTGCACGGCATTTATCCCGTCAGCCTGATCAAACCACTCGAAACCTGGCTGGCGTCTGACAATCGGCGGGTGATGGGTTTTGCAAGGTCGGTATCAGCAACCCCTGTACCCTGCCCGGACGCCAGCGAGGCCCTCCGGAACCGCAATCGCCCTGAAGATCTCGTTTAACCTGTAACGCCGGATTCCCATGCAAGCCTTGCCATCACTTACTGCGGTCAGGTATAGAGTCGCTGGCAGCTTCTAACCCATCAGGTCGTTATCTGTCAGCCTAATTGTGATTTAAGGGATTATATGAGCATCAGAGAAATTGAGTTTCCGGTATTTGATGAGGTGTTGGATCAGTTGGCCTCCCGGTCGCCTGATGGTTATGAATTCGTGTCCGCAGAGCTAAAGGGGCTGCAGCGGGATCATTATTATTACTACACCTTGCTCAACACCTTTCGGATTGCTCATGAAAGCGGGTTGATGCCGGAAGACTGCCGCGACCTGCTGGATAGGCTTGAAGAGGCGTTCCGGGCGGTTGTGCGCAAAGAGCTAATCGGTCATTGGAAGGGTAAGGAAGGCGAGGGTATAGAACTCTTTCTGGACATTGGCATTGAAACCGGCACACAGCTGGTTCGGTCCTGGGTGGACTTTGACGATGGCGAAGAGCACATGGAGATTCAGGGCTACTCAACCATCGAGGAAAGCTTCGTTGAGTGTGATGAACTGATCATCATTAACTTATACAACGCGCAACGGGTCACAAAGATAAAGCTGGCGCTTTACCCCCAGATTGCCCTCAATCGTACGCTGTCAGGCAGCCTTTACTTTATCCAGGATAATGCCCTGCTGGTATGTAGCAATGTCATGCTGGAAAAAGTCCAGCCGTGGCATTGATCAAGGGGTAGCAGCGCTGATTACCACCCCATCTATCAACGCCTCAAACACCTGCCGGTAGTCCTCCAGCCGGGCGCCTGAGGCTATGTCCAGCGCGGCGCGGTCAAAGCTTGCGGCGAGGGTGTTGGTGAGGGCCTGGGCCGGCAGTTGGCGGATAGCGCCGTGTTGCATGGCCTCGCTGATGCCTTCGAGCAGGGTGCGGGCGCCATTGGCGTGATCGATGTCGTCCATAACGGCTCGGCCGAGTACGGCGGGTCCGTCCAGCAACAACAGGCGGGTGCGGCCCGGCACGGCCATAGCCTGCAGGAAGGCTTCGCCGCCCTGGATCAGCGTGTCTCTGGGTGCCAGGGACTGCGGGGTGGCCTGCTCAATCTGTTGGGCCACCTGGGCCGCTTCCTGCTCCACCACGGCACGAAACAGGGCCTGCTTATCGGTAAAATGGTGGTATAGCGCCCCCCGTGTGACACCGGCCGCGGTCACAATCTCAGGCGTTCCCGTTTCTGCATAGCCTTTAGCGACGAACAGTGCGCGTGCCGCTTCGATGAGGGCTGCGCGGGTTTCTTCCGTGCGTTGGCGGTTGGAGCGGCGTGGGCTTCTTTCTTGCATACATGCAGCCTGTATGTTAAATAGTTAAATACATACAGAGTGTATGTCAGTCAGGGAGAAAGGAGAAGCACCATGAAAAGCACTAGTTATTACCCGGTCATTATGACCGCTGATGTCAGCGGCACAGCGGGCTTTTACGTCACTCATTTTCGGTTCAGGGTGGTGTTCGAGATTGATTGGTACGTGCACCTGCAATCCACGGAGGATGAGAGCGTCAACCTTGCCATCATCAATAAGGATCACGCCACCATTCCGGCAGCCGCGCGGGCTCAGGTATCGGGTGTGATCCTTAATTTTGAGGTTGCAGACCCGGATGCGGAGTTTGCCCGGGTGAAGGCTGCTGGTTTGCCTGTTCTCCTCCCGTTACGTGATGAGGCCTTTGGCCAGCGCCACTTTATTACCGCGGACCCGAATGGCGTGCTGATTGATGTCATCAAGCCGATCCCGCCGACGGCGGAGTTTCTGGCGAATTATAGCGAGGGTGCAACTACGGCCTGATGGCGGGGCCTGACAGACGAGTGGTCAGTCATCCTGATCCCATTGCTGTGCCTGGATCAGGTCGGTGGCCCTCTGTTCCACCCAGTGCTCACCAGCGTCTGTCAGTTCCTTTTTCCAGAACGGGGCGCTGGTTTTCAGGGCGTCCATGATGAACTGGCAGGCGGCAAAGGCGTCTGTGCGGTGGGCACTGCTGACGCCCACGAACACAATCTGTTCCCCCAGCAGCAATTCCCCGACCCGGTGAATCACCTGAACCTGCTGAATATGCCAGCGTTTGTGCGCCTGCTGAATGAGGTCATTGATCACGGTTTCCGTCATGCCAGGGTAGTGTTCCAGAAACAGCCCCCGCACATCCTGCAGGTCGCCATAATCACGCACCAGGCCGGTAAAGGTGGCAATGGCGCCGGCCTGGCCGCTTTCGTCCCGCAGGCGCTGGTATTCGGTGGCAAGATCGAAATCCGCAGTTTGTACCCGAACGCCCATGTCAGCCTCCCGTGACCGGAGGGAACAGGGCCAGCTCATCGCCGTCCTGTAACGAATTAACCGGTTTGGCCATGGCCTGATTGATGGCGAGCATCACCGGGCGATCACCCTTGAGTTGCTGCCATGGCTCTCCTTGTGCCGCCAGCTGGTCCAGAGCATCGGCGGCAGTGCTGCCAGGAGGTAGGGCCAGAGTCAGGTCGCCCGTGCCCAGTTCTTCCCGCAGGCGGGCAAACAATTTGACGTGTACCTGGATTGGCTGGCTCATAATCAGACCCCCATCAGTTCATTAAAGCTCAGGAAGTCCACTGCGTCACCGGGTGCCAGAGTGTTGTGCTCCGGCACGACCGCCAGGCCCTCTGCCCAGCAGGCGGAGCTGAGCATGCCGGAACTCTGGTTGGGGTAGGCCACGGCCTGCCACTGGCCATCACGAAGCTCGCGTCGGGCACGCAGGTACTCGCGGCGAATGGACGGTTTGTCGATGTGAAACGCTGCCGGTAAGCGCTGCGGCACCGCCTGCACCTGTCTTGCGCCTTGCAGAGTGCGGATGACGGGTACCCCCATCACCAGAAACGTCACCAGCACCGCAGCGGGGTTGCCCGGCAGACCGAGCATGGGGGTGCCATCCACCTGACCAAAGGCCAGGGGCTTGCCCGGTTTAAGGGCCAGTCGCCACAGGGACAGCTCCCCCAATTGGGTCATGGCGGCGCGGACATGATCCTCCTCGCCCACGGAGACGCCACCGCTGCTGATAATCAGGTCCGTCTCTGCGGCAGCGCGGGTCAGGGCGGCGAGGGTGTCTGGCAGGGTGTCTGCCACATCGTCATAGACCTGCACCTGGCAACCCAGTTGTTGTAGCAGCCCCAGCAGGGTATAGCGGTTAGTGTTGTAGATCTGGCCTGGCGCGAGGGGCTGGCCGGGCTCCACCAGTTCATTGCCGGTGGTCAGTATGCCTACCGTCAGTTGTCGGTATACCGCCGCCTGTGCGACCCCAAGTGAAGCCAGCAGGCCAAGTTCCTGGGGGCGCAGTCGGGTGCCTTTGGGGAGTGCCAGGTCACCGGCTTTGAGGTCCTGCCCCTGGGGGCGGATGTTCTGTTGACGGCTGACAGGGGACAGGATCATCACGCCAGCCGGATGCGGCTCGGTGTTTTCCTGCATCACCACCGCGTCGGCGCCCGGCGGGACGGGCGCGCCGGTGAAAATACGGGCGGCAGTGCCTGCGGCTAGGGGTGCGGGGGCTTGGCCTGCGGCAATGCGGGCGGAAACGGGGAGTGGCTGGCCGGGTTGCAGGTCTGTGATGCGCAGGGCATAACCGTCTACCGCCGAATTGTCACAGGGTGGCACGTCTGTGGGTACCGGAAGGTCGTTGTAGAGTACCCGCCCCAGTGCCTGTGCCAGCGGTACCCGCTCCGGGTGTGGCAGTGGCGAGAGGTGCTCCAGAATATGAGCCAATGCTTCATCAGGGTTGGTGAGATCCGGCTGGTTCAGTGAGCGATTCATCCGCGGGCCGCGTCCAGCGCAATGGCGTTGTCGATGCGCTCAAGGTCCCGCTGTGGTTTGCGGTGCACCAGGCCGGCGAAATTGCAGGGGCGATGGCGGCTATCCAGCTGGTACTGCAGTATGCCCTCCCAGCCGGTGCGGCAGGCGCCGGTGGAACCGGGCAGGCAGAAAATTACGGTATGGTTGGCCAACCCGGCAAAGGCGCGGGACTGGATGGTGGAGGTGCCAATATCCGCTTCAGACAGGCGGCGGAACTCCTCGCCAAAACCATCAATATGCTTGTCCAGCAGTGGCGCCACAGCCTCGGGGGTGCTGTCCCGCTCGTGGAAGCCGGTGCCGCCGGTGATGATGATGCCGTGAATGGCGGGGTCGGCAATCCAGCGGGCCAGGAGTGCGCGCATCAGGTAAATGTCGTCCGGTATCAGGCGGCGTGCCAGTACTTGATGGCCAGCATTCAATGCACTGTCCACCAGATATTGGCCAGAACTGTCTTCGCTGGCGCCACGGGTATCGGATACCGTCAAAATAGCCAGATTCAGCGGCCGGAACTCACCGGATGCACTCATGGTTTCTCCTTGCGGTTTGATATTTGGCAGTTTTTGATTCTGACCTGTGGGGATAGGTGAGACAAGTACCCTAAAGGGGTAGAGTAGTAGGATTCCGGCTGAGGAAACACATAGAGGACGCGTAATGATCGTTCAACCCGAATACACCCCCGCCTTATGGGGGCTGTTTGTCATACTGGTGACGTTGCTGGTGCAGTGGTTTGTGGCCAGCGGTTTTAAAAGTACTCGTCCGGGTGCGGTGCCGGGAAAGATTGACGACCAGTTGAGTCACGGTGACTTTGTTTTCCGTGCTCATCGCACTTTCATGAACTCCCTTGAGAATATGCCACTGATGTTGGGGGCGGTGCTGCTGGCCCTCATGGTGGGTGCACAGCCCTTGTTTACCGCCGTGTTTATCTGGCTCTTTGCCCTGGCCCGGATTATCCATATGGCGCTGTATTACCTGATCGCCACGGAACGCAATCCCAGTCCGCGCAGCTATTTCTTCATGCTGGGGCTGGCGGCCAACGTGGGCTTGCTGGCCCTGGCGGGCGTGACCTTGGCCACTTGATCACTCCCCCGCCACCGAGCCCTCCCGCCGCGGGTCGGCGCCGCCAGCAATACCCTGTGGGGTGACCTGCAGGGCCTGGATGCCACTGGTCATATCCCGTTCGTTCAGGGTATGGCCCTTGCTGATTAACTCTTCCAGCACTTCCGGTGAAAAACGGCCGGTTTCAACCAGCGTTTGCGGGCTATTGAAGTTGCCCAGATTAGGCAACGCTACCGTGTCCTGGGGTGAAAGCTGCCAGGGCAGCAGCCCCAGCAAGGTCTTGGCGGTGTAGTGAATAATGGCTGCACCGCCGGGTGAGCCCAGACTCGCCACCAGCTCACCCGTGTCAGCGTTGAACACCAGAGTGGGGCTCATGCTGGAACGGGGGCGTTTGCCGGGCTCCACCCGGTTGGCGATGGGGTGCCCGGCCGCATCGGTTGGCCGGAAGGAAAAGTCTGTCAGCTGGTTGTTAAGCAGAAAACCTCCCGCCTGGCCTGTGCCGCCATCACTCATGAGGCGACTGCCAAAGGCCTGCTCAATGGAGGTGGTCATGGCCACTGCCCGACCCTGGGCGTCGATCACGCTGATATGGGTGGTGCCAAACTCGGGCTGCGGCGGCTGTGGCGCATACCATGCCAGGGCGGGTGCCGGGTTACCTGCGGTGGCCAGACCTGCACTGGGGGTTTGCACCCATTGACTGCGGTGGCGCAGATACGCCGGTGACAGCAGGCTGCTCCAATCACCGCCAGGGGCGGTGACAAAGTCGGGGTCGGCAATAAACCGGGCCCTGTCAGCGAAGGCCAGTTTGGCTGCTTCCAGGTAGTCGTGCAGACCTGCTGCGGTATAGAAACTATCGGCACTGGCATGGTGACGTGTGTCGAGCTGATCGAGGATGCCCAGTAACTGCATGATGGTAAGGTGCCCGGAGGAGGGCGGGGGAAATCCGCAGACCTGCGCCTGTTGCCAGCGCGTACACAGCGCACTGCGGGGGATGGCACGATAACGGCTGAAGTCACCCACCTGCAGGTGTTGGCGCCCGGCGCGCTGGTTTACGCGGCGGATGATATCTTCTGCAATGGCGCCCCGGTAAAAGGTGTCGCCGCCGAGTTCGGCCAGTTGCCGCAGCACCGCGCCATAGGCGGGGTTGCGCAGCGTGGTGCCAACGGGGTGTGCGTCCCCGTCAGGTTGATAGTAGAGGGCAGCGGCCAGTGGGTTCTGGCGCAGGTGTCGGTCGCCCTGCAGCAGCGTGTGCAGGCGAGGGCTGATGGCAAAACCCTGTTCCGCCAGGGTGATGGCAGGTGTAAACAGGCGCGCCCAGGGCAGGTGTCCCTGCTGCTGGTGCGCCTCGGCCAGCATCGCCATCATGCCGGGTACGCCTGTGCCCAGGCCGCTGGTCACGGCCTGCGGAAAGGTCATGGGCTCCCCATCGACCATAAACAGATCAGGGCCCGCGCTGGCGGGTGCGACCTCCCGGCCGTCCCAGGCCACCAGCTGTTCACCATCCCAGCTCAGCAGAAAACCTCCACCCCCCAGCCCACTCGATTGGGGCTCTACCAGGCCCAACACCAACTGTGCGGCAATGGCTGCGTCGATGGCGCTGCCACCCGCCGCCAGCATTGTCTTGCCTGCCTCTGCGGCGAGGGGGTTGGCGGCGGCGACGGCATAGCGGGTGTGGAGCCAACCTGTGCGCTCCGTATAGCCGCTGGCCTGTTCTGGTTGCAGGGTGTCCAGTGCTGGCAGGGTGTCTGGCGCGCCGGTGCGCTCGCAGGCCGTGAGCAGGCTTGTCAGCAGCAGGATAAGCAGGGCAAGGCGTGGCATGGCAGGCTCCTGTCGGGGGTCAGTTGGCCGGCGTGCTGTCAGATAGCGCTGGTGTCAGGCTCTCAAGAATGCCGCAGTGTGCGATGGTGTTGCCAGGGCAGCGATGTACCGAGGCGTCCAGTTCGTCCGCCAGGGCCTGCAGGTCTGCGATACGCTGGCGCAGATCGGCAACATGGCGCCGGGCCAGTTCGTTGACGGATTCACAGCGCTCTTCCGGTTGCCCTGCCAGGGCAATCAGCTCGCGGATGGCGTCCAGCTCCAGGCCCAGAGCCCGGCAGCGGCGGATAAAGCCCAGTTGTTGCACGGCCGCTGCGGTGTAATAACGATAGCCATTGTCACCTCGCCAGGGCTTGGCCAGCAGGCCGATGCGTTCATAGTGGCGAATGGTTTCCGGGGTGCAGCCGCTTTTACGTGCTACGTCGCCAATCAGCAGGTGGGTTGTCATAGCGCTTGACCCTGTAACGGTTACAGGGTTGAGGATAGCACATGTATCTGTGCAATCAGCAGGAGCTCGTGATGATGTGGATAAAGGATGTCTTTTCGGTGGCGCTGGCGGCAGCGCCGTGGCTGTTGATGGGTTTTGTGACCGCTGGGGTTATCAAAGGCATCGTGGCGGAGCATACCCTGCAGCGCTGGGTCGGTGGGCAGGGCCTGCTGGCGACCAGCCGTGCGGCATTAATGGGCATGCCCTTGCCCTTGTGCTCCTGCGGCGCCATTCCCACAGCCCTGGCGCTGCATCGCGGCGGTGCCGGGCGCGGGCCGACCACGGCGTTCCTGATTGGCACCCCCGGTGTCGGAGTGGACTCCATGGCCATTACCTATGCCTTGCTCGGCCCCGTCATGCTGGTGGCCCGGGTGCTGGCGGCGTTACTGACGGCCATTGTCACCGGTCTGCTGGTAGCTGTGGGCGGGGGGGCAGTGCCCGCCGCGCCAGCGGCCAGCGCATGCGGCAGTTGTTGTGGTGCTGATGAGACGGTGTACCTGGAGGCGACGGCCATCACCGAGGCCTCGCTGGGCAAGCGGTTGGCAGGCGGCATACGCTATGCCTTCACCGATCTTCTGGATGATATCAGCACCTGGCTATTGGTCGGGCTGCTGCTGGCCGGGCTGCTGGTAACTCTGGTGCCGCCCACCAGTCTGGCGGGTGTCGGTAGTGGTTGGTTGGCCATGCTGGTCATGGCGGTGGTGGGGATCCCATTGTACATCTGTGCCACGGCCGCTACACCGGTGGCTGCAGCCCTACTCATGACGGGCGTGTCGCCGGGTACGGTATTGGTGTTTATGCTGGCGGGCCCGATTACCAGTATTGCCACGCTGGGTGTGTTCCGGCGTGAGATGGGCTCAGCGGCCCTGCTGTGGTACATGGCTGGGGTCATCGGCATGAGTGTGCTGATGGGCTGGCTACTTGACCGCCTGGTGGTGTACCTTGAGATAGATGTTTCAGCCCAGGCGCGCGCCGTTACAGAACTGCTGCCCCACTGGCTGGAAGTTGCTGCGCTGGTAATCTTGCTGGCATTGGCTATACGCCCAATCAGACGCCTTCTGGGCCGTGTTGTGAGGTAATGTGATGCAGGAACAGGTAGTACGCCGCGCGGTGGAGCGCTGGGTGGAACAGGTAGTGGTAGGGCTCGACCTGTGCCCGTTTGCACGGCGAGAACTGGTGCGCGGTGCTGTGCGTTTCACGGTATCGCCTGCCACGGGCGCGTCAGAGCTGTTGGCCGAGCTGCACGCGGAACTTCAGCATCTTTGCGATCACCCGGCGGTGGAAACCACCCTGTTGATTCACCCCAACGTGCTGACGGATTTTGACGACTACCTGGATTTTCTGGCGGACGCAGAGGAGCTGCTGCGTTACCTGGAACTTGAAGGCATTTTCCAGGTGGCCAGCTTTCATCCGGATTACCAGTTTGCCGATACGCTCCCGGAAGATGTCAGCAACTACACCAATCGTTCGCCCTATCCCCTGATTCATTTGCTGCGGGAAGACAGCCTAAGCAGGGCCATTGACGGCTACCCGGATGTTGAGGGGATTCCGGAACGGAACATGGCACGGATGCGTCAATTAGGTGCTGAGCGGTTGCAGGCGTTGCTTGCCCACGCCGTGGCGCCAGGCCCTGACGCGGAACAGCCGTCGGGGACTTAATCCGAGCCTCCTTAGTTACCGAGATCAGAGCATGGAAAACGACAGCACCGTCTACAAGGCGTTACTGGAGTCCACCCGGGCAATTCCCTGGAAAATTGACTGGAAAACCATGGCGTTTGCCTACATTGGCCCGCAGATTGAAACCCTGCTGGGTTGGCAGGCGGACAGCTGGAAAACCGTGGAGGATTGGGCCACCCGCATGCACCCTGATGATCGTGAGTGGGTGGTGAATTTCTGTGTTACCCAGTCCCAGTCGGGCGTCGATCACGAAGCGGACTACCGGGCCCTGACCCGGGATGGTGAGTATGTCTGGATTCGTGATGTGGTGCATGTGGTTCGCGATGAAGCGGGTGAAGTCGAGGCGCTGGTGGGCTTCATGTTCGACATCAGTGAACGTAAAAAAACCGAGCAGGAGCTGGCGCGGCTGCAGAAGGAACTGGAAGAGCTGTCATTCAAGGATGGCCTGACCGGCGTGGCCAATCGTCGCATGCTGGACTCGGTGCTCGAGCTGGAGTGGAGCAACGCCAGGCGCAGCCGTCAGCCGCTTTCTCTTATCATGCTGGATATTGATTACTTCAAGCAGTACAACGACCACTACGGCCACATTGCGGGCGATGACTGTCTGAAAGCGGTTGCCGGTTTGCTGGAACAAGCAGCGACCCGGGCACGGGATTTTGTCGCCCGTTTTGGCGGTGAGGAGTTTGTGCTGGTGTTACCGGAAACCAGTGCCGAGGCTGCCATCAAGGTTGCGGAGCGCTGCCAGCGGCTCCTCCTCAAAGCGCAGCTGCCCCATGCTGCCTCCCCCGTTAGTCAGCTGGTTACCATCAGTATTGGTCTGGGAACTTGCGTGCCCAGTGGCGCGGATGATGTAAAAGACTTTGTAGAGGCCATTGACCAGCGTTTGTACAGCGCCAAGGAGCAGGGACGGAATTGCTGTGTGGCGGCGGGTGCATAGCGTGAAAGGTGTCAGGTATACGAAAGTCCACGCTGGAGCGCGGCGTTAAAGCAACTATACTCCGTGATGACTCACGAGCCCCGATTAGGTGTTTTAACCCGGTGGCCTCAATTTACAGGATTCAGCGGCAGTGCCTTCCATGTCTGATGATGTCTTGGTATTTCAGGATGAACCTGCGCAGGGTGCGCCTGCAAAAACGTCCACGCAGGGTTGGACCATTCTCATTGTGGATGACGACCCGGATGTTCATGAGGCGACCATTTTCTCTCTCAGTGGCCTGTCCATCCATGGGCGCCCGTTGCGCTTTGTCAGTGCTTACTCTGCCGCAGAGGCGCGCCGCTTGCTGGAGCAAGATGACCAGGTTGCGGTGATCCTGCTGGACGTGGTCATGGAGGATGAGCAGAGCGGGCTGACGCTGGTGCGGGTGATCCGCGACGAACTGGCGCTGGACGAGGTGCGTATTATCCTGCGCACGGGTCAGCCGGGCTATGCGCCAGAAATGGACGTTATCCGCGATTACGACATCAACGACTACAAGTGTAAAACAGAGTTCAGCCGCACCCGTCTCTACAGTACCCTTACCACCGCCCTGCGCACCTATGCTCAGTTGCGAGCACTGAAAATTAGCCAGCAGGGATTGGAGCGCATCATCAACGCCAGCGGCAAGCTGATGAGCGAGCATGGCTGGCATGAATTTTCTCTTGGCGTTATCAAACAGGTGACGGGCTTGCTGCAGCTTGATCCGCAAGGGCTGGTCTGCGCCTATCGTCCGCAGCAGGATCATGACGGTTTACGAGGGGCGGCGCAGGTGCTGGCAGCGACCGGGCGCTTCCGGGGCCTTGAACAACAGCAACTCCAGGCGCTGCCCCACCCCGATCTGGTACCGGTGATTCAGCGCGGGCTGGAGCGTGGACAGCATGTATTTGATGAAGACCACCTGTTGCTAGTGTTTACCACCTCCCAGGGCTCCGAACTGGCGGTCTATCTGGACAAGCCACGGCCGCTGGATGAAACCGAGCGCCAGCTGCTGCAAGTCTTCTGCAGCAATCTGGAAGTGTGTTTCGAAAATCTCAGTATCTTCCAGCAGCTGGAAGACTTTGCCTATCGTGATCAACGTGTCGGCCTGCCCAACCGGATAGCGTTTGAGCGACACCTGGCCAGTGAGACATTGCCCGCGGGTTATCGCCTTTCTCTGGTGGACATTGACGACTTTGGTCGTTTCACTGACACCCTGGGCAGCCAGGTGGGAGATGCGCTGCTGCGTCAGGTGGCACGGCGTCTGCGCAGCGAGTTGCCTGAGGCTATTTTTATCGGCCGCATCGATGGTGACCAGTTTGGTCTGCTGGGGCCCGCTGAACAGCTTGTGCCTGAGCGCGTCACCGCCTGCTTTGATCGGCCGTTTGAGGTGGAAGGGCAGCGTATTGTTCTTACGGTTACGCAGGGTTTTGTGGATGTCTCCCAGCCTGGGGGTGACGCCCTGCGTCAGGCTGGACTGGCCCTGAAGCGGGCGAAAGTGGAACGTCGTACCGGCGCGCTTGCGTTCAGCGATGACATGCAGACCGACGCTCAGCGCCAAGTGCAGATGCTGCAAAGGCTGAGGGGCGCGCTGGGTAAGAAACAGTTATTTCTGGCTTTTCAGCCCCAGGTGACCTTGCAAGACGGCAGCCTGCTGGGCTTTGAGGCGCTGCTGCGCTGGCGTGACGACGATGGCCAGATGGTGCCGCCGGATCAGTTCATTCCGCTGGCAGAGAGTTCAGGACTGATTGTGGGTTTGGGCGAGTGGGTGGCCAGAACGGCTTTTGCCACACTGGCCCAGCTACAGGCCCGTTACCGGCGTGAATTCCGCATGGCCATCAACGTCTCCATTGTCCAGTTTTGCCATCCGGACTTCCGGGCCCAGTTGCATGATTGCCAGGTCAGCGCAGGCGTCAAGCCTGAGCAGATTGAACTGGAAATCACCGAATCCCTGTTGATGGCCCGTGACAAGGGCGTGCTGGAGTTGCTGGAAGACCTGGCGGACGAGGGGTTCCGTATTGCTATCGATGACTTTGGTACCGGCTACTCCTCCCTGCGCTATCTGGCTGATTTGCCCATTCACCAGCTAAAGATTGACCGCTCCTTTGTGGCCCCTATTGTTAACGAGCACTCAAAAACCACACTACCTGATATGATTCAGCGCCTGGGGCATGAGCTGGGGCTCTCGGTGTTGGCAGAAGGTGTGGAAACCCAGGTGCAGGCAGACTACCTGCGACGCATGGGCTGCCTGGAAGCACAGGGCTATATGTTTGCGCGGCCCATGCCCCTGGCGGAACTGTGTGATTGGCTGGATGCCCGGTTGGGTTCGCAGGAGTAGTGGCATGCGTGTATTGGCGTTAGTGCTTTGTGTTTTTCTGATCAGTGCCTGTGGCAAAAATACCGATCCCATTCTATTGGGCTTTGTCGGCGGCACCTCCGGGCGGGTGGCGGACCTTGGCGTTGCCGGGCGCAACGGGGTGATGCTGGCGGTTGAGCAGCAGAATGCAGCGGGTGGTATCCATGGCCGCCTGGTGGAGCTGCTGGTGCAGGATGACGGCCAGGAAACGGAGCAGGCCCGGGCCGCGGTCAATCACCTGCTGGAGGCTGGCGTCATTGCCATTGTTGGCCCCATGACCAGTGGGGTGGCGGTGGATGTTGTGGAACTGGCCAACGCAGCGCGGGTGCCCTTGATTGCGCCAACGGTAACCACCAAGGCGCTAGCGGGGCTGGATGATTATTTCCTGCGCGTAGTGGCTCCCACCAGCCATAACGCCGGTGTAATGGCGGACTTTGTCTACTTTGATGAACATGTTCGCCGCATTGCGACGGTTTATGACATGACCAACCGGGCCTATGCCGAAAGCTGGCTGGACGATTTTTCCAATGCCTTTGTCGAGCATGGTGGTGAGCAGCCCACCCGTGAGGCTTTTGTCTCCGGCCCTGATGCAGACTTTGGTGCCATCATGGAGCGGTTGCTGGCGACAGAACCCGATGCTATCGGCTTAATCTCCAACTCCGTGGATGCCGCGGTGCTGCTCAAAGAGCTGCGCCTGCGGGCGCCGGGCCTTACGGTTTTTACCAGCGAGTGGGCGGGTACCGAGCGTTTGGTGGAATTGGCCGGGCGCTACGCGGAAGGCGTCTATGCGCCCCAGTATCTGGACCGCGACAGTACCCAGCCTGCCTATCTGGCGTTTCGTGATGCTTATGTGGCCCGTTTCGGTCAGGAACCGGGTTTCGCCGGCATGCTGGCCTATGACGCGGCGCGTATGACCCTGGCGGCTATTGCCGACTCCCGCAATCCGCGGGATGTCCGCGACACCATTCTGCGCACGGCCCGCTATCCCGGTGTGCAGTATCCCATCTACATCAACCAGTTTGGTGATGGCGCCAATACCACCTATATCACCCAGATCCGGGGTGGCCAGTTCCGGGTTGTTCGCTGATATGGCGGGGCGCTGGTCCCTGCGCACCCTGCTGGCCGTCCAGATCAGTATGCTGCTGCTGGCCCCTTTGCTGGTGGCCATTGTCTTGGTGGCGGTCTGGCTGATGCCCACCCTGGCGGAGGATGCCCGGGAAAACAAAGTGCAGGCGGCGCGCCTGTTGGCCACCCAGATTGAAACCATCCTGGCGGAACGAAGTGAACAGATCCGTATCCTGGCCGCCATTATTGACCAGTCGCGTTTTGACAACCGCGTGGTGCTGCAGGAGTTTGCGTCCGCTACCGGCGCGTTCGAAGCGGTATATATCCTGGATGACCAGGGGCTGGTAAGGGAGGTGGGGCTGCCGCATTACAGTCAGCAGCTCTATGCCAACATCCTGGGGCTGGATCTGTCCCGCTTCAGTTTTGCACCTGATGATCCGCAGTCCGGCCACTGGTCTGTGACTTTTCTCTCCACCATCAGTGGCCAGCTGGCGGTCGCTTACAGTGTGGCGACACAGGGTGGGGTGCTGGTGGGCGAGATTCGTATCAGTGATCTGCCTGCCATGGTTCGCACCAGTGGCGAGAGTGGCCAGGTACTGATGGTGCTGGACAGCAATCATCAGTTGATTGCCCATACGGACGAAACCCTCAGCGGGCAGCAGATTAATCTCTCCAATCTGGCGCTGGTGCAGCTGGAGCCCGGTGAGCCCGTGGTTGCCGGTCGTTTTCAGTTCAATCGCCAAAGCTGGTTTGGGGCCCGGGTCAGTACCTCTGTCTCTGATTGGTCGGTGATTGTTGCCGAGCCGCTGGCCCGGGCTTTTCAGCAACAGGCGCTGGTGAACCGTATCCTGCAGGTCACCCTTATCGTTGCCCTGGCAACCGTGTTGTTGGGCGCTGCCTGGGGCTCAATGCGCCTGGGACGCTGGTTTCAGGGCTATGCCGGCGTGGTGCAGCGGCTGGCAGAGGGTGATTACCAGCTGGATTTGGGGTCGCGGCGCATTCGGGAGCTGGATGACCTGAACCAGCATCTGCGTCAGACCGCCACCGCCATCCGGGAGCGAGAGGCTCGCCTGACGCAGCTCAACCAGGAGCTTGACCTGCGGGTGCAGGAGCGTACCGCCAAATTGAGCGACACCAATGCCCAGCTCAAAACGGCGCTGGACGAGCTGCGGCTGGCGCAACAGGATCTGGTGCAGGCGGAAAAACTCGCGGCCCTGGGGGGGCTGGTGGCGGGTTTGTCTCATGAACTCAACACCCCGCTGGGTATTGGCGTGACCACCCTGTCCACCATGCAGGCGCAGCTGCAGGCCTTTGAGGGACAATTCAACCAGGGCCAGCTAACCAAAACCGAACTGCAGCAGTTCCTGGATAATTGCCGGACCGGCACCCGGGTTACCTTACGCAATATTGAAAAGGCGGCAGACCTCATCAGCAGTTTCAAACAGGTGGCGGTGGATCAGACCTCCAACCAGCGGCGCTGTTTCGAGCTGCACCAGCTGGTGGATGACGTGTTGCTGACCCTCAAGCCCATGCTGCGGCAGCAGGCCATTGAACTACAGGTGATGGTGCCCCGGGGTGTCGAGCTCGACAGCTACCCCGGCCCCCTGGGTCAGGTGCTGACCAATCTGGTGAGCAATGCCGTTGTTCATGGCCTGGCAGGGCAGGATGCGGGCTGGATACGCATTGAGGTGCGGGCTGACGAGGGCATCACGCTGGCGGTGAGTGATTCCGGCGCAGGCATTCCCGATGAGTACCTGAAGCGGGTGTTCGAGCCCTTCTTCACTACCCGGCGAGGGCGCGGAGGCAGTGGGCTGGGCCTGCACATAGTGCATACGCTGGTGACCCAGGTGCTGGCCGGCAGCATCCATGTCGAGAACGGTACCGTCGGTGGTGCGCGTTTTACGGTTGTCTTGCCGCGGCAGGCGCCCTAGACCAACGGCTAATAAGTCGCGGCACCCTACTACTGGTATTGAAGAAATTTGCTGCTATAATAACCAAACCTAAGCGCTTTCCATCAGGCCTGTTAAGCCTGATATACCTGCCCTCGGCAATGTACCCCAAGGCATTTTGTCCTAATTAGTTAATAGCAACGTATAAGACAGCTGCGCTCAGTGAAATCCTGTCCCAAAACCCTATTCCTTTCCATTCCTGAATACCTGACAACCTATGAATCTTACCGAACTCAAGCAGAAATCCGTTCCCGAATTGCTCGACATCGCACTGGAAATGGGGCTTGATAATCTCGCCCGTTCCCGCAAGCAGGATGTCATTTTTTCCATCCTCAAGAAGCACGCCAAAAGTGGCGAAGACATCTACGGCGACGGGGTGTTGGAGATTCTCCAGGATGGCTTTGGATTCCTGCGTTCCGCGGACGCCTCCTACCTGGCGGGTCCGGATGATATTTATGTGTCTCCCAGCCAGATCCGTCGCTTTAACCTGCGCACGGGTGACACCATTTCCGGCAAGATTCGCCCGCCAAAAGATGGTGAGCGCTATTTCGCCCTGTTGAAAGTTAACGAAATCAACTTCGACAAGCCGGAAAACGCCCGTAACAAGATCCTGTTTGAAAACCTGACGCCGCTGTTCCCCGAAGAGCGCCTGCGTCTGGAAGCGGGCAATGGCAGTACTGAAGATCTGTCTGCCCGGGTGCTGGACCTGGTGGCCCCCATCGGCAAAGGTCAGCGTGGCCTGGTGGTTTCGCCCCCCAAAGCCGGTAAGACCCTGCTGATGCAAACCATCGCTCAGTCCATTACCCGCAATAATCCCGAATGTCACCTGATGGTGCTGCTGATCGATGAGCGCCCGGAAGAAGTGACCGAGATGCAGCGCACGGTGCGTGGTGAAGTGATTGCATCCACCTTTGACGAGCCACCCGCCCGTCACGTGCAGGTGGCTGAAATGGTGATCGAGAAGGCCAAGCGTCTGGTGGAGCACAAGAAAGATGTGGTGATCCTGCTGGATTCCATTACCCGTCTGGCCCGCGCCTACAACACGGTGATTCCTTCCTCCGGCAAGGTACTGACCGGTGGTGTGGATGCCCACGCTCTGGAAAAGCCCAAGCGTTTCTTCGGTGCGGCCCGTAATGTTGAGGAAGGCGGAAGCCTGACCATCCTGGCCACGGCGCTGGTGGATACTGGCTCCAAGATGGATGAAGTTATCTACGAGGAGTTCAAGGGCACCGGTAACATGGAGGTTCATCTGGACCGCCGTATCGCTGAGAAGCGTGTCTACCCGGCCATCAACGTGCGTCGCTCCGGTACCCGTCGTGAAGAGTTGCTGATGGCGGAGGCGGATATCCAGCGCGTCTGGATCCTGCGCAAGCTGCTGCACTCCATGGACGACGATACTGGCGCCATTGAGTTCCTGCTGGACAAGCTGCGGGAAACCAAGACCAACGATGAATTCTTCCAGGCCATGAAGCGCCGCTGAGTTATCCGGTCCTGACCTGCAAGCCGCCAGTCTGACTCTGTCAGGCCGGCGGCTTTGTTGTTTGTACGTCATGGCTGGCCCGCTGCCGGCTTAATCCGGTACCATCTGCCCACCGTACATAGCCCGGCCTGATACGGAGCCGATATGAAATACAACGACCTGCGCGATTTTATCCAGCAACTGGAACAGATGGGCGAACTCAAGCGGATTACCGCTGAAGTGGACCCCCATCTGGAGATGACGGAAATCTGTGACCGCACCCTGCGAGCGGGTGGCCCGGCCCTGTTGTTCGAGAACCCGAAGGGCTACGCCATGCCCGTGCTGGCCAACCTGTTTGGCACGCCAAAGCGTGTTGCGCTGGGCATGGGGCAGTCCGAAGTGTCTGCATTGCGTGATGTGGGCAAGTTGCTGGCCTTCCTGAAGGAGCCCGATCCCCCCAAGGGCTTCCGCGATGCACTGGAAAAACTCCCGGTGTTCCGTCAGGTGCTGAAAATGGGGCCGAAGGTGCTGCGTTCCGCCCCCTGTCAGGATGTCATCATCGACAAGCAGGATGTGGACCTCTATCAGATTCCTATCCAGCACTGCTGGCCGGGAGATGCCGGCCCCCTGGTGACCTGGCCGCTGGTGATTACCCGCGGGCCGCACAAGGAGCGGCAGAACCTCGGTATCTACCGCCAGCAGCTGATTGGCCGTAACCGCCTGATCATGCGCTGGCTCAGCCATCGTGGCGGCGCGCTGGATTACCATGAGTGGAAACTGGCTCATCCAGGCGAGCCCTTTCCGGTGGCGGTGGCACTGGGTGCTGACCCGGCCACTATACTGGGGGCCGTGACACCGGTGCCAGACAGTCTGTCTGAATATGCCTTTGCCGGCCTGCTGCGGGGTGCCAAAACCGAGCTGGTCAACTGTACCCTCAGTGATCTGCAGGTGCCGGCCAGTGCGGAGATTGTGCTGGAAGGGTTTATCTACCCGGATGATATGGCGCCGGAGGGGCCGTTTGGCGATCATACCGGCTATTACAATGAGGTTGAGCAGTTCCCGGTGTTCACCGTGGAGCGGGTCACGCATCGCCGCAACCCCATTTACCACAGCACTTATACCGGTCGCCCGCCGGATGAGCCGGCCATTCTGGGCGTCGCGCTGAATGAAGTGTTCATCCCCATTCTGCAGAAGCAGTTCCCGGAAATTGTGGATTTCTACCTGCCCCCGGAAGGCTGTTCCTACCGGTTGGCGGTGGTGACCATGAAAAAGCAGTACCCGGGACATGCCAAGCGGGTGATGATGGGGGTATGGTCCTTCCTGCGTCAGTTCATGTATACCAAGTTCGTCATTGTCACCGACGATGACGTCAACGCCCGTGACTGGAAAGACGTGATCTGGGCCATCACCACTCGTATGGACCCGGCACGGGATACCACACTGGTGGAAAGCACGCCCATCGATTATCTGGATTTTGCCTCACCGGTGGCGGGTCTGGGGTCGAAAATGGGTCTGGACGCCACCAACAAGTGGCCCGGGGAAACTGACCGGGAGTGGGGCACCCCCATTACCATGACGCCCGAGATTAAGCAGCGGGTGGATGAGCTTTGGCCCAGCCTTGGCATTGACCTGGGCGAGCCATCTGATGGCGGGCCGGGTGTTTGAGGTTACCCTGCAGCCTGCGGGACTGACTTTTCTGGCTGATGGCCAGCAGGATCTGTTGACTGCCGCCCGGGACGCGGGCATTGCGGTGCCCGCGGCTTGCCGTAATGGCGTTTGTGAGATTTGTGCGGCCCGGCTGGTGTCCGGTCAGGCCCTGAATACCCGTACCCATCAACCGTGTATGCCCGGTAGCGAGATAATGCTGTGTCGCGCCCGGGCATGCAGTGATCTGAAACTGGAGATAACCGCCGTTATGGCAGCAGGACAGACCATCCCCCGCAAGATGCAGGCGCGCGTGACCGGCCTGGAGGCAATCAGCCATGACATCTACCGTGTTCGGTTGAGCCTGCCGCGGCGGCGGGAGCTGGTGTTTCATGCCGGCCAGTACCTGGCCATCCAGTTGCCAGACAGCGAACCGGCATATTTTTCCATTGCCAGTAGCCCGGATCAGGCGGAGCTGGAGCTGCATATCCAGGCCTCGCCGGACTGGGTATCCGCGCAGCGGGTGGTGGATGCCTTGCGGACGCTGACCGAGATCACGCTGGAGCTGCCTTTCGGCAAGGCGTGCCTGGCGGCAGTGCCCCGGCAACCCCTGGTGTTGGTGGCTGCCGGTACGGGGTTTGCGCAGATGAAGAGTGTCATTGACTACCTGCGCCACGCCAACAACGCCCAGCCGGTTCACCTTTATTGGGGTGTACGCAGGCTGGCGGACATGTATTTGCTGGATCTGGCCCGGGAGTGGGAGCAGGAACTGGCGCCGCTGTTCACCTTCAGCCCTCTGATTGGTGACAACGAAGACAATGACTGGGCTGGCCACCATGATCAGCTGGCCCGAGCAGTGCTTTCTGACGGCCACGACTGGGCAAACGTTCAGGTGCTGGCCAGCGGCTCCCCCGTAATGGTGTATACCCTGATGGATGCCTTGCTGGCACAGGGCCTGCCGGAAAATGCCTTCCTCTCTGACGTGCTGGAGTACGCGCCTCGTTAGGGGCTGTCTGAGGTTTTGGCGCAACGCCGGTGGTGGGGTGTCTGAGGCTTTGGTGAAGCGCCGCTGGTAGGGTGGCTTTCTCCGCCGCAATTCACGGCACGTCCTGTACCGACCTTGCACCGCGCCTTCCCTGGCGCTGCTCCGAAAGCCACCCCACCACCGACGCCCATACGGTGTCCGTGCCTACAAACCCTTAAATCTTTTCTTCCGCGCGTTCCGCGTTCTTCCGCGGCAAAAAAACAAAGCCCGTTCTCCCTGAGCTTGTCGAAGGACGCGAGCACCGACGCCCGCGCCTATGAACTACTAAGTCTTTCGTCCGTGGCTAAAAAATGCTCACCCTGAGCCTATCGAGGGATGGGCCCCCGTTGTCAGTTCAGTGCTTGGGCATCGGCAGCTCGGGCAGCCCGCTATCCTTCAGCAAGCTCTGTATCAGCAACTCCCGGCTTTTCTCGTCATGGCCCATATGGGCATTCAGGCGGCTGAGCTCCGCCATGGTCTCGTGGCTGCGCTTGAGTCGCAGGCTGGTTTCAAAGTACTCCCGGGCCTTGCCCCAGAGTTCGTTGCGCAGGCTAAGGCGACCGAGGGCCAGCAACAGTTCCGGGTTGTTAGGGCGGTCCTGCAGCCAGCGTTCTGCACTGAGCAACTGTTCCTCAACGCTTTGTCCCTGCAGGCGCCCGTAGAGGTTGATAAGCTCATCACTCCAGTGGGTGCGCAGCACTTTGCGCAACAGGGTCTCAGCCTGTGCGTCGTCACCCAGCTCAGCCAGCAGTTGGGCATAGTCGCGGATGGCCAGGCTGTCTTTGCGCATGGTTCCCGGCAACTCGTCCCAGATACGGGTGAGCTTGTCGAGGGAGCGTTGTTCCTCGGGTATGCGTCGACATTCCTCCGCAGCTTTTTGCATCAGGTTGTGCCATACCTTGCGTTCAAGGGGGGTGAGCTCATCACTGCCCACCAGTCCGCGTTTACGCAGTTCTGGCAGCAGGCTGGCCAGTTCGCGCCAGTCTTCCAGTTTGACGTAAACCGCTTTCAGCAGCTTCAGTACAAAGGGGTGGCCAGGGGCCTGTTTGCGTAGTCGCAGCAACGTGGCCAAGGCTTGTTCATAGTGATTGGCTGCCATCTGTAATTGGGCCTGGGTCAGCCCCACCGCCAGATCAGAGCCGGGGGTGCTCTCATAGGCTGCCCGCAGCAGGCTGTCGGCATCATCATAATCGCCTTCCTCTGACGCTGCCTGAGCCGCTGCCAGGTAATTAATCAGGGGGGTTTCCGCATGGCTGGCGGAACTCTCCAGAAACTTGCGGGCGCGGGGCCAGTTACCTTCCGCCAGCGCCAGCAGACCCTGGGTGGTACGTTTCTGGGCGCGGCGCTGGGAGCTGCGGCTCAGCCAGCTGTTGACGGCGCTGCCGCCCTGGCTCAGGCGGCGCAGCACGCCCAGCGTGGTGTTGATTAGCAGGATCAGTACCAACAGGCAGGCCACCCCCACCCAGAAGTTGGTTTCAATCAGCCAGTGACCGAAACTGATACGGATATAGCCCAGATCATGTTGTACCCCCAGCCCGAGGGCCGTGCCAAGCAACAGGGCAATGACCAGGATCAGGATGAATTTTTTCATTGCGCCTCACCTTCCGGTCGGGTGCTGGCGGACTGGCGCATCTCCAGCCGGCCCTTAAGCAGCACCAGTGACCGGCTGATGTCTGGCAGGGTGGGATTGATATCCTTGCCCTGCAGGGCTTGCAGGCTGTCAGTCAGCGCGTTGACCTGGGGGTTGTTGCGGTCAAAGTGCTGCGTCAGGCCTGCCAGGGCGCGCTCCAGCGCACGATCATAGAGCGCCTGATGGCCGCGCAGGGCGGCCAGGCCGGCTTCCTCCAGCATCAGTTGCAGGTGCAGGCGGGCGTAGGCGCTTTGCTCCGGGCTGAGCAGGGGCTGTACCGGCGCGTCCATCCGCCGGATGACAATAGCCTGACTCAGGGCCTGGCGGGTGGCATGCAGGGCTTGCTCCCAACGATTGCGCGGGTCTTCTGGCTCACTGGCACCGGTTTCCGGGGTGCGGGTGACGCGGGCCATGTCGAGCAGAGCGCTGTCGCTGAGGCGGCTCAGGCTGTCAATGGCAGCGGCCAGTTGCAGGTAAATGCCGGTGCGGTCGGCCTGGCTGACCCCCCGCAGGGCCAGCTTGTCTTTGGCCAGCTGCTCCCGTACCGGGTGCACGCCAATGTCATCGGTTTCCCGCAGTACCTCGTCAGCGGCTGTCAGAGCGGCCAGGGCACCCCGCTGATCCTGCTCCAGCAACAGTCGCTGGTTGGCAATGCGCAGCAGGTACTCCGCTTCCGCCAGCAGCCAGTCGGTGCGGCTGCGGTGTCCGGCTTCCAGCAAGGTGCGGGCGGTATGGTCCAGTTGCCGTTGCTGTTCAGTCAGGCGCTCCTGATGCTGGCGTAGCCGGCTCTCCAGACTGCGCAGGCGGTCGCTCTGCTGGCTGTCGGTGCGGGCACTGAGCTGTTCCAGGCGCTGATTACTGCGTTCCAGATAGTCCACGGCCTGTTCCAGGCTCCGCTGCTGCTGGCTTTGCTGCCAGCTCCACAGGCTCAGAGCCAGGGTTAGCAGCAGCAGAACAGCGGCGGCGATCCACAGGGGCCAGAGGCGTGGCTGTGGCTTGGGCTGATCAGGCACGGTGGCGGGCAGGTTGGCGTTGGCGTCAGTCACAGGCATCCTTACTCACGGTTGGAATCAATTAACGTCCGCTTCGCCTTGCAGCGACCGGGTCAGGGCAGTGGCGATACCCTCATCAGAAAGACTAGCCGGAACAATCACCTGTGTGAAGCCCAGTTGTTGTGCCTGGCTCGCCACCCGGGCCGCTGGCAGCAGCAGCTGCCGCTGCAGGAGTCCGGTGTCCAGATGAGCGGCCAGCTGCACCAGCCGCTGCAGGGTGTCACCGGAAAGCACCACCAGGCTATCGGGGGCAAAGTCGTGAAACAGGGACTGCAGGCTGGATTCAGCATAGTCCGGGAACCGGCGTTCATAAAGCGGCAGCAGCGTGACCTGGGCACCACGGGCTTGCAGGGTTTCCTGCAGCAGGTCGCGGCCGTCAGTGCCGCGGGCAATCAATACCTTGTCGCCGGTGACCTGTTGCAGGGAGGCTACCGCCAGTAACGCTTCGCTGGTGACGCCGGTTGCCGGTACGGTCACCCGCAGGCCCGCGGCCGCAAACACCTGGCCGGTGCCCTTGCCGACACCGTACCAGTGAATGCCCACCGGCCATTGTGGCCACCAATGATCCAGCTGCTCCAGCAGCTGCTGGGCAGCGAAGGGGCTGACGGCGATAACATGCTGGAACTGGTCCAGTTGTTGCAGCACCGTGCGCAGCTGGGGGCTATCCGGCAGTGGCTGGCGTTCGATGAGTGACAGGGTGCGGGTGGTCGCACCCAGGCTTTGCAGGTGGCTGGCAAGACGACTGGCTTCGGGTTCCGGCCGGCATACCAGGATGCGGCGACCGGCCAGGGGCCGGTTAGCGAGGGGTGTGGCCATAGATTTCTGCCAGTACCTGGTCGGCCCCCAGTGCCAGCAGGTCTTCTGCCAGTTCAATTCCGAGCTGTTCGCCCTGTTGGCGCGGTGCCCGGCCTTCCACCCGGAAGATACGGCTGCCATCCACGGCGCCTACCAGGCCGCGTAGCCACAGCGTGTTGTCGTCTTCCAGCATGGCATAGGCGGCAATGGGTACCTGGCAGCCACCCTGAAGGCGGCGGTTAAGGGCCCTTTCGGCCTTCACCCGGTCAGCGGAGTCCGGATGATTAAGGGGGGCGAGCATGGCAATCAGTTCTTTGTCATCCAGGCGGCATTCAATACCGAGGGCGCCCTGGCCCACGGCAGGCAGTGACAGACTGTCTGCCAGAGTGCAACGGATGCGGTCCTGAAAGCCGAGGCGTTTTAAGCCGGAACTGGCCAGGATGATGGCGTCATATTCACCTGCGTCCAGCTTCGCCAGCCGGGTGTTGACGTTGCCCCGCAGGGTGCGGATTTGCAGGTCCGGGCGGTGGGCGCGCAGCTGGGCTTCCCGGCGCATGCTGGCCGTTCCCACCACCGCCCCTTGAGGCAGCGCGTCGAGGCTGCCAAAGTCATTGCTGACAAAGGCGTCAGTGGGGTCCTCACGCTCGCAGATGGCCACCAGCCCGAGGCCTTCGGGAAACTCCATGGGTACGTCTTTCATGGAGTGTACGGCCAGGTCGGCACGGCCATCCAGCATGGCTTCTTCCAGCTCCTTGACGAACAGGCCCTTGCCGCCGATTTTGGCAAGGGGCACGTCGAGGATCTTGTCACCCTGGGTTTTGAAGCCGATAAGCTCGACCGTGATTCCGCTGTGCAGACGCTCCAGCTCTGATTTGATGAACTCGGCCTGCCAGAGGGCCAGGGCGCTGTTTCGGGTTGCAATGCGGATGGTACGTTGTGCCATGGGAACCTGTGTCAGTCACTTGAAATGAAGATGGCCCAAGGTTACCTGCTTCGGGGTCAAATGTCCCGTCACCCGGCGTCAGGTCGGTGCTCGCTGAGCCAGCTTTTCAGCTGGCTGGCATGGCGACGGCTGACGGGCAGCTTGCCGAGATTGTCCCGCAGGGTGGCAAACTGCTGGCCGTCACGATCCCGGATCATGCCTTGCAAAAAGCGTGTGCCCACCAGGGTGTGCCGGTGGATGCGCAGCAGGTATTGGGGCCAGGCCTGTTCAAGCTCTTTGAGGGTGTAGTCGGTGACGGTCTCTCCCTGTTCATGGTGCAGGGTGACGCACTTCTGGTCGGCTTCGCAGTAGTGAATACGGTGCAGATCGATCAACTCGGTACCCCGGTGGGTGCGTACCGCCAGTTGCCCGCCTTCCTCGCTCTCCCGCTGCTGTAGGGCCTGCAGCTGTACCCGGTTGATACGACCAGCCCGCGCCAGGGCGTCCGCCAGGGCTTCCCGGCGCACGGGTTTGAGCAGGTAGGCGACGGCCTGCACTTCAAAGGCATTGATGGCGTACCTGTCATAGGCGGTGCAGAAAATCACCGCTGGCGGATTATTGAGCCGGGTCAGCTGGGCCGCAGCGGCCAGACCATCCAGGCCGGGCATGCGGATGTCCAGCAGCACAATATCCGGTTGCAGACGGGCCACCTCCTTCAGTACGGCGTCACCATCAGCGGCCTCGCCACAGACCTGATAACCTGGCAGCTCGGCGACCAGACGCTGCAGACGCTCCCGGGCCAGGGGCTCGTCATCGGCAATCAGTACGGATTGAGTCAGGGTCATGCGGGTTCCCTTGTTTTTGTGGTTCCTGGCAAGGGCTGCCAGGGCAATCTCAGGGTAACTATATAACGGCCCTGATGATGGCTGGTTTTCAGTATCGCCTGATCGTCGAACAGAGCGGCCAGCCGGTCCCGGATATTGGTCATGGCAACCCGGTTGCCATCGTGGCTTGGTAGATCAGGCTCCGGTTCCGGATTGTCTATCATCAGGGTGACCGTGTCCCGCTGGCGGTAGGCTTCGATACGGATACTGCCGCCCTCGGGCCGCGGCTGGATGCCGTGGTAGATGGCGTTTTCCAGCAGCGGCTGCAATGTCAAGGGCGGAATGGCCTGGGCGTCCAGGCCTTCGCCCAAGGCCCACTCTACCGTCAGCCGGGGGCCCAGCCGCAGGCTTTCAATGGCCAGATAACGGCGACAAAGGGCCAGCTCCTCCGCCAGCGGGATCAGGCGGTCCTGGGTGCGCAGACTGGCGCGAAACAGCTCTGACAGATCCAGTACTGCGTCCTCTGCCTGATCGGGTCGGGTGGAAATCAGGCTGGCAATGGTATTCATGCTGTTGAACAGGAAGTGGGGCTGAATGCGGGCCTGTAGGGCGGTGACCCGGGCCTGCATCTCCGCCTGCTTTTGCCGCTGCCACTGATGTTGCAGATAAAAATACCGCAGCACCACGATAGTCACGATAAACGCCGCCAGCAGGTTGCGACCAATGGGTTGCCAGGGCAGCTGCTGCAGGCCAGCATAACCGGGATTGAGCAGCCGCTCGGTGGCGATGCTGAACAGCAGCACATCCAGCACCACAATCGCAGTGACGGCCAGGGTGGCCATGGGGATGCTGAGGCGCTGTAACCAGCGGCGCAGCAGACAGATCAGGGCCGCGCTGGTGAGCACAGTCCATTGCACGAACAGTGACAGCAGGCCAACATAGTTCCAGTCCAGCCAGCCCTCGGTGGACTGCACGATGGCCAGTAACAGCACCAGCAGCTGGCTGGTCATCACCAGCATGAACACCGCCCGGACCCGGCACAGGTCAGGAATAAAGAACTCATTGCGATCGGTATGCAACGTCATGCAGGCGAGCGTCCTTGAGAGTGTTATAATCCGCGCCAGATTTTATCCCGCTGGCCTTATACCCATGCCAGCCTTCACAGCAGGAATCATAGCCCATGACTGATCAGAACAAGACCTCCGAAAAACCCTGGGGTGGCCGGTTCAGTGAGCCGACCGATGCGTTTGTGGAACGTTTCACCGCGTCCGTAGGGTTTGATCAGCGCCTGTATCATCACGACATCACCGGCTCCATTGCCCATGCCACCATGCTGGCCAAGGTGGGTGTGCTGACCGGGGAGGAGCGGGACCAGATTATTGATGGCCTGAATGCTGTCAAGGCGGACATCGAGGCCGGGCGCTTCCAGTGGTCCGTCAGTCTGGAAGATGTGCATATGAATGTCGAGGCGCGGCTGACCGATCGCATCGGCATTACCGGTAAAAAACTGCATACCGGTCGCAGCCGCAATGATCAGGTGGCGACAGATATCCGCCTCTACCTGCGGGATGAGATTGATGTTATCGCTGAAGAGCTGGTTCGCTTGCAGCAGGGGCTGCTGGACCTTGCCGAACGTGAGGCGGACACCATCATGCCGGGTTTTACTCACCTGCAGACGGCTCAGCCGGTTACCTTCGGGCACCACCTGATGGCCTGGTTTGAAATGCTGATGCGGGATGCCGAACGCCTGCAGGACTGCCGCAAGCGGGTGAATGTCATGCCCCTGGGCGCCGCAGCGCTGGCGGGCACCACCTATCCCATCGACCGCGCCTTTACCGCGGAGTTGCTGGGCTTTGAACGGCCAACGGAGAACTCTCTGGACTCAGTGAGCGACCGGGATTTCGCCATCGAGTTCTGCAGCTTTGCCGCGCTGCTGATGACCCATCTGTCCCGTTTCAGTGAGGAGCTGGTGCTGTGGACCTCGGCGCAGTTTGATTTTATTGATCTGCCAGACCGCTTCTGCACAGGCTCCTCCATCATGCCGCAGAAAAAGAACCCGGATGTGCCGGAGCTGGTGCGGGGTAAAACCGGCCGTGTAAATGGCCACCTGGTCAGTCTGTTGACACTGATGAAGAGCCAGCCGCTGGCCTACAACAAAGACAACCAGGAAGACAAAGAGCCCCTGTTTGACACCATCGACACCATCAAGGGCTGTCTGAAAGCCTACGCCGACATGGTGCCGGCCATCCGTGCCAAGGCAGACAGCATGCGCGAGGCGGCCAAGCGTGGTTTCTCCACCGCTACGGATCTGGCGGATTATCTGGTGAAGAAGGGTGTGCCTTTCCGTGATGCCCATGAGATTGTCGGCAAAGCCGTGGCTTTTGGCGTGGCTGAGCGCCGCGACCTGGCGGACATGACCCTGGCGGAACTGCAGCAGTTCTCCGATGTGATCGGTCCGGATGTGTTTGACGTGCTGACCCTGGAAGGCTCAGTGCAGGCACGGGATCATCTCGGTGGCACCGCACCGGCACAGGTGCGGGCTGCGGTGCAGCGGGCGCGGGCCCGGTTGGGCTGAGCGTCTGGCCGGCCAACCTAGGGGTCGGTGGCCGGCGTCTGCAGATTCAGGGTGACCGGCGCCAGGGCGTCCAGCGGCTGTGGTTTGGCCAGCCGGAAACCCTGGCCGTAATGCAGCCCCGCAGCGCGGATATGGCGCAGGGTGTCGTCATCCTCAATAAAGGTGGCAACGGTTTCCTTGCCTGCTGCCACGGCGATGCGATGCAACGCCTCCACCATCACCTGCTGCACAGAATCCTGGTGCAGGTTGGCCATCAGGCCCTGATCCAGTTTGATCACATCCACCGGCAGTCGTGCGGCGAGGCCGAAGCTTTCAACGGACGCCCCTGCGCCATCCAGCGCCACCCGGCAGCCGATTTCGTGCAGCGCATCGCAGAGTAGCGCCACTTCATCCGGGTATTGGGTGGCATCACTTTCACGAATCTCAAAGCAGAAGCGCTCGGCAGTGAAGCTGGAATTTTCCAGCTCCCGTTCGACGAAATCCGCGAAGCCGTCATCCAGTGCGCTGGCGAGTGACAGGTTGAAGCCACAGTACTTCAGTCGCGGCTCCAGCAGTGGATGTTGAGCCAGCCAGGCCAGGGTCTTGCGAATCACCAGCCGGTCCAGTTGCTTGGCCAGGTCAAAGCGCTCGGCAATAGGAAGAAACTCGCCGGGTTGCCAGAGTATCTCCTCGCCATCCCGCTGCAGCCGCAAGCGGGCAAGAATTTCCACGTGGTCGCCCCAGGTGGCGCTGGCCACGGGTCGCAGCGCCTGGAAGGCCAGCTCCAGATGATGGTCGTCCAGACAGGCCTGCAGTGCATGCAGGTGCTGACGGGCAAGCTTCTCCGGCTCCAGCGCGCGGTTATGCTGGCCGACATGGATACGGTCCCGCCCCGCAAGTTTCGCCGAGTGGCAGAGGTCTGCTGCCAGCCCCAACAGCGCGTCAGGATCGATGTCAGGGTGCTGTTCAATCATCAGCAAACCACCGCTGGTGGTGACCCGGTAGGTGGCCTGCTCAAAGTCAAAGGCAAACTGCCGGACCTGTTCCCGCAGCTCTTCCGCCAGGCGGCGCCCGGTCGCTTCGTCACAATTCTCAATCAGCAGAGCAAACTTGTCGCCGCTGAGCCGGGCCAGGGCGTCCCGTTGCCGTACCCGCAAACCGAGGGCGCTGGCCAGCTCCCGTAACAGGCGGTCGCTCTGAGTCGGCCCCAGGGGTTCGCAGGCGGCATCAAAGTGATCCAGGTCCAGCACCAGCAGGGCATGGTAGTGGGCGCCGGGTTTCTTTACCAGGCGAGTGAGCCGGTGCAGGAACTCGCGCCGATTCAGCAGTCCGGTCAGAGGGTCATGGGTGTTGAGGTATTTGAGATTGTTGCCGCCGCGCACCCGGTGGCTGATATCCCGCGCCACCTGAATGGCGCCCAGCAGCTCGCCCTGGGCATTCAGCAAGCGCTGATAGCGGAATTCGAAAATGGGTAACTCCCGTTCCTGGTGGGCCAGGGGCATCTCGATCATGAACTGGTCGCGCTCGAAGGCCCGTTGCCAGAGTTGCAGAACCAGCCGGCGCTCGTTGGGGTGTTCGCTGAGCAGGTCCCCCAGGTTGTCCTGCAGGCTGGGGGTGACGCCGAAGGTCAGGCTGAACTGATGCGCAAAGGCGGGATTGAAGCTGATAAGGTTCATGGTGGGGTCCACCGCCGCCATCAGTTCATCGCTCGCAGCCATCAGGCTGTCCATCATCTGTCTCAGGTTCTGTTCGGTCTGCTGTTGCTGGTAATGCGCTGTCAGGTCCGTGACGGTGCCGGCAATACGGTGAATGGTGTCACCCTCGCGCAAGGCGCAGGCGCTGAGCTTAACCTGGCGCAGCCGCTGCCGGGCGGTGATAAGGGTCAGGCAAATGCTGAAGCCCTTACCCGTGCGCAGGCACCGTCGCAGCAGTGCGCGCACCCGCTGTTGGTTGCCCTGGACATAGAAGATTGCCTGTTCAGGCGTGAGGGTGGCGCTCGCACGCAAGTCAAGCAGGGCGAAGATTCGGGGCGACCAGCGCACATCCCGCAGGTTGGCATCCACCTCCCAAATGCCGGTATCCGAACTGGTTTCCATCAGTTCCAGTAGCCGGGGGTCCACCTGCTGGAAGTCGTGCAGGCGTACCCGGGTGTCACTCTCCAGGCTGGTCCGGTTTGCCTCCCGCCCGCTGTTGATCAGGGCGGTGAAAAAGTAGCCGTCCTTGTGACGCAGGGTGAGTATCACCGGCTCGCCACGGCGCAGCTTGTCGCGATGGGTCGGGTGCAACGGATCATCGTCGCGGCCGGCAGCCAGCTTGCGAGCCTCAAGGCCACGCAGCTCCAGCGGCGTGTAACCGAGGATAGCCTCCGCCTGGGGGTCCGCCTCGGTGATCAGGCCATTGTCGTCGAGCCGGATCAGTGTGCCCCTGGCGCTGGGGCCATGACCGTCGCTTCGATATCGCCTTATGGTGTATTCCCTCAAGTTCCGCCCCGCATCACTGACAATTCCGGTAGGTTCTGAAATACTGTGAGGAACAAGCCCCGGTGTTGGATGGCTGTTCGCCTGCTGACACTATCATACTGTTTACCTGTCGAGTTTGAAGCATCTGGACGGAGCGCCCGTGAATCTGCTGTCAGCAGCCATAACCCTGGACTTTGAGGAAGGTGTGGACCGCAAGACGCTCCGCAACCTCGCCGACCGATTTCGGGCGGTCAGTCGAGCGCGCTGGCAGCGGGCGCGTGCCGCACTGAGTTACCGTCAGCAGGGTGTGCTGGATCTGCTGCCGCTGATCTTTCACCTCAATCACCCGGCGTTACCAGGCTATGTGCATGGCCGCTGCCCTTACGGTATAGACCATTTTCAGCCAGACCGTGAAACCCTTGCCGCTGCTCAGGCTCAGGCACGCTCGTTCCGTTTTCACAGTACCACTCGCAAGGCGGATATTGAGGCCCTGTTCATGATGGGCAGTCCGGGTACCCTGGGGCACTCGGTGGCCAGTGATCTGGATGTCTGGCTTTGCCACCGGCCGGATCTGGATGAAGACCAGCTGCAATGGCTGGATGCCAAGGCGACCGCGGTGTCGGAATGGGCGGACAGCCTGGGGGTGGAGTTGCACTTCTTTGCCATGTCGGCGGCGGACTGGCGTGCCGGCCGACAGCGGGCGGAAGTGACGGGCGAGAACTGCGGCAGTGCCCAGCACTATCTGCTGCTGGATGAGTTCTATCGCACGGGTGTTCACCTGGCGGGCCGTATGCCCCTGTGGTGGCTGATTCCGGCTGAGCGTGAGGCAGACTATCAGCGCATTGCCCAGCAGTTGCTGGACGGTCGTTTCGTCAAAGCTGAACAGTTTCTGGATTTTGGCCCTGTGCCGGAGATTCCGGAGCAGGAGTTTCTCGGTGCTGGCGTATGGCAGCTCTACAAGGGCATTGATGCGCCATGGAAGTCCATCCTCAAGCTGCTGCTGATTGAATGCTATGCCCGTGACCGCCAGCAGGGCCCTCTGGCACTGGCCTTTAAACAGGCTGTGTTTCAGGGACGGATCGATGCCGACGAGCTGGACCCCTATGTCATGCTCTATCAGCGCCTGGACGCCTGGCTGACCAGTGCCGGTCTGGGCAAACGCCTGGAGCTGGTGCGGCGGGCGCTGTACCTGAAGGCGGGCTTGCCACTGACCCGGCTGGATCGTTCCGGCGTTACTGACTGGCGGGCTCACTTGCTGCGGCGCCTGGTTGAGGGCTGGGGTTGGGGGCGTGCTGAGCTGTTGTTTCTTGATAATCGCCAGCAGTGGCGGGCTGAGGATGTGCAGCAGATGCGCCGCACGGTGGTCAACGAGTTGGCCCACAGTTACCGGTTGTTATCCCGGCTGGCCCGGGACCATGCGGTCAGCGCTGCTATCAGCGCGGCGGATATTGGGTTGTTGGGGCGCAAGCTCTATGCGGCGTTCCAGCGTAAAGCGGGCAAGATCGAACTGATCAACCCCAATCTGGCCCCCTCTCTGGCGGAGGAGAACCTGTGCTTCTTCCATCAGTCAGCCCGTGAAGGCGGGCAAGGGCAGCAGGGCTGGCTGTTGTACCGGAATCTGGAGAATCCCCAGGAAGCACTCTGGCAGCCGGTGATCCGGCGCAGCGGTAATCTCACCGACATGCTGGTGTGGTGCCACTGCAACGGCCTGTTATCCCGCGCCACCCGCTATGCCGTGCAGGCTGGCAGCACCGTGTTGACCCAGGCGGAGCTGCGGGCGCTGGTGGACGCTCTGGCCGAGCGGCTGCCGGTGCCGGTGCCGCCAGCAGGACGGGAGGCACTGCTGCGCCCGGCGATGCCGCTGCAGGTGATGCTGCTGGTGAATGTGGGCTTGGACCCACAGCCGGGGCTGTCTGAAAAGGGTCTGCATAAACTCAGTGAGCGTCATGACTCGCTGGAGTTCAGCGGGGCTGGCGACAATCTGGTGTTGAGTGTGGACCAGGTGTTGCTCAATACCTGGCATGAGGTGAGCTTGCAGCACTATGCCTCCGGCGATGTGCTGATCCAATGCCTGAAAAATTATCTGGCGGCGGTAAGCCAATGCGGTGGCCGGTTGCCAGTCCTCAGTGTGCACTGCCATGCCGGCACCTACGCCAGCGGGATTGCCCGCCGGGTACAGGAATTGTTCGACGATGTAGGACGTTACTTCTTCGCTGGCGGACAGGGCCCGCACCCCCTGCGCTACGTGATTGGCATGGGGCGCCGCTTTTTTGTCCTGCAGTTCAGCGAACGGCAGCCCGGATTTGTGGCTCTGGATAGCCTAAGTGCCTTGCTGGACTACCTGTTGAAACCCCAGTCCAGTTACGCACCCGTTGTCTTTGATCGCTACACGCTGATGACGGATCCGGCGCTGCGTGCGGTATGCCACGCCAGCCAGCCGGGTTGCGTGCAGGTGTTCTATCAGTTTGCCGGACAACAGGCGCGCCTGTGGGTGGTGGATGAGCTCGGTAGTCTGTGCAGTTGGGAGCAGGAAGCCAGTCAGCGCTCCCATGTGCTGGGACCGTTGCTGCGGTTTCTGGATAACCTGTTGGAGCGTCGTCAGCTTCGGCAGTCGTTGCTGGCTGGCGACGCGCACCTTACCCTCAGTTGTACGGAAGTGATACAACGGGGGCATGATGTCACTCTGGAGCGGCGCCCGGTACTGGTGGACGATCTGCCTCTGGATGGTATCGAGGTGCAGGCCGTGGGTGTGCCGGAGAGTGACAGCAGTCTGGGCTTTGACATCTATTGTGGTGAACAGGAGTTCAGCTTCGCAGAGCATGGTCATCAACTGGCCATGGCAGTCGCTCATTACATCCGCAGTCTGCGGCAGGCGCCGGGTCACTATCCGGTCTACCTTACCGATCTGCATTTGCCCCATGATCTGGACCCGCACTCCTATCAACAGGACCTGCAGACCTGTCAGTACCTTGCCTTCCGTCTGCGACTGCAGCAGGCGCTGACGTCGGCGCTGGCAAGGCTGGGCTAGCTCGCCGCCCCAGACACGGGCGGCTCGCCTCCTGGCCCGCCTGTCCGGTATACTGCGGCAAAACTGTGTGGAACCCGGAGTGCCCATGTTCATACCAAAAAGTCTGTTGCTGTTGACGGTGGTTGCAGCCCTGGCCGGGTGTGGTCAGAAAGGCCCTCTGTACCTGGATTTGCCGGACGAGCAGCTGGCAACACAACGCGGCGATGAGGTGCCTGAGCCACCGCGCGTGCTGTTGCCCGAAGCGGACCCGCAATCTCAGAACACGCCCACGCCCCCTACTGAATAAACGCGGCTGCCGGCGGCCTGTGTCAGTCACCTGAGATGGCTGGGACAGAGCTGACCGGTAGTGCGATAACAGGATAACCGATGGATCACTTTACCTATCGTGACGGTCAGCTGTTTGCCGAAGACATTCCGGTGGCCGACATTGCAGAACGTTTTGGCACCCCGGCCTATGTCTATTCCCGTGCCACGCTGGAGCGCCATTACCGCGCTTATGATGAGGCGCTGGGGCAGCACCCGCATCTTGTCTGCTATGCCGTCAAGGCGAACAGCAACCTGGCGGTGCTGCAGGTTCTGGCCCGACTGGGCGCGGGTTTTGATATTGTCTCTGTCGGTGAGCTGGAGCGGGTGTTGCGCGCCGGTGGTGATCCCTCCCGCGTGGTGTTTTCAGGTGTTGGCAAACAACCGGCGGAAATGCGCCGGGCGCTGGAAGTGGGCGTTCGCTGTTTTAACGTGGAGTCAGACACCGAGTTGGACCGTCTGAACCAGGTGGCCGGCGAGTTGGGTGTCAAAGCGCCAGTGTCCCTGCGGGTGAATCCGGACGTGGATGCCGGCACTCATCCCTACATATCCACCGGCCTGAAAGAAAACAAGTTTGGCATTGATATCAATCAGGCCCTTGCCACCTACCGCCGGGCAGCCAGCCTGCCCCATCTGGAAGTTTGTGGTGTGGATTGTCATATCGGCTCCCAGCTCACCACCACGGCGCCTTTTCTGGACGCCATGGACCGTGTGCTGGCACTGATTGATCAGTTGGCCGCTGAAGGTATCGCCATTCGGCATCTGGATATGGGCGGCGGCCTGGGGGTCATCTATAACCAGGAGCATCCGCCGTCGCCTGCGGACTACGTGGCCAGCCTGTTGCAACGGCTAGGTGACCGGGAGCTTGAACTGGTGCTGGAACCGGGGCGCTCCATCGCAGCCAACGCCGGTATCCTGCTGACCCGGGTAGAGTTCATCAAGTGCACCGAGCACCGTAACTTCGCCATTATTGATGCGGCAATGAACGACCTGATCCGCCCGGCACTCTACAGCGCCTGGCAAGCCATCATCCCAGCCCAGCCGCGCCAGGATGAGGAAGAGCGCCGTTATGACCTGGTCGGGCCCGTGTGTGAAACTGGCGATTTTCTCGGCAAGGATCGCAGCCTGCGGATCCGGGCCGGGGACTTGCTGGCGGTGCGTTCCGCCGGTGCGTATGGCTTTGTCATGGCATCCAACTACAACACCCGTAACCGACCGCCGGAACTGATGGTGGACGGTATTCAGGTGCACGTGGTTCGTCAGCGTGAAACCCTGGATGACCAGCTGCGGCTGGAAGCCTGCCTGCCGGAGTAAGTCATGGTCGAACAACGTCGTCGGCCGGGGGCTGGCCCCTTGCTGAGCTTTACCAAAATGCACGGGCTGGGCAACGACTTCATGGTGGTGGATGCCATCAGCCAGCCCATGCGTCTGCAAAAAGAGCTGATTTGCCAGCTGGCGGATCGGCACTTTGGCGTGGGTTTTGACCAGTTGCTGGTGGTGGAGCCCCCCGGGCGCCCGGATGTGGACTTCCGTTACCGTATTTTTAATGCCGACGGTTCGGAAGTGGAGCAATGTGGTAATGGCGCCCGCTGCTTTGCCCGATTTGTGCGTGATCAACGGCTGACCAACAAAAAGGTCATCCGGGTTCAGACCGCCGGTGGCGTGATAGAACTGCGTAGCGGCAAAGATGGCTGGGTCACCGTGGACATGGGCGTACCGCGACTGGTGCCCGAGCAGGTGCCCTGCACGGCCGAACAGTACCAGCCCACCTATGAGCTGACAGTGGCAGATACCCGGGTTGTGCTGACCGCGGTGTCCATGGGTAATCCGCACGGCGTGCTGTTGGTGGATAATGTGGACACCGCGCCGGTAGCGACGCTGGGGCCACTGCTGGAGGCTCATCCCTTCTTTCCGGCCCGTGCCAATATTGGCTTTTTGCAGATTATCGACCGTGGCCGTGCCCGTTTGCGGGTATTCGAGCGGGGCTCCGGTGAAACCCTGGCCTGTGGCAGTGGTGCCTGTGCTGCGGTGGTAGCCGGTCGGTTGCTGGGCTTGCTGGACGACAAGGTGCGTATCACCCTGCTGGGCGGGGATCTGGTCATTGAATGGCAGGGTGAGGGCAGCGCTGTTATGATGGAAGGGCCGACCGCCAGCGTCTATGAAGGTCAGATCCGCCTGCCCGCCGAGCAACCGCCAAGACGCCCCAGTGGCCGCGGTAACCGGCCCTCCCGGTCACGCCATGCTGGCCGGGAAAAACGATAATAACCAAGGAGTAAGTGCATGACAGATCTTCCTGCCGCAGCTGAGCCTGTGTCCCTGACCCGGGAGCAGGTTGCCCAGTACCTGCGGGACAACCCGGAGTTTTTCCTGGATCAGGATGAGCTGCTGCGCACCCTCAAGCTACCCCATGACAGTGGTCGCGCGATTTCTCTGGTAGAGCGTCAGGTGCACCTGTTTCGCGAGCAGCGGGATGCGCTGCATCATGAACTCCGTGAGCTGGTTGCGGTTGCCCGCCAGAATGATCAGCTGTTTGACAAGAGCAAGCGGCTGCTGATGCAACTCATAGAAGCCCGCACCCTGACGGATATGGCGGCGGCAGTGGATGACAGCATTCGCGGTGATTTTGGCCTGGATGCGGTTTCTCTGCTGTTGTTTGCTGAGCCTGCGCAGGCCAGTGATGCGCAGGGCGTTCTGCATTTTGTCAGCCTGGCGGAGGCGGAAGCCGAGCTGGGTGCGCTGGTGGAAAGCCCCAAGGCTGTTTGTGGCCCAATCCGTGAGCATCAGCGGGCATTCCTGTTTGCCGAGGCGGCCACTGCGGCGGCTTCCGTGGCACTGATTCCCTTGCGCCATGGTGAATTGCTGGGCTTGTTTGCAGTTGCCAGTCGCACACCGGGCTATTTTGACGAGAGCATGGGGTCTCTGTTCCTGTCCTACCTCAGCGACAGCCTGAGCCGTTTGCTTCCCCCGCTGATGCAGCGCCATGTGCGGCGCTTGCCCAAGGCCGGCTCCATGGTGGTGGAGTCCCGCTAGGATGAGCTCGGGGTCTGGGGCTTCCCCAGCCCCGTGTAGTCTGCCGGCCGCCCTGACTGCCGAGCTGGAGGCGTTTATTGAACACCTGCGGGTGGAACGCCAGCTGTCCCCCCACACCTGCCAGGCCTATCGCGATGACCTGTTGCGCCTGGCAGACTTCATGCTTGGTGAGCAACTGGACGGCTGGCCAAGCGTCACCGTTCACCATATCCGGCGACATGTTATGGCTCTCTCCCGCAGCGGGCTGGGTGGACGGAGTGTGGCCCGGCATCTGTCGGCCATTCGCCGCTACTATGAGTTTCTGATTCGGGGGCGGCATGTCCGGCATAACCCGGCGCTCGATGTGAAAGCGCCTAAAGCCGGGCGTCGGTTGCCGAAGGTTGCGGATGTGGATCAGCTGAACCGACTGCTGGATGCCGACACCGATGATGCCCTGGAAGTCCGTGATCGTGCCATGTTCGAGCTGATGTACTCCTCCGGCCTGCGGCTCAGCGAGCTGGTGGGGCTGGAGCTGTCGCGCCTGGATCTGGCTGGTGCGCAGGTCAAAGTGTTGGGGAAGGGGCGCAAAGAGCGGATCCTGCCCGTTGGCCGTCAGGCCATCGCTGCCCTGCGGGCATGGCTGGCGGTACGCACCGGTTACGTGGCGGACGGCGAAACGGCGGTTTTTGTCAGTCAGCGAGGCCAGCGTATTCATCCCCGCACGGTGCGGGCTCGGTTGGCGCGCTGGGGGCTGCATAAGGGCGCCGAGCAGCGCCTGCATCCACACATGTTACGCCACTCCTTTGCCAGCCACATGCTGGAGTCCAGCGGTGATCTGCGGGCAGTGCAGGAGTTGCTTGGGCATGAAGACATTTCCACCACTCAGGTCTACACTCATCTGGATTATCAGCACCTTGCCAACGTCTATGATCAGGCGCACCCGCGCGCAAAAAGGCGTTCTGCTGTTGCAAGGGATGACAATGACTGACCTGTTTTTTCATCCGTTGGCTATAGTAATGAAAATTCACACACGATCTGCGTGGTGCCCATGACTATCGAGCTGCCCCGGGAAGGGCGTCATTTGCAAGCGCTTGAAGAACTGCAACAGGCCTGGCACAACGAGCGTAACGTGTTTCAGCGTTTGTTGGTGCGTACCAGCCTTGCCTCTGAAGGTATCAATCCGCAACTGGATCAGTTGATGGAGGAGTTGCGCCAGTTGGCTCGCAAGCAGGAGCCCGACCTGGTAAGAATGCGCGCGCTACAAGGACGCCTGGATCAGTTGCTGATTGCTTTGGATGATGAGCCAGAACCGGCGTCGCCCGAACGGCAAAGCCTGCTCAGTCGGCTGTTCAAGCGCAAGGCGGAGGATGGTCGTGGTGCCAGCATTCTTAGCGAACTGCAGCATGATGCGGACGCCGATGCGGCCAGCGATGAGGAAGCCGAGGGGGCGCAGCGGCTGAGAATTGCCCGGCGGGTTGCCGAGCTGGTGGACCACTTGCTGACCAAGGCCAGTCTGCCTGCAAGTTCCCGCGCCAGGGCTACGGTGCTGCGTGACCGCCTCAGCAGCAGTAATGACTGGGACATACTGCGGGATGCCCTGAATGAGTTGGCTGACCTCATTATAGCGGTGGTAAGCCGGGGCGAGGCAGAGTTCAGCGCTTTTCTGCGTCGCCTGGATGAGCGCCTGGTGTCCTTGCAGGAAAGTTGTGCCTATCAGCTGGAGGCGGCGGAGAATCGCCGTTGTTCCTCGGCGCAGCTGGATGAAACGGTCACAACCAATCTACAGGCGTTGGGAGAGGACCTGCGCACGGCCACCGACCTGGACACACTGAAGCAGTCCGTCAATAGCCATATTGAACAGGTTGCGACCGTGATTCGCTGTTACCGGGAAGAAGAGGACAAACGCGATGCACTGCTGGCGGAGAAGATGGCCGCCATGAAGGAAAAGCTGGCGGCGCTGGAAGCGCATTCTGAACAGGTGCAGGAACAGCTGCGGGAAGAGCGGCAGCGGGCCCTGACGGATGTGCTGACGCAGCTGCCCAACCGCGAGGCCTGGGACGAACGGTTAAGGTTCGAGTTTGCCCGGTGGAAGCGTTATCAGCACCCCACCGCCTTGGTGATTGCTGATATTGACCACTTTAAGAAGGTCAATGACACCTATGGCCACAAATCCGGTGACCGGGTTCTGCAGCTGGTGGCGCAGACCCTGCGGGAACGTCTGCGGGATACAGACTTTATTGCCCGTTATGGTGGCGAAGAGTTCGTCATCCTGTTGCCGGAGACGTCAGTGGACGATGCCGTCAAAGTGATGAATGGATTACGGGAGCATGTGGCCAGATTGCCGTTCCATTTCAAAAACCAGCCGGTAAGCGTCACCATTTCTGCTGGCCTGGCGCCCTTGAGCAGTGCTGACGATCCCGTCGAGGTTTTCGATCTGGCCGACAAATTGCTCTACGAAGCCAAACAGCAAGGGCGCAACCGGGTGGTTAGCGCGTCCGGCTGAGGTGAGCCTGATGGGCGACTGCGCGCCCTTAACGCCTCAGCAATGCGTCCAGCTCATCAATGGGCTCCGCCCACTCCGCATCATCTGCCACGCCTTCCTTGAGGAATTGCGCCTGGGCAGGGCTCCAGAAGCCCGCTTCCGGCAAGGACACGTCTCCTGGCAAGGGCGCATGCCGGGTTAGAAAAGTGTTAACGCTGGTCTCATCTGAAGGCAAACCAAGTTGGTCAAACAGAGTGCTTAACGTATGCTGGCTGGTATCCATGGTGTTAAGGTCCTTTGCTGACATGGCCGGGAACGGGCAATCCATAACTGTCGGTGCCAGCCTTGGCTGGCCACAAGTCTTTTTTCAAAGCCTCCTTAGCAAATGTAGACAACCTTTCGAGGATATCCAGTGATCCGCCAGTGCCTGTTGTACCTGTTCATTGCCAGCCTGGCGGTGGTAGGGGTGGCCAAGGCAGACCCACCCCTGGAGTCGCCTTATCCCGTACTCAGCCTCGATGAGCTGGAGTGGCTTGCGGAGCTTGATCAGCTCCGGATCGGACTCCGCCCGGACCAGTTACCCCTGGCTTTCCTGACCGCGGAGGATACCCTCGCGGGCACCTATGTGGATTACCTGAATTTGCTGGGCCAGAAGCTGGGCCTTGAGCTTGTCCTGACCCCCGGTACCCGCTCAGAGCTTGAGTTGAAGGCCCGCGCGGGCACACTGGACGCCATCGTGCGTGAGCGTGACCCGCTGGCGCCGGAAAGTGACTGGCGCCATACCCTGCGGTTGATGAGCCTTACCTACGGGCTGTTTGTGGATGCCGGTGATGCCAGTATTCGTCGTATCGGAGATCTTGAGCGGCGCCGGGTGGCTCTGATTGGCGATGACCCCTATCAGTATCAGTTGCTGGAGCCGGTGGAAACCTTTACCCCGGTGGTGGTCGCCAATTTGCCGGAGGCAGTCAATCTGGTTCTGGCCGGTCAGGCTGATGCCTTTGTGGCGCCCATGCCGGTGGTGTCTGATTACTTGCAGGCCGCGTTAATCAATGGCGTCGGCTTGGCAGCCATGCTGCCGGGTGCCAGTGTGGATGTGGCCCTGGCGATTCCCGTCAGTCGCGTGGAAACCAGCCCCTTGTTCAATGTCCTGAACGAGGCCGTGCGAGCCATCAGCCATACCGAGCACCGTCAGATCCGGCAGGCCTGGATGCCTTTTGAAGTGCCTGAGGCCGGGGTTGGGGCTGGCCTGCAGCTGACCGGCAGCGAGCTGGACTGGTTGCGCCAGCACCCCAATCTGAGCGTGGCCTATCGCAGGGATTGGCCGCCTTTCGAATTCACCGAAGACGGTCGCCCCCGGGGCCTGGTGCCGGATGTGGTGGCCCGTATTGAGGAACGGTTGGGGCAGCGTTTCAGTGCTCAGCTACTGGATGATTGGGGCAGTGCGGAAGAGCAACTGCGCACGGGGGCGATTGATGTGCTGCCAGGATTGAGCCGCACACCCGGGCGTGAAGATATGTTTCTGTTCACCCGCCCTTACGCCAGTGTGCCCATTGCGCTGGTCGTTCAGGAAGAGGGGCGCTTTATCGGTGACCTGCGGGAATTACGCAACGAGCGTGTGGGTGTGGTTCGGCAGCAGGCCAGCCATGAGTACCTGCTGATCAACCACCCGGATATCAACCTGTTTCCCGTTGCCTCTCTGGAAGCGGGTTTGCTGGCCCTGTCCAACGGTGAGCTGGATGTGATGGTCACCCATATTCCCGGTATCAGTTACACGGTGGCGCGACTGGGGCTGTCCAACCTGCGAATCACCAGTATCACGCCCTACCAATATGAGTTGCGGCTGGCAGTACACAAGGACAGGCCCGAACTGCTGCGCATACTGAACAAGGTGCTGGCGGGTATGGACCGGGCCGAGACGGATGCCATCTACAACCGCTGGATTCACCTGGATATCGAGCCGGCGGCCGACTATACCGTGGTCAAACGGGTTATTCTGATCGCCGCGCTGGTGGTGCTCATTTTCCTGTATTGGAATCGCAAGCTGTCCCGTGAAATTGACGAACGCATTCGTTCAGAGGATGCTCTACGGCGCAGCGAGGATGCCCTGCGTTCTGCCAAACAGGAGGCCGAGCGACTGGCTGAGGCGGCGGCGAGTGCCAACCGTGCCAAGAGTGAGTTTCTCGCGAATATGTCCCATGAGATACGCACGCCACTGAATGCGGTTATGGGCTACAGTGAGCTGCTTGAAACCAGTGTCACCGATCCGCAGCAGCGAAGCTATCTGGACGCCATTCGTACCGGCAGTCGCAGCCTGCTGACCCTGATCAACGATATTCTCGACCTGTCCCGTATTGAGGCGGGCAAGATGCGCCTGGAATTCGGCCCGCTGGATCTGGCGCGACTGTTGAATGATGTACGGCAGATTTTCCAGTTGCGGGCGCGGGAGCAGGGCATTACCCTTGACGTCAGCATTGCCCCGGGCATTCCCGAGCGGATGGTGCTGGATGAAACCCGGCTGCGGCAGGTGTTGTTCAACCTGGTGGGTAACGCCATCAAGTTTACCCATCAGGGTGGCGTGATTCTGCGGGTGCGGGCTGAAAACTGTCAGTTGGCATCCAGCGAGCGACCGGCTCAGTGCCGTCTGGTGATTGACGTGGCCGACACGGGGATCGGCATTCCAGCCGATCAGCAGGCGCGTATCTTTGATGCCTTCGAACAGCAGCAGGGGCAGAGCAACCGCAAGTATGGAGGTACGGGACTGGGGCTGGCCATCAGCCGTAAGCTGGTGCGTATGATGGGGGGCGATCTGACCGTGAGCAGTCAGCCGGGGCAGGGCTCGGTGTTTACCGTCACCCTTAATCAGGTGGAGTCGCTGCCTCAGGGTGCTTCCTGGCAGGTATCACCACTACCGGTGCAAGAGCACTTCGAGCAACTACCCGCCGGTCGCGACTGCTCTGCGTTGCAGGTTCGGCTGCAGGGGGATCTGTCACACAGCTGGCAGGAAACCTGTGAAAGTGGTGACCCGGAGCGTTTCAGAGCTTTTGCCGACGAGTTGATGGCCTGGGGTGAGCAGCAGCAGCTGGATATGGTGGTAGATTTTGGCCGTGAGTTGCGGTCGGCGGTTGACGCCTTTAACCTGGACAGGGTTAACCAGTTGCTGGCACGCTTCCCTCATCTGCTTTGTGCCCAGGCGGATTAAAGGCAATCGAACTGGCTTCGGCGGTCAAAGGCGACGGACACCATATCGTAACCGTCATCCGACAGCGAGCGGATCAGGCTCTGGCTCCGCAGCAAGGTCATGCAAATGGTGTGGATGCTGGCCTGCAGGCGCTCTTCGCTGGGCTCATCCTGAAAGCGAAAGTCGACGATCAGAAACTTGCGCTCCTGCGCGGGCATGTCCTGACGCTCCACGCTGTCAAAGCCAATGTAAGCAGGCTGGTCCCGTTCAAACAGGCCATTCATCAACAGATCAATGTTATCGGCATGTGCCATTAACGGCATCGCCAACAGGGTTGCCAGCAAGAAAGTGCCAGAGCGAAACATCATTTTCATAAGCCCTGCCTGTGTCAAATCGTAACTGTGAGTAACCTAATGTCACCTAGTATGGCAGAAGGTATGGCGGTAAGGCTGCTGGTGGCGGTCAAGAAAACGACACATTTTGCATCATTTTGCACCTGCAACGGTTTTGCGGGGTTTTTTACACCTGTGCAGGGCATTTTCCTGCCTTTAAGCAATGCACTATGATGGTAGGAAGCGCTTTCATATAAACCGTCAGCTGCAGGCTCCGCCTGCCCGATAAAAGGATTGCCGACGTTATGTATCAACTGGTTTTCAAGGGTGAGTGTACACCTGGCACGGATTCACAGGCGGCCCGTGACAATGCCAAGGCATTGTTCAAGGCTAACCCGGAGCAGATCGCCCGCATGTTCAGCGGTCAGCGGGTTGTCATCCGCAACCGCCTTGATGAAGCGCAAGCGGACAAATACAAAGCCGTGCTGGCCCGCCATGGCATGATTGCCTATGTGGAGCCTATGCCGGGTAGTGAGGCCCCCGCCGCCACCCCGTCAGCGACTGAGCCGGCGCCTCAGCCCGCTCCGGCAGCAACGCCCCGTGCTGAACCTGAATCAACGGCTGCCGCAGGCTCTGCGCCAGCCGTTGAGCCGGGTGATCGCTTGCCGGTGGCAGGCGAGAAGGTGGACAGCATCCTCGCCGGCAGCCAACTGACACTGGATCCGGTAGGGGTGACCCTGGCGGAAGCCCAGCAGGTGGAAGTCCCTATTTTTGAACACCTGGATGAGTGGTCTCTGGCGCCCGCCGGCAGTGATCTGGCGGAAAAGCGTGAAACCCCGCCACCGCTGGTACCTGATGTATCCCACCTGTCTGTGGCACCGCTGGATGAAGATAAATCCTGACACCTGGCGTTTCCCGGTGTTGTTACCCATGAGCAGGCTCTTTGCTTTGCTTTGCTGCGGGCTGCTGGCTCTGCCAGTCCAGGCGCAGCCCGTGTTATCCGGGGATGCTGAGGCGCAGCGGCCAGTAATCGGTCTCGTGCTTAGCGGTGGGGGCGCCAAGGGCATGGCCCACGTTGGGGTTTTGCGGGTACTGGAAGAGTTGCAGATTCCCGTGGATCTGGTGGTGGGCACCAGCGCAGGCTCAGCTGTTGCAGCCCTCTACGCGCTTGGCATGCCGGTGGCGGAGATCGAGCAGCGTTTTACCGACATGAACTGGCTGTCCAGTTTTCAGGATAGCCCGGGCCGGGCCTCCAAACCGGTACGTCGCAAGACTGAAGATTGGCGTTATCCCATTGACCCAGGCTTGGGGATTGGTACCGATGGTTTGCGGTTTGGTCGCGGCCTGATTGCCGGGCAGAACCTCGGTTTTATTCTTAATGAGCTGACTCTGGAGGCAGCCCTGCTGCGGGATTTTGACCAGCTGCCCATCCGCTACCGGGCTGTCGCGACGGACCTGGAAACCGGGCAGGCGGTGGTGATTCATGATGGCAGCCTGGCGGACGCCATCCGTGCCAGTATGAGTATCCCCGGGTTCTACGCGCCGCTGCGCCGCAACGGCAGGCTGCTGGTGGACGGCGGCATTGCCGCCAACCTGCCCGTGGAAGTGGCACAGGCCATGGGTGCGGACATCATAATTGCCGTGGATATCAGTGACGCCCTGTCCGGCGTGGAGGGCATCCAGCAGGCCTTTTCCGTGGTTGGCCAGCTGACCACCCTGGTGACCCGGGGCAATGTGGATCAATCGCTACAGAAGCTGGGCCCGCAGGATATCGTCATACGCCCCGACCTGATGGGGTTGTCCTCTGCCAACTTCTATGACGGCCCCCTGATCATGGAGCTGGGCGCCACTGCTGCCCGCGACCAGGCCGTTGAACTTTATCCGTTGAGTGTGGCTGACGATGCCTGGTACGCCTATCAGGAGCGACGCCAGCAGCGGCTCTTTGTGCCCGGAGAGGTGGCCGGCATTCGTATTCATCTGGACTCCCGCCTGTCTGACCGCTTTGTGCGGGCCCGCTTGCGGCAGCGAGTGGGTGAGCCCCTCAATGTCACACAACTGGAAGCAGATCTGCGGCGTATCTACGGCCTGGGATATTTTGAGACGATCACCTACGCCATGACGCCAGAGCCAGAAGGTACCGTGCTGGATATCTTCCTGGAGGAAAAGAGCTGGGGGCCGAACTATCTGCGCTTTGGACTCGGCTTTGAGGAGAGTTTTGACGGTGATACCCGCTTCAATATCACGTCGGCGGTCAGATTCACTGAGCTGAACCGGCGCGGTGGCGAAGCCCTGGTAGGTCTGCAACTGGGTACTGAGCCCTATGGACGGGTGGAGTGGTTTCAGCCTTTGGACTACGGCTTCCGCCGTTTTGTGCTGGCAGGTACGCAGTTCCAGCGGGACACCTTCAGTGTTTTTGGTGACCAGGGCAGCCGGCTGGCCAGCGTCAATGTCACCCAACGCCAGGCGGACATCAGCCTTGGTACCGAACTGGGGGCAGCGCGGGAGGTTCGGGTAGGCATTCGCCGTGGTTATGCCACCATCAATGAGAAGATTGGCGAGGTGGATACGCCCAGTGACCGTATTCATCAGGGGGCTTGGACTGCACGGCTGGTGCATGATTCCCTGAATGACCCGTTTCTGCCGGTCAGCGGTAGTTATTTGGGGGTGCGGGCCAGCTTCGAGCGTGAGTCCATCGGCGCCCGTTCGGACTATGACCGGGTGGCGCTGATGGCTGCCCATGCCCGCCAGATTGACCGCTACGTGTTGATGGGGCAGTTCTATGTGGATGCAGTCACCGCGGGTACGGCGGGTATTGAGAGTTTTGTGCCTTTGGGTGGCTTTCAGCGCTTGTCCGCCTACAGCCGGGGTAAGGTCAGTGGCCCTGATGTGGCGCTGGCCGGGCTCTTTGCTTACCGTCGATTTGGCGGCCCCTATGTGCCTTTCTACACCGGTATTGGCCTGGAGTCGGGCAGTGCCTGGCCGGATGTGACTGAAGCGCGCTGGGCAGACCTGAACCATTCGTTCAGTGCGTTTACCGGCATGGACACGTTTCTCGGCCCTTTACAGCTGTCTGTCACCGTCAACGAAGACAACAGCTGGGGTGCCTTGCTGAATATGGGCTTTTCGCTGGACCGGCTATC
>JAIUMV010000017.1 GCA_022565395.1 Marinobacter sp.
AATATCTTCTATACCGAGACATTCCAGCCAGCACCCACACGAATTACTTGGTTAACTTTTTAAAGAGCGTTGGGACCGTGTCCCGATGAGGCTGCGCATTTTACTCCGCTCAACCTCGTTGTCAACCTCTTTTTTTCTGCTCTCCGTGAGAGCCTGGAGGTTAACTGCCCCGGTCAGCGTTGTGTTTGCTGCCCTGAACGTGGAGCGCATTCTACAGGGGGACGGCTGGGAGTCAACGCTATTTTTGGCTAAATTCACAAATATTTCGGTTTTCCGAAACACCTTGTTCACAAAGCAAACAGGCGCTGTTCAAACCTTGGTCATAATGCGCATTTTTGCACCAGCCCAGCCAGCCAACCGCACCCCCAATAGCGCACCAAGCACCGCGCCGTACAACACCATATCGCCAATATCTGCCCGCGCCTGCCACAGATAGTGTATCCAGGCTGCGATTGCGGCCGGATAGATGAGCCGGTGCAGCAACCGCCAGCGGCGGCCCAGCGCCTTTATTGCAGCCCGGGTCGAGGTAAGGGCCAGGGGCAACAGCATGAGGAAAGCGGCCAACCCTGCAATAATGTAGGGGCGCCGGGTGAATGAGCCCCACAGATCCTGCCAGCCGGCGATCAAATGAAGATAGGCCACGAAGTGCAGGCAGGCGTAGAAGAACGCGAACAACCCCAACATGCGACGGAGGCGCATCCACTCTGTCCGCCCCGTCCACTTTCGCAGCGGCGTCATGGCCAGCGTTAGCAGCAGCCACTGTAACGCGGCGAGGCCTGTTGCACGGGTAATGGGCTCCGCGGGGTCTGGCCCGAGCTGCCCAAACAGCAGTCGCGCCACCAGTACGGCAAGCGGCACCAACGACAGCGTAAAAACCGACCACCACCAGACCCGGTAGCCCGGCACCATCAGTAATGTTCAGCCAGATTCATGCCCGCGTACAGATGGGCCACTTCAGCCTCATAACCATTAAACAGCCGCGTATCCATCCAGTTGGGACTGAGCAGACCGCTGGGCAGACGGCGCTCGCGACGCTGGCTCCACCTGGGATGATCTACGTGCGGGTTTACATTGGCATAAAAGCCATACTCGTGGGGCGCCATCTGCTCCCAGGTCGTCTTCGGTCGCTCGGCCTGGAAGCGAATGCGTACAATAGACTTGATACTTTTGAAGCCATACTTCCAAGGCACTACCAGCCGCAAGGGGGCGCCGTTCTGATTCGGAAGCACACGCCCGTAGAGACCTACCGCGACAAATGTCAGGGGATGTACCGCCTCATCCATGCGCAGCCCCTCACGGTACGGCCATTCAATGGTACTGAAACGACCCCGCTGTCCGCGCATCTGGGCAGGATCATGGAGGGTTTCAAAATAGACATATCTGGCGGACGGCGCTGGTTCGAACTTTTCTATCAGACTGGCCAAAGGCACGCCTACCCAGGGAATGACCATGGACCAGGCTTCGACACAGCGGAGCCGGTAGACCCGCTCTTCGAGTGCTGCCTCATTGATGAGATCAGCCAGATTGTATCGGCCTGGACGGGCACACTCACCCTCAACACTGACGAACCAGGGCTCGACCTGCATTTCATGGGCGTAACGGGCAGGATCCCCCTTACCGGTACCGAATTCGTAAAAGTTGTTGTAGCGGGTCACATCGCTGAAGGGTGTTTTGGTTTCAGCAGTTGAGTAGTCCGGATTTGGGGCGGCTGACAGCGATCGCAACCCCTTTTCCTCCGCCAGTAACGAGGCTGGCAGCATCAACGCGGTGGCGGTTGCCAGCGTGCCGGCCATGAACTGGCGACGCGCGAGATAAACAGGCTCGGGGGTGACCTCTGCATGGGAGATGTGCCAGGACGGCTTGTTACGAATAAGCATGGGCGGCTCCGGCCGAATAGTCTGTAGTCAGACCGGAGCGCTGCCTGCAGGTTCCGGAAGCTGTAACCAGCTTCCGGCCCAATTATCCCACTGCGGGGCGTTTGACTTTACGAACGGCGGCGCGTACCGGTCCCGACAGGGCATAAGCAAAGAACAGGACAAACAATACGGTGCCTGGATCAAGAGCGATCACTACAAACGCCAGCACCACCGCCAATATGGCCGCAAACGGAACACGACCACGCAGATCAAGGTCCTTGAAGCTGCGATAGAGGATGTTACTGACCATCAGTACGCCAGTACCACCCACCAGCAGCAGGGTCAGCACAGTTAGCCAGCCGGTCGGCTCAAAGTCATGGAAGCACCACACCAGCCCCGCCACGACGGCCGCCGCCGCGGGACTGGGCAAGCCGACGAAATACTTTTTGTCCACGGAGCCAATCTGGGTATTAAAGCGCGCCAAGCGCAGCGCAGCCCCGGCGACATAGATAAAGGTGACTGCCCAGCCGAGCTGGTCAAGATGGTTGAGGGACCAGAAGAAGGCCACCAGCCCGGGCGCAACGCCAAAGGCGACCATATCCGCAAGGCTGTCGTATTCTTCGCCAAACTTGCTCTGAGTATTGGTCAGGCGTGCTACACGGCCATCAAGCCCATCCAGCACCATAGACACAAAAATGGCAATAGCGGCATTTTCAAACATGCCGTTCGCTGCTGAGACGATGGCGTAGAAGCCGGAAAACAGGGAGGCTGTGGTCAGTGCATTCGGCAGCAGATAGATACCTTTACGACGCACCTTGGAACCACCGACCAGCTCCTCTTCGACGACCTCGCCCGCAACTATGTCGGTGTCGTGTTTGTCGGAAAGTTCGGGCATGTCTTTTTCGCTACTCATTCAACCCATCCATTCAATGGAAATTTCCCGCATTATAGCGTATCGCAACGGTGAGCATAGGCAGGCTACCCACACAAACAAAAACGCGGCCATAGCAGGCCGCGTTTTTGTACTGACGTCGATCAGTTTTTGGCTTTATCGACGATTTTGTTAGCGCTGATCCAAGGCATCATGCCACGCAGCTTCTCACCAACCTGCTCGATCGGGTGGGCGGCGTTGTTACGACGCGCAGCCGTCATGGAAGGATAGTTGTGGGCACCTTCGGAGATGAACATCTTGGCGTACTCACCGCTCTGGATACGCTTCAGAGCGTTGCGCATGGCTTCACGGGACTGCTCGTTGATGACCTCGGGGCCAGTCACATACTCACCGTACTCCGCATTGTTGGAGATGGAGTAGTTCATGTTGGCGATGCCGCCTTCGTACATCAGGTCAACGATCAGCTTGAGCTCGTGCAGACACTCGAAGTAGGCCATTTCCGGGGCGTAACCAGCTTCAACCAGGGTTTCAAAGCCTGCTTTAACCAGCTCAACGGCGCCACCACACAGCACTGCCTGCTCACCGAACAGGTCGGTTTCAGTTTCGTCTTTGAAGGTGGTTTCGATGATACCGGTACGGCCACCGCCAACACCGCTGGCGTAGGACAGCGCAACGTTTTTCGCATTGCCTGATGCATCCTGGAAGATGGCGATCAGATCAGGAATACCGCCGCCCTTGACGAACTCGGAGCGCACGGTGTGGCCAGGCGCTTTGGGAGCGATCATGATCACGTCCAGATCCTTGCGCGGCACGATCTGGTTGTAGTGAATGGCAAAGCCGTGAGCGAAGGCCAGTGTGGCACCCTGCTTCAGGTTGGGCTCAACCTCTTCACGGTACAACTGGGACTGGAACTCATCCGGAGTCAGGATCATGACAACGTCTGCCGCGGCCACCGCTGCAGGCACATCAGTCACTTTCAGGCCGTGAGCCTCCGCCTTGGCAATGGAGGACGAGCCAGGGCGCAGACCAACAGTTACGTCCACACCGGAATCCTTCAGGTTGCAGGCGTGGGCATGGCCCTGGGAGCCGTAGCCGATAACGGCCACTTTCTTGCCCTGGATGATGGAAAGGTCACAGTCTTTGTCGTAATAAACTTGCATGGGAATCCCCTATAGCTTTCCTGGCCTCTGGCCATGATGTTTTAAAATGTTACCCGGCACCCTGTCAGAGGCTGAGTACTTTCTCGCCTCTGGCAATTCCGGACACTCCGGAACGCACCACTTCCAATACCCCACCGGTACCCACCGCCTGAATAAAGGCGTCCAGTTTGTCGCTGTCGCCTACCAGTTGCACGGTGTAGATGGCGCTGGTGACATCAACGATCTGGCCACGGAAGATGTCCACCGTGCGCTTGATCTCAGCCCGTTGAGCACCCGTTGCTTTGAGTTTGATGAGCATCAGCTCACGCTCTATGTGCGCGCCTTCTGTCAGGTCAACCAGTTTGACCACCTCAATCAGCTTGTTGAGCTGCTTGGTGATTTGCTCGATGACTTTGTCAGAGCCGGTCGTGGTGACGGTCAACCGTGACAGGGTCGGATCTTCAGTGGGTGCAACGGTCAGGGTTTCGATGTTGTAGTTACGCTGAGAGAACAGCCCAACCACCCGTGACAGCGCACCCGGCTCGTTTTCCAACAACACAGATATGATGCGACGCATGGTGATCAGACCCTCTCCGTTTTGCTGAGCCACATGTCTTTCATGGCACCTCTGGGTACCTGCATGGGATACACGTGCTCAAAGCGGTCAACGTAGATATCAAGGAACACCAGCTTGTCCTTCATAGCAAAAGCTTCACGCAGCTTGGGCTCCAGATCTTCCTTGCGGTCGATGCGGATGCCGACGTGACCATAGGCTTCTGCCAGTTTGATGAAGTCCGGCAGCGACTCCATATAGGACTGTGAGTGACGGGCCTCGTAGTTCATGTCCTGCCACTGCTTGACCATACCCAGCGCCTGATTGTTCAGGTTGACGATCTTGACCGGCAGGTTGTATTGCTTGCAGGTGGACAGCTCCTGGATGTTCATCTGGATACTGCCTTCACCGGTGAAGCAAACCACTTCTTCTTCAGGGAAGTTCAGCTTGATACCCATGGCCGCCGGTAATCCAAAGCCCATGGTGCCGAGGCCACCGGAGTTGATCCAGCGGTTCGGCTTGTCGAACTTGTAGTACTGGGCCGCAAACATCTGATGCTGACCCACGTCGGAGGTAACAAAGGCATCACCCTGAGTGATCCGCCAAACCGCTTCGACAACCTCTTGCGGTTTGATCACGTCGTCACTGGTTTGATAACGCATGCCGTGGAATGCACGCCATTCATCAATCTGCTTCCACCAGGCCGCCAGTGCACCTGCATCCGGCTTGGCCTTGGCTTCCTTGACCAGGCTGATCATCTCTTTGAGCACCGAATCCACCGGGCCCACAATGGGCACGTCGGCTTCGATGGTTTTGGAAATGGACGCCGGATCAATATCGATATGAATAATGCGCGCGCCCGGGCAGAACTTTTCTGTTGCGTTGGTCACCCGGTCATCAAACCGCGCGCCAATAGCAAGGATCAGGTCAGCGTGGTGCATGGCCATGTTGGACTCGTACGTCCCGTGCATGCCGAGCCAGCCCAGGTGCTGTTTATCGGTTGCCGGATAACAGCCGATCCCCATCAGGGTGTTGGTGATGGGGTAACCGAGCATCTGCACCAGTTCGCGCAGCTGATCAGAAGCCTTGCCCAGAATGACGCCGCCACCGGCATAGATCATCGGCCGTTTGGCTGCAAGCAGCATATCGACGGCTTTCTTGATCTGACCGGCGTGGCCGCGTACCACGGGGTTATAGGACCGCAGTTTCACCTTGGCCGGAAAGTGATACTCGTAGCGCTCATTGGGGGTGGTCATATCCTTGGGGATATCCACAACCACAGGGCCGGGGCGACCTGTTGACGCGATGTAATAGGCCTTGCGAATAATTTCCGGAATTTCAGAGGGGTGACGCACACTCATGTTGTGCTTCACCACCGGCCGGGAGACACCGATCATGTCGGTTTCCTGAAAGGCATCTTCGCCGATCAGGTGTGTCATCACCTGCCCGCAAAGCACCACCATCGGAATCGAATCCATAAAGGCGGTGGCAATGCCGGTAATGGTGTTGGTAGCTCCAGGACCCGAGGTCACCAGTACGGTACCTGGTTTTCCGGTCGCACGGGCGTAGCCATCTGCCATATGGACAGCGGCCTGTTCGTGACGAACCAGGATGTGCTTGACTTTGTCCTGCCTGAACAGCGCATCATAAATATGCAGCGCTGCGCCACCGGGATAGCCGTATATATATTCAACCCCTTCATCTTCCAGGGACCGAATCAGCATATCGGCGCCAGATAATAACTCCACGTTTTCCTACCCTCTTGACGAGTGAATGTGCCGGGATACGTCCCGCTTGCCTGGATACCCGGGCGCCGGCTTCTTGTGGAAGCTGAACCGGATACTCCGCCACACCATTGACGAGAGGTTGTCTCCTGGCCGACCGTGCCTCCTGAGGGTTCCGAAAGACCGGTCTAACAACGGGTTGCGATAGTCAGCAACCGTACCGCGCCAACAGCGCGGAGCGTTCAGTGTGGAATTCAACGGGGGATACTGCTCGGGGTTGCCTGCCGTATTGGCCCCTGTTTTCAGGCAATCGGTAATTTTGACAGGGCGAAACCTACTGTCAATAGCGAAGCCTTGAAACCGGCGCATTATACATCAGTTGTTGTGCCAGGGCGCCGCTGAAAAACCACCTGCGTTGCCGCAGCTACGTTAAAAACAGGCTCAAAATGCTCATTTACAACTCGTAAACTGCGCTTTCTCACCTGTTTTTGCCTTGCTGCGACTACCTCGCCTACGTTTTCCAGAGGCGCCCAAAGTTTTGAACTATGATTAGGAAATTAACAGGGGAAACTGTAACAATGTTCGAACCCCGTTCATGAACCACAGGAATGTGCGAGCCAACACTATGATGAAAACCCTGACCCTCAGCCTGGCCCTGATGTTTGCCCCAGCCCTTGCCATGGGCAGTGCCGTTTATAAATGGACCGATGAAGATGGCGTGACTCACTTTGGCGACCGTCAGCCGACCGGCCGTCAGGCCGAGTCAGTCAATGTGCGCTCGGGCACCAGCCAGCAGGCACAGCCAGGCCGCAGCATGCAGGAACGCCTGGAAGGCGTGCAAGGCCCGCAAACACCTCAGGATGCCACTGCGGCCTCCGTGACGGAGCAGCAACAGGCCCAGCGCCAACAGAACTGCCAGCAGGCACAGGAAAATCTGCGGCTGCTGGAAATCGGCGGCCGCCTGCGGATTCAGGAGAATGGCGAGGAACGCTTCCTCAGCGCCGAGGAAATTGACGCCAAGCGTATTGAGTACCGCCAGCTGGTGGTCGATCTCTGCGACTGACCCCGCTGTGATTGCCCATTAAAAAAGCCCAGGACTCGCCTGGGCTTTTTAGTGTTAGTGGCCGGAGGACTGCCGACGCAGCCCTTAATTCCGGCGCGCAAACACCAGTTTGTTTTCCTCAACCTGAGCGATTATCTGATCCCCAGGGCCAAAATCACCCTTGAGAATCCGCTGCGCCAAGGGGTTTTCGATCAGCCGTTGAATGGCACGCTTAAGCGGGCGGGCACCGTATACCGGGTCGTAACCCACCTCGCCAAGTAAGGCCATGGCCTCATCCCCGATCTCCAGGGTCATCTCCTGATCCCGCAGGCGCCGGTTCAGGGAGTCGATCTGGATGCGGGCAATGCCCTGGATCTGATCCTTCGCCAGCGGATGGAACACCACCACTTCATCCACCCGGTTAATGAACTCTGGCCGGAAATGGGTACCCACCACCTCCATTACCGCCGATTTCATGGCCTCATACTGGGCTTCACCGGCCATGGTCTGGATGATGTCGGAGCCCAGATTGGAGGTCATCACCACCACGGTATTACGGAAGTCCACGGTCCGGCCCTGTCCATCCGTCAAACGGCCATCGTCCAGCACCTGCAACAAGATGTTGAATACATCAGGATGCGCCTTTTCCACTTCGTCCAGCAGCAACACCGAGTAGGGGCGGCGACGCACGGCTTCTGTCAGATACCCCCCTTCCTCGTAACCCACATACCCTGGAGGCGCACCAATCAGACGGGCGACCGAATGTTTCTCCATAAACTCTGACATATCAATGCGAACCATCGCCTCCTCGGTATCGAACAGGAAGGACGCCAGGGATTTGCAAAGTTCGGTTTTACCCACACCGGTAGGCCCCAGGAACAGGAAGGAGCCATTGGGGCGGTTGGGATCAGATAACCCGGCCCGGGAGCGACGCACCGCGTTGGCCACAGCCTCGACCGCCTCATCCTGACCGATCACCCGATTGTGGAGCGCTTCCTCCATGCGCATCAGCTTGTCGCGCTCGCCTTCCAGCATCTTGGATACGGGGATGCCGGTCCACTTGGAGACCACCTCCGCGATTTCCTCATCGGTAACGCGGTTACGCAGCAGTTTCATCTCCATCATCTCAGCCTGGCTGGCCATGTCCAGCTGGCGCTCCAGCTCGGGAATCCGCCCGTACTGCAACTCAGACATACGACCAAGGTCACCGGCCCGGCGGGCGTTCTCCAGGTCAATGCGGGCTTGTTCCAGCTGGCTCTTGATTTTCTGGGAACCGTGCAGGGCGGCCTTTTCGGTATTCCAGATTTCTTCCAGATCCGCATACTCCCGCTCAACCTTGGTGATAACCTCACCCAGTTCAGCCAGGCGCTTCTTGGAGGCTTCGTCGGTTTCTTTCTTCAAGGCCTCACGCTCAATCTTGAGCTGAATCAGGCGACGCTCCAGGCGGTCCAGCGCCTCGGGCTTGGAATCCATCTCCATGCGAATCTGGCTGGCTGCCTCGTCCACCAGGTCAATGGCCTTGTCGGGCAGCTGACGATCGGCAATGTAGCGGTGGGACAGTTTGGCAGCGGCAATGATCGCGCCATCGGTGACTTCAACACCGTGGTGCACCTCGTAGCGCTCCTTCAGGCCACGGAGGATGGCAATGGTGTCTTCCTCGCTGGGCTCAGACACCAGCACCTTCTGGAACCGGCGTTCCAGCGCGGCATCCTTCTCAAGGTACTCGCGGTATTCATCCAGGGTGGTGGCGCCGACACAGTGCAGCTCGCCGCGGGCCAGGGCAGGCTTGAGCATATTGCCGGCATCCATGGAGCCTTCCGCCTTACCGGCTCCCACCATGGTGTGGATTTCATCGATAAACAGGATGATCTGTCCTTCCTGCTTGGCCAGCTCATTGAGCACCGCCTTCAGGCGCTCCTCAAACTCGCCGCGGAATTTGGCACCGGCGATCAGCGAGCCCATATCCAGCGAGAGCACTTTCTTGTTCCGTAGCCCTTCCGGTACTTCGCCGTTCACGATGCGCTGGGCCAACCCTTCCACAATGGCGGTTTTACCCACACCAGGCTCACCGATAAGTACCGGGTTGTTTTTGCGCCGACGCTGCAGCACCTGGATGGTGCGGCGAATTTCATCGTCCCGACCTATCACGGGGTCCAGCTTCCCTTCCTCAGCACGGGCGGTGAGGTCGATGGTGTATTTGGAGAGCGCCTGGCGGTTTTCCTCAGCGCCCGGGTCGCTCACCGCTTCGCCACCACGAACCTGGTCAATGGCCTGCTCCAGCACTTTGCGGTCGACACCCTGCTCCCGCAGCACACGCCCCAGGGAGCCGCGGTCTTCGAGCGCAGCCAGCAGGATCAGTTCGCTGGAGATAAACTGGTCTTTGCGTTGCTGGGCCAGCTTGTCGGCAATATTGAACAGTCGCCCCATGTCGTTGGACATGGACACATCACCGGCATTGCCCTGCACCTGGGGCAGGTTGTCGATTTCCCTGGCCACGGCCTGACGCACTTTAACGGGATCAGCGCCCACCTGCTTGAGCAAAGGCTTGATGGCGCTGCCGTCCTGATCCATCAGCGCCTGCATAAGGTGCAGCGGCTCAATGAAGTTGTTGTCTTTGCCCACAGCCAGAGACTGGGCATCTGCCAACGCCATTTGCAGGCGGCTGGTGAGTTTGTCGATTCGCATAGTCTGTCCTCAAAACGATGTGCGCTGCCCGAACTGGGCAAATTTTGCGCATTGATTGAGAACTAATGTAGGGCCATATCCCGGCACTTCAAGGCGGCACCCCACAATAACGACAATTTATTGACGGCAGTCAAGGCGTCTCTGATCAAGCCAGCCAGATTAGCGACGCCATACGCCCGGTGGCGCCATCACGCCGGAAGGAATAAAACCGCTGGGCATCGGTCCAGGTGCAGAGCCCACCGCCATAGACCTGATGGACCCCCACCGCAGCCAGGCGCTGTCGGGCCAGCAGATAGAGGTCACAGAGATAATGTCCTGAGCGCGCGGCGGGGGCGAAAGCCGCAGCGGCCTCCAGCTCCACTTTCAGAAAGGCGTCCCTGACCTCTGCGCCCACCTCGAAGGCCTGGGGGCCGATGGCCGGACCCAACCAGGCCATCACCTCATCACCGGGGGCGGCCAGCGCCGCCACGGTTTGCTCCAGCACCCCATCGCACAAGCCGCGCCAGCCCGCATGGGCGGCAGCAACCCGACGGCCGTCCAAGGTACAGAAGAGCACCGGCAGGCAATCAGCGGTCATCATGGCACAGACCCGACCCGGCTCCGTCGCCAGACTCGCATCGCCTTCGCTGCCCGCCGGTGCTGGCAAGCGCACCACATTCACGCCATGCACCTGCTTTAACCAGTAAATGCGGTCTGCTGGCACGCCGGCGGCTTCGGCGATCCGGCGGCGATTTTCCGCAACATGTGCGGGATCGTCGGCAACATGGTCACCGGCGTTCAGACTGTCCCAGGGGGGCAGGCTGACGCCACCCTGCCGCGTGGTGACCAAGGCGTGCACAGTGGGTGGTGCAGGCCAATCCGGGCGAATGGGTTGCATGCTACGCTCCTGTGACGTTATCAAGGCGCCTGTAACTCACCCTTGGCACCGGTAAGTCATGTTGGCTTACCTTCGTACCGATTAGTAAACGGACTCCTGCGCCTGGCGGTTGGCCCGCAAGGCACTGAGCATGACTTGCATATCCTCTGGCAAAGGCACTTCCCAACTCAACTCCTCGCCCGTTTCCGGGTGTTCAAGGGTCAACTGACGGGCATGCAGGGCCTGCCGGCGAAAGTCACTTAACAACCCCTGCAAGTGCTCGTCACACCCCTTGGGCTGTTTCATGCGACCGCCATAAACCGGGTCACCCAGCAACGAGTGGCGAATGTGAGTCATGTGCACGCGGATTTGGTGGGTGCGCCCGGTTTCCAGTTTACAGCGGATATGGGTATGGGCAGTAAAGCGCTCCAGCACCCGATAGTGGGTCACCGCCGGCTTACCGCTTTTCACCACGCCCATCTTCTTGCGCTGCTGTGGATGGCGACCGATAGGAGCCTCCACCTTGCCGCCACCGGTCATGGTGCCGTTGACGATCGCTTCGTATTCACGCCCCATGGTGCGGGACTGTAGCTGTTCCACCAGTGAGGTGTGGGCAATCAGGCTACGCGCCACCACCATAATACCGGAGGTGTCTTTGTCCAACCGATGCACGATGCCCGCCCGGGGCAGGTTTTCCACTTCAGGCGCATAGTCCAGTAGGGCGTTGACCAGAGTGCCTGCGGCATGCCCCGCGGCAGGATGCACCACCAACCCCGCCGGCTTATTGATGACAATGAGGTGCTCATCCTCATAGATAATATCAAGGGCAATCTGCTCGGCCGTCCAGCTGACCTGAGCCTCCTGCTCTGCCTCCAGGCTGATGACATCACCCAGCACCACCTTATCACGGGGCTTACGGGACTGGCCGTTGACTTGCAGGCTGCCGGACTTGATCCAGCCCTGTATGCGGGAGCGGGAATGCTCCGGCATGAGGTCTGCAACAGCCTGATCCAGGCGGCGCTCGCTCAATTCGGGCGGAATGGTAAACTCCGCGGTAATCCGGGACACTGATGACATGCAGACCTCAAGCCTATGGGTTTATTACAACTGTTTCAGGAAGCGCGACAGGATACGGTGATGGCTGCACATCCGGGACAACCCCGCTACAATGGTCCCGCAATGGCATTTGGAGCACTGCTGACATTCGCAGCGACCGTGTTATCGCCAACCTGACATTTCAATTATACGGGATAAGGGCATGAGTTCAGTTGTTCGTTACACTTTTCTGGCTATTCTGGCCCTGGGGCTGACCGCCTGCGCCAGCAAACCCGACGAGGTACTGCCAGAAGAGCGTTATTATGAGAATGCCCGCTCCGCCATGCGCTCTGGCAATTTCAATGAAGCTGAGCGCAACCTGAACGCACTGGAAACCTACTATCCCTTCGGTCGCTATGCTGAGCAGGCGCAGCTGGATTTGATCTACGCCCGTTACCAGAACCTGGACCTGGAGGGTGCCCGCAGCGCCGCAGATCGGTTCCTGCGCCTGAACCCGCAAAGCGAACACGCGGACTATGCCATTTATTTACGCGGCATTGCGGCCTACAACCTGGATATCAGCCTGGCGCAAAGGTATTTTGGCGTCGATGCCACAGCCCGGGACCTGGGCATGCAGCGCCAGGCCTTCCGCGACTTCAATGAACTGCTGACCCGCTACCCCAACAGTGAATACGCCGCTGATGCCCGCCAGCGCATGATCGCCATTCGCAATCGCATGGCGGCGCTTGAGCTGCATGCGGCCCGTTACTACATTAAGCGCGAAGCCTATATCGCAGCTAATAACCGCGCCCGCTTTGTGGTGGAGAACTACCCCTCAGCGCCCGTTGCGGAAGAGGCCCTGCGCATCATGGCAGAAACCTTCCTGATTCTGGATCTGCAGGAAGCGGCTCAGGACGCCATCCAGCTGCTGGCCACCAACTTTCCTGACAGCGCAGCCTTTGACCGCAACCAGAAATTCCAGGCTTCACTGATTCAACCTCAGCGTCGGTCCCTGCTGAGCGTCGTGACCTTCGGGTTGTTTGGAAACTAGAGAAAACAAGGCCCCTGGAAGAGCGGTATTAGCTGCCGATCTTCCAGCCATTGGTAATCGGATAGCGCCGGTCCTTGCCGAATCCACGCTCGGTGATGCGCACACCGATAGGGGCCTGGCGCCGCTTGTACTCATTGATGTCGATCAGACGCAACACCCGCTCCACCGCCTCGCGCTGATAGCCTTCCGCGATAATCGCCTCGGCGCTCATATCACGCTCCACATAGCGATGCAGAATCTGGTCAAGAATCTCATAGGAGGGCAGACTATCCTCATCCTTCTGGTCGGGCGCCAGCTCCGCTGATGGTGGCCGGGTGATCACCCGCTCCGGAATGACGGGGGACAGGCTGTTGCGATAATGGCTCAGAGCAAACACCAGCGTTTTCGGCACGTCCTTGAGTACATCAAAGCCGCCGGCCATATCACCATAGAGGGTGGAATAACCCACCGCCAGCTCGCTTTTGTTGCCGGTCGTCAGCACCAGTGAACCAAATTTATTAGACAGGGACATCAGCAGCACACCACGCAGGCGTGCCTGCAGGTTTTCTTCTGTGGTATCGGGGCGCGTGCCCGCAAAGGGCTCGGCCAGTGCCGCCATAAAACTGTTGTACATGGGCTCAATAGACATGACATCGTACTGCACCCCCAGCGCTCGCGCCTCAGCCTCCGCATCTTCGAGACTCATACTGGAGGTGTAGCGGAACGGCATCATCACCGCCCTCACCCGCTCAGGACCCAGGGCGTCTGCGGCGATGGCGAGCGTCAGAGCAGAATCAATACCGCCGGACAGCCCCATAACCACTGACTTGAAACCATTCTTGTTAACGTAATCCCGCACGCCCAGCACCAGCGCCTGGTAGACACTGGCCTCTGTTGAGAGAGGCGCAGGTAGTGGCTGGCTGACAGGCTGACAATGCTGTTCATCTATAAAGCAGACGGGAAACAGACCCTCGACAAACTGCGGCGCTTCCACCGCCAGAGTGCCAGAGGCATCAATCACCATAGAACCGCCATCAAACACCAGTTCGTCCTGGCCACCCACCAGGTTGACGTATACCAGCGCAACCCCCAGCTGACGGCATTTCTGCTGCAAGAGCGCCTTACGGCGAGCCTGTTTGCCGGTGTCATAAGGCGAGGCATTCAGCGCCAGAATCAACCGTGCGCCCGCTGCTACGGCGCTTTCCAGCGGCCCTTCTTTCCAAAGGTCTTCACAGATTACCAGCGCACTGGGTACACCTTTTACCTCCAGCAGCCCTGCCTCGGCGCCTGCGGCGAAGTAACGCATTTCATCGAAGACCTGGATATTGGGCAGATGATGCTTGTCGTAACGGCTGTGTAGCTTGCCATCACGAATGACCACCGCAGCGTTATAAAGCCGGCCCGTTTCCCGCACCGGCGCACCCACCACCAGTGTCGCCGGCAGGTTGGCAGCGGCAATACGGGCAAGGGCCTCTTGGATACGCAGCTCCAGGCTGGGCCGCAGGAGCAGGTCCTCCGGCGGATAACCGGTCAGGCAAAGCTCCGGAAACAGCACCAGGTCTGCACGGTGCTGCTCAACCGCCTCTCTGGCAGCGGCGATCACCTTGTCTGTGTTGCCCGGAATATCCCCAACCAGAAAGTCCAACTGGGCCATCACCAGGGTAAACTGGCGGGACTCGGCAACGGACGGTGACATGCTTTGCTCCTTATCGCGCGTAAAGCGCTATTATACCCTCCAGAGCTGAAGAATCCCCAATCTGGCGAACCCATGGCACTAACACCAACAAGTAATGACCCGGTCTGGCAAGGCCCCGTAGCACTGGCACAGCGAGCCCGACTGTTCCGCATCTATAACCACTACCGTATCGTGGCCTGCCTGATTCTGGCTTCCCTGGCATGGCTGGGGGTTGAGGGGCTGGACAGCAAATACAGCCATCCGGACTATTACCAGGCCAGCATGGTGGCCTATCTGGCCCTTAATGTGTTCCTGGGGCTGCTGATGCTGGCCGGGATCAGTCTGCGGAACCGCCACATTTCCCTGTCCATCATCGTCGACATCCTGGTGCTGCATGCCCTGTTGCTGTTCAGCTCGGGGGTGACCAATGGCCTCGCCAACCTGATTATTGTTGCCGTTGCGGCAGGAAACATTCTCACCCCATCTCGTGTCGGTGTGTTCTATGCCGCACTGGCGGCCATCACTTCACTGAGCATCGCCAGCTGGGGGATGATGGCGGAAGGCGGTGATCCTGATGACATCGTGCGGGCCGGCACCCTAGGCATCCTCTACTTTACTGTCGCCTTTACCCTGCTCTATATCACCCGCCGCATGATGCGCAGCGAAGCCCTTGCCAGCTCCCGCGCCCGCAGCATCGTGGAGCTTGAGCAAATCAACGAACAGATCATTCAGCGCATGCGCACCGGCATTGTAGTCACCGACCGTTTCGGCCATATTCGCCTGGCCAACGCCGCCGCCGGCGAGCTGCTATTTGGACACCCCGCCGACCTGAGCCCGCGGCAGGCCGCACGTATCCGCACCCTGCCTGGCGCGTTGAAACAGCAACTGGATCGCTGGCTGCGAGCTCCCGAGGAGCGTTCGGAACCCTTTCAGCCCACGGCCGTATCGCCGCCGCTGCAAGCCAGTTTCACCCGCCTTAGTCCGGAAGGTGGCGAGCAGATCCTGATTTTTATCGAGGATCTGAGCAAGGTCACCCAACAGGCACAGCAAATGAAACTGGCGTCCTTGGGACGGCTGACGGCCGGTATCGCCCATGAAATCCGCAATCCGTTAGGGGCTATGAGCCATGCCGCCCAGTTGATGGCAGAATCACCGCAGCTGGATGAAGGTGACCTCAAGATGCTAGACATCATCCAGCGCCACGCCCGACGCGTGAACAATATTATCGAGAACATACTGGACCTTTCCCGGCGCAGAGCCGCAACCACAGAGCTGGTTGATGTCAGCCAGTGGCTGGATGAGTTCGCCAGCGACTATCAACAGAGCATCAGCAATCGTTTCCAACAACCGGTAACCATCAGCCTCCATCTTGCCAACGCCCTCCCACCCGCCCGCTTTGACCCTAGCCAGATTGAGCAGGTGCTTGTGAACCTGTGTGACAACGGGCTACGCTACAGCCTCGCCCACAGCGGCAGACCGGCGATTCACCTGTCAGCCGACGTGACCGCAGACGGTGAGCGGGCCTACATTGATGTCAGGGATGAAGGGCCAGGCATTGACGCAGACAATCGCCTGTCCGTTTTTGAACCCTTCTATACCACCGACAAAGGCGGCACGGGCCTGGGCCTTTACCTTGCACGGGAACTCTGTGAAGCCAACCAGGCACACCTGTCCTTGCTGGACGACAGCCACGCTGGCGCTTGTTTTCGAATTACTTTTGCGCCCCATGGGCGACTGACCTGACGGCGATTTGATATGACTACACCGACTGTGCTGATCATCGACGACGAACCGGATATCCGCGACCTACTGGACATCACTCTGGCGCGTATGGGCATTGCCACGCTGACGGCCGCCGATGTTGCCAGCGCCAAAGCTTTACTCAAGGAACATGGCCCGGCCCTGTGCCTGACGGATATGAACCTGCCGGACGGTAATGGCATAGAGCTGGTGCAGTGGATCCAGACCCACCGACCCAATACGCCGGTTGCGGTAATTACCGCCTACGGCAGCATGGATACCGCCATCGAGGCCCTGAAAGCTGGCGCCTTCGACTTTGTCTCCAAACCTGTTGAACTTGGCCGCCTGCGCGAACTGGTAAACAGCGCCCTGCGGCTGGACGACACCCCCGCCGACATGCCCCAGGCCGCTGATGAACCGGGCCTGCTGCTGGGCCAGTCAGAAGAAATCAAACGGCTACGCACCCAAACACGTAAACTGGCTCGGAGTCAGGCGCCGGTTTTTATTAGCGGGGAGTCCGGCAGCGGCAAGGAGCTGGTGGCGCGCATGATCCACTTACAGGGGCCACGCCGCGAAGGGCCATTTATCGCTGTCAACTGCGGCGCGATCCCGTCGGAGCTGATGGAAAGTGAATTCTTTGGCCACAAGAAAGGCAGCTTCACCGGCGCCACAGACAACAAGGACGGCCTGTTCCGCTCTGCCAACGGCGGCACCCTGTTTCTGGACGAGGTCGCTGACCTGCCCCTGGCGATGCAGGTAAAACTGCTGCGAGCCATTCAGGAGAAGGCCGTGCGCCCGGTTGGTGAAGCCAAGGAATTCCCGGTGGATATCCGGGTACTCAGCGCCACCCACAAAAACTTGCCACAACTGGTGCAGGAGGGCAGCTTCCGTCAAGACCTGTTCTACCGCATCAACGTGATTGAACTGGCCGTGCCTCCGCTGCGTTCAAGGCCCGATGATATCGCCATTCTGGCCAACCATATCTTGGAACGCATGGCCCGGGAATATGAATGCGAACCCGCCCGCCTGACTCCCAGCGCCCTTGCCCGCTTGCAGGCCTACAGCTTCCCCGGCAACGTAAGGGAGCTAGAAAACATTCTGGAGCGCGCCTTTACGCTCTGCGATACAGATGTTATCGATGTCACTGACCTGCAGTTGGGCAACAGTGCAGCAACAACCTCAAACCACGAAGACGCTAGTTCCGGTAACAGCGGCTCGCCGACTGACCAGCAACCGTGCCCGGTGGTCAGCGGTGATACAGACCTGGAAACCTATCTGGAACGCATTGAACGCCAGACCATCGAGCAGGCGCTGGAAGCTACCCGCTGGAACAAAACCGCTGCCGCCAAGAAGCTGGGTATCAGTTTTCGGGCGTTGCGGTATCGGTTGAAGAAGTTGGGGATGGAGTAAATGGTTTATAGTGTGAAAAAGCACACAAAAATTCATAGAGCTTTTTCTTAGTATTCAGCTAGTTGATCAATGGAAGGTCAAACTGACAATCAGGGAAGAATCCGCCATGCACAACAACAAAGGCATAACACTGATCGAATTGCTTGTCGTTCTCGCCATCTTGGCGGTGCTAGCTACAGTATTACCCGGCTTTAAAGGCCTGATTGACAACCATCAGCAGCGGAAGGCACTGAACAACCTCTACCACGCCTTCAGTCAAGCCCGGAGCACGGCTATCACCAGCGGTGTAACCGTCACACTCTGTCCGCTGGATACCAACAACGTCTGCACTACCGATTGGAATAGGCCTATTGCACTATTTCTCGACCCGGCCAACGAGCGCAGGTTGAGCGCGAATACTAACCTGCGCTATCAGATACCGGCTGCCTCATCAGGAATCCTGATTGCCCGCCCATATCATAAGAGCTATTTTCAATACCGGCCTGACGGCACGGTTCGGGGCACCATTGGCAATATTACCTGGTGCCCGAACGATGGCGAGCTAACGGCAGCGGGACAGTTGATTGTGAATATGGGCGGACGAGTGAGGCACGCTCGCGATCTGAACGGTAACGGTATTGTGCAGGGCAGCAACGGACAATCCATCACCTGCCCCTAAACTTTGGGTTACCAGCAGCCCTGCCCAGAACCTGAAGAGGTTCTGTTCCCAAGGTTATCGATGATCAAGGTGCCGCAAGGCTCTCCTGCCTGCGCATTTACCGGTACCGCCTGCAAGGTGAACGTATTCCGAGTTACGTTACCCTGAAAGCCCAACTGGTAAGACTCACTGCCTGCAGCGCTTTGACGGGGCGTACGGGTAAACGGCAGCGCAGGCGCGGCTCCGCCGTCAGTGTAATCAAAACCCTGACTGAAGCGTCTTTCCATAAACTGTGCCAGCTCCAGCAGATCTGCCTCTGCGGCAGTACGCTCGCTGGTCTGAACGTAAGTCCGATACGCAGGCAAAATAGTTGCTGTCAATATACCGATGATGACCACAACGATCATCAGCTCAATCAAGGTAATCCCTTTACTTCGGTTTATGGTCACTGTGGTCATAGCACGTACTTCCCGCTGTTATTGCCCGACTGTCGTGGTCATTTCAACCACCTGGGACCGGCCATCAGGCATCTGCGTAACGGTAAAACGCACCACCTGGCCCGGCTTGAGTTCCTGGATCACCTGCCTCACAGTTTGCACGCGATCATTAACAGGGAACATTTCAGGCATCGAGTAAACGCTATCGTCAACTACCAATTCAAAGCGTTCAGCATGCACAAAATTGATAATTCCCTCTATTTGGTTGCGTTCGCTCAATCGCTCATGAGCGACCGCCATGTTTATACTTGCAGCAACAAACAGCGCAATACCAAAAAGCACAGACCTGCCATAAAGTGGGGAAGCATATCTACGTATCATATTCGACATTACTCTTTCTCCTCAGTAACGACCCGCCCTGCGACACAAAGGCGGGTGTGCATGCTGCGATATACTAGCGCAATTGCTCCCAGGACTGCCGGCCGAAACCAAGCATATTGGAGAGTAGGTCGGGCGAGTTTTCACCGCCGTCGACAATGCGATCTATACCCCGCTCAAGGTCTGTCACTGTTGTGATCTGTTCACCGCGAATAACCCCCTGAATACCACTGATGTCTGCGTCATAGAACTCTCCATCCCGCTCCAGATCAAAAACGGCAGCATCAAGGCGCCCACCACTACCTAAGTTCAACTCCATGAGGAATCCATCCACACCAACATTACAGACATCGCTATCCGGGAACAGTGTCGTAAAGCGAATTCGATTGGTTATAGCTCCCGAGGGGAATGTAGGCTGGCTCACCACCCGTTCGGTAGATGGCAAGTCAAGATACCATCCCTGCTTATCACTACCCACAGTGTTATCGGATACCTTGCGGATCCGATATGTTTCTGCTTTTGTAGTTCCGTCGTCCTGAAGCACCTGAACCGTACGGCCCTCATGACCAGTGATTGACTGTTGCTGTAAGTTGCCTCTCACAACATTCGTCGTCTCGTTATCCACATCAAAGATGCCATATAGTGACTGGATACTACCGTCCCCTCTGTCACCAACTCGGAACAAGCTCCCCGTACCAAAGGCCACGACGCGGGTATCGGCCCGATCTGGATGCCGAGCCACTCTCGGGCGAGAAGTTATTGGCTGGCGTTTTCCTCCAGCATCTGTTGCAGTGAAAAGCCTTGCTGAAGTCCAGTCAGCCGCATTAGAGCTACTCAAATCAAAGCGCCAAAGCTCTCCGGCCATATTACCGGCATAAGCGAACTCAGCCTTGCCATCATTTGCGGTGATAACGGGCGTGGACAAACCGCCGGTTCCCGCATCCAGCACGCGAATCAGCGATCCACTTGCGATATTGACAGCAAACAACTTGCCGTTACTGGCCCCTTTACCATTGCCAAACAATGCAGCCCACTGCCCTCCCTCAAGCCGGACAATCTGCGGTCTATCAACACCCAAACCAAGATCGCTATGAGTGAACTCCCACAGCACATCACTTGGAGAAAAGCTCTCAGGGTTCGATATGTCCAGTGCGAATACAGTGCGGCCACCCACCCCCATGGATCCAATTAATACTGTTCTCCACTTACCACCGATATTGACATCGCCGATCGTAGGCGTTCCATCCACAAAAAAGCGATGACGTTCGTCAGCGTAGCTTCGGTCCATGAGGCGGTTGACTTTTGCAAATCCAGCTGATGCCTCAGGCGCTAATAGCTCCCCCGGCATATAAGCAAAGAGCTCTTGGCCACTGCTAGCTTTGAAAGCGTGCAAGAAGCCCCCATTGGTTCCAACGTACAATACATCGGGCCGGTTCTTGTATTCCGCTGAGCTACGGTAAGCGTTATAGCTGCTGTCAAACACCGCATGACCAAAGTTCACTTTACGCTCCAGCTGGGGGTTTGAGTTCACGACATCGCCGAGCAAACGTCGATCACCAGCATCCCCCCGTGAACGGAAACTGGCATGAGCATTAGCCTCACCTCTGAGCCAACGCAGCCGATTATTAGCAAGACCATCAGCGTCACCCTCAAGATTACGGTTCAATGCTGCAGCTTGTGCAGAGTTCAACCCAGCTGTGGTCGTACCCAATGTAACAGCTGCACTACCATTGTGCGTGAACAGCCTACGCTCACCCGGCGCCGTTGCACGGAGAACCTCCTCCGCATCCCACACCAACGCATTATTCGAAATGCGCCGAGCATTTACTGTACCCGACCAGTCAGCACTACGAAAACCTGCACGGTAACGCTCTGTAGAAGTACTCAACACCGAAGCACTAGCGGCAGCTGAAGTGGCAGAGGTCTGATCTCGACCGACAATCTCATTCAAAAGCGCCTGCAGCCGATTTCCGAAAGTCACGGGATCGCTAGCATTAAAAAAGCCACCGCGGCTATTGACTGCAGCGTGCAAAAGATCATCAATTTTACCAGGATCGGTATTGGTACTCGCCCAGTTTACCGACGCTCCGGTTTCAATCGCCCGAAATGCCTCGTCTGGCTCAACATTCCCCACCACACCAAGTGCTACACCGTAGGTAACCATATGTTGCCAAAAGGCAGGGTTGGTTTGCGCAGCAATCAACTCAATATTATCGTTTTGCGGATCGTTCACATCAAAACCGCTATCATAGGTGGGAACGCGATTTTTCAGGTCCGGCCGTAGGTCGTTTTTCCAATAGTGCATCGCCACATCCGCGAGCGTGTTGCTTACACCGTCACTGAAGGGCGCTGCCGGCGTATATCGATAACTCACACCGCCCTCTCCGGTAATAGTTGAGCCACTCGTGCCATCAGCATTCCCAACGCTTGGGGCAGGTCCATTCCAGTAGCCATCTGTCATGAGTATCGTGTAACTGGAACGACACTCTGCGTGTGAACCAGACACAGCGGAGCCGGGGTTATCACCCCACGGGCCGCGGTTATCGGTGCGTGTGAAATACTCCCCTGCTCCTTGCAATGCACGGCGCAGGGGCGTGCCTGCCGCTGGGTATTCATTTAAGTACAGGTTGTCGTAGAAGGATTGTCTATTAGCGCCTTCAAATCGCCTTACGCCTGTAAGTATGCCGGTATTGCTGGTCACGCCATCGATAACTCGGCTACCCGTATTAATCGTGCCGTACCCGACCCTTGCAGCAGGTGCCAAATCAGCAAAAGCACGACCTATAGCCGCTTGGGATGCAAGGATTCTGGAGCGGTAATAGGTGTACCAGTTCGCGAAATTGCGAATCTCCTGCTGATATGTACACGATGCTGTTTCTACGCCACTCACCACTACCACGTTGCAATCCTCTCGATTTTGAGGCGTGCGCCCGTGGCCGATGAAAGGCGCATTAGCAGGCCGGATCTCTACAACCTCATAGTTGTTTTGATTCCAAAAACTGCCACCAGTATGAAACGCATAAACGGCGGGAAAAAAGGTTCTTGTTGCATTCGTGTCACTACAACTACTCCGCGGAGAGGTGCTGAAGTTACAATACCCCCAAATCGCACGCTGACTGTTATCAACAGTGAGATTACGAGTCCCAGTATTCCGAACTGGAGAATGCTGAACTCGTGTTGGGTCATTTTGGTCTGGAAAAAAGCTGCCGTCGGCTCTTATCCACGGAGTATATTGAATTGCCGGATTGTAGTATGTCGCATTTACAGCTGAAGATCTCAATGCTCTTGCGGCGACGCGCTCATTAGCCACTGATGAATTGAATCTAAAAGAAACGACGTAATTCTGGTAGTCAGCACCGCCATAGTTACCGCTTGCCCGCGGAAACATATAGTACGACCAGTTATAGTCATCCGGCGTCACCTCCCAATGCATAGATCCCGAATCATCGATAATAAACATGATATTGGGATCTGCCCCGCTGGACAGCTGGGGAGGAATATTGGACACGCTGGCGTGCGCCATGGATGACAGGCTCGTGACCACTGTCAGTGCGCAGCTGGCAGCAAACCAACCCAGGCGCTCCTTTAAAACACGTTGTTTACCGGACATATTCACTCTCCAGTTCTGTCAATCCGGGCCTGCGGGCCCTGGGCTTCCTGTAGGGTATTCGTGGGCGACAATATTCAGTCCGCCCGACGGCCAATAATGGATCGCAGCATCACTTCTGTCTGCGGGCGCGCACCTACGGCGCGACTTGTTACGTAATAGAGTTCCAGGGGGATGCCTGCACCATCCGAGGGCAGCTCCACAAACAAAGCCTGTGGTACCCGCGGAGGCCCGATGTGATAGGCCGGCTGAGCATCCGCGCGAGGGTCCACACTTGGCACTGCGGTACCCGGAGCCACCAGAGCCCAGTTAGTTGTGGGGTTGAGCTGGACGCCACCAGTGGTGCCATTAAACCAAGCGAATTGCTCTCCGGCCCGCAACGCCGCCTCAGCATTTTCAAAAGCGATCGCCCGGTCAGCGGTATTAGTCACCATACTGTCTTGCAATAAGGTGTCCTGCATACTGCCAATGGCGATCAGGGACAGCAGCAACAGCATGATCAGCGATACCACCAAGGCACTACCCTGTTGCCGGTGCCCGGATTTTCCACGACCGCCGGATGCGAAAGTGAAGGAATCAGTTACCTGTAGCATGGTTTCACTCCAGTCTGTTGCGTAAGGTGATCGTAGTAGTGGTTAGCAACCGGGCACGCCGGTCAACCGGCGTAGTGACGGCCGTGCCCAGCATATTGAAGGTGCGTGCAGCGGGTGTGTCAGTAACACCGTCTTCGCTGCGCAATAGCAAGGCAATACGGACACTGCGCACCTGATCCCAGTCATTCACCAACGTCGCAGGCACGTAAGCTATCGCGCCATTTCGATCAGGCCCTTCACCGTAGAGCACCTGCATGCTCTCCACGCCGGGAATCAGTGCTTCAGGAATCCGACCCGCCGCCAGAGGCAGGCGAAACAGGGTCGGTTCAAAATTATTAGCTGCATCCGGACCAACATAGAATGCCGTGCTACGGAACTCGTAAAGCTGTGCGTCTGCATTATTGTACGGCACGTCAATGTTGGCAGGGGGCGTATTCAGGGCGGCGCCTGCAACAGCGATGGCCGCAGCATTTGCAGCCGCCGCGGTTATGAAACGCAACCCTTGGTCACAGTCACCGGACACCATCTCAAGGACTGTCCCCGCAGGCACAGTCGATGGGCCTGGAGCAACAACGACGACATTCCCCGGACCACCTGCCACGGCATTACCACCAAGATCAAGCGCAAAGGAACCCTGCGCAATCAGAATATCGCTTTGAGCAACCTTCACCTGGTTATCTACCAAAGGGGCAGCGACGTTCAGGTCAAGACCTGGGGCACCATTACCCAGCCAGTTGTTACCGACAGCGCCCGTCAGAGTCACTGTGTCACCTATAGCGGTGTTAGCAAAATCCCAACCGACGACCGACTCTACCAAGGGTTCCGTTACCTGCGCTGGCCGCCGCAAATCATCCAACTGAGCCCCAGGCAACCTGCAGCCGGTACCGCCCGCTTCCGCAATCTCACGCTTGAGAACGGAGGCACCAAAACGGGCATTCTCCTGTAGCCGCGAAATACTGTCCGTAAGCTGATAAGTACCACTGGAGGCGATATAGACCTGTATCACTCCCAGCGTTAGCAGAGTACCGAGCACCAGAGCAATCATCAGCTCAACCAGGGACAAGCCCTGCTGGGAGCGGTGAAAAACAAACATAGCTTTCATACTCGCAGTTACTCCCTAGAAGCTGCCATTAACGGTAAGTGAGCTTCTGGCGTCACCGATACGATCGACCCAGCCCATATTGACGGTGACGGTGCGCGCAGCCGCATTAACTTGGACTCTAGCGGTACCGACCGGCAGCAGGCAGCTAACCGAATTGGTCCACTCAGCGCGATCCTGGGTCGCGAGGTTGCCCCCCGGTGGAACAAAATTAGGGTTACAGGCATCACCTGCGCCCACAGCCAGACCGTTATAGGCCGCTACATTTGCTCGCCCAAGACCCTGATTGGCACGAATGCGCTCGATAAGGTCCTCAGCCAAAAGAATTGCCTGGGAGCGATACTGGGCTTCATTCACCATTTGGGTAGAGCGCACCTGCAAGGCAGCCAAACCGAGCAAGCCAACCCCCAGAATCACTACCGCCACAAGGATTTCAACCAGCGCGATACCGGCCAGCCTGTTCATACACATTCCTCTGACTCTATCCGCTCTCATGATCATTGGCAGTCCACCCGGTTTGCTACTGCCCGCCCTGTGGGGCCGATTACAACATCCGTTTGAGCATTTGGAGTGCCCGGATCACAACTGGGGGGGCGTAGTGACAGCGTTACCACTCCACCCGGTGCCTGGCTCCGCCCCTGATTATCAAAAGTGACCTCGGCAACGTTGGCTACCACCACAACGCCGTCCGGTGCGGGGAACATTCTCAGCAAGCCTGCACCGGCACAGCCATTACCGTCATGAACGCACCAACCGTTGGCAAAAGTTCCACCCTGACCGGCAAACACCACAGGGGTGCCGCGCCGGATAGCCTCACTGCGGGCGTAGTTGATGGCGCCCACCAGTTGATTGGCCTGTGTCACCACCCGGTTCCCCTCAACCACACCTTGAAATCCAGGCACCACAACCGCCAACAGAATACCGGCAATGATGATGGCAATGAGCAATTCAATGAGGGTAAAACCGCGACTCCCACCTCCAGATAGGGGAGCGTTATGTCGGCTGATCGTTCTGTCTTTATGCATGCGAAGACTCACAAGGTCATTAGGGATTCGCCAAGTCTAAGCATAGACATTACCAAGCGCTAATAAAGCAGCCGTCAGATAAACGGCAACGCTGGGGGGATAAGCGGTAAAGGCAGGCCGGAGAGCGTGATAACAATCACGCTCTACTTCATTGCAGCGAGCACTCTCTGCAGGCACGAAACCCGGATTTCAGGAGACTTCCACCACCTCAATCCGGAGCTCCTTGGGCATGGAAAACACAATGCTCTCCTCTCGTCCGGCAACTTCTTCCGGGGCGTCGCAGCCGAGTTCGCGGAGGCGGGTGATGACATCGCTGACCAGCACTTCCGGGGCGGAGGCGCCGGCGGTGACGCCTACCACGGATTTGCCCTGCAGCCAGGCGGGGTCGATCTGGGCGGCTTCGTCAATCAGGTGGGCCGGGGTGCCCATGCGTTCGGCCAGTTCCCGCAGACGGTTGGAGTTGGAGCTGTTGGGGGAGCCCACTACCAGCATCAGATCACACTCATGAGCCAGCTGCTTGACGGCATCCTGGCGGTTCTGGGTGGCATAGCAGATATCGTCCTTGCGGGGTCCGCGAATGGCGGGGAACTTCTTGCGCAGGGCGTCGATGACCCGGGCTGTGTCGTCCATCGAGAGGGTGGTCTGGGTGACATAGGCCAGCAGCGCCGGGTTACGGACCTCCAGCTTGTCCACATCCGCCTCATCTTCCACCAGATAGATGTCGCCACCGTTGCTGGCGTCGTATTGCCCCATGGTGCCTTCCACTTCCGGATGACCGGCGTGGCCGATGAGGATGCACTCGCTGCCTTCACGGCTATACCGCATCACTTCCATATGCACTTTGGTGACCAGTGGGCAGGTGGCATCAAATACTTTCAGGCCGCGGCGGGCGGCTTCGCTCTGTACGGCTTGGGACACACCGTGGGCACTGAAAATCACCAGGTGGTCGTCCGGCACCTCGTCCAGCTCATCAACAAACACCGCGCCCCGCTCACGCAGGTTGTTGACCACAAACTTGTTGTGCACCACTTCGTGACGCACATAGATGGGTGCACCAAACACATCCAGGGCGCGGTTAACGATTTCGATAGCGCGATCAACGCCAGCACAGAAGCCGCGGGGGTTTGCCAGTTTGATTTGCATAGGTCTGCCTGAAGTCCGTCGATGTTGCCTGTTAGCGGTAAGCCTTGCCTGAGCAGCCTCAGTGGGCCTGCCCGGCAGGCTCGACATCAATAATTTCCACATCAAAGGTCAGTGTACGCCCGGCCAGGGGGTGGTTAAAGTCCACGGTCACCTGGTCCCCTTCCACCCGCACCACGACACCGGGCAGCTCCGCTTGCCTCGCGTCGGCGAAGGACACCACAACGCCAGGCTCCAGCACCATATCGGGGCCGAATTCACTGCGTTTAAAGGTCTGGATATTATTGGGGTTGGCCTGACCGAAGGCTTTCTCCGGCGGCACCTGGTAGCTGGCCTTGTCACCGGCGACCATACCCATCAGGTAAGCCTCAAAGTTTTCCGGCAGGTTGTCGTCACCAATTTCCAGGGTAGCGGGTTCGCGATCAAAGGTGGTATCCACCACCTGACCATCATCAAACTTCAGGGCAAAATGCAGGGTCACTTTTGTACCCTTGTCCACAGGCAGGTTATTCATCAGTTGATCTCCCAGGGTACCGCTCGCTTCAGTGCTCTTCAGTAGGCTTGCGGAACATGTCCAGAATCAGCATGAAAGCACCGATTGTGATGGCCGTGTCCGCCAGGTTAAAGGCGGGAAAGTGGTAGTTGCCCCAATAGAAGTGCAGAAAATCCACCACATAGCCGTGTACGATACGATCATAAACATTACCAAGGGCGCCGCCCAGAATCAGGCTGAGAGCAACCGCCAGCCAGGTTTCATTGGCCTTGAGGGTCGCCAACCATCGCACCAGCACACCGCTGACCACCAGCGCCAGGATAATAAAAAACCAGCGCTGCCAGCCGCCGGCACCCGCCAGGAAGCTGAAGGCTGCGCCGGTGTTGTGCAGCAAGGTGAAGTTGAACACCGGCAGCACCGGTACCGGCTGGGCATAGGTCAGCATGGCGGTCGCTATGGCCTTGGTGCCGAGATCCAGCACAATGACCGCCAGTGCCAGCCAAAGCCAGCGCAGCATGGGAAAGCGCCGCTCGTTTGCTGTCATCAGCTGCTCCATCAGGCGTAGGCGCGCTGTTCGCCAGCGCCTTCCACGTTGTCCACGCAGCGACCACACAGGTCGTCATGCCCGGCGTGCTGGCCCACATCATCACGGTGGTGCCAGCAGCGCTCGCACTTCTTGTGACCCGTTGGGGTGACTTTTACGCGCAAACCTTCCAGCTGGCTCATCTCGGCGCTGACCGCCTCGGCCAACGGGCACACACGGGCCTCGGAGGTGATCAGCACAAAGCGCAGCTCATCCCCCAGCGCATTGAGCTGCTCTGCCAGCTCACCGCCACAGTAGAGGGTGACTTCCGCACTCAGCGAGCCTTTGATTTCACCGCGGTTGCGTGCGTCTTCCAGGCACTTGTTGACGGCGTCTTTGACGGCCGCTACCTGACGCCAGTATTCACGGCCCATAGCGGTGTTTGCCGGCAGCCGCGTCAGCTTGTCGTACCAGGTATCGTAAAACACGCTGTCACCGTGTTCACCGGGCAGGTGTTGCCAGATTTCATCAGCGGTAAAGCTGAGAATCGGCGCAATCCAGCGCACCAGCGCCTCGGCCACGTGATACATGGCCGTCTGGCAGGAGCGACGGGGCAGACTATCCGCCTGAGTGGTGTACTGACGGTCCTTGATGATATCCAGGTAGAAGCCGCCAAGGGTGGCTTCACAGAACTGGTACACCTTCTGGTAGACCTTCAGGAAGCTGTAATTCTCGTAGGCATCGATCAGTTCCTGCTGCACCACCAGCGCCCGGTCCACCATCCAGCGATCCAGGGCGATCATCTCTTCCGGTGCCACCTGATCACGGGCAGGGTCGAAGCCGCTCAGATTGGACAGCAGGAAGCGGGCGGTGGTGCGGATGCGGCGATAGCCGTCGGCGGTCTGGCGCAGGATATCCTTGGAGACGGTCATCTCGCCGCTGTAGTCAGTGGCGGAGACCCACAGTCGCAGAATATCAGCACCCAGCTCATTCATAACTTCCTGAGGGGCGATGACATTACCCAGAGATTTGGACATCTTGCGGCCCTGACCATCTACCGTGAAGCCATGGGTCAACACCTGACGGTAGGGCGCTTCACCGGTAATGGCGATGGCGGTTTTCAGGGAGGACTGGAACCAGCCCCGGTGCTGGTCAGACCCTTCCAGATACAGGTCGGCCGGGTATTGATTGAGCTCTGGCCGTTTACGCAGTACCGAGCTGTGGGTAACGCCGGAGTCAAACCACACGTCCAGGGTGTCCAGCACCTTCTCGTACTGATCCGCTTCATCACCCAGCAGGCTTTTCGCATCCAGTTCGTACCAGGCGTCAATGCCGCCTGTTTCCACCTGTTTGGCCACCGCTTCAATCAGTTCTGCCGTGCGAGGGTGCAGTTCCTGGGTTTCCTTGTGGATAAACAGGGTAATGGGCACACCCCAAGTACGCTGACGGGAGATACACCAGTCCGGTGACTGCTCCACCATCGCTTCAATACGGTTCTGCCCCCAGGCAGGTACCCAGCGCACGCCTTTAATGGCACCCAGAGCGGCCGCTTTCAGGCCTTGCTGCTCCATGCTGATAAACCATTGGGGCGTGGCCCGGTAAATCAGGGGCGTTTTGGTCCGCCAGCAATGCGGGTAGCTGTGCTGGAACTTTTCACTGCGCACCAGTTTGCCTTCCCGGGTCAGTGCATCACATACCGGGGCGTCGGCTTTATAGACATGAATACCCGCAAACTCGCCCGCAGCCGAGGTGTAGGTACCATCGGGCTGCACCAGGTTCAGGGTGCCGATACCATAAGCCTGGCCTACGACAAAGTCTTCCATACCGTGGTCAGGGGCTGTGTGCACCGCGCCGGTACCGGCGTCAGTGGTTACGTGATCACCCAGAATGACCGGCACCTGTTTGTCATAGAAGGGGTGCTGCAGGCGCATATTTTCCAGCGCCGCACCTTTGCAGCTGGCCAGTACGCGATAATCTTCGATACCCCAGCGGGCCATGATCGCGGGCACCATGGACTCCGCCAGGATCAGGCGTTCCGGCCCCTGCCCCGCATCCACCTGCACCAACGCATAATCCAGCTCGCCGCTGAGGGCGACGGCCTGGTTGGCAGGGATGGTCCAGGGGGTCGTGGTCCAGATGACGATGGCCACCGGGCCTTCGCCCGCGGCACCGGCAAAAGCGGACAATACCGCAGCGCTGTCCACGGCAGTGAAGCGAACGTCAATCTGGGTGGAGGTCTTGTCCTGATACTCTACTTCAGCCTCGGCCAGGGCGGACTGGCCCACCACGCTCCAGTACACCGGCTTGAAGCCCCGCACCAGATGACCATTCTCGATAATCGCACCCAGCGCACGGATGATATCCGCCTCAACCATGGGGTCCATGGTCAGGTACGGCTTATCCCATTCACCCATGACACCCAGGCGGATAAAGTCTTCCTTCTGCCCTTCAACCTGCTTGGCAGCGTAGTCCCGACAGGCCTGGCGGAAGGTCTTGTAGTCTACCTTGAGGCCGGCTTTGCCGATCTCCTGCTCCACCTTGTGCTCAATGGGCAGACCATGGCAGTCCCAGCCCGGCACATAGGGCGCATCAAAGCCCATAAACCCACGGGACTTGATGATCATGTCCTTGAGAATCTTGTTGACCGCATGACCAATATGAATACTGCCGTTAGCGTAGGGGGGGCCATCGTGCAGAATGAATTTGTCGCGCCCCGCCCGCGCCTTGCGCAGGTTGCCGTAGACATCCAGCGCCTGCCAGCGCTTGAGCATCTCGGGTTCACGCTGCGCCAGAGTGGCCTTCATGGGGAAGGCGGTGCCTGGCAGATTCAGGGTATGCTTGTAGTCGCTCATAGTGGGTCTGTTGGTCAGTGGTCAGTCAATGGAAGTCGGCTGGCAGGCCAGCCACGCGCGGGCCTGCGTAATATCTTCAAGAATCTGGCCCTTGAGGGCCTCTACATTATCGAACTTTTGCTCACCCCGCAGGAAGTGACGGAACCCCACATGCAACCGCTGGCCGTACAGTGACCCCGAATAGCCGAATAAATGGGCTTCAAGGGCGGGGTGTTTGCCATCTACGGTGGGGCGCAGGCCGATATTGGCCACGCCGTGGTAGCGTTCGCCCTGCTCGGTGGTGGCGGTAATCACATACACACCCCGCAGCGCCGGCATTCGGGCCAGGCGGATGTTGGCTGTAGGCGCATCCAGCTGACGCCCGAGTTGACGCCCGTAGACGACCCGCCCCTCAATGCCATAGGGCTCACCCAGCAGGCTGGCGGCCTGGGCCAGCCCACCTGCCTGCAAACAATCACGTACCCGGGTGCTGCTGACACGCTCACCGGCCACCATGACCGTGCGGGTGCGCTCAACGCTGTACCCGAACACCTCACCCTGAGCCTGCAGCAGATCAAAGTCACCGTTGCGGTCGCAACCAAAACGGAAGTCATCACCCACCACCAGATGGCGGATATGCAACCCGCCAACCAATACCTCTTCGATAAAACCGAGGCCGGAATACTGGCGGAAGCGTTCATTGAAGCGCAAACAGACGACAATGTCTGTGCCATGCTGCAACAACGCCTGCCACTTTTGCCGGAAGGCCGTTAGCCGGGGCGGCGCCTGATCCCCCTCAAAATATTCCCGGGGCTGCGGCTCAAATACCATAACCACCGCGGGCACACCCAGCTGGTGAGCCTTGTCACGCACCTGATCAATAATGGTCTGATGCCCGAGGTGCACGCCATCAAAGTTGCCGATGGTTGCCACACAACCCCGCCGCAGTGGCGAATCAGGTTGCCCTGCCAGCGCCAGCAGGTTAGTGAGCCCTCGGATCAACTGCATCGATGGGAAATCCTGTCACGGTTGGTGAGAAAACACGCGATTATACCTGAAGGCTGCGCCGCGCCCAATGCGCAACACGCCCTATCGACCACGGAAATGACGCACACGCACACCCATAGCGGCGAGCGCAGCAAAATAGGCACCGACACCGGCCGCCACCAGCACCGCCATCTCCCCTGCCCGCTGCCAGCCTGTCAGCCCCAGCCAGTGACTGACATCGCCCGACAGGCTCAGGATCACCAGCGCCAGCACACCGTTTGCCAGCGCCAGCTGCAGCAGGAAACGCCCCCAGCCTGACTGCCCCCGCCAGACACCATCGCGACGCAAACCGCGGTAGAGCAGGCCGGCGTTGAGCCAGGCCGACAGTGAGGTGGCTAACGCCAGACCCACGTGAGCGAGAGGAAATACCAGCGCCAGGTTGAACACCATGTTGGCAACCATGGCAATAATGCCGATTTTAACCGGCGTGCGCATGTCCTCCCGGGCGAAGAAGCCCGGCGCCAGCACCTTAATCAACATAAAAGCCAGCAGGCCCGCGGAGTAGGCCCGCAAGCTCATACCCGCCATCATGACATCGCGATCCGTCACCTCACCATAATGGAACAAGGTGGCCACCAGCGGCTCCGCCAGCAACGCCAGCGCCAGCGCTGCCGGCAAACCGATCAGCAGCACCGCACGCACCGCCCAGTCGAGGGTGGCGGCAAACTGGTCAGCATTGTTCGCCGCATGCTTGCGCGACAGATTGGGCAGAATCACCGTAGCGATGGCAATGCCAAAGACCCCAAGCGGCAGCTCCGCCAAGCGGTCAGAATAATATAGCCACGACACACTGCCGGTTTGCAGGAAGGACGCCAGCACCGTATCCAGCAGCAGGTTGATCTGACTGACGGACACGCCAAACAGGGCTGGGGCCATCAGTTTCATAATGCGAATCACCCCTTCGTGGCGGTAATCCACCCGCGGACGCGGCAGCAAATTAAGACGCATAAGGAAAGGGATCTGGAAGAACAGCTGCAGCGCACCGGCAATCAGCACCCCCCAGGCCAGCGCCATAACAGGCGTCTGCATCAATGGCGCCAGAAAAATAGCCGCACCAATCATGGATAAGTTCAGCAATACCGGGGTAAACGCCGGCACCGCGTAACGGTCATAGCTGTTGAGAATGGCACCGGCAAAGGCGGTCAGAGACACCAGCAACAGGTAGGGAAAGGTAATCCGCAGCATGTCGCTGGCCAGCGGGAACCGCACCTCATCTCCCAGAAAACCGGGTGCAAACACCGCCGTCAGTACCGGCGCCCCCAGCATGGCCACCAGGGTAACCCCCAACAGCACCAACCCAAGACTACCGGCAACAGCATTAACCAGCTGCTGCACTTCACTGTGACTTTGCTTTTCCCGGTAGGACGAGAGTACCGGTACGAAGGCCTGGGCAAAGGCCCCCTCAGCAAACAGACGCCGCAGAAAATTGGGGATTTTGAAGGCAACAAAGAAGGCATCGGCCGCGGCACCGGCACCAAAATAACGGGCAATCACCATATCCCGCACCAGCCCAAGCACGCGGGACAGCATGGTCATCACACCCACAATACCGGAAGAACGCAACAATCCCGGTGCCCGCGGCGGCTGCGGCGATGGCGGTGTTGCTGGTGAGGTTGACTGGAGCTGACCAGACTCTGTTGGCATTCCTGCGCCCTTACGAGGGTGATGTGCGAGTGGCGGGAGTCTACCACAGGCGCTGCCGAGATCAGAGCAGGCACGGTTTTCCGCTTGACATTTAGCCGCCTGACTGGCACGATTTCGCGTCATTTATTTCGCCGCGCTCGCATTTGGCGCACCCGCGACGTTTAGAACCTATTGTTAGCAACGCACCCAGAATCTTCAGGAGTTACACGGTGGCAAATTCCCCACAAGCCAAGAAGCGCGCTCGTCAAAACGAGAAGAACCGCAAGCATAACGCCAGCCTGCGTTCCATGGCGCGCACCTACATCAAAAAAGTAAACGCCAAGATTGAAGCCGGCAACTACGAAGAAGCCCGCGCGGCTTTCGAAAAGTGCCAGCCCATCATCGACAGCATGGTGAACAAAGGCATTTTTGCCAAGAACAAGGTTGCTCGCCATAAGAGCCGCCTGAGCGCCAAGATCAAGGCTCTGAAAGCTGCCTGATATCTTGTTCGCATAAAAAAACCGGCCTTGGCCGGTTTTTTTATGCCCGATACACCGAAAACTCTCCGCAAGCCTCGCAGCCGCCTATCAATAGCCGCGACAGTTACACCAGACCCCCAGAGCCACTACACCAACACCATGTTATCCCTGTGAATCAGCTCCTCATCAGAGAGGTAGCCCAGAATTTCAGCGATACGGTCACTGCTGCGACCAGCAATAGCCCGCGCCTCATCGGCATCATAGTTCACCAGCCCGCGCGCCACTTCGTGACCGGCCTCGTCCACGCAGGACACCATTTCGCCGCGCCTGAAGCCACCGCTCACCGCCTTTACACCCACTGGCAACAGGCTGCGACCACCTTTGCGCAGCACCCGCACGGCACCGTCGTCGATGATCACCTGCCCCCGGGTTTGCAGATGACTGGCCAGCCACTGCTTGCGGGCAGCGATGCGACCCTGTTCTGGCAACAGCAACGTGCCCAGCACTTCGCCCTGCCGCAGCCGGGTAACCACTTGCTCAATGCGACCGCCGACAATCACGGTAAAAGCGCCGGAGCGGGCCGCCAGCCGGGCTGCCCGCACCTTGGTCAGCATACCACCGCGCCCCAGTACGCCGGCGCCACCGGCCGCCATGGCATCCAGTAACGGGTCATGCGCCTGCCCCTCGGTGACCAGTTCCGCATCCGGATTGCTGCGGGGATCCTTGTTGAACAGACCCAGCTGATCAGTGAGGATAATCAGGCCGTCGGCCTCCACCAGATTGGCCACCAAGGCACCCAGCGTATCATTGTCACCGAAACGGATTTCGTCCGTGACCACCGTATCGTTCTCATTGATGATAGGCACAACACCCACATCCAACAGCGCCCGCAAGGTACTGCGGGCATTCAGGTAACGCTTGCGGTTGGAAAGGTCATCGTGAGTCAGCAGCACCTGGGCCGCATGGCGGCCATGGCGGCGGAACTGAGCCTCCCAGGTTTGCACCAGGCCCATTTGCCCTACCGCGGCGGCGGCCTGCAGTTCATGCAGATGCTCGGGGCGCTTGCTCCAGCCCAAACGACTCATGCCCTCAGCCACCGAGCCTGAAGACACAACCAGCAACTCCACGCCGTCATCGATCATGGCCGCCAACTGATCCACCCAACCCGCCAGGGCAGGCACATCAAGGCCCTTGCCGTCATTCGTGAGCAATGCGCTGCCAATCTTGACGACCAGCCGGCGCGAACGGGTAATCAGATTACGCTTGGTGACCATAGAGAACACTTACTCCGGGGCGTATACCACTTCAACGTCGTAGTCATCGTCGTCAAAGTCATCATCATCGTCATCGGCCTCGCGCGCTGCCCGCCGCAGGGCCTTCTCCTCGGCAATACGGGCGCGAGCCTCGTCGTCCATACGGCGGCGCAAATCCGCTTCACGCTCCGCCAACTCAGGATTCTCTGCCTCTTCCTCTGCCCGCTGCTCAATCCACTGCATGATAGCCTGCACCAGAGGCCGCGTACCTTCGCCGGTCAGGGCCGAGACGGTAAACACCGGCCCCTGCCAGTCCAGCTCATCGATAATCGCCTGGCAATGGGCCTCGCGCTGTGCTTCGGGCACCATGTCCAGCTTGTTCAGCACCAGCCAGCGGTCGCGGCTGGCCAGGGTCTCACTGAACTTGTCCAGCTCATGGGCGATAATCCTGACATTCTCTGCCGGGGACGAACCGTCATAAGGCGCCACATCCACCAGGTGCAGCAGCAGACGGGTCCGAACCAGATGTTTCAGGAACCGGATACCGAGCCCCGCACCCTCTGCCGCACCCTCAATCAAACCCGGGATATCCGCGACCACAAAACTCTGATGGGCCGCCACCCGAACCACGCCCAGGTTCGGTACCAGGGTGGTGAAGGGGTAGTCCGCCACTTTCGGCTTGGCCGCCGACACCGCCCGGATAAAGGTGGACTTACCGGCATTGGGCAAACCCAGCAAACCCACATCCGCCAACACTTTCAGCTCCAGCCGCAGGCTACGCACCTCGCCGGGGGTGCCTTTGGTAGTCTGCCTTGGCGCACGGTTGACCGAGGATTTGAAACGGGTGTTACCCAGACCATGAAAGCCGCCCTGCGCCACTTTCAGGCGCTCACCGACACGGGTCAGGTCGCCGAGGATTTCATTGGTATCCACGTCCACAATGGTCGTACCCACCGGCACCGGCAGCACCAGATCCTCGCCCTTGCGGCCAGAGCAGTTCTTGCCTGAGCCCTGCTCGCCGGACTCCGCTTTGAATCTGCGCTGAAAGCGGTAGTCAATCAGGGTATTGAGGGCGTCATCAGCCTCCAGATAGACGGAGCCACCATCACCACCGTCGCCACCGTCCGGGCCACCCTTGGGGATATACTTCTCCCGCCGGAAGCTCAGACAACCGTGACCACCTTTACCTGCTTCAACCAGAATACTGGCTTCATCCACGAACTTCATATGCGTATTTCCGGGGCAATAACCAAAAAAGCCCCGCAAGCCTCAGAGAAGCACTGCGGGGCCTTCGGTTCTGGGAACCGGGGAGCGTCGTTGGCTTAGTTAGCCGGTACGATGCTCACGAATTTCCGGTTTTCAGGACCTTTAGTTTCAAACTTGACGATACCGGTAGCGGTTGCGAACAGAGTGTGATCGCGACCCAGACCTACGTTGCTACCCGCGTGGAAACGCGTGCCACGCTGACGAACGATGATGCTGCCAGCGCTGACCGTTTCACCACCGAAGCGCTTGACGCCAAGTCGTTTCGACTCGGAATCGCGACCGTTGCGGGTACTACCTGCTGCCTTCTTATGAGCCATTTCCAGTCTCCTGTATTAGGGGGCGACCTAGAGCCTTAGCCCTTGATACCCGTGATCTTGACTTCAGTGAACCACTGACGGTGGCCCTGACGTTTCATGTGGTGCTTGCGACGACGGAACTTAATGATATGAATCTTTTCGCCACGGCCGTGACCCAGCACTTCAGCAGTCACTTTTGCACCTTCAACCACCGGCGCACCGACTTTAACGTCATCGCCGTTGGCAACCAGCAATACACGGTCGAACTCGACGGTGCTACCAGTTTCCACTTCAATCTTTTCAAGCTTCAGGGTTTCGCCTTCAGCTACACGGTGCTGTTTACCACCGCTAACAATAACTGCGTACATGGAGTTTCTCCGCATGTTGACCCATCCCTGCTCTTATCCACCTGGTTCTAAGGGAAGTACTCTGACGACCCTATAGCAGGGAGCGCAGGTTGGGATGAGTTGGGGCGCGTGATTGTACGAAAAGCGGCCGGGCTTTACAAGCCTGCGGGACTTTGATTGGCAGGCCGAGGTAAAATCAACCGCATTTCGTAAGAACACGCAGCCACAGACGTCTCAAAAGCCGGCAAAACTCACGATCAGGCTCAGTAAAGTTGACACTTTTCAGACCAGTACCTAGGATTGCCGCGTTTCCTTTTATTAACTCCTGAACCGGGCCAGCGGCATGACAGTGCAGCGTATCTATGACACAGTCGCGGAAGACTTCAGCCGCGTCAATGACCTGATCAAAAACCGACTCTCCTCCGATGTGCCCCTGGTGGAGAAAATTGCCCAATACATTGTGGAAAGCGGTGGCAAGCGGTTACGGCCGCTACTGGTGTTGCTATCCACTCGCGCCCTCGCCTATCAGGGCAACGACAACCTCAAGCTGGCTGCCGTTATCGAGTTTCTGCACACGGCCACTCTGCTACATGATGACGTAGTGGATACCTCAGACCTGCGACGCGGCAAAGCCACCGCCAATGCCCGTTGGGGCAACGCACCCAGTGTGCTGGTAGGTGATTTCCTCTACTCCCGCGCTTTCCAGATGATGGTGGAACTGGGCAGCATGCGAATCATGGAAGTGCTATCCAATGCCACCTGCGTGATCGCCGAGGGCGAGGTGCTGCAACTGATGAACGTCAAAAATCCTGACGTGTCCGAGCAGAAGTACATGGAGGTCATCCACAACAAAACCGCCATGCTGTTCGAAGCGGCCTCCCACACCGGCGCGCTGCTGTGTGGCGCTGCACCGGTTCAGGAACAAGCCCTGCAAGCCTACGGTAAGCATCTGGGGCTGGCGTTCCAGCTAGTGGATGATGTACTGGACTACCGCGGTGACGCCGTCACCATGGGCAAGAATGTCGGCGATGACCTCGCCGAGGGCAAACCCACGCTGCCACTCATTTACGCCATGGCCAACGGCGGCGACGAAGCCCGCACGCTGATCCGCAAAGCCATCCGCCAGGGTGGGCTGGACGAGCTGCCCGACATCCTGAAGGTGGTGGAAAGCTCTGGCGCACTGGATTACACCCTGCAGAAAGCGCGGGAACAGGCAGACCTGGCCCTCAAATGCCTGGATAGCCTGCCCGACACGCCCCACAAGGAGGCTTTGGCCCTGCTGACCGAGGTCGCCATCAGCCGCAGTAATTAGGGCATGAACAAAGCCGCAGGCGCGGCTTTGTTCAGTGGGCCAGCGGCTCCGGCCCCAACCGTGAGCGCCCCGGCGCGGCCGTAAAATCAAGCTCGGGCCCCAGGGGCACAATCCGGGTCGGATTGATGGTGCGCTGGCTGACATAGTAATGCTGTTTGATCTGCGCGATATCCACCGTGTCGGCAACACCTGATACCTGGTACAGATCGCGCAGGTAGGCGGAGAGATTCGGATAGTCGCTAATGCGCTGACGGTTGCATTTGAAGTGACCAAAATAGACCGCATCAAAGCGCACCAGGGTGGTAAACAGTCGCCAGTCCGCTTCCGTCAAACGGTTGCCCACCAGATAACGCTGCCCGCGCAGCCTGGCCTCCAGCCAGTCCAGGGTCTCAAACAAGGCGTCATAGGCCTCGCCATAGACGGCCTGCGCTGTGGCGAACCCTGCCTTGTAGACGCCATTATTCACCGTGTCATAGACCCGCGCGTTAACCGCGTCAATGTCCTGTCGAAGGGCGTGGGGATAGAAATCCAGCTCACGCCTGACACCGGGCAGATCATCAAAAGCGCTGTTGAACATACGAATGATATCCGCGGACTCATTGCTGACTACCGTCTGCTGATGACTGTCCCACAGCACCGGTACGGTGACACGGCCGCTGTAATCAGCAGCAGCCCGGGTGTACAGCTGGTGTAAATACGCCAGCCCGTACAGACGATCCCTGTGCGCCCCCTCAGACCTGAACTCCCAGCCGTTTTCCAGCATGTCAGGGTGCACAACAGAAACACTGATATGAGCCTCCAACCCTTTCAGCGCACGCATGATCAAGGTGCGGTGAGCCCAGGGGCACGCCAGAGACACATACAGATGATAACGCCCCGATGCGGCGTCAAAGCCAGCGCTGCCGGACGGCCCGGCCTCACCGCTGGCGGTCACCCAGTTGCGGAAGCGGGCGGCCTCACGCTCAAATTTACCGCCGCTTTTCTCCGTGTCATACCACTGGTCTTGCCACTGACCATCCACCAACAAACCCATAAACCTCACCTCCAGTCGTTTTCGGGAGCCGAGGGTATTCTGTAAATCAGAATAACTTGCGCCCCCCGCCAAACCAGTTAGTCTTAGGTTAAAGCGCGGCAGCAAGACGCTCAAACGATGAATTCTGGCCCTTTAATTCAAAAAAACTGAACATGCATCACGCCATTACCATTGACGCACTGAAAGTACTCGACGCCATTGATCGCCGAGGCAGCTTCGCTGGCGCCGCCAGCGAACTGTTCCGGGTGCCCTCTGCCATCAGCTACACGGTACAGAAGCTTGAGGAAGACCTCGATGTCGCTCTCTTTGACCGTTCCGGCCACCGGGCGGTGCTGACGCCGGCCGGCCGCTACCTGCTGGAAGAAGGCCGCACCCTGCTGGAGGCCGCAGAAACCCTCGCCCACAATACCAAACAAGTGGCACAGGGCTGGGAAACCCGCCTGAAAATTGCATTCAATTCCCTGCTTCCCGCCGAGGCTCTTTTTCCCGCTATTGAAGCGTTTCAGGCGCTCGGTGTGCCGGTGGAGATTCAGTTGATCGAGGAGGTGTTCGCCGGCGCCTGGGATGCACTGCAGTGCCGTCGCGCGGATCTGGTGGTGGGCGCCGATCAGATGACTCAGCCTGCGGGTCAGTTTGCCACCCTGCCTCTGGGAGAAATGCACTTTGTGTACACTGTTGCGGCGAACCACCCCCTCACCTCAGCACAGCAGCCGCTGGAAGATGACGTGATTGCCGACTATCCCGCCGCAGTCGCCGCAGACAGCTCACGCCACCTGCAACCAGGGACCGCAGGGATATTCAGCCGCCAGCGGACACTGACTGTCTCCAACCTGGACCAGAAAATTGCGTTGCAAAAGGCGGGCCTCGGCGTAGGCTGGCTACCGGCCAGCCGCATCCAGCGCGAACTGGCCACAGGGGAACTGATAGCACTGGAGGTGAAAGCGCCACGGCGGCCGGTCACCCTTCAGATGGCCCGTTATCGCGAAGACAAAGGCAAGGCCCTGATGTGGTTCTGGGATACCTTGAGCCGCCCCGGCACCTTTGATCGCTGGCTCAGCAAACAGGCATAAGCTTATGCAAATCTGCCGGAAATCCCACTTCATCCGGGCATTCCGGCAACTCAACTGACGTAACGGCTGGGTTATACTCCAGCCATGCTATCGGTGCGGCCCGCCACATACACCGAAAACCTGCGCCAGGGCCGCCAATTCAGACTATCACGGGACACCCTATGCGGCAGTTATCGGAACTCGACGCTTCGTTTCTTTATCTGGAAACAGATACCGCCCCCATGCACATCAGCGGCATCTACTTGTTTGACGGCGGCGACAGCGAAAAAGCCGTGTCTTACAGCACCTTTGTCAGCTACCTGCAGAGCCGCCTGCATGTGGTGCCCTTTTTTCGTGAACGCTTGAAACACATTCCCCTCCATTTGGGGCGGCCATACTGGATTGATGACCCGGACTTCAGCCTTGACCGGCACCTGGCCTACGTCAAACTTGGCGCCCGCAACGATGTCGACAACCTGATGGCACTGGCATCCCGCATCTTGCAGGAACCGCTGAAAAGGGACCGACCGCTCTGGCACATTACCTTTGTCGATGGCATGGCAGGTGAAGAAGGCAAGGACAACAGCTTTGCTTTGATCGTCAGGCTGCACCACGCAGCTATTGACGCCTTCAGTGGCGAGGAAATCATGGGCAAATTGCTGGAATACCGCCCGGAGCCAGCCGTAATCACCCGGCCCCGTCCCTGGACCGCAAAGCCAGCTCCGTCGGAAGAGCGGGTGTTACTGCAGGCAACCGCCAACCTGGCACGCAAACCCTTTGCTGTTGCGGCACTGGCCTATAATGCGGCAGAAGCCACAACCCGCGGCCTGGTACAACGCTACCTGCACAAGCTGCCCCTGCCCTTCCCGCTGTTTGACGCCCCCCACTGCCCCTTTAACCGGCAAATCACCGCCAATCGCAGCGTGTTGTCCTGCACGGTGGAGCTGTCGCGTCTGAAGACCATCAAGGCAGAGCTGGGAGATGTCACGCTGAATGACGTGGTACTGGGTCTCTGTGCCGAGACACTGCGACGCTATCTGGATCAGCAGGGCAGCGATACCCTGCGCCCGCTGGTTGCGATGACGCCGGTTTCTGTGCGCTCCAAGAGCCTGCGCCGGGCCACCGGCAACCAGATGTCCGCCATGCTGCTGAACCTTGCCACAGATGAGCCTGACCCGGCCTTGCGTATCCGCCGTATTCACTGGAATGCCATTGCGTCAGAGCCGTACCAGGAAGCCATCGCAGCTGACCGCCTGACTGAGCTGGTCCCCTCCACCATGCTGGCGCTATCAGCACGCCTCTACACCGAACTGCAGATTGCCCAGCGTTACCGGCCCGTGTTCAACCTGCCCATCACCAACGTGCCCGGCCCTCAGGTGCCCATGTACCTGCAGGGCGCGCGCCTGGTACGCCAGTTCAACTCGGCGCCGCTGTTCGACAGCATGGGGTTGGTAGTGGTTGCCGTCAGCTATTCCGGCCACCTGACAATGAACTTTACCCTGTGTCCGGATGTAGTACCCAACGGGGATCAGCTGCCAACGCTGGTAGAGGAGAGCCTGGCGGCCATTGAGGAAGCCGCTCATCATCTGCCCCATCAATCCAGCAGTGAACCGCCTGAACTGAATCAGAACCTGTCACTGGCGGATGAAGCCCTCAATCTGCTGGAAGGCGTGATACAGAAAGCCGTCGCCCGCCTGCGGCGCTAGGGGCTGCAGGCACACCCGGCGTGAAAAGGGCGGAGGTTATTCGAAAGTCCAGCGCAGGAAAGCCCGCCGCTCCTCTTCCGTCGCCTGCTGCCAAAGCTGCTTTAGGGCGCCAAGGGTATTCGTGTCAGCCGCTGGCGTCACAGCGACCTGATCGGCAGGCATGGCTTCTGCCACAACACGCCCTGCACTATCCAGGATCTGCGCGCTGAAGTTGGCTGCCAGCACCTGCGCCTCACGGTGATTGCTCGCGCGGGGCAACTGGAAGGTATAGGTTTCCCCCGCCACGGCATCCAGTGTAACCACCAGCAGGGGCGTCTCCACCACATGTACCGGTGACTCATCATTGCGGGTTATCTGGCCTTTCGCCCAGAGAGTATGGTGCACAAACTCAATCCGGTTAGGTCCCGGCAACAACTGGTAGTCCAGTGCAAGGTCCTTCATGAGGAAATTGCCCATGGCCTTGTCGTTCACCCGCTTCACATTGATGCTGCCGGGTGCGGCCAGCATGGCCGGCTCAACGCCGCCTGCCGTCTTACCCTCCCAAGTCTTGACCGGACCAAGGGCTGCGGCACAGGCCGACAGGCCGACAGCCCAGACCATAACCAGCAAAACCCGGTTAAACCTTTTCATCTGCCCTCCAGAACTGTGAAATATTGTTGAATTAGGCACCAAATGAGCTAATGTAGAATAGTTGACCAGCGTTGCCTACAAAACAAACAACAATAATCAGAGGCATGAGGAGGGCGCATGGAACATTTGCACCACCGCACCGGCGAGGCCGGTAATATTCCTTTCCGCAGCAGCCGGTTTTTCTGTGTCGGCGGCAAATGGTACTTCACCACGCGGGAAGGGTTTGACAGCGGGCCTTTCGCCACCCGACTCCGGGCGGAAGACGGCCTCAGACGCTTCCTGCACGTGGTAAGTCTAATGCCACAGGAGGTGCGCGCTCACTGAACCTTCCAATCAAACAGGGAAGGGGATAACCCAACGATCCAGGGCATAGAGCGCTGCCAGCGCCATGAAACCGGCCACCACGTCATCCACCATAATGCCTGTGCCGCCGGGTATGCGTGTGTCCATCCATTTGATGGGCCAGGGCTTGACGATATCGAAGAACCGGAACAGCACGAAACCCAACACCACCCCCACCCAACTCACCGGCATCAACCCCAACACGATCCACATACCCACGAATTCATCCCAGACGATGCCGCCGTGGTCATGAACCCCCAAGTCCCGCGCTGTTTTGTCACATAGCCAGATGCCCAGCACAAACGCTACCGTTACCAACAACCAGTACAGCGGCAGTGGCAACCAGAAAAACAGGCCCCAAATGGGAATCGCCGCCAGGCTACCCCAAGTACCCGGGGCCGTGCGTACCGCACCACTACCAAAACCAAAAGCCGCCAGATGAACAGGATGACGCAGGAAACCTGCGGGGATGGGGGTGTTTTTGCTCACGATTGGGCTCCAAAGTGATCGTAACCGTGGGGCATTACTGGCTGACCATCCAGCAGGATATCAGCCCCGGAAGAGACCTTACCAATGACCGTGCAGACTTGCGGCGCCTCTCGCGCCAGGGCTTCCTGCAGGCCTGGGGGCAAGGTAAAACACAACTCGTAATCATCCCCGCCGTACAATGCCAGTGTCAGCGCTTCATCCCCGACGCTCGCCCGTAGGGCTGGCGTCAGGGGAATGGTGGCACTGTCAATGCTGGCTCCCACACCCGAAGCCCGGCAGATATGGGCGAGATCTGCCAGCAGCCCGTCAGAAATATCAATGGCTGCCGTCGCCCTGCCCTGCAACCACTGCCCCAGCGCCAGCCGCGGCACGGGGTGATGGTAGCTGGCCAATAGCTGTTCGGCCCGGGCATCAGGCGCCGGCGTACTCAGCCAGTGCAGGGCGGCCGCCGCGTTGCCCAAAGGGCCAGAAACACAGATCAGGTCGCCAGGTCTGGCACCGGAACGCCGCAAGCCCTGACCTACTGGAACCAGGCCATGAACCTGAACGCTGAGAGCCAGTGGGCCGCGGGTAGTGTCGCCACCGGCCAGCCGCATACCGAACGAAGTGGCCGCGTGCTGCATACCACGCGCCAGCGCTTCAAACCAGTCAACCGAGGCTTCAGGCACGGTGAGTGCGAGGGTAAAGCAGACCGGGGAAGCGCCCATGGCAGCCAGATCACTGGCGGCCACGGCAAGGGCGCGCCAGCCGAGTTGTTCCGGCGCGTAACCGGTGGGGAAATGGACCCCCTCCACCAGGGTGTCCACGGAGAAGGCCAGCCAGTGGCCTGGAGGGATCGCCTGCAAGGCACAGTCATCGCCCACGCCCAGCACCAGTCCCGTGCCGGTATCCGAGCATGACAGGGGTGCAAAAACCCGTTCAATCAGCTCGAATTCACCCATTATTTGGCGCGGGTCTCTGCCAGCCGCAAGCGGCGGCTGAGCTTATCCAGAATACTATTGACGAATTTGTGACCTTCAGTGCCGCCAAAACGCTTGGCAAGCTCAATGCCTTCGTTGATCACAACCCGGTATGGCACGTCGACACGATGTTTTAGCTCGTAAGCACCAATCCGCACAATCGCCAGCTCCACCGGGTCCACTTCTTTGAGTGGCCGGTCAAGAAACGGCGTCAACGCCTCATCCAGCATAGGCTGTTCACGATACACGCCCTGCAGCAGGTCACGAAAGTAGGCTCCGTCAACCTTACTCATATCATTGTCCACAATGAACTCAGCTTCGATATCCGTGATGGAGTTTTTGCTGAAATGGTGCTGGTACAGGCCCTGCATCGCCAGCACACGGGCACGGCGACGGTCACCGGCTTTAGGCTTGCCAGCGCCCCCAAGGGGCGCGTTTTCGTCCACTACTGACATCAGGCACCCAGCTTCTTGAACAGGCTGACCATTTCCAGCGCTGTGATGGCAGCTTCAGCACCCTTGTTGCCGGCCTTGGTGCCCGAACGCTCAATGGCCTGCTCGATAGAATCCACCGTCAGCACGCCGAAGGTCACTGGTACGTCTGTCTCCAGGCTCACGGCGCCCAGCCCGCTGGAGGCCTCACCCGCCACATATTCAAAGTGGGGCGTACCACCGCGGATGACCGCGCCCAGAGCGATAATGGCATCGTAGCTGCCAGTTTCTGCCACACGCTTGACCGCCAAAGGCATTTCGTAAGCCCCGGGCACACGTACCAGGGTGATATCGCTGTCGGCAATACCGTGGCGACGCAGGGTATCCAGAGCGCCTTCCACCAGGCTTTCCACCACAAAACCGTTAAACCGGCCAACCACCAGGGCGAACCGGCCACTACAGGCGGTGAAGTCGCCTTCAATTACGTTGATTCCAGACATTCTTTGCTCCTCTACCGGGCCGCCTTCGGCCCGATGATCCATTATCAGGGGTTATAGGGAAGATACTCCACCACTTTCAGATCAAAACCGGAAATGGCCGAAAACTTGATAGGCGCGCTCAGCAGGCGCATTTTGCCAACGCCCACCTCTCGCAAGATCTGCGAGCCGGTACCCACAGTAAAGTACACGCCGGAGGAGCCTTTGGCAGAGCCCTGGCTGTCGTTGCCAAAAAATGTACGGATGCGCTCTTCCAGATCGACAGAATCCTCGCCACTGTTGAGCAGTACCACCACGCCCTTGCCTTCATCCGCCACTTCCTTCAGGGCACGATGCAGGGGCCAGCTGTGCGAGCCCTCACGGCGAGCACCCAGCAAGTCACGCAGCGTGTCGGTGATATGCACCCGCACCAGCACCGGATCATCCGCTCGGATATCGCCTTTCACCAGCGCCAGATGAGCGCCACCCTGTATGGTGTCCCGGTAGGTACGCAGGTTGAATACGCCGTACTCAGTATCCAGGTCATACTGCTCCACCAGCTCGATGGTGCATTCGTTCATGGTGCGGTAGTGAATCAGATCAGCAATGGTGCCGATCTTGAGATTGTGCTCCTGAGCAAAAGCCTCCAGATCCGCACGCCGGGCCATGGTGCCATCGTCATTCATGATCTCGCAGATCACTCCGGCCGGCTCGGAGCCCGCCAACGCGGCCAGATCACAGGCGGCCTCAGTGTGACCGGCGCGACTGAGTACACCACCCGGATCAGCCATCAGAGGAAAGATATGTCCCGGCTGCACCAGGTCCGCCGGCTTGGCGTTGCGGGCCGCAGCCGCCTGTACGGTTCGGGCCCGATCGGCGGCAGAGATACCGGTAGTGACGCCCTCGGCAGCCTCAATAGACAGGGTAAACTTGGTACCAAAACCCGAGGCGTTCTTCTGCACCATCAAGGGGAGCCCCAACTGCTCACAACGCTGGCGGGTCATGGGCATACAGATAAGACCGCGCCCGTACTTGGCCATGAAATTGATCGCCTCGGCGGTGCAGAACTCCGCTGCCATCACCAGGTCACCCTCATTCTCACGGTCTTCGTCATCCATCAGGATGACCATTTTGCCCTGGCGGATGTCCTCAATGATTTCTTCGATCGTGTTCAATTCCATACGAATTGCACCTTAACGTTGTAATACCAGTGGTTACTGGCGCCGGAGAATCCAGCGCAAGTCCTGGCCAATCTGGCGGCGATCGGCCACTTGCCATTCAATTTTCTCTGCCATGGTCTGTAGCGGCAGGTTCACTGTCGGACGGCCTGCACTGCCAAGAAATACCGGTGCCTGATAAAGCCAGAGCTCATCAGCCAGGGCCTGCTCAACAAAAGCCCCCGCCAGGGTTGGCCCGGCTTCCACCAGCACCTCGTTAATACCCAAGTCGCCCAGTACATCCAGTGTCTGACCAAGATGAATACCGGTGGCCGTCCAGTCAACGCCGGTCAGGCTGATCCCCAGCGCCGCCAGGTTTTGGGCGCTTGCGGTGGGGATGGACTGGGAGGCACAGAATACATGCACGTTCCCACCCCTGAGAATAGTGGCATCTACCGGTGTTCGCACATCACGGTCCGCGATGATCCGTAACGGCTGCCGGGATGGCTCAGTGGCCTGACCGAGATCTCCCAGTTCAGCGCGCCGCACCGTCAACGAAGGGTCATCCGCCAGCACCGTGCCGACACCCGTAAGAATGGCGTCACTCATGGCTCGCAAACGCTGCACGTCGCGCCGCGCCTCCGGACCGGTTATCCACTGGCTTTCACCCGACGCCATGGCGGTGCGGCCATCGAGGCTGGCAGCCACCTTGACCCGCACCCAGGGCCGCCCGGTGCGCATGCGTTTCATAAAGCCGGGGTTCAGGGCTTCCGCCTCTGCCGCCAGTACGCCGACAGTGACCTTGATGCCGGCATCCCTGAGCAGCTGGATACCTCGCCCTGACACCACCGGATTGGGGTCTTCAGTCGCCACCACCACATGGGCCACACCCGCATCAATCAACGCCCTGGCGCACGGGGGGGTACGGCCATAATGGCTGCAGGGTTCAAGGGTTACGTAGACCGTCGCACCACAAGCCAGATCACCGGCCCGGCTGAGGGCGTGGATTTCAGCGTGACTCTCTCCGGCACGCTCATGCCAGCCTTCCCCAACAACTTGCCCTTGCCGCACAACAACAGCGCCAACACGGGGGTTGGGGTGGGTGGAGTAAAGACCGCGGCGCGCCAGTTGTATGGCTCGCGCCATCATGGCAGTGTGCTCTGGGTTGACCATCACTCTGCCTTGGCTGGAGGGGTGCCTGCGAGCGCCTGGGCAACATCTGTGGGGTCATTGCCCTCGCCCAGATTCACCGACAAACGCTCAATCTCTTCCTTGAATTCGTTGATATCCTGGAAGCTGCGGTATACCGAGGCAAAGCGCACATAGGCCACCTTGTCCAGCTGACGCAACTCGGTCATCACTTCTTCACCCACCTGCATGGACTTGATTTCGCGCTCGCCGGTGGCCCGCAGGCGGAATTTAATCCGGTTGAGGGCTGCTTCGATCTCTTCGATACTGACTGGGCGCTTTTCCAGCGCTTTCATCAAGCCGGAGCGCAGCTTTTCTTCGTCGAAGGGCTGGCGGGTGCCATCCTGTTTTACCACCCGAGGCATGACCAGCTCTGCGGTCTCAAAAGTGGTGAAGCGCTCCCGGCAGGACAGACACTCGCGGCGCCTGCGAACCTGGTCACCTTCAGCCACCAGGCGTGAGTCGATCACCTTGGTGTCGGCCTCTCCACAGAATGGACAGTGCATAACTCCGCCTCCTCAGGATAGTACCCGGCACCCTCACAGATGCCGGGACAGGTGCTTGCGCTTAACCGCGGTATACCGGGAAGCGGGCACACACAGCCTGTACCTGCTCACGCACACGGGCAATGGTCTGCTCGTTATTGATGTCGTCGAGAATGTCGCACATCCAGGTCGCCAGCTCACGGCACTCAGCTTCACCAAAGCCACGCGTGGTGATGGCCGGGGTCCCGACGCGCAGGCCAGAAGTGACAAAGGGTGAACGGGGGTCATTGGGAACAGCGTTCTTGTTGACCGTAATATGGGCCTTACCGAGGGCGGCATCCGCGTCCTTACCGGTAATGTCCTGCTTGATCAGGCTGACCAGGAACAGGTGGTTCTTGGTGCCACCGGAAACCACATCAAAGCCGCGCTCAACGAACACGTCCGCCATGGCAGCAGCATTCTTCACCACTTGTTGCTGGTAGGTCTTGAACTCGTCGCTCATGGCCTCCTTGAAACAGATGGCCTTGGCGGCAATCACATGCATCAGGGGACCACCCTGGCCGCCGGGGAACACGGCGGAGTTCAGTTTTTTGTGCAGGTCTTCATCAGCACAGGCCAGAATAAGACCGCCACGAGGACCGCGCAGGGTCTTGTGGGTGGTGGTGGTAACCACGTGAGCATGAGGCATGGGGTCAGGATAGACACCGGCTGCCACCAGACCTGCCACGTGCGCCATGTCCACAAACAGATAGGCGCCTACTTTGTCAGCAATGGCGCGGAAGCGGGCAAAATCCAGCTCCTGGGAGTAGGCGGAGAAACCAGCGATAACCATCTTGGGCTTGTGCTCAACTGCCAGACGCTCGACTTCGTCATAGTCGATCAGGCCGGTTTCCGGGTTCAGGCCATACTGCACCGCGTTGTAGATCTTACCAGAGAAGCTGACAGAGGCACCGTGGGTCAGGTGACCACCGTGCGCGAGGCTCATGCCCAGCACCGTATCACCCGGCTGCAACAAGGCCATAAACACCGCAGAATTGGCCTGGGAACCCGAGTGAGGCTGCACGTTGGCATAGGCTGCACCGAACAGCTCTTTGGCGCGGTCAATGGCCAGCTGCTCAGCGACGTCAACGTACTCGCAGCCACCGTAGTAACGCTTGCCGGGGTAGCCTTCGGCATACTTGTTGGTCAGCACACTGCCCTGAGCTTCCATTACCCGCGGGCTGGTGTAGTTTTCGGAAGCTATCAGCTCAATGTGCGCTTCCTGACGCTTCTCCTCTGCCTGCATGGCATTCCAGAGTTCGTCGTCAAAACCGGCGATTTTCATATCACGATTAAACATGGATGTGCTGCCCCTGTCTGTATGGCTTGGCCCGGAGCAAATTCACGCCCACGGAACCCCTGAAAATTTGGGCCGCTATTCTAGCTTGAAAACGGGTGAAAAATCATCCTTTATACTGCCCGCAAATACCGGCATGCGGCCTATTCCGGTTTTGCGTCAATTGCTATCCCCGGGAGGTTTAGATACCTTACGGGTTTGATTTGTCAGCGGCCTTATCCCGGCTGCTTTTTTGATTTTTTGTCACGGAATCCACGGAAGACGCGGACATGCACAGACAAAGAAAAAACTTTTTGTCATTTCGTCCGTGCATGTCCGTGTCGTCCGTGGCTGACCTTTAGTCGTTTTGCTGTTCCGCATCTTCCGTGGATTACGTGGCATCAACCCTTCATGAGGACCTAGCCAATATGGCCCAATACGTATATACCATGAACCGCGTGGGCAAGGTGGTTCCGCCCAAGCGGGAAATCCTGAAGGACATCTCTCTGAGTTTCTTCCCCGGCGCCAAGATTGGCGTGCTGGGCTTGAATGGTGCCGGTAAGTCGACTCTGCTGCGTATTATGGCGGGCGTGGATCAGGATTACATCGGCGAGGCCCGCCCTCAGCCCGGTATCAAGGTGGGCTACCTGCCGCAGGAACCGCAGCTGGATGACAGCAAGACGGTACGTGAGATTGTTGAGGAGGCCACGCAGGGTATTCGGGATGCCTTGGCCGAGCTCGACCAGGTGTACGCAGCCTATGCCGAACCCGATGCTGATTTCGACGCCCTGGCCAAAAAACAGGGTGAGCTGGAAGCGTACATTCAGGCGACTGATGGTCACGACCTGGACCGCAAACTGGAAGTGGCCGCTGACGCCCTGCGCCTGCCCGCCTGGGACGCACCGGTAAAGAACCTGTCCGGTGGTGAACGCCGCCGGGTGGCCCTGTGTCGCCTACTGCTGTCCGGGCCGGACATGCTACTGCTGGACGAGCCTACCAACCACCTGGATGCCGAATCTGTTGCCTGGCTGGAGCGCTTCCTGCACGACTACCCGGGCACTGTGGTCGCCATTACCCATGACCGTTACTTCCTGGACAACGTAGCGGGCTGGATTCTGGAGCTTGACCGCGGCCACGGCATCCCCTTCGAAGGTAACTACAGCCAGTGGCTGGCGGCCAAGGAGAAGCGCCTGGAAATAGAGGCCAAGCAGGAGGCTGCGCGCCAGAAGAGCATCAAGCACGAACTGGAGTGGGTACGCAGCAATGCCAAGGGCCGTCAGGCCAAGAGCAAGGCTCGCCTGTCACGCTTTGAGGAAATGAGCTCCCAGGACTTCCAGAAGCGTAACGAAACCAACGAACTCTACATTCCACCGGGGCCCCGCCTGGGTGACAAGGTAATCGAGGTGGAGGGTATCAGTAAGTCCTTTGATGACCGGCTACTCTACGAAAACGTGTCCTTCCGCGTCGCGCCTGGCGCCATTGTTGGCATCATCGGTGGTAACGGTGCCGGCAAATCCACCCTGTTCCGCATGCTGGCAGGCCAGGACACCCCCAACACCGGCACCATCACGCTGGGGGAAACCGTCCAGCGGGCCTATGTTGATCAGATGCGCGATCTGGATGGCAGCAAGACCGTATGGGAAGAGCTGAGCGACGGCCAGGATATTATCCGGGTCGGCAATTACGAAACCCCGTCCCGGGCCTACGTGGGCCGCTTCAATTTCAAGGGCTCGGACCAGCAAAAACGGGTAGGCGACCTGTCCGGCGGTGAGCGTAACCGCCTGCACCTAGCCAAGCTGCTGAAGGAGGGTGGCAATGTCCTGCTGCTGGACGAACCCACCAACGATCTGGACGTTGAAACCCTTCGGGCACTGGAAGAGGCACTGCTGAACTTCCCCGGTTCCGCCCTGGTGATCTCACACGACCGCTGGTTCCTGGACCGGGTGGCAACCCACATCCTTGCCTTTGAGGATGACGGCGAGGTGGTCTTTTTTGAGGGTAACTTCAGTGAGTACGATGAAGACCACAAGAAACGTAAAGGCGACTCCGCCATGGTACCCCAGCGTATGAAGTACAAGAAGCTGGCCTAAGCGCCGCTACTGCCCTCACCCTCCCTGCCCAGGGCGGGTGAGGCGCGCCACCCCTGATGCTCCCCAACCTGCAATGGATTCTCCATGGCCAAAACCAAAACCGCCTACGTATGCACCGAGTGTGGCGCTGACTATTCCAAGTGGCAAGGCCAGTGCACCGCTTGCCAGAGCTGGAACACCATCAGCGAAGTCCGCGGCGTAAGCGGCAGCGCCAGCAAAGGCGCCCGGGGCGCACGGTTTGAAGGCTACGCCGGCACCCTGTCCGCAGTGCAGTCCCTCAGCGAAATCAGCCTGCAGGAACAGGCCCGCATCAGCACCGGTGTGCAGGAGTTTGACCGGGTACTTGGCGGCGGACTGGTGGAGGGCTCCGCGGTGCTGATGGGCGGACACCCTGGCGCAGGCAAAAGCACGCTGCTGCTGCAGACTGTGTGCCACCTGGCCAGCAACGTACCCGCACTGTACGTTACTGGCGAGGAGTCCCTGCAACAGGTTGCCATGCGCGCGCGCCGCCTGGGACTACCCACCGATGCGCTGAACATGCTGTCGGAAACCAGTGTCGAGCGCATTATCCAGATAGCGGAAACCGAGCAACCCCGGGTGCTGGTTATAGACAGTATCCAGGTGATGCATGTGGCGGATATTGAATCCGCTCCTGGCAGTGTTTCCCAGGTGCGCGAGGCGGCGGCGTTTCTTACCCGTTTCGCCAAGCAAACTGGCACCATTCTGTTTCTGGTGGGGCACGTTACCAAGGACGGCTCCCTCGCTGGCCCGAAGGTGCTGGAGCACATGATTGACTGCTCAGTCCTGCTGGAGGGCTCCAGTGACAGCCGCTACCGCACCCTGCGCGGCATCAAGAACCGGTTTGGCGCGGTGAATGAGCTGGGGGTGTTCGCCATGGTGGAGCAGGGACTGAAAGAGGTTAAGAACCCCAGCGCCATCTTCCTCAACCGGGGCGAGGATGAGGCTCCAGGCAGCGTGGTCATGGTGATCTGGGAAGGCACCCGCCCCATGCTGGTGGAGATTCAGGCCTTGGTGGACATGGCTCAGGGTAGTTATCCGCGGCGGGTGGCCGTTGGCCTCGACCAGAACCGCCTGGCCATGTTGCTCGCAGTACTGCACCGCCACGGTGGGCTGCATATCGCCGATCAGGACGTATTTGTGAACGTGGTGGGCGGCGTCAAGGTATCGGAAACCAGCGCTGATCTGGCACTACTGGCGGCCATTGTATCCTCCTTCCGGGACCGCGCCCTGCCCCAGGACCTGGTGATCTTTGGTGAGGTGGGACTGTCTGGCGAAATACGACCGGTGCCCAACGGCCAGGAGCGCATCCACGAGGCCGCCAAGCATGGATTCCGCCGGGCCATTGTGCCCAAGGCCAACGCCCCCAGAAAGCCACTGGAGAACATGAAAGTGGTACCGGTCAACAAGCTCAGCGACGCGCTGGCGGCTCTCGATGACCTGTAATCCAGCCCTTAACCGCCCGCCAGCTGACTGAGCTCTCGCTCCAGCAACGACTGGTCGCCCAGATTAAGCTCCACCAGACGACGCAGGTGTGTGGCACTATCGAGGTCAATATAGCGTATCTCAAAACCCAGCTGGTCCGCCTCGGTATGGCGTAACTCCACCGCCAGCACAATACCGCTGGCATGTTCGTCCAGGTCGATGGTGATTTCAAAAGGACTGGTCAGCGGCGCCTTCCAGCCCTCTGGGCGGCGCACCAGCACGCCTTTGAGGGAAATATCCAGCAGTTCACTGGACCAGGTATTGTCCTGGCAGTGCAAGCTGCAGGGGGCATCAAACAACACCCGGCTGAAGCGACGGCGGTTATCGGGGTCTCGGCTGGCCAAGTGGCGGGTACTCCATCAATGATTGCCTGACACGGAGCCACTGATACCTTGTCATCAGCGGCTCCCTAAACTATAGGCTCTCGGCTGTCATCCCGCCACTGGCACGCCCGCACACGACGGGTCCGGCCCGGGCTCAGTCGTGGTACTGGCCGCTCAACTCCACCACAGCTTCGATAAAGGCACCCGCGTTGGCAGGGTCCACATCCGGCGTGATGCCATGGCCGAGGTTAAAGATATGGCCAGTGCCGCGACCAAAGCGCTCAAGAATGTAGGCAACCTCCTCGCGGATACGGGCGGGCGGCGCGTACAACATACTGGGGTCCATATTGCCCTGCAGAGCCACACGGTCACCCACCCGGGCGCGAGCAGCCCGGATATCGGTAGTCCAGTCCAGCCCCAGTGCATCGGCACCGGCATCAGCCATCTGCTCCAGCCACTGACCACCGTTTTTGGTGAACAGGATGACTGGAACCCGACGCCCCTCATACTCACGGATCAGGCCATCAACGATGCGCTTCATGTAGCTCAGGGAGAAGGCCTCATAGGCCCAGCTACTCAGCGAGCCACCCCAGGTATCAAAGATCTGTACCGCCTGGGCCCCCGCTCTGATCTGGGCGTTCAGGTAGTCTGTCACCGCATCGGCAAGCTTGCTCAGCAGCCCGTGCATGACCTCTGGCTCAGCGTACATCAGCCGTTTGGCCTCACGGAAGTCCTTGGAGGAACCGCCCTCTACCATGTAGGTGGCCAGCGTCCAGGGGCTGCCGGAAAAGCCGATCAGCGGCACCCGGCCACCGAGGGCGCTGCGAATGGTGCTGACCGCCCGCATGACATAGTCCAGATCAACTTCGGCATTGAGGCTGGGCAGGGCCGCCACATCAGCCGCACTGCGAACGGTACGCTTGAAACGGGGCCCTTCGCCCGTCTCAAAGTAGAGCCCCAGGCCCATGGCGTCCGGAATGGTCAGAATATCGGAGAACAGAATGGCGGCATCCAGCGGATAACGCTCCAGCGGCTGCAGGGTCACTTCGCAGGCCAGTTCGGCGTTCTTGCACAGGCTCATAAAATCGCCAGCCTTGGCACGTGTTGCGCGGTACTCCGGCAGATAGCGGCCGGCCTGGCGCATCATCCATACCGGCGTGCGATCCACCGGCTCACGGAGCAATGCCTTCAGGAAGCGATCATTTTTGAGTTCACTCATGCCAAAGCCTCAACTAGTCATCTGTATCAAGTGCGGCCATGATAATGGTTACAGGCCAATAAAAAAGGGCAGGCGGAAACTTTCCTGCCTGCCCTTGGCGTTTCCCTGACCGGAATCAAACGTCCAGATAGTCGAGAATGCCTTCCGCAGCCTGGCGACCTTCCCAGATGGCGGTCACCACCAGATCAGAGCCGCGCACCATATCGCCACCGGCAAAGATCTTCTCATTGCTGGTCTGGAAGGGCAATGAGGCGTGCTCTGGCGCCTTGACGCGACCACCCTCGTCTACGGACACCTTGACATCAGCCAGCCAGTCAGCCGGGCTGGGACGGAAGCCAAAGGCCACCAGCACCGCATCCGCAGGCAGTACCTCTTCGCTTCCGGGCACCACTTCCGGGCGCTGGCGACCATTTTCGTCTGGCTCACCCAGGCGCGTGGTCACTACCTTGACACCCTCAACCCGATCCTCACCGATAATGGCGATAGGTTGACGGTTAAAGAGGAACTTCACCCCTTCTTCCTTGGCATTGGCCACTTCCCGGCGCGAGCCCGGCATGTTGGCTTCATCACGGCGGTAAGCACAGGTCACGCTGGCGGCCTGCTGACGGATGGAGGTCCGGTTACAATCCATGGCGGTATCGCCGCCCCCGAGCACCACAACCCGCTTGCCTTTCATGTCGATAAAATCGGCAGGGTCTTTTTCGAACCCAAGGCGGCGATTGACGTTGGAAATCAGGAACGGCAGTGCGTCATAAACCCCGGGCAGGTTCTCGCCAGGGAAGCCGCCCTTCATGTAGTTGTAGGTGCCCATACCCATGAATACGGCATCAAACTGCTCGAGGATGTCCTGCATCTGGATATCCTTGCCCACTTCCGTGGACAGGCGGAACTCCACGCCCATCTCCTCGAACACCGCACGCCGGCGGGTCATGACGCTTTTTTCCAGCTTGAACTCAGGAATACCGAAGGTCAGCAGGCCACCGATTTCCGGGTAGCGGTCAAACACCACCGGCTTGACGCCATTGCGCACCAGCACATCCGCACAGCCCAGGCCGGCAGGACCGGCACCGATCACGGCAACCTTTTTGTCAGTCCATTTGACATTGGACATGTTCGGCTTCCAGCCGAGCGCAAAGGCGGTGTCAGTGATGTATTTTTCGACAGAGCCGATGGTGACAGCGCCGTAGCCGTCATTGAGGGTACAGGCACCTTCACAGAGGCGATCCTGCGGACATACGCGGCCACACACTTCCGGCAGGGAGTTGGTCTCGTGACACAGCTCCACCGCTTTCATGATATTGCCCTCTGACACCAGCTGCAGCCAGTTGGGAATGTAGTTGTGTACCGGGCACTTCCATTCACAGTAAGGGTTGCCACAGGCCAGACAGCGGTGTGCCTGCTCTGCTGCCTGTACTGGCTGGAAGGCCTGGTAGATTTCGCCAAACTCTTTCTTCCGCTTCTTGGCAGGCACCTTCTTCGGGTCGACGCGGCCTACTTCGATAAACTGGAAGTCGTTATTCAGTCTCTCTTTCATGGTGACGCTCTCAGCAATCCGATGTCCGGGGCCGGTACGTGCCGGCCCCTTATGTCTGGTCGTTACTCGGGGCCTTACTCCGGGCGCGCCCGGGTGCTGGCCAGCAGGGTCTTGAGGCTGGCGGCCTTGGGCTTGACCAGCCAGAAACGACCGATAAAGTCATCGAAATTCTCAAGCACATGGGCCGCCCACTCACTGCCGGTCTCATCCACGTGCTCACGGATCACACCACGCAGGTGATTGCGGTAAGGCTCCATTTCTTCCCGGGTGATGCGCTGGATTTCCACCAGCTCGTGGTTGTACTTGTCCACAAAGCCTTTGTCCATGTCCAGGACGTAGGCAAAACCACCGGTCATACCAGCACCAAAGTTGTGCCCGGTCGGCCCAAGCACCGTGATCAGACCACCGGTCATGTATTCGCAGCAGTGATCACCCGCGCCTTCAACAACTGCATGGGCGCCAGAGTTACGCACGCCGAAACGCTCACCTGCAGTGCCTGCAGCAAACAGCTTGCCGCCAGTGGCGCCGTAAAGACAGGTGTTACCGATAATGGCCGTCTCGTTTGCCTTGAACTGGCTGCCACGGGGCGGGTAAAGCACCAGCTTACCGCCGGTCATGCCCTTACCGACATAGTCGTTGGCGTCACCTTCGAGAATCATGTTCAGGCCGCCAGCGTTCCAAACACCGAAGCTCTGACCGGCGGTACCGGTCAGCTGCAGGGTGATAGGCGCTTCCGCCATACCTTGATTGCCATGCAACGCGGCGATCTCACCGGAGATACGGGCACCGATGGAGCGATCACAGTTGGTGACCCGGTAAGACCAGCTACCACCGCTCTTGGCCGGGATAGCCGCCGCCAGGTCCTGTACCATCTGCTCTGCCAATGCACCTTCATCGAAAGGTTTATTGCGCTCGACACCGCAGACCTGTGGCTTGTTGGCCGGCACCGCATCGTTGCGCACGATGGGCGTCAAGTCCAGCGCCTTCTGACGCGGGGTATCACCCGGCAGGATTTCCAGCAAGTCGACGCGACCCACCAGTTCCTCCAGTGTACGCACGCCCAGCTTGGCCATCCACTCACGGGTTTCTTCCGCAACGAAACGGAAGAAGTTCATGGCCATTTCCACCGTGCCCTTGAAGTACTCTTCACGCAAGCGGTCATTCTGGGTGGCTACGCCGGTAGCACAGTTGTTAAGGTGGCAGATACGCAGGTACTTACAACCCAGCGCTACCATCGGGGTGGTACCAAAACCGAAGCTTTCGGCACCGAGAATGGCAGCCTTAACCACATCCAGGCCGGTTTTCAGGCCACCGTCGGTCTGCAGACGGACTTTATCCCGCAGGTCGTTACCCCGTAGCGTCTGATGCGCCTCACTCAAGCCCAGCTCCCAGGGAGAGCCTGCATAGTGGATTGAGGTCAGCGGGCTGGCGGCGGTCCCGCCGTCGTAGCCAGAGATGGTAATCAGGTCGGCATAGGCCTTGGCCACACCGGCAGCGATGGTGCCTACACCAGGCTCAGATACCAGTTTCACCGACACCAGGGCTTGCGGATTGACCTGTTTGAGATCAAAAATCAACTGCGCCAGGTCTTCGATGGAGTAGATATCATGGTGCGGTGGTGGCGAGATCAGGGTAACACCGGGCACCGAGTAACGCAGACGCGCAATCAGGGCATTCACCTTGCCCCCTGGCAGCTGGCCACCCTCACCGGGCTTGGCACCCTGGGCGACCTTGATCTGCATGACCTCCGCGCTACGCAGGTATTCCGGCGTAACACCAAAGCGACCAGAGGCCACCTGCTTGATTTTGGAGCGTTTGTCGGTACCGTGACGGGCCGGATCTTCACCGCCCTCACCGGAGTTGGAGCGGCCACCCAGGGTATTCATGGCAACCGCCAACGCCTCATGGGCCTCCGGCGACAGGGCACCCAACGACATGGCGGCAGAGTCAAAGCGGGGATAAATCGCTTCAACCGGCTCAACCTCAGCCAAGTCAACGGCCTTGATGTCCTTACGGAAGCCAAACAGGTCACGCAGGGTGGCTACGGGGCGCTCGTTGACCAGCGCAGCGTACTCCCGGTAGGTGCCATACTGGCCGTTGGTTACCGCCTCCCGCAGTGTATTGACCACATCAGGGTTGAACGCGTGGTACTCACCGCCGTGGATGTACTTCAGCAAACCACCCTGACTGATGGACTTACGGGGTTTCCAGGCAACATCCGCAAGGGCTTCCTGATCTTGCTGGAAGTCAAAGAAGCTGGCGCCCTGAATACGGCTGGCCACGCCCCGGAAACACAGATCAACCACGTTGTCTGCGATACCGATGGCCTCAAACAGCTGGGCACCACGGTAGGAGGCGATGGTGGAAATGCCCATCTTCGAGAGAATTTTTAGCAGCCCCTTGTTGACCCCCTTCCGGAAGTTATTTTTGGCCTCAATGGGATCCATCAACAACTCGCCGGTGCGGATCAGGTCATTGAGCACCTGATATGCGAGGTAAGGGTAAACAGCCGTCGCACCAAAGCCGATCAAGACAGCGAAATGGTGCGGGTCACGGGCCCAACCGGTTTCCACGATGATATTGGAGTCACAGCGCAGGCCGTTGCGTACCAGGTGATGGTGAACCGCGCCGGTAGCCATCACAGCGTTGACGGGCAAATCACCCTGCTGGAGATGCTTGTCCGTTAAGATCAGCAACACTTTGCCAGCCTTGACGGCATTTTCAGCCTGCTGACAAATATCACGGATCGCCGCCTCCAGACCCTGCTCCGGACGATAGCTGAGCTGGATATGCGCAACAGCGAAGCCCTGGCGCTCATTACTCTCGATACGCATGAACTTGGCTGGCGAGAGTACCGGAGTGGTGAGAATGATGCGGTTGGCGTGCTCAGGAGTCTCCTCAAACACGTTGCGCTCTGCCCCCAGACAGGTTTCCAGGGACATGACAATAGCTTCCCGCAGCGGATCAATCGGCGGGTTCGTCACCTGCGCAAACTTCTGACGGAAATAGTCCGCCACGTGCCGTACCTTGCTGGACAGCACCGCCATGGGCGTATCGTCACCCATGGAGCCAACCGCTTCCTGGCCAGTCTCTGCCAGTGGCCGCAACACCTGATCCCGCTCTTCGAAGGAGACATTGAACATCTTCTGATGGATGTTCAGCTCATCAGTCTCCATCAACACAAAGTTGGGGGTTTCCTGATTCAGGGTTGCTTCCACCCGCAGAGCATTTTCCCGCAGCCATTTCTTGTAGGGCTGGGAGTTCTTCAGGCGGCTGTCGATATCCCTGGTATGCAGCAGGTCACCGGTTTCGGTGTCCACCACCAGCATCTGGCCAGGGCCGACACGGCCTTTGGAGACAACATCATCCGGCTGGTAGCCGTAGGTACCGATCTCGGACGCCAGAGTGATGAAGTCATCCTTGGTGATAACCCAACGGGCCGGGCGCAGACCGTTCCGATCGAGCATACAGACCGCATAACGACCGTCCGACAGTACCAGACCAGCGGGACCATCCCAGGGCTCCATGTGCATGGAGTTGTATTCGTAGAACGCCCGCAAGTCCGAGTCCATGGTGTCCACATTCTGCCAGGCGGGCGGAATGATCATGCGCGCCGCACGGAACAGGTCAACACCCCCAGCCAGCAGGATTTCCAGCATGTTGTCCATGCTAGAGGAGTCCGAACCGGTGAGATTCACCAGCGGCTGCAGGGTCTGCAGATCAGGCAGAGCTGGCGAGCTGAACTTGGAAGCCCGGGCCAGCGCCCAGTTCCGGTTGCCATCAATGGTGTTGATCTCGCCGTTGTGGGCCAGGTAGCGGAATGGCTGTGCCAGCGGCCAACGGGGCATGGTGTTGGTGGAGAAACGCTGATGGAAAACGCAGATCGCGGTTTCCAGCTGTGGATTGCCCAGATCAAGGTAAAAATTGGGCAGATCCTCGGGCATCATAAGCCCTTTGTAGGACAGCGTCTTATGAGACAGACTGCAAATGTAAAATTCCTTGTCATCCGCCAGGGCCTGTTCGGCGTAGCGACGGCCGAGGAACAGGGCAATGGCAAAAGCGCCCTCCCCTTTACCGTTGGGAGCAACGAATACCTGCTCGATGATCGGCATGCAGTCCAGCGCCATGGGACCAAGGCAATCACTGTTGGTGGGCACTGGGCGCCAGCCGATAATCTCAAGGCCCTGAGCTACCAGATGCTGTTCCAGCGTAGCACGCCCTGCCGCCGCTTTGGCGGGATCGGGATTGAGGAAAACCTGACCGACCGCATAGAGCTCACCGAGCTCTTTGCCAAGCGCTTCCTTGGCAGCTGAACGCAGGAAAGCATCGGGCTTCTGCAGCAGCAGACCACAACCGTCACCGGTTTTGCCGTCGGCGGCAATGCCGCCCCGGTGGGTCATACAGGTCAGCGATTCGATGGCAGTCTTAAGCAACTTGTGACTTTGCTGCCCCTTCATGTGGGCAATGAGACCAAAGCCGCAGTTATCCCTGAACTCGCCGGGATGGTATAAGCCTGTCGTCATAAGCTTTCTCTCGCATCGAAATACGTTTTCAATCAGGCAGCGTGCACCATTTTGAGGCCCTCGCGCCTGACACTGAAAAAAACGGGCGGACAACTATACACACCAGCCATATTCAAATCAAACAGGGCGCCGGTATGCACAGGCATGTCTATACGAAGATAACGAAAGAAGGGGCTGATTTGAAAGACCAAATAGTTTGGGAGGTGGTCCTGAAAATTCGATCTCACCGCAGCGCCGAAACAGCCCAAAGCCTGCCCCTGGCGCAAAATCAGCCATCACATCAGTATGAATCGAAACGCCTGATCCAGGGCGATTGCGCCCGCAAAGCCGGCGGCAGGGCTGCAACTGCTTGCTGGGCGGCTTCCCGAGAGGGGTACTGGCCGGATATCACGACAAACCAATCCCGCCCATCCCGCTTCGTCAAGGTGTAACGGGCAACAGTCAACGTCGGGTGCTGATCCATAAAGCGCAGCGCCGTGCGCTCTTCGAAACCTGCCACCAACTGCAAGGTAAAGCCTTCCTGCACCCTCAGGGCCGCTATATCCTGAAAACGCTCCGGTCGGGCAGGCTTAAAACCTGCAGCCTCAGGCGCCGCTGCCGGCGCCGCAGGCTCTGGCTCTGGCGCAACAGCAGGAGCCGCCGCCAGCTCATCCGCCATACGCTCGCTTTCAGCACTCCCTGCAGGCGATTCCGTTGCCTGCACAGGCGTTTCCAATTCCGCGAAAACAGGCTCCTCAGCAATATCTAGCGGCAGAGTCTCTGCCTGGACCGCCGGAGGCTCAGGCTCCAGCGTCACGTCGGGCTCAGGGATCGGCGGGGGCGCATTCAAGGCTGGCTGGATGTCTGCCCAGGGTGAGTCGACATCCGGCCCCAAGCGCACTGTCGGCCGCTCCGGCAACGCTGGCAATTCGTCAGCCGCCACCACCACAGGTTCCGGGTCACTATAAAACTGGCTGACCATATACCAGGAGCCCAGCAAGAGCACCACCGCGGCAGCAACCCAACGCCCGATATCAAGCCAGGGCAAAGGCTTCGCCCGCCGCACGGGGTTCGCGCTCTGGCCCGCATCCGCAAGCCCCAGCCATACCGCGGGCGCAACCCGCTTGAGGCGTGCAAAACTACCCTGACTGAGCTGCATCAGCTGGCGCGACATTTTACGACTAAGCAATACCGCAGGATCGCCACCTGCCTTCTGAATTCGGGGCTGGAGGTAGTGCGCAACATCGTCTTCATTGAGCGGCTTGAGGACAACCCCCTGGCATAGGCCATCCTGAGTGGATTCACCAGTAACAGGATCAACAGCCAATGCAGCTGCCAGCTCCTCGCCGCCGGTGAACACGGGCACCGCACACTGACTGCGATCGGCATTGCGGAAGGCAGCAAGCAGCAATCTGGGCAATTCGGGGGGCAACTGGTCGGCGTCATCAAACAGCAACACCATACGCTTGCCTCGCCGCGTAGCGCTCTCGCTCCAACGAAAAAAATTGAAGATCGCGTCCCGGCCAGAGACACCTTCCGCCAGGCTTTGGTTGGCAAGCTGGAGCAATGATCGCGCTAACGCCCCCTCGCTGCTGATTTGACCCGGCTGCAAGCGGTGAAAGCTGAGCTGAGCTGCGTCCGCCTTGACCAGCTCCACCAACAGACGAGTCTTTCCCGCCCCCCGGCCTCCAATGACAGCCAGCGCCTGGTCACCGAAGCCCACCAGGTGACGAAGGGTTTCCAGCGCCTGTTGCCGCTGGGCGCCAGTGAAGAACGGCTGATCCATGGCCAACGGATCGTCACTCAATTGGTACTGTGATTGCAGGCGCGGAAACAGTCCGCCCGGGTCTGGAGCGATGGATTCTTCCATCCGTAGCAGGCCTCTTAAAGAGTCAGTCCGTGATCAATGATGGCAAAATGCAGCCAAGGTCTCGTCCAGGGCAGACAATGGGAAGTCACCGGTAACACAGGCATCACCCAGCCCCTTCAACAGCACCAGCCGCAACGAACCATCAACATTTTTCTTATCCACAGCCATCAGCGTTTTGAAGTCGGCAGGCGTCATCTGCGCAGGCGGCTGCAGTGGCAAGTGAGCTGCAGCTAACATCCCGGCCACCCGAGCCCGATCAGCCTCAGTGATCCAACCCGCCCTGGCAGACAAGTCTGCTGCCATCAGCATACCGGTACCAACCGCTTCACCGTGAAGCCAGCTGCCGTAGCCGGTGTAGGTCTCTATCGCATGACCGAAGGTATGGCCCAGATTCAGAATAGCCCTCAGCCCCCCCTCTCGCTCGTCCGCCGCTACAACCTCGGCTTTGCAGGCACAGGAACGATAGATGGCCTCAGCTATGGGCTCGGGCTCCAGCCGCAACAGCGCCGGGATATGAGCCTCCAGCCAAGCCAGAAAATCCGGCTCACGGATCAAACCATACTTGATGACCTCCGCAAGCCCCGCAGGCAGCTCCCGATCCGGCAGTGTCTGCAAGGTATTGGTATCAATCAACACAGCTTCAGGCTGGTGAAAAGCACCTATCATGTTCTTGCCAAGGGGGTGATTGATACCGGTCTTGCCGCCCACGGAAGAGTCCACCTGGGATAACAGTGTGGTCGGAATCTGGATAAAGGGCACACCACGCTGATAGGCTGCAGCAGCGAACCCGGTCATATCACCCACCACGCCACCGCCCAAGGCAACCAGGGTCGTCTTACGACTATGGCGTGCGCGCAGCAAGGCATCGAAAATAAGATTGAGGGTTTCCCAATTCTTGAACTGCTCTCCGTCAGGCAATATAACCTGATCAACCTGCTTGCCGGGAAAACAAGCGATAGCGGCCTCGAGATACAGGGGCGCAACCGTTTCATTGGTCACGACCATCACCTGCTTGCCCGCCACATAGGGCGTCAGATCCTGTTGACCCAGCAGGCCCTGACCAATAAAAATCGGATAGCTGCGTTCACCCAGATCAACCGCCAGTTCACGCTGAATGTTGGGCATTAGTGCGGACTTCCTTCTTTGCTTTGCGGCGATGCCGCGGCGTACGTGGGTTTATCTTGTTGACCAGCTGTCGAACAACCAGCCGCGGACTTTTGCGGTCGGTATATACAACAACGTGCGCAAGCCGTGTGTAAATCGGGTCGCGAATTTCAAACAGGCGCCGCAAAACCTCTTCCGGATCCGCGTTTTGCAGCAATGGCCGGTTGCGATCACGCCGGGTTCGTTCAACCTGTTGTTCAAGGGAGGCCTTGAGGTACACCACCAGCGCATTACGCTGCAACGCCTCGTGATTATCATCGCGCATAACCGCGCCGCCACCCGTCGCCAGCACCACCTGACGCTGGTGACTCAACTCTTCCAGAACCTGCATCTCGCGCTGACGAAAGCCGCTTTCCCCTTCAACGTCGAATATCCAGGGAATATCTGCTCCGCACCGCTCCTCAATCACCTTATCCGAGTCCACAAACTGGTACCCGAGTTCCCGGGCCAAGAGGCGGCCGATGGTACTTTTACCCGCGCCCATAGGGCCCAGCAGGACAATGCGGTCAGGCATGGACATCAACAATACTCATTAAATGGTCTGGCGGCCAAGAATACCATAGGGTATGGCGTTCGATAACAAAGTGACCATTTACCGGGCATAAAAAAACCGCCTGCGTGCAGGCGGTTTTTTAGGGCAGAGCAATCAGTCCAGAAGATCGCCCTTCAGGATACGGGGCGTCACAAAAATCAGCAGCTCACTGCGAATTTCACTGTGCTCGGTTCTACGGAACAGCACGCCCAGGTAAGGAATATCTCCCAAGAACGGGGTCTTGGTGACATTATTAACAGTTTCAGACTGGAATATACCACCCAAAACAACCGTTTCACCATTTGCCACAAGCACCTGAGTAGCCACCTCGTTAGTGTTAATACTCGGCACCCCTGCGGTCACCTCGCCACGAGAGTCCTGGTTCACCACCAGATCCATAATAATTTTGTCATCTGGGGTGATCTGCGGCGTTACCTCTAAAGAAAGCGCAGCTTCTTTAAAGGAGATAGACGTTGCCCCACTTGAGGTAGCCTCTTGGTAAGGTATTTCCTCACCCGACTTAATTTTTGCTGTCTGACGGTCAGCAGTAATAACTCGAGGCTGAGAAACCAACTCTGCACGACCATCCGTCTCCAAAGCGCTCAACTCCAGATCCAGCAGAAAGTCGCGGCCACTGAAGCCTACTGCAAAGGAGGACGCACCTGCACGTGACACACCGAGATCCACAGCAAGACCGTCCGGGAAGGTAATAACGCCGCCACTGCCAGATGCAGCGTTGCGGGCTTGTTGCAGCGTTGGCAGAGAACCACCAATGGACGTTACGTTGTTACCGCTTACGTCAAATGCAGCCCCCCCCCAGCGAATACCCAAATCCCTGCCAACATTTGTCTGCGCTCGCACAATACGCGCCTCAATAGACACCTGCCGCACAGGAATATCCCACGTGGCAACGAGACGACGGATTTCTTCGAGTTTATCGTTGGTCTCGCGGACGCTGATAGTATTCGTACGCGGGTCAGATGACACGAACCCACGATTAGAAATCAGCTCTTCGTCAGCCCGGATCAAACCAACAATATCAGCCGCTTTGGCATAGTTGACCTGGATGATCTCAAGCCTGACCGGCGCCAACTCTGCAATTTGACGAGAGGTTTCGAGCTCCAGACGCTCACGAGCTGCAATTTCTTCCGCCGGTGCGACCAGCAGCACATTGCCGATCTGGCGCTTATCTAACCCCTTGGTCTTGAGAATAAGGTCAAGCGCCTGATCCCAGGGAACATTTTGGAGCCGAAGAGTTATTCCGCCGCCCACTGTATCGCTGGCGACCAAGTTAAGGCCCGTAAAATCTGCAATCAACTGCAACACAGACCGAATTTCTATGTTCTGGAAGTTCAGGGAAAGCTTTTCACCTGAGTAGGGGAAGCGCTCTTCTCTGCGCCGCTCAGCTTCCTGCTCAGTAAGCGGCTCAACACTCACTGTGTACTGGGAGCCTGCTTGATAGGCAATATAGTCATAGTTACCCTGCGGGCGGATCTCGATGATAGTGGAGCCACTCTCAAGGAAAGTATCTACTCTGGATACCGGTGTCGCAAAGTCGGAAACATCCAGCCTGCGGCGTAAGCTTTGATCCGCCACAACATTATCGAGTACCAGACGGATTCTACCGCCTTGCTCAACAAGGTCGATAGGGGTTCGGGGATCAGTCAGTGTGATGACGACCAAGCCCTCGCCCTTGGTACCCCTCCGAAAATCGACATCCGCAATACCCGGGCCAGTTGATCCAACACTTGGTGCCGGCGCAGACGCTACCGGCGCCGGTGATGCAGAAGCAACAGCATCTGCCTGCCCAATCGTCAGCACTAACTGATTCCCCACCCTTGAGGTCTCATATGGAACCAACGTGCCGAGGTTAAAGATCAGCCGTGTTCGATCCTGGGTTTCAACTACCGTCATACTTTGTGTATTGCCGGCACCCAGGGGCATACTTCTTGATGGCAAAGCACTGGCAGCGCCCTGCAAATCAATAGCGATCCTGGCGGGGCGCTCAATCGTGTAACCTGTTGGCTCGGGAGCCGCACCATCAAAAGAAAGCGTTACCTCCGTCCGATCACCAGGCAACGAAGCAAATGACACATCCGTTAACGTAACAGCGCTGGCTATGCCGGACATCAAGCCGAACACAATCATGCTGACACTAAGCGCGATTTTTCTAAACATCGTTAGCCTCGACCCCAAACGTTTTACGACCTGCGTGGTATTTTGATTATTCATAGTGGCACTCCTTAGCCTTCATCCAGCGACAGAGTTCGAGGACGCTCGACCCAGCCGCCTCGGCCATCAGGGATTATCTCGACAACTTCGATGCGGGTTTCAACCACACCGACAATTCGACCATGGTTCTGTCCAAGATGGTTCCCCACACTCACCCTGTGAATGCCACCGGAGCGATCCGCAACCAGCGCAAACAAACCTGACTCGCCAACCCTCTGCAAGGTACCAACCATTCTGAGGTCGGCTATCGGGAATCCCTCAAGCACTTCACGAGGGCGATCCAGGTCAGGCTCGATATCGCTTGTCGGAGCCTGATCAACCATAGTGAGCTGCACTTCTATCGGCGGTTCAAACGGTGCACGCCGATCAGCCGCACCGTAGGCAAAAGCCTCGTATGTCTGGAACTCAGGCAATGGCTCGACACTGCCAATGGGGCGCGCACGGGTTTCCGCCATGAACACATCCAAATCCCTAAAATCGGAGCCTGGTGAGCAAGCAGCTAACATTGACGCTGCACAAAGCGAAAACCAGGCACTTTTTGCATGCTTATCTGCCATGCTCACTCTCCAGCCCGGTAGCGGTAGGTCCTGGCCAGCACCTGCATATCCAGGCGCTCACTTTCACCACTTATAGGTTTGATTGAAAAGTCGTGGAGCGTCACAATCCGTGGCAACCCAGCCACGCTGCTTACGAATGAGGCAAGCTCGTGATAACTGCCTGACACCTTAATATCAATGGGCAGCTCGACATAAAAGTCCCTGCGAACCTCCGGCTTGAGCGCAACCTCTCGAAGCACCAAACCACTGCCCAGGGCAGTATTGGTAATATCCTCCAACAAGCCCGGCACTTCCGTGTCGCTTGGAAGCTGCTTTACGAGTGCCCCAAAGGTCTCTTCCATTTCGGCCATCTGGCGGGTAAACACATCCAGGTTAGCCACCTGATAGGCCTTTTGCTGGTACTGCTGCCGCAGTTCCGCCTCTCTGCGTTCGGAACGCTCGAGAGTGGAGTACAGATCTTTGACAAAAAACCAATACCCGCCCCCCAAAACCACAAGAAACGCAATCAGGCACACTATCGCCTTGACGGGACCAGGCCAGATACCGGCCTTATTGAAATCCAGATCATTGACATCGAAATCATTCAGCTTTTTCAGGGAATCCTGCAGGCTCATATTATTGCTCTCCTTCAGCTGCAGGTGAACGTTGTTGAACCGACAGGTTAAACTCACTGTACCCCGCTCTCCGGCTATCTGCCGCGGAAACGTTGGTCAGGTTCGGCCCATCAAACCATTCCGACTGGTCAAAGCGCCTCATCAGCGCTGATATGCGACTGTTTGACTCAGCCATACCGACAATATCCAGCCGGTCCCCGGTTTTCTTGAGATCAGTGTAAAAAAGCCCATCCGGCAAGGTTCTGACCAGTTCATCAAACACCCTGACGATAATAGGGCGCTTGCCTTGCAAATCCTGAATGACGCGCATTCGCGCCACCAATTCATCCCTCTGGCGCCGTAAATCCTCTATTTCCTTGATTTGAAGATCCAGCTGGACGGTTGCTCGTTGAATGTACGCATTACGGGCATTCTGATAATCAATACTACCGTCTACGTAAGACTTCCAGGAAAACGCCAAAGCAGCAGCAATGATTACAGCGCCAACCACCATGAAGATAAATTCTTTTTGCTTCTCGGCTCTGAGCTCTTCTCGCCAAGGCCGCAGGTTAATCCTAGCCATCAGTCGAAACTCCTCATCGCCAAACCACAAGCAATCATCAAAGATGGCGCGTCATTCGCAAGCGCCGACGCATTCACGCGCGATCCAACAGCCATGTCAGCGAATGGATTCGCGACCAAAGTTGCGGTGCCCGTTTTTTGCTCAACCATCTCGGGCAAACCGGCGATGGACGCCGTGCCGCCAGCGAGCACAACATAGTCCACGGCGTTGTACTGACTGGCACCAAAGAAGAATTGAAGCGCTCGCGCAACCTGTTGCACGACGGCTTCACGGAAAGGCAGAAGCACCTCTGGCTCGTAATCGTCAGGCAGACCACCCTGCTTCTTGGCCAGCCCCGCCTCCTCCATCGACAAGCCGTAGCGCCGCTGAATCTCTTCGGTCAGCTGTTTGCCGCCAAAAATCTGCTCACGGGTATAGACGGTTTTGCCATCGACCAGCACGCTAAGCGTTGTCATGGTTGCACCGATGTCCACGACAGCGACCAGCAACTCTTCACCATGACTTTCCAGCTGCGCCTCAATCAGCTGGTAGGCCCGCTCAAGAGCATAGGCCTCAACATCGACAACCCGCGCATTCAGGGAAGCAATTTCCAAAGCATCCTCGCGAATTGCGACATTCTCCTTGCGGCACGCCGCAAGCAGCACATCAACCTGATCAGGATTGCTTTCCGACGGACCCACTACTTCAAAGTCGATTGCGACCTCGTCCAGTGGGTAGGGGATATACTGATCTGCTTCCAGTGCGACCTGATCCTCCATCTCGAACTCATTGATGCCCGAGTTCATCTGGATCATCTTGGTGATCACCGCAGAGCCTGACACCGCCACAGCGGCCTGTTTGACGCCCGTACGTGCTTTAGACAGAAGCTTCTTGAGAGCCTCGCCCACCGCCTCGACATCGGTGATATTTTTTTCAACCACTGCATTGGCTGGCAGCGGCTCTACCGCATAGCTCTCCACCCTGTAGCGGTCACCCTGCTTAGAAAGCTCCAGCAGTTTTACCGAGCTGGAGCTGATGTCTATGCCCAGTACAGCACTGGATTTTTTTCCGAACAATCCAAACACGCGCTCACCCTATACCTGGATTATGCACCCGGCTATGTGTTTTTTATTTAAGAGAATAAATTCTGCAATCCGTCTACAATGCGAGTTCGTCCGTTGGACTCAACTTGGTGCACACAGACACCCGTCCATGAAGATGCTTTTTCTTTCCTAAAGCATTTTCTCAAATGATAGACCTATATCCAGTAGTTGTCAGAAAAAATGTCCCGAATATTTCGAACAACCCGCATATTAACATGGTTCATCTTGACAGGCGTCAGCTTCGCCCTGGTCGTAACCTCGGGCTTTTACCTCTATCTGCGCCCTGGCCTCCCCCCTGTTGAACAGCTGGCAGACATCAAGCTACAGACGCCACTGCGGGTGTTCACCGCAGACAACAGATTAATAGCAGAATTCGGCGAAAAGAGAAGGACACCAGTCACAATCGAACAGATCCCGGAACTGCAGATCCAGGCGTTCCTGGCGGCTGAAGACGCTCGCTTTTATCAACATACGGGCGTTGACATCAAAGGACTGGCGCGGGCTGCAACGGAGCTCGTCAGCACGGGAGAGATACGTTCAGGCGGCAGCACCATCACCATGCAGGTTGCAAAAAATTACTTCCTGTCACGAGATCGCACCTTTATTCGCAAGTTCAACGAGATACTCCTCGCTTTTCAGATAGAACGTGAACTGGAGAAGGACGAGATCCTCGAGCTGTACCTTAACAAGATCTTTCTTGGCAACCGGGCCTACGGCATAGCCGCTGCGGCCCGGGTCTATTACGGCAAAGAGATGGAAGATCTCACCCTGGCACAGATGGCTATGCTGGCCGGACTGCCCAAAGCGCCTTCAGCCTACAACCCCATTGCCAACCCCCAGCGGGCACTAGCAAGACGGGACTGGATTCTCGGCCGCATGTACGAGCTCGGCTACATCACTGAGCAGGACCTTCAGGAAGCGCGCGCAGCGGGCGTAACCGCCAGCGTTCATGCGCCAGCCCGAGAAGTGGACGCAGATTATGTCGCCGAAATGGCCCGCCAGGAAATGGTTAACCGCTTTGGCGAGGCGGCATACACCGATGGCTTCAGCGTCTACCTGACCATCGACAGCCATAAGCAGACCGCGGCCACCGAAGCCCTGCGCAACGGATTGGAAGCCTACGACCGGCGCCACGGCTACCGCGGTCCTCTGGCCCAACTGCCCGCCGAAAGCCTGGCACCGGAACGCCTACAGCGGGAACTGAGCAATTTCAGCCGCCTTGAGCGACTTACTCCCGCCGCCGTCACCGCTTTGCACGAGGAGCACGCTGACGTTTTTGTTCGAGACCATGGCCCTGCCGTCATGCCCCTCGAGAGCATGCGCTGGGCCCGCCGCTACCAGACAGAGAACAGCCGCGGCCCAACACCATCGAGCCCTGCGGATGTTTTAAGCCTTGGCGACGTTGTTTACGTAAAGCTTGAGCTGCCCACCCTTCCGGACACCGATGCAAGTGAAGGCGACGAACTCACACCACAACCACTGACCGCAACCTTGGCACAAGCACCCGCCGTGCAGGGTGCGCTGATCTCACTGTCCGCCGACACTGGCGCTATCGAGGCGCTTGCTGGCGGCTACAGCTTCCGACAAACCAAATACAACCGTGCCACCCAGGCGCGACGCCAGCCCGGCTCAACATTCAAACCCTTCCTGTACCTCGCAGCACTCGAGAAGGGACTTAACGCGTCCACCCTCGTTAATGACGCCCCCATCGTTTTCGATGACCAGGAGCTTGAGGCGGCGTGGCGCCCCCAGAATGTCACCGGACAGTTCTATGGGCCCACCAGTTTGCGGGAGGCCCTTTACCGATCCCGTAACCTGGTTTCTATCCGCCTGTTGCGGGACATCGGCATCAACTATACGGTCGGCTACCTTCGCAATCTGGGCATGGACACCAGCGCCATTCCCCGCGACCTCTCCATTGCCCTGGGAAGCGCCATCATGACACCGATGGACCTGGCCGCTGCCTTTGCCACTATTGCCAATGGCGGCTATGCCGTACAGCCTTACCTGGTCCACTCCATCCGTGATGCCCGCAACGAGGTCATCTATCAGGCCCCTGCGGTCGCCCTGTGCGATAGTCACTGCCAACAACGGGCCGAGGAAATTCCGCTGAGCAGCTGGGGCGAGCCCATGCTTAAACTGGCACCGAGAGTCGCCGATGAGCGCAGCGTCTACATCATGCACTCCATGCTGAAGGATGCCATCAATCGCGGCACCGGGGGCCGGGCCGCCGTCATGAGGCGCAGCGACATTGCAGGTAAGACCGGCACCACCAACGAGCAACGCGACACCTGGTTCGCGGGCTTCAACCATGACATAGCCACCACGACCTGGGTAGGGTTTGACCAACCGGCACCTCTTGGCCGCAATGAATTTGGTTCATCAACCGCACTACCCATCTGGATCGAGTACATGCGCGCAGCACTGGACGGTGCCGCAGAGTCCAACATGCCGCGCCCCAATGGTATCGTTAATGTTCGCATCGACCCCCGTACGGGAGAGCGTGCACAGGCCGACCAGGCAGGCGCGATCTTCGAGCTGTTCCGGACCGAAGATGCCCCAGCCGAGCGCTCCACCAACGGTCGCAGCAACGCATCAGACAGCAATGACTCGCTGACCCAGGACATTTTCTGACACGACTCGCGAATACGGGAGAGAGCTCCCACTCCTGTCGCTGCCAGCCCCAACTCCCAGACACGAAAAAGCCGGCCCTGAGGAGGCTGTGTAAAAACTCGATTTACACAGTTTCTGAGCAGGCCCACAAAATGCCTCGGACATCGTCCGGGGCATTTTTGCTTTCAGTCGCAGATATTTCCAGACGATAAAGAGGCGTAAGTGCCT
>JAIUMV010000018.1 GCA_022565395.1 Marinobacter sp.
CTATCCTGGTAAGGCGGGTTTACCCATCTCCCTGCGTGCTGCCAGCCAGCCGTCAGAGGCTCCTTGAGCTGAACCGCTAGTGCAGCGGCGCCACCAGCCGCAAGCGAGGCTGATCACAGGGGCCGCTCAGCGGACGCTGGATAACCGCCCGGTACTCATCCCCAACGTCGGCACCGGCGGGCGTGGTGAGAAACACCAGATCATCGCCCGGGAAAAACTGCCAGGTGCCCAAGGGGGGTTCACGGTCTGTGTCTATCGCCAACAACTCAGCAACACCGCGTTGCTGGCCCCAGGCGCAGGGCTGCGGGCGCTCGGCAGGTTTGGCCCTGGCGGGGGCGGCATCACTGTCGCCCAGCTCAGGGTCTGGCAGGCTGGCACAAGCGCTGAACAGGGTCAGCAGTGCCAGCGCCAGCACGGCGCGGTAGCAGCGACCCTGATACTGGACACTCGCCATCATCAGCCAGCCTTTTCAACCGCTTGCAGGCTTTTCAGCACCTGCTCGCACTGGTGTCTGGCATAGCGCTCAAGAATATCCGCCAGTGCGGCCTCGTCCCGCGCCCGAATCGCTTCGATGGACGCCCGCATGTGCTCCAGATTATCTTCCAGCACCTGGTGGTTGGATTGGCGGAAGGTGGCAAAGGTGCAGCGGCGCGCGGATGGCCACAAGTCCTTGATGGCCTCCAGAATGAAATAGTTGTCGGCATAGGTCAGCGATGCCTGGGTGTACTCAATGCCCAGGGTCAGGAAACCGGCAAGGTCACCTTTGGCGGCGGCTTCCTTCATATCCTGGTAAAGAGACTCCAGTTTCTCCATATCCTCTGGTTGCCAGCGCCGCGCCAGGTTGGCGCCGGTATGGGTCAGATACAGACGCAGAACCTCGTAGAGACTGCGAACAAAGTATTCGTCCAGCTCGGTGACAAAGGTGCCGCGACGGGGGACGTTGCGCACCAGGTGACGCTTTTCCAGCAGTAGCAGTGCTTCACGCACGCAGCCATGGCTGACATCCAGTTGCTTGGCCATAGCGCTCTCGTAAATGCGCTCTCCCGAGGCAAACTGGCCAAATGCGATCAGGTTCTCGATGTGTTGGGCAACCTGTTCGGTCAGTGTCTCTCTGGGTTTGAAATCGTTCATTCAGCTCCGTCCGGGGGCTTAATCAGAGGGGTTCTAATACTCTCACATTTACCGCGTTCTGAGAATTGCGCGCCCGTCGGATCCTGACGGCCTGCTCTGTCTGTGCGGCCGGTGCTCAGAGAATAGGGGCCGCCAGTCGCACCGCGCGGCAGGCCAGGCGGAACGGCAGGCCACGCTCGCGATACTCCTCCGCCGTCATCTTGTGGCAGTGCCTCAGGTCCTCCTCCAGCATCTGGCTGACCTCAGCGACAAACTCCGGCGCCGCCACCAGGGCGGTGACCTCGAAGTTCAGCCGCATGGAGCGGTTGTCCAGATTGGCGGTACCCACGGCAGCATAACGGTCGTCTACCAGCAACACCTTCTGGTGCATAAAGCCGGGCTGGTAGCGATAGATGCCAATACCCGCTTTGCTGGCCTGTACCAGGTATGAGTAGGCGGCCAACCGGAAAATCTGGTGATCGGGCTTTTCCGGGATAAAGATTTTGACATCCACGCCCCGCAGGGCCGCCAGTTGCATGGCGTTGATCACCTGGAAGTCCGGCACGAAATAGGGAGATGTGATCCACACCCGGAAGCGGGCATTATTGATGCAGTTCAGGAAGAACAGCGTGCAGGTTTCGTAGGTGTCCGCAGGCCCCGTAGGCAGTATCAGTACCTCCTGGTCATGTTGGGGCGCGGCCTGAGCCTGCCAGTTAAGCACAGGTAACTGGCTGGCTGCCCAGTTCCAGTCCTCAATGAAAGTCAGTTGCAGGCCGAGCACTGCAGGGCCGGTGATCTGGCAGTGGGTGTCACGCCAGGGTTCCTGACCGGCGGCGGTACCCAGATATTCGTCCCCCAGATTGATGCCACCGACAAAACCGGTGTGACCGTCGCAGACTAACAGTTTGCGGTGATTGCGGAAGTTGATCTGGAACCGCCGGCGTCGGCTGTTGCCTTCCCCGAACGATGAGACCTGGGCACCTGCGTCCCGTAACTCTCTGAGATAATGGCGGGACAGCCAGACACTACCGATGTCGTCATAGAGAAAGTAGACGCGCACGCCCTCTGCCAGCTTGCGGGTGAGTATGTGCTTGATGCGCTGGCCGACCTTGTCGGAGCGGATGATGTAGAACTCAAGCAGGATATAGTCACGTGCATCCTCCATGGCCTCGAACAGGGCATCAAAGGTCGCCTCGCCATCCTTCAGCAAGCGGCAATGGTTGCCATGGGTAAAGGGCTGGCGGGCCAGCTTGCAGAGCACCTGCAGCTCGTCACTGAAATGGGCGTGGCCGGGGTTGGATATGGCCAGAGTCTGGCGCTCGAACTGGTTGAGCAGAAAGTTCAGGGACGCGTCACCCAGCCGCCGGGCTTTGACATAACCGGAGAAGCGATTGCGGCCAAACAGGATAAACAGAGGTACGGCCAGATAGGGGAAGCCGATAAGACCTACGATCCAGGCCAGGGCACCCTGGGCGGTACGGTAGGTCAGCAGCACGCGGAATACACAAGCCAGAGCAACCAGGTACAGGGAGCCCAGGGTCAGCGCCAGCAGGGACATATCCATGACTCAGGGTGCCCCCTCTGGACCGGATGGTGTGGTCAACCGGGCTTGTTCCCGGTAATGGGCAGGGGACATGCCGGTCCAGCGTTTGAATGCCCGACTGAAGGCGCTGAGCTCAGAGAACCCCAGCAGAAACGCAATCTCGCCGAGGGAGTAGCGGTCTTCCGCCACGTAACGCAGGGCCTTGTCCTGCCGCACGTGCTCCACCAGATCATGAAAGCAGTAACCCTCCTTTTTAAGTTTGCGGTAGAGGGTCTGCCGGCTCATATGGCACTGCCGCGCCAGGCTATCCGCGTCGATCCGGTCGCTGGCCATCTGTTGGGCAATCAGCCGTCTTACCTTGCGACTGAAGGAGCGCCGGGTTTGCAGTTTGGCCAGTATGCTGTTGACGTGTTTGAGCATGGCGGAATGAACGTAGGGGTTCCGGTGTGGAATCGGGTGCTGCAAATACTGCTCGGCAAAGGCCAGACCGGTGCTGGCCTGATTGAACCGCAGCGGGCAGGTGAACAGCCGCTGATAGGCATCGCTCTGACCCTGGTGATCGTGTGCCAGGGCCACCCAGGCCAGCTGGAAATCCGGGCGAATGAAATGCCGCACCCGGCACACGGCTGCGGCCAGCGTACGATCCATATCCTGACTGCAGTAATGGTTCGGGGCATCCGGTTGCCAGCTCAGGATCGCCAGCCCGTCCCGCTGCTCCAGATTCAGCTGTACCGATTCATTGACCAGGCGTTGCAGTCTGACGTACTGGGTGATGGCGTCGCCAAGCGTGTCACAGTTAAAGAATACATGGCCCACCAGCCCCATACGATCCGGGTCTACCACAGTACCTGCGTGCAACCCCACCAGCGGATCGCCGGTAAGCTGCTCGGCGTACTGCCAGAGCCGGTAGTGCTGCTCTGCGGGTAAACGCTGATCGGGATGGGCCAGTGTGGCCAGGGGAATGGCCAGCAGGGACTCAATATGGGCAAGGTCCGGTTGCGCGGTTTTACGCAGGTAGTCCACCAGTGCGAGGGTGCTGGACGCCGCTACTTGGGGCGGGGCTGTTTGGGTGCCTGGGGGCGCTTCGACCATGACCATTCCTTAATTCCAACTGTTACATAATGTCAAATGCCTGGAACGGGCTGTCAACCCCCCGGTGACTTCTGCAGCGTACACTGAAAGTACACTTAATACGGTCTTGCAGGAGGCTGACATGAACGACGAAATCTTTGTTCCCCATAACGATATTGAGGCGCAAAACTGCCGGGCACTGGCAGAGTATCTCAATAGTATTTACTACGCATGACCCTCAGGAGGGCGCTGGTGACAGTGCCCTCCCTGATTCTCTCCCCTGACTATTCCCGACTCTGTACCATTGAGTCTGGCCCCTTACACCGCTTTGCAACGCGCTGCAAAACCTCTGATACTATAGGCGATTATGGGCCTCGCTGAGGCTATTCTGCCGCGATAATTACATGACGCCGGGCATACACCCAGCGTCTAAGGAAACCTACGTGTTACTCAGTCACCGAATCCTTGATGTCGATGCCGGTTTTCTGGACGACGTTCTGCTGGCAGAGCAGATGCGTATGCTTACGGGCCTCTACGCCAAACGGAACCAGCCCGACATCACCGGTATGCCCGTGGAGTGGCAGGGCTATGGTGATGCGCTGGCCATCCGGCTCAATCAGTTGGTGGCTGAAATGGCATTGCGTGGCAAGGCGACCCCTGGCCGTGTCCCCCTGCCGGAGGAGTCGGTCCTCTGGCCCACGCTGGAGACCGCCTGGCTGGATGAACAGCTGCAACTGTTCGCCCGCCGTGCATTGGACGGTCATCCCGGGCGTATTCGTCTGCCCCGGAATGATCACGAGCTTTGGGCGACTTACAAGTACAGCATCCTGGCGCGCAACCATCAGGCTTATCATCATTTCGGTCGTCAGGTGGCGGCCCGGCAAGTACCTCTGGCCAACCTTTGGCTGCGTATGGTCAGCGCCTGTCGCACCCAGCCCTCGACCGGTGGCATCCGCAATGCGCTGCAACATATGTGGGGTTATGTGTCAAATCAGGCCAGTCTTGGCCCGCAAACGGAAGATCTGACGGCTTTTGCCCGAGAAATTGGCAGTCTGGCGCTGGCACACCAGGTCAGTTATCTGGTGAACTCCACCGCACTGGGTGAATTGCAGGCTTGGGGGTAAGCAGACGCATGAATGTTGATTTGTACAGCAAGGTAAGCGGCCAGGGGATACCACTGGTCGTCATGCACGGTTTGTTCGGTTCACTGGAGAATCTGGGGGCGGTGACGCGCCGGCTCGAGGACGACTTCGAAATTCATGCACTCGATTTACGTAACCATGGGCGCTCCGGGCACGCACCGGTTATGGATTACCCGTCCATGGCAGCAGATGTGGTGGCGTATCTGGATGCCCGGGGCCTGGATCAGGTTGCCCTGCTGGGGCATTCCATGGGGGGGAAAACGGCAATGGAGGTTGCGCTGGCCCACCCGGCACGGGTACGTCACCTGATTGTTGCCGATATTGCGCCGGTTACCTACCACCCTCGCCACGATGCCATTCTGGAGGGACTGTCAGCCATTGATCCGGCTCAGCTTGGCAGTCGCCAGGAGGCTGAGGCTCGCCTCGCCAGCTATGTGGAAAGCGCCGGCATTCGCCAGTTTCTGCTCAAAAACCTGGTGCGGGGAGAGGATAGCCAATTCCGTTGGCGGCTGAATTTGCCGGCCATTCAGGCCTGTTATTCACAACTGGCGGCAGGCCCCACGGCAGAAGGCCCATTTGAGGGGCCCGCCCTCTTCATCAAGGGGGCGGACTCTAAATACATTCAGGAGAAACATCAGGCCGAGGTGCGGCGCTTGTTTCCTAACGCCAGCCTGCGGATCATCCCTGACACCGGGCATTTTCTCCATGCCGAGAAACCCGAGGTGTTTACCGCGCTGTGCCGTCGCTTCCTGGCAGAGACCCCTTAAGCCTCGAGTTGGTCTGCATTGGCGGGCAACGCGGGCTCACGGGACTCAAGTTCAGCCATTTTGGCGTCAAAAAAGGTTTTGGCGGTGTAGTAGATACCGAAAAGCACAGCAAAGCCAGCCGCTGTAAACAGCGGAGAAGCAACTTCGTACAGCATGTTTGGAACTCCAGAAAGTGTATTCGCAGGCCTGGCGCGTCGGCGCTGACCCGGTCAAAAAGTGAGCCGTGACTATACCCAACTGGTGGTCAAAAATCAAACAGCCTCCCGCTCTGGAGGCACCACAATAACAAGGCCCAAAGGACGTGTTATGAAATGGTTAGTGGCAGTTTTGTTGATCCTGTTTATTTTTGTCGGTGGCCTGGTAATGGCGCCGTCGCCGGTGGACAGTCGCGCCTGGCAGGCGCCTGAGCCCCCCGTCATGTCCGGGGTTTTCGCGCCCAACGAGCTGTTGCGGCAGGCTGATCTGTTGGCTCTGGGGCAGGTCTATGGCCCTGAGGATGTGGCCATTGATGCCGAAGGGCGTCTGTATGGCGGTACCCAGGATGGCAAAGTGGTGCGGGTGTGGCCTGACGGTCGTGTGGAGGACTGGGTAGTCACCGGTGGTCGGCCCCTGGGAATGGTGTTTGATGCCCAAGGCTATCTCATCGTTGCCGACGCCTGGAAAGGTCTGCTGGCCATCAACCCGGATGGTGACATTCGGGTGCTCGCCACCGAGGCTGACGGGATCCCCTTTGCCTTCACTGATGACCTTGATATAGCGCCTGATGGTCGGATCTACTTTTCTGACGCCAGCTCCCGTTTTAACCAGCCAGAATACATGCTGGACTTGCTGGAGCTACGCCCCCACGGTCGCCTGCTGCGCTATGACCCGGCCACGGAAGCGGTGGAGACGTTAGTGAGTGACCTCTACTTTGCCAATGGTGTCGCCGTGTCACTGGCGGGTGATTATGTGCTGGTTAACGAAACCTGGAAGTACCGTATTCAGCGCTATTGGCTGGAGGGGCCCCGCGCGGGGGAGCTGGAGGTGTTTGCGGATAATCTGCCCGGTTTTCCCGACAACCTGGCGGTGGATGAGGCAGGGCGCTATTGGGTAGCCTTGCCGTCCCCTCGCAACGCCCAAGTGGACAGCCTGCACCGTCGGCCCTGGTTGAAGAACCTGGTGGCCAAACTGCCCGAGCGTTTCAATCCGCCGGTGGACGCCTATGGTCTGGTGATTGCCCTGGACAGCGCCGGTCAACCCCTGGTCAGCCTGCACGATACCTCGGGCGAGCACCTGCAGGAGATTACCTCAGTCACGCCCCATGGTGGCTACCTCTACTTTGGTTCACTGCACAATGACCGCATTGGTCGTTTACCCTTGAGTGCCATTCCCGGGCTCTAGGGGGTGGGCATGGGTAATTTTTGCAGCGTTCAATGAGGAGTGTGTCACCATGAGTCAGTCTGAGCAGACGATCGATTGGGATTACCCAACGCCTTTTGTGCTGCCTATTCAGGTACAAGAACGGGATCTGGACCGGCTGGGGCATGCCAACAACGTGGTCTATGTGCGTTGGCTGGAGGATGTCAGCTGGGCTCATATCGAGAGCCTGGGGATGACCTGGTCAGTCCACGAAGACACCGGCAAGGCCATGGCCATTACCCGCACCGAGATCGACTATCTTTTGCCCGCCCTGGCGGGAGATGCCTTGTTGCTGGGAACCTGGCTGACGGGTTTTGATGGTCGTTTCCGCTCCTGCCGTCGTTTCCAGCTGGTACGGCCACAGGATGGCAAAACCCTGATCAGGGCCATGTCCAGTCACGCCTGTGTTGATATGAAAAGCCAGCGTCCGGCGCGGGTGCCGGACATTTTCAGAAGGATTCTCCAGGATGCGCTGGTGCCTGTTGATCAAATAACCGGGTGATGGCTGGATTTCTGCTAGGCTGTGATGATCAAGGGCTCGCTTTAAGTGCCAGGAGGTTGCCATGCGTCGTGTCGTGTTTGATCGATTTGGTGAAGCCGAAGTGTTACAGGTGGTGGCGTCGGAACAGCCCGCGCCTGGCACGGGCCAGGTGTTGATCGCTGTAGCTGGTGCGGGCCTCAATCCCATTGACTGGAAAACCCGCAAAGGTCTTGGCTTTGTCGCGCAGGAAATTGCTGACCGGCTGCCCTGGAGTCCGGGCTTTGAACTGGCCGGTACCGTGATGGCGGTGGGCGAGGGCGTGACTACCCTGGCGGTGGGTGACCGGGTCATGGGTATGACGGGTCTGCCGGATGGCGGCGGCGCCTACGCGGAACAGGCCCTGGCGATGGCAGATGAACTGGTCATCGTGCCGGAGGAGCTGGACCTGGTCTCGGCCGGTGGGCTGCCGGTCGCCGCTCTGACCGCGTGGCAAGCCCTGTTCGAAGTGGCAGAGCTGGAGCCCGGCCACAAGGTGCTGATTCATGCCGGGGCCGGCGGGGTGGGGCATTTTGCGGTTCAGTTTGCACGCATTCATGGCGCTCACGTGATTGCCACCGCCTCAGCCGGCAATGCGGATTTTCTGGCTGAGTTGGGTGTTCACGAGGTCATTGATTACAACGAGGTGGACTTTATTGACGAGTGCTACGGCCTGGATGTGGTGCTCGACCTGGTAGGGGGTGATACCGGTCGCCGCTCACTGCATACCCTCAGTGAACACGGGGTGCTGGTGACCGTGCCTACCCTCACCGCCGATGCCATCATAACGGAAGCCGAAACCCTCGGGCTGCGAGCCCACGGCATGATGGTGCGCCCGGATGTGTTCCATCTGGAAGAAATTCTTGAGCTGGTGGAAGACGGCGACCTGCGGGTACACGTATCCGATACCTACAGTCTTGATGAGGTGGTTGCGGCCCATCGCCAGCTGGAAACAGGTCATGTCCGCGGTAAGCTGGTGCTGACGCCCTGAGCGGGACTTTTAGTCAGACGCTTTAGCGCTGGCAGCTTTCTGGGCCAGCCGGTTCAGCAGCCGGCTGGCCGCCACCAGCCCAAAGGTGCCGGTCACCGGGCTGGCTGCGCCGAAGCCTGAGGCGCAATCCAGCCGTACCGGCCCCTCTGTTGCGGGCTTCTGCAGGCAAACGCCGCCCTCGCCGTCGGGGTAGGTGAGCTGCTCGGTGGAAAAAACTGCCTCCACACCAAAACGTCTTTTCGGATTACGCGAGAAATTGTACTCCCGTCGCAACAGATTGCGGACTTTCGCCAGCAGCGGGTCCTGGGTGGTACGGCTGAGGTCGCTGACCTGAATCTGGGTCGGGTCCATTTGCCCGCCCGCGCCACCCGCCACTACCAGGGGGATCTTTCGGCGTTTGCAGTGGGCAATCAGTGCCGCCTTGGGTTTGACGCTGTCGATGGCATCCACAACGCCGGCCAGCCCGTCCGGTAGCAGCTCGGCAACGTTGCCGGTGGTCAGAAAGCCAAAGTGCACATGAATGCGGGCCTGGGGATTGATGGCGCGCAGGCGCTCCGCCATGGCATCCGTCTTGGTGCGTCCGTACTCGCCCTGTAAGGCGTGTAACTGGCGATTGGTGTTGGAGACGCAGATATCGTCCATGTCGATCAGGGTCAGCTCGCCAATGCCTGAGCGGGCCAGAGCCTCCGCTGCCCAGCTGCCAACCCCGCCCAGCCCCACCACTACCATATGGGCGTCACGAAAGGCTGCCAGCGCCGGCCGACCATACAGCCGCTCTATACCGCCAAACCGGAAACTGTAGTCATCGGGACTGCTCATGCCAGACCTGCTGTTAGTGGATTCAGGGGGCATTCTAACGGATTGTCCGGGCGCTGCGCAGGCTGGTGATTGCCTAAACTCGGGTGGTGCGGTTGAGGGGCAAAAAAAAGCCCCGCAGAGCGGGGCTTAACAAGCAAGGTGATCACCCCTGTGGGGAGGTGATCGGACTAGTTCAGAGACACTAATCAACACCTGCTATTCTCCAGAATTTGACGGATATCAGAAGGTCAGAAGCTGACATCCGTCGGTCATTTCCGGACATCAGGCTGCCCAGTGGTCATCCCCGAAGGCCATCAGGCTATCTTTGCCACTGGTAATATCTTTCATCAGCCAGTCTGCTTCCGGCAGCAGCTTGTCGAAATAGTACTGGGCGGATGCCACCTTGGCTTGCAGGAAGGTGGTGTTGCCTTCACCTTTGTCGAGCTGCTGCTGGGCGACGCCTGCCATCCGGGACCACAGGTAACCAATCATCGTCAGGGCCATCAGGCGCAGGTATGGGGTGGCAGCGGCGCCCGCCTGCTCGGGATCTTTCGGCGCGTTGGTGGCCAGCCACAGGGTTGCCTGCTCCAGCTGCTTAAGAGCGCCCTTAACCGCTTCACGATGGGGTGCGTCCTGATGCTCCTTGAGGTAACCGGTGATGACGCCAAACAGGTTACGGACCAACTGACCCCCTTTGAGGGACAGTTTGCGACCTACCAGATCCAGTGCCTGAATGCCGTTGGTGCCTTCATAAATGCGGGCAATACGGCCATCACGTACCAGCTGCTCCAGCGGCCAGTCCTGGGTGAATCCGGAGCCGCCCAGCACCTGCTGGCCCCAGTTGGCGTTGTTATAGCCTTCGTCGGTAAGAAACGCTTTAACCACCGGGGTCAGGATCTGTACCAGGTCGTCAGCCGCTTCCCGCGCAGCCGCATCCGGATGTGCTTTGGAAATATCCAGCTGGTGACCGGTAAACAGGGCCAGCGCGCGCATGCCTTCGTTCAGCACTTTCTGACGCATCAGCATACGGCGTACATCCGGGTGCACGATGATGGGGTCAGCCGGTCCATCAGGGTTCTTCGGGCCAGACAGGGAGCGGCTCTGCAGACGCTCACGGGCGAACCCTAGGCTTTCCTGATAGGCCATTTCTGCCAGGCCCAGGCCCTGCATGCCTACCATCAGGCGCGCTTCGTTCATCATGGTAAACATGGCGCGCATACCGTCGTTGGGCTCGCCCACCAGCCAGCCTTTGGCGCCTTCAAAGTTCATCACACAGGTAGCAGAGCCCTTGATGCCCATTTTGTGCTCAAGGCCGCCACAGAAGGCCGGGTTGCGCTCGCCGGTATCCGGCAGGAACTTGGGCACGATGAAGAGGGATATCCCCTTCGTGGTGTTGGGTGCGCCCGGCAGTTTGGCCAGCACCAGGTGTACGATGTTGTCTACCAGGTCATGCTCGCCACCGGTAATCCAGATCTTGGTCCCCTCGATGGCGTAGCTGCCATCGTCGTTGGGCGTGGCTTTTGTACGAATCAGGCCCAGGTCAGTACCGCAGTGAGGTTCGGTCAGACACATGGTGCCGGTCCACTGGCCGCTGATCAGCTTTTCCAGATAAATGTCTTTCAGTGCGTCGGAGCCGTGCTCATAGAGTGCGCTGATGGCGCCGTGGGTCAGCCCCGGGTACATGCCCAGTGACATATTGGTGGAGCACACCATCTCGTCCACCACAAACTTCAGGGTGTGTGGCAGACCCTGGCCACCATAGGCGAGGGGGGCGTCCAGCGCAGTCCAGCCGCCGGCTACGAAGGTGTCGTACGCCTGTTTGAAGCCGTCTGGTGTCTTTACTGTTTTGGTTTCTGGGTCGTACTGGCAACCCTGCTGATCGCCCACCTTGTTGGTAGGCTGAATCACGGTGGCCGCCAGTTTGCCCGCCTCTTCAATCACCGCGGTGATCAGGTCAGGGGTGGCGTCGGCGTATTTCTCAAGCTCGTGGAGCTTATCCAGCCCTAACACATCAAACAGCAGAAACTGAATATCGTTGCTCGGTGCCTGATATTGCATAGCGCTCTCTCTCTTGGTGGTTGTCGCACAGGATCATGGGCGTCACTGCGCTTGATAGTACTGTTCATACGCGCGTTTGAATTTGTTGGTTCACTGACGACAGTCTGATTTTTCTCATGGTCGTATCTCCATATACAAGAGGAGCACAGATGATGAAAAATGTAGTGATTGCGGGTGTATCCGGTGCTATCGGTGAGGCATTGGCCGACACACTGAGTCAGCGGACCGGGGTGCGTGTGTGGGGGCTGTGCCGACGCCCCGAGCAAGTCCATAGCGAGAGCCTTGAGGGTGTGATGCGTTGGGATGCCCTGGAGGACGCTGGTCGCTGGCAAGCGGGCCTGACGGCATTGCTGCCCGCAGAGGTGGCTGTGGATACGGTAATTTATGCGGCTGGTGTGCTGCAGCATGGTGAGCTGGTGGCGGAGAAGCGGCTGGAGGATCTGGAGCAGCAAGCTCTAATGCAGGCCTTTCAGGTTAACGCGGCTGCTTTTCCGTTGCTGATCAAAGCCCTGTCGCCCTGGCTGCGGCATCGCCAGTTCAAGCGCTTAGTGGCGGTGTCGGCCAAGGTCGGTGCGATTGGGGATAATCACTTGGGTGGCTGGTACAGCTACCGTGCCTCCAAAGCAGCGCTGAACATGCTGGTGAAAAATCTGGCGGTGGAGCTGCCCCGCCGTCACAGCCCTGTTGCCTGTGTTGCGGTGCACCCCGGGACCACTTTGAGCCCATTAAGCGAACCCTTTGCTGCGTCACTGGCGCGTCTTGACCCTTGCTCGCCCGCGGTTACCGCTGAACGGCTGACGTCTCTGCTGGACGACCTGACCGAGCAGCACAATGGTTCTTTTCTGAACTGGAATGGCAATACCTTGCCTTGGTAGCCTGGTCCGGGCGGGGGTTAGCCCCTGACGCCCGTGTCAGCGAATCAGGGGGTTGAGCAGGCGAGTCAGGCGGCCGGTGAGCTTCAGCGGGGCGCTCAGCACCGAGAGGGTGATGCAATCATCGTCATGGGTGGCGATGGGCTTATGCGTGTCTTCTTCACCCATCACAATAAAGTCCCACTGTTTGAACAGGCCCTTGTTATCGGTGTAAGCGCCTTGCAGCACCACCGTGGTTTCAGTGCCGCGATGGGTATGGGCCGGCGCCTTGCCACCCGGGGTCAGCTTTTGTAGCACGACCCGCTCTGGCTGGCCGGGGAAATGATCGGTAATATCCAGCACACTGACGTCGCCCAATTGGCGTTTCCAGGGCAGGTTGGCCAGATCCTCGCCTAGCAGCTTTCGCAAAGGATCGCGATGGCCACGGAGGGCAACCTCTATCGGGTCCTGTTGGGCGGGTTCGTCTTCAATCCGGGTCAGCAGGCGGTCAAACAAACTGTCATCGACGCTAACCTTAGGCCTGGACTCCATCATCACCGCGCCCAGGCTGTCCAGCATATCAACCCGGCTGCGGCAGTAAGGACATTGCTCAAGATGCAGACGGACACAAAGCGCATGAGGCTCCGACAGGTTGCCTGCGCTGTACTCCATCAGTATGAAGCTGTCAGGATGATGCTGCGTCATACGTTTTCGTCCTGCAAAATCACTTTCAGTTTGTTCAAAGCCAGGCGTACCCGGCTCTTGACGGTACCAAGCGGAATGTTCAGCTCATCGGCTACTGCCTGATGAGATTTATGTTCCATGTAGACCTTGGCGATCACCGTAACTTGTTCTTCCGGGAGGTGCTTAAGGGAATCACGAATGCGCCGCTCGGATACCAGCCGGTGCAGGGCCGTTACCGGTTCTTCCTCGTTTTCGCCGGGAATCTGCCAGAGATCCTCGGTTTCCACCGAAATTTCCGCACTGGTACGCTGCATCTTCCGCAACATATCAATCCGCTGATTACGGGCAATGGTAAAAATCCAGGTGGACGCTGCGGCTTTGCGCCAGTCGTACAGGCTTGATTTGCGCCAGATAGACACAAACACTTCCTGCACCAGCTCTTCCGCGTGACTGGCGATACCGTTGGCGATGGCATAGTACTTGATCTGGGGCGCAAAATGCTCAAATAGCAAGCGATATGCTTCCCGATCCTGGTGTTTGCCCACGCGTTCGAGCTTGACACCCCAGGGATCACGGTGCCCTTCACTACGGGTTGTGGTTTGCTCCAGTGTACTCACTGGGCGCTCCTTGGATTGATGCTTGCGTGTTTCCACAGATCTCATCATTGTAGGTACTCGCCGGTACTTTGTCAGTGAGAGCTTTTACGAGCGGAGCAGATTTGCAGATCACTCCGGGTTGCAACTTTGTCGTGAATTTCCCGTCGGGCGGGTGATTGTGGCGCGGGGCATAAGCGGCTAGTCTGGAGCCTGATGTAGTACGGTGCTGCGGCAGACTATGAACACGCAACTAGACATGGATATACCGGCGATACGGGCGCATTACGCTGACATCCTCTGCCAGTTGACGGAGGAGCGTGGTGTACCCAGAGCGGCGCTGTTGCGGGCTGCTGGTGTGCCGGAGGATGCGTTACGCAGCCCGGACAGCCTGCTGACGCTGAGCCAGTTCATGCGGGTTGTGCGCCAGGCACTTGCGCTGACGGGTGATAGCGGGCTGGGGCTGGAGCTGGGGCACCGACTCAAGTTCACCACCCACGGATCGCTGGCGCAGGCTGCCATCAGCAGCGACACCATTGGTGAGGGCCTGTCGGTCTTTATCAAGTATTACCGCATTCGCTTTGCCTATATGGATATGCGCTTCTTTCTGGAAGACGATGATGCCGTCATTCAGGTGGATGTGCAGCCGGACCTGCAGGACCTTCAGCATTTCAATGTAGAGGTGTTGATAGGCTCGTTGATGGATGTTGCCTTCCTGCTGTTTGGCACACGCCTGTTGGAAGGCGGCTGTTGCCGGCTGGCCTACCCCCCGCCACCCCATGCCCAGGCTTACCGTGATCTGTTTGGCGATCGGGTGGAATTCAATGCCGCAGCCAGCCAGTTGCGTTTTCGCAAAACTTATCTGGGCCTGGAACTGGCATTGTCGAACCCGGTGGCCCGGCGTATGGCGGAGGTTGAATGTGAAGCGGAGCTGCGCCGGCTGGCAGCGCTGGAAGGCACCGCCAGTAAAGTGCGGGCGATTCTGTTGGCGGTGGGCGACGGCCGCCTGCCGGGGCTGGAGCTGGTGGCTGAACGCATGCATGTGTCTGCCCGCACCCTGCGCCGCCAGCTCAGTAATGAACAAACCAGCTTCCAGCTGATTCTGGATACTGTTCGCAGCGAGCGGGCCCGCAAGCTGCTGGCCGAGACCCAGCGTGGCATTGACGACATTGCCTATCAGTTGGGCTACAGCGACCCTTCCAATTTCGGGCGTGCCTTCCGCAAGTGGGAGGGCATGTCACCGACCGCCTTCCGTGAGCGCCAGCAGGGAACCACCGAGAGTTAGCGGCTCGCCAGCCCCCCTTGGGAGGCTGGCCCAGACCTCAATCTTCCAGATAGGTGTAACCGTTCAGGCCGGCTTCCAGCTCCACCAGAAACCCCTGTTGCTCGTCTGCTGACAGTGCGCTGGCCTGAAACTGGCTACGGTAGGATTCCAGCAGAGTTTGCGGTTCAAAGTTCACATAGCGCAGGATCTTCGCCACCGTATCGCCCTCGATGGGGTGGCGAATGTCGTAACCGCCGCGGCCATTGAGGCTGATGTCCACAGAGTGGGTGTCGCCGAACAGGTTATGCATGTCCCCGAGGATTTCCTGATAGGCGCCGGTCATGAAAAAGCCCACCAGAAGTGGCTGATCGGGGTCTTCCTCCGGCAGCGGCAGGGTTGTCTCGATACCCTGGCCATCCACATACATGTCGATACGGCCATCGGAGTCACAGGTGATGTCCTGAATCACCGCCCGGCGGGTCAGCGGACGGTTAAGGCCGTTGATAGGCAGTACCGGGAAGATCTGGTCGATGCCCCACACATCCGGCAGCGACTGGAACAGGGAAAAATTCACGAACAGCTTCTCTGCCAGCTTCTCGTTCAGCTCGTCGATAATCTCACGGTGAGCGCGATTGGCGCTATCCAGCTGACTGCGCAACAGTTTGCAGCTGGCAGTGTAGAGCTGCTCCGCCTCGGCACGCCCGGTCAGTGACAGCACCCCGTGTGCAAACAGGCCATGAACATCTCCCATAGCGTGCAGGATGTCGTGGTAAAGCTCCACCTGCGAGCGTCGCGCCTGACCGGGTGCCTGCAAACTCTGCCAGGCGTCCCACAAATCCTGCAGGGGGCGGGGGGCGTCAGCGGCTGGCTGACGGGGTGTGATGACGGCTGGGGTCTCCTGATCAATCACATTGGTGACCAGCACGGCATGGTGGGCGGTCATAGCACGGCCGGACTCGCTGATCAGGTCCGGGTGAGGGATGCCCGCCCGTTCGCACTCGGCACGCAAGGTGTGAATCACGTTGTAGGCGTATTCCTTGACGCTGTAGTTCATGGAGCAGCTGCTACGGGAGCGGGTGCCTTCGTAATCCACGCCCAGGCCGCCGCCAATATCCACGGTGGTGATGGGAGCGCCCAGGGCCAGCAGCTCGCTGTAGAAGCGGGCGCACTCCCGCAGGCCGGTCTGGATATCCCGGATGTTGGCAATCTGCGAGCCCAGATGGAAATGCAACAGTTGCAGGGCGTCCAGCGCATCGGCTTCCCGCAGGGTGGCAATGACTGCCAGGATCTGACTGGCGGACAGGCCGAACTTGGATTTTTCCCCGCCGGTATTTTGCCAGTTGCCCTTGCCAATGCTGGCCAGTCGGGCACGCACGCCAATCAGTGGCTTAACCTGCAGCTTGCGGGACTCCTCCAGAATCAGCCCCAGCTCTGACAGTTTTTCAACCACAATAAAAACACGGTGGCCCAGCTTCTGGCCAATCAGTGCCAGGCGGATATACTCGCGGTCCTTGTAGCCATTGCAAACCACCACTGAACCGGGTGTGCGCGACAGTGCCAGCACCGCCAGCAGTTCCGGCTTGCTGCCTGCTTCAAGGCCAATCTGTTTGCGACTGGCCGCGGGCTCGGCACGGATGATCTCTTCCACCACGCGCCGCTGCTGGTTGACCTTGATGGGGTACACAGCAGTATAACGGCCCTGATACTGCTCTGCCTGAGCCACCTCATTGAAGGCGTCACACAGTTTGTTGACCCGGTCATGCAGAATGTCGGTAAAACGCACCAGCACCGGAAGGTGAATGCCTTCATGGGCCAGGGTGCGGGTCAGTTCCGGCAGGTTGATGCCCTGGCCGCTGACGCCACGGTCTGGACGTATCAGGACATCGCCCTGCGGGTTCACATCCAGGTAGCCTTCGCTCCAGTGGGCAATGTTGTAGACCTTGTGGGCATTTGTGCCGGGCTGATCAGTCATCTTTTACCTATACTCCGAGACCGTGAGGCATGTGAGTTGCCTTGCATGGGCGCATTTTAGGGATTCAGACCGGCCACTGAAAGCACTGGCGAAAAAAAAGCCAGGGGGCCGTCGGAAAGTACGTGCTATTTATTGTTTCTTTGCCGGGGTCTGCGCCCCTACAATAGCCGCCATTGAATTCACCGGGTAGGGGAGAACTGCCATGACTGTATTGAACGACGGCTGGTTTACCGAGGTATTCCAGGACCAGGGTACTGCCTTTTCGCTGCAAGTGACCAAGAAACTGCACGAAGAGCAAAGCCAGTACCAGAAGCTGGAAATCTATGAGACTGCCACCTTTGGCAATCTGATGGTACTGGATGGCTGCGTCATGCTGACCACCCGGGATAATTTTCTCTACCACGAGATGATGACCCATCCGGCCCTGTTCACCCACAAGGCGCCGAAGAAAGTTGTGATTATCGGTGGCGGCGACTGCGGCACCCTCAAGGAAGTGCTCAAGCACCCGGGCGTTGAAGAAGCCTGGCAGGTGGAGATTGATGAGCGGGTTACCCGCTTGTCAGAGCAGTACTTCCCCGAGCTTTGTGAATCTAATGAAGACCCGCGCGCCAACTTCTTCTTTGGCGACGGCATTCAGTGGATGCGGGACATTGAGCCCAACAGTGTGGATGTGATCATTGTTGACAGCACGGACCCGGTGGGCCCGGCGGAAGGTCTGTTTGCCGTGGACTTCTACCGGGATTGCCTGATGGCCCTGCGGGACGGTGGCATTCTGGTGCAACAGAGCGAATCGCCTCTGCTGCACACCCAGACCATTATCAAGGACATCCACGCGGACATGAAAAAGGCAGGTTTCGACCATGTCCAGACGTTGCCCTTCCCGCAGCCGGTTTATCCCACCGGTTGGTGGAGTTGCACCATGGCAGGCAAGGACAAGCCAGTGAAATACTTCCGCGAAGAAGATGCTGCTGAGCGTCCCTTCGCGACCCGGTACTACAACGAGGGGGTACACCGGGGCGCATTGGCCATGCCGCAGTTCATGCTGGAAGCACTGGAAGACTGAAGTCGCCGCACTTGCCGTACCTGATTCATGGACTAGACTGAAAGGTGGTCAAATAATAATCAGGTGGCGGCGATTGATGGAGGTTGCGGTATGTACGTGCGTAAAGGGGAGCCAGAAAAAAGCTGGTTCCGCAGTGATCGGTTCGCACAGGTAAATGGCGAATGGTTCTTTCAGACCCGTGAAGGCACCTTTGAGGGGCCCTTCGGGTCACTGCAGGAAGCTAGCAACGCGTTGCAGTATTACCTGCGCCATGCAGAGGATCACTTGTATAACCCGGCCTTGCACTGAGCTTTCAGGGTGAGCCGGAGTAAAAAAACCGACCCAGCTGGGTCGGTTTTTTTGTATCGCTACAACAGAAAAGGCCCCGCAGCTGCGGGGCCTTTTCATTATTGCTTCAGAGTGTCATGGGCCGCTTACTTGGCGCTGACAAACTCTGGGTAGGCTTCCATACCACACTCTGCCAGATCGACACCTTCGTACTCGTCCTCTTCGCTGACACGGATGCCCATGACGGCTTTGAGGATGCTCCACACGATCAGAGAGGTGACGAACACCCAGACAAAGATGGTGATAGCGCCGACGATCTGACCGAAGAAGCTTGCGTCACCGTTGGTGACGGGCACCAGCAGCAGGCCGAGCAGACCACAGGTACCGTGCACAGAGATGGCACCTACGGGGTCATCGATACGCAGCTTGTCGAAGAACACGATGCTGAACACAACCAGCAGGCCGCCCATGGCACCGAAGATGGTAGCCAGCAGAGGCGTTGGGGTGTCCGGACCAGCCGTGATGGTGACCAGGCCAGCCAGGGCGCCGTTGAGCAGCATGGTCAGGTCAGCCTTGCCGAACATGATGCGGGCCAGAATCAGCGCTGCCAGACCGCCACCCGCCGCAGCGGCGTTGGTGTTCATGAACACGATGGCTACGTCGTTGGCTGCTTCTGCAGTGGCCGTGGCCAGCACTGAGCCGCCGTTGAAACCGAACCAGCCCATCCACAGGATGAAGGTACCCAGTGTGGCCAGCGGCAGGTTGGCACCCGGAATGGCGCGGATCTCGCCGTTCGGACCGTACTTGCCTTTACGGGCACCCAGCAACAGTACGCCCGCCAGAGCAGCCGCAGCACCAGCCATGTGCACGATACCGGAGCCAGCAAAGTCACTGAAGCCCAGTTCGCCCAGTTCATACAGACCGAAGACGGCTTTTTCGCCCCAGGTCCAGGCACCAGACATCGGGTAGATGAAGCCGGTCATGATTACCGCGAAGCCAAGGAAGGCCCAGAGCTTCATGCGCTCAGCGACCGCACCGGACACGATGGACATGGCCGTGGCCACGAAGACCACCTGGAAGAAGAAGTCCGCAGACGGCGCGTAAGTGGCCTCTGCCTCATAGACGAAACCTTCCTCAACGCCCATATCCTTGATGCCGCTCAGGAAAATTCCACCGTCGTACATGATGGCGTAACCGCAGATCAGGTACATGGTGCAGGCAATGGCGTAAAGCGCCACGTTTTTGGTCAGGATCTCTGTGGTGTTCTTGGCGCGCACAAGGCCGGATTCCAGCATGGCGAAGCCCGCTGCCATCCACATGACCAATGCACCACAGACAAGGAAGTAAAACGTATCTAGTGCAAACTGTATTTCAAAGACAGTACTTTCCATTGGAAGCCCTCCGCACAAGGCTCTTTAATGAGATCAAAATGTTTTGCGCTGGCAACAACTGAGTCAGTTGTGGGGTTATACCGCTTCTTCGCCGGTTTCACCGGTCCGGATACGGATCGCCTGCTCAAGGTTTGTTACAAAGATCTTGCCGTCACCAATCTTGCCGGTATTGGCCGCTTTGGTGATGGCCTCAATAACCTGGTCCAGCAGGCTGTCGCCAATGGCGATTTCCACTTTGACTTTAGGCAGGAAATCCACCACGTATTCCGCACCCCGATAGAGCTCGGTGTGCCCCTTCTGACGACCGAAGCCTTTGACTTCAGTCACAGTTACGCCCTGTACGCCAATCTCTGACAGTGCCTCACGGACATCGTCGAGCTTGAAAGGCTTGATGATCGCTGTCACAAGTTTCATCGCTTTCTCCTGGGTTTTATTGCCGTCTCGAAACTTTCTTCTTCATGTTTTCGCACGAAGCCGGATCGAGTCCGGGATGCTGGCGCCACGCACGGGATTGTGCGGATCGCGTACAGTGGCTATAGCACTCAGTGTGCCAACGCAAAAAACACGTTTTATTACATAATGTTATGCTTAGCAGGCTCCGAAATGGAACATGCGGGTGCGCCATGGTGGCGCAAGCCGCGATTCGTTGCACCAAAATGATGCTTTGAGCGTGCGCCGGATCTGGCGCGCGCGGCTCCTCGCTATGATGCAGTCTATGCTAGACTGGCCGCAACTATCCTTTTGACGGTTTTAGCGGGAGATACGGGATGAAAGGTCCTCAGGAATTTCTGGCCCAGCTGCAAGGGCAATTTGGCCAGTTCGTGCCGGATATGGCGAAAGCAGCACGAAATGACTTTGAAAATCATGCCAAGATGACAGTCATGACCGTGCTCTCCAAGCTGGACCTGGTCACCCGGGAAGAGTTTGATGCCCAGCAGGCGGTATTGATGCGCACCCGTGAAAAGGTTGATGCGCTGGAGAAAAAGGTTGCTGAGCTGGAGCAGCGTCTGGGCGGCTGAGGCTGCCCCGCTCGCTTCATCATTTGAATACTCTGATTACCAGGGAAGGTTGTCATGCTAGCGGTTGTCCACACCCGTGCCCGTCTGGGCGTTGAAGCGCCTGCCGTTTCTGTCGAAATCCACCTGTCCAATGGCTTGCCCGCTCTGTCTATTGTGGGGCTGCCGGAAACTGCTGTACGCGAGAGTAAGGACCGGGTCCGCAGCGCCTTGATGACTGCGGGCTTCGAATTTCCCGCCCGCCGCATCACCATAAACCTGGCCCCCGCCGATCTGCCGAAGGAAGGCGGTCGCTTTGACCTGCCTATTGCGCTGGGTATTCTGGCGGCCTCAGGCCAGGTGCCCGCAGCGGCCCTGGCAGGGCTGGAGTGTATCGGAGAGCTATCACTGGACGGCGCCCTGCGGCCGGTCCGGGGTGTCTTGCCAGCGGTGTTGGCTGCCCGGTCGGCCGGGCGTCAGGTCATTATTCCAGCGGAGAATGCCGAGGAAGCGGCCCTCGCCGCGGAAGATGATGTGTTCGCCGTCACCCACCTGCTCGATGTGTGTGCACACTTGCAGGGCAAGACCCGCCTGACCTTGGTGCAGCCCAGTCCGGCCCTGGAACAGCCTGCCCGTGCCGTGGATCTGGCGGATGTTGTTGGCCAGCAGGTGCCCAAACGGGCACTGGAGATTGCGGCTGCCGGTGGACATAACCTGCTGATGTTTGGACCGCCGGGGACCGGCAAGAGCATGCTGGCCAGTCGCTTGCCGGGCATCCTGCCACCACTGCAACGCAGCGAAGCGCTGGAAGTGGCCAGTATTCACTCGGTCGCCGGTCAGAATGTGGCGCGTCAGGGCTGGCTACAACCGCCCTTTCGCACGCCGCACCATACCGCGTCAGCGGTGGCACTGGTGGGTGGCGGCAGCAGCCCGCGACCGGGCGAAATCTCGCTGGCCCACCATGGCGTGTTGTTCCTCGATGAGTTGCCGGAGTTTGACCGCAAGGTACTGGAAGTCCTGCGTGAGCCTATGGAATCCGGTGAAATTGTCATTTCCCGGGCTGCCCGCCAGGTGACCTATCCGGCGCGCTTTCAGGTGGTGGGGGCCATGAATCCATGCCCCTGCGGTTATCTGGGACACCCGACTATTCCCTGCATCTGCACCCCACAACAGATCACCCGCTACCAGGCCAAGCTGTCTGGCCCCTTGCTGGACCGGTTTGACCTGCATGTGGAGGTGCCCGTGCAGGCGGGAGAGGTGCTGCTGGGCAAGGCAGGCGCCCAGGAGCCCAGCGCCAGGGTCAGAGACCGGGTGCTGGCAGCCCGTGAACGCCAGCAGGCCCGCGGTGCCGTCAATGCGCAACTGAGCGGTGATGCCCTGAAAAAGTATTGCCAGCCGGATGATCGCAGCGCCGCCTTCCTCAGCCAGGCCATGGACCGCCTGGGCCTGTCTGCCCGGGCGCTGCACCGCATCTTGCGGGTGGCGCGCACGCTGGCGGATCTGGAAGGCCTGGAGACCCTGCAGCACCGCCATCTGGTGGAGGCCTTGGGTTATCGCAAGCTGGATCGAAAACAGCGCACAACGGCAGGCCAGCCAACCGCTTAGCCACCGCAGGGGCACGCAGTGAGGCCGGCTCTCTGTTAAACTGGCGGCTGTGCCGATAACGGAGAGTGCGATGAGCGAGCAAGATAAAACCGAAGCGCCTTCATCCCCTGTGACCACACGCCGGGGTGTACGGAGTTTTGTTATTCGCCAGGGGCGAATGACGGATGGCCAGAAGAAGGCCTATGACCGCCATTGGGCCAAGTATGGTCTGACCCGGGAGCAGGGTGTCATTGACCCGCGGCTGGTGTTTGGCCGTGAGGCCTGCCTGAATCTGGAAATCGGCTTTGGTATGGGCAAGTCGCTGGCCACTATGGCGGCGGCTGCGCCAGAACAGGATTTTATCGGTGTGGAAGTCCACAAACCCGGTGTTGGGGCACTGCTCAAGGATGTTGAAGAGCAGGGCCTGGACAATGTCCGGGTGTACGATGTCGATGCCAATGACGTGATTGATCTGTGTCTGCCGGATGCCTGCCTGGACCGGGTATTACTGTTTTTCCCTGACCCCTGGCACAAGAAGCGCCATAACAAGCGCCGTATTGTGCAGCCGGAGTTTGCCCAGCGTATCCGCCACAAGCTGAGGGTGGGGGGGATCTTCCACATGGCGACGGACTGGCAGGAGTACGCTGAGCATATGATGGAGGTGATGAACGAGGCTGAAGGCTTCGAGAATGTGGCTGGTCCCGGTCAGTTCTCGCCACGCCCGGAGGATCGTCCCATCACCAAATTCGAGACCCGGGGCGAGCGCCTGGGGCACGGTGTCTGGGATCTGTTGTTTCGTCGCAGTAATTAGGTATTCGCCCTTGAGCACTGGCGTCACTTGCTGGCGCCGCTTCAGTGCTCGGGGTGCAGGGGCCGCCGGCGGGCGGCCCTGATCATGATCAGGCCGGTAATACCGATAACCAGACAGGTGAACTTGGCCAGCGCCAGCAAGGTTGCGGCCACACTCATGTTGTCCGACGGTGCCGACAGGTTGCTCAGTAGTACCACGTTCTCGGCGGCATCAGCGGTTGCCATGCCGACGAACAGAACCTTCACCCAACGCCCGGTTTTCTGTTCCCGCACCCCAGGGCGATCGCTCAGCAGGTAACTGGTCAGTCCCAGCAGGGTAACCAGGTAGGCCGGTACAAACAGAAATTCCAGCCAGAGCCACACGGAAGCCCAATACAACCCGTCGTCACCCCAACTGCGCATGATGTTGATGGTGTGCTCAGCGGTTGCCGCTAATTGCAGGCTGACCATACCTTGGGGTGCCGCATGGCTGACAATCAGACTGTTCAAGAACATGAGTAGGGCTAAAAGGGCAACGGTAAACATCGCCGCAAGCAGCAGCCATCTGGGCGGGGCTTTCAGGGTGGGGTGGCTAATCACAAAAAAGCTTCCAGCAGACTGTTCAGGTAACGCTGTCCTTTCGGGGTGGCCTGCAGGCGATCCGGTGCCAGCAGTTGTTGTGTTCTCAAGTCTGCCAGTATCGCCCCAATCTGGTCCAGAGGTAAACCCGTGCGTTGCTGGAACAGGCATTCTGGCACACCCTGCATCAGTCGCAGGGCATTCATCATGAACTCCAGCGGCAGTTGGCCGGATTCAATGTCTTCTCGCCCCGCCGTGCGGCTACCAATACGCTGCAGGTACGCGTCGGGTTGGCGGGTTTTCCAGTAGCGAAAGGGTGTCTGGCCCGCCACGGTCAGCTTGCCATGGGCACCTGCCCCCAGTGCCAGGTAGTCACCAAAGGTCCAGTAATTGAGATTATGCCGCGACTCGCGGCCCGGAAGGCTCCAGGCGGACACTTCATAGGCGCTGAAGCCGGCACTGGTCAGCCGCTCGCGCCCAGCCGCAAAAATGGCCCATAGTAGATCGTCGTCAGGGAGTGCGGGTGGCCGGCTGTAAAACTCGGTATTGGGCTCCAGGGTGAGCTGATACCAGGACAGGTGCGGTGGTTGCCAGCTCAGGGCGGCTTCCAGATCGGCCACCGCCGCTGCCGGGGTCTGTCCTGGCAGACCGTGCATCAGGTCCAGATTGAAATTGTCAAAACCAGCCTGGCGGGCGGCCTCAATGGCGCGGTGTGCCGCCTGGTCATCGTGGATGCGCCCGAGGGTGCGCAGGGCTTCAGGGTCAAAGCTTTGGATGCCCAGAGAGAGCCGGTTGATACCGGCGGCGCGGAAGCCACTGAAGCGGGCCTCATCCACGGTGCCGGGGTTAGCTTCCAGAGTGATCTCGCAGTCTGCACTGAAACTCAACGAGCCTGCCAGGGCCGCAAACAGTTGCTGGTAGAAGCCCGGTGACATGAGTGACGGAGTGCCGCCGCCAATAAAGACGGTCTGGATCGGGCGCCCGGCCACCAATGGCAGGTCTGGCGTGAGGTCCTCCAGCAGCGCCTGCAGATAGTCCTGCTCGGGAATAGCCCCTTGCCGGGCATGAGAATTGAAGTCGCAGTAGGGGCACTTGCGCACGCACCAGGGTACGTGGATGTAAAGGCTCAGCGGTGGCAAGGCCGTATCAGCAGGCAGCATGTGCAGGATCAGCTGAAGCCCAGTACGGCAGCCAACTCGCTGCGCAGGCTTTGCAAGGCCTTGCCGCGATGGCTCAGGGCACTCTTCTCGCTGCGGCTGAGCTCCGCGGCGGCGCAGCCCGTCTCTGGCACCCAGAACACCGGGTCGTAGCCAAAGCCGCCGTCACCTCGGGGGGCGCGCAGAATTTCCCCTTGCCAGCGGCCGTGACAAATGAGGGGCGTGGGGTCGTCTGCGCTGCGCAGGAACACCAGTACACAGTGGAACCAGGCGCGCCGTTCACTGTCCGGCACATCCGCCAGGGCGGTGAGCAGCGCCTTGATATTGTCCTGGTCGCTGGCATCAGGGCCCGCAAAGCGTGCCGAGCGCACGCCGGGTTGCCCCCCCAGAGCATCCACGGCAAGGCCGGAGTCATCGGCCAGTGCGGGGAGGCCCGTCAAGGCTGCGGCATGGCGCGCCTTGATCAGGGCATTTTCCACAAAGGTGATAGCGGGCTCTTCAGCCTCTGGTACGCCCAGTTCACGCTGGGCCACCAGCTGCAGGCCCAAAGGCGCGAGCAGGTCGCCCAGTTCCGCCAGCTTGCCCTGGTTATTGCTGGCCAGCACCAGCCGGTTATCAGACATCACGGATGCAGGCTTCCTTAGTCATTATAAAGGGCATGAGAGAAGCGTATCGGGAAGGCTTCTTCCTGGCCGGTGGGTCGGGCGCGTATCTGGAAGGTCAGCAGCTCGGCATCCCGGTACTGATACTCGGCAATAAAATAGATGGCGTTCGGGCCTTCATGAATGCGGCGAAAGCCCAGCCGACGTAACTGCTGTACCTGGTTGACCACATTGCCCTCAACCTGACCGTTGACCGGGCGTATGCCGCCGTGCTCGGGGTCCTTGATCATGATGGCGATGTTGACGATACCAATGGAGCGGCTGCGGGGAATGTTGTTGGCGGCCGCCACTTCAGGGGTCAGGAAGGTGCTGGGAAATACGCTGTAATGAATCTCGTAGTCACCAAACTCCACTTTGCGGGCCTGTGCCGGCGTTGCCAGCACCAGTGCCAGACAAAGGATTGGTAGCAGGAACTGGGTACGTAATGCGGGCAGCCGGCTCATGGTAATCACTCCTGGCGAGTTATGCGGTAGATGGCAATTTGCCCCAGCATATTGGGCCACAGGCGGCTCAGCCATCGGTCGCGGTGTTCTCCATCCACTACGGTGCGGTTCAGGATACGGATGTTGCGGCGACGGCACAGGGCCTCAAAATCCTTGAAGGTGCACAGGTGGATGTTAGGCGTATTATACCACTTGTAGGGCAGGGTCTCTGACTCCGGCATACGACCACGGCGCATCAGAAACCAGCGCAGACGCCAGTAGCCAAAATTGGGAAACGTGACAATGCCTTCCCGGCCCACCCGCAGCATTTCCTCTATCACCAGATCCGGCCGTCGCACGGCTTGCAGGGCCTGAGTCATCAGTACCGTATCAAAGGTCTGGTCCTCAAAGTTGCCGAGCCCCTGCTTGTCCAGATCCTGCTGGATCACGGCTACACCACGGGCCATGCAGGTGGTGATATGGGCGGGATTAATCTCCAGGCCGAAGCCGGTGGCGTCACGTTCCCGTTGCAGGTAGTCCAGCAGGGTGCCATCACCGCAGCCCAGGTCCAGTATGTGGCTGCCCGGCTTGATCCACTCCTGAATGATGTCGAGGTCCGCTCTCATGCGCCCACCTCCCGTGCGACACGGTCCATGTAGGTGGTGAAGATGTCCATGTACCGGGGCGTGGGGATCAGAAAGGCATCATGCCCCCAGGGCGCGTCTATTTCGGCGTAGCTGGCCTTGCGTCGGGCGGCAATCAGCGCCCGCACCAACTCTTCAGAGCGCGCCGGGGTAAAGCGCCAGTCAGTGCTGAATGACAGCACCAGAAACTCACATTGAGCCTGGGCGACGGCTTTGGCCAGCTGATTGTCATGTTCATAGGCCGGGTCAAAGTAATCCAGGGCTTTGGTCATCAGCAGGTAGGTATTGGCGTCAAAGGTTTCCGAGAAGCGCTCACCCTGGTAGCGCAGATAACTCTCCACCTGAAATTCCGCGTCAAAGCCAAACTTGTAGGCCTGATCCCGCAACTCGCGGCCAAACTTCTCGCCCATGGAGGCGTCCGACAGGTAGGTGATGTGCCCCACCATTCGAGCCAGCATCAGGCCCCGGCGTGGAATGGCGTCGTGGTCATAGAAGCGTCCGCCATGAAATTCCGGGTCTGAGGTGATGGCTTTGCGGGCTACTTCGTTGAAAGCGATGTTCTGAGCGGTGAGCCGCGGGGTGGATGCGATCACCACCGCGTGGCGCAGGCGGTCGGGGTAGGACATGCTCCACTGCAGCGCCTGCATGCCTCCCAGCGAGCCCCCCACCACGGCGGCCCAGGTCTGGATGCCAAGCCGGTCCGCCAGGCGGGCCTGGCTGTTGACCCAGTCGGTCACTGTGATCACCGGGAAGTCCGGGCCAAACGGGCGACCGGATTCCGGGTTAATGGCGTTGGGCCCGGTGCTGCCGTGACAGCCCCCCAGATTATTGAGTGATACCACAAAGAAACGGTTGGTATCTATGGGTTTGCCGGGGCCGATACAGGTGTCCCACCAGCCCGGCTTGCGGTCATCTTCGGTATGGTAGCCAGCAGCGTGGTGGTGGCCGCTGAGGGCGTGACAGATGAGTACGGCATTGCTGGCATCAGCGTTGAGTGTGCCGTAGGTTTCCACCATCAGCTCGTAGCGATCCAGTGTCTGTCCGCAGGCCAGGGTCAAGGGGGTGTCAAAGTGTAGTTTCTGCGGGGCAACAAGCCCCACGGAATCCGGGGGAAACGAATCAGGCATTGACGCGCAGCTTCCTGAGCCAGTGGGTCCGGGACAAATCCAGCCCAGCAGTTTAAAGCTGTGGCCCCGGGGCTGCAACCGGCATCAGGCGATGCCGGAGAGGTTAACCACTTTTTGCTGGATCAGGGTGGGGGCAGGCTTGCGGATCTGGCGGTGCATATTCTCCGCCAGCTCCAGCTGCTTGCGCAGCTCAAGAATGGTGTTTTCCAGACGCCCGCGCTCTTCTTTGCCGCTACGTTCGTTCTTCACCATGTCACGGATGCGGCGAATCTGCAGCTCCAGCAAACGTTTTTGCTCCAGAGAGAACTGCATGATGGGCAGCAGGGCTTCCTCCGGCCAGCGCTCAACGTCCTGGCGCACCCGCTGGTGCAGAGTCCGGGCTTCATTCACCATGATATTGAAGAAGCGGCGGATCAGAACGTTCTGACCTGTGAGCAGATTCTTTGGATTATGGCGGAATTTGTTGGCTTTCTTGCGCAGCTCGCGCACGGCAATCACGTGGCGGCCAGCCCGCAGTGGGATGGGCTCCAGGTGCCGGGCGCGGCTATCTTCGTTATAGCGGCGGTAAATGGACGCCACCATTTTTTCTGCCAGCTTGCCTTCCGTCATCAGGTTGGTGAGGTCGGCTTCCAGCAGTTCAAAGAAGTGGTTCATGGCACCGCTCATACCTGCGGTGGTCCAGCTGTTTTCCAGCAGATTGCGCACCTTGTCGGTATGGGCCTCGAAGCGGGCCTCCGACACCAGTTTGCACAGGGCATCACCCTGCGTCTGCATCAGGCGGCGGCTGGAGCGCAGGGTGATCAGCTTCTTATAGTAGAAGTCATAATCTTTCTGGCTGCGTTCCGCCAGGCGGCGCAGGGCGTCCCGGTCCACCCGGGTATCACCGCAGGCTTTCAGCTCTTCCTGCAGGGATTCGAGGCGGGCCTGCATGGCGGCCTGACTGTTCTGCAGCATGCCCAGCAGGTCGTTAATCAGGCTGCGGGTGATCAGCTCTTCCTTGTGCATCAGAATGCGGTCAATGATCAGTCGCTCCAGGCTCGGCAACTGGCTGCGCTCCAACAGCGGCTGATCGCCTTTGACCCGGCCCATCAGGCCTTGTTTGGCAGAAACGGGAATGACGTCCTGAGTGCGAATGCCAAGCTGGTCGGCGCTGTAACTGCGAACGCGCTCAATGGACTGCTGGGTGTGCAGCTCGCCCTGCAGATCGTCCCAGAGTATGTCGACTTTGTTGAGCACGGCAAAACGCCCGGCGCGATGGTCGGCGTTATCGGTGGCGATATGGTTCTTCCAGATGGCTATATCGCTGGCCGTCACCCCGGTGTCGGCGCTGAGCAGGAAGATAATCGCATGGGCATTGGGCAACTGACTGATGGTCAGCTCAGGCTCTGAGCCCAGAGCGTTCAGCCCCGGCGTGTCGAGAATGCGCAAGCCACGCTCGAACAGCGGGTGGCGGATGCTGATCTGGGCGTTGCGCCAGGCTGGGATCAGTACCTGACCCGGCCGTTCACGGTCCGGCTCCAGCATGGACTCCCGGAAACCCAGTTCAGCGGCTTCGAGTGGCGTGACGCTTTTAGTGGTGGCCACCTCCGACAGTACCTGGCGCATGACATCCGGTGAGGCCTCATCCAGATCAAAGCGTTGCCAGCGCTGCGGCTGTTTGCGTAGCTGCTGCAGGGATTGTTCTTCCCGGCGGGTTTCAATCGGCAGCAGCATCAGGTAATTGCGGTTTTCGTTGCGATCAAAGTACAGCTCGGTAGGGCACATGGTGGTGCGCCCAGCCTGTGACGGCAGCATGCGCTGGCCGTAGTCGGCAAAGAACAGGGCGTTGATAAGCTCGGTTTTGCCGCGCGAGTACTCGCCAACAAAGGCAATGGTCAGCTCATCTTCAATTAGTAATTCCAGGCCACGGCGAATGCGGCTGCTGATGTCCTCGGAGAAAAGGTCATTGTCCTGAAGCCACAGGCGATAGCGGGAAATCTGACGAATCAGTTCCTTTTTCCACGCGTGGTAGGCTTCAACTTGCTGTGACAGGCTGCCCTTGCTCATGGTGTGCCGATCCTGTTCCGGAAAATCATGAAAATGCGGTAAGGTCTCAATTGTAGGGGAGAATAGCGAGAATGTGACAGGTGGTGATGTGACCGGTTTGCCGTTTTTAATGCGGCAAACCGGCAGTCGTAATGCTTCTTTATTTAATTATTCTTTTGATTCAATGGGTTGTCGCTGTTTTAAGGGGGCGTAACGGGCGGCCTCTTTTTGTAATAATTTGTCAATACGTGCGCGTGTTCACAACGAGACGCCAATGCTGGCCAGACCCATGCTGGCAGCAATGTGGGCAATGATCACCGAGATAATGTTCAAAATCAGGAACACGATAATCGGTGACAGGTCCAGGCCACCCAGGTTGGGCATCAGTCGCCGTACCGGGCGCAGCACGGGCTCTGTCAGCTGCACGATCAGTTGCACGGCAGGGTGGTGGCTCTGGGGCGCGACCCAGCTAATGATGACGACGGCAATGACTGACCAGAAATAGATTTTGACGATCAGTCCCAGCACTGTGATGGCAGACCAGGCCAGCAGGGTAACGGGGTTGATACCGGCGGGGCCGCCATTGAGAGCAAACAGGATCAGCATGAAGGCGGCCGCCTGAATCAGGACAGCCAGTACCAGTGCTGCACCGTCAATACCGCCCCAGCCCGGGATAAAGCGGCGCAGGGGGCGCAGGGGTGGGTTGGTGGCCTTCACCACGAACTGGCAGATGGGATTGTAGAAGTCGGCCCGGGCCAGCTGCAGCATGAACCTGAGCAGTACGATGGTCAGATAAAACGTCGATGCAATCTGTAAGGTGGTGATGAGGATGTCTGCCAGCATGGAAAACTCCGATAGGGGCTGTCACTGATTCCAGAATTAAGGGTTGATAGGGGTCAGTCCGCTGCCAGATCCCTGGCCATCTCCTGTGAGCGCGTCAGGGCCGCAGTATAGGCTTCATCCACCAGGTTGCGCAGCCCTTTCTCCTCAAAACAGTGGATGGCGCGCTCTGTGGTGCCGCCGGGGGACATGACATTGCGCTTCAGTTGCGCGGGCTCGTGGCTGCTGCGCCGGGCCATTTCCGCAGCCCCGGCCATGGTCTGGATTGCCAGCTGGCGGGCTGTGTCCTGTGCCATGCCGTGGCCCATGGCTGCGGTTTCCAGGGCTTCCAGCATCAGGAAAAAATACGCCGGGCCGCTGCCCGACAGTGCGGTAACCGCATGCAGTTGTGCTTCGTCGTCTACCCAAAGGGCGCTGCCGATGCTCTGGAATATGGCCTCGGCGGCACCGCGTTGGTTATTATTGGTGGCGCTATTGGCGTAGAGTCCTGCCGCCCCTTTGCCCACCAGTGACGGGGTGTTGGGCATAACGCGAACCAGCGGCAAGCCGCCGCCGAGCCATTGGTCCAGGGTGTCGCTTTCCAGACCAGCGGCAATGGAAATGATCAGTGGACGGGTGTTTTGCACCACCGGTGCCAGCGTTTGGCATACCGCTTTCATGACTTGCGGCTTGACCGCCAGGATGATGATGTCTGCCTGCTCGGCGCAGTGCCGGTTGTCCGTTGTTACGCTGATGCCAAACTGGCGTCGCAGGGCCTGCAGATGCTCATCGTCCGGTGCGCTGGCCCAGATGCTGGCTGCCTTGTAGCCGCTGTCCAGCATGCCGCCGATGATCGCGCTGGCCATGTTGCCGGCACCGATAAAGGAAATGGTGGGGGACTTGCTCAACGTAGACTCCTTAGGGTGCAAACTGGGGTTCAGGTGCAGACATGATATCAGCCCCTTTATGTTTTTGCGGGTCTTTCGCCAAACAGGGCAGTACCAACCCGCACCCAGGTGGCACCGGCTGTGATGGCCAGCTCCAGGTCATCGGACATGCCCATGGACAGGGTGTCCAGCGGCTGATCACTGGCCCAGGGCTGCTGTCTCAATGCCTGCAATGCTGACGCCAGGTCATTGAAAGACTGTTGTAGCGCCTGCTCCGGTTGTTCTGGATCCGGGATTGCCATCAGGCCGCGCAGGCTGAGGTGGGGTAGTTGGGCCACCTCGCGGGCAAGTTCCGGCAGCTCCGCCAGGGATACGCCGGCTTTGCTGGCCTCATCGTTCACATTGACCTGCAGGCACAGATTCAGTGGTGGCAGGCCCTCCGGGCGTTGCTCACTGAGGCGACGGGCAACCTTCAGGCGATCCACGCTGTGCACCCACTGGAAGTGCTCTGCGATAGCTCGGGTTTTATTGGACTGGATGGGGCCGATAAAGTGCCACTCCAGCCCCGGCTGATCCTGCAATACCGCAATTTTATCCAGGGCTTCCTGCAGGTAGTTTTCGCCGAAGGCCCGTTGCCCGGCGGCTATAGCGGCCCGTAGCTCCGCCGCCGTTCGGGTTTTGCTGACCGCCAGCAGTTTGACACAGCCTGTTGGCCGGCCAGCGGCCTCTGTTGCTTTTTGTACGCGTCGGGTTACGCTCGCGATCTTGTCTGCTATGCTCATGGTTACATTTTATGGCTTGGGTCTGTCCCGTCGAGATGCCTACACGTTACTCGCAGGCTCCTGAAATGCCAAGAATAATCAAGAAGAAAACCTTCCGAGGACATTATGGATATAACTGAACTGCTGGCGTTCTCGGCAAAACAGGGCGCGTCGGATTTGCACCTGTCTGCCGGTCTTCCCCCCATGATTCGGGTCGATGGCGATGTCAGGCGGATTAATCTGCCGCCCATGGAGCATAAGGAAGTTCATGGTCTGATCTATGACATCATGAACGATAAGCAGCGCAAGGATTTCGAGGAGTTCCTGGAGACAGACTTCTCCTTTGAGGTGCCAGGGGTGGCGCGTTTCCGGGTTAACGCCTTCAATCAGAACCGTGGTGCCGGCGCGGTATTCCGGACCATCCCTTCCAAGGTGTTGACCATGGAAGACCTGGGTATGGGGCAGGTGTTCAAGGACATTTCATCCGTGCCGCGTGGTCTTGTGCTGGTGACCGGGCCGACGGGCTCCGGTAAGTCCACCACCCTGGCGGCAATGATCGACTACATCAATGACACCCGTTATGAGCACATCCTCACCATTGAGGACCCCATTGAATTCGTGCATGAGTCCAAGAAATGCCTGGTCAACCAGCGGGAAGTGCATCGGGACACCCTCGGTTTCAATGAAGCGCTGCGCTCCGCCCTGCGGGAAGACCCTGACATTATCCTGGTGGGTGAGCTGCGGGACCTGGAAACCATCCGCCTGGCACTGACCGCTGCGGAAACGGGCCACTTGGTATTCGGCACCCTGCACACCACCTCGGCCGCCAAGACCATTGACCGCGTGGTTGACGTATTCCCGGCTGAAGAAAAGTCCATGGTGCGTTCGATGCTGTCTGAGTCCCTGCAGGCGGTTATTTCCCAGACGCTGATGAAAAAAGTGGGGGGTGGCCGGGTGGCTGCGCACGAAATTATGATCGGCACCTCAGCAATTCGTAACCTGATCCGTGAGGATAAGGTGGCGCAGATGTACTCTGCCATTCAGACCGGTGGTTCGCTGGGTATGCAGACCCTGGATCAGTGTCTGCAGCGTTTGCTGCAGAAAGGTCTGATTACCCGGGAAGCGGCGCGAGTCAAAGCGAAGATGCCGGACAATTTCTGACGGAGGCTTAAGAAAGGCATATGGAATTCGAAAAGCTGCTTCGCCTGATGGTGGAGAAGGGTGGCTCTGACCTGTTTATCACTGCAGGTGTTCCGCCCAGTATGAAGGTCAATGGCAAAGTGCTGCCGGTGACCAAAAATGCCCTCACGCCGGAGCAGACCCGTGAGCTGGTCTACGGTGCCATGAATGACAAGCAGCGGGCTGAGTTTGACGACTCCCACGAGTGTAATTTTGCCATCAGTGCTCGGGGTATTGGCCGCTTCCGGGTGAGCGCGTTTTTCCAGCGCAACCTCTGTGGCATGGTGTTGCGCCGTATCGAAGTGAAGATTCCCCAACTGGATGACCTGGCGCTGCCGGAAGTGATCAAGGACCTGGCCATGACCAAGCGGGGTCTGATCATGTTCGTGGGTGCGACCGGTACCGGTAAATCCACCTCGCTGGCAGCCATGATCGGCCACCGCAACCGCAACAGCCGGGGCCATATCATTTCTATTGAGGACCCCATTGAGTTTGTCCATCAGCATGCCGGTTGCATCGTCACGCAACGGGAAGTGGGTATTGATACCGACAGCTTCGAGGTGGCCCTGAAGAACACCTTGCGGCAGGCGCCGGACGTGATTCTGATCGGTGAGGTGCGGACCAAGCACACCATGGAATACTCAGTGCAGTTCGCTGAGACCGGTCACCTGTGTCTTGCCACCCTGCACGCCAACAACGCTAACCAGGCGCTGGACCGGATTATCCAGTTCTTCCCGCCAGAACAGCACAACCAGATCTGGATGGACCTGTCCCTGAACCTGAAAGCCATTGTGGCCCAGCAACTGGTACCGACACCTGATGGCAAAGGGCGCCGTGCGGTTATCGAGGTGCTGATCAACACGCCCTTGGCGGCTGACCTGATTCGTAAGGGTGAGGTGCACAAGCTCAAGGAGTTGATGGCCAAGTCCAACGAAATCGGTATGCAGACCTTTGATCAGGCCCTTTATCGTCTCTATGCGGAAGGCTCCATCACCTATGAAGATGCGCTGGCTCATGCGGATTCTGCCAACGATCTGCGACTGATGATCAAGTTGGGAGCGGACGCTCAGGGTGCTGACAAGCTGTCATCCAAGCTGGACCGACTGACCATTCAGGACGACTGAGCCTAGTGTCTGGCTTCATCCCACGCAGCGCCCTTCATTGGGCGCTTTTTTGTGTCAGCATGCAAATCAATAGGTTAAGCATTTGAGGCCATTCGGCCTGATTTGCTATGCTCCGCGCCCTTTGACGGCGGTTACCGCCGCTACTGCTCACGAAAGGGTGCTGATCATGAAGCTTTTCCGCCAATTGTCTCAAACCACACGTCATACAACCCTGGCTGTCGCCGTTGGTGTCGCAAGCGGATATGCGCAGGCAAGCGGGTTTGCCCTCAATGAGCAGGGTGCAAGCAACATGGGGGTTGCCAATGCGGGCGCAGTGGCCAACCCCGAGAATGCCTCCATTGCCTTCTTCAATCCGGCCGGTATGACCCGGTTGGAAGGCACGCATGTCTCCGTTGGCGCAGCGGTGCTGAATATCAACACGGATTTCAGTGGCAGTGCCACGGCCGTGGGTGGGGTGCCGGTGGAAGGCAGTAACGGCGGTGAATTCGTACCCACAGCGGTACTGCCCCATCTGTACATCACCCACCGTCTGCGGGATGAAGTGGCCATCGGTCTGTCCCTGCATGCGCCCTATGGACTCAAGGCGGATTACGATGATGACTTTGTCGGCCGTTTCTTCGCTGACAAAACCGAACTGGAGGTGATTGCCCTGTCGCCGGCCATTGGTTTTGACGATGGCAACGGCTTTTCCATGGGGGTCAGTGCCAATTTGCTGTATGCCAAGGGGCGGCTGTCGAAGTTTCAGGACTTTACTGCGTTGGGCGTCAGTGAGCCGGGCTACTTTGACATTGAGGGTGACGACCTGGCAGTGACCTTTACCTTTGGCCTCATGTACAGCCCGAATGAGCGCTGGGACCTGGGCATGACCTACCGTACCGGTACCGAGATCAAGCTGGAAGGGGATGCGGTGATGACCAACGCCCCGCAGTTTAATCTGCAAAACGGCACTGTCAGCGGCACCGCGACCCTGACCGAGAAAGGCATGGTGCCGCTGGAGATCCCGGAAAGTCTGTCCTTCGGCGCCCGCTTCCGTCCCACCGGACAGGTTACCCTGCTGGCAGGTGCTACCTGGACGCGCTGGAGCCGGTTTGAGGCCCTGGATATCCTCAGTACCCAAAGCAATGCCGGCACGCCGAATGAGACCATCTCCTTCCTGGGTGCCCGTAGCTTCGGCCAGGACGGCATGATTGGTCACGTTTCGCAGAACTGGAAGAATACCTGGGCAGGTTCTGTGGGCGCTATCTGGCAGGTGACGCCGGCAGCGGCACTCAAACTCGGCTACGGTTATCAGCGTTCACCTATCAATCCTGACTTCCGTACCGCACGGATTCCCTCCGACGACCGTCAGTGGCTGGCGCTGGGTGGTCAGTTCCATGAGCGCCGCAGTGGCTGGACACTAGATGCCGCGGTAGGCTACTTCCTGATGGATAAGGTGGATGTGGCAGAGCAGGAATATGACGTCAACGACCAGCCTCTGAACAATGGTGCCAGCCTTAACGGTACCTATGATATTGACGCCTGGACAGCGGCACTGCAGCTCAGCAAGCAGTTCTGATTCACGGTAACGGCGTCGCGTAAAGCGGCGCCCGTCAGTGCTGAGTGACCACCTGGCCCCGGTAGACGATCGTGCGGGGCTTGCGCGGAGCGGCAGGTTCTGCGCCGGTGCTGTCCTGGAGGAGTACCTGTCCGCGATAGCGGCGCTTTTGTGGCTCTTCGGCTTCAACCTCGTAGCCCTGCGGCAGGCAGGGTTCCAGCCGCTTCCAGAGGGAGGCAAGCTGTGATGAGCGGGATCGCTGGGCATAGCCAGCCAACTGCTGCTCGAGGTGATCATCTGTGAGATGAAGCTTGACCCCAAACTCGGCCTGAATGAGCCGTCTGCACTGGTGAACCAGTTTCAGTAGCTGTGGGTCAAACAACCAGCTGCGCTCTGCGGGACCGGGGACCATACGCCATACCTCTTCGCTGACAAAGACCTCGGGAACGGGCGGGCTGCCCGTGCCTGTATCCTGTCTTATGCGAAAATCGCGCCAGTATGTCTGCGCATAATGCCCTCTATTTCATGGGGTTAGGCGAAATGCTGTGCCCGCAATCGGGGCGTCAGGGGCAAAATTGCCCCATAATGCTCCGTAACCGGCCCCGGCAGCTTTCGTCAGCGGCGCTTTAATGAGCCTGATCCCAGTTGTCGCCGACTCCCGCCTCCACCAGCAGTTCCACATCCAGTTTTGCAGCGGCGGACATGCGTGCAACCAGGCCGCGGCTGACCTCGTCCACCAGCCCCGTTCTGACTTCCAGAATCAGTTCGTCGTGCACCTGCATGATCATACGGGCATCGTCACCGTAGTCCTGCTCTAGCCAGCGGTCCACCTCCAGCATGGCCCGCTTGATAATGTCTGCGGCGGTGCCCTGCATGGGGGCGTTAATGGCAGTCCGTTCGGCGGCCTGCTGCAGCTGTTTGTTGCGGGCATTAATGTCGGGCAGGTAGAGCCGGCGGCCGAACAGGGTCTCCACATAACCTTCACGATGAGCCTGGGCGCGGATATCGTCCATGTACTTCAGTACGCCGGGGTAGCGTTCGAAGTAGCGGTCGATATAGGCCTGCGCCTCTTTGCGCTCAACGCCAAGCTGGCGGGCCAGGCCAAAGGCGGACATGCCGTAGATCAGGCCAAAGTTGATGGCCTTGGCATTGCGGCGTTGATCCGCGCTGACATCACTGAGGGCAACACCAAACACCTCGGCAGCGGTAGCCTTGTGAATATCCTCGCCGTGGGCAAACGCATCCAGCAGGCCACGGTCGCCGGACAGGTGCGCCATGATGCGCAGCTCAATCTGGGAGTAATCCGCCGCCAGCAGCTTGTAGCCTTCCGGCGCGACAAAGGCTTGCCGGACCCGGCGTCCCTGAGGCGTGCGGATGGGGATGTTCTGCAGGTTGGGGTCAGAGGACGACAAGCGACCCGTGGCAGTGACCGCTTGATGATAAGAGGTATGCACCCGCCCCGTGCGATGGTTGATCATCTCGGGCAGGCGGTCGGTGTAGGTGGATTTCAGCTTGCTCAGCCCCCGGTGCTCCAGGATCAGCTTTGGCAGCGGGTAGTCGTGGGCCAGCTCCTGAAGTACAGGCTCAGCTGTGGATGGTGCGCCCTTAGGTGTCTTCTTGATAACGGGCAGCCCCAGCTTGTCATAGAAAATCACTTGCAGCTGTTTGGTAGAGCCCAGGTTGAATGGCTCACCGGCCAGGGCGTGGGCTTCCTGTTCCAGTTCTGCCATTCGCTCTGCCAGCTCCTGGCTCTGGCGCTTCAGGGTGCTGGCATTGATCAGTGCGCCCCGTTGCTCTATGCGCGCCAGCACGGGCACCAGGGGCAAATCGATATCGCTGTAAACGCTGGCAAGGCGTCCGGCACTTTCCAGTTGTGGCCGCAGTTTGTGGTGCAGCTGCAAAGTGATGTCGGCGTCCTCAGCGGCGTAGGGCGCAGCCTTCTCAAGCTCGATCTGGTTGAAGGTCAGTTGTTTGGCACCCTTGCCTGCGATCTCTTCGAAGGTGATGGTGTCCACCCCCAGGTGCTCCCGCGCCAGGGTATCCATGTCATGGCGGGACGATACCGAGTTCAGCACGTAGGACTCCAGCATGGTGTCCTCCGCGATGCCCCTCAGGGTGATGCCTTCGTTGGCCAGCACATTGATATCGTATTTCAGGTTCTGGCCGATCTTGTGTTTGGCAGGGTCTTCCAGCAAGGGCTTGAGCCGGGCCAGTGTCTCGGCCTTGTCCAGTTGCTCAGGTGCTCCCATATAGTCGTGAATCAGGGGCAGGTAGGCCGCCTCCCCAGGCGCAGTGGCGAAGGATACGCCGACCACCTCGGCTTCCATATAGTTGAGGCTGGTGGTTTCGGTGTCGAAAGCGAACGCCTCTGCCTCCGCCAGTTTGGTAAGCCAGCGCTCCAGGTCATCCTGTGTGAGCAGGGTTTCGTAGTGTCGGGCGGGTGCGGGTGTCGCCTCGCTGGTGGCGGGGGCTGAGGAGGCTTGTTGCTGGTCAAGCAACTCGTTGATCCAGCCGCGGAATTCATAGTCCTGAAACAGTGTCAGCAGCTGCTGTTGATCGGGCGCCCGGGGCGTCAGCTCGGTAATGCCGAACTCCAGATCAACATCCGTCTTGATGGTGGCCAGCTCCCGGCTCAGGGGCAGGTGGGCCAGAGCATCACGCAGGTACTCACCGATCTTACCCTTGATGTCATTTGCTTGGGCCATCAGGGTTTCCAGGTCACCGTAGGTGCTCAGCCATTTCACCGCAGTTTTGGGGCCGCACTTGTTGACGCCGGGGATGTTGTCCACCGTGTCCCCTACCAGCGCCAGATAATCCACGATCTGCTCCGGTGCGATACCGAATTTCTCGATCACGCCTTCCCGGTTCATGTGGGTTTCAGTCATGGTGTTGATGAGGGTGACATGGTCACTCACCAACTGGGCCATGTCCTTGTCACCGGTCGAGATCACCACGTCCACACCCTTGGCGGTTGCTTCGTGGGCGAGGGTGCCGATCACATCATCCGCCTCCACGTCCGGCACAATCAGCAGCGGCAGCCCCATGGCCTCAATGATCTGGTGGATGGGAGCTATCTGGCTGGCCAATTCCTCCGGCATGGGAGGGCGGTTGGCTTTGTACTCGGTGTACAGGTCGTGGCGGAAGGTTTTTCCCTTGGCATCGAACACCACCACAATGCGGGATTCCGGAAAGTCCAGTTGCAGGCGCCGCAACATGCTGATGACGCCCTTGATGGCCCCGGTGGGCTGACCTTTGCTGTTGGTGAGCGGGGGCAGGGCGTGGAAAGCGCGAAACAGATAGGAAGACCCGTCCACGAGAACGACAGGAGGTGTTGCTTGCTGGCTCATATCAAAAGGAGTCCGGTTTCAGGTTGTGAATAGGCTGTGCCGGTGTAAGCTATGCAAAGGACTTCCGGGCGGGTCAGTCTGCTTTTTTGACCCGGGCCTGTAATTTTTACTGGCGCAGTTATGAAGGTCGTGGTGCGCCGCTTTTGCTGAGGACAAGGTTACCATGAAATCGTTGATGACAACGCCCGTGTCGCTGATGTTACTGCTGGGGCTGTCGGCTCCTGTCGTTGCACTGGACGATGAAGTGCCCATGCAGCCGCCGGTGCGGGCTTCGGAGTATCGCCCGCTGGCGGATGAGCCGCAGATTGTGATCCGTGCGGGCGAGGATGCCACCTATTATGAATACCGGGTGGGCGGTCAGATCACCGAAATCAAGGTAGTGCCGAGCCGGGGGCCTGCCTACTATCTGGTGCCCGCTGATGGCGGTGGCTGGGTGCGGCATGATGAGCCGCGCATGGTGGTACCGAGCTGGGTACTTTTTCGCTGGTAGGCTATCCGGGACTTAATCAGAGGCTCCCTAGTATGAACATTCTAAATTTTCACCGTACTCTGGTGGCTGCAGTCAGTAATGGGGGTGAGTTTCCCCCGCAAAACACGGTGAAATGACAGGAGAGTTGCTATGGGTAAGCTGAAGAGCTATCAGGAACAGATTCAGGAAATCGTAGTAAAAGGCATCAATGCGGCTGAAGAGCAGCAGCAGAAGCTGGTTTCCAAGCCTTTTGAATACGCCGAGAAGCTGGAAGCTGACGTGCGTGAGTACAGCGTCAAGGCCCTGCGTGAGCGTTACAATGAGTACAGTGTTAGCCTGTTCGAGCAGCTGCGCAGCCTGAACGAGCGCGTCAACAACTTTGCTGCTGACCTGGTTGCCAAGCTGGAAAAGGAAGCCGCTGAAGTTGCCGAAGGCGTTGAAGACGCTGCAAAGAAAGTTGAAGCAGCAGCCAAGCCTGCGGCGAAAAAGCCAGCAGCGAAAAAGCCGGCTGCCAAGAAGCCTGCTGCCACTGCCTAAGGGTTGGTGAACGCAAGCGGCCCTCGTAAGGGCAAGAAAAAACGCACCCATGGGTGCGTTTTTTTATGTGCTGGCGCCGCTCAGATCTGCTCAGGCAGTGGCAGGCTGCGTTGCCGGTCGGTAATGGCTTCCAGCCGCTCAATATCCTGGATAAATTCCTGCCGGGCGTTGGCCGCTTCCAGGTGATGCTGCTCAATTTCCTGCTCAATGTCGCGGATCTGCGCCTGCAGGCGCTCGATACGCAGTAGCAGGGCGTCTGGCACTGTCTGGCCGGCGCGTTCCAGATTGGCCGCGCGCTCCTGCTCGCTGTCCAGTTGTCCGGACAGGGAAGAGACATTACCGCGTTTAAGCTGGATCATGCTTTGCATTTCCTGCATTCTGCGGCCCATCGCTTGTACGGCGTCATCCGGATTGCTGTAGCGCCTTAGCAGCTGGGCATCGGCCTGGCGCTGCCGCTCGGCCTGCTCCTGGCGCTGCCGTTCCGCCTCCCGCGCTGCCACCTCCTCTGCGGTGGGCGCCGGAGCTATGCGCTCGACGACGCGGCCGCTGCTGTTGAGGATTTCATAGCCACGTACTGCTGCTTCCTGAGGTACCGTGTTGCTGATAACGACCTGGCCACTTTCGTCGGTGTAGCGGTACATGCGCGCAAGTGCGCTGGTGCTTACCATCATTCCCAGCGTGAGGACGACGAGGGCGGTCATCAGGGGGCGTTTCTTCATGCGAATACCAGAGTTAAGTCAAAAACCGACCAGCGTTGCTGGCATGGTGATCAAGCTCAAGCATAACAGAGCCTGCTGACCTTGCCAGCGAACTGCTCAACTGAGTCCGTTCTTTCCTACTGCGCCGGGCTCTCTATGCCATAGGCGCTGCGGTAGGCAGCTACTGCCAGGGCGTGAGCCTTGTCGCCAGGCTGCTTGTCAAGCCAGGCCAGAATCTGCTCCAGCTTGATGATGCTGACTACCGGTATGTTGTATTCCTGTTCGACTTCCTGAATGGCGGAGAGTTCACCCTGGCCACGTTCCTGGCGATCCAGGGCAATCAGTACCCCGGCAGGCTCTGCGCCTTGCGCCCGGATCAGCGCAATGGATTCGCGAATGGCGGTGCCAGCGGTGATGACATCGTCAACAATCAGTACCTTGCCCTGTAACGGCGCGCCCACCAGATTGCCCCCTTCTCCGTGTTCTTTTTTCTCTTTGCGGTTAAAGGCATAGGGGCGGCTGTCCCCTTCTGTAGCAAGGGCTACAGCGGTGGTGGTTGCCAAGGGTATCCCCTTATAGGCAGGGCCGAAAATGATGTCATACTCCAGCCCGCTACGGCGAAGTGCCGCTGCATAGGCGCGGCCGAGCTGAAGTAGGTCTTCGCCGGTATTGAACAACCCGGCGTTGAAAAAGTACGGGCTGGTACGGCCTGACTTAAGGGTAAACTGACCGAAACGCAGTACGTCGCGGCGGATGGCAAACTCAATAAATTCTTGCTGATAATCGTGCATGACCGGGGTTCTGGCGGGGATGGATTCTTTTAAAAATGCGTAAAACCGGTATCATACACACAAAGCGAATCAGGGAACATCTATGCGGGTAGTATCGATCAGCGTCAACGGTCTGGCTCAGGCAATCGAGAGCGGCTTTTTTGACTGGTTGCATAAGCAGGATGCCGACGTGGTGTGTGTGCAGGATCACCGTATCCGCATGGCCGACCTCGATGATCCAGCCTTTACGCCAGAAGGTTACGAGGCCTATTTCATTGATGCGGAAAACACCGAGGATGGCGGTGTGGGTATCTATACCCGGCATTTCCCGAAAGCGATCATCTATGGCTTCTCCAATGAGCAGGCTGACCGGGAAGGGCGCTTCATTCAGGCTGACTTTGACCGTGTCAGTGTCGCCAGTGTCATGGCTCCCCGTGCCCTGGGTAGGGAAGAAGAGCTGGTTGGCGACTCGGACGAGACCCACCTGGATCGCAAAGATGCCTTTATGGACGCCTTCGGTGTGCATCTGCAGAAAACCCTGCGTAAAAGGCGTCAGTTTATTTTCTGCGCCAATCTGCAGACCGCCCATCATGTGACGGATGCCAGTCCCCTCTATCACAAGGTGGAAGTTTCAGGCTTTCTGCCCCATGAGCGGGCCTGGATGGATCGCATGATTGATGAGGTCGGCTGTGTCGATGCCTTCCGGGAGATTAATCGCCAGAGCAACCAGTTCACCTGGTGGCCGGAAGGTGCTGAAGGGCGTCGTCGCCTGGCGGGTATCCGCACGGATTACCAGCTGCTGACCCCGGGTATCCGCCGCAAAGTCACCGATGGTTGGATTGATGACAGCACGCGCTTCTCCGATCACGCGCCGCTGGTGATGGATTACGACATCGAGATGATGTAAAAAAACGCCGCTAATCAGCGGCGTTTTTTATCGGGCGCAATCAGTTGTTCAGTGCAGCCTGTTGCAGCTCGAACAGCTCGCGAATGCCTTTTTCTGCCAGTGCCAGCATGCCGTCCAGTTCAGTCCGCGCAAAAGGCGCGCCCTCAGCGGTGCCCTGTACTTCGATAAAACCGCCCTGGTCCGTCATGATCACATTCATGTCGGTTTCGGCAGCGGCGTCTTCCGGGTAATCCAGGTCCAGCACCGGTGTGCCTTCATAGATGCCCACAGAAATGGCGCCCACCATCTGTATCAGCGGCGAGCGCTTGATACGACCTTCTTTTACCAGCACATTGAGAGCGTCTACTAGCGCCACGCAGCCCCCGGTGATAGAGGCGGTACGTGTGCCGCCATCAGCCTGGATAACATCGCAGTCAATGGTGATGCTGTGTTCGCCCAGCGCTTTGAGATCCACCGCAGCGCGCAGTGAGCGCCCGATTAAACGCTGGATTTCCACCGTGCGGCCCTGTTGCTTGCCTTTGGCTGCCTCGCGCATCATACGGCTGCCGGTCGAGCGGGGTAACATGCCGTATTCGGCAGTAATCCAGCCCTGTCCCGAGCCCTTCAGAAACGGCGGTACGCGGTTCTCAACAGAAGCGGTGCAGATGACCTTGGTGTCGCCAAACTCAACCAGTACCGAGCCTTCGGCGTGACGGGTGTAATGGCGGGTGATTTTTACATCGCGGAGCTGGTCGGTAGCACGGCCACTGGGTCGCATAAAGAATCCTGTTGTTGCTGAATGGCGGGAAACGAGGGCAGGCAGTATAGCACGGGTGCCCCCTCGTGGTTCCCCTGATACACTTGAGGGATAGCGCTGCCCTGAATTGACTCACCCGCAGGGCCAATACGGGAGGATACCTTGTCCATGATCAGAAGTATGACCGCCTTCGCTCGCCAGGAGCAGCAGGGAGATTGGGGAGCACTGACCTGTGAGATTCGCACGGTCAATCATCGCTATCTGGAACCTATCTTCCGGCTGCCCGACAGTTTGCGTGAGCTGGAAACGCCGTTCCGGGATCTGCTGCGTCAGCGCCTGGGGCGAGGCAAGGTAGAGGTTGGTATGAGGTTGCAGCTGAATGATCCCGGCCAGCAGCGTATTGAGGTCAACGCGGCCTTGGCGGAAACGCTTAATCATGCCGCCAACCAGATTAATCGCATCCTTGATAATCCCGCCCATATTAACGCTCTGGATATTTTGCGCTGGCCGGGGGTGATGCAGGCCCCGGAGCAGGATCTTGATCCGGTCAAGCAGGCTGCCGAGCTTTTGTTCCGGCAAACCGTGGCGACCTTGCTGGAGGCACGGGAGCGGGAGGGCGAGCGCCTGCGGCCCCTGTTTGACGACCGGCTTGCGGCCATGGTGGAGCTGGCGGGCCGGGTACGGGCGCGGATGCCAGAGCTGCTTGAGCGCCAGGCCCAGACTCTGCGTGACCGTTTTGCCGCTGCCCGGGTGGAGCTGGAGCCTGACCGTCTGGCTCAGGAAATGGTCATGCTGGCACAGAAAGCGGATGTGGCGGAGGAGCTGGACCGGCTGGATACCCATATTGCCGAAGTGCGCAACACCCTGGCGCAAAGTGAACCCATCGGGCGCCGCCTCGACTTTCTCATGCAGGAACTGAACCGCGAGGCCAATACCCTGAGCAGTAAGTCCATTGATGCTGAGGTGACCCGTATTGCGGTGGACCTGAAAGTGCTGATCGAGCAGATGCGGGAGCAGGTGCAGAACCTTGAATGATGCAGGCGGTTCAGAAAGTGCCCGGCAGGGCCTATAATGCCCGCCATCATCAAATCATACCGTCGTTCCGGAGCCCGCAGTATGTCCGCCACTGACCAAGGTACCCTCTACATTATCTCGGCCCCCTCGGGGGCGGGAAAAACCAGTCTGGTGGCTGCCATGCTGCAGCGTGACCCGCGCCTCTGTGTATCCGTATCCCATACCACTCGCCCGCGCCGGGAGGGTGAGGTGGATGGCGTGAACTACCACTTTGTCGATCGCCCCGGTTTTGAGGCCATGATTGCCCAGAGTGCCTTCCTGGAGTACGCCGATGTTTTCGGTAATTATTATGGCACCTCCCAGCAGTGGGTGCGGGACACCCTGGCCACGGGACGTGATGTGATCCTGGAGATTGACTGGCAGGGGGCTGAGCAGGTGCGTCGCCTGATGCCGGATGCCGTCAGCATCTTCATTGTGCCGCCGTCCCCGGAAGTACTGCGCGAGCGCCTGACCGGGCGCAATTCCGATGCGGCTGACGTTATCGAGCGTCGCCTGCAGGAGGCCGCCAACGAGTGCAGTCACGCCATCGAGTTTGATTACCTGGTGGTGAACGACGTCTTCGACGTGGCGCTGGCGGACTTGCTCGCCATTGTCCGGGCACAGCGCCAGAGCATGGCGTTGCAACAGCTGCGACATGAAGGCCTGCTGGCCCGCCTGACAGCCAGTGGCGGCTGATGCCGCTACACGGGCGTATACATTCTGTGCAATTGTCTTTAAACTACGCGGTCCGTATTTTGGCCTGCGCCTTTTGGGGGCAGGTGTCCATCTGAGTTATTGAGAGCGTCGGGGATACTATGGCACGAGTCACCGTTGAAGATTGCCTGGAAAAGGTAGAAAACCGTTTTGAGCTGGTTATGCTGGCGTCCAAGCGGGCCCGTCAGCTGGCTACCAAGGGCCATGAGCCTCGGGTGCCGGAAGAGAACGACAAACCGACCGTTATTGCTTTGCGTGAGATCGCTGAAGACAAGATCACCCGCGACCTGCTGCAGGAAGATGACGACGATTGAGTCGTCATTTGCCCTGATGGGGCAAAAATAGCATTGAAATCTGCGCAGCCGGTTATATATGCTAGCTGCAGGATGATATAAAAACCCGGATGGACACATTCGGGTTTTTTTGTCTGTTTCCTGTACGGCATCCAATGGAGGCGCAGTGTCCGAGGTACTGACGGTAGATGGGCTGGCGGATCAGCTCAGCAATTATCTGGATACGCCCCGCATCAACCAGGTGCGGCGTGCCTACTTTTATGCCGAGCAGGCCCACGAAGGTCAGAAACGCCGCAGTGGCGAACCTTATGTGACGCATCCCCTGGCGGTGGCCTCCATTCTTGCTGAGCTGAGGCTTGACCACCAGAGCCTGATGGCCGCCATGCTGCATGATGTCATTGAAGACACGGGTATTCCCAAGGATGCGCTGTCAGAACAGTTTGGTGACGAGGTGGCTGAGCTGGTGGACGGTGTCAGCAAGCTGACCCAGATTGAATTTCGCACCCGCGCCGAAGCCCAGGCAGAGAATTTCCAGAAGATGACCCTGGCCATGGCCAAGGATATCCGGGTGATTCTGGTGAAACTGGCGGACCGCCTGCACAATATGCGCACACTGGGGCCCTTGCCCTACGAAAAGCGCCAGCGCATTGCCAATGAAACCCTGGATATCTACGCCCCCATCGCCAACCGCCTCGGTATGCACAGTCTCTGTACCGAGCTGGAGGACCTGGGTTTCTCCTCCCTCTACCCCATGCGTTCGAAGTATATTTCCAAGGCGGTCGCCAAGCTGCGTGGCAGTCATCAGGAAATCATCGAGGAAATCCGCGGCAAATTGCAGCAGAAGCTGGAGGATCGTGGGTTGCCGGGGCGCATTGTGGGCCGCGAAAAGCATCTGAACAGCATCTACAACAAGATGAAGTTCCGGCAGAAGTCGTTCCATGAAATCATGGATGTCTATGCATTCCGCATCATCAGTGACACTGAGGATAACTGCTACCGTATTCTGGGGGCAGTGCACAGCATGTATAAGCCGCTGCCCGGGCGCTTCAAGGACTATATCGCCATGCCCAAGGCTAATGGCTATCAGTCCCTGCACACCACCCTGTTTGGTATGCATGTGAATATCGAAATCCAGATCCGCACCGAGGATATGGATCAGATTGCCAACAACGGTATTGCCGCCCACTGGATGTACAAGAGTGACCAGTCTTCACTGGTGGAAGTCAATCAGAAACGCATCGACCGCTGGGTCAAAGGCTTGATGGAGATGCGGGAGCGGGCTGACGATTCACTGGAGTTTATTGAACACGTCAAAGTTGATCTGTTCCCGGATGAGATCTATGTGTTTACCCCGCGGGGCAAGATTCTCGAACTGCCGGCGGGTGCGACGCCGGTGGACTTTGCCTATGCCATCCATACGGACATCGGCAATGCCTGTGTGGCGTGTCGCATCAACCGCAATCTGGGGTCCCTGAGCCAGCCGCTGCAAAGTGGCCAGACGGTGGAAATCATTACCGCGCCCGGTGCCCGCCCCAACCCCGCCTGGTTAAGTTTTGTGGTGACCGGTAAGGCACGCAGCAGTATCCGTCACGCCCTTAAGTATCAACAGAAGGCCGAGTCCCTGGAGTTGGGCAAAGCACTGCTGAAGCGCAGCCTGAACGGCTTCGGCAAGAAGCTGGCGGAGCTCTCGGAAGGTCAGATCGAGGCGGTGGTCCGGCATAACCAGATGCCGAGCTTTGATGACCTGCTGAGCGAGATTGGTCTGGGTAACCGCATGGCGTATCTGGTGGCACGGCAGCTGGTGATGGGTGAAGACGTTACGACGCCGGCCGCTGATGGTGAGGTGGTGGAAGCGCCGGGGACCGATGCCAGCGGCCGTCATGCGGTGACTATCAGGGGTACTGAAGGGCTGCTGGTGAAGTTTGCATCCTGTTGCAAGCCCATTCCCGGCGATCCGGTGGTGGGCATTATGGACTCAGGCCGGGGCATGGTGATTCACAGCGATACCTGCCGCAAGATCCCTTCGGATGCTGCCATGAAAGGTCTGCTGACCCACCTCAAGTGGGCCAAGAATATCACTGATGAGTTCTCTGTTGAGTTGCGGGTGGAGCTGGAACGCCAGCGCGGTATCATTGCCGAGGTGGCTAATGCGGTGGCCATGGCGGATGGCAACATTGAGCGTATCAACGTGGAAGAACAGAATGCCAGGCTCAGCATTGTCAGCCTGGTGGTTCATGTTAACGGGCGCCGCCATCTGGCGCGGGTCATGCGCCGGATTCGCAATATCCGCGCAGCCACCCACATTACCCGGGTGCGCCACTGAGGCTGCACCGGGTTGACAGCTGCCTGCGGGCAACGTATCTATGCAGGTTTTGGTAAAGGAACCCTGAAGCTCATGACCAATAAATCCATTATCCAGACTGATAACGCACCGGCAGCCATTGGCACCTACTCCCAGGCCGTCAAGGCCGGCGATACCGTATATCTGTCCGGTCAGATCCCCCTGGACCCGGCGACCATGGAGGTGGTGGGTGGTGACTTTACCGCTCAGACCAGACAGGTGTTTGATAACCTGAAAGCCGTTTGTGAAGCCGCTGGTGGTGGCTTGAAGGACATCGTCAAACTAAACATCTACCTCACCGACCTGGCCAACTTCGCCACCCTCAACACCATCATGGCGACCTACTTTCAGGAGCCTTATCCGGCTCGCGCCGCTATTGGTGTGGCTTCCCTGCCCAAGGGTGTCGGGGTAGAGATGGACGCCATTATGGTGCTTAGCTGAGCACAGGCGTCCTGGCGTCCTAGTGCCCTTGCTGGCGGGCGGCAATCATCGGCTGATAGCCTTCTCTATAGCTTGGGTACTGGAACACAAAACCGCTTGCCAGCACCCGGCTGTTATCGCAGCGCTTGCTGCCAGCGCGCCGCCCGGTGGGAGCGCCCGGCTCGGGTGGCTGGCAAGGCAGCTGGCCCGCAATCCATGTGCAGATCTCATCCAGCCGGACCGGCTCACAGTCACTGCCGATGTAGCAGTCCGCCACCGGCTCGTCTCTGAGCGCTTTGGCTACCAGGTGCGCCACTAAGGCAGCCGCATCGTCCTCATGTATCCGGTTGGTGTAGGGGCCGGGACTGGGCGGGTTGATCTTGCCTGCAATCACCGAATCAAGAAAACGCTGCCTGCTGGGGCCATAAATGCCGCTGAAGCGAATAACGGTGGCGGCCATACCGGCGGTCAGAGCCACCTGCTCGCCAGCCAGGATTTGTTGCCCGCTGTACTTTTCCGAACTGGCGGGGCTTTGCTCATTGATCACGCTGTCATCGTCCTGGTGGTAAACCCCTGTGCTACTGATAAAAAACAGGTGCTTCGGCAGGGCTGGCAGGGCCGTCAGCAGGTTCTGCAGGCCCGTGACATAGGCGTCCCGGTAGCCCTGTTCGTCATACTGCGCCGGGGTCAGGCAATAGATCACTATGTCCGCGGCCTGATTGTTCAGGGCCCTCTGCAAGCCTTCCGGGTCCAGCAGGTCAGCGGCAAGCCCCCGTACCCCTTCGGGCACCCTGTGCGCAGCCCGGCGTAGTCCGGTGACCTGGCCCTGCGCCAGCAGAGTGAGTGCGATTCGGCCGCCCAGTGCGCCGCAGCCGGCGAGCAGGATGTGAGGAGAACTGGAAGAGGTGATTGCCATAGTCAATTTCAATCCTTATGCTTTGTATCATTAAGCCAGACAGAGCCGGAGCCTGCCACCATGACCCTGACGGAACTACGTTACATTGTCACCCTCGCTCGGGAAAAGCACTTTGGTCGTGCGGCGGAGCGCTGTCATGTCAGCCAGCCCACCCTCAGTGTGGCAGTCAAGAAGCTTGAGGAAGAGCTGGGGGTGCCCCTGTTTGAGCGCAGCAAGAGCAGTATCCGGGTCACTGAAACCGGTAAGCAGATTGTTGAGCAAGCCCAGCGGGTGCTTGATCAGGTCGGGGTGATCAAGGACCTTGCCCAAAACGGCAAGGACCAGCTGAACTCCCCTCTCAAGGTGGGTGCCATCTACACCATCGGCCCTTACCTGTTCCCCCATCTGTTGCCGGAGTTGCGCCGCGCTGCGCCGGATATGCCCCTGTTCATTGAAGAGAACTATACCGCGAACCTGCGCCAGAAGCTGCGTCATTCCGAACTGGATGCGATTCTGATTGCGCTGCCCTTTGAAGAACCGGAGGTGGTTACCCTGCCGCTCTACGATGAGCCCTTCGTGGTGCTGCTGCCGGCCGGCCACCCATTGACAGACAAGGCAGAGATTGAGCCTGAGGATATGGTGAGTGAGCAGTTGCTATTGCTGGGCCCTGGCCATTGCTTCCGCGATCAGGTGCTGGAATCCTGTCCGCCGCTGGTGGATGCGCTGGCCAGTCGTTCCACCGGCTCAGGACCTGCGCTGGTGACCGAGGGCAGCTCTCTGGAAACCATTCGCCACATGGTTGCGTCCGGCCTGGGCATCACAGTACTGCCCCTGTCGGCGGCCACCGCCATGCAGTACCGGGAAGACCTGCTGGTCACCCGCCCCTTTGCGCAACCGGTGCCCTATCGCACAGTGGCGCTGGCCTGGCGGGTGACCTTCCCGCGACCAAAAGCCATTGATGTACTGTCGCTGGCGGCCAACCAGTGCCGGGTGATGGAGAAAGCCGCGCGCAAGACGCCAGCCAAGGCAACAGCCTGACGCTATGCCAGCACTGGAAGAGCTGGACGTCACCGTACTCAAAGGGGTTGGCGAGTCCCTCGCCGCCACCCTGACAAAGCTGGGGATTCACAACCTCCAGGACCTGCTGTTCCATTTGCCCCACCGGTATGAGGACCGTACCCGGGTCATCCCCATCGGCAGCCTGCGGGTAGGTGATGTGGGCGTGGTGGAAGGTGAGGTAGTCAAAACCGATGTGGTGATGGGGCGTCGTCGCAGCCTCCAGGTCACCCTGCGGGACAGCAGTGGTTTTCTGGTGCTGAGGTTTTTCCATTTCAGCGCAGCACAGAAGAGCCAGCTCAGTGAGGGGCGCCAGGTGCGCTGCTATGGCGAGGTTCGCCCCGGGCGCGCCGGGTTTGAGCTCTATCACCCGGAGTATCAGGTTGATCCGCCCGCCATGCCACCGCCGGGTGAGGCGACTTTAACGCCGATCTATCCCCTGACGGAAGGCATTCAGCAGCCCCGGGTTCGTAGCCTGTGCCGCCAGGCCCTGGCTTATCTTGCGCGCCACCCTATCCGTGAATGGCTGCCTGCTGGCCTGTTGGCGGACTATCAGTTACCCGGTATCAATGACGCCGTCGCGTTGGTACATGCACCACCGGCAGATGCCCCCGTGCACCTGCTGATGTCAGGGCGGCACCCGGCTCAGCAGCGATTGGTGATGGAAGAGTTGCTGGCGCACCAACTCAGCCTGCTCAAGGTGCGGCAGCAAATCCAGCAGCGCGCGGCCCTGCCTTTGCTGACCCCTGGCCCCAATAGTCTGGTATCGGCCTTTCTGGAGCAGCTGCCTTTTCAGCTCACACAGGCGCAGCACCGGGTGGTGCAGGATGTCCGGCAGGACCTCAGTCAACCTGTGCCCATGCTGCGGCTGGTGCAGGGGGATGTTGGCTCCGGCAAAACCGTGGTGGCCGCCCTGGCGGCTTTGCAGGCAGTGAGTGCGGGGGCTCAGGTCGCCTTGATGGCGCCGACAGAGATACTGGCTGAACAGCATTACCATAATTTTCAGGCTTGGCTGGAACCGCTGGGGGTTCGGGTGGCCTGGCTCGCGGGTAAGGTCAAGGGCAAGGCCCGGGAGGCAGTGCTGGCGCAGATTGCTGCCGGCGACGTTGCGGTGGTGATCGGCACTCACGCACTGTTTCAGGCGGATGTAGGTTTTGAGCGCCTGGCATTGGTGATTGTGGATGAACAACACCGCTTTGGCGTGCACCAGCGGCTGGCCCTGCGAGAAAAGGGCGTGGACGGCCAGTTTGCGCCCCACCAGCTGATCATGACCGCCACACCCATACCGAGAACCCTGGCTATGAGCGCCTACGCGGATCTGGATACCTCGGTGATTGATGAGTTACCGCCCGGTCGCAAGCCTATCGAGACCATTGTGTTGCCTGACAGCCGCCGCGAAGACATCGTTCAGCGGGTTCGCGAGGCGTGCCGGCAGGGCAAGCAGGCCTATTGGGTGTGCACCCTGATTGAAGAGTCAGAGGCCTTGCAGTGCCAGGCTGCGGAAGTCACCGCCACGGAGCTGCAGGTTCAGTTGCCGGACCTTAATATCGGCCTGGTCCACGGGCGCCTGAAAGCTACCGAGAAGGCGGCGGTAATGGCCGCTTTCAAAGACGGCACCCTGGACCTGCTGGTGGCTACCACCGTTATTGAGGTGGGCGTGGATGTGCCCAACGCCTCGCTGATCATTATCGAGAACCCTGAGCGTCTGGGTCTGGCGCAACTCCACCAGCTGCGAGGCCGGGTGGGGCGGGGGCATCAGGCCAGTTACTGTGTGCTGATGTATCACCCGCCCTTGTCGCAGAATGGCAAGGCCCGCCTGCAGGCGCTGAGAGAGAGTCAGGATGGTTTTTACATTGCCGAGAAGGATCTGGAGATTCGCGGCCCTGGTGAGGTGTTGGGTACCCGGCAAACGGGCCTTATGCAATTCCGCCTGGCGGATTTTGAGCGCGACAAGGGTTGGATCGAGGACGTCAGAGAGATCGCACCCAGGGTGATGTCTGAGCCGCGGGTGGTAGAGGCGTTGATCCGTCGTTGGCTAGGGGAGCGAATCCGCTACGGCGAAGTGTGACGCTATCTGATAAACTTCGTTACACGTTTAAGCATAATCACCCAGCGCGGAAGCCCCGCATTGTCGGCGCGGGACAAGCATGTGGAAGGACTACCTGAAAGGTAGTGCGCAGCAATCAAAAACGCCGGGCACCTGCGGGTGGTTTTTCAACGGCTCACTGGTTTTTTGCATCGATAGCTCTCGGAGGATTTATGGAGTTACCAGCGGTAACCGTCAAGGCGCTGGACTCAGTCGCCCATAACCTGGTTCAGAGCGCAGGCGCTGAGGTCAATCGGCTGAAAATGGTGTTGCTGGAGGATGAGGGTGGCAAGCTGCAGGCCATTTGCCGGCATGCTGATCTGCTGGATATCGATGCCCTCAACCAGCAATTGGGCCGGCAGTTACGCCTGTTGTCGCGGGTGGAGCGGATGCGGCTGTATGAACGCCTTGGCGTGGCTCAGCTGCCTGCGCTGCCGTCCGTCACCGGCTGGCCGACGGTGGTAGATATACGGGCTGACGAGGCCGCTGAGATCAGTATCGCTTCTGGTGCGGCAGGCGAGCAGGTGTCGCTGACCCAGGATGCGTTTCAGCAGCTGACCACCAGTGCCAAGCGGTTATCTTTTGGTGTGTCGCCCTCCGTTATCCATGTGAATCACGACAACCCGGAGCGTGATCGCGAGCAGCTTAATTCTGCCCTCAAACGCCTCACCAGTCTGCGGATACAGCAGCGCCTGGAAGATACCCTGGAGTTACCGCCGTTACCGGAAACTGCGCAGCGCATTATCCGCCTGCGGGTTAATCCGAACGCGTCCACGGGTGAGTTGGTGGATATTGTTGAGAGCGATCCGAGTCTGGCCGCCCAGGTGGTGAGCTGGGCATCGTCCTCTTTTTATGCCGGTGGACAGGTCAATTCGGTGCATGATGCCGTGGTTCGGGTGCTGGGTTTTGATCTGGTGATGAATCTGGCTATGGGGTTGTCTCTGGGGCGCGCCCTGAAGGCCCCGACAGATGAGCCGGAAGGTTATCTGGGCTATTGGCAGCAGGCGGTCTGGCAGGCACAGGCGGCAGGCGTGCTGGCCAGTCTCATGCCGCGCGGGCAGCGGCCGGTGTTTGGGTTGGCCTACCTGGGTGGATTGTTGCACAACTTTGGCTATCTGGTGTTGTCCCACGTATTTCCTCCCCATTTCAAGCTGGCGTGCCGGTTCTGGGAAGTGAATCCACACCTGGACACTTCTGTCATAGAGCAGCATTTGTTCGGTGTCACCCGGGAGCAGATTGGCTCGCAACTGCTGGCTAACTGGGGCATGCCGGATGAGGTGGTACAGGCGGTACGCAACCAGAAAAATCCGGAGTACAGTGGTGAGCAGGCCGTTTATGCTCAGGTCCTGTGGCTCGGTCGGCAGTTGCTGACCGCTCGCGGCATTCCGTTGGGGCCAGAGGAGCCTGTGACGGATAGTGTCTACGAGAAGTTGGGGCTGGCACGGGATAAGGTGGAGGAGCAGTTTGACCTGCTGGTGGACAGCCGTGACAGCATACTGGGAATGGCTGGCATGATGCAGGGCAAGTAGGCGATATCCGCTTTCCGTCTACAGTTTGAACAGCGTGCTGCAGGCAAAAAAAAGCCGGTCCAGAGGACCGGCAAGCTCACCCGCTTGTTGCAGATCAAGTACCTTGATACCTAACTTACGCTCCATCCATTGCGATGGATCTCTTCCCGATGGCCGTCGGTCAACTCGCCAAGGGTTCCCTGGATGAGTGGCCTGGCTCCCGTATTCCGCCGCGTGCAACCAGTGCATCCACGACGTCTGGTGCCAGGTGCAGCCAGAGTTTGCGAAAATACTTTTGCACCTGAGGGTCAGGTGATACCGACGTTTGGCGAATCAGTTCCAGTCGCTCCGTTTCGATCGCCAGGTGGAAGTGCGGTCCCCCTCGCTTCCGATAGTGCGATGCCAGTTGGTGAAGATGAAAGATGCTGTCTGAATTCAGTACAAGCTGTTCCATAGCCACCTCTTCTCGCTGTTCGCCTGAGTTTCAGACTAGTCGAAAATGGCCCCTTGCACAGTGCGACCAAGGGCTAAAAAAGGTGTGAACGAGGTGTCAGGCTTTTGGGGTCAGAAAAAATTGAAATAAATCAAAAAGAAAAGAATGTGAACGGAATCAATTTGTAACAAAAAATTACAAAAAATTAGCAACTGGCCTGCTCAGCGCTTGTGCCGGGCTTTGTCGGATCAGAAGGGGTGGGATTTAATGGCCCGCGCTGCTGCCAGAATGGCATCGGCATGCTGCTGTTCCAGCGCAAACCGTTCCTTGTCCATGCACCGTACGGCTTTGGGATCGCTCTTTTGCAGGTCTTTACGTGCCTGGTGAGTGGGCATGTGGCTGATGGCATCGTGGATGGTTCGAAACACCACGTACTCTGGGTCGTCCAGCAGCTCCGGCGCCACGTAATCCAACAGCCCCTTGATACGCAGGCAGGCTTCTGAGTACTCCACCTGATCCGCTTCAACCGCCATGGCGATGATGCGAATGCTTTCCACCATGCTGGCGTGGCGTTTGGCCAGAAACGCCTCCTGCTTCTGCGCCAGCTGTTGCTGTTGCTGCTTACGGGTCCGCAGGGTGCGCAGATGACGGGCGATAAGCACTGATAAGACGACAATGGCCGCCAGACCTACCCCGATGAGTACCCATTGAATCCACACTGGCATCAAACAACCCTCGATAGCAAAACGGTATGCCATGACGGCTGACCGTCATGGCGGGGTCGCATTCTACCAGACCGGCGCGTGAGCCTCTATGCAGAGGCCCGCTGTTGGTGTTCAGCCACGGCTTTGGTGCGGGTGACGGTGACCCTTTGCCCATTGAGTACGGAGACGCCGGATAATGGATCAACCTCACTGTCTCGCAGTACATCATTGATGCTGGCGCCAGGGTGGGCGCTGGCGACGCTTTGTCCGGTGCCGGTACGGTGATGCCCCCAGCCATGGGGGACAGATACTACGCCTGGCATGATGTCATCGCTCACTTCGACGGCCAGCGTGATGGTGCCTGCCTCGCTGCTGACGTCAGCCGGCACGCCGTCCTTCAGGCCGAGTCGCTGGGCGTCATCCGGGTGCATGATCAGGGTGCAGCGATCTTTGCCTTTCACCAGTCGCTGACTGTTGTGAAGCCAGGAGTTATTGCTGCGTACATGGCGTCGGCCGATCAGTACCAAGGCGTCATCGGGGCCGGCATCCAGTCGTGCCTGCAGCCGGTCAAGGTCATACAGGTAGCGGCGTGGGGCCAGGCTGATGTTGCCGTCCCGGGTATACAGCCGCTGCGGCATGGCGGGCTGCAGTGGACCCAGGTCCAGCCCGTGGGGGTGGTCCCGCAGGGTGGCCAGAGACAGGCCTTTTGGCAATGACTGCCAGCGTTGATCCAGCGGGCTGAGCTGAGCCAGGGTGCGCAAGGGGTGGCCATTGGGCAGCAGATCGCTGATCAGTGCCATGGCGGGTTGCAGCAAGGGCCTCGCCGGGCCGCCGTCGCCACCATAGGGACCGGTGCGCAGCAGCATGTCGAGGATCGGGTCTGGGCCAAGTTGTTTGAAGGCACGCCAGCCCAGTTCCTTGCGCCAGGGCAGGCGACCACCGGCACGAAGTTTTTCCAGCCGGTGGGCCAGCCCCAGCAGAATCTCCCAGTCATGACGGGCGGCAGCCGGCTTCTCAAACAGAGGTTCACTGTAGCGGGTCACGTTCCGCACGGCGAACATATTGAAAATCAGGTCGTAGTGGCTGCGCTCCAGGGCGGCGGTGGGGGGCAGTATCACATCGGCATGGCGGGTGGTTTCGTTGAGGTAGTAGTCTACCGATACCATGAACTCCAGCTGCTCAAAGGCCTGGTCGAGACGGCCGCCGCTGGGGCTGGAGAGTACCGGGTTGCCTGCCACTGTGACAAACGCCCGTATCTGACCATCACCGGGTGTCAGTATTTCATCCGCCATAGTGGATGCGGGGTATTCGCCACCGAACTCCGGCAGCCCCCTGACCCGACTGAGGCGCTTGCCAAAGTGGCCTTTCTGCCCGGCCATGGCGCCGAGGGCTATCAGGTCAATGGCGGGTTGATTGAACATCATGCCGCCCGGAAGATCCAGCTTGCCGGTGAGTATATTCAGCACATAGATCAGCCAGGTGGCAACGCCGCCATGGGCCTGGGTACTGGTACCCATGCGGCCGTATATCAGTGCACGGGGGGTGTCCGCGAGATCGCGGGCGAGCTGCCTGATGTCGGCCGCACGGATGCCGGTATGATCAGCCACTTTCTCCGGTGCGTAGGGCAGGGCAGCCAGTCGCACCAGGTCAACGTCCCGGGTCCATTGCTCTGCCTGCCCGAGGTTGACAAGCTCCTCCTCAAACAGGGTGTGCACCATGCCCAGCAACAACAGGGCATCACTGCCCGGGCGCACAAAATGAAACTCGTCCGCCAGCTTGGCGGTTTCGGTACGGCGGGGGTCGATGACCACCAGCTTGCCCCCCCTTTGTTTCAGGGCTTTCAGCCGGCCCCTGACATCCGGAACCGTCATCAGGCTGCCGTTGGATGCCATGGGGTTGGCCCCCACGCAGATGAACAGGTCGGTGCGGTCGATATCGGGGATGGGGAACAGCAACTGGTGGCCGAACATCTCCAGGCTGGCCAGCATATGGGGGAGCTGGTCATTGGACGTCGCGGAGAAGCGATTCTGGGTACCCAGGGCTCGCATAAAGGGCAGGGTGGCCACTAGGGAGCCATGGTTATGGACATTGGGGTTGCCGAGGTAGACGCCGACAGCATTGCGTCCGTGCTCGCTGCGAATCTGGTGCAGGCGATTGGCGACCAGGTCCAGTGCTTCGTCCCACTCCATTTCCTGCCAGCCTGCAGCTGTCTTGCGCATCGGTTTGCGCAGGCGGTCGGCGTCTTCGTGCAGATCCTGCAGGGCGATGGCCTTGGGGCAGATATGACCCTGGCTGAAGGGGTCATCACTGTCGCCTTTGATGGAGGCGATACGGCCATCTTTCACGTCAATGGCGACGCCACACATGGCTTCACACAGATGGCAGGTACGGAAGTGGGTGCCGTTGTCCATGGGCTCTCTCCGGTTCTTGTTGTTAATGAGGCGCTGCAGAGCCGGCGGTGGCGCCGTTGGGTGATCTCAGCAAACCCCTAATATGGTTTTAAAACGCAACCAGAGTAACAGGAAAGGGCCGCGATTGGAAAACCCCCGGAGGCATTAAAAGCAGGGCCTCCGATGGAGGCCCTGCAACGCGATTGGGGGTGTGAGCGACTTATCCCTAGCCTTCTTCTGGCAGGTTCTTTACCGGGAAGGAGATAAAGTTGAGATAGACGCCCCCCACGGGTATCACCAGAGGAATCTGCACCGTACTGGTCTGCTCGCCGCTGAGACAATTTGCCGGGTTCAGCAGGCAATCCAGAATCGGCCCGATCAGCGGAATGGTGATGCTGATGCTGGCGTTCAACGCGGGCGCGTTGCGGTTGTATTGCACCACCTGCATGCGACCGTCGTCCAGGAACACGATGGGCCCCGACAGGTCCAGCTCCAGTGGCAGGCTGTACAGGTTGTGGCCGAGGGCACCCTCAATGGGCATCGCCAGATTGGGGGCATCCAACAGCAGGGGCGCGACGGCACTGAATTCTGGTCGCCCGTCGTCACCGGTACGGATCAGACCTTCCAGTAAGCCGTCCCGACGCCCGCTGTCACTCATGGCATAACGCATACGCAGTACTTGAGGCCCGGTGGCACTTTCCCCCAACCCATCAAGGAATACGCTGGCAGAGGTTGTGGCCAGCAGAGTGGGATATAGCAGCACCCGGATGGCCTCTTCACCATCATCCAACGTGACCGTGCCGACGATTTCGGTATTCAGGGCATAGGTTTGGTAGATGAACTTGTTTTCCGGACAGCTGTTGCCGGGCGGGCAGCCGACGTTGGCGTTGGCTGGCATGCCGGCAACGGTGGCCTGACCATTCACCACTTCCAGTCTGGCGGAGTTCTCCGCAGGCAGGAACTGCCCGGGATTGGCCGGGTCCGGCTGGTGGTTGAAGGGCTCCAGACAGTCGCTGGCACCGGGACTATGGCAGTCAATAACGTAGTTGGCATTGGTATCCCGAATAGGCAGGTTGCGCAGCGGGGTGAACACGGTGTTGGTGCGCGGAGCACCGCGGAAGTAAATCACCAGATCGGGGCCGCCGTTTGCTTCAGGGTTGACCAGCAGGTCGGTTTTCAGCGGCAGGCCGTTGGCACCACAAATAGTGCTGGTGCTGCACTGGCTGCCGCTGGCGGAACGCAGACGCAGACGGTAGAAGCTGCCGTCCAGCCACGGCTGGTCAGGGAAGAACCGAATCTGCTGGTGGTTCTTTTCCAGCCGGCCGGAGACAACCTCTGCCACGGTTGTTTCATTACTCATCCGCTCTACCACCAGGGTGGGGGTGTCACCGCTGATGCGGATACTGTCCAGGTCCATGGACTGGGAGAACACCACCATCACCGGCCGGTCTTCCGGCATGGCGGGAATGGGCAGGGTATCGCGGCTGGTGCCTGACGGCGCGCTGTCGAGGCAGCGACCCTGTTCATTGTTGGCAAAGCTGACGGTGCCCGTTGTGGCGCAGGGGAAGCCGGGATAAACCGTCAGGGCAATGGGTGAGCGTTGGACAGCCCCGTTACCGGCTATGGCGGGCAGGCTGAAACTGAGCGTTTCCGGCATGGCCGGGTTCCCTACCAGGTCGGTCAGGGCGCTGGTGATATCCAGTTCATAGTCAGTGCCGTGCTGCAGACCGCCGATCGGGTTCAGTGTCACTACGGTGCCATCCAGTTGCCGCCGCAACTGTTGGTTTGCCAGCGGCTCGCCGTTGGCCCGCAGCACAAAACCTTGCTGCAGCGTGTCCTGGTCCAGCGGCTCGTCAAAGTTCAGCACGATGGGGTTGCCTGGCCGCTGCATGGCTTGACGGGTCGGCGGTGTGGCATCTGCAGGTCCAGGCACCCAGCTTTGTAACTGCGGACCCTGCAGGTCCACCGGGCGATTGGCCAAGGCATTGCGCTGCACGGCGGCGTTGGTATCCGCCTCAATACGGAAGGCGATGGTGGCGTCGGTAAATTCCTGGCCCAGCAGGTTGGGCTCTACCATGCCAATGGCATCGATGGTCAGTACGCCGTTGGTCACTATGGCGAGCCCGGTCAGTTCCACCCGCAGCAGGTTCTGTGAGAGCGAGGCGTTGGGCTGGGCCTCTGCGGTGTTCATGGCAACGTCCATAATCAGTTTGACGTGCCGGGGGGCTGTGCTGGCGCGGCTGTAGGGGTTGGGGTAAAGATAGCCCACGGCGTCAGAAATCATGGTGACTTTGATCTCGCCGGTGCCCTGAATCTGATCACTGTCGCTGGCAATGATGGGGACTGAACCGCCGATCTTGACATCCAGGCTGGTGCTGCTCAGCACCGAACCGCGGGCAATACGAAGCGGTACCGGATCGTCGCCAGGAAAGCTGGGCGCGTAGGCCAGCTCAGCATACAGCCCCCCGGTTTGCTGAGACGGCCCAGCCACGCCCTGCAGGACGGAGTTGAGGGTAACCGCATTGACCAGCTGGCCGTTAAGTACCGACTGCTGGCTGAAATTGGCGTCCACCGCTTCCTGGAACAGAATCACTGAGGGCCCGGTATTGCGAGGCTGGAAGCTGCGGGAGAAGCTGAGGGTGTCGCCGTGGAGGTTGCTGATACCGTCCAGGGCCAGGGTGTAGTGCTGGTTGGCGTCAAGGCGATCCTGCTGGCTGCCGCAATCGCGGGGGTCCGGGGCGGTACAGGGGTCAAGCGTCAGGTAGCGCCCCTTGACCAGCACATTGGCGGGTACCAGTGCGCCCGCGCTGTCGGTGAGGCTGATGGTTTCCCCATACACCACTGAGTCCGGGTGAATCGGTTGGCTGGTGCGAAACAGGAAGGTGGAAAAATCCATGGGCTGGAAAAAGCTGTCAGGTGCCGGCAGCATGTCCACCACCTCAAACTCGCTGGCCAGACTGTCCAGCGCCAATACGCCGCTGAGCGCCGCCCGCGTGGTGAACTGAATACCAGGCTCGGCAGAGTAATTGGCATTCGGGTTGGCGACCAGCTCACCATTGCTGGCCAGCAGCGGCGCGTCGAAGATAATCTCATACCCTGTGCCCGGCTCCAGCTCAGCGTGCGGGGCCAGCACCAGGCTGTGGCCGTCATCAACGGCGCGCAGCTCATAGGGCACGGGGGTACCGGTATGCTGCTCCCGCAGTACCAGCTTCTCTGCCAGCTCGTCATCGGCAATGGGCAACGAGAAGCGTAGTATCAGATCCGCCTTGGGGGGTACTTCCGCCTGCTCATCGGCTGGATAGGAGTAGATCAGTGCCGCATTTACGGGGCCGCGCTGCATGTTCTGCAGATCGTCGGCTTCACAGGCCACCAACAGGGCGAAGACGGGGGCCAGGGCCAGGATTTTTTTTGTTTTCATGTTGCTGACTCCTTCAGAACTTGAACGAGATGGAACCGCTGAACACATCAATGTCGCCGTCGGTGGTAACGACGGTGCCACTGTTGGTGCTGTCAGGGTTGCTGTTATCGATAATGAAATCTCGCTCTTTCAGCATCTGGCGTTGGTAGCCCAGGTCAATCCGTACCGGGTAGGTGAGGTAACGGGTGCGGGGAAACTCCGCGGTGAGGCCCAGGCCTGCAATGTACTTTTCATTGTCGAAGTAGTTGACGTCAGTGGTGCTGTCGCTTTTCAGCGCTGACTCCTGCCAGGCCAGGCCGGCACTGATGGCGAAGTGGCGGGTGAGTTGGAAGCTGCCACCGATACGGGGCACGATAATGTCACGGAACTGGGCGTTGGCCTGATCCTTGACGGTATCCTTGGCCAGTTCATCTTCCAGCTCCGACCAGTTCTGCTGCTCCACCGTCACACCCACACGCCAGCGTTCAGTTCCGTAGTGCATCCCCAGCGCAATCACCGAGGGTTGGTAGGAGTCATAGGTGACAATAGTGAAGTTCAATGGCTCCTCCTCCGGAATCAAGCCCGGAATGACCGTGTTGGCGGACACGGTGGTCTTGGTATTGGAGGCCATACGGTAAGCCACAGCCGTTTCAAAGCCACTCAACCAACAACCCTGAGGGCAGAAGGTTTTACCAAAATCCACGTTGATGCTGGCGATACCGCGGATGGAGGGTTTTGCCTGCACGGAAAGTTGTTCTTGCTCGGTGTTGCCCGCCAGATCAGTGGTGGTGGACAGGTCAGCCTCTGAGTGCAGGGTAATCCGGGTTGAGACGCCTGCATCAATACCCCGCCACAGGGTGGTGGCGCCACCGATGTTGAGAAACAATGGCTGGCGACCGTAGTGAAGGAACTGGCCACTTTCGGAGGTTTCGGATTCAAATGCGAGCAGTTCCATGCCGTATTTCTCTACCCCGGCAACAAAACCCAGATACAAGGGTGGTCCAAACCGGGTCAGAGAGGAGAGGTCGGTTTTCATGCCAATCAACACGTGCTGGCTGGGGGTATTGGAGAGTACCCGCCCTGTGCGATCAGCCCCCGTTGCCCGCAGTTCCTGCGCGGCATGAAGGAGGCCTGTGGTCAGTTCGCCCCGAGGGTCTTTGGCCAGGTAGGCCGGGTTGTAATAGGTTGCGGACACCTGGGTATTGAACATGGACAAGGCTTGCGCGGTGCCAATATCTGATGGCAGCAGGCCATAGGTGGTACCGATGTTTCCCATGCTGGCGTGAGCGGACAAGGAAACTCCAGCGGCAGATAAAGCGACAGCAGCGCAAAGCGCACGCTTGGTGAGCAATACAGCGATTGGCATAAGGGGGCACTCCCGTGTTTTTGTGTTTGTTAGCAGTGAGGCTTCTTTGAGCCTTTGGGCAAGGCGTTGCGGGTGAGGCTTGCCCTGATTGCTGTCAACACGCAGGAGGTGCGGATCGGGTTCCGTTGCCGTCAGGTTGTTAGACAACTGGCGGCCTGTAATGACAAGATGAATTCACAAAAAAAGCCAGCGCGGGGCGCTGGCTTTTTTGACTGCAGGTCTATTGCTGGGTGATGGGGGATATGTAGTTCAGTATCAGTTCATCTTGTGGGATAACCAGGCGCATCCGGGTTCTGGGGCTGCCCACAAAGACATCTCCCAGGCCGCCAAGCACGTTACCGTTAATGTCGACATCAATGAAGATGTCATCCGTGTTGGCCAGCGCGATCTCCATTCGTCCATCCTCCAGAAAGCTCACTGGACCCTCAATTTGCAAGCCATCCAGGGGGTAGCTCCGGAGGTTGTGGTTCAAGTCCACTAAGCTGCTGAAGTTGGGGTCCAGATAGGGCGCGTCGAGATAGACATCAAGGGTCGCGCGGAAGCGCAACTCGCTGGTTACCGGATCGTTGAAAATCACACCTGGCACAGGTGAATTGCGGTTAGCGCCGCTGTAGCGGATCCTCATCACCATGGGGCCGGTCTGGATAAGTTGATCCTTGCCACCCACCAAACTCGCTGCACTGCACAAGAAAAAGCAAATGGCCAGTCGTGTTTCATCGATTGTCACCCAGAAGTCCACGCCGGTGGTGTACAGGAATGACGGATGAATATGCACAGGAATTTCGCCATCTATAGCGGCTGCCGTAATATCCACATCCAACATGGCAGTTTTGTAGATGAATTTGTTGGCAGGGCAGTTCTGACCAACCTGACAGCCCAGGTTAGCGGCAGTCACGAGTGCGCTGTTCACGGTGCCGGAGACAATGCCAAGCTGTGCCGAATTGGCAACTGCACGGTAGGGCGGGCCCATGGCAGCGGTGATTGCGGGCTCGCCGGCACCAATGGCCAGATCGCTATTGGTATCGGCGGTTGGCAGGTTGCGCAGTGGCATAATCAGTGTGTCCGCGGGTGACCCGGCCACAAAGTGATTGACCAGAGCGGGTCCGCCATAGGTGCGGCTATTGCGATTTTCAATGTTCGCACTAATGACCCGAGTTTGTAGCGGCAGGCCCGCTGCAGACTGGATAGCACTCGCGCAGCTGCCGCCGCCATTGGAACAGAGGGTATAACGATACAGTGTGCCCGCCTGCCAGCCTTCCAGCGGCATCAGGGAGAAGCCTCGTGGTTCCGCTTCCAGGTACAGGGCGTCCGCCGACAAATTCTGCCAGGCGCCTTCGTGGTAGCGCGCGACCTGAACGGTGTTGCCAGCAATCAACGTGGCTGGATTCATGTTCTGGGAGAAACGCACCCGTACTGGACGGTCAGCCGGGTGCTCCAGAAGTGGGAGCAGGTCATCGGTGCCGCGACCACCATCACAGCGGCCTTGTGTCGTAGATGCAGGGGTGACGGTCGTTGCTGTCTTCGCACAGGGGTAACCGGGCAGGCTGGTCAGTACCAGTGGTGACTGGTTGCTCGGGTTGACCTGATTAGTGCCGGGAAGATTGAAGTTCAGCGTTTGCCCAGCCAGGCTGATGCCTGAACTGTCCCTCAGATTGCTTAATGTCAGACTGTAGTTGACGTTACTGGCCAGCACCGAAACGGGCCGTACTTTGAGCACAGAGCCGTTCAGCTCTGTCTGGACGGGTACTTCAACGCCGCCGGCAGTCAGGGTAACCGCTCCCGGCGCTTGCACCGAGCTGGGGGCGATGGGTTTGTTGAAGTAGACCACCACAGGATCGCCGGGGAGTAGTTTGTTCTGGGCATCCGGACCTGGTACCCAACTCTTGATAGTCAGTGGTGTGTTGTCGATGAAATCGTCGGGTTTGGGGGCTTCTATGGCATTCCGGTAGCCTTCGAGGCGGAAGGTGATCAGCCCGGAGGCCACATCAACACCCAGCACATCCGGTTCGATGACGCCGAGCGCATCGATATTCATCTTGCCGTCCTCAACTGTGGCCAGCCCCACAAGCTTCACATGCAGCAGTTGTTGGGCAAAGGCGCCGTTGGCAATCAGATTTTCGGTATTCATGGCGAGGTCGAGGTAAAGCTCCACAATGCGCGGCGCGTCACCCCTGTCGCTGTATGGGTTGGTGTTAAGGAACCCTGAGGCGTCGCTGATGAAGCGGATATCCACATCGCCCGAGTCAAACCCTGCAGGCAGGCTACCCGCGACCAAAACTTCAAGGGCCGAGCCGGACATCATGGAGGTGCGGCTGATACGCAAAGGGATGCCTTTACGTTGCTTCTCAAAGTGAGGGATATTGCCAAGCTCCGCAAACACCGTGCCGGTTGCCTGCGTGCTCGTGTCCTGGCCCAGTAGCAGGGATTGCAGGCCCACAGAGTTAACGGTCTCACCGCTCAGCACTGATAGCAGGCTACCCTGTTGCGGGTCTGCCGTCGTTTGTGCCAGCAGCCCTCGCGGAGCGGTTGCTTCGGCGCTGAAAACGATGGGGCTAGCACTGTCATCCAGCGGGGCGTTGGCAATAGCGCTCAGAATGCCATCCGTCAGATGAAGCTGATACTGCTGGCCAGACACAAGTGCTTCAATTGGATCGATGGTGATGCGGTGGCCGCTGACATGAACTTCAGCCTGTACTGTATTTTCTGCTGCATCCTCGAGCCAGAGTGTTTGCCCATAGTTTACGGTGTCAGCGCGTACCGGCTCGCTCAGCTGCAAGCGCAGCACCGAGAGGTCGGTGGTAGGGTAGCGTGAACTACCGTCAGGTATGACGCGGGAAACACGGAATTCACCCGTACCCTCGGTCCGGAAAAGCAAAGGTCCTTGAGTTGCGGGGGCGGTCCGGAACTGGATGCCCTCACCAGGCAGCGCAAGTGAAGCGCCTGAATAGGTCAGGGTGTACTCTGTCCCCGGCGTCAGCGGCGCCGCAGGCGTCGCCATCAGGGTCTTTCCATCAGGGCCCAGCCGGCTGTTATGCAGCGGCACAGTGTCACCATTACCCTGCAGTTGAAGGTTGCTGATCAGCGTATCCGGGTCTTCAGTGAGAGGATGGTTGAATCGCAATACAATGGGGGCGGTGACCGGCACCGCCGCCTGTTGATGCAAGGGATAGCTGTAATGCAGCTCAAGCGGTGCCTGGCTGGGCGTTCTTACTTGCTCTTCGCCGCCGCACCCGACGAGGGTGAAGGCGGCGAAGCTGGCGATCAGAAGTGATTTCTTCATGGTGCCGCTCCTCAGAACTTCAGGGTAATGGCGCCGGCGACCACATGTACATC
>JAIUMV010000019.1 GCA_022565395.1 Marinobacter sp.
GCCCGGATAGCTCAGTTGGTAGAGCAGAGGATTGAAAATCCTCGTGTCGGTGGTTCGATTCCGCCTCCGGGCACCACTAATTCAATAACTTAGCCCGCCTTGTGCGGGCTTTGTTGTTTCTGGTGTCAACGAAGTGTCCGCCAACTTCCCTTACCCTCACTCCCACCGTCGACGGTACGCATTTGGCGTCTGCCCAGTCCAGCGGATGAAGCTGCGGGTGAAGGCGCTGTGCTCGGAGTAGCCCAGCATCAAAGCAATGTCTACCAGGCCCAGTTGTGTTTCCCGCAGATAGCGCTCGGCGATTTCACGCCTTACGGCTGCCACCTCCTGCAGAAACGTGGTGCCTTCCTGTGATAGTTGGCGCTGAAGGGTGCGGGTAGACAGGCCCATGCCGCGGGCAACCAAGCTAATGTCCGGCGACTGTTCCGGCAGCAGCCGGCCAATTCTGCGCCGCACCTCGTCAACCAACGGAGATTGCCGAGGCAGGCGGGCGAGCAGGGAATCCGCCTGCCCCTCCAACATGGCCAGCATCACAGGGTCAGAAGTCTGTAGGGGCTGGGCCAGACTGGCTATCGACATCTGTACCACCGTCTCAGGCTGGGCAAAACGCACCGGACAGCCAAAGTAGTCGGTATAGGGCTGTAGGCTGGCAGGGGCGGGATTGATAAAGTCTACCCGTTCCGGCGCCAGCTCCGGCGAGGTCAGGCGACGGCAAAAACTCACCAGGGCGGTTACTGCCGTTTCGTCCACCAGCGGCCCCGGGCGGCCATGCTCTGCATCCCATACCAGCTCCATTGCGCCATCCGCCTGCCGGATATTCAGCGGCGTAACGTCATAGATCAGCCGCTGGTAATGATGGAATCGCGCCATGGCCTCACCCAGGCTCTCTGAAGCCATAATCACGTAGCCCAGTACACCGGCATGGCGGGGAATAATCGTTTGCCCCAGATGCAACCCCAGAAGCGGATCATCCAGATGCTCGGCCGCACACGCCAACAAACGTCGCCAGTCATCAATCGGGATGTCCGCATTTAGCAAGGTGTCGTGACTTGGGCGCGGCATGGGTAGCAAGGCGTCAGCATCCAGGCCCTGCTGGTCAAGGTACTCGTACAGAGCAAGCGCGAAGCTGGCTGGAATGGCACGGCGGTGAATGGTCATGGCGCTCTCGATGACGCTTCAAAAAGGGAAGCGTGGCGCAAAGTGTTAAAAAGATGGCAGCAGCTGTCAAGCTAACCCGCCGCCGGTTTGCCAAAGTACATTCCTCTGAATTGGTATAAATCAACACAACCACAACCCGCTCACGGGGTGACTTCATGCTATTACTGGTAACAGGTGCCGCGAACGGCATCGGCGCCTGCATTGTTGAACAGGCCGTTCATGCCGGCCACCAGCTGATTGCCACCGACATGGATGGCACAGCGCTCGCCGCGCGCTGGGGTGAACACCCCTCCGTTCGTTGTGCAACCCTGGATGTTCGCCAGGAGGCCCAGTGGCAATCGCTGTTCAAAGGCCTGGACCATGAGCGGCTGACGGTGGATGTGCTGATCAATGTCGCAGGCGTGTTGCGCAGTGGGCGCACCGGCGAACTGGTGGGTGATCAGGTGGCCCTGACCCTCGACGTCAACGTCAAAGGCGTCATCTTCGGCACCAATGCGGCCGCAGCCCACATGATCAGCGCTGGCCGTCGTGGTCAGATCATCAATATAGGTTCCGTCGCCTCCCTGTGCCCGGTACCCGGTAACGCGGTTTACGCCACCAGTAAATTTGCCGTCAGAGGTTTCAGTATTGCGGCAGCAGGCGACCTTCGGCCCTACGGTATTGCGGTATCACTGGTGGGGCCCGGCCCGGTCAAAACCGCCATGCTGGAACAACAGCGAGGTGATGAGAATTCAGCGTTAACCTTTGCCGGTAGCCGGGCGCTAACACCCGCAGAGGTCGCCAAGGCCGTGCTGGGGCCAGTAATGAAGCAAAGGCCGCTGGAATACTATCTGCCGTGGCAGGACGGCCTGCTGGGGAGAGTGTCCAACGCAGCACCTGGCTTGTTCCTGCGCATGGCGCACTACGCCAGCAAACGTGGGCACAAGAATTTTGAGTCGGACAACTTCCGCTAATAAAAATAAGGGGTAAATCATGGCAACCTTCAAGCAAATCAGGGAATTTGACGGATCGCGCAATGCCTTCGGGCAGCAGGCACGGGTGGAGGATACCCGGGCAGCTGCGGAGGATTTCCGCAAGATGATGTTAAGCGGCCCCAAGGCGCGCTACTTCCGTTCCTTTGACCTTATCAAGGTGCCCTACCCGTCCCGGTATGCTCTGCGCAACGCGTTCTCCCGCGAGCGCTTCGTGGAGTTCGTCCATATCCAGAATCGTTTGTTCGTGGTTCAGTTCGACACGACAGAAGGGGTCAAAACGCTGCTGGTATCGCCCTCGGACCATGAGCGCAACGGGGAGACGCCGTTTTTCCGTCGGCTGCAGGACAGCACACCGAAATTTCTTACCGACCGCATGGTGGAAAGGCAGAATACTGTGCAGGGCATTGTGGCCGGGCTGGGCCTGAAGCCGGAAGACATTGACTACATTACCTATGACCACTTGCATACACAGGATGTACGGCGCTGGCTGGGCACAGACCAGACGCCGGCGATCTTCCCCAACGCCAAGCTGCTGGTACACCAGCGGGAGTGGGCATCAACCCTGGACCTGAACCCCTACCAGGCAGACTGGTACTGCCCCAACGGCGTGGCCGGGATTCCCGCTGACAAGGTGATTACCTTTGACGGCTCCATCATGCTGGGGGATGGGGTAGCACTGATCCACACCCCGGGGCACACAGAAGGCAACCACTCCATCGTCGTGCATACGGATGAGGGCATCTGGGTGACCAGCGAAAATGGAGTCAGTGTGGACGCCTATGCACCACACCTCTCTACCGCTGCAGGCGTGGCAGACTATGCCAAAACCTTGGGCACCGAGGTCATTCTGAACGGCAACACGCTGGAAAACGCCATTGACCAGTATATTTCCATGGTCCAGGAAAAAACCATTGCCGGGCCATCTCACCGTGACCCGCGTTTTCCCAATATATTCCCGTCCTCAGAGATGACGCCCTTCTGGGCATTCCCGGGCACCCGACCCGCGTTTTATGTCGGCGAGGCTCACCACGGAGAACTCTGCCTGCCCGCCTGATGGCGGACAGCATCCCGTACTTCAACTACCTTTGGCAGGCTGCGAGTAGGCCTGTCAAAGGCCCACAGAACTATGACCGGAACGCTGCCATATTGATGTCGATCAATATCAGGCACTCGATGTCGAGTAATGATGAACAGAATGTCACCTACCTGGAGAAATCGTCCGATGGCATCTGTTTTGCTGACTCGAGCTGGCCTGACATCAGGCCTCGTTGTTGCGCTCTCCCTGCTGCTCGGAGGGTGTTTTAGCAGTTCGTCCAGTGGTTCCGGCCCTCAGCCACCGGATCAGCCCCCACCCGACTATGACTATGACAGCACCTACCTCCCAGGACAGCCTGCACCACAGAGCGCATCAGTCCAGCAACAGATAACAGCGTCACATGATGGTTCAGCATCTGAGGTGATACTGGGAGACACCACTGCGGCCCGCATTCCTGCACTGAATCAACCCTATGAGGCGACACTACGTCGTCAGAGCAGCACAATTGATGTGCCAGCCATGGCACCCATTCCAGGAATTCGCGCCACTGGCAGCATGCGAACCCTGGAGATTCGTGGCCAGGGGGAAGCGCTGGGGCTGAACCCGGTGGTGGTAATTCCCGCGGCGGAGGCAGGCTCGACTGACCCGGAAACTATCAATGTACTGCGGGTGAGCGACCTGTGGGTAGATGGTGAGTGGATACCCAACTACGCCATGGCGCTACCGGTGACTCGAGACGGTGAAGGCAATTTTGTGTTTACCGACCCAGCCTTTGTTGACAGCCTGAAACCAGCCCCCGGTGCCAATGCCGTAGGCCTGATAGGCGCGCTGAATAACACTCAACAACACTGGATAGGCCATGTCCGCTACCAGTTGATGACCTTTGACGACAGTCTCAACTGGGCCCGCCCGCCGCAACTGGTGCGCATGGTCCCCACCAGCGATGCAGCGGCCGGGTTTCGCCGGCCCGCAACCGTCAGCGAACTGGTGGCTATGAGGAAACGGCCGATTTGTAATCTGGTGATCTTGGTGCATGGGCACAACGAGGAGGAAAAAGAGGGCATTGATGAGAATTCCATCGCCCTGCCCTGGCAGTTCGCCTACAAGTGGCGGGTCTGGAACATCTTCTACCAAGAGATTCAGCAGGCCACGCAAACCTTCGCGGACGCAGCCTACCCGACGGATTGCACCGCATTTTATGAGTTTATCTACCCTACCTACCGCCCCATCTTCTCCCCGGTCCCGGCACCTGGTGGCCAAATCCACGAAACTCTCGGGGAGACGCTGGGGCGTTTGATTGCAGAGCGGTTTCAGTTCGAACCCCAGCTGAATGCCTTGCTGGAGCAGGATATTCCCTTCAATCTGTTTATTACGGCCCACTCACAGGGTGGGCTGGTCGCGCGTGCGGGACTGCGGCATATGCCCCATGGCGTTCGCAAAAACCTCAAACGGCTGGTCACCTGGGGAACACCGCACCATGGCGCATCGCTGTACACCCTTCGCTATGCACTGCAGGCGGGCCACAATATGCAGGTCAATGGTGTCCGGGTACCCCTGCAGAACATCAACCAGAGCTGGCTGTTTGGTGCTCGCTACCAGAACATCATCCGCGCATTGGCGCTGGATACACCGGGTATTCGGGATCTGCGCTGGGAGTCTGCTCACGCTGACGTTTTGCGCCTTGATCATGTGTTCCCATCTCTGACCGATGCGGCAATCGCTGCAGCCAACCCGCCTCTGTTCAGCGAAAACCTCACCACCTTTAACGCCAGCATGGCCGAGGAACTTCAGGGCGTAACGGGCACACCCTATACCTATTTATACGGTACGACGAGCAAACGTGGACTCTTCATGGACGCATCCACCGCGGGCCTGGGGTTTGATTGGAGAGAAGCCCGATACTTTGCCACCAGCGCCTCGGAAATAGAAAAAGGGGCCACCCTGAACGATCTGGTAGTCCAGCCCCAGCATAGTGCCAATGACGGTGCAGTGCCGAAACTTAGCCAAAAAGGTGCGCGTCTACCCTTTGCCTGGGCCAATGACCAGATTCACGTGGGCGATATCGATCATGAAGAGTTCTTTGGCGCAGAGCCGCCAGACCGAAATACCGAGACGCGGGAGAAAGGCGCCTATATCGCCCACGAAACCTTCCATGAAAAGGGCCTGCTGCTGGATACCCGCCAGCCGCCGCAACTGACCGCTAACCTGATCAAGCAAGATCAAGGTTACGAAGTCAGCGGCCAGTTATTCTTCCCCCTGCACAGTCAACCCGGGGACTTTCTCAAGGGCATGAAGGTTGCCACCATGAACAGCGACCAAAGTATCGGCGGTTTTCAGTTTGGCAAACACCCCGATGGCCGGTTCTCCGGCACTGGCCACCTGAGCGATGCGCAAGCCGCGGCGGGACTCAGGTTGATGGTGCTGTTCCAGGACAACAGCCAGATGGAAATGACGCTACAAGCCGGCGAAGGTGACTTTACCCGCGTAGCGGAGGGCTGGGATCAACTGACTGATCTCAGTTCAGGTGAGGTGCTGGTAAAGGCCAATGACTTGCGCATGACCGCTCAGGTGGTCGCCGACGGTGCAGTGGAGGTGAGTGATCGCATTCTGGGTGTAAACGCCGACATAACCACTCAAATGATGATCAAGCGCAATGACCGCACCGCGGCGACAGTGCTAGGCACGCTGACCCCAAACAGTGGAACGGATTGGCTGACCACCCGCAGCTGGGACAGTCGCAGGCCAAAGCAGGTCAGGACCGGCTGGGAGCAGGTAGGAACGGACGAGAGTGGGCAGCCCATAGTTGAACCGGTGTATACAACGATTACCATTGGCCGACAAGGCGCCATAGACCGCTGCGAATGGACCTTGCTCAAACGCCCGGACAGCCTGAGCCCCTACCAGACAGTAGCTATCCTGGGAGATGCCCGACCGGCGCCCATCGATTTGGCCCTGAGCGCAGGCTCGGAGTTCGTTGACTGGCGCTATGACGGTCGCTGCTATGGCACCGACACCCTTTATCCGGACCCGGGCGAAAGTGCTGTCCAGCTGCCCGAACCCGTGCAAACATCCGTAGAGCTATGGCTGCCTTCAGCGTACATCTCCATCTGGAGCAATCTGTTTAACTAGGATGTGTGGTCGGCAGCCAGCCGGCGAGGCCGCACAAGGATGTGCGGCCTCCCGCGTCCGCCAACAAGAGGGCGTAACTTCAAGGAAGCACCCTTTCAATTGCCGCAATCACCCGCGGGTCATCCGGGCGTACCTGGCTGGGGAAGGACTCCACCACCTCGCCTTCAGCGTTAATCAGATATTTACTGAAGTTCCAGCGCGGGGCCTGGCTTTGACGGTTGATCTCCTGGAATACCGGGTTGGCATCGCGGCCGGTGACGGCACTGGGGGCGATCATGGTGAAGGTGACGCCGAAGTTGATAAAACACACGGCTGCGGCTTCTGCTTCGTCACGGGCCTCCTGCCGGAAGTCGTTGCTGGCAAAGCCGACCACCACCAGACCGCGATCCTTGAAGCGTTGATGCACTGCCTCCAGCCCCTCAAACTGCCTGGTGAAACCGCAGTGACTGGCGGTGTTAACTGCCAGCACAGGTTTGCCCCGACTCAGTTCGCACAGGTTCACGGAATCCCTGGAATGCAGTTTGCGCAGGTCATGACTGAGAAAATCAGGGCACTCGCCAGCCAGGGCTGGCCAGCTCATGAAGAGGGCAATCGCGGCGATTATCAAGCGCATGTAACGTGTCCTACCGGGTGATTTACTGATATGGTCACCTCAGTATACGCAGGGCAACACCCGTTGGTTGCCTCGGGGAGGCTGAAACAGGCTCCCGAATCATCCGCAATGGTCTATTCTTTGGCAAAACACTAGCATCTGTCACCATTATGAAACAGCGCATAGCCTTACCCATTACAACCGTCTCCATCGCCTTCGGCCTCTGGCTCTTCTGGCCCGAGGAGTTAAAGGAAGCACCGCCTTCGCCACTCGACGGCTATACCCCGGCCATCTACCGGGACGCAGCGGCGGCGCAACCGGCGGCGGCCGAGCCGCTGCCGATAGATGAACGTAGCCTGCAAGAGATTATGGCCAGCCCACAATTCAGGGCCTTTGAGGCACGCAGCCTGTTTGAAGAAGACATGCGCGGCTTTTTGGAGACGGCTGACATACTGCCTGAGGATGAGCGTGCCCGCCGCGCTGCAGCCTTACAGGCGGAGCTGGAACGCTTTGAGGCAGCCCGCCAGCTCAGTGCAGTAGAGAGCGTTATGCTGCAAACCGCGCTGATTCGCGCGACTGAAACTGACCCTCAGGCCCAGCAAAACGCCATCGCAGACCTGCTGGTGCGGTATAGCGAGGATCATGAAGTGCGCATGGAAGCCTGGCGTAATCGCGTTGACCCGGTGTTCGCGCGCTACAAGGAGAAGGAGCGCGTGATTGTGCAGGAAGTCATGGCAATGGAGCGTTTCCCAGACGGGATGGACCGTGGTCAGTATCTGCGACAGCGATTGCTGGAGGCCCGTATAGAAGCCACGCGGGAAGCAGAAAGCACGAACTAAAGCGCTTTTGAAACGGGAGGGCCTGCGCCCTCCCCCTCAGTTCAGTCCGGCTCAGATCAGCTGATCCAGCAGCCAGTAAAGCAGGTTGAATGGCTTGTTGAAGTCTGCCGTCGGGTCCGTCTCCGAGGCCTGCATCACCGCACCGCTGCCGTTCAGCACATTGCGGATGAAATCATCCAGCTCCAGTCCCAACTCCTGAATGTCCGAATTGGCGAATTCCACGATGGTGGTGCAGTGGCTCTCGTTCACCGCCCGGAACTGCGGGTAGAAATATCCTACGTTGGCTAGGTTGGCGAGCTGCTGCAGCTGTCGCCCGGTGTCCTGCTGCCAGCGCGCGAGGATTTTGCTTTCCCGCACCGCCTGATCAGGCTCATTAAAGATCTCTTCATAGAAGCGTTCATAGGAGTAGGACGAGTAGTTTAGGTCCCGCCAGAAGTGCGTATGGCCCATACGATCATTGGGGCGCGCGCTGGACATGGCGGGATAGAGGGAACCCAGATCATTCAGGTCCAGACCCGGCAGATAGCTCTTGATGAAGTCCAGCGGTCCGTTGGCGCGATCCAGCCCCCAGACATCACGGATCAGGGTATGCAGCAGCACCGAGGGATACTCGGCCGGATCAGCGCCCCGAGGGGTCGGGAAAATGGGGCCGGAATCATTAATCAGAAAACCCCGGGTCGCAGCCAGGTCCGCCCGCACCACCTCATAACTGGTGAGACTGCCCACGCCACCAGCACTGCAACCGGTAGATAGCATCTGGCCGGAGCGCTGCAGATTGTCCCGCAGCCATGCCATCACAGCCCGCCCGTTACGCAAGCCATTGTGGTGCCACACCAGCGGCTCTGCCTCACCTGCCGGGTCTTCATAGATGGCGACGGTGTCACCGGAGTAGATATCCCCGGTGCAGTAGGGCACGTACACCATGTTCCAGCTCTGGGTCTTGACCCGGCTCCAGGGATGCAACCTGACCACAAAGGGGCTGGCCAGGCTGGCACCGGGATTAAGCAGGCTCATATAGTCATCGGGGATACCATTGGGGTTGCGGGCGCCGCGAATACCCGACTGGCCACTGCAGCTTTCATAATCCCAACAGGCGCCACCCCCTTCGAAATAGAGCACGGTATTGGATGTGTTCGGTACCCGGTTCACGAAGAACTTGTAGGGCGAACCATCACCACACACGGCACCGGTCTGGGGTGATAACTGAATAGTCTGCCAGGCGTAGTAGTTGCCCGGCGAAAAGCCATCCCGAAAACCACTCGGGTTAGTCAACAGAGGATATTCACCGAGACGATCCTCGGCCCGTACCGGGTTATCCGCCCGGGGCGGTGATACAAGGTTACCCAGGGTGCGCCAGAAGCCATAATCCCCTAGCTCAGCGTGCACTGAAAAGGATAACCCCAGGGCTAACAAACCAGCCAGCCATCGACAGCGTATTGACGTTTTCATAGCGTTCTCCGCCTCTATTCTTGTTATGGAGTCCCACTCAGGGTGGGGCATGCCAGGTTTTACAGGCCATGCACGCGAACGCTGAACGCAGGCACTACGGAACAGCGGCAGACGCAAGGCCTGACGCCTCCGGATACGGCAGGGAGCCAGAGACACTATGAACGCTAGTACATGTCACATTATTTGCGCAATTTTTAACCTATACTTTTTTGTTCCTAACATCAGGCTTGCCCGACTCATCAGTTATCCGTAAAAACACCCCTTCTATAACAATTTGCTATAAAGCAGATCGAAGGGTTCTTGGCATAAACGTAACCTGTTGATCTATATTGTTGAGCCACACGGCCCTAAGGGCCTCACAGTCACTTGCTAACCGGAACCAGGCCCATGCTGAAGTCCCTGACCCTGACGACCATTACCAGCCTTATCCTGCTGGCTGGCCCTGCGCATGCCAATGACACTGCCCGTGACCCGCAAGTCGCCCTGATGGCCGCGGCCTGTGCCAACTGCCACGGCACCGACGGCAAACTGGCCGGCAGCATTCCCGCCATCGCTGGCCGCCCTGCGGTTGCCCTTGAGTCACAGTTGCTGGCCTTCAAACAAGGGGAGATCCCCAACACCACGGTTATGGACCGCATCGCCCGGGGTTATACCGACGATGAACTCAAGGCACTGGCCCATTACTTCGCCAACATTCCCAGAAACTGATACCAATAAGTGAGCGCTGTTATGTCATCCAGGGATTCCAAGTTTCCCCGTATTGCCACATCCCGTCGTGACCTGCTGAAAGTCTTTGGCGCCGGTACTGCACTGGCCGCTACCGCAGGCTGCGCGGGCACACCGTTTATCTCTCGTGGTTCGGCTGGCCGGGTTGTTGTGGTTGGCGGTGGTTTCGGTGGTGCCACCGCAGCCAAGTACCTCAAGCGCGGCAATCCTGCACTTGAGGTCACGCTGGTGGAGCCCAATGCCACCTTCTACACCTGCCCCTTCTCCAACCTGCACCTGGCGGGCGAGCGCGCCATGTCCGGCATTGCCCACAATTACGAAGAGCTGAAGCAGGTTTATGGCGTGCGGGTGATCCACACCCGTGCAGAGGATGTGGATCCGGTAGCCAAAACGGTGAAACTGGGCAATGGCAATACCCTCAGCTACGACAAGCTGGTGCTCTCCCCCGGCATTGATATCCGCTGGGACGCACTGGAGGGCTATGATCAGGCCGCCGCTGAACACGCGCCCCACGCCTGGCAGGCTGGCGATCAAACCCGCCTGTTGCGGCGCCAGCTGGAAGCCATGGAGGATGGCGGCACCTTTATCCTGTCAGCCCCTGCCAACCCCTTCCGTTGCCCGCCCGGGCCTTATGAGCGGGCCAGTCTGATTGCCCATTATCTGGGCAAACACAAGCCCCGCTCCAAGGTGCTGATCCTGGATGCCAAGGACAACTTCTCCAAGCAGGGGCTGTTCATGCAGGGCTGGCGTGAGAACCATGGCGACCGCATTGAGTGGGTGGGCCTGTCCGGTGACGGCAAAGTGGTGCGTGTCGATGCCGCCAAGCGGGAAGTGGTTACCGAGTTTGGCACCGTCCACAAGGCCTCGGTTCTTAACGTCGTACCGCCACAGAAAGCCGGGCTTATTGCCCACCGGGCGGGTGTAACGGATGCCAGTGGTTGGGTGCCGGTGAATCCGCAAACCTTTGAATCACAGCGGGTCAAAGACATCTACGTGGTGGGTGATGCCACGGTCGCCGCGCCCATGCCCAAGTCGGGCTTCGCCGCTAATGCCCAGGGCAAAGTCGCCGCTGCCGCGATTGTGGCGGAACTGGATGGCCGCAGCCTGCCCAAGCCCTACTGGGCCAACACCTGCTATAGCCTGATCACACCGGATTACGGTATTTCCGTTGCCGCCGTGTACAAGCTCAATGAGGAAGGCCAGATCTACGCCGTACCGGGCTCTGATGGTGTCAGTGCCCTGGACGCACCGCTGGTCACCCGACGCCTGGAGGCCGAGTATGCCGTAGGCTGGTACAACGCCATCTCACAGGACACCTGGGGCACCGTGCTGTAATGACTGTGCTGACAGACTGGTTCGGCGGCCATCTGGCCGCCGTGCTTTGGGGTGGCGCCCTGCTGGGACTGATGTATGGTCTGCTGGCCCAATGGAGCCGTTTCTGCCTGGTGCGTGGACTCTACAACCACTGGCATGGCGGTGACGGTCGCCTGCTGCGGGCCTTTGCCCTCGCCATGGCGGTAGCCCTGCTGGCATCGCAAAGCATGGTACAGCTTGGCTGGCTGAGCCTTGAGCGCACCCTTTATACGCCGGCCAATCCGGTGCTGCCGCTGATTTTTCTCGGCGGGTTGCTGTTTGGCGTTGGCATGACTTTCGCCAACGCCTGCGGTGCCCGCAGCCTGGTGTTACTCGGTTCTGGCAACCTGCGCTCGCTGGTGGTGTTACTGGTGCTGGGTATCACCGCTTACATGACCCTGTCGGGTTTGCTGGCGCCGCTGCGCTTGTACCTTGAGCAACTGTTGCGGCTACCGGTGCCCGCCAGTACCCTGCCCGGCCTGCTGGGAAGCGCCGGCCTGCCTGCGCCAGCTGCCTATTGGCTCAGCCTGCTGAGCTTGAGCGGGCTGCTGCTCTGGTTCTGCCTCAGCAACCGCTCGTTCCGCCAATCCCCCAGAGACTGGCTGGGGGGGCTGACTATCGGCCTGCTGGTGGCCGGTGGCTGGTGGGTCACCGGCGTGCTGGGTGCGGATGACTTTGAGCCAGTCCGGCTGGCCTCCCTCACCTTTGTCGCACCTATCGGCGAAAGCCTGCAGTACCTGATGCTGTCTACCGGCAGCCGCCTGAGTTTTGCCGTTGTGGTGGTCGGCGGGATTCTGCTGGGTAGTCTGGCCCGCGCGCTGATCGCTGGCGAGTTCCGGTGGCAAAGCTATGAGTCGCCCCGCCAGATGGGCAAGGGCCTGGTTGGTGGGGCGCTGATGGGGTTCGGTGGTATCATGGCCTTAGGCTGCACGCTGGGCCAGGGCCTGACAGGGTTCTCCACCCTCGCCCTGAGCAGTCTGGTAGCACTGGCGGGCATTACACTTGGCGCCCGCCTGGGATTTCGCTGGCGCTGAGGCGCCCTGAGCTGTCGTGAGGTTGTATGGGTACGCTGTTTTCATCACGTTTTCGGGTTTGGCTGTCAGTCCTGCTGTTCAGTCTGCTGCTGACGCCGGCATCCCAGGCGGAACAGGCCTGGCAACGGATACCCGCACTTGAGGCACTGCTGGCCGAAACCACACCCCTGCGTGATGGCCTGACCCTGGACCTGCCCTTTGTGGTGGATGATGGTTCCGCTGTGGCCGTAGGCCTCAACTTCAGCGGTCAGCTGCAGCAAGGCGAATATATCAACACCCTGCATTTGCTGGCGCCGGGCAACCCGCGCAGCGAAGTGATGTCACTCCGGCTCCAGTCACCCCAGGCCAGCCCTGCACAGATCAACACCCGTATGCGGTTGAGCCAGAGCCAGACAGTGTATCTGGTTGCCAAAAGCAATCAGGGGCGCAGCTGGCTGGCGAGCCGTGAAGTGCGGGTCACTGTCAGCGGTTGCGCCGTGGCAGACCCGGACGCCCGCAATCTGGTAGCCATGGAAACGCCCCGCATTGCCCTGCCCAACCGCCTGCGTCAGGGCCAGCCGGCCAGCATCAGAATCATGATCAACCACCCCATGGAGACGGGCCTGGATGAAACAGGCGAGCGGGTGGCCGAGGCCAACCTGGTGCAGTCCCTGACCATACAGTTGGCTGGCGAGCCACTGCTGCAGGCAGACTTTGCCACCGGCACCGCCGCCAACCCGTTTGTCCAGTTTCAGCTGACGCCGAAAGAGAGCGGTGAACTCACCTTTACCTGGCGTGACAGCCAGGGTAACGAGGTGAACGAAACACGGGAACTGCGCTTGTGAACCCACGGGGTTACCGCCCAAGCGTGGGCAGGGAAAGGCGCTGAGGGAAAAGCTGGCGGCTGGCTATACGCTATATCCCTCATACAACCCTTCAGATGAACAACTAAAATGCCAGCCCTTGTGGCCAGGGGAACTGGTCCGGCATTGCTGTTTCGGTCTATTCTTAGCGAGAACCTCTGATTAGGCCCTCAGCCGACAACAAAACAGCCAGGAGACCTGCATGCCCGACAATGCGCCGTTGATCTGCCGGGACATCCACAAGACGTTTGGTAATCTGGAAGTCCTCAAGGGCGTCTCCCTGGAAACCCGCAAGGGGGATGTTGTCTCACTGATCGGCAGTTCGGGTTCAGGTAAAAGTACCTTTCTGCGCTGTATCAATCTGCTGGAAACCCCAACCTCCGGCGACGTCATCGTTCACGGCGAAGCCATCGAATTCACCACCAATCGCAAGGGCGACCGGATTCCGGCCAACAATGCCCAGGTGGAACGCATTCGCTCCAAACTCTCCATGGTATTCCAGGGTTTTAACCTCTGGTCTCACATGACGGTGCTGGAAAACATCATCGAAGCGCCCATCCATGTGCTCAAAGTGCCCCGCAGAGAGGCCATTGAGCGGGCCGAGGCCTACCTGCAAAAAGTGGGCATTTATGAGCGCAAGGACTACTACCCTGCACAAATGTCGGGCGGCCAGCAGCAGCGCGCAGCCATTGCACGGGCCCTGGCGATGGAGCCGGAGGTCATGCTGTTTGACGAGCCTACCTCCGCCCTCGACCCGGAACTGGTGGGGGAAGTGCTGCGCGTCATGCAGAAGCTTGCTGAGGAAGGCCGTACCATGATTGTGGTGACACATGAAATGGCGTTCGCACGGGATGTCTCGACACAGGTACTCTTCTTGCATGAGGGACGCATTGGAGAACAGGGAACACCCGATAAAGTGTTCAACAACCCGGACTCTGAGCGCATGAAACAGTTTCTTGCGCCCAAGTATTAGTTGTTCTCGCAGGTCGCAGAACGACTGCTATCCTGAAAAAGTCCTCTAACAGGAGATAATAACCATGAAAAAACTGATCATCGCAGCCAGCTGTGCGCTGGCACTGGCGGTTGGCAGCGTACAAGCAAGAGACTGGAGCGAAATCCGTATCGCCTTTGACGTACCCTATGAGCCCTTTGAGTACCTGACGCCAGAAGGTGAGCTGACCGGCTTTGAAGTCGAGCTGGCCGAAGCCATGTGCAAAGAGCTGGAAGCCAAATGCCACTTCGTGATTCAAGCCTGGGACGGCATGATCCCTGGCCTGCTGGCGCGCAGGTTTGACGCCATCATGTCTTCCATGTCCATTACTCCGGAGCGAGCTCAGCGGGTGCTCTTTTCTGAGCCCTACTACAACACGCCAGCCGCCTGGTTTGCCAAGACCAGTGTAGATATAGATGTCACCAGTCGTGAGGCCATGCAAGGCAAGCGCGTTGGCGTTCAGCGTGGGACCACTATGGACACCTATGTCACCGAGAACCTCACTGGCGTAACCACCATCCGTCGATATACCACCGCAGAGGACATGGTGCTGGACCTTGAAGGTCAGCGTCTTGATCTGGTGTTCGTTGACTTCCCGGTCGGTGATCAGGCGCTGCTGTCCCGCGAGGGCTACCATGTGGTTGGTGAGCCGGTGCAGCTGGGCGAAGGCGTTGGCGTTGCCATGCGTCCGCGCGACCGCGACCTGGCCGAGAAAATCAACGCTGCTCTGGATAAGCTTAAGAATGATGGCACCTACGACGCCATTATGAAGAAGTACTTCTCCTACGACATCAAGATCTGAACCGGCGAGGGCTGGCAGTCTGGCGCCAGCCCTCCACTCTTTGACTGCCACGGATTAACCCATGCTTGACCTGAGAGGCTACGGGCCTTCCCTTATGGAGGGCGCACTGGTTACCATTCAGCTGGCCTTCATGTCACTGGCCCTTGCCCTTACCCTCGGGTTGCTGGGTGCAACGGCCAAGCTGTCAGGCAGCCGGGTAATGCGCTACGGCGCTACGGCCTATACCACCGTTATCCGAGGCGTGCCGGATCTGGTCATGATGCTGCTGCTGTTCTACGGCGGCCAGGTCACCATCAATGCCCTGTCCGACTACCTGTACGATGCTCACAACATCGACTTTTTTTACCAGTTTAATCCGTTTATTTCCGGCGTTCTGACCATTGGCCTGATTTTCGGGGCCTATATGACCGAAACTTTCCGCGGCGCTTTTCTGGCCGTCGATAAGGGCCAGATTGAGGCGGCCCGCGCCTACGGTTTCACCCGCTGGCACGCATTTCGCCGCGTCATGCTGCCGCAGATGCTGCGCCATGCCTTGCCCGGGCTCGGCAATAACTGGCAGGTACTACTGAAAACAACCGCACTGGTTTCCATCATTGGCCTTACGGACATGGTGCGTATCGCTGAACAGGCCGCCAAGTCTGAGCGGGCACCCTTCCTGTTCTTTATCCCCGTGGCGCTGGTTTACCTGGCCCTGACCGCAGGCTCAGAGTTGTTTATCCGCTGGCTCGACAAACGCGCCAATGCCGGCGTGGCCAGGGAGGGTTAACTAATGCCTGAATTCATCACCCAGTGGCTGGACCAGCACGAGATTTTCAACACCCTGACCATCCTTCATTATTGGGATGGTCTGGTCACCACCGTGCAACTGACCTTCCTGTCGCTGATTGTCGGTTTGATTGTTGCTGTACCCCTGGCGCTGTTACGGGCCTCCGGCAAGTGGTATCTGTCCGGCCCGGTGTGGCTCTACACTTACCTGTTTCGGGGCACCCCGCTGCTGATTCAGCTGTATATCATCTATTACGGTATCGCCCAGGTACCGGGCATTCAGGACACCTTCTGGTGGGTGATCTTCAGCGAGCCCTTCTACCCGGCCCTGCTGGCCTTCACCCTGAACACAGCCGCCTACACCACAGAAATCATTCGCGGCGCTATCACCTCTACACCGCGGGGTGAAATAGAAGCCGCCAAGGCCTATGGCATGTCCTGGTGGCAGCGCACCCGCCGTATCGTCTTGCCCAGCGCCTCACGGCGTTGTGTGCAGGCCTATGCCAACGAAGTAATCTTCATGCTGCATGCCAGCGCCATTGCCAGTGTCGTCACCATCATCGACCTGACCGGTGCCGCGCGGGATATCTACAGCCGCTACTATGCACCGTTTGAAGCGTTCATTGCCGTAGCGCTCATCTACATGGCCCTGACCTTCACCCTGGTTTACGGCTTCCGCAGGCTGGAGCGACACCTGTTGCGGCACCAGCGGCCGGTTGGGCAGGCTTAAGGACTGCGACTATGCTTAAAAGAGCATCCGGAGCCCGCCATGAAGCCGACCGATACGCTCTTTGCTCCCGCCCTGGACTGGCTTGAGCACACCCTCCAGCACGCCGGACAGCGGCTGACAGAAGTTTCTATCTTGTTGCCGGACGCCACCCGTGTCACCCGGCTGGACACGGGTATTCTGTTGCTCACCCCCGGTCATGCCACTGACAGCGAAGGGCTGATTCTGTCGGCCGGTATCCACGGCAACGAAACCGCACCCATCGAACTCCTGAACGAGTTGATCACCGAAGTGCTCACAGGCCAGCTGCCCCTTGCTGCACCGGCCCTGTTCATCCTTGGCAATCCGCCTGCCATGCTTCAGGGCAGCCGGTTCATCGACTTCAATCTCAATCGACTCTTCAACGGCGCCCACCAGCAAGCCGCTGACCCCTGGCACGGTACGCCGGAAGCACGACGGGCGGCGCAACTGGAAAACACCTGCCGGACTTTCTGCACCCACGTGAGCAAGGCTCGCCACTACGACCTGCACACCGCGATCCGGCTCTCAGAGCGGGAGAAGTTTGCCCTCTACCCCTTCGTACCGGGTCGCCAGCTGCCGGCGCTGGAACAGCAACTGCTGTTGGCCATGGGCATTTCCACCCTGTTGCTGCAGCATAAATCCGGCACCACCTTCTCATCTTTTACCTCGCTGGCCCTGAGCGCCGAGAGCTTCACACTGGAACTGGGCCAGGTACAACCCTTTAGCGCCAACGACCTGAGCCGTCTTATCGCCGCCCAATCGGTACTCCGCAGCCTGCTGAGCGGCCGTCCCCTACCCCAGAGTGAGGGCACTGCAGAAGTCTATGAGGTGGTGCATGAGATCATTCACACGGGCGCAGGTTTTCGCTTCCATGTCCCCGACGATGTGAGCAATTTTACCGAGTACCCGCCCGGCACGGTGATCTGGGAGGATGAGGCGCAGGCCTACCGGGTAGGCCCGCAAGCAGAAGCCATTATCTTCCCCAACCCGGCTGTGCCCGTCGGCCAGCGGGTGGGGTTGATGGTCAGGCGGACGTTGGCCTAGTCAAAGGCTCCTTCGATGACCAGCCATTGGCCGGTACGCCACGGATCACCAGACGGCAAACCGAAGGCACTACCAGCAGGGTCAGCACTGTGGAGGCCAGCAGGCCTGAGATGATGGCCCAGGCCATGGGCGGCCAGAGGGTAGAACTGGAGAAGGCCAGGGGGAGCAGCCCTGCGACCGTTGTGGCTGTGGTAAGCAGAATCGGGCGGGTACGCTGGACCACCGCGGTGCGTATGGCATCGGCAATCTTGTCCCCAGCCGCCAACTGGCGATCCATCACATCCAGCAGCACGATAGCATTGTTCACCACGATACCCACCAGTGCAATCACCCCGAGCAGGGACTGAAAGCCAAAGGGCGAGCCGGACAACACCAGCCCGGGGAAGATGCCCACCGTTGCCAGGGGCACCGTCAGCAGAATGATGCCGACCCGCACGAAGGAGTTGAACTGCAGCAGCAGGAAGAACAACAACAACAGCACACCAATAGGCGCCGTGGTGAGGATGGCCCGGTTGGCATCACCAGAGCCCTGGGCGTCGCCACCGTACTCAATACGAGCCCCCGCCGGCAGGGGCTCGGCCGCCAACGCCCGGTTCAGGTCACCGAGCACCTGATTAAAGCTGAAGTCCCCCGCCAGATTGGACGTCACCCGGTTAACACTGACCCCGTTGCGCAGATAGCGCACGGCGGGCTCCCAGCGCGTTTCCACGGAGGCCAGAGCAGACAGGGGCACAGCATCGCCGCGGGCGTTGTAGACATTGATGGACAACAGACGCGACAGGGGCAAGTCGGTGCCCTCACGGGAGCGCAACACCATGGGGATGGGGTCCAGCTCCCGGCGATAGAACTCCGCAACCACGCCGAAACTCTGGCCGTACAGGGATTGCGCCACCGTTGCCCGGTCTACGCCATAGTCAGCGGCCACGGCGTCATCCACGGTAATGGCAATACTGGGCACGCCAATATCCAGGTCATGGCGCACGTCCACCGCACCTGGGCTCCGCCGCAACAGTCGGAACACCTGTTCGGTCGCCTGGGCCCGCACATGATCATCAGGATGGAACACCCGCACCTCTACCGGTGCTTCCCGAGGTGGCCCCTGGCCAAGGATACTTACCGTCAGATTCAGCTCTGGCATAGCCTCGGCGGTATGTTCCCTGACAAAAGCCATCACCGCATCCGAATCCGACAGATCCCGCACCTGAACCACCAAACGCCCGCGATTGGGGGCCTGTGGATACCGCAGCAAGTTGTAATAGAAGCTGGGGCCGGTAAAGCCGACAAAGCGGTGCACCATGACAGTTTCCGGCAATTCCCGCAGGGCCTGTTCCAACTGCTGTGCCACCACCGCAGTACGGGACTGGTCGGTGCCTTCCGGCATGAACAGCTCCACAATCACCTGAGGCCGATCCGCGTTAGGAAAAAACTGCAGCTTCATAAACGGTGTGCTGGCCAGACTCAGCACAATCACCAGTACACCAAAAACCACCATGGTGCGGGGCGCCCGGACAACCAGGTTGCCCAGCTTCTGCGCCAACCCCGCCAGCCGATCTGCCCGACCCTCCGGCCGGGGTTTCAGGAAGCGTGCAGCCAGCAGGGGTACGACAGATACCGCCAGCAGATAGCTAACGGACAGGGTCAACATGATCATGATGGGCACGCCACGGGTGAAATCCGCCGTGCCGCCTTTGGATAACAGCAGCGGGGTAAAGGCGGCCAGGGTAGTACCCGTGGCGGCACCCAGCGGCCCTGCCAAACTGCGGATCGCATCCCGTAGTGCGTCAATGCGCCGCTTACCCTGATCAAGGCTACTCTGGATATGCTCGACGATGACAATGGCGTTGTCGATCAGAATACCTAGGGATATCACCATGCCAATGACCGCAATCTGGTGCAGCACACCACCGCCCAGATCATAGAGACCAATACTGATCAGGGTCACCATGGGCAGAATGGACGCCACCAGAATGCCCATCCGCAGGCCCATGCCGGTGAACACCACGGCAATGATAATCAGCATACTGGCCAGCAGGCTCAGGGCGAGATTATCCAGACGCTCCGCCACATGATCCGGCTGGAAGAACATCTCCTGAATCTCCAGCGGTGCGAAATCATCCCGCAGCAGGTCAAGACGTTCCCGCACTTGGTGGCCGAACCGAATGGCATCGGAGGTGTTCTCCCGCAGGGTGATGGCCACCAGTACGACCCGCTCACCATCAAACCAGGTTTCCGGCTGACGGGGCTCGGCCGGGCCGCGCCAGACCTCAGCTGCGGCTGCCAAAGGCACCTGGCTGCCGTCCGGCAGGGCAATAGGGGTGGCGCGAATATCATCAATATCGACGAATTCCGTGTTGGGCAGAATGGACAACCGACGACCATCCGCCACTACGAAGCCACCGGGAATGGTCTGGTTGCGGTTAGCCAGGGTGTTCATCACATTCACCGGCGAGATGCCCAGGCGGAACATGGCGGCGTCATCCAGAGCAACGGTAATCTGCTCGGAGACATCACCCTCCAGCTCAATGCGGGAGACACCGGGCACATCCGCCAAGGCATGCTTCAGGCGTTCAGCGGCACGGCTCAGCTCTGATACAGAGGGGGAGCCACTGACCGCCAGCACAATGGCGGGGATATCAATCAGCCGGTCATCCAGTGCCATCTGCCCGACATCATCGGGAAAATCCAGCCGTGCCCGTTCCATGGCCTGGCGCACACGGTCCCAGGCGGAATCCGTGTCATAGATGTCGTCCTCCAGTTTGACGTTCACCAGCGCTACGCCGGTACGCGCCACACCACTGGCAATATCGATCTCTTCCACTTGCAGCAGCTCGTCGGCCAGTGGTCGTAACACCAGCCGTTCAACCGCCTCAGCACTGGCACCCGGGTAAGCCACGGTGATCAGGCCAGCCCGGTAGGGGAAGGCCGGGTCTTCCTGACGCGGCATGGTGCTGTAGGCGGCAATACCCAACAAGCAGAGCATGGTCACCACCATACCCAGCAGGCGTTGCCCCTTGAGCAGGCGCTCGGTCATGGCCGCACCTCCACTCGATCACCGTCTGCCAGGCGCGTCAGACCCGCATAGATAACCTGATCCCCGGCAGCCAGCGACTCAGATACCACCATCACCTGCTCACCCACCACACGCTGCACCTGCACCGGAATGCGCTCAGCACGCCCATCCATCACCCGGTACACACTGGTGCCCGTTGGCGACCGCATTACCGAGAGCATCGGCAGTAGCAAGTCCTGGGTACTGGTGATGGTCACACCAACCTCTACCGGTACACCGGGGCCCGGGCCCTGCTGTGGCAGGCTCACCAGCACCGGGTGCAGCTCGCCGCGGGCGGAGCCAGCCTGGGCTATCTCCACCACGGTGCCAGTCACCGGCGCCAGCCGACGGTCCTGCACCGACCAGACGGGAACCGTTTGCCCCCGCTGCAGCTGGGACAGCAGGTAGGCAGGCATACGGATTTCCACCTCCCGCCCACTCGGGGACGATAACCTCATCACCGGCTGGCCTGCAGCGACGAACTCCCCCTGCTCCACAAACACAGCCTCAATACGCCCTGCGAAGGGCGCTTTCAACACACCTTCCGCCACCATCTGCTCTGCCTCGGCCAGCGCCGCTCGTGCCGTTGCCACACTGGCGCGCAGGCCATCCCGACGCGCGGCCAGCTGCTCCAGCGCCTGCTCTGAAACCACGCCCCGCTCATGCAGGCGCTGGGCCCGCTCCCACTCCCGCTGGGCCTGCTGCAATTGCGTTCGCAGTTCATCCAGTCGGGCCTGGGCGGAATCCCGGGCCGGCTCAAGAGCGGGGTTGAACAGACGGGCCAGTTCCTGGCCCTGCTCTATATCCTGCCCCAGCTCAACCAACCGTTCCCGCAGGTTGCCACTAACCTGAAAGGTCAATGTGGCCCGCTGGCGGGCCTGCACAATACCGGAGAAGCGCAAAGGCTCGCTGATGGCGTCCGTCTCTATCACTGCCGCCGCCCTCACAGACACCACCTGCTCGGCCGGCGTCAACGCAGAGTCAGCGTTGCCACAACCTGCCAGCACCAGCGACATGCCCAAACCCAGCACGCCCGCCCATCCTTTGCGTTTCCAGAATTCCTTACTCATGACGTCATTACCTCCAATTGCAGCTTGCGGGCAGCGCCTGAGTTACGGGGCGTGGCCGGCCTAAAAGGGACAGTGATCAAACGGGTTTTACTACACGGTGATGGTATTTTGATCAACATTTTTGACATCATGTCATTTTTTGACATAATGTCAATATCGTTATTTTACACCTTTAAGGCCTTTTCAGATCAGGCCTTCGAGCAGACCGGAGCAATCAGGGCTATGAGCAGGACCCAATCACGGCGAGAGCAGGAAAAGCAGCAGCGCCATGAAGCTATTCTGGACGCCGCCGAAGCCACCTTCTTCGGCCAGGGCTACGAACGCACCTCCATGGATGATATCGCCAAAGCAGCCAATCTGAGCCGTGCCCTGCTTTATGTGTATTTCAAAGACAAGGCTGCGATACAGCGCGGCATCATGCTCCGGGCAGGACAAAGTCTGCAGGCACGCTTTCGGGCCGCCCTGGAGAGTGGCAGCACTGGCCTTGCCCAGATAGCCGCTATTGGTCGGGCCTATTATGACTTTTCACTGGAAGAACCCGATTACTTTGACGCCCTGACCCGCGCAGCCACCGCCCTGCCGGGCGCAGCACCGGAACAGGCGCAGTTGATGGGTGAGTGCGAAACCCTGACCATGGGCCTGATGGTGCAAGCCATCCGCAATGGCCTGGAGGACGGCAGCCTGGACAGCCAACGGATACAGGACCCGGTGCAAACGGCACTCTATCTCCGGGGCGCCCTGCACGGCGTGATTATGCTGTGCCAGCAGGAAATGGCCGGCGATGGGCCACTGGGACGGGTGAACGAGGCGGCGCTGATCGCGCATACCATGCAGATGCTGATGGCGTCCCTCATCAAATGACTGATGCTTCGCCCGCCGGAACGACTGCCGCTATGCGGCAGGCCGGGGCGCGGAGCGGGGGTTGGGGTGAGGGTGGCTAATACCGCCCCGCCAGGGGCCAGCATCAATCAATGCTGAAAGTCATACACCATCCCCAGCCCCAAAATCCCGGTCAGTTCATCCAAGGCGTGGCGGCACTCATCCAACAGCATGGGATCGGCCAGGTCCGCCTGACTCAGCCGGTCCCGATAATGTCCTTCGACCCAGGTCACCAAACGCTGATAGAGGGCGTCATCCAGCCATACCGCGTGGTTCATTGCGGCTCGCTCCTCTTCCGTCAGCACCACCCGCAGCCGCAAGCAGGCGGGGCCACCGCCGTTCCGCATGGACTGGGTCACATCAAACACATCCACACCGGTGATGGGGCCGCCCAGGGATCGTAGATGGTCCAGATAGTCCCGCACTGACGGTGTAGCCATACACTCACCGGGCACCGCCAACCACATGCGACCGTCTGGATGAGTCAGCAGCTGACTGTTGAACAGGTAGGATGACACAGCGTCCGCCAATGGCACTTCCCGACTGCTGACTCGAATGGGCTGAAACTCAGTGCCCTGCAAACGCTGGCGAATGGCGTCCAGCACCGCTGTTTCCTCCAGAAAGGCCTGCTCGTGATAGAACAGCACCGGGCCATTACCCACGGCAATCACATCATTGTGAAAGACCCCGGCATCAATGGCGGCGGGGTTCTGCTGCGCCAGTACCACACGCTCGTCCCTGAGTTTGTGCAGGCGCACCAGTGCCTCACAGGCCTCACGGGTTTGCCGGGCAGGATAGGTCTGGGGACGTGGTGCGGCATCATTGAAAGCCACCTGACCGTAAACGAAAAGCTCAACTCCCGGGTCCCCATAGCGGGCGCAGAGACGGGTGTGATTAGCAGCACCCTCATCCCCGAATTGCCCGACCTGGGGCAAAAAGTGATGATGCGCAAAGTACGCCTCATCGGCAAAGATCGCCCGCAGTATCCGACCGGTTACCACCGGTTCAATGGCGCGATGGAACTTGGCCGCCAGATTGGCTGGGGTGAAATGCACCCGGTGGTCCGCGGTATCCGCACTGGGAGAGACGGTGGCAGCATTGGCCGTCCACATGGCCGAGGCAGATGCAACAGCGGACAGCAGCACCGGATCTGCCTTGGCTACGTTGGCCAGAATAGCCTGATCGCTGCCCTGATAGCCCAGCGCCCGTAAGGTCGGCATATGGGGGCGCTCATGGGGCGGCAGCACCCCCTGCAGGAAGCCCCGGTCCGCCAGGGCCTTCATCTTTGCCAGACCCTGCAACGCCGCCTGACGAGGATTAGACTCCGCCCGGATATTGCTTTGCGACGCAACATTACCCCAGGACAAGCCCGCATAGTTGTGGGTCGGCCCCACCAGGCCATCAAAGTTGGCTTCAACTGCCGGTTGCGTCATGATTTTTTCACCCTCACCCTACCCCGCTCCGCGCCCCGGCCTACCCCATAGCAGCAGGCGTTCCGGCGGGCGAAGCGATGCTTCGCTTTTCCGCCTCCACCCCCTCAAGGGAGAGGGAACAAAAAAAACGTGCCCGGACCGCCCCGCAGACACCTGCATCCCGCACCATTTTAGCCCCTCTCCCTTGAGGGGTGAGGGTGGCTAACACGGCCCCGTCAGGGGCCAGCATTTTCCAACCCTAAATCATTAACCCCGGCACCGGCTCCGCCGGCAGCTCGCAGCGGTCTGACTCCAATGAGGCCATGGGCCAGGCACAGTAATCTGCGGCATAGTAAGCGCTGGGGCGGTGATTACCACTGGCACCAACACCGCCAAAGGGTGCCGCACTGCTGGCCCCCGTCAGGGGACGGTTCCAGTTGACGATACCGGCTCGTACTTCCGTCAGCACCCGCTCATACAACCCCCGATCATCCGCCAGCACTCCAGCAGACAAACCAAACCGGGTCTGATTGGCGAGAGCTATGGCCTCATCCTCACTGCGGTAACGATAGACCGTGAGCAAGGGCCCGAAAAACTCCTCATCCCGGGCGTTGAGGCCGGTCATATCCACAATGCCGGGCGACAATAAGGCCGTGCCCGGCTGCACACGCGCCATATTCAGCAGGCTGCGACCACCCCGCTCCAGCATTTCCGCCTGGGCAGCCAGCAAGCCGTCGGCGGCGTCGTTGGAAATCACCGCGCCCATGAAGGGTTGCGGCTCCGCATCGAAAGCCCCTACCGGCAGGTAGCCGGCCACCTCCACCAGCCGGGCCAGGAACTGCTCGCCTTCACCAGTGTCCGGCACCAGCAGGCGCCGGGCGCAGGTGCAGCGCTGGCCAGCGGACAGGAAAGCTGACTGGATGGTGTGATGGATGGCGCCATCCTGATTCTCCACAGCCCCCACGATCAATGGATTATTACCACCCATTTCCAACGCCAGGATTTTCTCTGGCTGGCCGCCATACTGCTCATGCAGAATATGCCCCACCGCCGAGCTGCCGGTAAAAAACAAGCCATCCAGTTGCGGATGCGCCGCCAGGGCCACCCCGGTATCCCGCGCCCCCTGCACCAGGTTGATAACACCTGCTGGCAGGCCCGCCGCCTGCCACAGACGAACCGTCAGCTCGGCAACCCCGGGGGTCATTTCGCTGGGCTTGAACACCACCGTATTCCCCGCCAACAGAGCCGGGACGATATGGCCGTTGGGCAGGTGGCCGGGGAAGTTGTAGGGGCCAAATACCGCCACCACGCCGTGGGGGCGATGTCGCAATACGGCTCGCCCGCCGGGCATCTCCGACTCGTGAAAGCCGGTACGTTCCTGATAGGCTTTCAGGGAGATAGCGATCTTGCCAATCATGCTGGCCACTTCCGTTCGGGATTCCCACAGGGGTTTGCCCGTCTCCCGGCCAATCATCCATGCCAGCTCCTCCCGGTGTGCTTCCAACTGGCGAGCAAAGCTCTCCACCAGCAAACGGCGCTCTGCCAGACTGTGACGACACCAGGCCGGAAAGGCTTTGCGCGCAGCCTGCACCGCCCGCTCCACATCCCCGGTACTGGCACTGTCGCCCTGCCATATGATTTCACCGGTTACCGGCTGATCAGACTCCAGCAGGGCACCACGACCCTGCTGCCAGAGCCCGTCTATCATCAGTTCACCGCTCAGATGGATCTGCATGACTCACTCCTAACCGGAAAAGGACGGCTGTTGTTCTTTGAGGGGGGCCAGGCGCACAAGGTCGCCGGAACTGACCCCCAGGCATTCCGCCACCCTCGGAGGCAGGCTGACGGTATCCGGGGTCACACAGTTGATGGGCAGGGTGGTCACCCGAAAGTCACGGAACGAGCGGTTGGACACCATCACCCGCTGCTCCGGCGGTACCTCAAGGTCAATGTCTTTAGGACTGATAAGGACGTGGCGGTTAAGACTCTCACGCACAGTCCGGATGGTATGCACAAAGGCTTCTACTACTGGCCCGCCATCAAAAATGTCCACCAGGCCATTAAAATTGAACCCCTCCTGCTGCAACATGCGCAATGCTGGCCGGGTGTTTTCATGCACCTGACCGATCACATCCCGGGCGTCCTGCGGCAGTAACGAGAGGTAGATGGGATAACGGGGCATCAACTCAGCGATAAAGGACTTGTTGCCCAGGCCAGAAAGGTAATCAGCCTCACTGAACTCCATGTCAAAGAAGTGCCTGCCCAGTGCGTCCCACAGGGGGCTTCGCCCCTGTTTGTCGGACACCCCCCGCATTTCAGCGAACACCTTCTCCGAAAAACAATGACTGAAATCGTCCAGGTACATGAAACGGCTGCGAGACAGCAACAGGCCGTTACCACCGCGACGGTGCCTGGATGACAACACCAGCGAACCGATTTCGGTGGTATCGGTCATGTCATTGGTGAGATGCAGGGTCGGTGTGCGGACATGGACCTCCAGCTCACGGGAGGCACTGACCAGCAGGCCCAGGCGGTAGTTATAAAAAGCTTCATCGAGCCCCACCCGGGCCTCAATACCGCTGACCCCGATGCATTTACCTGAGGCGGTATCTTCCAGGGCAAACAGGTACAGGCCAGCTTCAGGAGGGCACTGCTCACTGAAGGTTTCTTCAGCGCGGGCGATTTTCCGGGCCAGCACCTCACGGTCTGACGGCAGCGAGGTCATGCCTTTCTCGGCCTTGGCCGCCAAACCATGCAGGGCGTCCAGGTCGGTATGGGTAATCGGGCGAAGCAACAACATGGCCAACAGCCTCCTCAATGAGGCAGTCAGTCAGTGCCCTAGGCTCCGCCCGCAGGCGTCAGTCTGTGCTAGCCGGCCTGACCAACCACCCTGGCCACAGCGCGGTCAAACCGCTCAAGGCCTTCATCAATATCCGACTCCGGGATGATCAGCGACGGCGCCAGGCGTACCACGTTGCCTCCGGCAACCAGCACCAGCACCCCCTCTTCCATGCCGGCTCCGACAAAGTCCTTGGCACGGCCGTGCATGGCCTCGGTCAGTACACAACCCAGCAACAAGCCTTCACCCCGGACTTCCTCAAAAATGCCGTACTTTTTACCGATCGCCATCATGCCTTTACGTAACAGTTCGGAGCGGTGTTTGACACCCTTCAGCACAGCGGGCTGACTAACGGTATCAATCACTTTTTGCGCTACAGCGCAGGCCAGCGGATTGCCGCCGTAGGTACTGCCGTGAGTGCCAAAACCCAGACTTTTGGCCACTGCCGCCGTGGTCAGCATGGCCGCGACCGGGAAGCCGCCCCCCAGGCCTTTAGCCGAGGTGAGGATGTCAGGGGTAACACCATAATGCTCATAGGCATACAGATAGCCTGTGCGGCCAACGCCACTCTGCACCTCATCAAAAATCAACAAAGCCTGGTGTTTGTCCGCCAGGTCGCGCAGGCCCTGCAGAAAGCCGGGCGCGGCAGGCATCACACCGCCCTCGCCCTGAATGGGCTCAACCACAATGGCGCAGGTGCGCTCTGAGACCAGTGCTTCTACTGACGCCAGATCATTGAAGTCCGCGTGATGGATGCCACCGGGTGCAGGTTCAAAACCCTCCAGGTATTTGGGCTGTCCGCCTACGCTGACGGTGAACAGGGTGCGGCCATGAAAGCTGTTGCGGAAGGCGACAATCTCATGCTTTTCCGGGCCGTGGTTTTCCCATCCCCAACGACGCGCCAACTTGAAGGCGGCCTCATTGGCTTCAGCACCGGAGTTGGCAAAGAACACCCGCTCTGCAAACGTCAGGTCGCAAAGGGTTTTGGCCAGCCGCAAGGCAGGTTCGTTGGTCATTACGTTGGAGAGATGCCATATGCGCTGCGCCTGATCCGTCAACGCACCCACCAGACCGGGGTGGGCATGACCCAGAGAAGTCACTGCGATGCCGCCGGCGAAGTCTACATAGTCACGGCCGTCCTGATCCCATACGCGCGAGCCTTCTCCGCGCACAGGAATAATGCTGGCGGGGGCATAGTTGGGAACCATGACATCATCAAACATGCCACGGGAGACGGGCTGTGTATTCATGTAGAACCTCTATGTTACTCAGGGAAGTGTAGTCGAAACCGTTATTCCGTGCCGGCCGGCACCAGAATTTCCGGCGCACCCAAGGCAGGCAGCTCAATCACCCGATGACGGGTGCCACCGCGGCCCAGCAAGGCCTTGACCACCAGTTTATAGGAATCCATATCAAAGGTAACACTGCGATTTTTCAGGGACAGATCCGTAAGCTCTGCTTCACTGTGAACCGTATCAATATGCATCCAGTTATAGATCACCAGAATGTCGGTGCGACCGCTTTCCGGGTCCTGTTCCACCACACCCACGGGCCCTGGCCAAGGCCAGGTTTTCAGGTGAAGACCGTGAAATCCGATCTGTGCCCGCAAGTTGTATCTGAGCACATCCTCCAGGCCCTCACAGGCGCCCTTGCAGCGCCCCAGAGTACGCTGAAAACAGGGCCCCTGCCCCGGCGGCTCCAGGCCCAGCAGGCGACCACAGAGTTCGTTCTTGGCGGCAACCCCGCGCAGCGCTACTTCCGCATCTTTCTTGCTTCTGAACAGGCCGTAGTAGTCTCCCAGCCGCTGGGGGTCAATCTCCCTTACCAGTCGGGCCTGCAAAAAACCGTCTTCGTTAGGACGCAACTCGATACTGAGCAGCCGCTTTGCCGCCCGTGAGCGCCGGTTGTAGAGGGGGCTCAGGGTTTTGATCTCCTTTAATTCCAGCAACATGGCGCTGAGGTCACCGGCGGTCTCCGTCCACTCCACCCGCCGCATACGCTGGGATAGCTGCACGCCACGGCGTGAGTTATGGTCGCCTGAGAAGTGTGACGCGACTCGTTCCCGCATATGCGTGCTCTTACCCACATACAGCAGCACATCGTCCTCGCCATAGAAGCGATAAACGCCCGGCCCCCTGGGCACATACGCGAGGATGTCCGGCGGCAGATGTGACGGTACGGCGGGGTGCAACAGCAAATCCTTGATGGCTGACACCACCACCGGCTCGCCTTTTGCCACCAGCACATGCTCAAAGAACGCCTGCATGGCCTCAACATCCCCGATCGCCCGATGACGCTTCACCTGTGGCAAGCTGTGGCGGGCAATCAGGGTGTCCATGTTGTGGCGGTCATGCTCCGGGTAGAGTTTCCGTGACAGTTTGACAGTACACAGTACCGGTAGCGCGAACGACTGCCCCAGGCGACGGTACTCCGCTTTGAGGAAGGCATAATCAAACCGGGCATTGTGAGCCACCAGCACACAACCCTTCAGCAGCGCCTGCAACTCGTCCGCTATCGCCTCAAAGCGCGGTGCATCTGCAACCATGGCATCGGTAATGCCTGTGAAAGACTGGATAAACGCCGGTATCCGGGTATCCGGGTTGACCAGGCGCTGCCATTCCTCCAGCACCTCGCCCTCACGCCACAGGCGCACACCTACCTCAGTGATGCGGTCTGTACTGGAGTTACCACCGGTGGTTTCCAGATCCAGAAATGCGAATACAGTTTCCTTCAACATAGCCCCGCCTGTCCGTTATCATGGCGACAGTGTCTACGCCACTGCACCCGCTTCAGATGCCCGGCCGCGCCGACGAAGGAAGCACTCACCACCTTAGACATTCGTTGTATCTGCAACCTTTTCCGGTTGAATTGTAACGATACTGTCACTAGGGTGTGTGGGATCGTCATAGCACCGGGCACGCTGTGTGTGTCCAGTCAATAATAACCAGTGTGGGAGCCCACAACGATGCCTTTGAACAAACTTCCTCTTGCCATTCGCGCCACCACCGCGCTGCTGACCCTGGGTATGGCCAGCCAGGCTGCCGCCTTCCAGATCACCGCCGGTGACCTCAAAGCCGAACTTTATGGCTATGCCCGCTTCAACGCCTCCTACGACTTCAACGAAAACGTGGCCAATACCACCCGCTCTGCATCCTTTGCCAAGCTGGAAAACGGCAGCGATGCACAGAATCGTGAGATTAAAGGCCATTTTGGCGCTGACGCGATACAAAGCCGGCTTGGCGTTCGCGTCATGACGCCTGAAGGCGTGCGCATGGTGGTTGAAGGCGACTTCCGTGGTCAAGGTAACACCCTGCGCCTGCGTAACGCCTACGGTGAGTACAACGGCTGGCTGATGGGTCAGAACTGGTCCAACTACAACAGCTTTGTTGGCAACACCCCGGTACTGGACTTTGATGGGCTGGCCGGCACAGCAGGCTTACAGGGCCGTGTCGCCCAGGTTCGCTACACTGCGACCAACGGCTTCTCCTGGTCGCTGGAACAACCACAAACCAAGGTGGTGGACGGCAACGAGCGCACCTCTCTGCCCACACTGACCGCCCGTTTTGAGCGCACCAGCGACCAGCTGACCTACTCCGCAGCCGCACTGGTCCACCAAGTGAGCTTTGATGATGGCGACAACAGCAGCAGCAAAATGGGCTATGCCTCCTTCCTGGCCGCCCGCCTGTCGCTGACTGATACCGTCAGTATTCAGGGCGCCATCAATTTCAGCGACGGCGCCAACGCCTACCTGTACCGGTCAGGTGAAAACTTTGGCGCCGAAGACGCCTATCTGCGCGGTAACAGCCTGCGCACCATCAGCGGTTACGGCGGCACCATCGGCGCCAGCTTTGACCTCGGTGATGGTCGCAGCATGAACATTGGCTACGGCCTGGTCACGATTGACTGGGACAATGCCGAAAGTGACGGCGCCGCTGTAACCAACAAGAGCGAAACCAACCAGAACGTGATGGCCAACTACCTGTGGAGCCCAGTGCGCAACGTGATGCTGGGTATCGAGTACGGGTACCTGCATCGTGAAAACGTCAGCGACCACCGCGGCGAAGCCCACCGCCTGCTGTTTGCGGCCCAGTACAACTTCTGAGCCCGCTGACTTGCGAAAGCCCGTCCCTGTGACGGGCTTTTTTGTTCAAGGAATTAAGGATACTGAAAATAGTTTTGCCACGGACGAACACGGAAAACACGGAAGCAAAGACTTTAGGACTCATAGGCACGAACACTGTCGTTACGCCGATGGTGGGGTGGCTTTTGGAGCAGCGCCAGGGAAGGCGCGGAGCAAGGTCGGTACAGGAGGTACCGTGAATTGCAGCGGAGAAAGCCGCCCCACCAGCGGCGTTGCACCGAGGCCTCAGATAATAGGCGTCAAACACCGGTGCTCGCGCCCTGCGACAGGCTCAGGACCAGATCGCAGGAAAAGATTTTTTAGCCAAGGAATCCACAGAACCACACGGAAAAAAGGACTTGGTAATTCATAGGCACCGACACCGCATGGGCGCCGGTGGTGGGGTGGCTTTCGGAGCAGCGCCAGGGAAGGCGCGGAGCAAGGTCGGTACAGGAGGCACCGTGAATTGCAGCGGAGAAAGCCGCCCCATCAGCGGCGCTGCACGAGAGCCTCAGACAACCGGAAAAGATGACCGCACTAGCGCACCAAAATAGAGCAACGCACCACTCGCCCGCACCAACAAGCGCAAGACAGGCAGCACGCCACGGGAGCGAAAGACTCCCATGCTACTGAAAAATCAGTCATTACCCCTTCTGGCACGGGCTATGCAAAAACCTTATCGAGGCAATTTCGCCCCACTGGATTGATGAGGTGACATCATGACAAAGTCCGTTGAGCACAGCTTTCTGTATGACCTGACTCATCCCGCCGATTCCGCCCTGGTGCAGGACCTGCATGATTATTTTGACTGGATGTATTTTGCCAATTAACGGCAGGCATACCGCCCGCTCAGCGGGCGGTGCCTTTTTCCTTGCGACTAGAGCAATAACCGCCTGATATCCCCCAACACCTCTGCCAGCAGGTTTGTGAACCTGGCGCCATCCGCTCCGTTGACCGCCCGGTGGTCGTAAGACAGCGACAGGGGCAGCATGAGTCTTGGCTGGAAGGCTTTGCCATCCCAGACGGGTTTGATGGCCGCCTTTGATACTCCCAGAATGGCAACTTCCGGGGTGTTGACGATGGGGGTAAAGGCCGTACCGCCAATACCGCCGAGGCTGGTAATGGTAAAACAGGCTCCCTGCATTTCTGCGGGCTTAAGCTGTTTGTTGCGAGCCCGCTCGGCAAGGTCGGCGGCTTCTTCTGCCAATGCCCACAGGCCTTTCTGATCCACATCCCGGATGACCGGCACCATCAGGCCTGCTGGCGTATCCACGGCTATGCCGATGTGTATGTACTGTTTGCGCACCAGCTCCTGCTTCTCCAGATCCAGCGCAACATTAAACTGCGGCAGGGCCTGAAGGGCGCGGGCGCAGGCTTTAAGCAAAAACGGCAAAGGCGTGAGTTTGACACCACGCTGTTCGGCGGCGGCTTTCTGCCCTTTGCGGAAGTCCTCCAGATCGGTGATATCTGCTTCATCAAACTGGGTTACGTGCGGAACATTCAGCCAGCTGCGGTGCATGTTGGCTGCTGTCATGCTGTGGATGCGGCTGAGGGACTCCCGCTCCACCTTGCCAAACTGGCTGAAGTCCGGCAGTTTTACCCCGGGGATACCGCTGCCGCTGACACCGCCCTGCTGGGCCTGTTGCAGCTGCTTTTTGATATAGCCCTGTACGTCTTCCTTGAGAATACGGTGTTTGGGGCCGGTCCCCTTGATGCGCCCCAGGTCAGCCCCCAGCTCACGGGCCAGTTTGCGTACCGCCGGCCCGGCGTGGACGCGAGCGGTGTCCGCTATGTCCGGGGCCGGTGCTGGAGAGGTATCGGCTGTCGGTTTGTCAGCATGAACAGCGGGGGCGGGTGCCTCAGCAGGCGGATCTTTGGGGGGGGCCACCGTTTCAGGACGGTCATCGGCCGGCGCCGCCTCTGTTTCCTCTTGCGGCTCAGCCGTTGCTTCACCCCCACCGGCCACAGACAGGCTGCCCACCACATCGCCCTCGCGGACCTTGTCGCCCACTTTGACGGTGATTTCGAGGATCTTGCCCGCTGCCGGTGCGGGCAGATCAACCGATGCCTTGTCTGACTCCACCGTCAGGATGGGGTCCTCCGCAGCAACCTGGTCGCCTTTGCTGACGGCGATTTCAATAACCTCAACCTCATCGGCACCGCCGAGGTCAGGTATGACAATATCCTGCGCGCTCATGCCACCTCCTTAGCTCAGCAACGGGTTGAGTTTGTTTCGGTCAATACCGTACTTGCGCATGGCCTCCAGCACCTGCTCCTTCTTGACGTCTCCGTCCTCAGACAGAGCCGTCAGCGCCGCCACCACCACATGATAGCGATCCACCTCAAAGAAACTGCGCAGCTTCTCCCGGGTATCGCTGCGGCCAAAGCCGTCGGTACCCAAAACCAGATAGCGCTGCGGTATAAAGGCGCGAACCTGCTCCGCGTAGAGCTTGATATAGTCGGTGGATGCCACCACCGGCCCCTGCTGTTTGGCCAGACAGTCGGTGATGTAGGCCGTGCGGGGTTTGTCGTCAGGGTGGAAGCGGTTCCAGCGTTCCACGTGCTGGCCGTCCCGCGCTAACTGGTTGAAACTGGTAACGCTCCAGATATCGCTGGCCACACCGAAGTCATCCCGCAACAGTTCCGCAGCCGCCCGTACTTCATTGAGGATGGCCCCCGCCCCCAGCAGCTGAACCCGCGGGGTCTTCTTGCGGCCCTTTAATTCAACCGACTCGAACAGGTACATCCCTTTGATAATGGCCTCTTCTGAGCCCTTGGGCATGCTGGGTTGCGGATAGTTTTCGTTCATCATGGTGAGGTAGTAGTACACATTCTCGTTACGCTCATACATCCGCTTCATGCCCTCATGGATAATCACAGCCATTTCATAGGCATAAGCCGGGTCATAAGCCAGGCAGTTGGGAATGGTCTGGGCGAGAATAAAGCTGTGACCATCCTGGTGCTGTAAGCCCTCGCCGTTGAGGGTGGTGCGCCCGGCCGTGCCGCCAATCATGAAACCACGGGCCTGTATGTCTCCTGCAGCCCAAGCCAGATCGCCCACGCGCTGGAAGCCAAACATGGAGTAGTAACAGTAAAAGGGAATCAGCGGAAAATCGTTGGTACTATAGGACGTTGCAGCTGCAATCCAGGCCGCCATGGCACCGTCTTCATTGATCCCCTCTTCCAGAATCTGCCCCTGTTTGTCCTCCCGGTAATACATGATCTGGTCCCGGTCCTGCGGCACGTATTTCTGCCCCTCAGAGGTATAGATACCCAGTTGCCGGAACATACCCTCCATACCAAAGGTGCGGGCTTCGTCGGGCACAATAGGCACCACTCGTTTGCCGATACGCTTGTCCTTGGTCAAGGCGGTCAGCATGCGGACAAACGCCATGGTGGTTGAAATGGCCTTGTCGCCAGTACCCTCCAGAGCAGTCTGGAAAATCGAAAGGTCAGGAATCTGCAGCGGCTGACTGTCCTTGCGGCGCTTGGGATAAAAGCCCCCCAACTCCTGGCGGCGCTTCTTCATGTACACCATCTCCGGGCTGTCCGGCGCCGGGCGATAGTAGGGTACATCCTTGAGCTGCGCGTCCTTGATGGGCACGCCGAAGCGATCGCGGAAGTACCGCAGGGTGTCTTCATCCAGCTTCTTCAGCGAGTGGGTGGTGTTCTGCGCCTCACCGGCTTCGCCGAACCCGTAGCCCTTAATGGTATGTGCCAGAATCACCGTTGGCTGGCCTTTGTGGTGCACCGCTCGATGGTAGGCGGCATACACCTTGTAAGGGTCGTGGCCGCCCCGGTTAAGGTGTGTTATGTCGTCATCCGACAGGTGCTCCACCATCTTGGCGAGTTCCGGGTACTTGCCGAAAAAATGCTTGCGGGTATAGGCGGCGCCGTTGCTCTTGTAGTTCTGCAGATCACCGTCGCAGATCTCATCCATGGCCCGCTGCAGGACGCCATCTTTGTCCTGATCAAACAGCGGGTCCCACATGCGGCCCCAGACCACCTTGATCACGTTCCAGCCGGCACCGCGGAAGACGCCTTCCAGCTCCTGAATGATCTTGCCGTTACCCCGAACCGGCCCATCCAGCCGTTGCAGGTTGCAGTTGACCACAAAGATGAGGTTATCCAGCTTCTCGCGGCCGGCCATGGAGATGGAACCGAGGGTCTCGGGCTCATCACATTCACCATCACCCACGAACGCCCAGACCTTGCGCTCCCCCATCTCAATCAGTTCACGACTGTGCAGGTACTTCATGACATGGGCCTGATAGATGGCCTGAATCGGCCCCAACCCCATGGACACGGTGGGGAACTGCCAGTAGTCCGGCATCAGCCACGGGTGGGGGTAGGATGACAGACCATTACCGTCCACCTCTTCGCGGAACTTGTCCAGCTGCTCCTCTTCCAGCCGCCCCTCGAGAAATGAGCGGGCGTATATACCTGGGGCGGCATGCCCCTGGAAATAGATCAGGTCACTCTCGCGCTTGTCGTCACCACCGTGGAAAAAATAGTTAAAACCCACGTCATACAGGGTGGCCGCCGAGGAGAAGGTGGAAATATGGCCGCCCAGCTCACCGGGGCGCTTGTTCGCCCGCAGTACCATCGCCATGGCATTCCAGCGAATCAGCGAGCGGATGCGCCGCTCCATGAACAGGTCGCCCGGCATGCGGACCTGGTCGGTGACCGGGATGCTGTTGCGAAAGGGGGTAGTAATGGCATACGGCAGCGAGGTCCCGCCCCGGCTCGCACGTTCTGACAAACGCTCCAGAATAAACCTGGCGCGCTCGATGCCCTCGTTCTCCAGCAATGATTCCAGTGCCTCCAGCCATTCCCGGGTTTCTATGGGGTCCTCATCCTGATACATCCCGCCCTCCACTGTGTGTTGGATTTCTGATGCGCCCCTCGGCCTTAGGAAGCCATGGGTGTCACTGACATTCACTAAGCATAGAACAGAATCAGTAAGTTGCTGCGTTTGGCCCGTTCAGCCAAGGGGAGTTCACAAACTCATTGCAGGGTGCCCACCATCCGGTGCCCAGTCCATATGACCATCGGCTAGACTCAACGAATTCACTCATATGCCCCTTCGGACGCCACTATGTCTCGCACCTTGACTGCCATACGCTTGCTCCCCCTGCTGACCGCTGCCCTGTGCTGGACTGCTGGCGTATGGGCTGCAACGCCGCTGTCTGATGACGATATGGCTGACGTGCGTATCGTCAGTGGTGACGTTCTGAATGTCATGGGTGCGCCAGCGGCGGGTTCCGCCGAGGGGGCACCCGCCACCAATGGCGCTGATACCATCACTTCACGGCCTGTCGAAACGGGCTCGGAACAGGTCGGGCGGCTGTCTGCTTATGAACCGGAAGGCCCCCTGCGCGACCAACGTATCATCCGTGCCCGCCAAGGTGACACAGTGATATCCATGGATGGCGCCCGCCAATCCACCGAAGTGCAGCGCCACAATTCAGTCCGCGGTCCGGGCCTGGTGGTCAACACCGGCAACCAGATTGACCGCGTGCAGGTAAACACTGCCAACCGTGGCGACTTTATGATTCAGAACATCAACGCCAACAACGCGGTAACCATTAACCCTCGGTGACTCAGGGCGCCTCTGCAAGCCCAAAAACCTTTCGTCCACGCTGCACTCGCACCCCTCTCGCACGCGCTTAGCCGGGCCACAAACCCAATATAACCGGGAAAACACCGATACATCGCGCGCAGAAACCTCCAAATATTCATTAGACCTGAAACTTTTTTCACACTTCTGTATAATTCCCCGGCTAACTTTTCACCAGGCGCGCGGGCAAGGAGAATGGCCATCCAACCGTAAGTCCAAATCAGCCGCTTTCTGCGCGCCCATTCATTCATCTGACGAGTAAGAGAGGGCGACTTCATGAATTCCATCGTCACCTTTCCCAACCGCATCCCTGCCGTTGAGTTTGAGGAACGCCGTTTTCAGGTCTATACCGACCGCCAGCTGGACAAAATCGAAGCCATCCAGCGCCTGCCGGAAGCCACCCGTTTTGAAATGAAGGTGGTAGCCAGCGTGCTCCCCTTCCGGGTTAACGAGTATGTGATCAATGAACTGATCAACTGGGACACAGTGCCCCATGACCCCATCTATCAGTTGGTATTCCCGCAAAAGGGCATGCTGAAAGATGAACATTTCGAACGCATGGCACGCCTGCATCGGGAAGGTGCGGATAAAGCCGAGATACAGGCCGCGGCCAAGGAAATCCGCGATGAGCTGAACCCACACCCCGCTGGCCAGATGCAGATGAACCTGCCGGAGCTGGACGGTGAGGTGCTTGATGGTGTGCAACACAAATACCGGGAAACGGTGCTGTTTTTCCCGGCCCAGGGCCAAACCTGCCACTCTTATTGCACTTTCTGCTTCCGCTGGGCCCAGTTTGTCGGCGACAAAGATCTGAAGATGGCCAGCACCGAAGCCGGCAAGCTACACGCCTACCTGCAGCAACACACCGAAGTGACCGACCTGCTGGTGACCGGCGGCGACCCCATGGTGATGAAAACCAAGAACCTGGTGCAGTATCTGGAACCCCTGCTGCAACCAGAGTTCGATCACATCCAAACCATCCGCATTGGCACCAAGGCGCTGACCTTCTGGCCTTATCGCTTCGTGACAGACAAAGACGCCGATGAGCTGCTGGACCTGTTCGCCCGCCTGGTGGACGCTGGCAAACACCTGGCCCTGATGGCCCACTACAACCACTGGCAGGAGATCAGCACCCCCATCGCGGAGGAGGCCATCCGCCGCATCCGCAGCACCGGCGCTGAAATCCGCGCCCAGGGCCCGCTGATCAAACATGTTAACGACAACGCCGATGACTGGGCCAAACTCTGGAAGAAGGAAGTGCAGCTCGGCATCATCCCCTACTACATGTTTGTGGAGCGGGACACCGGCGCCAAGGCCTACTTTGAGCTGCCTCTGGCCGAGGCGTACAACATCTACCGGGAAGCCATCAAGAAAGTCTCCGGCCTGGCCCGAACCGCCCGGGGCCCCAGCATGAGCGCTGGCCCCGGCAAGGTGGAAGTTCAGGGCGTTGCCGAAATCAACGGCGAAAAAGTCTTCGTACTGCGCTTCCTGCAAGGCCGCAACCCGGACTGGGTGCAACGCCCCTTCTTCGCCAAGTACAGCGAAACCGCCACCTGGCTGCACGAACTGGAGCCCGCCTTCGGAGAGGAGAAGTTCTTTTTCGAGGATGAGTATGAAGCCATGCGGCAGGGGAATGGCTAAAAGCCCAAGCATGCAACAAGGCCACACACACCGTGCGGCCTTGCTAGCATGATACTCAGCCACCCCTCCCACGGGCACATGCTCGCGGCGCCCAACCTTCTGCCGCCCATTAACGAAGCGGACATCAAACCGGACACAATAGCCCCTTGCATCCAGTACATTCTATGGTAAAAGTTCACTAACTTGCTTTAATTATTGTTGAATTGTACTGCATAGTGGAATAATAAACCGGACACTAAACCGGACACTAAACCGGACATTACTGGCGAACGCCGGTATCTAGGATTCAATATGACGTCCTTCTTGGATCTAGCCCCCTTCGTGCCTGGTGAAGAAGCGCTGATCAAGCATGGGCTTCTGGACCTTGCCAGCAACCTCAACAGGGAATCGGCAAAACTAACAGGGCGACTAGCCGACGAAACCGCCGAGACCATTCGGCAGCATATGGCTGTCGTCAACTCATATTACTCAAACCTGATAGAAGGCAATCGAACCCTGCCCCACGAGATTCGGCAAGCTCAACAAGGGGCCTTCAGCCATGACCCGGTGACCAGAGACTATCAACTGGAGTCCATTTCACACATCGCGGTTCAGAACTGGATAAAGGAACAGAGCCCGTCACTCTCCCGCGTCTGCTCGCCAACATTTCTGCTCGAAGTACACGAACGCTTCTATCAGAATCTGCCAGCATCTCTCTGCATGATAAAACACGATGACGGCGAGGTACCGGTAGCGCCTGGCGCGTACAGAAAACGCCCTGTCACAGTGGGCCGGCACTTCCCACCTGCAGCTGATTACGTAGAGCAGCTGGTAACCCAGGCCTGCGAGCACTATGCGGGCAAGCTCTACGCCGGAGACAAGCGCCTGATTGCATTAGCCTGCGCCCATCATCGATTACTATGGATTCACCCGTTTCTGGATGGCAACGGACGGGTTATCAGACTATGGACTGATGCCGCCTGGAAAGCGGCCGGGCTGGAGAGTATCGGCGTCTGGTGCCTGAGCCGTGGCCTTGCAAGGCAATCCGACACCTACAAGGGGAGGTTGGCGCGGGCAGACTTCCCGCGACAAGGCAATCATGATGGGCGGGGCTATCTCGGTGAGACAGAGCTGGCCCTGTTTGCCAAGTTCATGCTTGAGACAGCGGCGGACCAGGTACAGTACGTTTCAAACCTTCTGGATCTGGGCGGCATGCAAAAACGCATCAGAAGCTATGTCCAGGCCCGAAACGACAGCCGCGTCCCCGGGGTTAAGGGCGGACTGAAACCAGAAGCTGCGCAGATTCTGTTTCAAGCTTACATTCAAGGCGCACTCGAACGATCCACAGCATTGGAGCTAACCGGCGCAACAGAGAGTCGCACAGCACGACGGCTGATAAAGCAGCTCAAGGATGATGGATTACTGAGTGAGACCAGCAGTCGGTCTCCACTCAAATGGGAAATACCAGAGCATGCAGAACCCTACTATTTCCCTCAGCTTGCGCCGGGCGCATGATCTACCAGAGCAACCCACCACCACAGCCGCCACGCAGAGGCTATCGCCGCTGCCTGGGCACAAACCCCTCCGGTTTATCCTTCAGCCAGGCGACAAAGCTGCTGAGTTCCTCAAGCTCCAGCAATTTGTCCCGCGTGTTGTAGTGCAGGCCCAGCTCGTATTCGGAGGCGGCTTTGTGAATGGCGTTGTGGCAGGGGCGGCAAACCCAGAGGGTACGGGTGATCAGCGCTTCTTTGCCGAACAGCTTCTGGAAACGGGGCTTGCGATGCAGGTGTTTGGGAATCAGGTGATGACGAGTCAGTTTCGCCACCGGGCGCTCGCAGAGTTCACAGTGATCTGGCTGTGGCGGTAGTTTGAGCATGTGGGTGTCGGCTGATCAGGACTGAAACAACAATCGTTTTTGCCACGGACGACACGGACCCGCACGGACTTGAAAGATCCATAGTATTTGTCGGTGTGTGCCCGTGCCGTCCGTGGCTAACCGGATCTCTGCACCTCAGTGCAGCAGGGTAAACAGCTTGCGTCTGTAGGTGCGTACGTCCGGGTTGCTGTTACCCAGCTTGTCGAACAGCTCCACCAGCGTAGTCTTGGCGATACCGTCCTTATACTGGCTGTCCACCTGCATCAGCTGCAGCAACAGTTCCATGGCCTGGGCGTTGTTGTCTCTTAATACGTGCTGGAGCGCCAGTTGGTGCAGTGCTTCAGCGTCTTCAGGGTTAGCCTGCAGCCGCTGCTCCAGCTCCGCCACTGCGGGCAGCTCACCCGCCTGCTTGATAAACTTGATACGGGCCGCCAGCTGCTTGGCCTGGTGCTGGAGCTTTTCCTCTGGCGGCAGGCTGTCATACACCTGCTCTGCGGTCGCCAGATCGCCTTGTTCGGCTTTGAGCTGCCCAATATCAATCAACACCTTGAGGTTATCCGGGTCCTTCTGGTTCATCTCCGTGAGGATCGCCAGGGCACCCTCCACATCCCCCTCGTCCCACTTAGCGTGAGCTACTTCATAAGGGTCTTCCGCGGGTGCCTCGACGTGCTTGTCCAGCACCTTACGCACCTCACTCTCCGGCAGCGCGCCATTGAAGCCATCAACCGCCTGGCCATTCTTGACCAGGATAACGGTCGGCAGGCTACGCACGCCGAGGCTGGCCGTCAGCTGTTGCTGCTCATCCGCATTAACCTTGGCCAGCAGAAAGCCACCCTGATACTCATTGGCCAGCTTTTCCAGAATCGGCATCAGCTGCTTGCAGGGTGCGCACCACTCTGCCCACACATCCACCAGCACCGGCGTGGTATCGGAGGCCTGCATGACCTGCTGCTGAAAGTTCTCGAGCGTTGCTTCAAAGACGTAGGGGGAATTGCTCATGGGTCAGCCCTTTCTGGTTCGGCAATCATCTAATATGACGGGCTTGGGCGCCTCGACATCTGCGGTTAGCGGTAACATGGTGGCGATGGCAACAAATTTCAACCGACCACTGCCACTTGAAATTGCCGGAAAAGCCGTCAAATTAACCGGATAAGTATCGCATATGGTTCCCACCGCATCGACCCTGAGACGGACGGCCCGAATGACCGACGACAAGACAGACATCGCTGAAGACGTGACGGAGTATATTGGCAAGGATGAAGGCTCAAACCCCGGGCATAGCCTGGCGCTGCCTGACCAGATGCGCCCCAGGCGCATGTACCTGATTCCAGTTACCAACAGGCCGTTTTTCCCCGCTCAGGTGCAGCCGGTGGTGGTCAATCAGGACCCCTGGCAGGAGACCATCAAACGGGTTGCCGAGACGGACCACAAGATTCTCGGCCTGTGTTTCGTCAACAACCCCGACGAAGCCTCCGCCGTGCCCTCCAGCGATGAGCTGGAAACCATCGGCTGCGCGGTGCGGATTCACCACGCCCAGCAGGAGGGTGGCAAGATCCAGTTCATCGCCCAAGGGCTGCAGCGTATTCGCATCGTGCAGTGGTTGCGGCGGCGCCCGCCCTACCTGGTGGAGGTTGAATACCCCTCCGAGCCGGATGAACCTGCGGATGAGCTGAAGGCTTATACCCTGGCCATTATCAGCGCCATCAAGGAATTGCTGCGCACCAACCCCCTGTACGGCGAGGAGGTCAAACAGTACCTGTCACGCTTTGGCCCGGACGACAGCTCACCTCTGGCAGATTTCGGCGCATCCATGACCAGCGCACCCGGCCCGGAACTGCAAGAGGCACTCAATACTGTGCCCCTGCTGCGGCGGATGGAGAAGGTTCTGCTGCTGATGCGCAAAGAGCAGGAGGTCGCCCGGTTACAGGCGGAAATCAGCGAGGAAGTAAACGACAAGGTACAGAAGCACCAGCGGGAGTTTTTCCTGCGGGAACAGCTCAAAGTCATCCAGCGTGAGCTGGGCCTCTCCAAGGATGACAAGACGTCCGATGTCGAGCGGTTCCGCGAGCGTATGGCAAAACTGCACCCGCCGGAACATGTCACTCAACGCTTTGAGGATGAACTGCAGAAACTGAAGGTCCTGGAGCAGGGCTCCCCTGAGTACGGCGTTACCCGAAACTATCTGGACTGGCTGACCCAGGTACCCTGGGGCTGCCACTCCGAGGATCATTTTGACCTGCAAGCCGCGCGAGACATTCTCAACCGGGATCACGACGGACTCGATGACGTCAAAGACCGCATCATTGAGTTTCTTGCCGAAGGTTCTTTCAAGGGTGAATTGTCTGGCTCCATCCTGCTGTTGGTGGGTCCGCCCGGTGTGGGCAAAACCTCCATCGGTCACTCCATTGCCAGCGCCCTGGGCCGCAAGTTCTACCGTTTCAGCGTGGGCGGCATGCGGGATGAGGCGGAGATCAAGGGGCACCGGCGTACTTATATTGGCGCCCTCCCGGGCAAATTTGTGCAGGCCCTGAAAGAGTCCGGGGTGGATAACCCGGTTATCATGCTGGACGAGATCGACAAGATCGGTGCCTCCTATCAGGGCGACCCCGCCTCGGCCCTACTGGAAACCCTGGACCCGGAACAGAACCGGGGGTTCCTCGATCATTATCTGGATCTACGCCTGGACCTGTCCCGCGTGCTGTTCATCTGCACCGCCAATCAATTGGATACCATCCCCCGGCCCCTGCTGGACCGCATGGATACCATCCGGCTGTCGGGCTACATCGCCGAGGAAAAGCTGGCGATCGCCAAGCACCACCTGGTGCCGCGCCTGCTCAAAAAAGCCGGGCTGCGGAAGAAACAGCTCAATATCACTGACGCTGCGCTGAAACAGATTATTGACGGCTACGCCCGCGAGGCCGGCGTACGCAATCTGGAAAAACTGATCCACAAGGTTATCCGCAAGGGCATCGTCAAACTGCTTGCCGACCCTGACACCCCGATCAAAGTAGGGGTACCGGATCTGCAGGACTATTTGGGGCAGCCGGCATTCCGCAAGGAGCGCTCGCTCAAAGGCACAGGGGTGGTAACAGGGCTGGCCTGGACCGCCATGGGGGGCGCCACCCTCAGCATTGAAGCCTCACGCATTCACAGCACCCAGCGTGGCTTCAAGCTGACCGGGCAGCTCGGGGATGTGATGCGGGAGTCTGCAGAAATTGCCTACAGCTACGTCTCCTCCAGCCTGAAACGCTATAAAGGTGATCCTACCTTCTTCGACAAATCCTTTGTGCACCTGCATGTACCGGAAGGCGCCACGCCCAAGGACGGCCCGAGCGCAGGCATTACCATGGCCACCGCACTCATCTCCATCGCCCGTAACGAGGCCCCCCAGCTAACGGTTGCCATGACAGGAGAGCTGACGCTGACCGGACAGGTACTGGCGGTGGGGGGCATCCGGGAGAAAGTGATTGCCGCGCGGCGGCAGAAGATCAGCACGCTGATTCTGCCCGAGGCCAATCAGGGCGATTATGAAGAGCTGCCGGAATACCTGAAACAAGGCCTGACAGTACACTTCGCCAAGCATTACAGTGATGTGTTCCAAGTCTGTTTTGGCAGCAAGATGAAGCGGGCGGGCGCCAGCGTTCACTGAGGCAACCCTGAACAACCTGCGCCGCCCTCAGTGGGGTAGCGCAGGGTTCTTCCTAGCCTCGCTTGGTAAATCTCGCCACCAGGTCGTGCAGACCTGAGGCCATACGGTCCAGCTCACCACTCACCTGAGCCGCAGTATCTGCTCTATCGGTACTGGCATCCGCCAGTTCGGCAATATTGACCACCTGACGGTTGATCTCATCAGACACCTGACTTTGCTGTTCAACCGCCGCCGACATCTGCATAAAGCGATCAGTAATGCGGGCGATGGAGTCGGCAATTTCCGATAATGACCGTTCAGCACTGCGCACCTTATCCAGCCCTGCGCCAGCGACCACCTCACCCTCACGGGCGGCACTCACGGCGGCGCTGACCTCCGTACGGAAGCCCTCAACCATGTCGTGAATCCGGCTGGTGGACTCCCGGGTGCGACTGGCAAGATTGCGCACCTCATCCGCCACCACCGCAAAGCCACGTCCCTGCTCACCAGCCCGGGCCGCTTCAATAGCAGCGTTAAGAGCCAGCAGGTTGGTTTGCTCAGCAATACCAGAGATCAGATCAGCGGCTTCACCAATGCTCTCTGTTGACTTACCCAGCGCTTCCACCGCATTGCCCACCTCGTGAACCCGCTCCACCAACTGCTCAATAGACACCAACGCACTGCGAGAAAGCTCAGCGCCTTTAGCGGCATGCTGGTTGGTTTCATCAGCTTCACGGGCATTCTGCGCCACGTTGTCCGCAACCTCCTGAATAGAGGCGGTCATTTCATTGATAGCGGAGGCAACCTGATCGGTTTCGGAACGCTGGCGGTTGATGTATTCCCGCCCTTCCGTAGTCGCCGTCAAACTGCGTGCGGACTTTTCCGCCAGGATAATGGCCTGGTCATCAATCCGTGCCAGGGCGGTACGCAAGCGGGCCTCTTCACTCAGCAACAGCATGGACAGTTCGGCAAAACGTCCGCGCTCACGGCTGAAAGACTTCGCAATCAACCCATCACGGAAAGCATCAGGCCGCAATGCCACCAGGTTGCTGAGACGGGCCTGCAACAGGGCATAGGACAATCCCAAACCCATAAGGGTCGCCACCACCAACACACCCATCGCCACAGTGGGGGATCCATAGAGCAGCGCCAGGATGCTGGCGATTAAAGCCACCAGCGGTGGCCAACAGAGCTGCAGCGCCTGCACCACGCGATCCATCGCTGAAAAGGCTGCTTTGCCGCTGTTCAGCCGGCCGTAAAGTGTCTCCGTCAGGCCGACCTGTTCACGGGTGGGCGCCACCCGCACAGACTCATAGCCCGTTACCCGACCTTTCTCGAAAATAGGTGTTACGTAGGCGCTGACCCAGTAGTGATCGCCATTTTTACAGCGATTTTTAACCACGCCCATCCAGGCTTTACCGGCCTTGAGGTGATCCCACATATGCTGGAACGCCAGGGGCGGCATATCAGGATGGCGGATAATATTGTGGTTCTGACCCAGCAGCTCCTCGCGGGAGAAACCACTGATGTCCACAAACTCGTCATTACAGTAGGTAATGACGCCGTCAAGGTCAGTGGTAGTGATCAGACGCCCGCCTTCTTTAAGGCGAACCTCTCTTTGGGTAACCGGTAGGTTTCGACGCATATTAGGGTAGCCTGCTACTGCTTTTGATTATTATCAATCATGCTGACTATAGTTATCGGCCCAGCAAACTACCACTTTAGGGGTATAGGGAATTTCCCTAGTCCTGCTTGTCCTTCCAGCCGTCTTCCCGCAGCACCGCGCCTACGTCCAGCACGGGTGAGGCATCCAGCTTGTCCGCATCCATCATATTGGCCACCCGCTGCAGGGATGAAATAATCATGGTCTGCTCCCATTCATGCAGGCTCTGAAACTTGCGGATAAACTCCTCCTGCAAGGGCTCGGGCGCGCGGGCAAGGATATCAGCGCCCTCTGGCGTGAGGTGGGCATGCACCTTGCGTTTGTCCGTGGTGCTGCGCTCACGGTAGATCAACTGACGCAACTCCAGGCGGTCCAGAATGGTGGTTACGGTTGCCTGGCTGAGACTGACCTTGTCAGCGATGGTGCCAATGGTCACCTCACCAAGATCCCGTATGGTACGCATGATCAGCAACTGGGGCCCGGTCAACCCGGCGTGCTTACTCAAACGTTTCGAGTGTAAATCCGTCGCCCTGATAACCCGGCGCAACGCCACCAACACCTGCTCGTAATTGTTCACTAAAACACCCTGACCATTGTGCACAAAAGACGCGGCATTATACGAAGCGGGCTGGTTTGAGTACAAAGCTTTATTGAGCGACATGCAACTCCCAAACAGTGGTGTAACTGTGGCTTTCAGCAACTTATTTACAACTCTAACATTTAGAGGTCATTATATACAAATACCCCCTCCCCGCCCTGATCAGGCTCAATCGCGATCAGGCTATGGTAAAGTGCGCACCTCACTCCATTTTGCGCGATGCGATAATGCGAACAGGTCTCATAACGCTGGTTACTCTTATCGCCCTGGCGCTACCGCCAGCATCGGCTGCGCCGAGAGAAATCACTCTTGCCGTGGCCGGCCCCATGTCAGGCGGAGCAGCCGCCTTCGGGCGCATGCAGGTAGCGGGCGCCATGCTGGCGGTTGATGCCATCAACCAGGCGGGCGGCATCAATGGCACCCCCCTCGCCATCAAGGTTCTGGATGACCAGTGCAACCCACAACGGGCACTGCAAGTCGCCCGGGACGTGATAGCGCAAGGCATCCGCTTTGTGATCGGACACCTGTGCTCCAGCGCCAGCCAACCTGCCTCTGACCTCTACCTGCAGGCAGACGTACTGATGATCACGCCCGGCTCCACCAATCCTGACCTCACCCGTCGCGGTAACCCGCTGGTGTTCCGGACCATCGGGCTGGACACGCTGCAAGGCCCGGTAGCCGCCCGTCATATCGCCAGCCTGCAGGCCGCGCGCGTGGCCTTACTGCACGATGGCCAGCAGTACGGTGAAGGGCTTACACAACTGGTGCGCCAGACACTGGAAAACGAGGGCATAAGCATCACACTGGTTGAGCGAATAACCCCCGGCGACCAGAATTTCCGACGCCTCATACAGCGTCTCAAGCAGTCCAACGCCGATGTTATCTACTACGGCGGCTATACCACCGAACTGGGCCATCTGCTGCGCCAGGCCCGACAAGCCGGACTGCAAACCCAGTTCATGGCAGCGGAGGCCGCCAGTAACGACGAACTGCACCGTTTGGCAGGCCAGGCCCTCAGCGGACTCTTGATCACCATGCCCCCTGCTTTCCACAATCGGGAAGGCAATGAGCAGCTGACCGCGGCCATACGGGCCCAAGGGCATGACCCCGGCGCCCCCTTCATCCTCACCAGCCATGCCGCCGTAACGGCGCTGGCGGAAGCATTGCGCCAGAATGGCGACGCGCCAACCGCCGCCATCGCCGACGCCCTCAGAGCCGGGCGCTTTGATACCGCCATCGGCGAGCTTCGCTTCGACCCCCAGGGCGACCTCGAAACCTTCCAGTTTCAGGTCTTCCGGCTGGACGCCCAGGGCCAGCGACACCCGGTCGCCGCCCCACTGCTTGCCGAGTGACCCGGGTCAATTTCTTACAACAACAAAGGGTTACTCCCTTGCAACAAGCCTCCAGAACTGCGCTATACTCAGCCTAACGGTCTGGGCCTGAGTGCCCAATAAACGTCAGGGCCGTTGTCTAGAAGTTGTAAGAACCCAAGAAGCGGTCAGCCATTTGAGGCCGCAAAAAAACCACGACAAGGAGTGGACAATGAAAAAACTGATTGCAGGTGTAGTACTTCTGAGCGCTTCCAGCATGGCTTTTGCACAGCCAGGTTGTGGCGTTGGCTCCATGATCTGGAAAGGACAGTCTGGCGTACCCGCTCACGTACTGGCGGCAACCACCAACGGCACTTTCGGCAACCAGACCTTCGGCATGACCACCGGCACCCTGGGCTGTAACACCAGCGAAGCGGTACAATCCATGGCCATGTACATGGACAGCAATATCGATAAGGTTGCCCGTGACATGTCACGTGGCGAAGGCGAGAACCTGGAAACCCTGGCTGTACTGCTGGGCGTTGAAGCGGCTGACCGCGAAGCCTTCCGTACGCTGATGCAAGACAGCTTTGCCAGCATCTTCCCGAATGCTGACACCACCTCTGGCCAGGCCGTAGACGCTATCGTTGCCGTCCTGGAGAAGCATGAGACTCTGAGCAAGTACGTCAGCTAAGCGTACCCGCTCAATCTCTGCAAGGATGCCACCAGGCGCCAGGACGGCGCCATGCAATGCCCACCCTTATGACGACCCAATGCGAAACTCGCACAGCCCTGGAGCCTCTTAGCCGTGTCTTATCTGGATGAAGTACGAGGCGAGCGGAGCGCAACACGGCCAACAGCTGTTACCCGATCATCGCTTTGCACCCTGGCCGCCGGCCTGCTGGCCCTCACCTTCGCCATGCCCGGCACGGCTGCAACAGAAGCACAAGCCCAGATACCTGCCAACCTGCATCTCCATCAGGACTGGCTCAACCTGGTTCACTACCGGCCCAATCGCATCCGCTCCGGCTATACCAGTGAAGCCGACGATGCCGCTTTTTTTATCAGCCCAGAGGGCAAAACCTCACCCCGGGCCGAGTTGGAAGCAACCGTCGCCGCGCTGGCTGCGCCCGGGACGGGTGATGACCATGCCCGCTGTCGCTTCCCGGCACGGGACCGCTGGCTGCGCAGCCAGCTGGCGTTGCCAGACACCCCGGCAGACTGCCCCGCGTTCAGCCAATGGTTTGATACCTTGAACGCCGAAACCGTCACCCTTGTATTTGCAGCGTCATACCTTAACAGCCCATCGTCCATGTTCGGGCACACCTTTATCCGCCTGGACCCGCCCAGCGATGCCGAGGATACTGACCTGCTGCTGGCCAACACCATCTCTTACGCCGCAGATGCAGAAGAGCATGACAACGAATTGCTGTTTGCCTACCGGGGGATTTTTGGCGGCTACCCGGGCATCACCTCGGTACGTCCCTATTATGAGATGATCCGCCTGTATTCGGACATCGAAAACCGCGACCTGTGGGAGTACCAGCTTAACCTGACACCGGACGAAACCTGGCAGCTACTGGCCCATGCCTGGGAGGTGCAGGACAAGAATTTCGACTATTACTTCTTTGACGAAAACTGTGCCTATCGCCTGCTGGCCCTGATCGACGTGGCACGCCCCGGCACCCAGCTGCTGGATGAGGTATTCACCCACGCCATTCCATCAGATACCGTGCGCTGGGTGGTTGCCCGCGATCTGGTGGCGGATGTCCATTACCGCCCGTCAGCGGCAACGGTCGTGGCCCACTATATTCAACAGCTGCCTGCTGAACAGCGCAAGCTCGCCCACGCCCTGGCCTATGGCCGCCTGACACCCGACAGCCCGACCATGCAGGCCCTCAGCCCCCGCGAACAGGCCGATCTGCTGGACGCAGCCTATGACTACCTGCGCTACCAGGCCATGGCTGGCAAGCTGTTCCGGGAACAGGCTGCGCCCACCTCTCACCAGCTGCTGATGGCCCGCAGCCGGTTACGTGAGCCGCCAGCCCTGGAACAACCACCGGTGCCAGCCATCCGAGACGATCAGGGGCACGACACCTTCCGGCTGACATTGGCGGGTGGGCGTGACGGTGACCGTAACTACGGTGCACTGACCCTGCGACCGGCCTACCATGATGTACTGGACCCACCCGATGGCTACCGCCCCGGCGCGCAATTGCAGTTTCTGCGCCTGGATGCGCGCTTCTATACGGATACAGATGATCTGCAGCTGGAACAGCTCACCGGTGTGGAAATTCGCTCGCTGTCGCCGCGAGACCGTTTTTTCCAACCGCTGTCCTGGCAGGTAGGCTTCGGTGCCCGCCGCTCTGAGATCGCCAGCGGCAAGCGTCTGCTGACCCCTTATCTGGAAGGTGGTGCCGGTGGCAGCTGGATGTTGCCCGGGGGCATACAGGCGTTCAGCGTGCTGACCGCAGATCTGGAAATTGCCAAGGGGCTGGCCAAAGGCTACGACATCGCCCCCGGCGCCGACCTCGGCCTGCTATACCAGCATCAACGCCTCAGCCTCATGGCTGGCGCCAAAACCAAGTTCTGGCTGGCGGATGGCGAGGAGCGTGAAGACACGGGCTATCTGGGCATCAACACGCACCTCCACCGTGCCGTGAGCCTGGGCGGCCAGCTAACCCGCAGCCACTACTTTGACCGGTACGAAACACGATGGCAGCTCGGACTCAACCTCTACTTCTGACCGCCCTGATGCTCTGCAGCACCCTGTTCCTGGGGGGCTGCAGCGGGCTATTTTTCTTTCCCGACCAGGTCACTTATGTCACCCCTGACCGGCTGAATCTGGAATATGAGGACGTTTGGCTCGACACCCGGGATGGCGAACGGCTACACGCCTGGCTGCTGCCAGGCAAACCGCCAGTCAAAGGCACGGTTTACTTTCTGCACGGCAACGCCCAGAACATCAGCGCCCATATACTCAATGTCGCCTGGTTACCGGCTGAGGGTTACAACGTGTTCCTTCCGGATTATCGGGGTTACGGAAGATCCTCGGGCAAACCCGATCTGGCGGGGGCGCTGCACGATGTGGAGATCGGCATGCGCTGGCTGGCCGAGCATCACGCTGAAGAGCCTATCATCTTGCTGGGGCAAAGCCTCGGTGGCGGGCTTGCCATCGCACTCGCGAGCGAATGGACCCAGCGCCAGGAGCAACCCGAGTTTCACCGGGTGATTGTGGACGGCACCTTTGCTGGCTTCCGGGCCATCGCACGGGAGAAGCTGGGGGAGTTCTGGCTGACCTGGGCGTTTCAAATTCCGCTGAGCTGGACCATTCCCAATGATTATGAAGGTATCGACCACATCGCCAACATCAGCCCGGTGCCGATCATGGTAATCCACAGCACCCGCGACCCGATCATTCCCTATCATCATGGCGTAAAACTGGCCACCGCAGCCCGTGATCCACGGCAGTTCCTGACCACCGATACACCGCATGCGGCGACGTTTGTGCTGCCAGCTTACCGGCAGGCCGTGTTGGAATTTATTGAAAGGGAACAAGAGGGAAAGTGAAGCTTCGCTTCACCAGCGCTGCTTTGAGCTGCCTGCACCGAAAGATGCTGGCCCCTGCGGGGCACGCTAGCCACCCTCACCCCAACCCCTCTCCCCTCAAGGGAGAGGGGCTACCCGATACGGTCAGTTCGGATCCGCGCCCATAAAAAAACCGGGTGTTTCCACCCGGTTTTTTTGAAGCTACACCTGCTGCTTACGCATCCAGGGCGGTTGGCGTTTCGCCTTCCTTCACTTCTTTCATGGACAGCTTAACGCGGCCACGGGCATCCACGTCCAATACCTTGACCAGCACTTTCTGGCCTTCGCCAAGCTCGTCAGTGACGTTCTCGATACGACGGTCAGAGATCTGGGAGATGTGTACCAGACCATCTTTGCCAGGCAGGATGTTCACGAATGCGCCAAACTCGACGATGCGTGCAACCGTACCCTCGTAAATGGAGCCGATCTCAATTTCAGCGGTAATTTCCTGTACGCGGCGCTGCGCTTCACGCACCACGTCCTGGTTCTCACCGTAGATCTTCACATTGCCATCGTCGTCCAGGTCGATAGACGCGCCGGTGTCGTCGCAGATACCACGAATGGTGGCGCCGCCTTTACCGATAACGTCACGGATCTTCTCTGGATTGATCTTGATGGTCACAAAGCTCGGCGCGCGCTCAGACAGCTCAGCGCGTGGCTTGGAAATGACCTTGGCCATTTCGCCCAGAATGTGCAGACGCGCTTCACGAGCCTGCTCTAGGGCGATCTCCATGATCTCTTCGGTGATACCGTTGATCTTGATATCCATCTGCAGCGCAGTGATACCCTCAGAGGTACCAGCCACTTTGAAGTCCATGTCACCCAGGTGGTCTTCGTCACCCAGGATGTCAGTCAGAACGGCAAACTTGTCACCTTCCTTCACCAGACCCATGGCAATACCGGCTACCGGTGCTTTCAGCGGTACACCCGCGTCCATCAGCGCCAAGCTGGAACCACACACCGAGGCCATGGAGCTGGAGCCGTTGGATTCAGTGATCTCAGACACTGCACGAATGGTGTAAGGGAAGTCATCGATGGACGGCATAACCGCAGCCACACCACGCTTGGCCAGACGACCATGTCCGACTTCACGACGACCTGGCGTACCTACCCGGCCACACTCGCCCACCGAGTAAGGAGGGAAGTTGTAGTGGAACAGGAACGGGTCTTTACGCTCGCCTTCCAGTGCATCAATGATTTGCATATCACGCACAGTGCCCAGCGTGGTAGTCACGATAGCCTGAGTCTCACCACGGGTGAACAGGGCAGAACCGTGCGTGCTCGGCAGAACGCCCACTTCAATTTCAATGGGACGTACAGTCTTGGTGTCACGACCATCAATACGCGGCTTGCCATCAATAACCTGCTGGCGCACAGTGGCTTTCTCAACCTTGGCGAAATAGGTCTTCACCTCATCAGCGCTGGGCTTGCCTTCTTCGTCACCGGCCAGCTTCTCTACCGCAGCAGCTTTCAGCTCGCCCAGACGAGTGTAACGGGCCATCTTGTCGCGAATGGCATAGGCTTCTTCAATACCGGCCGCGAAGTCAGTCTTGATGGCATCCAGCAGGCCGGTGTTAACGGCCTCTGCCTGCCAGTCCCAGGTCGGCTTGCCGACTTCGGCAGCCAGCTCACGAATAGCCTGGATCGCAGGCTGGAACTCCATGTGGGCAAAAAGTACGCCGCCCAGCATCTGGTCTTCCGTCAGGCCTTTGGCCTCGGACTCAACCATCAGTACCGCGTCTTCCGTACCAGCAACCACCATGTCCAGCAGAGAGGTTTCCAGCTCGGCAAAGGTCGGGTTCAGGAAGTAGCCACGCTCGTTGGTGAAGCCAACACGAGCCGCACCCACCGGGCCTTCAAACGGCACACCAGACAGCGCCAGCGCTGCAGAAGCCGCGAGCATACCGGCAATGTCAGGATCCTGGTTCTTGCTGGAGGACATGACGGTCACAATGACCTGAACTTCGTTCATGAAGCCATTGGGGAACAGCGGGCGGATCGGACGGTCGATCAGGCGGGAAGTCAGGGTTTCCTTCTCAGAAGGGCGACCTTCGCGCTTGAAGAAACCGCCGGGGATTTTGCCCACAGCGTAAGTCTTCTCGAAGTAGTTTACCGTCAGCGGGAAGAAGCCCTGGCCAGGCTTTGCTTCCTTGGCAGCGACTACGGTGCCAAGAACGGAGATGTCATCGATGGTTACCAGCACGGAACCCGTTGCCTGACGAGCGATACGGCCCGTCTCCAGGGTTACAGTCTTGCCACCGAGTTGGAATGATTTTTTTACCGGATTGAGATTCAAGCTCACGGTTGCTCCTTAATGTATTCAGGGTTCGATGTATTCTTGATTAGTATGTTCCCGAACCGTGACAACCGTTGATTATCCACAACCAGAAAGCTAACAGGCTGTTGAAAGGACCGACGCGCAACTGCGGTGCTTTCAACAACCTGCTATGTCTTGGCTTTCCATCATGGCTGGTCAAATCACAGTGATCACGGAGTGGAACGGGCAAGATCGAGAGGAAGGTCACTGCGCCCCCTGAAACGGAGGCGAGTGTGCAGACGAAGCTGGCCTGAGCCAGCTCCATCTTACGTTCACTGATCGGCGTGATCAGCGACGCAGTCCCAGGCGCTTGATCAGCTCAAGGTAGCGATCAGCGTCTTTGTTCTTCAGGTAGTCCAGCAGCTTACGACGCTGGTTTACCATACGAATCAGACCACGACGGGAGTGGTGATCCTGTTTGTTCGCTTTGAAGTGGTCCTGCAGCTTGTTGATGTTCGCGCTCAACAGTGCAACCTGAACTTCAGGGGAACCAGTATCACTTTCACCCTGTTGGAAATCCTTAACGATCTGTGCTTTTTCCTGGGCATTCAATGCCATAAATCACCTCAAATATGCGATGCTTAGCATAGTCCGGCCGAACCGTGCATCTCTACAGCCCGGCTAACGGTATAGCTGCCTGCGGCAGACTAACCGGTTTTTACCAGCCGACGGGGCAGTATTTCTACCTCCTCGCCAGCAGGTTCTGCTTCACCCAGCCCGAGAAATTTACCGTCGCCGTACAGGCGCACAAATCCCGAGATGGATTGATCGGCTATTCTAACGGGTTGTCCGTTCAATAGCGATACCAAACTTGGCCCGGCCAACGCGACCTCTGACAGGAACGTCAGGCCTGACTCTACCGGCAACAGCAGCCCATCCAGAGACAGACCCTGCGCCCGCTGCGCCTCCAGCTCAGCCACCTGGTGGCTTTGCTCCAACCCGTAACCGGCTGCCTCAGTACGCCGCAGCGCAGTGACATGGGCACCACACCCAAGGGCGGCACCAATATCCTCCACCAGCGAGCGGATATAGGTCCCCTTGCTGCAACGCACAACGATATCAAACTCATCTCCAGTGACGCTCAGCAGCTCCAGTTGGAAGATGGTAACCGGGCGCGCCGGACGCTCCACGGTGATACCTTCGCGGGCATATTCGTACAACGGACGGCCTTTGTGCTTCAGCGCCGAGTACATGGATGGCACCTGCTCGATCGGACCGCGAAAGTTTGCTAACACGGCCTCCAGATCAGCTGCCGTCAAACCCTCAGGAACCGGCCGCTGCTCCATGACCTGGCCATCACTGTCGCCAGAGTCAGTAATAACGCCCAACTTGCCACGGGCGACGTAGGCCTTATCACTGTCCAGCATGAGCTGGGCAAACTTGGTAGCCTCACCGAAACACAGGGGCAGCACACCCGTCGCGAGTGGGTCCAGTGCACCCGTATGCCCGGCTTTGGCAGCACCCAACAGCTGCTTGACCTGTTGCAGCACCGCATTGGAGGTCAGCCCCTGGGGCTTATCAATAACCAGGATACCGTTTACGTCACGGCCACGACGGCGTCGGCTCAACCTTCGGACTCCCCGCCCTTTTCAGGCGCCGGTTCAGCTTGTTCCACAGCGGGACGCTTGCCCACTGCGCGATTGATCAGATCTTCCATACGGCGCCCCTGCCCCAGTATCGCGTCAAAATGAAAACGCAGGCGGGGAATCATCCGCAACTTCATGGCCTTGCCCAGCACGCCCCGCAGGTAACCCGCAGCGTTCTCCAGAATCTCCAGGTTTTCCTTAACCCGCGGAGAGTCCGCCGTCAGCTCTTCAGCTGTCAGCAGCGAAACATAGACATCGGCATAACCCATATCCTTACTGACCTTCACGGCACTGATTGTAATCAGACCCAGCCGCGGGTCTTTGATTTCACGGGGGATCATTTGCGCCAGCTCCCTTTGGATCTGGTCTGCAACACGATCAACCCGACTGAATTCTTTTGGCATCTGGTTACCCATTCCTCATAAAACAACCGGGCAACCCATAGGGCTGCCCGGTGCTCGGTGCGCGAATCAGTGGTTTAGAGCTTGCGCTCAACCCTGACGCGGTCAAAGACTTCGATCTGGTCACCGACCTTCACGTCATAGCCCTTAACCCCGATACCACACTCCATACCGTTGCGGACTTCCTGTACGTCATCTTTGAAGCGACGCAGGGATTCCAGCTCGCCTTCAAAGATCACCACGTTGTCACGCAGTACACGGATCGGCTTGTTACGGAACACCGTGCCTTCGATGACCATACAGCCCGCCACCTGACCAAACTTCGGCGAGCGGAAGGTGTCACGCACGTCAGCAATACCAACGATGTCTTCACGGAACTCCGGCGCCAGCATGCCGGTCAGGGCCGCGCGTACATCATCAATCATGTTATAGATGATGCTGTAGTAGCGCAGATCCACACCTTCCTGCTCCACCAGCTTCTTGGCAGCAGGCTCGGCACGCACGTTGAAGCCGAACACAACCGCGCCAGTCGCCATGGCCAGGCTGATATCAGTTTCTGCGATACCACCTACACCGGAGGACACGATCTTGACCTGGACCTCTTCGTTACCCATGTCCATCAGGGCCTTGGTAATGGCTTCCAGAGAACCACGTACGTCGGTCTTCAGGACCATGTTGAGGGTCTTGACCTCATCCTTACCCATGTTCTCGAACAGGTTCTCCAGTTTCGCGGCCTGCTGGCGCTGCAAACGCTGCTCACGCTCACGAATCTGACGGAATTCAGCCAGCTCTTTCGCCTTACGCTCATCGGCCACGGCGTAGAACTCGTCGCCTGCATCCGGCGTACCGTTCAGACCAAGAATTTCGACAGGGATAGACGGGCCGGCGGTTTTAACCTGACGACCTGCCTCATCCGTCATGGCGCGGACTTTACCGAAGAAACCACCCGCTACCACCATGTCGCCCTGCTTCAGGGTACCGTTCTGTACCAGTACCGTGGCCACAGAACCACGACCGCGCTCCAGGCTGGACTCAATGACCACGCCCTTGGCAGGCGCGCTGGGCACCGCATCCAGCTCAAGCATTTCGGACTGCAGCAGTACCGCTTCCAGCAGATCATCAATACCCAGACCAGTATGGGCGGATACCGGCACAAACTGCGTGTCACCGCCCCAGTCTTCCGGCACAACTTCCAGGCCAGACAGCTCGGTCTTGATGCGGTCCGGATCTGCCTCTGGCTTGTCCATCTTATTGATGGCAACAACCAGCGGCACACCGGCGGCGCGGGCGTGCTGCACCGCTTCCTTGGTTTGTGGCATAACACCGTCGTCGGCCGCCACCACCAGGATGACGATATCCGTACACTGGGCACCACGTGCACGCATGGCCGTAAAGGCAGCGTGGCCCGGGGTATCCAGGAAGGACACCATGCCGTGATCGGTTTCTACATGGTAGGCGCCAATGTGCTGGGTAATACCACCGGACTCGCCCGCAGCCACTTTAGTGCGGCGGATGTAATCCAGCAGCGACGTTTTACCGTGGTCAACATGACCCATCACGCTGACAACTGGCGCACGCTTGATCTTCTCGCCTTCGAAGCTGATCTCGCCGAGCACGTCAACTTCAAACTGATCGTCTGCAACCGTCTTCGGTGTGTGGCCGAGTTCTTCGGTCACCAGCACAGCGGTTTCCTGATCCAGCGCCTGGTTAATAGTAGCCATCACCCCCATACCCATGAGGACTTTGATGACATCTGCGGCCTTCACCGCCATGCGTTGGGCCAGCTCACCAACGGTAATTATCTCTGGGATCTGAACTTCTCGCACTATAGGTTTGGTAGGCTTCTCGAAGCCATGCCTCTTCTCGCGTGATTTCTTTTTGGCCCGCAGCGGCTTGCGCAGCGCAACCTCTTCTTCGTCGTCCTCACTCAGGACAACAACCGGCGCATCAACAGGCCGGCTGCGCGGACCACGGTGGCCAGCGGATTTCTTCTTCGGTTTGCCGTCGTCAGGCTCTTCCGCCCGCTCACGCTCTTTCTTCTTCTTGGCTTTGCGCTCTTTTTCCTTGGCCAGCTCTTCCTCGGTTGGCGGCGGCATCATTTCGTCAGCCACAACCACGTCATCGTCCGCAGAGCCCTGCTCTTCAACAGACTCAGGCGCGTCCGCCCCAGGGGCTTCTACCACCGGGCTTTCAGTTGCGGTCACCTCAGTCGCCGCAACAACCTGCTCAGCGACCTGCGCTGCTGCAACGTCCGGCACTGCCTCGGCAACAGTTTCCTGCACCGGTGCATCTTGCGCCTCAGACTCAGGCTGCAATTCTGCACGCTTGATGTAGGTGCGTTTTTTGCGCACCTCAACGTTGACCACCTTAGCCCGACCCGCGCCGCTGCCGGCTTTCAGGGTAGTGGTGGTCTTACGCTTGAGCGTGATCTTCTTGGGCTCGGCTTCATCGCCGTGGGTCTTGCGCAAGTAAGCCAGCAATTGCTGCTTCTCTTCGCTGGTTACGGAATCAGTTTCCGTACGCGCGGACAAGCCGGCTTCTTCAATCTGACGCAGTAAACGATCCACGGGAGCGCCCACATCGTTGGCCAGCTGTTTTACAGTTACATCAGCCATTCAGGTCCTCCTCCCGGTTATTCCTGATCCTGGAACCAAGGTGCGCGGGCAGCCATAATCAGCTCGCCAGCACGCTCCTCGTCCATGTCGTCAATTATCATCAAGTCATCAATGGACTGCTCTGCCAGGTCTTCCATGGTGCGAATGCCCATGCCCGCCAGTTTAAAGGCCAATGCGCGCTCCATACCTTCCATACCCAGCAGGTCTTCAGCGGGCTCTTTACCTTCCAGCGCTTCTTCATCAGCCAGCGCCTGGTTCAGCAGCACATCTTTGGCACGGCGACGCAGTTCAGTGATGGTTTCTTCATCGAATGCGTCTATTGCCAGTATTTCTTCCATCGGCACGTAGGCCACTTCCTCAATGGAAGTGAAGCCCTCTTCGATCAGGACACTGGCGAACTCTTCGTCCACATCCAGATGCTGGGTGAAATGCTCCAGCAGACGGTTGAATTCCTGCTCCTGACGCTGACCCGCTTCCTCTTCGGTCATGACATTCAGCGTCCAGCCGGTCAACTCACTGGCAAGGCGCACATTCTGGCCGTTACGACCGATGGCCTGAGCCAGGTTATCCTCAGCGACAGCAACATCCATGGTGTGGCCATCTTCATCCATCACAATGGACGCCACTTCCGCAGGCGCCATAGCGTTAATGACCAACTGAGCGGGGTTGTCATCCCAAAGGACGATATCCACACGCTCACCGCCCAGCTCATTGGACACGGCCTGTACACGGGAGCCCCGCATACCGACGCAGGCACCCACCGGGTCAATACGGCGATCATTGGTCTTGACGGCTATTTTGGCGCGGGAACCCGGATCACGGGCGGCACCACGGATCTCAATCAGCTCCTCGGCGATTTCCGGCACCTCAATGCGGAACAACTCCATCAGCATCTCTGGCGCCGTGCGGCTCAGAATCAGCTGCGGGCCGCGGTGATCAACCCGGATATCCAGCAACAGTGAACGCACCCGGTCACCCATGCGGAAAGTTTCCCGCGGGATCAGGTGCTCACGGGGCAACAGCGCCTCAGCGTTACCGCCCAGATCCACAATGACGTTGTCCCGTGTCACCTTCTTGACAGTACCGGAGACCAGCTCACCCACACGGTCGCGGTAGCTGTCGACGATTTTCGCCCGCTCAGCCTCGCGCACTTTCTGGAAAATGATCTGCTTGGCGGCCTGAGCACCAATGCGACCAAAGCCCACGGATTCCACCTTTTCTTCGTGGATATCGCCGGGCTGCAGGTTGGTGTCAATTTCCTCCGCTTCCTGCATGGTCAGCTCTGTGCCCAACGCAGGAACCGCATTGTTGTCTACCACCAACCAACGGCGGAAGGTTTCGTAGTCACCGGTTTTACGGTCAATGGAAACACGAATGTCGGCTTCTTCGTCGTCGTAACGCTTCTTGGCAGCTGTCGCCAGGGCCAGTTCAATGGCCTCAAAAATGACGTCCTTCTCCACACCTTTCTCGTTGGAGACGCTCTCAACTACCAGCAAGATTTCTTTGCTCATTAATTACCCTGCCCTGAAATAATCTGCTGTCAGATACCTGTTATTCGAATACCGGAACGATGTGGGCCCGCTCAATACTGTCAAAGGGCAACAAATACTCGTGGTCATCCACGACTACCACCACATCCGCCTCTTCAATGCCTTTCAGCAACCCCTGAAACTTGCGCCGCCCCTCAAAAGGCATCCGCAGCCGTATTTCAACCCGGTGACCGGCAAACGCCTCATACTGTGCCAGCTGAAACAGCGGACGATCCATGCCGGGGGACGACACCTCCAGGGTGTACTCCACCTGGATGGGATCCTCAACGTCCAACACGCCGCTGATCTGACGACTGACCTTTTCACAGTCATCCACGGAGATGCCTTTCTCGGCATCATCAATAAATATGCGCAGCACAGTGTGCCGCCCCTGGGTCCGGTACTCCAGCCCCCAGAACTCGTACCCAAGCCCCTCAACCACCGGCTGAAGCATGGTTTGAAGCTGCTGTATTTTCGCTGACAAGGTTCGCTCGTCTCCCGGTTCTCAAAATGCGATTTTCACTGCCCAAAAACGAAAAAAGGGCCTTCATGCAGCCCTTTTTTAAACAGGCGGGCCCTGTCACGCCAGGCCCCCGTGTAGCAAAAAGCTCCTGACCACACCGAAAAGAAACCTGCCCTTTTCAGCACTGGCGCGGAACTCTTTGGAGTTCTTGATCACGAGCAACCCCGAGAGGCTCACCCGCCGACAGACACCTGGCCTGTCATGCACAGACTGAAAAGCCTTCCAGCCTGTCACAATGATCGCCGGAGTATAAGGATACCGGCCACTCTGGTCAAGGACTGACCACCTGCGAAGCAACACCAAAGCTGCTCGCAAGCCAACGTGCAACCCGCAGGTTGCAGATAAAAAAATGGCTTGGTAATACCAAGCCATTTTCCAATAATGGTGCCCAAGGCCGGACTCGAACCGGCACGGCTTTCGCCACTACCCCCTCAAGATAGCGTGTCTACCAGTTCCACCACTTGGGCAACAACCTTACTCCAGAACCGGCAACGCATTATCGTTGCGGGCTGGCTCATCAAACTCGATCTCATCGGCAGCGCGACGATCTTCAACAACGGTCGGGATACCTGCCTCTACCGCAATGTCCGCGCGATTCTTGGCAAATACCGCCAGCGAAAAACTGGTCACAAAGAAAACCGCCGCCAGCACTGCAGTCAAACGGGTCAGGAAGCTACCGCTACCCTGGCTACCGAATACAGTCTGAGAGGCGCCACCACCGAAGGCTGCACCCATGTCAGCGCCTTTGCCCTGCTGAATCAACACCAGACCTACCAAGGCCAGCGCGATCAGGACATGCGCCACAACAATCAGCGTTTCCAAACCACCCATAACTCTTACCTTAACGCTTAAGCGTCAGCTCCTGAATCTGTCAATCCGTGAAAGACTGACAAATTCTTGAAAAATCATTGGCATCCAACGATGCACCACCGATAAGCCCGCCGTCAATATCGGGCTGGGCAAACAGTTCGGCGGCATTATCCGGTTTTACACTGCCGCCGTAAAGTAAAACTATCAAATTTGCGTCCGCCCCCATACCTGCCAGGGTCTCGCGAATGACAGCGTGGATGCGCTGGGCATCTTCCGCCGTAGCGGTTTTACCAGTGCCTATCGCCCAAACCGGCTCATAGGCTACCACCACCCGCAACATATCAGCGACCGCCACGCTCTCCAGCGCAGCCCGAACCTGACTTACAACCACCGCCTCAGCCTTGCCCGCCTCTCGCTCGTCCAGCGTCTCACCCACACACAGAATGGGCGACAAGCCGGCCTGCAAGGCCTGCTGCACCTTGGCCGCAACAACCTCATCGCTTTCAGCGAACAACTGACGACGCTCAGAGTGGCCGACCAGCACATACTGGCAACCCGCATCCTTCAACATGTCACCGGAGACTTCACCGGTGTATGCGCCTGCGCGCCACTGAGACAAATTTTGCGCGCCCACCGCAAAGGAAGTACCCACCACCTGCTTGCTAACGTCTGCGAGCAACACTGCAGGGGGAATAATAGCGACTTCCACACTGGCATCGAGACCGGCAAGCTGCTCACGCAGACCGCCCAACAGGGTATCGGCCAACGCCCTTGAGCCATTCATTTTCCAGTTCGCTGCCACTAGTTTGCGACGATTCATAGCAGTACCCAGATCCAAGGGAGGCGGCACTATACAGCACCACCCTCAAGGAGACAACCGATCAGCCGCGGGAGCGAGCGACCAGATCCGCCAGCTCTTCCGCCACCCGGCGGATCATCGCGGCGTCTTCACCTTCTGTCATCACCCGCACCAGCGGCTCAGTGCCCGACGCCCGCAACAGTACACGACCACTGCCATTCATGGACGCCTCGGCAGCCTTGACCGCCGCCGCAATGTCCGCCCGACTCATAGGGTCAAAGCGTTGTGCCACACGCACGTTGATCAGCTCCTGAGGCAACTTGGTCATCCCCTGGCGCAATTCGGTCAGCGAACGGCCTGCGCGCCACATGGCGAGCAAGACCTGCAGCGCAGAGACAATAGCGTCGCCGGTGGAGGTGCAGTCTCTGACCACCAGGTGGCCGGAGCCCTCACCGCCCAACATCCAGTTACGGGCCACCAGACGCTCCATCACATAACGATCACCAACCTTGGCGCGCTCGAATTCGATACCTCGCGCCTTGAAGGCCAGCTCCACCCCGAGGTTGGTCATTAGGGTACCCACCACACCGCCGGACAGACGCCCCTCATCCCGGCGACCCGACGCGATGATATAAAGCAGCTCATCGCCATCCACGATACTGCCATCCCGGTCCACCATCATGACCCGGTCACCATCGCCATCAAAGGCAATACCCAGATCCGCCTGCTTTTCAGCCACCGCCGCCTGCAGGCTATCGAGGTGGGTGGAGCCCACATTAAGGTTGATATTCAGGCCGTCAGGCTCATTGCCAATGACATAAACCTTGGCACCCAGCTCCCGGAACACTTTCGGGGCCACGTGATAGGTCGCGCCATGGGCACAATCCAGCACAATGCGAACACCCTCCAGGGAAAATTCGTTAGGCACCGTACTCTTACAGAACTCAACATAACGACCGGGGGCATCATCCACCCGCGACGCCTTGCCCAGCTCATTGGAGGCACAGACTTTAAGGGGGCGGTCCAGCCAACGCTCGATATCAAGCTCCAGCGCGTCATCCAACTTGGTGCCGGCGGCGGAGAAAAACTTGATACCGTTATCCTGATGAGGATTATGGGAGGCGCTGATCACAATACCGGCACAAGCGCGGAAGGTGCGCGTCAGATACGCGATAGCCGGTGTCGGCATGGGGCCCAGCAACTTGACATCAACCCCGGCGGCAGCAAGCCCCGCCTCCAACGCCGACTCAAACATGTAGCCGGACAAGCGGGTATCCTTGCCAATCAGCACACTATTGCGCTGCCCCTCACGCTTGAACGCCTGACCGGCCGCCCAGCCCAGACGCAGCATGAAATCTGGCGTGATGGGCGCCTCCCCCACCTGACCACGAATACCATCGGTACCGAAATATTTTCTCTCACTCATAACCCTGCATCCTCCATGGCCGCCACAACCCGCACCGCATCCACTGTTTCACGAACATCATGCACACGAATGATGGCAGCTCCCTTGATGGCCGCTATTGTCGCGGCAGCGAGGCTGGCAGGCAAGCGATCATCAACTTCACGCCCGGTAATCTGCCCCAGCATGCTTTTGCGAGACATACCCACCAACAAGGGATAGCCCAGAACGCGCAACTGGTCCAACTCCCGCAGCAGGGCCAGATTGTGAGCCAGCGTTTTACCAAAACCGAAACCGGGGTCCAGCAGCAGCCCCTCTGCAGGCACACCCGCTTCCCGCGCCGCCTGCACACGCGCCATCAGAAAGTGGGACACATCTGTTACAACCTGCCGGTACTGTGGCGCCTCCTGCATGGTATCCGGCTGCCCCTGCATATGCATGAGACATACCGGCACCCCCGCCTGCGCCGCCACAGCCAGAGCGCCGGGTCGCTGCAACGCACGCACATCGTTAATCAGCCCGGCACCGAGCCGAACCGCTTCCGCCATCACCTCCGGGGTGCTGGTATCCACGGAAATGACCGCCTCCAGGTTCCCCGCCAGGGCCTCAATGACCGGGCATACCCGATCCAGCTCCTGCTGCACCGATACCGGTGCCGCCCCGGGCCGGGTAGACTCACCGCCCACATCGATAAAGCTGGCGCCATCTGCCACCATCCGCTCGGCATGAGCCAGCGCAACATCGCGCTGATTAAAACGGCCACCGTCAGAGAAGGAATCCGGGGTGACATTAAGAACCCCCATGACATGACAGCGATTGAGATCCAAGTTACGGCCTGCGAAATTCATTGTTAGTTAGGTCTCTGACATTACGTTAACGGACGGTTTAATGCTGACGAAGCGCTGCTTCGTGTGTTGATTCACCCTCACCCTACCCCTCTCCCCTCAAGGGAGAGGAAATAAAACAGCAACACCACCGGGGCATCGATACTTGCACCCGTCATAGCCCCTCTCCCTCGAGGGGAGAGGGGTTGGGGTGAGGGTGGCTAACGCGGCCCCGGCAGGGGCCATCACTTATCCAACTGAAACACGGCCACAGCAAAAGGGCTGACGAAGCGCTGCTTCGTGTGTTTTTTCACCCTCACCCTACCCCTCTCCCCTCAAGGGAGAGGGAATCAAAAAGCCAAGAACACAACGCTGACCCGCCACGCTCCAGCGGGCGAAGCGGTGCTTCGCTTTTCCGCCCCCACCCCTTCAAAGGAGCGGGAACAAAACGGCAAAACCACCGGGACATCGATACTTGCCCCCGTCATAGCCCCTCTCCCTCGAGGGGAGAGGGGTTGGGGTGAGGGTGGCTAACGCGGCCCCGGCAGGGGCCATCACTGTCCAACTGAA
>JAIUMV010000020.1 GCA_022565395.1 Marinobacter sp.
CATCAGAGCGGGCTTTTTGAGGGCCTGGCCGAAGCCAGGCACCGACAACTAAACCGGTCGATTAACCGAACTGGTTCATGGTGTTGTCTTTACCACCTGCCTTCAGGGCAGCTTCGCCAGCGAAGAATTCCTTGTGGTCGTCACCGATGTTAGAACCAGCCATATCCTGGTGCTTAACAGTGGCGATACCCTGACGGATTTCTTTGCGCTGTACGCCTGCAACGTAGGCCAGCATGCCTTCGTCACCGAAGTAGCCTTTGGCCAGGTTGTCAGTGGACAGAGCCGCAGTGTGGTATGTCGGCAGCGTGATCAGGTGGTGGAAGATACCTGCTTCACGTGCAGCGTCACGCTGGAAGTTCGCAGTCCACTTGTCAGCTTCGATACCCAGATCAGTGCTGTCGTACTCAACGCTCATCAGCTTGGCGCGGTCGTAGGCAGATACGTCTTTGCCTTCAGCCTGCCATGCATCGAATACCTGCTGACGGAAGTTCAGGGTCCAGTTGAAGGACGGGCTGTTGTTGTAGACCAGCTTGGCACCGGGCACCACTTCACGGATGCGGTTAACCATGCCAGCGATCTGGCCAACGTGAGGCTTCTCAGTCTCGATCCACAGCAGGTCAGCACCGTTCTGCAGGCTGGTGATACAGTCCAGAACAACGCGGTCTTCGCCAGAACCTGGCTTGAAGCAGAACAGGCCAGACGGCAGACGCTTAACTTTCAGCAGCTTGCCTTCAGACTTGATAACAACGTCGCCGTTGTTGATGTCTGCAGCGCTGTCAATGTACTCGCCATCCAGGAAGCTGTTGTACTTGTCGCCGATGTCGCCTGGCTCTTTAGTTACAGCGATCTGCTTGGTCAGGCCTGCGCCCAGGGAGTCAGTACGGGCTACGATAACACCGTCTTCAACACCCAGTTCCAGGAACGCCAGACGTACAGCGCGGATCTTGGCCAGGAAGTCCTCGTGAGGAACGGTTACTTTACCGTCCTGGTGGCCACACTGCTTCTCGTCAGAAACCTGGTTCTCGATCTGGATACAGCAAGCACCCGCTTCGATCATGCGCTTGGCCAGCAGGTAAGTCGCTTCAGCGTTACCGAAACCTGCGTCGATGTCAGCGATGATGGGTACCACGTGAGTTTCGTGGGCATCGATCTTGGCTTCGATTTCTTTAACCTTGGCAGCATCACCGGCTTTCTCGGCGTCTTCCAGAGCACGGAACAGGTGGTTCAGTTCCCATGCATCCGCCTGACGCAGGAAGGTGTACAGCTCTTCAATCAGGTCAGCAACGGTGGTCTTCTCGTGCATGGACTGGTCAGGCAGCGGACCGAACTTGGAACGCAGGGCTGCAACCATCCAGCCAGACAGGTACAGGTAACGACGCTTGGTGTTACCGAAGTGCTTCTTGATGGCGATCAGCTTCTGCTGACCGATGAAGCCGTGCCAGCAACCCAGAGACTGGGTGTACTGAGAAGTGTCCTTGTCGTACGCAGCCATGTCCGCGCGCATGATTTTCGCGGTGTAGCGGGCAACGTCCAGATTCGTTTTGAACTTGTTCTGGGCGCGCATGCGGGCAGCGTGAGCGGGGTTGACGCCAGTCCAGGTCGGGTTCTGGTCGACCAGGGCAGACATTGCTTCAACGTCTTGACGGTAAGTCATGATCAGCTTCCTGTCTCGTAGGGTTAATGGAACTACGGCCAAACGGTATGTCGCCCAAGCATTGAGCTACAGACCGTCGATGGCGCATACTTTAGTGGCTTACAACTTATAATTGAAATTTATATAATCAATACTCGGCATTTTTTAAATGAATATGCTTAAAAATCATACAAATGCCTGCTTCTTTCTCCCGGTGCTGCTCTTTTGCAGCAGTGTGCACGCCAGCGTATATCACCTACCCCAGCCCTGGCGCATGGAAGCGGTGCTGGAAGGCCGCGACGAAAGCTTTAACGACGAGCGCCTCATGCACCGCTTCAGCTACCGTCACAGCCAGCCCGAGCCCGCTATCACCGATAATGGCATTCGCGGCACGGGCGGCAGTGTCAGCAGCAAACGGCTGTACCATGATTTTCGTTTCCGCCAGGATTTCGGCTTCAACGACGACCGCCAGGCCTTTCTGCTGGATATCCAGCGCAGTGAGGACCTGGACGGTTACTACGAGCGCCAACTGGTGGGCTTCCGCTATAACCTGAACGACAGGCGCTCCCTTTGGCTGCAGGGCGATGTATTCGGCGACAAGGCTCGCTCGGATGTCTATTTCAGTGCCCGCCAGGCCGTGGGCAGCGATGGCTGGCTGCACGGCAGCTGGATACTGTCTGACGCCTACTTCAATGACAAGACCCTGACGGAAGACCGGCTGACCACCCTGCCTTACAGCTTCTACCTGCAATGGCACCGACCGGGCACCACTGTCTCCGCAACTTATGCCGCACCGGCACGCCTGGATAGTGACAGTCAGCGCCTGACGGTACGCAACGAACACCTCAAAGGCGCTGTAACCCAGCATTGGCAACATCAGCAGTGGCATTACACCGTGAACCTGGAAGGTGAACACAGCGAGCGCAGCTATCGACTGGACGAGGCGCCCACGACCGCCCAGGACTTTCGCCGCGAATACTATCAGCTGACGCTGGAGGCCCAGTGGCAGGCTCACCCCCGCCAACCCCGCCTGGGCGCCAGCTACCTGACGCTGCGGGAGCGGGGCTACTTTGGTCGGGCACTGGACAGCACCGGCACGGTCAAGCGCAGTGAACCGCTGGTGTTCGGCAGCCTGGCTTTCCCAGTCAATGAACGGCAAACCTTACGACCAGCCCTCTACGGTAGCTTTCCCAGGGTTGATCAACAATTTGCCAGCGAAGACATCAATGACCGTGACAGCGAACGCTTTGTCGGTAAACTGATGCTGCCCTGGGAAATTCTACTGTCGCCCCGCGACAACGCGGTGCTGACTCTGGCGGCCAGTTTCCGTCTGCACCGGGCCGCCTTCGGCGGTGGCAACCTGCAGCTGCACTGGCCGCTTTAATCAACGACGCCTCCGCGTCTAATCGAAACCAGCGCCTCTTCCAGGCTGGCGAAGTAGCGGCTCACGCCGTCAATCGGCTGCACGCGGCCACGGGCCAGCGTGCGCAAAGGCTGGAACTGCAAATCGGCAACTGCCACCTGGACGCCCTCGGCCCGGCAGTAGTCGATGTACTTTTCCAGCGCAGCCAGACCGCCACCGTCCAGCAGGGGCACCGCATCCATATACAGCACCACACCGCGGGCATTACCTGCCATATCCGCCAGCTCACCAAAAATACGTTCTGCGGCGGCGAAGAATAAGGGGCCGGTGATCTTGTATACCCGCCAACCGGCAGGTACCCCCCCGGCCGCAACCACCGGGTGCGCTGAGATGTCCCTGACCCGGGTCATCTCAGCGATCTCCTTCATGAACAGCACGGCCGCCAGCAAGACACCGGTGGTAATGGCAATGACCATATCCAGCAATACCGTCAGGGAAAAGCAGGTGAGGAATACCAGCACATCGCCCCGTGGCGCCTTTTTCAGTAGCTTGATGGCTTTGGGGGCTTCACTCATGTTCCAGGCCACCATCACCAGCAGCGCGGCCATTGCGGCCATGGGCAGGTACGCCAGCAAGTTGGCCAACAACACCAGCCCCAGCAACACCACCAGTGCATGGACCATCGCCGCCACCGGAGTCTGGGCGCCGGCTTTGTAGTTAGCCGCTGAACGGGCAATCGCTGCGGTAGTGGTAATGCCGCCAAAAAAAGGCGTGATCACGTTGCCAATACCCTGTCCCATCAGCTCACTGTTGGCGCTGTGGCGTTTACCTGTCATGCCATCCAGCACCACCGCGCACAACAGGGATTCAATGGCACCCAGCATGGCAATGGCGAAGGCCGCTGGCAGCAGTTCTACCACCAGCGCCCAGCTCAGGCCCAGGGGCGCACCGTCGGCACCCGCCCGAGCCCAGGGCCACTCCAGTGTCGGCAGATAAGGCGGAATGCCAAAGCCCAGACTGCCGTCCGGCTGGCTGTAGCTGAAGCGCGACCCTATGGTTTCCACCACCCAGCCGTGGCTGTTCAGCAGCAGCGCCAGCAGGCTGCCAATAATGACTGCGGGCAAATGCGGTGGCACCGGCGTGCGCAGGCGGGGCCACAACAACATGATGGCGAATGTCACCAGCGCCACCAGCAGGCTGGGGCCGTGAAAGTCCGGTAGGGTCTCTGCCAGCACCACCAACTTGTCCAGGTAACTCTCCGGCATCTGCGCAATGGCCAGCCCGAAGAAGTCATTCACCTGCAACGTCACAATCACCACCGCAATACCGGCGGTGAAACCAAGCGTGACGGCCTCGGGAATATACTCAATAAACCGCCCCAGACGCATGCCTGCCATGACCATAAGCAACAGGCCTGACATCACCGTTGCCAGCAGCAGGCCGCCAAGCCCGTATTTTTGCGCGATGGGATACAGAATCACGACAAACGCGGCCGTCGGGCCGGAAATGGAGTAACGACTGCCCCCCGTAAGGGCAATCACAAAGCCCCCCACGATGGCGGCGTAGAGGCCATACTGAGGCGCCACGCCGCTGGCAATGGCCAACGCCATGGCCAAAGGTATGGCAATAATACCCACCGTAATGCCCGCCAGCAGGTCCTTTACCCACTTTTGGCGACCATAGGGCTCCGTCAGGCAGGCTTCGCGGAAGGCGTGAGCAAGGCGCAGGGAAAACAGGTGAGAACGGTGGGACATGACAGGACCTCAAGCACTGTTGCGCAACACTCTACCACCCGCAACAGAGCGAGCATAGGGGGCCTTTTGCCGCTGCCGGCGCAGCTATTGACCGGCGTCAACATGCAACCCTTCCGGCTCAACTACACTAAACAACCTGGGAGCCCGTGTCGTACCCATGCCAACGGTCATTAGCGAGGAGCCTGTCATGCCCACCATGAAAGCAGCGGTTTTTGTTGAACCCGGCCGCATCGAGATCCAGCAGAAGCCCATCCCGGAAATTGGCCCCACCGATGCCCTGTTAAGGGTGACCACCACCACTATCTGTGGCACTGACGTTCACATTCTTAAAGGTGAGTATCCCGTCAAACCCGGCCTGACCGTAGGCCATGAGCCCGTCGGTATTATCGAAAAGCTGGGCTCCGCCGTCACCGGTTATCAGGTGGGTCAGCGGGTGATTGCCGGTGCCATTACCCCGTGCGGACAGTGCCATTCCTGCCTCGACGGTCACGGCGCCCAATGCGGCGGTCACGCCATGGGTGGCTGGCAACTGGGCAATACCATTGATGGCTGCCAGGCAGAGTTTGTGCGCATTCCCAATGCCCAGGCTAACCTGACACTGGTACCGGACGGCTTGACGGATGAGCAGGTGCTGATGTGCCCGGACATCATGAGTACTGGCCTTGGTGGTGCTGAAAGTGGCCACATCCGTATCGGCGATACCGTCGCGGTCTTTGCCCAGGGGCCGATAGGTCTGTGCGCAACAGCAGGCGCCAAACTGATGGGGGCAACCCGCATTATTGTGGTGGACGGCGTCGAAGAGCGACTGGCGGTGGCCCGCAAGCTGGGGGCCGATGAGACCATCAACTTCAATCAGACCAATCCGGTGGAGGCCATCAAAGCACTCACGGGTGGCCGCGGCGTGGATGTGGCCATTGAGGCGCTGGGCCTGCAGGAAACCTTTGAGGCCTGCCTGCGGGTTCTCAAGCCGGGGGGCACGCTATCAAGCCTGGGTGTCTATTCCGGCAAGGTCTCCATGCCCCTGGACGCGTTTGCCGCCGGACTGGGTGACCACACCATCGTGACCACCCTCTGTCCGGGCGGCAAGGAGCGCATGCGGCGCCTGATGGAAGTTATAGCCTCCGGCCGGGTAGACCTCACCGCCATGGTCACGCACCGCTTTAAGCTGGAAAACATCGTCGAGGCCTACGACCTCTTTTCACACCAGCGGGATGGCGTATTGAAAATCGCCATTACGCCCTGACTTCCGCCATTTCAGCCTTATCTGGCATCCCATAGTTCTTTTTGCCGGCAGCCCTCTGGCTGTTGGCAAAAAGCCGCCTATAGTTTACCGGTAGCCTTCGTTCCAGAGGGCAGAATCCCGGAGATTTCCATGAAAGCCTGCGCGACAAAACACTACGCCGCACTCGTTCTGCTCACCAGCGCCCTTTCCGGCTGTCTGGCCACACCCAGCGGCACCAGTTATGCATTTTCACCCGCTACCATGAACACCGCCCCCAATCTGGCAGACCCTGTACTGATGCAGCTCCAGGGAAACCTGATCGCCAAACATGCACAGATTGAGGCCAACCCCGATGCCTATTTCACCGGCAATGCCACCTGTGCACTGAGCAAAGACGGACAATGGCTGGTTAACTTCAGCCGCACAGAAGCTGATATGGACACCCTGCACCAGTTCCGTGAACGCGCGACCGGTGCCAAAACCTCGGTACAACTGGGTGATGGCAAGTTGCTGGAAGGTCAGTGCAAGAATGGACTGCCCGACGGCCCCTTCGTCGCCGTTGGCAGTTACCAGATGAGCACCACCACGCAGGTACCAGGCAGCGGCTTGGTCACCTCAACCTTCACCACACGAACCCGCATGGAAGGCAGCGCCAGTAATGGCGTACTTGATGGGCCCGTCTACTTCCTGTTTGAGCTACGATTCCCCGTTGGGCCGGATCAATACATGACCACGTTGTTCCAGTCACAGGGCGAATTCATACAGGGCCGTGAGACCGGCAAGCATTTCGTGCTCATGAAGCAGGCCAACAACATGTCAACCTGGATACACGAGCATCGCCATGCCTCCTACGGCTCCCACATGTCTTCACAAATGTATATCGGCTCCCGTCTGACCGCTGATGGCCGGTCGCTGAATGGCATCCCCCACGGCTGGAATACAACCTACGTGCAATCTGCAGCAGGCGAACGTATTTGCTACGAATTGGGTGAGCCCGCTGCGGCAGACCGATGTAATCTGCAAGTGCCCCCCCTCAGCATGGTGGGCTCCCTGTCAGAAGCAGAGTTGGCGCAGTTGGTGCGTACCGACAACCGGGGAAAATACCTCAGCCCCTATACCAGTGACGATGTGCTCGCAGAGTGGGTAAATACGGTTGTGATCGTGAATATTGGCTCGACCATGGGTTCTGTGGCGGGGGCCGCAGCCGGCGGCGCACTGGCGGCCGCGGCTGATTTCATTCCCTATGGCCTCGGCAGCCTGCTGGCTGCAGCCGTCAGTGCAGAGATTGGCAAGCGCGTGGGCAGGGAAGCAGCGATCGCAGCAACGGGAGGCTGGGATAACATCCGCCAGCATTCGGATCTCAGCTTTGACTCCGCCGACGCCATGGCAACCTATCTAATGGCCAAGCACGGCAATAGTGCAACCTACAGTGAAGCGGTTCGGGTCTCGACCGACCTGTACCCGGAGCTTCGGGCAGCCCTGCGCAAAGCTTACTAGGCATCGCAAAGATCTGACCGGCATCAGCAAACGAAATCTCGCAGATGCCGGTCAGCATCAATAAACCGGCTCGGCACCCTCCGGGCGCGTCTTGAAGCGTTTGTGCATCCACAGGTACTGATCAGGGTAGCGGCGAATGGTTTGCTCGATGAACTGATTCCAGGCTGCTGCGTCCTGTGCCTCATCAACACCGAAGTGCTTCTGAATGGGCGAGAAGGTCACTTGATAGCGACCCTCCGGGGTACGCAGATGACTGACAAAAATGATGGCGGCACCAGACTCCCGGGCAATATAACTGGGCGTGGTGATACAGCCTGCCTCAACGCCGAAGAAAGGCACGAACACCTGAGTCTTGCGACCAAAATCCTGATCACAGGCATACCACACCTGACCACCCTCCCGCAGAAAACCCAGCATCTCCGGAAGCTGGCGCTTGGTGAATGGCTGGATGCCATAGTGACGCCGGCGCCCCTTCTCAATCATACGGTCAATAACCGGATTGTTGTTGGGGCGGTACATGTAGCCGGGTTTGTCCAGCTGGCAGGCAATCAGCGGTAACGCAAAGTCAAAAATACTGTAGTGGGCACCGATCAACAGGATGCCGCGCTCCTGCGCCTGGGCTTCGCGCACATGCTCCAGTCCATGGATGATGGTGCTCTCGGTATAGGGCGTCATGTCCCGCCACCAGGCGTGGGTGGTCTCCAGAAAACCACGCGCGCAGGCCACAAAACTCTCCCGGGCCAGCTCGTCCCGCTGCGCCTCTGACAGTTCCGGTAGGCAGATCTGCAAATTTTTACGGGTCACTTTGGCCCGAGACTTGAGCTTGCGATACAGCATGTTGCCAATACGCTCACCCCAGCGCTGCTTGGCCCGCATCGGCAGCAACGACAGCAGGTAAAGTGCGGCAACGGCCACCCAGGCGCCCCAGCGCGAGGGAGAATACAGGGGGGGAGATTTGCGAACAGCAGATACAGACATGGCTAGACCTTTCAAAAACCGGTGCGACATGCTAGCAGGTTTCGGTTTCCACGTATGATTGTTATAAAAGTTTCATATTCAGCACGTAGGGTGTGTCTCGCACTTAGTTAAATTCACTCATCAGTAGCGAGAGCACCATGAAAAAACTCATCGCCTCATCTTTGATCGCCATCACCGCAGCTTGGTCTGGAGTAACCTACGCGGGCGCTTCCGAGTGTCCGTCAACACTGCGCTTTGCCGATACCGGCATTGAAGGCATGGAGGAGATGGTTCGTACCTATGGTCAGTTCCAGCAACAGCTGACTGACATTCTCGGCATCGACGTACGCTTTTTTCCCGTTAGCGACCGTACTGCCACCGTAAACGCTCTGCAGTTCAGCCAGGTCGACATGATTCTGGCCGGCCCCTCTGAATACGCAATCATGCGTGCCCGCCAGAACGTGAAGAAAATGATTGGCATCGAACGTGCCCACTACGGCACGGCCTTCGTCGTGCATGCCGACAGCGGCATCTACAGTCTGGAAGATCTGCGCGGAAAACGGGTTGCCCTGAAGGACCCCGGTTCAACCACCGGACACATCATTCCTACCCTGATGATGACCCAGGCGGGACTCAATGTAGACCGTGACCTGCGCGCCCTGCTGCTGGACGGAGCTCGTTTCGAGGCCCTGATCAACCGCGATGTACACGCCATGGGTAGTGGCGTCAGGGACGTTGACCGCCTCAAGCAACGGGACCCGAACGGCCAATACCGCGTTATTGCTGAAAGCGACACCATGCCCCGGGATATTTTTGTTGCCCGTGGTGGCATCAGCGATGGCTGCGTTGCTTACGTCAGCGAGCGCATGATGGCCCATGCCGACGAGTTGATGGATTCCATCCTTGGGCCAGGCGAGCGCAAAAAGTACATCGGCTCTCGCTTTGTCAATGATCTCACCGAAGAAGAGTATGACTTGATCACGGAAGCCTATGCCCTGGTGGGTATGCCGCTGAACTGACACAACCGGGTCATCGTTCTGCCCGGGCGCCGCCCGGGCTTTTTTTTTAGAGGAGACAAAGCGATGTCTGCCATCAAAGTGGAACAGCTTCACAAGCGGTTCGGCGACGTACATGTGCTGCGCGGCCTGAGCTTCGACGTTCAGCCGGGCGAAGGTGTGGTACTGCTGGGCGCAAACGGTTGCGGCAAATCAACCATGATGCGCTGCCTCAATGGCCTGACACCGGTCAGCGACGGCAAAGTTTGGGTCAATGATCAGTGCGTGCAAACAGCATCCCGACGTGAGGTCAAGCGCATCCGGCAGCAGGTGGGCGTCGTGTTCCAACGTTTTAACCTGGTGGGCAACTTGTCCGTCTTCCAGAACGTGCTCTATGGCGCCCTTGGCCGCCAGCGCTGGGGCATTCTGGGCGCCATGGCACCGCTGGCCAGTGCCGAAGAGCGCGACAAGGCCATGGCCTGCCTGGAGCGGGTGCGCCTGGCGGATAAAGCTGCGCAGCGAGCGGAGGAACTCTCCGGTGGACAGCAGCAGCGTGTGGCCATAGCCCGCATGCTGATGCAGGAACCGGAAATCGTACTGGCCGACGAACCCATCGCCAGCCTGGACCCCAAGTCTGGACGGGAAGTGATGGAACTGCTGTGGGACGTAGTTCGGGAGCGTGGCCTCACGGTCATCTGCACCCTGCATCAACTGGATGTTGCGCTGGAATACGGTGAGCGTTTCATCGGCATGAAGGCAGGCCATATCGAAATTGACGCGCCTCGGCAGGCGGTAGACAAAGCACTTTTGCATGGCCTCTACCAGGGTCAGGTACGAGTTGATGGCCAAACCGTCTCAGAACCGCAAGAAACACACGACCTTGCGCCGGCGTAACGGAGAACTGTTATGAATGCATCACAACGCGCAGCAATGGCCGCCCCCGCCAGGCTGACTTCACCCTCGGTCTTTACCTGGGTAATCCTGGTTGGCTTTGCCGCCTTTTTCATTCAGGGGTTCATTTCCGCCGAAGTCACCATGGGCCGCCTGGTTCAGGGCACCGGTAACCTCGGAAGCTTCTTTGCCCAATCCTTTCCACCCGACACCAGCCGGATGGTACCCATCATGCGAGCCATGTGGGAAACCCTTAACATGGCCATCGTTGGCGTTACTTTCGGCGTATTGCTGAGCATTCCCTTCGCCTTGCTGTGTTCATCCAACACCTCCCCCAACCGACTGGTGCGAGGTATCAGCCGGATGATTGTCGCCACCCTGCGTACCGTGCCGGACCTGGTTTGGGCGCTGATATTCGTCGTAGCGGTGGGGCTTGGCCCGCTGGCGGGCATCCTTGCCATCATCGTTGACACCATCGGGTTCTGTGCCCGCTTTTTCTCCGAGCGTATCGAGGAGATCAAACCCGGTCCTTCGGAGGCGCTAGCCTCAACCGGCGCGGGTCGGTTATCAGTGATCTTCGGCGCCATACTGCCTGAATCCACGGCCTCAATGACCGCCACCAGTCTGTACAGTGTGGAGAAAGCCATCCGCTCTGCCGTGGTACTGGGGCTGGTGGGCGCAGGGGGTATTGGCGTAGAGCTGTCGACCTCTATGCGGATGTTCCGCTTTGATCAGGCCCTGACCATCATCCTGGTCATTCTGGTGGTAGTCATCGCGTGTGAGCAGGTGTCATCCGCCATTCGCAAGCGTGTGATCTGAATCCTGTACGGAGTCAGCGGCCTGGCCCGCTGACTCCTGCACGGCCTGGTCCAGCCATTGGACAACCCTGGGCCAGATCTCACGCTGCGCCGCTTTGCTGACCACCAGTCCGGTGTGGCTGTAGTCCTCAGCAAACCCGGAGGTCCGCCCCAGGATTGCAAAGGCGACCTCAGCGGACACCATATGCGCGACCAGTTGGCGACAGCCCTCAGGGGGGTCAGACTTATCACCGGCGCCGGCCAATGCAAGAACCGGCGCCCGGATCAACGCCAAAGGGTCAAAAAAGTCGCTGCGCTGCTGAGCCTGCCGAGTCCAGCGGCAAGCATCCTCCATCGCAGCACGGGGCTCATCGTCCGGCCCCAGACCGAGACGCCGGGACGGGAAGCGCCCCAGTACACCCGCAATACCGTTCAGCAAGTAACTGATAGGCGGCCGCATACTGGCAAGCCCCCGTTCACACTGGGCGGCGAACAGGACCAGCGCTGCCACCTGGTCCCGTTCCAGCGTTTCCGCCACCGCCCTGGCCAGTACGACACCGCCGAAGGAATGCCCCATCCATACCGCCGGACGCCGCTCCTGGTCCTGCACCCAGCGCTGCACCATGGGCAGGTCCAGTGTCAGCAATTCGTCATAGCCCGCGCGGCCCCTCGACTGCACCCTCATCGGACCAATACCGCGGCGATCAATCAGATAACAGGTAAAGCCCTGCCCGGCCAGATAGGCCGCCAATCCAACCTGGCGGGATGACAGCCAGAACTGATGCCCACAAAACATGCCCGCCAACATCAGTACCGGCGGACCGCTGGCATTGCCACAAGCACTGGTCAGGCGGGTGACCTGAACCTGACCGCCATCTGGCGCTGTCAGTATGTGCACTGTGTGTTCCAGCCCCATCTCGCCTCACCCGGTTGTTTGTTCGCCCATACTCTACGCCAATTCAACAACCGGTGTCATACCGCGCCGTCACCAGCCCAACAGTACTCGCGCGCGCCGCTGTTCCTGGGGCGAAAACTCGGCGGCCAGCAACTCATGCAACGCCTGCTGGTAGGCATCGGGCGCCAGCCCTGCCGATGCCAGATGCTGCCGGGCCGCCTGCGCCGCCTCCAGGCGCTGGTTCCACTGCTGTTGCCTGCGGTCATGCGCTTCCAGCGCTCCAGTCACCTCAGGCCCCAGGCGCCGCAAACGCTCAGCCCGCAGTGCCTCTGGGGGCAAATCATTCCGGGAAAGGCGGAGGGCTTCCGTCAATTGTCCGGGCCAATGCTCAGGTACGGGATAAGGACGGCCAGGTTCAGCCAGCCGTTGCAACACATCGGCGGCATGGGCTTCGTCCTCAGCGAAGAATGCATGATGCGCTTCCGCCCCCAGGTATTGACGCCGTAATGCACTGAGTGCCCGTTGCTGCTGTTCCAGCGCCACCAAGTCCAGACTGGTGCCTGCCGCTATGGGTTGCTGGTGGGTTTCCAGCTCCTGCACCGCGAGCCGGTAACCCAGATAACGCTGCAATAAATCAGTCGCTTCCGCGAGGGCGGGCTGTTGCAATTGCAATTCCAGCTGCTGCAGGATCAGGCGGTAGATATCCTCCACCGTCACCTCGTGCAGCCCGCTGAGATAGAACTCGAACAGATCGTACAGGGTCATGCTGATGACCAAGTGGCCATCGGTATCCGTACTCAGGACAAAGGTCGGCTCGATATCCGCCAGAGACGGAGGCACCTGAGGCGCAGGCAGTTCAGATGCCACAGCCACTGAGTTGCTGGCAACCATCGCCAGCCGCTGGCGTACATCTGCCAGGGCTGCCGATTCGGATGGCACCGCGTCCGCTGTATGTGACGGCGCTGTACCCCCAGGTCCCAGCAAGGCAAAACTCAACAGCAGAACCAGCACCAACAGCACCAATAGCCACACCAGCAACCAGCGGGGGGATACGGTCCGGGTCATAGCGCCCCCTTACAGACCGGCCTGCCGCAGCCGTTTGGCGTGATTGACAAACAGGGTCTTGGGATTTGTTTCAAACCAGGACACCAGACCCAGCAACTGGTTATTGAGGTCAATGTGATTCATCCGATACCGGTCACTGATCACACGGCCAAAGCGGCTGGCACAGGCACCGGTGATACCGTCGTTGGGCTCACCTTTGAAGGTCAGACCGGTGATGGCAAACAGATAATCAGAAGGGTCCAGCAAGTGGGTTACCTGACGATTACCCGCCCAGGAATAGAAACGCACCGGATGACCGTCAATGACCACCTGCTCCGGCCCCTGGCCACAGGGGCGATCTGGCAGCCCGGCCGGGAAAGCAGCGTTGAAGCGGGCCGCCCCTTCCTGGTTGAACTCGTGCAGCATGCCGTAGATATCCGAGGGGTCACGGGGGTTGCCGCTGGCCAGCAGGTTGACCAGGTTGCCCACTGCATTGGCCAAGGTTTCAAAACCACGACCTGCCAGGGAGCCCTGGGGCGCAGCACCGGTGATCACATCCGCAACCGGTGAACCGGTGTGGGGGGTGCCAATAGTGGTGATGGAGGCGACCAGCTCAGGCGCCGCATACATCACGAAGCGTGCGGTTACCCCGCCCTGGCTATGGCCGATCAGATTAAAGCGCTGGATCTCTACCCCTCGTTTAGCAAGAGCGCTGGCCTGCACGGCTTCAAGAAAGTCCAGCAACTGGGCACCCCGCTCAGCCGAACTGGCAAAGGCATTGATGGGAGCCACATACACCTCGACGCCCTGACGCTCCAGCGCACGAGGAATCTGATACCAGTAGTCAAAGGGACCGACACTGTCGAAGGCAAAGATACCCGGTACCAGAACCACCGGATACCGCGTTGACGCCTGTGACGTTGACTGCACCAACACCAGCAGGCAAGTAAAAAGCAGAATACAGGCTGCCCGCAAAGACAGCAGGGAATGACGCATCGTCATAGTAGATCCTCATTTGTTGTTTTTGGAAGGATACGCAGGCACAGAGTACGAACCGACAAAGTTGTACGCTTGTACAAACTGAGGATTGAAGGGATGCTGTTCACAAATGGTTCACGCATCAGGAGGCAAACCCGTTTGTCAGCCCTATACTGGGCGCCAGCAAGGAAACCATCCAACAAAGAGAACAATGAGATGGATGCAAGCCCGAGACTGTTGCTGTCCGATCTGCGCACAGTGTTTATTGGTGTGCCGCCCGCTGGCACCCGCCTGCAAGCGCCGGCAGCCACCTTGATCCTCGCCCTGGAAGGCAGCGTTGCCCAAGGCCAGGGCTGTTGGCTGCTGCCACCGCAATCCCTGCTGGCGCAACCGCCGGCCGCTGGCCCTTTACTGGTATGTTTTCTGGATGTCATGGGCGTAGATTTGGCCTTGCTGAAACCACAATTTGTCCATCAGGACAGCACTGGCTGGAGCCACTGGCCGGCCGTCGAGCCCTTGCGGGCATCCGCTCGCCATTGGCTGGAGGCCCCGGTGCCCGCCAGCCGCCTGTTTACAGAACTGGATGTCCATCTGACCCCGGCCAGCGCGGCGCCTCATGATCTGCGCCTGGATGACCGGGTGGTTCATGTGGTCGAGCGGATCAAAGAAGATATCAGCCTCAATCTGTCCCTCGCCCACCTGGCGCAGTCTGTCGGCCTCTCTGAGGCCCACCTGGCCCACTGCTTTCGGGAACAGACCGGGGTGGCCATTCGCCGCTACCGGTTGTGGCACCGCCTTTACCACACCGCCGTCGCTATCCAGCAAGGTCAGACACTGACCCACGCTGCCCAGGATGCGGGATTCAATGATTCGGCCCATTTCAGCCATACCTTCCAGCGCTTTTTTGGCTTCCCCCCTTCCAGCCTCTTCACGCCGCAAGGCGGTTTACAGATTGAAGTCCTGCAAAGCCCCTATACCCGCCCCCTTTCAATGCAGCCCGGCAAAAACGCACCACAATAGCGCGCACCGCCTGTAACCAACGGCAACTTCCTGTAACGCCATGAAAAACCTCCAGAGTTTTTGGGGTTTTCAAAGCTGTCACAAGATACAGGTACGATCTTTGCTGTGTTCTCACTACTCGCCTATCTGCCTTATCCGAGAGGACCTGTTCGCTATGTTAAGAAGTCATGCTATGAACCTATCCCCTCAGGAAAAACGCTGGCTGCCCTGGTTTGGCAGCACCGGCAAGCTCGCTATGGGATGGTCCTGCCTGCTCAACCGCGACACCTACGCAACCCAGGAACGCATCTTTGAGAGCATCGCCCGTACCAGGGTAAGAGCCCTTGAACAGTGGACACTCAATAAATGGGATTTCATGCAAGCCATCGCCGAACGCATGGCAAACCAGCCCCCCGCGTCGCTGAAAGGCACGCTCGCCGACGCTGCAGACCGGTTACGGGAGATATCCGAACTGTTTGTGACCGACAGCGAAGGTCAGGTGATCGCCTCCACCGCGCCGCAACGCGTCGGCCAACGAGATCTGCCAGAACGCGCCCTGCGCCAGGGGCTGGCCAAGCCACTGCTACACGGACCCTATGTGGATCCGGTTACCGAAAAACTGGGGCGCACCACCTCCCGTTTTCATGACGGCGTGACGCTGATGTTCTACCAACCTCTGGTGCTGGCAGGCCAGCAGACAGCCGCACTCTGCGCCCGGGTACCCAACGATGTCATTAGTGACCTGATACAGCGCGAGGCCGGGCACGTCTTCGAAGAATCCGGCGACAACTACATCTTCATGATCAACAGCCAGTTCGACCCCAGCATACTGCCGGGCACCGCACTGTCCCGTTCCCGCTTTGAGGATGCCACCTTCAGCCATGGCGAGAATCTCAAGCAGGGCATACAGACCGGCTTCGGTACCGTGCGTATCCGCCAGCACACGGAGTTTGAAATCCGCTTCACTGACCCGGCCACCGGTCAGTTGCACCCTGGCGTGAGAGAAACCATTCACCATGGTGAGAACTTGTTCGTGACCTATCCCGGCTACTCGGACTACCGGCACTTCCCGGTCATCGGCAAGGGTGTGTCTTTCCAGTTGCCAGGCTCGCCAGACCAGTGGGGAATGATGTGCGAGGCCGATCTGGAAGAAGTCTATCGACGCCGCTCCATCGGCTACCAACTGCTCAGGCAGATCACCCTGATCATGTCAGCGGTATGGCTGATTACCCTGCTGATGGGACTGGGGGACTACTCGCCCCTGCTAACCCATGGTGTCGCCGCTCTGGCCACGCTGGCGGGGGGTGTGCTGATGTATCGCCTCGGCGCCCGCGCCCTGAGTGCCCGAGTGGCCCGCATGGCCGAAGTCATCCGCGACATTGCTGAAGGGGGCGGCAACCTGAGCCAGCGCCTGGACGTGAGTGCTATGCGTCGGGACGAAACCGGTGATCTGGCCCGCTGGATCAACAGCTTCATCGACAGTCTGGATGGCATGGTGGGTCAGACCCTGGCGCTGGCCGAAAATGGCCAGCTGGCCAGTGAGCGCATGGTCAACCAAAGCCGCCAGTCACTGGAGGAAATTCAACGCTTCACCCGTGCGATCGAACAGATGCTGAGTGGCGCGCAACAACAGGCAAACGAAATTGACCGGGCCGCCGAAACCGCAGAGCAGATGCGCCTGGGCATGGATGACGTGGTGGCACGAGCGCGCCAACAGATGCAGCAGGTCAGCGTGGAAACCCAGCGTATTCGTGACGTCATCACCCAATCCGCCGACGGCATCCGGACCGCCAACGCCAGCACCCAGGAAATTGCCCAGGCAGCCGCCGTTATCAACGACATCGCCGCGCAAACCAACCTGCTGGCGCTCAACGCCGCCATCGAGGCAGCTCGCGCCGGCGACCACGGCCGGGGATTCGCCGTAGTGGCCGATGAAGTCAGACGGCTAGCGGTAAGAACCACTGAAGCCACTCAGGAGATTGGCGACCGCCTGGCCAGGGTACAACAGGACACCCAAACCGCCGTGACCACCATGGAACAAGGCATGACGGACATGGAGGAAAGTCTGCTTGCGGCCGAGCATGCCGCCAGTGACAACGCCGAGCTGCAGGCCATGATCGAGACCATGCTGGACGCCATCACATCTATCGGTCAGACCAATGAAGCCCAGAGCGATCACACCCGCTACGTTGCAGACTCCAGCCGGGGCATGAACCAACTGGTGGAAGCGCTGGGAAGCAGCGCCGAGCAAAGTCACAACGCTGCCGTGAAACTCAAGCGCCTCACTGGTCAGTTCCAGGTCAGCGCAGCCTCGCGATAGGTTGCACCTATGGGTGCAATTAACCAGAGGCCAAAGTGACAAATGCTGTTCATTTTCTATACTGACACTTGGGTGCCGCGAGTTGCACCCAAGGTCGCGTCAGTCTCAGTCTGCGTTCGGGATAGTTGGAGGCGCTGTTTCCAGACATCGATGAGCAAAGGGAGTAATCAGGCATGGCCCCGCAACCTGTCAAGGAACACAACAACGAACAACAAGGTGCCGCCCCACAACACGTATTATCCATTCCACTGGAAGACCAACCCACGGAGCGCGGGCCCTACAGCCACGAGCGCTGGATCATTGGCAAGGTATTACGCATGGCGGGCTCACCGCCGGTGGCTTTCGAACTCTGGAACGGCGAACGGGTCCTGCCGGACGAGCACACGGAAAGCCAGTTCACCATCCGCCTGACAGACCACAAAGCGCTCTATCAACTGACCGCCAACCCAAATCTGGCATTTGGCGACCTCTACAGCGCCGGGCGCCTGCATGTGGATGGCGATCTTCCTGACCTGCTGACCACCCTTTACCGCTCTGTCCACCAGGCCCGCAAGGCCTGGCCGCGCTGGCTGGAAGCCCTATGGCGAAACCATGCGCCACGCCCCACGGGTCTGGACGATGCCAAAGAAAATATCCACCACCACTACGACCTTGGCAACGAGTTCTACCAGCTATGGCTGGATACCGAAGAGCAGCAATATACCTGCGCCTACTTTGAAACGCCGGACCTGACTCTGGAGCAGGCCCAACTGGCCAAGCTGGAGCATGTCTGCCGCAAGCTCAACCTGCAACCGGGCCAGACCGTGGTAGAAGCAGGTTGCGGCTGGGGTGGACTGGCCCGCTATATGGCCAGCCGGTACGGCGTGAAAGTAAAAGCCTATAACATTTCCCGGGAACAGGTGTCCTACGCCCGTCAGGAAGCTCAGCGCCGTGGCCTCGATCACCTGGTGGAGTATGTGGAGGATGACTACCGCAACATCACTGGTCAGTATGATGCCTTTGTGTCCATCGGCATGCTGGAACATGTAGGCGCCGAGAACTATCCCGTGCTGGCAAACGTGATCAAACGCAGCCTGAAGCCCCACGGCCTGGCGCTGCTACACAGTATTGGCCGCAACCGCCCCACCCTGACCAATGCCTGGATTGAGAAACGCATTTTCCCCGGCGCTTACCCACCGGGCATCAGCGAGTTCATATCCATCTGTGAGCAGGGGGACTTCTCTGTGCTGGATGTGGAAAACCTGCGCCTGCACTACGCCCGCACCCTTGAGCACTGGATGCAACGCTTCGAGACCCACGCCGACGACGTCACCCGCCTCTATGACGAGCACTTCACCCGCGCCTGGCGCATGTACCTGGCGGGCTCTATTGCCGCTTTCCGGGCCAGCTCCCTGCAACTGTTCCAGGTGGTGTTCACCCACGAGGACAACAACCAGATACCGCAAACCCGCCGCCATCTCTATGCCAGCCCGGCAGCACCGGAGGCCCCATGAGCGAACAGGTTTATGATGTCATCATCGTAGGCGCAGGCCCCGCTGGCTCAACCCTGGCTCACGCACTGGCAGGCAGGGGTCGGCGTATTTTGCTGATGGACAAGCAGCCTTTCCCACGGGACAAAACCTGTGCCGGCTGGGTTACACCCGCGGTGTGGGCCGCGCTGGGTATACGGCCGGAAGACTATGGCCAACGACACACCCTGCAACCCATTACCGGCTTTCGTATCGGCATGATGGGGCAAAAAGCGGTGGAAAATGACCACGGCGAGGTACCTGTCAGCTATGGCATCCGTCGCTGTGAGTTTGACAACTATCTGCTGGAACGGGTCAGTGCCGACAAGGCCCTGAACACCCCGGTAAAAACCATCCTGCGCACTGATGATGGCTGGCTGATCAATGAAACCTTCAAGGCACCGCTACTGATCGGCGCTGGCGGTCACTTCTGCCCGGTGGCACGCCATCTGGGCAAAGGTCCTGGCAGCCATGAGCTGGCTGTGGCCGCCAAGGAGGTAGAGTTTGAAATGACCGAGGCCCAGCTGCGCAGCTGCGCCGCCCAGGGGGACGTGCCCGAACTCTGGTTCTGCCAGGATCTGAAGGGCTATGCCTGGGTGTTTCGCAAAGGGCGATTCCTGAACATCGGCCTCGGCCGCGAGGATAACCACCGGCTATCCGAGCATTTGGCGGAATTCGTGGAGGATATGAAGATCCACGGCCGCATTCCCCACGACATACCCAGTCGCTTCAAAGGCCATGCCTACCTGCTTTACGACCACGCGGGCCGCCCCATGGTGCAGGACGGCGCGCTGCTGATCGGCGATGCGGCAGGCCTTGCCTATACCCAGAGTGGCGAGGGTATCCGCCCGGCCATAGAGTCCGCCCTGATTGCTGCCGAGGTTATCCAGCAGGCGCCGGATGTCACCGCCCCCAGTCTCAAGCCTTATGAAGAGGCGGTGATACAACGCTTTGGCCAGCGCACCGGGCCAGAGGCCCAGAAGCTGCAGTTACCCAGCTGGATAAAACAGTCCCTGGCCAGCGGCCTGATGCGCTCACAGTGGTTTACCCGCAAAGTGGTGACAGAACGCTGGTTCCTGCATCAGGACGTACCGCCGTTGAAACTCACCGGGTGACCCTACGGTAGAACCGGCCTACCCTTCACAGGCTCACCGCACCTTCGCACAGTCTGAGCCGCCCGTTGCCCGTTTGTCCTGAGCCTGTCGAAGGGCGAGCTTGTCGAAGGGCGTGAACAGCCATGGTTACAAGGCGTACTCGGATAGACATACAGGCATAAAAAAACGGTGGCCGAGGCCACCGTTCTTTTCAGCACATCACCTGATCAGAAGTTCAGGCGGGCACCAACGGTAACTTCCCAGTTATCGCCGTCTTCATCAGTGTCAAAGACTTCACCGAAGACATAGAATTTGCGACTGAACTTGTAGTTAGCACCAAGCATGTAAGAAATGCGGTCGTCAACGCCATCCGCATCAAAGTTTTCAACTGCTACTTGAGTGTAGACATCGCCTTTGCCGTAACCAAAGGTCGCGCCCAGTGCCATAACGTCTTTATTCTCGTCCTGAGTTTCAAACAAACCGTAAACACTCAAGTTGTCCATAGCCTGAACAGACAGGCTGGCACCGATAACTTCATTGCCGCTACCCATGCCTTCTTTGTCTTGGTTGACACCAACACCGAAGGTGAAAATGTCCATGGTGTAACTCGCGGCAGCCGCGATACTAACTTTTTGAGAATCGCCTGCGGCTTCATCCTTTGGCTGGTGCTTGGCTTGAACGGCCACTTTCAACCCACCGAAGCTGTTCATGTAAGCGATGGTGTCACCGCGAGACTGACGGCTACCGCTATCAAGAGTAACGTAACCGCTTTGCTCCGGCACATCAAATACAGACGTCACAAGACTGTAGTAAACGCTATCGAAGTTACCAACGCGCACATCACCGAAGTTACCCTTCACACCCACAAAAGTGTTCCGCAAGTCACTGAACACATTGTTGGTTGTGCGCTCATCGGCCTTAAAACGGAACTCCGCACGACCGTATGCAGTCATATCGTTGCCAATCTTATGGCTGATGTTGAAGCCAATACGAGAACCGTTGTCTTCGATCTCTGAGGTCTCGTCAGTAGTGACAACCTGCAGAACGATCCGGCCATACATACTGACCTTGGATTCTTCGGTTTCCATCAGGGTAATGGCCTGAGCCATGGGAGCCATCATGGTAGCAGCGACAGCGGAAGCGAGTAATGATTTACGCATGTTATGTTTTCCTATCTGTGGTAGATCCAGTGACATTAACGATACGGCTGTACCAATGCGCAGCACCGTGTATCGGAGTGCCGACAGAGCGCTAACAATGGTTAACCCCCCGTAACTCAAGCGTCACGTTATCGCTGCAATGTGACAGTTGTTTTACATGCCGGTGGCTCGGGAACTTTTTTTAAGGTGAGCCGCGGAATCCACGGAAGGACGCGGAAGGATAAGGATTTTATTGGAGAGAACTGAGATGCCGCGCTCCGGGTGAACGGAGGGCGGTGCCCGCTGCCGAAGGGCATTAGCACCGGCGATTGGAAGGACTATCCGGATAAGCGCGCAGGCATAAAAAAACGGTGGCCGAGGCCACCGTTTTTTCAGCACATCACCTGATCAGAAGTTCAGGCGGGCACCGGCAGTGACTACGTAGTCATCGCTGGTCTCATCAGTGCCGTAAACTTCACCGAACACGTAGAACTTGCTGGTGAAGAAGTAGTTCGCACCTGCCATGTAGGAGAACAGGTTTTCTTCGCCACGGATGTCTTCCTGCGCTACCTGGGTGTAGAAATCACCTTTGCCGTAACCAAGGGTCGCACCCAGCGCGTAGATGTCGCGGTTCTTACGCTGCGTCTCAGCCAACGCGTAAACGCTGATGCTGTCAGACAGGGCCGCCTTAACGCTGGCACCCAGGATTTCATCGTCTTCGCCGCCGTCAACACGATCTTTATCTTGGTGGTAACCCACACCCAAGGTGAAGATGTCCATGGTATAGCTGGCCGCGGCGGAGATGTTCACTTTCTGCGCGCCGTTTTCGTCATCACGTGCCTGATGCTTGGCCTGTACAGCCAGGTTCAGACCAGCGAAGCTGGTGGAGTAAGCAATGGAGTTACCGCGGGAGTAAGTCGCGCCGCCATCCAGCGTAACAAAACCTTCGTTCTCAGGGATATCGAAAACAGAGGTCACGTGAGTGAAATACACGCTGTCGAAGTTACCCACACGGACATCACCGAAGGCGCCTTTTACACCCACATAGGAGTTGCGCAGGTCGTTGAATACGTTGTCCTGCTCGCGCTCGTTGGCGTCAAAGCGGAACTCAACATTACCGTAAGCGGTAAGGCCGTTACCCAGCTCGTGGTTCAGTTTGAAACCAATGCGAGAGCCCAGATCTGCGAACTCAGAGGTATCGGCGCCGTCATCATTGAAAGTCTGCACGGCCAGCACCAGGCGGCCATACATATCAACCTTGGACTCTTCAGTGTCTACCAGGGAAATGGCCTGAGCCATAGGTGCCATCATGGTGGCTGCTACAGCAGCTGCAAGTACATTCTTACGCATCGTTGTGGTCCTGTCTGTTAGTCTTCGTTGACGATTTCGACACACGATACCGGCGTGCCGATTCGTATCCACCCGGGGCCATTTCTCCGCAACCCGCAAGCGGACCGAAAAATGAAACAAAATGTTCACGAATGTTTCATTTAAAGGTCATCATAGCGAAAATCTAACTGCTGACAAGAAAAACCCGGCCAAAAAAGCCGGGTTTTTCTGTAACTTCAACGCGTAGCAAGCGAACTTACTGTCCCAGATAGCTTCGGTACATCCACACCAGCTTCTCCTGCTGGGAGATGTAATCGCTCATCAGAGCAACAGTGCCTTCATCCTCAGCATCGCCCGCCAGGCTCAGCAATTCACGCTGCTTGGCGATCAGGCTGGCAAAGCTGTCAACGATGTTGTTGACCGCTTCTTTGCCATCATGAACATCCTTGCGCTCTGGCACGTCGGACTTCTCTATATAGGTGCTGTAGGCGTGAGCGGGGCGGTGACCCAGGGTCAGTACCCGCTCAGCGATCTCATCGATTTTCAGCAGCAGATCGTTGTAGAGCTCCTCAAACTTGGCGTGCAGCTCAAAGAAGCTCGCTCCTTTGATGTTCCAGTGATAGCCGCGCACGTTCATGTAGAAGATCTGGTAGTTGGACAACAGATCATTAAGGCGATCCGCCAGCACCTGGGTTTTGGCAGTGTCCAGACCGATAAAATTGGTACCCATAAACTAATTTCCTCCCTTCTGGGGTTACAAAACCCTTGCTCACGCTTCAACCGTCATGCGCTGCAGGGGCTCCCTGATAAATTGGTATGACTCACTATAGTCTGCCGCTAATGGCTTGACCATTAAGGAATATCAATATCACCAATAGCAATTAACCATAGAGCCACAGTAGCAATGATAGACCTCAACTATCATCGACTTCACAACCTTTTATTTGCTAATGATTATCACTTGCTGTTCAATGGAGGGGTAACAACTACCTGCGGAGCAGATGCCATGAGCGCCCTGAAAAGCTTTGTACACAACACCGGTCGTGACGGTGATCAATCCCTGCTGAAAACCATCACCTTCGCCATCACCCACTTTCTGGTGGCCTTCACTGTGGTGTACCTGCTGACCGGCGATATCCTGCTTGGCAGCCTGGTAGCCATGATCGAGCCCGCCATCAATACGGTGGCCTACTTCTTCCATGAGAAGGCCTGGCAGCGCTACGGGCGTAAAGTCAAAAGCCCGGCCATAACCGCCTGAACCTACGCAATAGCGGTTTGATGGGCCTGGCATGCCAGGGCGGGAGCAGTCTTATTCCTCGCTCCCGCCCTCTTCAACATCCTCCGGGTGCGCCTGCTTGTAGCGCTCCCAGTCCTCCCAGTCATGGGGCGTACCGGCATGGGGTCGTTTCAGGTGGCGAGCGTGCTCAAGGGCATTCTCCCGCAGGGTGTGCTCTTTCTCTTCTTCCTTGTCAAAACCGTACTTTTTCAGAAATTCATCCGGGCGCATGATGTACCCCCTCTTTTTTAAGACGCTAACCAGTATGGCTTAACGAGAGTTCGCCTGGTTATTGAACGTATCCAGGTTGGCGAACCCTACCCTGGAACCCCGCTCAGCCTTGGACAGACTCAGGCTGAACGGGGTTCTGATGCTAAGTCCTGCACCACAGATCCCTAAAATGTACCTTTCTTGGACCGCGCAAACACAGATACGTCGTAGTATCCTGCATAGGATTAGGTTAAATTTTATGCTATCGTCCCGCCCCCTTTTGAGATTGGTCAATACCCCGGGTCACCGCCATGCAGCCTGCCAAGCCCCTGTTTGATTACCCCAAGTACTGGGCCGAGTGTTTCGGGCCTTCACCGTTTCTGCCGATGAGCCGGGACGAGATGGATCAGCTCGGCTGGGATAGCTGCGACATCATTATTGTGACCGGTGATGCCTATGTGGATCATCCGTCTTTCGGCATGGCCGTGATTGGCCGAACGCTGGAAGCACTGGGGTTTCGGGTGGGCATCATTGCCCAGCCAGACTGGCACAGCAAAGATGACTTCATGAAACTCGGCCGCCCCAACCTGTTTTTCGGGGTAGCTGCCGGCAACATGGATTCCATGATCAACCGCTACACTGCCGACCGCAAAGTGCGTTCCGATGATGCCTACACCCCCGGTGGTGAAGGCGGCAAGCGGCCGGACAGGGCCAGCCTGGTCTATAGCCACCGCTGCCGGGAAGCCTATGACGATGTACCCATCGTACTGGGGGGTATCGAAGCCTCTCTGCGCCGCATTGGTCATTATGATTACTGGCAGGACAAGGTACGCAAATCCATTCTGGTGGACAGCGGCGCTGATATCCTGCTGTATGGCAACGCCGAGCGCGCTATCGTGGAAATCGCCACCCGACTGGCCTTTGGTGATGCCATTGAGCAGATCACCGATGTGCGCGGCACCGCCTTTATCCGTAAGGATCCTGCCGAAGGCTACTACGAGCTGGACTCCACCCGCGTGGATCGCCCAGGCCGCGTAGAGAAGCTGATCAGCCCCTATGTTAATACTCAGGACACCCAGGCCTGTGCCAGCACTCAGGCCGCCGCAGATGCCGAATCCGATACCACCGTGATCGTTGACCTGCTGCCCAGCTCACGCATCCCACGGGACAAAACGGTGATCCGCCTGCCCTCTTACGAGAAGGTACGCAACGACCCGGTGCTCTACGCCCATGCCAACCGGGTACTGCATCTGGAGACCAACCCCGGCAACGCCCGCGCCCTGGTGCAGAAGCACGGCCATCAGGATGTCTGGATCAACCCGCCGCCCATCCCCCTCACCACCGAGGAGATGGACTACGTATTTGACCAGCCCTTTGCCCGGGTACCCCACCCCGCTTACGGTGATGCCCGTATTCCTGCTTACGAGATGATCCGTTTCTCGGTAAACATCATGCGAGGTTGCTTTGGGGGCTGTACCTTCTGCTCCATTACCGAGCACGAAGGCCGCATCATCCAGAACCGCTCCCACGACTCCATCATCCGTGAAATCGAGGCCATGCGGGACAAGGTACCGGGCTTCACTGGCGTGGTATCCGACCTGGGTGGGCCCACCGCCAACATGTATCGCATTGCCTGTAAATCGCCAGAAATCGAGGCTGCCTGTCGCAAGCCGTCCTGCGTTTACCCCGGCATTTGCGACAACCTGAATACCGATCATTCATCCCTGGTGGGCCTGTACCGCAAGGCGCGGGAACTCCCCGGCGTGAAGAAAGTGCTGATTGCCTCCGGCCTGCGTTATGACCTGGCGGTAGAGTCGCCGGAGTACGTAAGGGAACTGGTGACCCACCATGTAGGTGGCTATCTGAAGATTGCGCCGGAACACACGGAAGAAGGGCCACTGTCAAAGATGATGAAACCCGGCATCGGCAGCTATGACCGCTTCAAGCGCATGTTTGAGAAGTTCTCACGGGAGGCCGGCAAAGAGCAGTACCTGATTCCCTACTTTATCGCCGCCCACCCCGGCACCACGGATGAGGACATGCTGAACCTTGCCCTGTGGCTGAAGCGCAACGGCTTCCGGGCGGATCAGGTGCAGGCTTTCTACCCGTCCCCCATGGCCACCGCTACGGCTATGTACCACAGCGGCAAGAATCCACTGCGCAAGGTGACCTACAAGACGGAAAAGGTCGGTGCAGTCAAAGACCCGGCCCAGCGGCGCCTGCACAAGGCCTTCCTGCGTTACCATGACCCCAATAACTGGCCACTGCTGCGGGAAGCCCTCAAAACCATGGGCCGCTCGGACCTGATCGGCCCCGGCAAGCATCAGCTGATACCCGCTTACCAACCCAAGGTTGACGGTTACCAGAGCGCACGCCGCAAGAACTCCACCCCGCCCGGCAGCCGTAAGGCGGGCAAACCCCTGCTGACCCAGCATACTGGCCTGCCGCCCCGCTCAACCAAGGGCAGCAAACCACTGGCGAAAGGCAAGGGGCCGCAGAAAGGGAAGGCTACAAGTCGTCATCGGGCGTCGTGAAGCAGCCCATCGTCGGCTACCACACAGATCAAGAAGACCACTGGGTGGCCGAACTGGCCTGTGGTCATAATCAGCATGTCCGCCATACACCACCCTGGGTCAACCGACCCTGGGTGGTCACTCCGGAAGGGCGGGCACAGATGCTCGGAGCGGAACTAAACTGCAAAAAGTGTGACGATGTCTAGCGGGCTTTCAGGTTAATCTGCTTTGAGCCTGTAGACGTGTACTGCCCACTTTTACCCTTGCTAACATACTCAACAACGCCGCCGGACTTCAAAAAAGCAGCCGTCTGCTCTTCAATCATGGCCGTTGTTAATGTTGCTTTTTCGGTTTTCTTGCTCATTGTATTCTCCAGATCAACAGCTGGCTTAGCCACCAACTTTGGGCGCCCATTATACCTGAAACCGCTGACAATTGCCCGGAAAGACGCTGATCAGGGCGGGGCCCCATAATGAAAAAACCAAAACTTATCTATATTTCAATAACCTGTGAAAACAAAAAAACCTTGCCAACTTTTATTTTTAAAAATAAAAAAATAATCCTTTGCAAGACACCGCAATTAGCGTACCGTGGTCCCCGTTGGAAAGATTTAGCAAAGCACTTCACGAATATGACCTTTTGAGTTGACATACTTCTCGTCCTGTTTTTGATCCTGCATATTCTTTTTGTTTCCCGCATATCGCTGATCAGAGTTCAAAACGATCTTTTGACAGCACACTAATGATTAATCTCAGGATATTTATTATGTCTACAGTTACCGGCAACGTTAAGTTTTTCAACGAAGCAAAAGGTTTTGGTTTTATTACTCGTGAAGGCGGCGCAGACGTCTTTGTTCACTTCAGCGCTATTCAAGGTGGCGGATTCAAGACACTGGCCGAAGGCCAGGAAGTTGAGTTTACCGTGACCCAGGGCCAGAAAGGCCCACAGGCAGAGAACGTTGTTGCCCTGTAAATAACAGGCATAACGTCATAAAAAAGGCAGCCCACTGAGGCTGCCTTTTTTAATGGAGCAAAGCCTCGTCCTGATTCACGCCCCCGGCCCACAATCCATGCAGCGCGCCACCATCTCAGGGCCGATGTGCAGCTTGTGGCTAAGATCCCGCAGGGCCGTACGCAACCCCTCTTCGATCACCGGGTGATAGTAGGGCATATCCAGCATGTCACTGACCGTCATGCGCTGTTGGGCGGCCCAGGCCAACAGGTGGGCGATATGTTCAGCCGCCGGACCAAACATTTCCGCGCCAAGGAACAACCCGGTTCCCTGCTCACCGTAAACTTTCAGTAGCCCCTTGTTCTTGCCCATGACCCGACTGCGGCCCTGCCCCCGGAAGGACACCTCGCCCACCGCATAGCAGGCCTTGCAGCGGGCCTCCACCTGATCGATGGTCAGGCCGACTGAAGCAATCTGAGGGTCTGTGAACACAATGCCCAGAGGCGTGCGTCGCAGCCCGGCACGGACATCCGGAAAGCGTCCGGCATTGTCACCGGCAATACGGCCTTCATCAGCGGCCTCATGAAGCAGCGGGACGGTGTTATTGGCATCACCGGCGAGGAAAACAGGGCTATCACCGCACTGCAGCGTGTAACGGTTAAATTGCGGCACACCCCGATCGTCCAGCGCCAGCCCGGTATGCTCAAGGCCCAATGCGTCCACATTGGGGCGCCGACCGGTGGCGGCCAGCAGGTAGTCGAAGGTTTCCGTCTGCGCAACGCCATGATCCTGGTAGCACACCTCCACCCCTTCGGCGGTCCGCCGGATACTGCTGACCTGTCCTTCGGCGTGCAACGGAAACTCTTCGTTAAAGGCAGCCAATGCGCAATCCCGGATAGCCTCATCCCGAATGGCACCCAGAGAGCCACTGGTGCCGAACATACGCACTCGCACACCCAGGCGCGCCAACGCCTGCCCAAGCTCCAGGCCAATCACGCCGGGGCCAAACACGACCACCGATGTGGGCAGATCCTGCCAGTCGAAGATATCATCGTTAACGATGAGCCGGTCCTCCGCCCCACGCAGTAACTCGGGAATATGGGGACGGGAACCCGTGGCAATGACAATACGCCCGGCCTGAATCTCCAAGGTGTCGTCGATCCTGAGGGTATTGGGCCCGGTAAAGCGGGCAGCCCCCCAGACCTTGTGGTTCGCCTCAAAGCCTTCCACCGACTCCAGCACAAAGCCGACAAAACGGTCACGCTCCTCCCGCACCCGCTTCATCACCGCCTTGCCGTCTATCCGAACCTGCCCGGCATGCACGCCAAACAAATCACCGTGGACCATCCCGTGCGCCGCTTCGGCTGCCGCAATCAACAGCTTGCTGGGCATACAGCCGACCCGGGCGCAGGTGGTGCCGTAATGCGCACCTTCAATCAGCGCAATGCGGTCGGTGTGCTTACTGGCAGCGCGATAGGCCCCCATGCCTGCGGTGCCGGTACCGATGATGGCGACGTCAACCTGGCGTGTGTCCATGATGGCTCCTTACTGAATGATCTCAAGGTTTCACTATAGCGGTTAAGTGCAGCAGCGCCTTGATGCAGCGCAATGCCTAAAAAAAGAAGCCCCGGTGGCAACCAGCGGGGCTTCAAAGCAGGGGTTTTGCTCGCAACGGAAGTGGCGCATAGGGATCGGCTGTGTCCACTCCCGTTGATGAACAAACAATATCGTTAGATCAGAGGTGATTAAATTTAATAATACCAATGCTGGTGATTGTCTTTGGCTAACATGCTTTTGCCAAACCACAACGCGTGGCCGGCAGCCGTTCGAACAAGCCAAAGCATCAGCGCATGCCGGCAATCCCTTTGATTTAGCGTCATTATCCGGTTTAATGAGCGCTCTACTCATCCCTACGGGAGTGACCTGAGTATGGAGCAGTTACTGGCGGCGGGTCTTGGCGGCGCCCTTGGCGGCGTGCTGCGGTATCAGATCAGTGGCCTGATGGCGCGGCTGCTGGGGGAAGCCTTTCCCTGGGGTACCCTGACGGTGAATATCACCGGCTCCCTGCTGATTGGCCTGCTGGCCAGCCTGGTGATCGCCGGCACACTACCGGGGGGCTCCACAGCCGTGCTGCTGATGGTGGGACTCTGCGGCAGCTATACCACCGTTTCCTCTTTCAGCCTGCAAACCCTCACTCTTTGGCAACAAGGGCATAAAACGACCGCTGGTATTAATATCGCGGTATCGGCGCTGACTTGCCTGCTGGCGGTGACCATCGGCCTATTGCTGGGGCGGATGATGACATGAAGCAGCTACACGCCTTGATCCTATCCACCAGCCTGTGGGTTGCCCTTGGCAGCGGGCTTGGCAGCATGTCGCGTTATGGCCTGCAACTCTGGCTGCCGGCCAGCGAGGGCGCCCTGCCGCTGGCCACCCTGACCGTGAATGTACTTGGGTCTTTCCTCATTGGCCTGATCGCCGCCATCCAGCTCCCCAGCAGGCACCTGATGGCCAGCGTACAGGCCCGGCAGTTTCTGATGACGGGTTTCTGCGGCGGCTTCACCACCTTCTCCGTGTTCAGCCTGGAAACACTGCGCCTGCTGGAGGCCAACGCCTGGCCTATGGCCGCGCTCAATATCGGCAGCACCCTGCTGTTGTGTCTGGCGGGTGTAGCCATGGGGTATGGGCTGGCAAAAAGCGCAAGCACCCACGTCAGGACGCACTGACAACACCCAAGGCTCCTCCCTTGCGGACTGCGGGCTTGTTCGTCACAACGCCCGCAAAAGCGCCTCTGTCGCCACCCAGTCAATACACGGGTCGGTGATGGACTGGCCGTAGGTCAGTTCGCCCTTGTCGTCCTGGCGACCGGCCACCAGGAAGCTTTCCAGCATCAGGCCCTTGATGGCCGTTTGTCCGGCGTGGCGTTGGGCGGCTACGTCACGGGCGATGTCCAGCTGCCGGTCATGGATCTTGCAGGCGTTGTCATGACTACAGTCCACCATGACTGACGTGCTGACACCCGCCGCAGCCAGTGCGCCTACGGCGTTGTGGATGCTGTCACTGTCGTAGTTGGTGACACCCTTGCCACCCCGCAGTACCAGATGGGTATCCGGGTTACCGGTAGTCACCAGCATGGCGGGCTGGCCCTGTTGATCGATGCCGAAACGGTGATGGGGCTCAGCCGCAGACTTCATGGCGTTGATAGCAACGGTGATGCCGCCATCCGTACCGTTTTTCAAGCCCACGGGCATGGGCAGGCCACTGACCAGCTCCCGGTGAATCTGGGACTCGGTGGTGCGAGCGCCGATGGCGGTCCAGCTGATCAGGTCATCCAGGTAGTCCATGGCCATGGGGCTGAGGGCTTCCGTGGCCAGCGGCAACCCCGTCTCCGCCAGCTTCAGCAGCAAACTGCGGCTGCGCTGCAAGCCAAGATTGAGATCACCGCCACCGGTGCGCTCGGGGTCGTACAACATCCCCTTCCAGCCCACGGTGGTGCGGGGTTTCTCCAGGTAAGCACGCATCACCAGCAGTAAACGGTCACTGACCTGATCCGCCAGCCCGGCCAGGCGCTCCGCGTAGTCCAGCACGGCCTGCTCGTCATGAATGGAACAGGGGCCGACCACCACCAGCAGGCGGTCGTCTTCGCCACTCAGCACCCGGCGCACGGCCTCGCGGTGGCGGGCGATCTGGGCTTGCAGATGCGCGGATAGCGGCAGACTTTCACGTAATTGCCGTGGCGTTGGCAGCGCCTGGCTGCTGGCCGTGGCCGGGGTAATGTTGATAGGCATGCTCATGTTGTGCTCCTGAATCCTGAAATAAAAAACCCCGGCTGGCTACCAGTCGGGGTTTTAGATTCCGGTGGCAGCCTGGTGGGTCTGCCGGGCTGCCTTCCTCGAAAGTTGTAGGGGGTTTATCTACAGGCGGCCCGGGCTCTGACTAAAATAAAAGCCATAACCAAACCAGCCATAAACCACAGACGACAAAACACCCGCCGGATTACCAGCAAGGTGGATGCTTTTTAATTGACAGAGTGCTGTAGTCGTCTTCATGCTTTTCATCATAACCATTGATTATCCAATTGCAACCGGTTTTCGGGAGTCCGGTATGACACCAGCCCATCGGGTCGCCAGTTTGCTGGCACTCTTGCTCATGTTTTCTGCCGCCAGTTACGCCATGGAGGCCCGCACCTATACCCTCAGCAACCGTGCCGCCAGTGAAGTGGCTGAGCAGTTGCGGGATCTTTACCCTCAGGACCAGCTGGCGTTAACGGCACGAGGCCAGCAACTGATTGTGCGAGGCAGCCCACAGGTGCTGGAGGAAGTCAGCCTGCTGCTTGGCACGCTGGATGTAGCGCCCCACCAGTTGCGCATTACCGTGCGTTCCGGTGGCAGTGGTGATGCCAAGCAAGACAGTGCCGGTGTCACCCTGCGCAATACCCAGGGGCAGGTCAACGTGGAGCGCCGGGTTACCACCTCCCAGCGGCAACAGGAACAGAGCCTGGTGGTGCAGGACGGGCAGTCCGCCCATATCCGCGCCGGTCAGGTGCGGGCCTTGCCCGTTGCCATGCGCGGTGGCAGAAACCCTGCCCTGATACTGGAGCAGACGGATATCAGCAGCGGTTTTATCATCACCCCGCAGGTGATCTCAGAGCAGACGGTCGAGTTGCAGGTCATGGCCTTCGACAATACGCCGGATGCGGGCATTGCCGGCTACAAGACGGAAGCCGTGATGACCATTCGCCGGGTGCCGGCGGGCCAGTGGGTGGAACTGGGTAGCGTGGAAAGCGAGCAGTCTGGCAGCCAGTCCGGCATCCTGTATCGCGCGGGGAGCCAGCGCCAACAGTCCCAGCGTTTTGAGGTGCGGGTGGATGTAATGTAACACCGACGAGGCCACTCAGGACAGCAGGACGTCCTTGGCTTCGTTCACCTTGGCGGCCAGGTAGTTGCTGCCACCCCGGTCCGGGTGCAACTTCTGCATCAGTTTTCGATGGGCCGCAATAATCTCCTCCGGTGAGGCACCGGGCTCCACACCGAGAATTTCCCGGGCTTCCTTCACCGTCATGCCGCCATTGGGCGGTGGCCGGTGGCCGCCTTCTCCCTGCGCGCCCTGGCCACCGTTCTGCTCATAGCGGCTGCGCAGAAAAGGCAGATAACGCAGCAACATGGGCAGCCGCCTGACCAGCGGCACCAGCGCGGCCAGGGCCGCAACCAGGACGTGGATACGGCCGGTCACCAGCAGCAACAGCAACACACCGATAAACGCCGAGAAAGCCGCCTTCATGGCGAAGGCTTTCTTCTTTTCCTCCGGCAGACGTTGCCAGTGGGTCAACACCAGGAATACGCCCAGGGTGAGTAAAAGCCCGATCACTAACTGCATGTTGCTTCCCGTTTGATTACCAATACACCACCAGTGAGCATGGTACTACCACCGATGACCATAAGGCACCCCACCTTATAACCAAGCCGTCTTACAGTAACGCAAGCCACCGCCGATAACCGTTACAGATGTTTTTTGCGGGCATAGCCATGATCAGCAGTAGCAGTATTGTTCTCGATGCCAACAGCAGCCGACAGTCCACCCTGTTCAGCAGCAGCCAGTTACGCATCAACCAACAACCTACAGCGGTGAGCCAGAGCGGAAGCCAGCTGACGCTGGTACGCGAGGCTGCCTATCAATACGACAGCAGCAGCACCACCGCCTTGCTCAGCCAGGCACGGGTCACCGGGCAGGACGGCAGCCAGACTGTATTCACCAGCGCCCAGCTTGCCGAGCAGACCAGCTCGGCACTGTTGCTGGGTCAGCAGGCCATCACCATCACCCGCGCGGCTCTGGGCAGCGACACGGTAGCCCACAGCAGTCAGGGCAGCCTGAGTGTGACCAGTAACCGCTATGTATTCTACTCAGAGTCCGAGTCCCGGCTGTTCTCCGCTACCGGTTCAGTCACACTGGCCGACGGTGAACGGGTGGACTTTACCCTGGGACTGCGACAATCCAGTGAACGCCAGTACCAGTACAGCGAAAGCCTGCGTATTGAAGAGCGGCCCATGACGGATCCGCTGGTGATCAATTTCGGAGCCACCAGTGCCCAGCTCACCGACAGTTTTTTTGAGTTTGACCTGAATGGTGATGGCGAGACCCAGCGTCTCGCCCGGCTGGGAAGTGGCAGCGGCTATCTGGTGCTGGACCGTAACAACAATGGCAAGGTGGATGACGGCACCGAGCTGTTCGGCCCCAGAACCGGCTCCGGATTTGCCGAACTGGCCCGCTATGATGATGACGGCAACTTCTGGATCGACAGTAAGGACGAAGTGTTTCAGTACCTGAAAGTCTGGGTGCAGACCGCCGATGGCCGGGATGAACTGCGCACATTGGAGGAGGTTGGCGTCAAGGCGCTGTATCTGGGCAATGTGGAAGACCGCTTTACCCTGGCCAGCAGCCAGGGGGTGCCGCTGGGCCAGATTCGGGCCTCAGGTATCTACCTGACCACGGACAACCAGATTCGGACGCTGGAAGAGCTGGACCTGGCGGAACAGGTCCGGCCACAGGCACCAGTCATGATGGAGCAGGCTCTGGGCCGCCCCAACCCCCGCAATGAGCCGCAAGACAGCGCCTCTTCCCCCCAGCTTACCGCCATTCGCAATGCGCTGGAGAAGCTCGCCGTCATTCGTCAGCGGCAGGCCGATTTCATCGAACAGAGCCGTATGGCGGGGCGTGCCCTGGGCGACGGAAGCCCACTGGATGACTTTCTCAGCGCGGTAGATCGGCTGCGACTGAAGCTGCTGGAACAGCAAAGCGAGAAAGGTAAGGTGGCAAGCCAGTACCAGCAGATCGCACGGCAGAAATGAGTGATTGCAGCAGTGTTTTCTCGCCCGTTGGTCAGCTATAGTGCCGGGACCTTCTGTTGGAGCTGACCTGTGACTCTAGGCACCATCGCCTGGCTTACCCTGCTGGGCCTGATTGCATGGTATTGGTGGCATGCCAAAGCTATCAAGGATCATGTACTGCAAGCCGCCAAGGCCCATTGCAAGCGTGTGGACGTGTTGCTGCTGGATGAGGCCGTTTACCTGCGGGGCATCTGGTTCAAGCGGGATGAGCAGGGCAAGCTGCGGGTCTGGCGGCGCTTTCTGTTTGATTTCACCACCACGGGCGAAGAGCGTTACCTGGGCCGGGTCATCACCCTTGGCAAACGCATCACTCACATTGAGTTGGAACCACATCGAATAGGCCCGGATTTTTACTGACCGCAAGCGCCTCACCGCTGCCCCGCTGCCAACTCAAGAGATGGGCAGACTCCCGCAACCGCGTCAACCAGGCCAGGGTTTCACTGGGCAACTCGCCAAAGTGGGTGCGGTATACGGAGGCAAAACGGCCGAGATGGGAAAAGCCCTGATTGGCGGCATGCCAGGACACCCCCGCGTGCTCCGCCAGACAGTCCACCAGCCCATGCCGCGCTCTTATCAGCCGCAACCGCTGATAGCAGCGATAAGGAGACATACCCAGGGTTGATTTCATCAGGTAGAACAGGCTGCGCTCACTCATGGCCGCATCCCGTGCCAGCCTGACGAGGTCGAAATCACCATGGGATTGCCGTTCAATCAATGCCAGTACACGGGCCAGTCTGCGATCTGTGCTGCCGGGTACCCAGTGCCCTGGAGGAGAACCTCCAGACTCCAGATAAGTCAGAAACTGCTCCGAACGCGCTATCGCCTCACCATGATCGGCGGCAAAACGCACTGACAGCAGATAAGCCTCAACGTCTGCCGCCAACGCGCTGGCGCTGAGCCCCATGGCATGCTCGGGCACAGTGTCATCCCACTGTACCCAAAGCAGATCCAGAGGTTCTGCGCTAGTCAGACTGACATCCTGACCGTGGTGCAACCAGTTAATCTGGCCGGGATGCAAGGTGACGGGCGGCGTTTGCCCAGTGTTTACCTGCAAGGTGCCACTGCGGCATACCAGAAGCGATAAAAAGCCCGGAGCGGCGCACTGGAGACTGACGCGGGTCTGCAGCTGCAAACAGGCAATCCGGCGCCTGTTCAGTGCCAGGGTCCCCAGCCAACCACGCAGGTAGGCGGGGCTGGCAGCGGAGAAGGAGGCCTGGCATCGCAGCAAGGCAGCACTGGCCAGAGCCCAGTCTCGCTGGCATGGATTACTAATGCGGGCATAGGCCTGCATATCGCCACGCGCACTTCCAGAATCCGACAAATGTCACCCCCGTTAACGTGGGTACTCTTTTATCGGAATCACACCCCTTGGCGATAGCCAGAAACTGCAAAATGTCAAAAAACCATAAGCAGGTTTAAACAAGTCTTGATCCAGATCAAAATATGATCAGGGGGTCCTCAATTGCAATAACTGGCTATACGAGACCAAAAAGGTGACGGATAGTTGAAGCACCGCCTCTTCAATACTTCCAACAAAAACCAGAGTGCGTGCTGCGAGAGAGTCACCATGCGAAAAACCGGCCCCGTCACCCAGCAGGAGCTGGATTACCCCAGCGACTTCAACCTCATCACCACCACTGATCTGGACAGCCGCATTACCGCCGCCAATCAGGAGTTTCTTGAGGTCGCTGGCTATCAGCTTCATGAGCTTATGGGGCAGCCCCATAACATGATCCGTCACCCGGACATGCCCCAACAGGCCTTTGCCAATCTCTGGCAAAGTATCGAACAGGGCAATTGCTGGCGCGGGCTGGTAAAGAATCGCTGCAAGAACGGTGATCACTATTGGGTGGACGCTTTTGTCACCCCTATTCGCAAGCAGGGGCGGGTTGTGGAATATCAGTCCGTGCGCGTGCGGCCCGACAGGGCACAGGTGGCCAGAGCTGAAACCGTCTACCGTCACTGGCGGGCGGGCAATATGCCCAGGCGTTATCTGGCGCGGCCACCGGGCAACCTCATGCCCTGGCTGTTTGGCGGGCTGGCTGCAAGCGTCCTGGGGGCACTGGCCCTCAGCCCGTTGGGGATAGGCGCTGCCCTGGCGTGGCCCCTGCTGGTTGCGCTGATCATCGCCGGCCATCTGTGGCACAGCCGGGATATTCGTGCCCTGGCCATCCAGTGTGCCGCTCACACCCATCCCGCCATGCCGTACATCTATACCGGTCGCCGCGGTCTGGGCGCCTGGCTGGCTTTCGAACAGCAGACACGCAACACCATGCTACGGGCGGTATCTGCCCGCATGTACAACAATGTCGGCACTCTGCAGGAGCACAAGTCACGCACCGTAAACTGGGTAAACCAGGCCCAACACAGTGTGCTGCAGCAAAAAGAAGATCTGCAGACCATGGGCGTCGCCTTTCGCGAACTGAACCAGAGCGTGCATCGCATTAATGAGCTGGCCCTGCAGACCCATCAGGCCACCGAGCACGTCAAGGGCGCGGCGCAGTTCTGCGAACAGCAAATGGCCGACGCCTCCCAAAACATCGGCAGCCTGTTCCGCGATCTGGAGGCCGCCAGCCAGCAGGTGGCGTCACTGGCAGAGAAAAGCGCCCACATTGGCAGCGTGCTTGAGGTGATCAGTGGCATCGCGGAACAAACCAATCTGCTTGCCCTGAACGCCGCCATTGAGGCGGCCCGGGCTGGCGAGCAGGGACGAGGCTTTGCAGTGGTGGCGGATGAGGTTCGGGCCCTGGCTAACCGCACCCACGACTCCACACGACAGATCGCAGACACCATCGCCAGTCTGCAGCAGGAAACCCGGGCCACCGTCGCCACCATTGGCCAGGGCGCGGCAACATCCGATGCCGCCGTAAGCGCTACCCGGCAGGCCTCAGAGGCCCTGCGTGAAACCCTCACTGGCGTTACCCGCATCAGCGGATACGCGGCGGATGTGGCCGCCGCAACGGAGCAGCAATCTGCCCTGAGTGGCCAGGTGAACAGCCAGGCGGAACACTTGCTAAGCCTCTGCAACAACTCTGCGGACAGCAGTGCTCATGCCCGCGATGAAGCTGACGCCCTGGCCGCCAGCGTGGATCAGGCGTACCTGTTATCCGCCCACTTCCTTCAGATGCTCTGCTACCGCTGCGCCAAGGATGGGCTACGAGGCGCGCCCGCCGCTGAGAGCATCAAACAGCCTGAAACCCAACCCGCAAAACAGTTGCTGCAACCCGCCGAAGCCAGTACCTGAACCGCCGGGATGGCTTCGGCAAATGCCTACCCCCAAGGGACCTGCCAAGGTGCCCCGGGTCTCCTATACTGCCACTATCCCCACCCATCCGGAGACCCGAGCCTGCCACCATGGATATCACCAAGAATCACCGTTATGCCATCAACCTTAACGTACGCGGCATTCAGCCTTCTGCCACTCTGCGCATTAACGAGCTGAGCAACCAGCTCCGGGCCGAAGGCAAGGACATCATCAAGCTGGGGCTGGGGCAGTCGCCATTTCCGGTGCCGGAGCGGGTCGTGGCAGCACTGCAGGCCCATGCCCATGAAAAAGACTACCTGCCAGTCAAAGGTCTGAAGGCACTGCGGGAATCCATTGCCGGCTACATCAACCGTACCGAGCGCATGCGCTGCACCTGGGAGGATGTACTCATCGGCCCGGGCTCCAAAGAGCTGCTTTTTATCCTGCAGCTGGCCTATTACGGTGACCTGCTGATACCCCGGCCCAGCTGGGTGTCCTACGCGCCTCAGGCCCGGATTATAGGCCGCTCGGTGCACTGGCTGCCCACCCATGCCGAAAACAACTGGCAGCTCACCGCCGAGGAGCTGGATATCATCTGCCGTGATGACCCATCACGGCCCCGCATCCTGATCCTCAACTACCCTTCCAACCCCACGGGCTGCACCTACGCCGATGACCAACTGCTGGCCATTGCCAATGTCGCCCGCAAGTACAACCTGATCCTGCTGTCTGACGAGATCTACGGTGAAGTGCACTTCGAGGGCAGACACAAGTCCATTGCCCGCTACTACCCGGAAGGCACCATTATCAGCACCGGCATGAGCAAATGGCTGGGTGCCGGTGGTTGGCGCCTGGGTACTTTTATCTTCCCCGCTGAGCTGCGCCCCCTGCAGGAGGCCATGGCCATCATTGCCAGCGAGACCTTCACCGCCACCAGTGCCCCTATCCAGTATGCAGCGGTTACCGCCTTTGACGGCGGCGAGGACATTGATGCGTACCTGCACCAGTCACGGCGGGTACTGAAAGTGGTGGGTGAATACATCCACCGCCGTTTGACGGAGATGAAGGCCGAGGTACAGAAACCGGAGGGCGCCTTCTACCTGCTGCCGGACTTCAGCCATTACCGGGATGCCCTGGCGGCACGGGATATCAAAACCAGCCAAGCCTTCTGCCAGCAGCTGCTGGCGGATACCGGCATTGCCATCCTGCCCGGCAGTGACTTCGGCTTTGTCCCGGACCAGCTCAATGCCCGGCTGGCCTTTGTGGACTTTGACGGCACCGCAGCGCTGGCGCTGGCAGGGGGCGAGTATGGCGATCAGCTGCTGGATGATCGCTTTGTGGCAGAGGCGGCACCACGCATTGTCCTGGCGATGGACAAGCTGGACGCCTGGTTAAGGGGCCTGTAATCTCGGCCCCGGAGGAGCCCTTACCATGAGCCAGTTACACAGTATCGCCGAATTTGCCGAACAGCTTGCCCGCCAGGCGGGTGAGCTGATTATGCGGGAGCGTAACGAGAACACCCTGCGCACCGACTACAAGCACCAGACCGAACTGGTCACCCACGCGGATATACTGGCGGACCAGTTCATTACCGGCGAGATCCGCAAGCGCTTTCCCGACCATCGCATCCTCTCCGAGGAAGCCATGCCGGACCTGCGTCAGGCTGAGGAGCTGGACACGCCCCTGTGGATCATTGATCCCATCGACGGCACGGTGAACTACGCCTATGGCCATCCGCAGGTGGCCGTCTCCATCGCTTATGCCGAGCGGGGGCAGGTACAGGTCGGTATCGTGCACGCCCCCTTTGCCAGTGAAACCTTCACCGCCATTAAAGGCGAAGGTGCGCGGCTGAACGGTCAGCCCATCCGCCACAGTGGTGCCACTGACCCAAGACAGGCGCTGTTTGCCACCGGCTTCCCCTACACCAAAGACAATCTGGCCCCCCTGCTACGCCGCCTGGATGCCATGATTCACACCTGTCGTGATCTGCGACGCATCGGCTCCGCCGCCCTCGACATCTGCTGGGTCGCCTGCGGCCGGCTGGACATCTACTACGAAACCGTCAGCCCCTGGGACTTCGCCGCCGCCCGCCTGATCGCGCAGGAAGCCGGCGCCCGGGCCGGGCACTTTTCTGCCGTGCCTGGCGGTTATCCGGAGGATTTGTGGGGGCAGGATATCGTCATTACCGCGCCCGCCCTGTTTGACAAGATTCAAAAGCTACTGTCAGAGAGTTCGCGGCAGCCCTGAGAGACGCCTTACTGGAGTGGCCCCAGGCGGGCCTTGTAGGCCGGGGATACCCAGGTTAGCCAGTCACCGTTATTGCGTTCCAGTAGCACCACCATCAGGTCATTGGCAAGCGCCAGCTGTTGCGCCTGCCCTGGCCCGACTACCATCAAGGCGGTGGCCCAGGCATCTGCCAGGGTGTTGGACTCATGGAACATGGATACCGATGCCAGATTATGCTGGATCGGCTCGCCGGTTTGCGGGTCGATGGTGTGGGAATAGCGCACACCCTCGTGCTCGAAGTAATTACGGTAGTCACCGGATGTGGCCACCGTCAGGTCTTTCAGGGGTACCGCGTACTTGGCTTCGGGTACCAGGCTGTCTGGCATTTCAATGCCCACCCGCCAGGATACCCCCGGCGCCCGCTCACCGCGGGCAATCAGGTCACCGCCCAGGTTAACCATGTAGTGCTCTACTCCCTGGGCGTCCAGCCAGCGGCCAAGCTCATCCACGGCATAGCCTTTGGCAATACCTGACAGATCCACCAGCGCATCCCGCAAGCGGCGGGCGCTGCGAGTCTCCGGGTCCAGCTCCAGATACTGGTAGCCGGTCTGCGCCAGCCGCTCGGCCAGCAACTCGGCGTCCGGCCGTTTGGTGGGCCGGGCTTCAGGGCCGAAACTCCAGAGATTCACCAGTCCGCCCACGGTCATATCAAAAGCGCCGTCACTGGCCTGGGCCACCTGCTGCCCCTTCTCCAGCACCGTAAACAGGCCGGGCGACACCTGCACCCATTCACCCAGGGGTGCCCGATTGAAACGCATCAGCTCGGAATCCGGCTTGTAGGTAGACATGCTCATGTCCACCTCATCCATGACCTGCCGCAGGCCCACCCGGAAGGCGTCCAGTTCGCTGTCACTGTAGGGGCCAATCACGATGATCTGGTAGAAGGTGCCGAAGATGCGCCCCTCCAGAGTTGACCGTTTGTACTGGCTCTCACTCTGGGAGCAGGCGGTCAGCAGCAGTGCCAGTGCCAGCAGCAGGGGTAGACGAAACAGTGCAACAGTCATGGGTAACTCCGCAAATTGCTAAACGTGTTCAGGTTGGTCATGCCAAAGGCCAGCCGCCAGCGCGGGCCAGCTATCCTGCCACTCCTTGCTGGGCAGGTGCTCATAGCTGGAGCGGGTGAAGCGCTGGATGCGCCCTTCCAGAAACGTCATCAACCACTCTGCCGCCCGGGTGGCACTGGGGGTTGGCCGCAAGCCCTGGCGGATTTCCCCCTCCTTCAGAATCTGGCGGACCTGGGTTTCCAGCCGCTCAAAAAACTGGGAGGCCCGTCGGCGCAGGCTGGCATCCTCGCCCATCAGGGCCTCACCGTTAAGTACCCGGCACAAGCCAGGGTTGCGCTCGGCAAACACCAGCACCAGCTCACCCAGCTGCCGCAATCGCTGGCGAGGGTCGTCCTGCTCTTGCAGGATGGTCTGGCAGCGGCTGAACACCGCCTCCTCAGCAAACTCGATCAACGCCTCAAACATCTTGCGCTTGCTGGGAAAATGGCGATACAACGCCGCCTCCGTCACCCCCACGGAACGGGCCAGGCCGGCCGTGGTAATACGGGCACCGGGGTCGGTTTCAAGCAGTTCGACCAAGGCATGAAGAATCGCCTCACGACGGCTGGTTTTCTGGTTGGTCATAGGGTTTCAGCGCTTTATTTTTTATTTTAGCCGCGGAAGAACGCGGAAGAACGCGGACAAAAAACAAAAACCAAAATCTTTTTTAGTTAGTTTCTTTCCGCGTTCTTCCGCGTTCTTCCGCGGCCAATCGATGTTTTTTAGAAGAAAGTCCCGTCCAGCGGCGAGGACGCGCTGGCGTAGAGTTTCTTGGGCATCCGGCCCGCCAGGTAAGCGTCACGGCCCGCTTCGATGGCGGCGCTCATGGCGCGGGCCATGCGGATCGGGTCGCCTGCCTCGGCAATGGCGGTATTCATCAGTACGCCATCACAGCCCAGCTCCATGGCAATGGCCGCATCGGATGCGGTGCCGACACCGGCATCCACCAGCACCGGCACTTTGGCATTTTCCACAATCAGGCGGATATTGTAGCGGTTCTGGATACCCAGGCCGGAGCCGATGGGCGCCCCCAGCGGCATGATGGCTACACAGCCCATGTCTTCCAGTCGCTGGCACAGCAAGATGTCGTCGGTACAGTAAACCATCACGTCAAACCCGTCCTTGACCAGCTCTTCAGCGGCAATAAGGGTTTCCGTCATGTTCGGGTAGAGGGTCTTGTGCTCTCCCAGCACTTCCAGCTTGACCAGGTTATGGCCATCCAGCAGCTCACGGGCCAGTTTGCAGGTGCGTACCGCATCCTTGGCGGTGTAACAGCCCGCGGTGTTGGGCAGGATGGTGTAACGGTCCGGCGAGATCACATCCAGCAGGTTGGGTTCGTCCGGGTTCTGGCCAATATTGGTGCGGCGGACTGCCACCGTAACGATTTCAGCGCCGCTGGCGGCGATGGCATCACGGGTTTCATCCATATCCTTGTACTTGCCAGTACCCACCAGCAGGCGGGACTGATACGTCTTGCCCGCAATCATCAGGGGCTTATCCTGGGGAAGCTGTCGTTGCGTCATAGTGATCCTGTTGGTTTGTTCAGGCGTTGTCAGCGCTGTTCAGTCGTGCCAATAGCCGATCAGCGGTCAACCGCCACCAATGGCATGCACCACTTCCACCCGGTCACCGGGCTGGAGGATATGGCTGTCATGCTGGCTGCGGGGCACAATATCTTCGTTCACTTCTACGGCCACCCGACGGCCACGGATGGCCAGCTGGTCCAGCAGGGTGGCCACGGTTGCCGAGTCCGGAACCTCCAGCAGGTCCCCGTTTACCTGTAGCTGCATGGTTACTGCTCCTGTTGTTCACGACGCATCTGCTGCAGGCCAGCGGTGGCCAGCAGCCCCCAACCCACCATAAAACATACGCCCCCGACCGGGGTGATGGGGCCGACCCAGCGGATCTCCGTCAGCACCAGCAGATACAGGCTGCCACTGAACATGAGGATGCCCGCCAGGAAAAAACCTGCCGCCAGCCCCAGCAGGCGCCGGGACAACCGCTGCATGGCCAGTAGCGCCACCAGCACCAGGGCCACACTGTGTGTCATCTGATAACTGACGCCGGTCTGAAACACCTCCAGTGAGCGCTCACTGACCAGGCTACGCAGACCATGGGCACCAAAGGCGCCGGCAGCAACAGCCAGCAGCGCCAGCAGGGCACCCGCCATCAACGGCCAACGCAAGGGGCGGTCATCAGCAGTCACAATGGGTTTTCTCCCCGCTATCCAGATTCATGATGGTGAGGGCGCCACCCCAGACACAGCCTGTGTCCAGGCCGATAAACTGGTCACTGCCAGTCTGGCCTTCCAACGCCGCCCAATGGCCAAAGATAATACGGCTGTCATCCGGGCGGGGAAAGCTGAACCAGGGCTGATAGCCAGCCGGGGCATCGTCGGCAGACTCTTTGGTGGCCAGCTCCAGTTGCCCGTCAGCAGCGATAAAACGCATGCGGGTAAAATAATTGGTGATCACCCGCCAGCGATCCATACCCGTAAGGGCGGGGTCCCAGACAGCCGGCAGATTGCCGTACATGCCCTGAAAGTAGCTCTGTGCCTCGGGGCCGCGGATGATGCCTTCCAGCTCTCTGGCCAGGGCCACCGCCGTGGGTATATCCCAGATGTGAGGGACACCGGCATGACTCATCAGCAGGTTACGGGCTGGATCATACACGCACAGGTGTTGCTGCTGCAGCCAGGCGACCAGTTCGGCGCAATCCGGGGCGTCCACAATATCCTGCAGGGTATCTTTGCGGCGAACCTTGTGACCACCCAGAGCGACCGCCAGCAGGTGCAGGTCATGATTACCCAATACCACCACTGCCGAGCTGCCCAGATCATGGATATAGCGCAGGGTTTGCAGGGAGGAAGGGCCGCGATTGATTAAATCACCCGCCACCCAGAGCCGGTCCCGGGAAGCAGAAAAACCTACCCGATCCAGCACCGCCAGCAAGCGGTCATAGCAGCCCTGAATGTCACCGATGGCGTAGTCGGTCATCTGCTGGCTCCGTTGGTCTGACGTTAAGCATCAACATCCGCAGGGGCGGCATTGTTACCTGCGGTCACATGATCGGCAATACGTACATAGTCAGCCAGGCTAAGATTTTCCGGCCGCAGGTTGTCGTCGATACCCAGGGCCTGCAGCTGCTCCGCAGTCACCACACCGGCCAGGGCCTTACGCAGGGTTTTCCGACGCGCGTTGAAGGCGGTACGCACCACCCGCTGCAAGGTCGTCAGATCCTTGGCCGGATGCGGCAGGGTGTCATAGGGCACCAGCCGCACAATGGCAGAATCCACTTTCGGTGCAGGCTTGAAGGCCCCCGGGCCCACTTCAAACAAAGGCTGCACCCGGCAGAAATACTGCGCCATGATACCCAGGCGACCGTAGTGATTGTCACCGGGCTGGGCCGCCAGCCGTTGCACCACCTCTTTTTGCAGCATGAAGTGCATGTCTTTCACCACACCGCGCTCCCCTCCCCCTTGCTCCAGCAAATGGAAAATCAGCGGCGTGGAGATGTTATAGGGCAGGTTGCCGACAATACGCAGGGGCTGGTCTGTCACCAGTTGGCGGAAGTCAAACTTGAGGGCGTCGCCTTCATGGATGGTAAGGGCCGGATAATTGAAGAACTTGGTACGCAGCACCGGAATCAGGTCCCGGTCCAGTTCCACGACCTGCAACCGCGGGTTAACCGCCAGCAGCTCTTCCGTGAGGGCGCCAAGACCCGGGCCAATCTCAACCATGGTGTCATCAGGCTTGGGGCTGATACTGCGGACGATGCGTTCAATAACGCCAGGGTCATGAAGGAAGTTCTGACCAAATCGTTTACGGGCCTTATGGCCGGGCTGCTTACTCACGTGCGGTCGTCCTGCTGAATGCATTTTGGGGCCGTTCAGGCCGGTTGCTGCGCTGACGTCAGACCTCGACGACAACGAGCCATATGTTCTGCCACCTGCAGGGCTGTGTGCAGGCTGCCTGGGTCTGCGGTTCCCTTACCCGCCAGGTCCAGCGCTGTGCCGTGGTCCACGGACGTGCGCACAATGGGCAACCCCAGTGTCACGTTAACGGCGCGGCCAAACCCTTTGTACTTAAGCACCGGCAGGCCTTGGTCATGGTACATGGCCAGCACGGCATCGGCGTCATCCAGCCAATGGGGGGTAAACAGGGTGTCGGCAGGTAACGGGCCGGTCAGTTGGATGCCTTCCCGCCGCAGCTGTTCCAGTGTGGGGTTGATCACGTCCAGCTCTTCCCGCCCCAGATGACCACCCTCACCGGCGTGGGGGTTCAGTCCCGCCACCAGAATCCTCGGCTGCGCCAGACCGAAGTAGGTCTGCAGGTCCTGATGCAGGATGCGGGTCACCTGAGTGATACGCGCCGGAGTAATGGCGGCCGATACATCCTTGAGGGGCAAGTGGGTGGTGACCAGGGCAACACGCAGCCCCTCGGTAGCCAGCATCATGACCACCCGCTCTACACCGCACAGTTCCTGCAGGAATTCCGTGTGGCCACTGAAGGCAATACCGGCTTCGTTGATCACGCCTTTGTGCACCGGCGCCGTGACCATGCCATCAAAGGTACCATCCAGACAGCCCCGGGCAGCGGTTTCCAGCGTGTTCAACACGTAACGGCTGTTGGCCGGATTCAGCTGTGCCGCCTCCGTGCTGGCCAGACCCGCCACAGACAACACGGACAGTTCACCGGCCTGTTGGCTGGCGGGTTGCCCGGGCTGCCAGTCCCGCAAGTTCACCGGCGCCCCCAACAAGGCGGCGCGATCTGCCAGCAACTGACGGTCAGCAACCACCACCACACCCACAGACCGCTCCTCAGCCGCCAGTTGCAGGCACAGGTCAGGGCCTATGCCAGCCGGTTCGCCAGCGGTCAGGGCCAGAGTCAGAGGGGTGTTCATGAGGACGACGCTGCACTCGGCTGGAGTTTCAGATCGACAAAGGCTTCGTCACGAATTTCACGAATCCAGTTTTGCAGCTCCACATCAAACTTGCGGCGATAGAGCGCCTGGCGGGCTTCCGCCTCGCGGATTTCGGAGGCCATATCCTGTTGCCGACGCTCCTGCACCTCGAGAATGTGCCAGCCAAACTGGGAACGGAAGGGGCCTTGCAGCTGGCCGACCCGGGCATCCGTCATGGCCTGTTCAAAGGCGGGCACCATCTGGCCGGGGTTGACCCAGCCCAGGTCACCACCGGCGGAGCCGGAAACCACGTCATCCGACAGCTCCCGCGCCAGAACGGCGAAGTCCTCGCCATCCTGCAGGCGCCGGTAAACATCACGAATACGCTCTTCCGCACGCTGCTCCGACACCAGATCTGTTGGCCGTATCAGGATATGACGGACCCGGGACTGCTCCACCAGACGGCTGGCATCACCGCGTTTGTCGAGAATGGTGACAATATGGAAGCCGCTGCCACTCTGCAGTATCTCAGACGGCTCAGTGACCGACAGACCAGGCACCACGTCCGCCACCAGCGTGGGCAGCTGGCCACCGGTACGCCAGCCCAGCACCCCGCCTTCCAGGGCATTGGAGGCGTCAGATTCCGCCACCGCCACCTGCCGGAAGTCCGCCCCCGCCTGCAACTCGCTCAGCAAGCGCTCAGCCTTGGCCCGGGCTTCCGCCACCTCGGCGTCGTTGTTGAAGTTGTTCACAGAAATCAGGATATGGGCCAGCAGGTACTCAATACCGCCGTCATCCCGGCTGGCTTCAGCGGCGAGGAAGTTGCTCACCTCACGCTGGGTGACCCGCACCCGGTTATCCACCAGCCGCTGCTGCAGGCGGCTGATCAGCATTTCACGGCGAATCTGCTCGCGGGCCTCGCGGTAGGTCAGCCCCTCCCGCGCCAGCTCGCGCTCGAACTGGGCCAGGCTCAGGTTGTTACGGGCAGCGATGTTCTGCATGGTTTCATTCAGCTCGTTATCGCTGACCCGCATACCAAAGTTGGCTGCCATCTGCAGCTGGATGGAGTCAATGATCAACTGCTCCAGCACCCGCTCGGCCAGCACGTCCCGTGGCGGCAGCGGCGTACCCTGGGCATTGAGCCGGGATGCCACGGTGCGGACCCGGCTATCCTGCTCGGACTGCAGGATGACATCATCATTGACCACGGCGATGATGCGATCCAAGGGCTTGCGCTCTGCCTGGGCCAAAGACGCCATGGTCAGCGCCAGCAACAGCAGCAATGCCTTTCCGATTACCTGCATAGTGACCTCAATCTTAATGGTTAACAGGAGCTGCATGCGCCACAACACAAGGGCCTGCAAGACTCACACACAATCAACTCGGCATACCCTGCCACAGGCAGCCGTTAACGGCCACCAAAGCGTCGGCGTTGCCGTTCGTCAAAACCGTAAATACCTTCTGCCACCTGGCGGCTGGCACCGCCACTGCCCCCCAAGCCCTTCAGCTCAATCTGGAACAGGATGCGGTTATCCAGCTGGCCGTCGTCCTTGCGATAATTCTGCCCCAACACCTGCACACTCCAGCAACAGTTGTTGTATTCCAGACCTGCCAGCGAGCCGGCGGTGCGTTCCTGCTGCAAATCATACACCCAGCGGCCAATCAGGCTGATACGGGGTGTGACAGGAAAAACCGCGCCAATATCCGACTGCTCAAAACTGTCACGGGTATAGGTATGCCCCAGGGTCGCCAGATAACGATAATCCCGGCTGTGGAAAATCAGCTGGCTACGGCCTTCCTCTGTGCGGTTTTCCCGGGCATCCCAAAGCCCTGCGGTGCGGATATCCAGATTATCCAGCGGCCGCAGAATCAACTCCCCCGCCAGGGGCGAGTCACTGCGGGTGTCCGCACCAAGGCCGAACAGGTTAACCTCCCGCTCGTCGTAATAATACACCTGCCCGACACTCACCCGGGCACGTTCTATACCCGTGTTCAGGTCATTGAAACGGCTGGTCAGGGCGACTGTCAGCTGGTTGTTGTCCGCAACCCGGTCACCGCCACTGAAACGGTTGCGGGAAAACAGCTGGTCAAAGCTGAAGGATTTCAGGCCGCTGTCAAAATCCGGAATGCGGTCCTGATCACGGGCCTCGGAATACACATAGTAGAGGCGCGGTTCCAGGGTCTGGTTATAGGACGTCTGGAACCACTCAAGCTGGCGGTCAAAGTACAGGCCGGAGTCCCACTCGAACACCGGCACCGTGCGGCTGATCCGGCGGTCCCCCAGCTCATAATCCTCCAGCTGGTAGTCGGTGTGATCCAGAGTCACCGACGGCCGGGTGTAACCCCACAGGGTGCGGGCATCCAGGGCCACACTGGGCTGCAGCCGCAACCGATGGCCGTTGACCTGATCCAACCCGGTCAGGTTGCTATTGTCCCGGTAAAAATAGGTGTACTGACTGTCCAGGCTGCCCTGCAGCAGGCCGTCGCCCAGGCGGGCACTGTAAACGATCTCTGGGAGCTGAGCGTAGGGGCGTTCTTCCGCCAGTATCCGGTCACTGATGGTCTGGTAACCGTTCAGGTAGGCCTCAAAAAACTGCTGCTGACCGCTGTATCTGACCCCCAGCTGCCGCAGCAGGTGAGTTTCCTGATTGATATCCAGGCTGCGGTTCAGGTCGCTGAGATAATCGTTATCAGAAACGACGGAGTAATCCGCATAGCCGGTCCAGCCAGGAGCAAAACGGGAGCGGTTGGAAAAGTCCAGCGCCCAGCGCTCGCCATCACGGCCAGGCTCACTGCGCCGGTAGTCCCGGTCGTCATCAATGTAACCCACCTGCAGCACGGACTGCCCCCAGCGATTGAGGTGGCGCCCTTCAACCTCCGTCAACAGGCCACGACCATGCATGAACTGAGGCGTGACCGTGGCATCGTAATGGGGCGCCAGGTTCAGGTAATACGGCACCGCCACAAAGAAGCCACTGCCAGCCGTTGAGGTGCCGAAGGATGGGTACAGGAAGCCGGTCTTGCGCCGGTCATCGATAGGAAAGGTGACATAGGGCCAGTAGAACACCGGCACATCCTTGACCTCCAGCCGCACGTGACGGGCGGTGCCAAAGCCTTCTTCCCGGTCCAGCTGCACATCGGCGGCGACGACCTGCCAGTCATTGCGATGGGGGGCACAGGTGGTTAACTGACCCTGTTCGATCAGCAGCAAATGCTCGTCCGGGCGGGACAGACGCCGGGCGGAACCTCGCAGTTCCGCGCCATGCAACAGGAAGGTAGCACTGTTGATGGACAGCTCGCCGGTCTGGGCATTGTAATCGGCACTGCTGCCAGTCAGCAGAAAGCCCTCGCCCCGACTCTGCAACGGGCCCTCAAGCTGCATCACCCCTGCCACCTGATCAAATCGGGCTTCACTGGCGGCCACGGTAAATGCTCCCTGACGCAAGCGTACGTCACCCTCCAGATGCAAGGCGCTGTCTATTTCATAGCGGGCACGCAGGGCACTGGCCTCCAGTGGCGCGTCCGCCACGCCAGCAGTGCCAGGCAGCACCATACTGTCACCTGCCACGGGCGAAGGCAGGTAACCCCCGGAGCAGAACACCGGCAAGGCAGCTTGTTGTTCAGCGGGTAACAGGTGACGGGGGCGCCAGTCGATCTCGGCCGCGGACAAGGCGCGTTCATCCGCCCACACGGCGGAGGGTGCCACAAAAGACGCCACAAGGGCCGCCACACACAGGCCAGCGGACAGGGACACACGACCGGCAGGCACCGGCAAAACCACATTCCTGCATGACCCTGACACTGTGGCTGAATCCTGTTGGTTGGCTGTTGGCGAGAACCGCCTAGTTTACACGGCAAGGACTGTGTTGTTAACGCTGGCGGGCATTACGATCAGGACGTGATCAGGCCGCCCTGAACTCCGCCTGCACCGTGGCCACCGTCCCGTCAATCATCCCGGCAATGGCATGCTGGGCCTGAGCCTTGGCCACCGCTGGATGGGACAGCCACCACTGGGCAATCGCCTCCCCTGCCCCCAGCAGACCGTAAGCATAGGGTTCAACCAGTGCCCGCGCCTGAGCCTTGTCGAGCACGGCCGGGCGCAGGCTGGCCAGGGTATAGACCGCGGCCTGCATCACTTGCTGACGATAGCTGGCGATATTGCTTTGCTGGCTGCCCTGGGCACCGCGAGCGGAGAACACCATGCGCCAGCTGTCCCGGTAGCGCTCAACAAAATCCAGGAACACCCCCATGGCCAGATGCAGACGCCGCACCGGATCCGGCTCCTTGCCCACGTTAATGATAGCCCCCACCAGATAGGAGCCCGCGCGCTCGATCATGGCGGCGTAGAGCCCTTCCTTGGATTTGAAATAGTTATACAGCATGGGCTTGGTCACCCCACAGGCTGCGGCAATCTCATCCATGGAGGTGGCCTCAAAACCATTACGGCCAAAGGCCACAGCGGCGGCTTCCAGCATCTGCCGCTCACGCTCAAGGCGGGGCAGCCGCTTGGCAGCAGGCTTCGCTGCTGGGATCGGAGAAGGCTTTGACATGACACTCCACTCATACCGGGGTTGGGCCATCATAGCAGCTGCACATCAGGCTAACGAAAACAGTGACACCTCTTACTACAGCCCCTCAACATCCATTCCATGCTCCGCCAGCCAATGCTTGCGCTCCTCATAATCCGGCATGGCTCGCTCCAGCCGCAACCAGAACTCGCTGGAGTGATTGGGCTCGTGCAGGTGGACCAGCTCGTGCACCACCACATATTCGGCAATGCGGGCCGGTAAAAGGATAGTTTTCCAGTGGAAGTAGAGCATCTGGCCTTTGCCGCAGGAGCCCCAGCGATAGCCCAGGTCCTGCACTTTTAGGCCGGTGGGCTGGACTTCCAGCCGGGCCGCAAAGTCCTGTACGCGCTGCCAAAGCCAGGCTTTGCCTCGGCGACTGTACCAGCGGATAAAATGCTGGCGGGCGTCGGGTAATACATCACGGCGCAGATGGAACCGGCCATGGACCAGCTTGAGGGGTTCCCCTTGCTCATCCACCAGGTTCAGGCGGTGGTGGCGGCCCAGGTACAGAAAGCCCTCACCCTGCACAAACTGCTTGTGACGAATGGTTTTCTGCATCAGGGCTTTTTCGGCGAGCTTTTTATAAACCCAGGGCTGTTTGCTGCGCACAAAGGCTTCGAGTGTTTCAGCATCCACACCTGGCGGCACGGTCAAGCGCAGTGAGCTATCCCGCTCTACCGTCAGTTGCAGGGTTTTACGACGAGGGCTTTCATTGATGGGAATGGTCAAATCATCAACGGTGATGAACATTCCTGCTCCATCGAGCTGGGGATTGTCGTAAGGTCATCCAGATGGGCATTCGGATCAGGGTTTGACCCGCTAGGCAATCTACAGCAGCCACTAACCAGCGTTAAGTGCTTGTTGTGCCTGTTCAATCTGCTTGCGCTGGCGCTCCGATGCGCCTTCCAGGACCTTGGCATAGACCCGCTTCTTCTTTTGAGACGACGCATTACGGATGAAGTCAGAAAATGCGGTTGATGCCACCTTGGGCTGACGGCTGAGCATTGTTCGATGCCTCTTGGGTACTAAGTGATCAATCTGATCAAGGACTCGCGACTGTATTCCTGATCTACATAATAGTCAATACGCTCAATGTTTGCCTCATAGACCCTGGTTTTGTTCGAATAGTCCTTTATGAGCAGATCTATTTTAATATCGGCGCCAAAATGGGCTTTTAAAGCATTGACTGTAGCCCTGGCGGCTAAAAACTGTTCAATAAAATTGACAGGCAATATTCGCCGACCTTCCAGCCGCTCTCTGGCCTGCACGAATTCCCAGGCCCGCAAAGGGTCCTGATACACATACAGAATCTGTACCAGGCGGCCTCTCTTTAACGACCGGGCGATGTTATCTCTGGCTTTACCCTCGTTATGGAGGGTCCCATCCATGATGAAACTCTGGCTTTGCTTCAGCGCCATATCGTGTAGGTATTCAACCAGAACCGATACCGCACTCTGGAAGAGGTGGCTGTTGCTTCCGGTGTATTGCTCAAATTCAACTCTGAGTTCGTCAGCGTCGATGCGCAAGATAGGATTTTCCGGGAATTGATCGATCAGTTCTTTTGAGGACTCCGTCTTACCAGCACCTGGTGAGCCCGCCATAAAAACGGACACCGGATGCTTTTCCGGGAGATACAGGGATGTGTCCGTCAGTCGGCGAGCTATGGCCTTCTTGTTCCCCTTTTTCTTTGCCCAGATGAGCGCATCCCGAGCGATCTTTTGTTCTTCAGGTGTTAATCCCATGGCCCTGCACTCAGCTCGATCATTCCTGCTCCAGCTTGTAGCTGTTGGCCCTGGCCAGCTCACGCAGTTTATCCACCAGCGGCGGCACGTCGTTAAAGTCCAGCAGGTCGCTGTCCACGATGCGCTCAAACAGGGCCTGCTCCAGGGATTCCTGCATGGGGCGGCGGTGGGGTTGCCAGAAGCTGGAGGTTTTGACCTCCTGGCTGATGTATTCCACCAGGCTTTCGGTGAGGGTGATCAGGTCCGCTTCTACCGCCATATCCGGCTGGGCATCACCGCATTTGGCGGCGCGCAGCATGCGGTAGAACGGCAGGTAGTGTTCGGGTACATCGGGCAGGCCTGGCTCGTGCTGGGTGCTGCCGCTGTTGACCTCGTCGATGATGGACTGCAACGCGGCAATCAGCTCGGCCCATTGGCCCTCTAACCCGTCCAGAATCTCCTTGAGCCGTTCACTGAGCTTGCCGTAGTAGACCGGGTCTTCATCCAGCTTTTGTTGAACGTGGCTGCGAATGGCGTGCTCCATTTCGGAAGCCACCGCTTTCTTCGCTTTTTCCGGGTCGGTATCGTAACTGCCGACCTGATCCTGCAAATTCTTCAGTTGCTGGCTGAAACTGGCATCGGTCAGGTTCACCGGGGCGATTTTCGGGTCGATCCCGAGAGAGATCACATGGTCGTCGATCAGCTTGCGCACCTTGGCGCCCACGTCCTTGCCCAGCACCGGCCCGTCCCGGTAGCGGCGCCGGGCGGCGGCGTAGATCATGGCCAGGTGTTTGGCATCCTGGGTAAAGGGCAAGGCTTCCGGGCGCGGCAATACCAGGTCCAGGCTCTGCATAAAGGCTTTGACCTTGACCCCGAACTCCTGACGCAGGCGCTCGCTGTCCAGGGCCTGGACACAGGTTTCCACATCGTTCAGGTTTTCAATGCCGCGGGCGCGCAGCACATCCACGGCCCGCAGGTGGCGGTCCCGCAGGGCAGGAATTTCATCTTTCAGGCTGCGCAGGGCGCCGTCTACATCTTCGTCGCTGTAGGCGGCCAGGGCGGCCTTCAGGTGATTGGCCACACCGTAGTAGTCCACCACGATGCCCGCCGTTTTGCCAAAGCCGGTGCGGTTGACCCGAGCGATGGTCTGCAACAGCTCCGCCTCGCGAATAGAGCGATCCAGATACATGACGCCTTCAATGGGGGCATCAAAGCCGGTAAGCAGCATGGACTTGACGATCAGAAAGGCCAGCGGGTCGCTATTGTCTTTACTGGCCCCATCTTTGGGTGCCTTTTCTTTCGGTAATAGGGGCTTTTTGAAACGCTCAATGGCCAGGTCCTGCGCGGCGCGGTCGGTGTGTTCGGCCCACTCGCGGCCGTCGTTATTATCGCCGGAGATGATGGTGGCGAACTGCAAGCGGCCTATCAGTTCCCGGTAGCGCCAGGCCTGCACCAGCGCCTGCAGTTTGGGGGATTTGCGGCACAGTTGCTCGTCGTCCAGGGCTTTGATCTCCGGGCTCAGGTAACCCGCCTCGCCCAGCAGTTCGTCACGGGCTTGTTCAAAGGCGCCCTTGTAGCGCACCGCCGCCAGGCGGCTGTAGGCCACCACCTGGGCCTTGAAGCCGTTGGGCAGGATGTAGGTGACGTAGTGGCGCAGCATGTCCCGGGCTTTTTCTTCGATCAGTTTGGGCGCTTCCAGCACATTACCCTTGGTGGCGTATTTCTTTTTGATGGCCTCCAGCTCATCGTCACTTTTGCCGGCAAAGAAGTCTTCGAATAATTCGTCCAGGCTGCTGCCGTCTTTCACTGCGCCCTGCACCGTGCGACCTTCGTACAGCACCGGCACGGTGGCCCCGTCGGCTTCCGCCTCGCGGATGGTGTATTTGTCGATAAACTCGCCGAAGATTTCGTGGGTGCGCTTTTTCTCGCCCATGATAATGGGCGTGCCGGTAAAGCCGATGCGCGCGCAGTTGGGCAGGCTGGCCAGCAGGTTGGCGTGCAGGTCGCCCGCCTGGGTGCGGTGGGCTTCGTCTACCATCACCAGAATGTCTTCGCTGGTGTTCAGTTGCTCGTAGTCGCCGAGCTTGCTGGCCTCGTCCCGGTATTTTTGGATCATGGCAAACACCAGCCCCGGCCCGTCCTGGCGCAGGATGTTCTTCAGGGCCTGACTGTTTTTGGCCACTTGCACCGCTTCACCACTCAGGGTGGCAGTGCCGGAGAGCTGTTTTTGCAGGTCGTTGCGGTCGGTGACCACCACCACCTTGAAACGGCGCAAGGCCGGGTCGGTGCGGATGCGGCGCAGGGCGAACACCATGGTCAGGCTTTTGCCGGAGCCCTGGGTGTGCCAGACAATGCCGCCACGGCGGTCGTATTCGCCGTCCTGTTTGCGGGTTTTGCCGGTTTTCAGGCGGTGGATGGCTTTGACCACGCCGCGATACTGCTGGTAGCGGCACACCAGTTTGATGGTCTGGCCGCCGGTGGTCATAAACAGGGTAAAGTGGCGCACAATATCCAGCAGGTTGGCTTTGTCCAACATGCCCGCCACGGTGCGCTGCTGGGGCGAGAGGCTTTTAACGCCCAAGGCCTCGGCGACTTCGGTCTCGGTGCGGTGGGGGTTGTCGATGCTGGCGACGGTTTTCCAGGGCAGGTAATGGCCGCTGCCGGCGGCCAGGGTGCCCACCAGGCATTCATCAAAACAGGTGGCCAGCAGAAACTGGTTGGTGTTGAACAGGGCCGGGGCCCCTTCGTTATCGCTCACCTCCCCCTGGGCAAAACGCTGGTTGGAGTAGCGGCGCAACTGGTCGATGGCCTCGCTCACCGGCGCGGAGCTGGCGGTGGGGCTTTTGCATTCAATCACCACCAGGGGAATGCCGTTGACCAGCAGCACCAGGTCCGGAATCACATGCTTTTTGACGCTGTCGTGCCCCGGCGGGCACTGCACCTTGAACTGGTTGATCACGGTGAACTGGTTATTGGCCGGGTTGTCCCAGTCGATATAGTGAATGGTGCGCGAGCGCCCGCCGTCCCAATCCGCCAGGCCGTCCACCACAAAGCCTTCGGTCAGTAACTCGGTGGCAATCTGGTTGGCCTCCATCAGCCCCGGCGCGGCAATGCGGGTCAGGGCAGACACGGCGCTGCTGATGCGCTCCTCGTCCAGCCACTCCGCTTGCTGGCCATTGTCCAGGGTGCGGGTATTGATCCGTTTTAACTGGGCCCGCAGTAGCTCGGTTTGCAGCACCTCGGCAAAGCTCTTGCGCCCGGTGGCCGCCGGGTTTTCCTGGCTGCCGGGGGTAAAGGTCCAGCCCATGGCCACCAACTGGTCGATTAAGGGCTGTTCGCTGTACTGTAATTCCGGGCCCATGGGTAACTCCTGTTAGATGGTCCTGTTAGCTGGCTTTGGCGGTGTCGAGAAGAGAGGTGACGCGGACGCGGCCGGTTAGGAGGTCGTCCATTAGGCCGGATTTTTGTTTTTTTAACTTACCTACAAGAGCTGTTTCTCGGCTAATTCTCGAATCCATGCAGAGCACTTTTTCCTCGATCATCTTCTGCTCTTCAGCAGCAGGGAAAGGCAGCAAAAGAGCCTCAATTCGGAAAAGGGCAAGCTTTGGAACACCGCCGCCCGTACCTTTTTCTTCTTCTATCTGACGTTGAAGCATATGAGAGTTAAGCGCCAAAGAAACATATCTCGGATTTAGTTCTTGCTTAGGGATTAAGCGTGCGGCATTTTCCGTAAGAATCGTTCTAACGCCATCTAACTCATGAACACCGGCGAAGCCTATCGACCCAGCAATAGAAATATAAACCTCTCCAGGATTTATCTCATAACGGACAAGCGCAGCAAATGTTTCTTCGTACAAGCTCTCAAGCTCCGACTCTCGGTAAGTACGCTTGAAAAAGTCAGTAACTCTAAGATACTTAAATTTAGTGGGATTAGTCGCATAATCGTGACCCGCAGGTAAGCGTTTTCCACCTTTAACCATAGATACTTTGCTTAAGGGAATTGCTTCCCACTCCCTCGGAATCCACCCCAGTGGCGATTCTTTATAGAGTTCGGGGGCCTGGTCGCGGGGTGGGCGGAGTTGGCCGTTGGCGTCGATGCCGCGCGTCAGCAGGTCGTGCAGCAGGCCCTGCTTGACCTGCTGCAGCTTGGCAATAATGGCCTCGGTTTGGCGGATTTGGGTGTCCAGGGTGTCGAGGATATTGGCGATGGTTGGTTGTTCAACCTCAGGTGCTACGGGAATTTCCAACCCCAAGAGATCGGCTAGGCGTATTCCTTTTACTGTCGATCCCACCGCGAGATTCTCAGCCTGTCCCTTGACCCACTGAAGAATCCTAAGAAGGTATCGCTGGTCAACACCGATCTTTGGAAACAATGCTTTTAAATCTTGGTTGATTGCAATGGGAGCCTTCGAGATTGCAGCTCGACCTACAGCCATCCGGCTACATATTAAGACCGTGTTCTCCGGAATGAGATTTGAGGCACTGGCTCTGAGTCCGTCTTCTGAAATGTATTCCTCAGTTTCAGAAATCGAACTTTGATCATCTTTAAAATCTTTTACCGAAGCCCAAGGGATTTTCCCTTTCCAGAAACCAGGGACTTGGCGGCTAGGGGTTCCGCCGCCTGCATGCCGCTCTATCAAGCTCCCCAGCGGTCTCTCCTCAAACATACCCCAACCCCTCCAAATACCCAGCCAGTTGCTTCGCCGCCTGATCCCGCTCCTGCTCAATCTCGGTCAACGTCACCCGGTATTTATCCCACCAGTTTTCCACAGCAGCAATCACCTGCTGGCGCTGGGCGCTGATATAGCGCTCGACGATGGTGTGCATATCGTTGTGGAGGATGTTGAGCAGTAGCTCGGCGGCCTGGGCATTGTCCAGGGCGTCCACGCGGGTGTTCAGTTCCTCCGGCAGGGCGGCCTGCTTTTCTTTCAGCTTTTTGGCGTTGGCGGTGCGCTGCTTTTTCCAGGCTTTGATCTGTTGTTCCAGCTTGGCGATGTCCGCTTCGCTCAGGGGCTCGTTATCGCTGTCGCTGTCTTCGTCCGGGTCGTCGCCGGTTTTGGGCAGTTGTTCCTCGGCGGCTTTGATCTGGCTGTCCAGCTCGGCTTTGCGGTTGTCCAGTTGTTGCAGCTCTTCCAAAAAGCCACTCAGTAACAATTTCACCAGCTTGTGTTCCAGCGGGTCGTCCTTGTTGTTTTTGTCTTCCATGGCGGTGAGGATGCTGGTGCGCCAGGCGTCGATGACGCCGCGACTGTCCCGAGCCATCAGAGTGAGAAAGTCGTACTTTTGCTGGTGCCAGAAGCCGGCGATCATGCCGCTGATTTGAAAATCGTCCAGCAGGCCGATGGGCTTGAGGGCCTCGCTGAAGCTGCCCAACAACTCTTGGCGCAGGGCGGCGTATTCCCGGTGTTGGGCCAGGGCAGTGATGCTCTGGCTGTGGTTTTGCCACCAGTGGTTAAAGGCATCGCGCAGGGCCTGTTCCTGGGTGACCACACCGGCATTGGATTCAATGGCGGGTTTGATTTCCGCCTTTTGGGTCAGGGACTCGCGAAAAAGCTGGTAGCCCGGGTCATTGGGTTTGGGCCGGAACAGGTCGTCCGGGTTCAGGCCCTGGGCCTGAAACAGGGGCAATTTGCTCTCGATTTCCGCCTCGGGGATGCCGCCCACCAGGTGGGCGTGTACGTCGTGGGGCTCCGGCGGCGGGGCGTTGTCCGCGTAGCGGCGGATGTTGAGGTTGTAGCCGTTCTCCCGCAGGGTGTCGGTGCTGACGATGGTGGCAAAGCCGGGGATGTCCCGCCCCTCGCCTGCGGCAAAGGCTTCGTAGACGGCGGCGATTTTCTCGATGTGTTCGGGCATCAGGTAGTTTTGCGCCCGGCCCTCGAAGTATTCTCGGTCGGCGTTGATAAACAGGGTCTTGCCCTGGTTGTTGGGGTGTTTACTGCTCACCTGCTTTGCACCCTCGCTCACCCGCTGGCGTAGTACCAGGATGCAGGCGGGAATGCCGGTGCCGTAGAACAGGTTGGGGGGCAGGCCGATGACGGCTTCCAGCAGGTCGTCGTCAATAATGCCTTTGCGGATTTTCTGCTCGTCGCCACCGCGAAACAGCACGCCGTGGGGCAGTACGGTGGCCACCATGCCGCCGTCGGCGCACACGGCCAGCATGTGTTGCAGGAACATCAGGTCGGCTTTTTTAGAACCCAGGGGGACTTCGCCGTATTTGAAGCGCTCCCGGTGCAGGGGCTGGAACACCGGCTGGCCGGTTTCGTCTTCGTCTTTACTGCCGAAGTTAATGCTGAATGGTGGGTTGGTGAGGATGCGGTCAAAGCGTTGCAGCTCGCCGCCAGCGGTGTGGCGGGGCTTTTCCAGGGTGTCATCGTTTTGCAGGTTGGCGGTGGTGATGCCGTGCAGGAGCATGTTCATTTTGGCGATGGACCAGACGGTGCCGGCGGCCTCCTGGCCGTAGCAGTCCAGCCGGTAGCCCTCGCCGCCGTGTTCGTCGATCCACTCTTTGGCGGCGATCAGCATACCGCCGGAGCCGCAGCAGGGGTCGTAGACTTTGTGGTTCTGCTCTGGTTTCAGCAACCGCACCATCATGCGCACCACCGACCGGGGCGTATAGAATTCACCTCCCTTTTTGCCGGCGGAGTCGGCAAAGTCGCCAATCAGGTATTCATAGGCGGCGCCGAGCAGATCGGGGAATTCAAAGTCCCGGTCCCGCAGGCGGTATTTGTTGAAGTGGTTGATCAGCCCACGCAGTTTGATATCCGGCAGCTTGCTCTGGCCCACCTTGCGGTTGAAGTCGATGTGCTCCAACACGTCCTGCAGGCTGGTGTTGCCCTGCTCCAGCCCGCCCAGGGCGGTGTTGAGGGCATCACCGACGTTTTTGTGCACTTCCTTGACCAGGTAGCTCCAGCGGGAGTGTTCCGGCACGTAGAAGGCGTTTTTGTACCAGAGCCGGTTTTCCGCAATGGTGGTGGCCTCGGCTTCGGATTTGCCTTTGGTCATTTGCTCGGCGATGACCTGCTCCCGGCGCTCTTCGAATACATCCGAGCAGCGCTTGAGGAACAACATGCCGAAGATGTATTCCTTGAATTCGGAGGCGTCCATTTTGCCGCGCAGAATGTCGGCGGCGCTGAACAGGTGGCGTTCGAGTTGGGTGAGGGTTAGGGGCATTGCGAGTCCTGCTGGATAATTGTTTTAACCGCTTCCACCTTTTTGTGCGTGACGAGCCGAACCCGTCGGCACTCAGGTGCGTATGGCGGAAATAGCCCACAATCTTATACCGTTACGCGCCCTTTTTCTTGGGCGAGTGCTGCGTATTCAAGGCTTGGTGGGCGGGGCGTTAACGATACTCCGCAAACATTTCGCTTAGCATGGCTTTTACTGAAACATCTTGGCTGTTTTCAAGATCGGCTAAAACCTTCTCGAGGGTGACCAGCTCAACGCCAGCGTCGGCATCCAAAGGGGCATTCTCTGGCAGGAAAAAGTACACCGTATCGGTGTCCCGCGCGTGGTTCAGCAGCCGGGCGTGTTTGTCATAAAGTTGTGCGGCATTTTTGCTGTACGTCACCTGCCCGAACACTCTTTGTCCTTGGGTGTTGATACCGAAGATATCAATATCCTGAAGCCCTCGTCCAATCGGCAACACCAGACGCTCTAACTGGCCTTTATTACGCAGCCACTCGTAGCAAAGAACCTCATGTTGACTTGGGTGGAGCGAGCCTGCCTTGCGCGACAGAGAACGCCGCTCATGTGCAGCCACCAGAACGTGCTCTGCGCTTGGCCACCCGGTTAAGGTGCCCTGCCTTGGCTGAATTGCAAGCAGTAGTGGGTAATCCGCATAACGAACTTCAACTACGTGGCTTAGCGGGGCTACTTTGTAGATGAAGGCTTCGCCGGTTTCCGGGTCTTGAAATCGTTCAGAAAAAATCTTGGTACCCGGCTCCAGACAACCCACAAGCATACTTGCATTGTTCAGGGACCTGAAATCGGCACCAACAAGAGCACCTTTGTTACAGTAGGCCCATAGCCTTTCAAGTGCCTTGCAGCCGGCAGGATAGTAATCAGCCGGATTGGTTGAGTAATCATCGTGGTAATGCAGCGCAATTAACCGTCTATCCCACAGCTGTTTCAGAATGTTCGGCGTAGATGACCCCTGATGTCGAATAAAAACCGTCTGCACAACTTTTCCTTTATGTGTTTGTTAGGCTGCGGCGCAGGCCTTTGACAACGGGCTTCGCTGGCACAGTTGAGAAGAGCCCTGAGACACGAACCACGCATGCAAACCACTTTATCAAGGCCTGACACCCCCAGGAGCCCGGACCTCGACGGGCGATGCTGACAGCGCCGCCATCAGGCGCTCGGGCATCGACTCAAGCTGACGGCTGGCCACCAGATGGTGCCACCATGGCGGCATGCGATCTGTGAGCAGCACCACCGCCGCAGGTTGCGCCAGCGACCAGGACACCATAGCGTGCTGGCCAAACGTGCCGCCGGTATGCCAGGCCGCCATACCCCCGGACGGCACGGTACTCAGCATCCAGCCCAAGCCAACCTGCGTGTCGCGACTCATGACGGCCTGCGCCTGTGTGGTCATTCTGGCCAGCGCATCCCAAGGGCCACCGTAGTGACCTTGCTGAGCCCTCAGAAACCGCATCATGTCATCACCCGTTGACCGCCACACGCCCGCCGCCTCCATCCCGCGCCAGATGAACGGCGGCACAGGCCGGCCAGCAGTATCATGCCCCACCCGCAAACGACCCGCTTCATAGCGTGACGGATCAATGGCCGTGTCATGCATACCCAGAGGCCTGAGCAATAACGCCTGCACCGCCTCTTCATAGGGCTGACCACACACATCACCCAGTATCCGGCCCAACAAGGCCATACCAAGGTTCGAATAACGCGCCTTGCCCGCAGTGCGCAACCGGGCTGGCAGCTGCCGGAGATAAACCATCAGGTCATCTTCCATAAACGCCTCAGCCAGCTGACGCCCCCGCCTCAGCATTTGCCACGGGCCAAATGGGTTAGCGGGAAGACCAGAGGTATGGGTAGCAAGCTGTATCAAAGTCACAGAATGAGCCCAGGGCAGCTCTGGATAGAACCGTGCCACCGAATCCGAAAGGCTGACTTGTTGACGGGAAACCAGAAGGGCCAGCAGGGTGGTAGTAAACGTCTTACCTACTGAGCCAATCTCGAACACCGGCGCCTGCACGCCCGCCGCCTCACCGTGCCGCCAGCACCAGTGTTGATCACCGATAGCAACTTGTACTTCAAGGGCGGTGCGTGGCGAGCGGGCAAGAAAATCCTGCATCACTGCAATGCCAGCTTTGGTATTCAGTGTGGTAAGTTTTTCTGACATTGCCGCCCTCTCTCACACTCGGCCGCAACCCGTTACTATGCCTGCGTATTGAGCGAGTACTGCATCTCCGTGGCCGCCCCAAAGCCAAGTAACCATCTCAAATAGGCGAACTGTTCGGTCTTTACCGGCACAAAGCCAACACGTTCGTACAGGCGCCGGGCTGCGGGATTCGTGTCTATGACATCAAGGCGAATTGACCGATACCCTTCTGTCTTTGAGTACGCTATCAGGCTATGCAAAAGTTTTGTTCCAATGCCGCTGCCGCGCATCGTGGGCGAGACGCCTATGCCATCCATCAGCAATTGGCCCGCGACATGATCCCGTTCAAACAATGCAAGAACGAGGACGGCACGAATTGCACCCCAGAATCCAAGCTCACCTTTCAACACCCGAAATGAAATCCCGCTGGTCAGCGCCCCCCGACTCGTTTTGAAACCGGCGATTCCGACCATCTCACCATCACGTATTGCAACAAAGGAAAACGCTGGATTGAAGCCTACCTTCAGGACCGCCATTCGCGAGGCCGGATCGGGTATGGCGATTGCGAGCTTGGCCCCAAACGCAGCGTCATACAACTCAGCTGCCGATGACCGTAGCGCGTCTGGAAACCCCTGCTGGATGGTGATCTCATCGCCCATGGTTTTTGTCTCCTTTTGCGGGGTTGCAATGCGTGTCTACTGAGTCGGGGCAAGTCCAGCACGCTGTTGGCGAGCGTGAATGACGGGTTATGTGCTACCCGAAGAAGCAGCCATTCTCATCGGCATTCACGATAGCAAAGAATTCCTCGATGGAGCGTGACTCAGGTTCTGGCGTATACAGGTGCCACTTCAGATCGCTGCGCATCCAGTAGATTTTCCAGCGCTGAGTTTTCTTGACGTAAGTGGCTTTCGCCACCGGTGATTCAATAATCGTCGACGGCTCCCGGAAATGGGGGCGAATCTCAAAAATTTGCACGCTTTGACCGGAAACCCGAACGTCTAGATCTAACTTGGGTCGGATCTCTACTGGCGGCCTCCGACCTTCCAGAAACTCGGAAGCGGCCCGCTCAATTTTCTTTGCTTCAAACTCACTGAATGACATTTGGATTCTCTATGAAAGCGCGTAAATAACGAGGCTGTAGAAAAACCCCAAAATGGGTCCACTCCACCGCCTTCAATCCTGTTTTATCCCAGCCGGGCAACGAAGCCGGCACTTTTCCACATTCGGGCTGATTGCTCACCAAAGCCGTCATTCCCGCTAACTGGCGCATTCAACTGCTCATGGCCCGCCCGACAAGGGGTCTTCGGGGTGACTTTCTCCCCGGAGATCACGCCGCCATCTGTCCGTAATTCGCCAACTTTGCAATGTTGTGCACCAGGCAGTATAGCTGCCACTGGCCCTGCACCTTTTTCTTGCCTCGCAAGCTGAAGCGATTGAGGCCTTTATTCGTGCCAATGTTGCCGAACACCGGTTCCACCACCGACATCCGATGACTGTATA
>JAIUMV010000021.1 GCA_022565395.1 Marinobacter sp.
TCCAGCCAGCACCCACACGAATTACTTGGTTAACTTTTTAAAGAGCGTTGGGACCGTGTCCCGATGAGGCTGCGCATTTTACTCCGCTCAACCTCGTTGTCAACCGCTAATTTCAAATTTCTTTTTTAGCTTTGAAATCAACTCGTTAACACTTCCCTCGAAGCCGCCGTTCTGGCCGTCACCCCGAAGGAGATGCGCATTCTACAGAGCCTGAATCAGGAGTCAACAGGCTATCAAAAATTATCGCGAAAAAAACTGATGCCGGTCAAAAGGTAACCACTATCTGCCCTGCAGCGTGTTCTGCTGCAGCCTTGGCCTCATCAATCGTCGCACCTTTCGCCAAGGCTACGCCCATACGGCGGCGTCCTTCAATAGCCGGCTTACCAAACAGCCTCAACTGAGTATCATCCCGCTGCAACGCTTTTTCAAGACCAGAGAATACCGGCTGGGTTGAGCTGCCCGCTGGCAGTATGACTGCAGACGCTGAGGGGCCTAACTGCTGAATCGCAGGAATTGGCAAACCAAGTATGGCGCGTGCATGCAAGGCAAACTCTGACAGATCCTGGGAGATAAGCGTAACCAACCCAGTGTCATGGGGCCTTGGTGACACCTCCGAAAAATAGACCTGATCACCAGCAATAAACAACTCAACACCAAAAACACCGTAACCGCCCAGATTTTCGGTTACCGCCGCGGCAATGTCCCTGGAACGCTGCAGTGCCAATTCGCTCATGGGATGAGGCTGCCAGGACTCTCGGTAGTCGCCATCCTCCTGGCGATGACCAATGGGCGCACAGAAGGATACGCCACCCGCATGGCGCACGGTCAGCAGCGTTATTTCGTAATCAAAATCCACAAACCCTTCGACGATGACTCTGCCCTTACCGGCACGACCACCCTGCTGGGCGTATTCCCAGGCTGGCAGGATGTCTTCCGGGCGCTTTACGGTGCTCTGTCCCTTGCCGGAGGAACTCATGACGGGTTTGACCACCAGCGGCAGCCCTATATCCTCAACCGCTGCCAGATAGTCCTGTTCGGAATCCGCAAATCGGTACGGCGATGTCGGCAAACCCAGCTCCTCGGCGGCGAGACGACGTATACCTTCACGATTCATAGTGAGATTCACTGCGCGGGCCGTCGGCACTACCTTGTAGCCTTCAGATTCCAGCTTCACCAGCTCCCCAGTGGCAATAGCCTCTATTTCAGGCACGATCAGGTGGGGCTTCTCCCGCTCTATGACGTCACGCAAAGCTTGCGGATCGAGCATGTCGATGACATGACTGCGGTGCGCAACCTGCATTCCAGGCGCGTTGGCATAGCGGTCGACCGCTATGACTTCGACACCCAGCCGCTGCAGTTCGATAACCACTTCCTTACCAAGCTCTCCTGCACCGCAAAACAGTACCTTGAAAGCGGAGTCGCTGAGCGGGGTTCCAATACTGACCATGCTGAATCTCTCTGATTGCAATTTAAAGAAGGGCTGACTTTTCTCTTTCCGCTACGCGCACCAGCACCTGCCGGCGCTCTTCATCCGTCATGGTAGACCAGAAGGTAATTTCGTCCGCAGTGCGATGGCAGCCAATACATATATCCTGTTCATCGAGGGCACAAATACTGACACAGGGCGACTTTACCCGCTGCTCCCTAGTCATCGCCCCCAACCTCACGCAGTTCTTTCAGGTAACGCTGGGCATTGTGAACATAGTGGGCGGCACTGAGCTCAAGCATTTTACGCTGTTGTTCATTGAGCTCACGCTTGATCACCCCTGGCGAACCCACCACCATGGAGCCATCAGGAACTTCCATACCCTCAGGAATCAGGGCGTTGGCACCAATCAGACAGTGCTTGCCAATCTTCGCGCCATTCAACACTACGGCGTTGATACCAATGAGAGAGTAATCGCCGATGTCACAACCATGTAGCATGGCCTTGTGGCCGACGGTCACCCCTCGCCCGAGGGTCAGCTTCTTGCCTGGATCCACGTGCAGAACCGCGCCGTCCTGGACGTTACTTTCGGGACCTATAGTGATGACGTCATTATCAGCACGAATGACGACGTTGAACCAGATACTGCAACGGGCTTCGAGCACAGCGCTGCCCACAATAGTGGCATTCTCAGCGATGAAATGACCGTCGCCTTTCAGCTCAGGTTTGCGCTTACCGAGTTCATACAACATCAACAATCTCCAGTTAGCATGATGCCGGGAGGTTATCAGGGTGAGGGTGCAATTTCGATGCCTGCATCAAAAGCAACATTAAGGAAGTCAACCAGCACAACGGCGGATAGCCCCCAGATCTGGTAGTCCTGCCACCGGTAACACGGCACGTGAAGCGTCTTACCCATAAACGGTATGACATCGGTGCGTTCCCGGCGATCCTCCAGAAAGAAGGATACCGGCACCTGGAAGATACTCTCGATCTCACCGGGGTCCGCCTGATAGGGATGATCTTCCGGAACTATGCCGACGTAAGGTGTCACCAGGATACGGTGCAAGGACGTGACCTGACTCAGCGGCGCTATGACCTGAACATGGGACGATGGCAGGCCAATCTCTTCTTCCGTCTCCCGAAGCGCTGTTGCCATCAGCGACGCGTCAGTTTTATCCCGCATACCCCCGGGAAAAGCGACCTGACCGCCGTGGGTTTTCATATGGCTGGCGCGACGAGTAAACAGTAAATGAGGGTTTCCAGGCGCGTCGGTTACAGGCACCAGTATCCCAGCCTCCGGATAGTCCAGAGGCAACATTCTTGGTTGATAGCCAGCAAGGCGCTGTTCAAGAAGGCTCCGCAAACGTTATTCTCCCAATCAGACAGGAGCGTGTGCGGCTCCCGAAATCCATCATCAGTATACGGGCATTTTCATGAAATTCTGCAGCTCATGCGGCCATCCGGTGGAACAAAGGGTACCTGAAGGGGACAATCGCCCCCGCTATGTCTGTACTCACTGCCACACCATCCACTATCAGAACCCCAAGATAGTGGCAGGCACCATTGCCGTATGGGAAAGCCGCATTCTGCTGTGTCGCCGTGCAATCGAGCCTCGGCACGGTTTCTGGACTCTGCCGGCGGGCTTTATGGAAAACACTGAAACCACCGTAGAAGCCGCCCAGCGTGAAACCTGGGAAGAGGCCATGGCGCAGGTGGAGATCGACGATCTGTACAGCATTATTCATGTTCCCCACATTGACCAGGTGCACATGTTTTATCGCGGCAGACTAGTAGATGGATTATTCGGTGCGGGCGAGGAGTCTCTGGAGTCCGCCCTGTTTACCTTTGACGACATCCCCTGGGACCAACTCGCATTTCCAACGGTCAAGCGCGCCCTCGAACACTTTGTGGAAGACTTCGCCCGCAATCGGTTTGAGCTGAGGGTCAGCGACATACGCTTCCGCATGGGCGAACGCGACCCCACCCGAAAGACCTGACCAGAAGCGCCCTATATAATCTCCAGCCGGAACACCTCATAGGCGGGCTCTTCATAAGGATGGGCATGCTTCAGGGCGGAGATAGCCGCCTTGATCAGCTCAGCCCGACAAACCAGCTCAACCTTGAACTCCGGCACGCGCTCCACCATACCTTGTTGCCCCAGAAAAGGCTGACTTCCCGCCAGCGGCCGAAACTGCCCCTCTCCCCGACACTGCCAGGCACAGTGGTCGTAATCCCCGATACGCCCTGCCCCGGCCTCAAACAAGGCCAGCTTGGTTTCTTCTAGATGAGATTCCGGGACGAAGTAAGCAATCTTGTACATACAATCTGTCCTTTTGACGTGTTCGCAGGGCCCTCCACAAAGGAGACAAATCCCCTTGACTTCGACCAGTTTAACAGGATCAAACAGCCACAACAGTTACCCACAGAATCTGTGGATAACTCTGGGGAAAGATTCTGGGAAGGTGGCTTGAGGCCTTGCTGCTACAGGGCCTGTGTCAAATTGGCGACAATTTCACCGAAGAATTAAATCTCTTATTTTTCAAACAGTTATAACTTTAGTGTATATTTTGAACTGAAAAACGGGACGTTGGTCACGGGATAATCAGGAAGCCCGGACGAATGTGCATAAAAAATTAATGTCAACCACCTCTTTGCCACTTTTTTAGATCAAAAATGAAAAAACCGGCTATTTTCATAGCCGGTTTTTCTGACCTAAAGTGGGGCTTTAGCCGAGCCACCGCCTCGCATTACGGAACATACGTAACCAGGGCGCATCGTCTCCCCAGCCCGCCGGCGCCCAGGAGAACTGGGCCGTACGGAATACCCGCTCAGGATGAGGCATCATGATGGTGACACGGCCATCCTCCGAGGTAACACCGGTGATACCCGCGGCTGAGCCATTCGGGTTATAAGGGTAGCGCTCCGTTGCCAAACCGCGGTTATCCACATAACGCAACGCCACCAGACCACTGTTGGATAGACCTTCCAGTGACTGAGAAGGAGCCAACTCGATGCGACCTTCACCGTGAGCGACAGCAATAGGCATACGAGAGCCTGCCATTCCCGCCAGGAACACGGAAGAGGATTCCTGCACTTCAGCCATCACCAACCGGGCTTCAAACTGTTCAGACTCGTTTCTGACGAAGCGGGGCCAGTGTTGAGTACCTGGAATCAGCTCGTGAAGGTTTGAGAGCATCTGGCAACCATTACACACACCCAGAGCCAGCGTGTCCTGGCGTTCAAAATAACTGCTGAACTGCTCCCGCACGCGTTCATTAAATAGGATGGATTTAGCCCAACCCTCGCCCGCGCCAAGCACGTCGCCGTATGAGAAGCCACCACACGCCACCAGCGCACGGAAGTTGGCAAGACTGACACGGCCAGACATGAGGTCACTCATGTGCACGTCAACTGACTCAAAACCGGCGCGATCGAAGGCTGCAGCCATCTCCACCTGACCGTTAACCCCCTGCTCACGCAACACCGCCACTTTGGGGCGGGCTCCCAGATTCAGGAAAGGCGCAGCAACGTCCTCACTCGGATCAAACATGAGCTTGGCATGCAGCCCAGGGTCCTGATCATCCAACAGATTATCAAACTCCTGCTGGGCACACTCTGCATTATCACGCAATGACTGAATGCGATAACTTGTTTCAGCCCATACGCGCTGAAGGGCCGATCGCGCCTCATCAACAACGGCATTACCGTTAAAGTTGAAGCGTAAACGGTCATCATCATTGAGGGCGCCAATCACTGACACATGCTCACCCAGCCCTGCAGCGGAGAACTGCTGCAACACAAAGGGCGTGTCTTCGCGACGCACCTGAACAACCGCACCCAACTCCTCATTGAACAGTTCACGTGCAAATTGGGAAGGCTCTGCAGCCAGGCCATCCAGTTTGATATCAATGCCCACCCGGCCAGCAAAGCTCATTTCTGCCAGAGTGACAAACAGACCTCCATCCGAACGATCATGGTAGGCCAGCAATTTATCGTCGGCATTCAGCCCCTGAACAACCGCAAAGAATGCTTTCAGATCTTCCGGATCGTCCACATCTGGCGCCACGGCGCCAACCTGACCATAGACCTGAGCAAGAGCGGAGCCACCCAAACGATTCTGGCCCGCAGCCAGATCAATCAGGATCAGATCTGTTTCACCAGTATCCGTCCGCAGTTGCGGCGTCAGTGTACGGCGCACATCGGTCACGGGTGCAAAACCACTGATAACCAATGAGAGAGGTGCCGTAACGGCTTTGACTTCACCATTCTCATCGTCCCAAACGGTTTTCATGGACATGGAGTCCTTGCCCACCGGAATGGCGATACCCAGTGCTGGGCAGAGTTCCATGCCCACCGCCCGCACGGTTTCGTAAAGATTTTCGTCTTCGCCTGGGTGACCTGCCGCAGCCATCCAGTTAGCGGACAACTTGATATCCGACAGTTTGGCAATAGGTGCAGCAGCAAGATTGGTAATGGTTTCGCCAACGGCCATACGACCGGAAGCCGGTGCGTCAATAGTGGCGACTGGCGTACGCTCGCCCATGGCCATGGCTTCACCGCTGTACACATCAAAAGAGGCGGCAGTAACGGCCACGTCAGCCACTGGCACTTGCCAGGGCCCGACCATCTGGTCACGGGCCACGAGACCGGTGATCGTACGGTCGCCAATGGTGATCAGAAAGCTCTTGCTGCCGACGGAAGGCAAGCGAAGAATACGCTGGATGGCATCTTTCAAATCCACTTTGGTGGAGTCAAAAATAGGCTTGATAAACGACGCGCGCTGCACACTGCGGTGCATGCGCGGGGGCTTGCCGAACAGAACATCCATCGGCAAATCCACTGGCTTGTCATTGAAATAGGCGTCAGCCAGTGCCAGGTGCTTCTCTTCCGTCGCCTCACCGATCACCGCGTAGGGGCAACGTTCACGACGGCAGATGGCATCAAAACGCTCCAGATCGTTCGGTGCAACCGCCAATACATAGCGCTCTTGTGATTCGTTACACCAGATTTCCAGTGGCGACATGCCACGCTCATCACTCGGGATATCCCGCAGTTCAAAGCGACCGCCACGGCCACCATCTTTCACCAGCTCAGGCATGGCATTGGAAAGACCGCCGGCACCTACGTCGTGGATAAAGGCAATGGGGTTGTGATCACCCAACTGCCAGCAGCGGTCAATCACTTCCTGACAACGGCGTTCCATCTCCGGGTTTTCACGCTGGACAGAGGCGAAGTCCAGATTCTCATGGCTGACACCCGAGTCCATCGAGGACGCAGCGCCACCGCCCAGACCGATCAACATGGCAGGGCCACCAAGTACGATCAACTTGGCCCCTACGGGGATGCTGCCTTTTTCAACATGGTCAGCGCGAATGTTGCCCAGCCCACCTGCAATCATGATGGGCTTGTGATAGCCACGCACCTCATCCCCATTGACACCCGGTACGACCTGCTCGAAGGTACGGAAGTAACCGGTGAGGTTCGGGCGACCGAACTCGTTGTTAAAGGAAGCACCACCAATGGGCCCTTCGATCATGATATCCAGCGCAGATACGATACGGTCTGGCTTACCGTAATCCCCTTCCCAGGGCTGACGATCACCGGGGATGTTGAGGTTGGATACAGTGAAGCCAGTCAGACCTGCCTTGGGCTTGGAGCCACGGCCAGTCGCACCTTCGTCACGGATCTCGCCACCAGAACCTGTGGCAGCGCCGGGATGGGGGGAAATAGCGGTCGGGTGGTTATGGGTTTCCACCTTCATAAGAATGTGAATAGGCTCGCGGTGGTATTCATACACACCGGTTGCCGGATTGGGAAAGAAGCGTCCGCCCTCACTGCCTACGATCACCGATGCGTTATCTTTATAGGCAGACAACACACCTTCACTGTGCATTTCATGGGTGTTACGGATCATGGCGAACAGGGATTTCTCCTGTGCCTCCCCGTCAATATCCCAGGACGCATTGAAAATTTTGTGGCGGCAATGCTCTGAGTTCGCCTGCGCAAACATCATGAGCTCTACATCCGTGGGGTCACGCTGCAGGTCAGTGAAGGATTTGACGAGATAATCGATCTCGTCTTCGGCCAGCGCCAATCCCAGTTCCCGGTTGGCCCGTTCCAGTGCGGGACGGCCACCCGTCAACACACTCACACGGTTCATACTCCGCGGTTCGTCGTGGTGGAACAGCAACTCCGCACCACCCATTTCGTGGAACACACGCTGGGTCATGCGATCATGCAACAGTGCAGCAATCTGCTCCCGTTGCTCTAGACTCAGTTTGTTGCTCGCCTGAATGTAGTAAGCAACACCACGCTCGATACGTTGAATCTGCCGCAAGCCGCAGTTGCGGGCAATATCCGTCGCTTTTGAGGACCAGGGAGACAGGGTGCCGGGCCTCGGCACAACGAGAAACAGCACGCCCTGAGGCTCTTCCACTGCCACACGGGGGCCGTAGGTCAGCAGGCGCCCAAGCACCTGCTGATCCTGATCATCCAGGGTCGCCGACGTTTCAGCAAAATGCATGAACTCGGCATAGACATGAGATACCGTCGGCACCACGGCCTGAATCTGGGCCAGAAGCTTGCGGGAGCGGAAAGGCGAGAGGGCGGGAGCGCCACGGAGTTCAAGCATGATCTAAACCTGTATCACCTTGGTATAAAAGGACAAAACCACCACCGGGGCACTATCATGCCAATACATCAGGGGGTGGCGGTCTATCCGTGCAGATAAGAAAGGCGCCATGATACTTTAATCCATCCGTAGGATACAGAGAGGGTAAAATCTTGTGTAAAATGTGTACAGCTAGATTGACCACTCTAATTTTACAGGGGATCATTTGACCAAACACGGACAGTTCCGCATACGCAGTACGGGAGAGGACAATATTGGATAGGTCAGCATCAGCCCTGAACAGATCAGCGAGAAACACGACCGCCAGAGCACTGATGCTGGCGGGTGTAGCGCTGGTCCTGACTGCGTGCTCCAAGCCTACATCGCTTGAGACTGCGCGCCAGCAAGGTGCCCTGCACTTCATGGCAACCAACTCACCGTCGGTCTATTTTGAAGGGCGCGATGGCCCCACCGGGTTGGAGTATGAGTTGGCGAAACGCTTTGCCGATGAGCTCGGCGTGGAGCTACGGGTGCGGGTCGCAGACAGCACATCAGAAATGTTCTCTGTGCTCGACCGGGGGTACACGCATCTGGGCGCGGCAGGTATCGCGCTTAATGATGAGCGCAGAAACCGCTATCAGGTGGTCAACACCCACCTTGAAGTTCAGTCCGTTGTCATCTTTAACCGTAGTGCTGACCGGCCCCGTGAAGTGTCGGACCTACTGGCACAACCACCCCACATCATCGGTAGCAGCAACCATGGTTTCTGGCTTGAACAGCTGCAGGAAAGCCATCCGGAGTTACGCTGGATAGAGCACGCCAGCCTGGACACCGCAGGCCTTCTCGACAGGGTAGAGTCCGGCGAGTTTCCCGTGGCCGTCGTTGACTCAACGGAGCTGGCGCTGAACCACGTTTACTACCCCAATGTATTAAGGGCCTTCGAGCTGAGCGAACCAACACCTATTGTCTGGTTGCTGCCAGCCAATCAGGACGACTCCATTGTCAACGCGGCTGAAGCCTTTTTCGAGCGCGTCAGTGAAGACGGCAGCCTGGCGCAACTACACGAGCGCTTCTACGGCCATCTGGACCGTCTCAACTACGTAGGAGCAAGGACTTTCGTGCACCACGTGCGTCATCGCCTGCCCACTTACGAGCAATGGTTTCAGGATTATGCGGAAGAGTACGGCCTGGACTGGCGACTACTTGCGGCCATTGGCTATCAGGAGTCCCATTGGCGCCCCAATGCCGTATCGCCCACCGGTGTGCGTGGTTTGATGATGCTGACCCGCAATACGGCATCCTATATTGGCATCAGCAACCGGCTGGACCCTGAGCAGAGTATCAAAGGTGGCGCCCGTTACTTTACGATGGTACACCGCAAGATTCCCGAGCGCATTCCAGAACCTGACCGCACCTGGTTTGCCCTAGCATCCTACAACGTGGGCTTTGGCCACCTGGAAGATGCCCGGCGCCTGACAGAAGCGGCGGGGCGTGACCCGGATCGCTGGATGGATGTAAAAGACTTCCTGCCCCTGCTGGCCCAGAAGGAGTGGTACACCCGCACCCGGTTTGGTTATGCCCGCGGCCATGAACCCGTCGTCTATGTGCAGAATATCCGCAGATACTATGACGTCCTGGCGTGGATGAAAGAACCCTCCGCTGATGCAGACACCTTTGCCCACTTCGATCACTTCGACGCACTGCCCGATGACGAGCCGCTGGCGCTACCCCTCGACGAGGCGGATGCGGCCATGCAACGCGTAGGGTTGCCACGGGCTCTTAGCCAAACACCTCCTACATTATAAGCGGTCAGCGGTTACACCCAGGGCACGCTCCACCTGTTCACCGCTATAACCGCGCTGACTCAGGAAGCGGGCCTGACGTGCCCGCTCCTGCCAGTCATCCGCCAAGTCCGTCAACCCAAAGCGCCGCTCCCGCAACTGCACTGCCTGCTCAACCCAGGCGGCGGTATCCAGCGCCCGCACGGCGGACGGCAGTTGTCTGATGCCGCGCTGCTGCAGGTCCGCCAGAATACGCAAAGGGCCATACCCCTGGCCGCGACGCTGCTCGGCATAAACCTCAGCAAAACGTTCATCACTCAACCATTGCTCGGCCTCAAACTCATCCAGCACACGGTCAATAACCTCACCAGGCAGGCGACGCTGCCTGAGTTTTCGCGCCAACTCAAAGCGGCTGTGTTCCCGCCGGGCCAGCAAACGCATAGCGGTGGTCCTCGCCTGCTCTAACGGGTCAGCTTCTGCCCCTGGCTGTGAGCGATCCCTCATTGCGCGTGCTTCCTCTTTCGGTTTTGGATGGCTAGACTATGGATCCCTTGGCGCAATGGCGTTACCACGCCGGCGACCCAGCATTGACGAAGGATACCACTTCGAGGCTGGGCAAAGGCCCCCGGGGAGCCTCTGATCAAGTCCTGCAACAAGGAATCCGTAATGGCTGCGTTTATACAAAAACTGTTCAAATCCCGCAAAGCCGGCTCAGCCCCCACGAACAAGGGTTCGGCACCAGCGCGCGCCGCTACGGTAACGCCTGAGCCGCCACAGACACCAGAGCGGGAGCGACAGGCGGCACTTTTGCAGGGCAAGCTGGAGCTCGCGCAATTGGAACAGCTCGCCGTTGAAGGCGCTACCGCAGCCATACGACTGACCGCAGCCGAACGAGTTGAGTGTATAGACGCCCTGCAACGTATTGAAAGGGCGACCAAGTCACGGGACAAAGGCGTATACCAGCATGTCCGCAAGCGGTTGCAGGCCCATAAAACTGCACAAACCGAGTCAATACAAAGGCAGCAGACTATTACCAACCTGCTCCAGCAGGCACAGGATCACGCCCAGACCGAGAACACCAACCTTTACGAAGCCCGCCTGGAAACCATCCTGAACCAGTGGCAAGCCATCCAGGTAGAGGCAGACACCGATCAAACCACCCTATTCCTGACTGCGATCAATAGCTGCAAACAACGCGTGGCGGCTTTCAAGGCACAGGCCCAGGCAGAAGAGGCACTGCGACAGAAGGCCGCCGAGCGCCAGGCGACACTCGCCCTGCTAGCGGACACCCTGGCAGACCTGCAACAACCATCTGCCGATCGTTGCCTGTCCCTGCCCGCCCTGGATGCATTACAAAAGACACAGGAAAATCGCTGGCTGGAAGCTACCCGGGATGCTGATGTCGATAAGCAGGAGCAAAAACAGTACCTGCAACAGATGCAGTCACTGCGAAACCTCATTGGCGCCGTGCAGCGCTTTGATCAGGCGCGCGGAGAACTGGAAGGGCTGCTGGCAGCCGATGAGCCGGCTGACCTGTCTGCTCTGCGGCGCCTAACCCAGGCCATCGAATGGCCCGGCGCCTTTCCGCCGCCTGAAGCCCTGATGGCCGCTCGCAGCAAGCTGGGAAGCGCGCGCCAGGAAAAACCTGCGACAGCAACGGACCAAAGTGCGCTGCTGAACGCGTTGTCGGCGACCCTGGACAAACTCGAGCAGGCGTTGGAGCAAAAGGCCTTGAAGCCCTCGCGGCAGCTGCACAAGACGGCGCAGCAACGAATGCAACAACTTGCCAAACCCCAGGCGCAAAAATTACAGGCGAGAATGCAGCTACTTGGCCGTCAGTTACAGGAGCTGCAAGATTGGCAAGGTTTCGCCACCCGTCCAAAACAGGAAGCCCTGTGTGAAGCCATGGAGTACCTGGCCGAACAGCATATGGAGCCAGAAGCCAAAGCGGAGCGCATTCAAGAGCTGCAACAGGACTGGCGCGCCCTTGGCGGTTCAACGGACCAGGAGCTCTGGCAGCGATTCAAAGCAGCGTCAGACCGGGCCTTTGAGCCCTGCAAGGCATACTTTGCCGCACGCGCAGACCTGAAGAAAGCTAACCTGCACAAACGTGAGGCTATTTGCCGGGAGCTGGACGCCTTCCTGCCGGCACTGCAGGGCGCCAACATGGACTGGAAGGCAGTGGAAAAGATCCTGCGCACCGCTCGTCAGGAGTGGAAGCAGGCCTGGCCGGTGGACTTCAAAGACAACCGTGAAGTACAGAAACAGTTTGATCAGCTGACCGCGAACGTCGAGTCTGCCCTGCTGAACGAGCAGCAACGCAATGAAGCCCTCAAGGCCGAGATTGTCAGTCAGGCAGAGGCTCTGATCAGCCACGACCCACTGCCAGAGGCCATGAATAGAGCCAAACAACTGCAGAAGCAGTGGCAATCCGTTGGCATTACCCGCCACCGCGAAGACCGCCGCCTGTGGACCGCCTTCCGCAAAGCCTGCGACACCTTGTTTGCTCGCCGTGATGAGGAAAAGTCGGCAGAGCAAGCCGAGTTCAAGGCGCTTGAAAACAAGGTACAGGGGCTGGTTGGCGCCAGCATAGCGGCCCGCAAGGACGATCAGGAAGCAACAGCGTTGGCTGAGCACAAAAATGAACTCACCTCATTGCTGCAACAGGCTCTGCCGCAAGCCTTGCGGAAGCAGGTGGAGCAAGAACTCGCGGCACTTAATGAAAACCTCCAGACCCAGGCCACCCGCCAGCAGCTGGCAGACTGGCTGGCCCATGCCCAGCGCCGGTCTCAAGGCCCACTTGCTGTTGAAACACTGCCGAACCACTGGCAACACCTGCAGCTGCCGGGTGCCGAACATGCTGATTTCCGGGACCTGGTTGTCCGGGCGGAAATTATCAGCGGACAGCCCTCACCCGCCGAGGATCAGGAAAGACGCATGGCCATTCAGGTGCAACGACTGGCAGCGGGCATGGGCGGCAACACTCTGCCCCCGAGGCAGGAGCTGGAAGCCCTGGTGGCGCACTGGTGCCTGAGCACTGCGGAAACCGCCCCCACGCCCGAATTGGCAGAGCGCTTCTGTAGCGCCCTGTCGGGTTAAGACAGGGCTACATGTCCCGCCGGTGGGCCTGGACAAACTCCCGGGCCCCGGCGACCGCCTCTTCCACCGCTTTAAGCATTTGCTGGTACTCTGGATCAGCCATGTAAAACATCAGGTCTACCGAGTGCCGGTAATAGCGGGTGGGCAAGCGGTTCAGCGCGACACACATGACATCCACCAGAAAATCCTGGCCGTCCCCTGGGTCACGGGTTTTCTCGACAGCTTCAACCACCAAATGCTCGTAAAAGTTATCAATGGCATCCAGCAACGACATGGCGCGTCTCCTGTACTGAGCTCCGATCATGTTCGGGTTCATCTACCATCATAGTGGCAAATTCAGCCAGCCGCTGAGCAAATTCGCCAATCCAATTGGTAACCCACGCCATTACCCCTGCAGACTCTGGCACGCTATGGTTACTGCCGCAGCGAGCAACCGGATACATCCTGGCCGTATACCGGCTGGACGCCTATGCTCCTACCCATCCCCACACCAACAAGACTGAGGGACAGCCATGACCAACGAGGCCTATATTTTTGACGCCGTCCGCACACCCCGAGGCCGGGGCAAGAAAGACGGCTCCCTGCACAGCGTCAAACCCATCACCCTGCTCACCACTTTGCTGGACGCTCTGCAGCGCCGTAACAACCTGGACACCTCACAGGTCGACGACATAGTCATGGGCTGTGTCACCGCAGTTGGTGACCAGGGGGCTGACATCGCCAAAACCGCGGCACTGGCCGCAGACTGGGCAGATACCGTTGCCGGGGTCACCCTCAACCGTTTCTGCGCATCCGGACTGGAAGCGGTAAACATGGCAGCCATGAAGGTCCGTTCCGGCTGGGAAGATCTGGTGGTCGCCGGCGGCGTGGAATCCATGTCTCGCGTACCCATGGGTTCCGATGGCGGTGCCTGGGCCATGGACCCGGCAACCAATCTGCACACAGGCTTTATGCCCCAGGGTATCGGCGCTGACCTGATCGCCACTATCGATGGCTTCAGCCGGGAAGATGTTGACCGCTTTGCCGTCAACTCTCAGCTCAAAGCGGCGGCGGCGCGGGACAACGGCTATTTCGACCGTTCTATCGTGCCCGTTACCGACCAGAATGGCGTGGTCATTCTGGAGCGTGACGAATTCATCCGCCCGGACACCACCCTGGAGTCCCTCGCCGGCCTGAGGCCTTCGTTCCAGATGATGGGGGAGATGGGCTTTGACGGCGTAGCCCGTGAGAAGTATCACTACGTAGAGAAAATCAACCACGTGCACCACGCCGGTAACTCCTCCGGTATTGTGGACGGCGCAACTGCACTGCTGATCGGTAGCGAAGCCAAGGGCAAAGCCCTGGGACTCAAGCCCCGTGCCCGCATTGTCGCCACAGCCGTCACCAGCACGGACCCCACCATCATGCTCACCGGCCCGGCACCCGCTGCCCGCAAGGCGCTGGAGAAAGCGGGCATGACCGCTGATCAGATCGACCTGTATGAAGTGAACGAAGCCTTCGCTTCCGTCGTCATGCGTTTCCAGCGCGAGCTGAATGTTCCGGATGAGAAGGTCAACGTGAACGGTGGCTCTATCGCCATGGGGCACCCACTGGGTGCGACCGGTGCCATTATCCTCGGCACCTTGCTGGATGAACTTGAACGCCGCGAGCTGCGTTACGGCCTGGCCACCCTCTGTGTCGGGGGCGGTATGGGTATCGCCACCATCATCGAACGCTGCTGAACCCGGCCCACCAATCCAGAGGAGAATGATTCATGAGTGCCATTCAATACGACATCGACAGTCAGAACATCCTGACCCTTACCATTGATATGCCGGGCCAGTCCGCCAATACGATGAACGGCGCTTTCCGGGAAGCGCTAACGGATACCGTCACCCGTGTGCGTGCGGATCTGGACAAGATCAAAGGCATCATCATCGCCTCCGGCAAGAAGACGTTTTTTGCCGGTGGTGATCTGAACGAACTGTTCAAGGTCACCCGTGAGCACGCGGCTGAATTCTCAACCATGGTCAACGGTCTGAAAGCAGAAATGCGTGCCCTGGAGACCTGTGGCAAGCCCGTCGTGGCGGCCATCAATGGCACCGCACTGGGCGGCGGCCTGGAAATCTGCCTGGCCTGTCATCATCGGGTTGCCCTTGATGACGACAGCATCCAGCTCGGCCTGCCGGAAGTCACCCTCGGCCTGCTACCGGGCGGCGGCGGCACCCAGCGTCTGCCCCGCATGATTGGCCTGGAAGCCGCCTTCCCCTTCCTTATGGAAGGCAAGAAGGTGAACCCCAAGGACGCCTTGAAAGCAGGTATTATCAATGAACTGGCCAGTGACCGCGACGACATGATGGCCAAGGCTCGTGCCTTCATCGAAGCCAACCCCAAGTGCCAGCAGCCCTGGGACCAAAAAGGCTTCAAACTGCCTGGCGGCGCCCCTCATCACCCCGCCATGGCACAGAAACTGGCCATCGCGCCCGCCATCCTGCGGGGCAAAACCAAAGGTTGCTATCCGGCGCCAGAAGCCATCCTCTCCGCCGCGGTGGAAGGTGCCCAGGTGGACTTCGACAACGGCAGCCTGATTGAAACCCGTTACTTTACTGAGCTGACCATCGGTAATGTGGCAAAAAACATGATCGGCACCTTCTGGTTCCAGCTCAACGCCATCAAGGCGGGCGAAAGCCGCCCGGACGGCGTGGCCAAGGAAACCTTCAAGAAAGTGGGTGTCCTCGGTGCGGGTATGATGGGTGCGGGTATCGCCTACTCTACCGCGGTCCGTGGTATTGAGGTCGTGCTTAAAGACGTGTCGCTGGAAAACGCCGAGAAAGGCAAACACTACTCTGAAAAACTGCTGGCCAAGAAAGTCAGCCGCAAGCGCATGACCGAGGAAGAGAAAAACGCCATTCTCGCGCGTATCAAGGCAACTGATAGCGCCGACGACCTGGCGGGTTGTGATCTGATCATCGAAGCGGTGTTTGAAGACAGCAATCTGAAGGCCAAGGTAACGCAGGAGTCAGAGCCCAAACTGGTTGCCAACGGCATATACGCATCCAACACCTCCACCATTCCCATTACCCAGCTGGCGGAGGCCTCTGCCAAGCCTGAGAACTTTATCGGCCTGCACTTCTTCTCCCCGGTGGACAAAATGCAGCTGGTAGAAATCATCGTCGGTGAAAAAACGTCAGATGAAACCCTGGCGCGTTCCTTCGACTATGTGCAGCAGATCGGCAAGATCCCCATTGTGGTAAACGATAGCCGTGGCTTCTTCACCTCCCGGGTGTTTGGTACCTTCGTAAATGAAGGCATCTGCATGCTGGCCGAAGGTATCCACCCAGCCAGCATTGAAAATGCCGGGCTGCTGGCGGGCATGCCCGTTGGGCCTCTGGCTATTTCGGATGAGGTAAGCCTGACTCTGATGCAGCATATCCGCGACCAAAGCAAACGGGATACAGAAGCGGCAGGCGGCAGCTGGCAGGCCCACCCGGCGGAAGCTGTCATTGATCGCATGGTTAAGGAGCTCAATCGCAAGGGTAAAGCCGCAGGCGCCGGATTCTACGAGTACCCGGCCAACGGCAAGAAGTTCCTCTGGCCGGAGCTGGCCAGTCTGTTCAGCACCGACCGGGACGCCTCCGCAGTGAAGCTGCAGGATCTCAAGGACCGCATCCTGTTCATCCAGGCCATCGAGACCGTGCGCTGTCTCGAGGAAGATGTTCTACGCACCGTGGAAGACGCCAATATCGGCAGTGTCTTCGGTATCGGTTTTGCACCCTGGGCCGGAGGTGCCGTCCAGTTCATCAATCAGTACGGCGTGCGACGCTTTGCCGAACGCGCCAGGGAACTGGCCGGGCAGTATGGCGAACGGTTCACGCCGCCAGCGCTACTGCTGGAAAAAGCAGAAACCAACACGCCCTTCGCGTGACAGCAAAAGGCCCGGCACCCGCCGGGCCTTTTCAGTTATACGGAAACCTGTTGGTTGATTCATGTACATATTGTCACACGCCTTAGCGGACCTGCTCTGGTAACGCTTGACCGCCTTGCCTACAATGAAGAATCAGAGCCACTGTTAACAAGATTGGTAGCGCATGACCAAAGCACTTTCCCACCGGCAAGCACAAGGTTCATTGACCCGCACCCTGGCGGAAGCCCTCCGCAGGCATGGCCGCGCCCTTGCCCTAAGTCTGCTGGTGGTACCTGTTGCCCTGCATGCGGCGGCCGAGCCCGTCACCTACCAGCCTGTAGCCCCTACCATTGACCAGGCGCGGGCAAACATTCTGATTGCCCGGCAGCTGCAGTTTACCCACTTCCGCAATCAGAAAATCGACGCATCCCTGTCCGAACAAGTGTTCGATGCTTATCTGGACAGCCTGGACAGCCAGCGGGTCTACCTGACCCAACAAGACGTGGACCGTTTCAACCAGTGGCGCACACGGCTGGACGCGGCTCTGAAAACCGGCCAGCTCCAGCCCGGTTTTGAAATGTTCAATACGGTCCAGCAACGTATTATCGAACGACTGGATTTTGCGCTGGCACTGCTCAACGATGGTCTTGATCAGTTTGACTTTGACAGCAACGAAACGCTGGAACTGGACCGTTCCAAGTCCCCCTGGGAAGCGGATCAGGACGCGCTGGACACCCTGTGGCGCAAGCGCATTAAGAACGCCGTGCTCGGCCTGCGCCTGAATGGTCGCTCCGATGAAGAAATTCTGGACACCCTGACCCGCCGCTATGACAGCCAGCGTAAACGCGCCAGCCAGATGCGCAGTGAGGACGCCTTCCAGGCCTACATGAATGCCTTCGCCGGCACCTGGGACCCGCACACCGCCTATTTTTCACCCCGCACGTCAGAAAACTTCAACATCAATATGAGCCTCTCACTGGAGGGGATTGGTGCTGTTCTCCAGTCTGACAACGATTATACCAAGGTTGTCCGCCTGGTGCCCGGCGGGCCAGCCTCCAAGCAGGGCCAGTTACAGCCTGCGGACCGGATAGTGGGTGTCGGCCAGCAGGATAAAGACATCATTAATGTCGTGGGCTGGCGACTGGACGAAGTGGTAGACCTGATCCGTGGCCCACGTGGTTCGACGGTCACGCTGGAAGTTATCCCTGCTAGCGCCAGTGACGAGACCGTCACCCGCACTATTGATATCCGCCGCGAACAGGTGCGACTTGAGGAGCAGTCCGCCCGCAGCCATATCATTGATCTGGAGCGGGATGAGCAAAGCTTCCGTATTGGCGTCATCGATATCCCCACTTTTTATGCGGACTTCAAAGCTATGCAGTCCGGCGACCCCAACTACAAAAGTACCACCCGTGACGTACGCCGGCTGATCAACGAGCTCAAGCAGGAGGGCATTGACGGTCTGGTGGTGGATCTGCGAAACAACGGCGGCGGTGCTCTGCACGAAGCCAACGATCTGGTCGGCCTGTTCATCGAGGAAGGCCCCACGGTTCAGATCCGCAACTCTGACAACGATGTTCAGGTCCTTATCGATCAGGACCCGTCGGTAGTCTACGACGGCCCGTTGGTGGTGCTGGTAAACCGCATGAGCGCCTCCGCATCCGAAATCTTTGCCGGCGCCATTCAGGACTACGGTCGCGGCCTGGTGGTAGGTTCGCAGACCTTTGGCAAGGGCACGGTGCAGGCCGTGCGCCCACTGAACCATGGGCAGCTGAAAATCACCCAGTCCAAGTTCTATCGGGTGTCCGGTGGCTCCACCCAGCACAAAGGCGTGATTCCCGACATTTACATCCCGTCCCGGGTAGACAAAACCCGTATTGGCGAAGATGCACTGGATGGGGCCCTGCCCTGGGACCAGATTGCAGCCGTACCCCACAAACGCTACTTCGATTTCAGCGGCATTCTCGACTCACTGCGCGAGCAGCATCAGTCACGCTTCGACACCACGCCGGAGTTCCAGTTGCTGCAAAAAGAAATCGACCTGCTGCAAGAGCAACGGGGCCGGACTAATATCAGCCTGAACTTTGCCCAACGTCAGGCGGAACAGCAGGCACTTGAGCAGCGCCAGCTCACCATTGCCAATGCCCGCCGGAAACTGGCTGGTGACGAGCCCTTTGCCTCACTGTCAGAACTTGAAGCGCATCAAACCGCGCAGGCCGCTGACCCTGAGCGTGACAGTGAAATGGACTTTATCGTTCGCGAAGGCGGATACATCATGTCCGACATGCTCAGCCTTGACCGCCGCCTCGCCACCATTGTCGGTGCCAAACAGTATACCGCCCAGGCCCCCTTGCCCTGAGGGGGCGTTACTTCTCTCACCTTACTGCGAGCGCCCCATGCCCGGCGAAGAAGAAAAAAAACGCGCCCTTGCCCTGGAAAACCTGTTAATGGACGCCATGCATGCCATGCAATCCATGGATCAGGTGGAAAAACTGGGGCTGGGTCAGGCTTCCGATGAGCCTGGAAAGAACGGCAAAAAAAACAAAACCCCCAGTGACCGCGCGCCTGCACAGGAAAGCCCGGATACCATGGTTGACCGGCTGACAGACCTTACCTCCTCGGCCTTCCGCTTCGCAGTCCGCACCACCGACACCTCACGCAAGGTTGCCCGCGCCCTCATCAAATCACAGGATCAGATGCGTCTGGCACTGCAAGCGGGCAAATCCCTCAAAGATGTGCGTGAAGTGGCTGGGCTGACACTGTCGGAGATGAGTGAAGCGCTGAATCTGAAGGATAAATCCATACTGGAAGCGGTGGAGAATGGCACCGCAACCCTGTCCTTTGAGTTGATACTGCGGCTGGCCGCCCTCGTGGCCCGCAACGACCCCATCCCGTTTATCCTGAAGTACACCCGTAATTACAACCCGGAAGCATGGAAGATACTGGAGGACTGGGGGGTCGGACGCCTACCCCTGCAGTTCGAGCGGGAACGGGAGTTTATCAACATTTTTCGCCGCCACGACGATGCACGCAAGCTCTCTGATGAGGGTTTTCAGAAGGTGCTGGAGTTCACCCGCCGCAGCTTCGAAATGTCCATGCATTTTGTTGCTGAACAGGAAGCGAAAGTTGCCGCAGTGCAGGCTGAGTATGCCGCTGGCCAGCCACCAGCCACCAGGAAAAACCGCAAGGGTGGCTCAGACGCCTGAGACAGACGCTGAGCCGGGGCGGCCTAGTTAAAGCAGGCCGCCATAGCCTCAAGGCCCGGGTTCAGGATAACCCCTTTTTCAGTCACGATGGCATCGATCAGGGCGGCTGGGGTGACATCAAACACCGGATTGAACACAGCCACATCGGCCGGTGCCACCGGCCTGCCCTGCACCTGTCGCACTTCGGTGCCGTCCCGCTCTTCAATGGGAATAAGATTCCCTGAGGCCAGGGACATATCCACCGTACTGGAAGGCGCCACCACCATAAACTTCACACCGTGGTGTCGGGCCAGTACCGCCAGGCCGTAGGTGCCTATCTTGTTTGCCACATCGCCGTTGGCGGTAATACGGTCAGCCCCTACCACGACCCACTGCACCTCACCCTGACGCAGAATATGCGCTGCAGCACTGTCCGCATTCAGGGTCACCGGAATGCCGTCCTGCGCCAGTTCCCAGGCCGTCAACCGACTGCCCTGCAGCCATGGCCGGGTTTCATCCGCGTACACGCGGGTCAGGCGTCCGGCCCGCCACAGACTGCGAATCACTCCGAGCGCTGTACCATAACCCCCGGTCGCCAGGGCTCCGGTATTGCAGTGGGTCAAAACAGCGAAGGGCTGCTCAGGCATGATCGTGAGCGCCAGGCGCCCCATGGTGAGGTTGGCAGCAATATCTTCCTGATGAATCAGCACCGCTTCGGCTTCCAGCGCCCCACAGGCACCGCCCAGGGTATCAGCTGTCGCCAGCACGGCGTTCATGCGCTCCAGCGCCCAGAACAGGTTAACCGCTGTCGGGCGCGAGGCTGCCAGCCGATCAAGGGCCCGTTCCAGCTTGACTCGCCAGCCGTCATCCCCGGCCGTCAGCCGCTGAGCGGCCAGTACCACTCCGTAGGCCGCACTGATGCCTATGGCTGGGGCGCCCCGCACCACCATGTCGTGAATGGCACCTGCAACACCGTCAGCGTCCTGATAGGTCAGCCAGACTTCCTCGGCTGGCAGCAGGCGCTGATCGAGCAGCGCCAGGCTATCGCCCTGCCAACGCAGCGCCACCGTTCCCAAATCCTGATCTTGCGTTACCATAAGGCCAGCCCTTGCATGTGTTAATTGCGCGCAGTATAGCGATGCCAGGGGGCAAATTCATCTCCGGCCATCGATGGGCAAGCCCGCATGGTTGCAACATGGTCACCATCTATGGCCCCCATCGGACACCCTCGCTATACTGCGCTGACTACGCACCACCACAGGTTACGCCATGACTGCAGACACCATCACCGCCGTTGACCTTCGTATCAATGCCCGCTGGATTATCCCCATCGTTCCGGCCGGCGTGGTACTGGAACATCATGCTGTGCTGGTTCAGAGCGACCGTATTGTTGCCCTGCTGCCACAGCCAGAAGCTGACAAACACTACCGTGCCCGTGAAACCCATCAGCTCAATGATCATGTGGTGATGCCCGGCCTGATCAACATGCATGGCCATGCGGCCATGTCACTGTTCCGGGGCATGGCGGATGATCTGCCGCTAATGACCTGGCTGAACGACCATATCTGGCCGGCAGAAGGCCGCTTTATCAGCCCCGAGTTCATCGCTGACGGCACCCGGCTGGCCATCGCAGAAATGCTGCGCACCGGCACCACCTGTTTCTCCGACATGTACTTTTTCCCGGAAGTCGCTGCTGAAGTAGCCCATGACGTGGGCATCCGCAGCCAGGTGTGCTTCCCCCTGCTGGACTTCCCCACCGCCTGGGGCCAAGGGCCGGAAGACTATCTGCGCAAGGGTGAGCAGTTGATTGATGACTGGCAGGGGCACGACTTCATCATGCCCGCCGTTGGCCCCCACGCCCCCTACACCGTTTCTGACGGCCCGATGAAAGAAGCTGTCGCCCTGGCAGCACGTAAGGGCGCACGCTTGCAGGTACACCTGCATGAGACCGCATTTGAGGTTCAGGACGCGGTTGCCAATACCGGCCTGCGGCCTGTTCACCGCCTCGCCGAACTGGGGGTTTTCAGTGGCCGGGCACAACTGGTCCATATGACCCAGATTGATGACAGCGACCTGGCAGCCCTCAAAGGCACCGGTGTGCACATCATCCACTGCCCCGAGTCCAATCTGAAACTGGCCAGCGGCTTCAGCCCGATTGCCAGGCTGATGGACACAGGCCTGAATGTGGCGCTGGGTACGGACGGGGCGGCGAGCAACAATGACCTCGATCTGCTGGGTGAAGCAAACACCGCCGCCTTACTGGCCAAAGCCGTGTCCGGTGATGCAGCCGCCGTGTCAGCCCACCAGGCCCTGGCCATGGCTACCCTGCATGGTGCCCGCGCGCTGGGGCGCGAACAGGATCTGGGCAGCCTGCAAGCAGGCAAGAAAGCCGACCTGGTGGCCTTTGACCTCAGCGACCCTTTCCTGCAACCGGTGTACGACCCCGCCTCTCACCTGGTGTACAGTCGCCATGGGCGGCAACTGAGCCATAGCTGGATTAACGGCGTACCTCAGGTACAGAACGGTGTATTGACCCGCATTGATGTTGCCGACCTGATGCTGAAAGTTCAGCAATGGCAACAGCGTATTTCCTCCTGAACGAACCACTGCTGGATAAAGCCATGAGTGACCAGAACGTAGACAAAAGTGAGATTGCCAAATTCGAAGCCTTGGCCAGCCGTTGGTGGGACCCTTCCAGTGAATTCCGGCCGCTGCATGACATTAACCCGCTACGCCTGAATTATATCGATGAGCGTGCGCCACTGGCTGGCAAACGGGTGCTGGATGTGGGCTGCGGTGGCGGCTTGCTGTCTGAGGGCATGGCCCTGCGCGGCGCCCAGGTAACCGGCATCGACATGGGCGAGGCGCCGTTGTCTGTAGCCAGATTGCATGGTCTGGAATCCGGGGTAAAAGTGGATTACCGGCAGACCACTGTAGAGGAGCTGGCAGCAGATCCGGAGCATGCCGGTCAGTACGATATGGTTACCTGCCTGGAGATGCTGGAGCATGTGCCCCAACCCGCCTCGGTGATAGCCGCCTGCGCCTGCATGCTGAAGCCCGGTGGTCATTTGTTCGTCTCCACCATCAACCGCAACCCCAAATCGTTTCTGTTTGCCATTGTAGGTGCGGAGTACGTGCTGCGTATGCTGCCCAAGGGCACCCATGAATGGCGCAAGTTTATCCGGCCCTCGGAAATGTCAGACTACCTGCGCCGCTCAGACTTTGAGGTGCGCGAGCTTACGGGCATGACCTACAACCCCATCACCAAGGTTTACAAGCTGGGGCGTGACGTTGACGTAAACTACATGATGCATGCGACCCTCATCGATGATGCAGTCGAGTAATATCATGGTTAAACGCCCCACAATGCCATCCAGCGTCCTGTTTGATCTGGACGGCACCCTGCTGGATACCGCGCCAGACTTTATCCGCTGTCTGAACAGGCTACGGCAGGAGGAAGGTTTGACCGTGCTCCCGGACGCGGCGATACGGGATTCCGTGTCAGACGGCGCCCGCGCCATGATTCAGGTGGGTTTTGGCCTGACGCCCGAGGATGCCGACTACGCTCGCCTGCACGGTGCCTTTCTGGATATCTACGAAGCCTCAGTGGCGGAGCAGACCGTGCTCTTCCCCGGCATGGCAACCGTGCTTGACTGGCTGGAAGCGGAGCGCATTCCCTGGGGCATAGTTACCAACAAGCCCGTTCGGTTTACCGCACCGCTACTGGATGCGCTGGGCATGTCTCCCCGCTGCGCGGCGGTTATCTGTCCGGATCATGTCAGCCAACGCAAACCTCACCCGGAATCCATCCTGCTTGCCTGCAAGCAGATAGGTGTGCCCGCCAGCACGGGCGTTTATGTAGGTGACCACCTGCGGGATATTGAAGCCGGCCGCAATGCCGGCATGATCACCGTAGCCGCCCGTTATGGCTATATAACGGACCGGCAGGCGGTGTCCAGCTGGGGCGCCGACCATATCGTTGATTCCGCTGACGCCCTGCTGAGCTGGCTGGTACAATAACCCACTGACTTTTTACCGTGGTCGGCAGTGGCTGGCCTGCACCGTATTGACGGAGAGCATCATGCACGATTACAAGGCCCCGGAAGGGCTATTGAAAGACCGGGTTATCATGGTCACGGGCGCCGGTGATGGTATCGGCCGGGTAGCCGCCAAGACATACGCCGCCCACGGTGCCACGGTGATTCTGCTGGGCCGCACCATCTCCAAGCTGGAGTCCCTCTACGACGAGATTGAAGCTGCCGGCCATCCTCAACCCGCCATTGTGCCCATGAATCTGGAAGGCGCCACGGCCCGGGACTACGAAGAGATGGCGGTCACCCTGGAGGACAACTTCGGGCGCCTGGACGGCTTGCTGCACAACGCAGCTCTGCTGGGGCAACGCGCCCCTATTGAGCACCAGGACCCGGATACCTGGGCCAAGGTGATGCAGGTTAACGTCAATGCAGCCTTCAACCTGACCCGGGCGCTGATCCCAGCCCTGCGCAGTTCCGGCAGCGCCTCGGTGATTTTCACCTCCTCCAGCGTAGGACGTCGTGGCCGGGCCTACTGGGGCGCCTATGCGGTATCCAAGTTCGCCGTTGAAGGCCTGTGCCAGGTGCTGGCTGACGAGCTGGATGACGAGCTGAACAACATCCGCGTCAACAGTCTGAATCCGGGCGCCACCCGTACCAACATGAGGGCGCATGCCTACCCGGCGGAGAACCCCATGACCAATCCTGCACCGGAAGACATCATGCCTCTGTACCTTTACCTGATGGGCAAGGACAGCGGGGGCGTGACTGGTCAACAGTTTGACGCCCAGCCAAAGTAACCCCGGACGCTGTACCATGGCATTGATTTTTTACACCACCAGCCATTGTGGCTTGTGCGAGCAGGCGGAAGCTATTCTGGTCAGCACCCCCCTGCCCGCACCGATTCCGGTCGAGGCTATCGACATCGCCGAATCGGCAGCACTGGTGGACACCTATGGCACCCGCATCCCGGTACTCAAACGCACCGATACCGGGGCAGAGCTGGGCTGGCCCTTTGATGCACAGCAACTGCAGCAGTTTCTCAGTTAACCAGGGAGTCCCCGACCATGCTGATGGTAATATCCCCAGCAAAAACGCTGGATTACGAGAGCCCGCTGGCTACCGGCACCTATACCCAGCCGGCGTTTCTGGATGATGCCTGTGAGCTGATTGACCAACTGAAAGCTCTGGAGCCCCACCAGGTCAGTAATCTGATGCACATCAGTGACAAGCTGGGGCAGCTCAACGCCGAGCGATTCCAGCAATGGCACCAGCCCTTTACCCCCGACAATGCCCGCCAGGCTATTCTGGCCTTCAAAGGTGATGTGTATACCGGGCTGGCGGCAGAGAACTTCAGCGAACAGGACTTCAAGTTTGCCCAGACTCACCTGCGCATTCTGTCCGGCCTGTACGGCCTCCTGCGACCACTGGACCTGATGCAGCCCTACCGCCTGGAAATGGGCACCCGCTTTGCCAACAGCCGCGGCAAGGATCTCTATGGTTTCTGGGGTAACCGGATCACCGACGCCCTCAATACCGATCTGGCCAAGCAGGGCAAGGTGCTGATTAATCTGGCATCCAATGAATACTTCAAAAGTGTCAACACCAAGGCACTGGATGCGCGTATCATCACCCCCCAGTTCAAGGACTGGAAAAGCGGCCAGTACAAGATGATCAGCTTCTACGCCAAAAAAGCCCGAGGCCTGATGTGCGCCTACGCCATCACCAACCGGCTTACAGACGCCGAAGCCCTCAAACAGTTTGACTGGGAGGGTTACCGTTACAGCGAAGAGCAGTCCAAGGGAGACAACTGGGTCTTCCTGCGCAAAGAGCAGTAATCAGAGGTTGTTGTTACCATGAATGAAGCTGTTTTCTCCCAGATATCCCTGTTGGTGCTGCTGACAGCGCTGATTATCTACATGGGCTTTATCGTCTGGGATCTGGCAAAAAAATCCAAAGCCGGTCGGTTCGGCACCCTTGCCCTGTTTACCGTATTGGGCGCGGGCGTTATCGGCTTTATTGTAAAAACCGTTCTCGTTGAGATCATGCAAATCGGATAATAAGGACTCCCCCACCCATGTGGTTTCGTAACGCCCGTGTGTACCGTTTTACCAAACCTTTTGATATTACCCCTGCCGAGCTGGAAACCCAGCTGGCCGAAGGTGCGTTCAAGCCCTGCGGCCCCCAGGAGACCTTTCGTCAGGGCTGGGTCTCGCCACTGGGGCGGCACAGCGAGCAACTGGTACACAGTGCCAATGGCTATCATCTGATCGCCCTGCGGCGGGAAGAAAAGATACTGCCGGGCCCGGTGATCAAAGAGGCCGTTGCCGAGCGTGTGGAGGCCATTGAGCAGGAGCAGATGCGCAAGGTCCGCCGTAAGGAAAAAGATGAAATCAAGGAACAGGTCACACTGGAGCTGCTGCCCCAGGCCTTCTCCCGCTCCCGCCGCCTGTTTGCCTACCTGGCACCAAAAGACGGCTTTCTGGTGGTGGATTCCGGCTCTGCCAAACAGGCAGAAGAGCTGGCCAGTGCCCTGCGCAAGGCCATCGGCTCCCTGCCCGTACGCATGCCCGCGGTAAATCAGGCACCTGGCTTCACCTTTACCGGCTGGCTCACCGGCAGTATTGACCTGCCCAGCCAGATCAGCCTCGGCCACGAATGTGAAATCAAGGACCCGGGAGAAGATGGCGGTGTAGTACGCTGTCGCGGCCTTGACCTGCAGGGCGATGAGATTCGTACCCACCTGGACGCCGGCATGCAGGTCACCAAGCTGTCCCTGACCTGGGACGACAATGTGTCCTTTGTGCTGGATGAGGAATTGGGCATCCGCCGCCTGAAATTTGGCGAGACCCTGACGGAGAAGCTGGAAGATATCGACAATGATGATGTGGCGGCCAAGTTTGACGCCTCCTTCAGCATCATGACACTGGAGTTGTCAAACCTGTTGCCGGGCCTGCTGGAAGCCCTCGGCGGCGAAGACCGCTCAGCCATTATTGAGGATGCCTGACCACAGCCATCCTACAGGCTAAGCCGCACGGGACACCCTGTGCGGCTTAGCCGACATGCCTCAAGCCTAACCGAGGCGTTTCTCCGGCGTGTTCAACACCAGACGCAAGTCCATGACTTCCTCTTCAGCATTGAAGTTGATGTCAAAGCCTAAACGCTCCGCCAGTGCCAGCATGGGGCGGTTTTCCGGCAGCACATTACCGACCATCTCCAGCGTACCGCGGGCGCGGCAATAATCAATCATCTTGGTCATCAGCGTGTATCCCAGGCCCTCGCCACGCAGCTTGTCATCCACCATCACTGCGAACTCGCAACGGTAGTTATCCGCGTCCGTCCATACCCGCACCGAGCCCAGGGTTTCCTCCCCCTCCACGGTCTCGGACTCAGCGTTGGCGACGAACACCATCTCCCGGTCGTAATCAATCTGCACCATCTGAGCCACGTCTTCTCTGGAAAAATGTTTGCGATACTGAAAGAAGCGGTAGCGGATGGATTCCGGCGACTGGTGTTCATGGAAAGCCCGGTGGGCAGGCTCATCCTCAGCCCTTACCGGGCGGAGGATCACTTTGCGGCCGGATTTGGGCAGTACAATCCACTCCTCCAGTTCACGAGGGTAAGGCTGAATAATGGTGCGGGCGGGCCGGGCATCAAGATCAATGGCCACATCCACGGCCACCGCGCCCTCATGACCAAAGGCCAGAGGCATAATTTCTATGCCCTTGATCTCCGGGTTATCAATAACCACCTGTGACAACATCACCAGGGTCTCACAGACCCCGCGAATGTCCGCCTCCGGCTGCTCGCTGTATTCCTTGAGTAACTTGTACATGTAGGTTCGCTGCAACAGCTCCCGAGCGAGCACCATATTCAGGGGCGGCAAAGCCAGCTGCCGGTCCGTCATGACACTGACACTGGCGCCAGCGGCCCCGCATACCACCAGCGGCCCGAACACCGGGTCACGGGTAACCCCCACACTGAACGCTGTGCTACCCAGAGGCTGCCAGGACAGGCGCACTGCAAACCCCATAAAACCACTGGTCGGGAAGTGCGCCCGGTATTCCTCCAGCAACATACGACAGGCGTCAATGATGGCTGACTCGCTGCTCAGTCCCTGCAGGGTTTCCCGGTAACGGCCACGGCCGGTTTGCTGTTCCATGTAGGGGTGGCAGGAGCGCTCATGAATCAGCGTGATATCTATAGGGCGCCGTTCAATGGCAAAGGCCTCAATCACCCCGTCCACATCATCACAGTAACGGGTTTCAACACTGCGAATGCCGTAATCGCCTATCACCTCCCGGGCCTCCCGGTTGGTGAGATGGTTGCGGCCCATGCGCAGGGCATTCAGGATCAGCTTGCGGGCTTCGGCACGATCCGCCAGATGGTCAGTAAAGGACTGAGGCGTTTCCTTAAGCAGGCGTTGAACCCGCTGATGGTTAACATGCTGCATAAAGGCCTTCACCGCCTTTTCCGGCGAAAAGAAGGACGGCAGTCCGGCCCGGTAAAACAGCTCACGCGCGTCCATCACGGTACTTTGACCCAGCCAGCAGGTAAGGATATTCAGCCGCGTACCTTTTGCCGCCTGCACCACCGCGTCCGCAATCTGCATGCTGTCTTCCGTCAGTGTGGGGGCATACATGACCAGCACATTGGAGACATTGGTATCCTGCGCCAGAATTTTGATGGCTTTGGCGTAGAGCGCAGGCGTCGCGTCGTAGTTAAGGTCGATAGGATTTTTACGGGACCAGTAAGGCGGCAGTAACTGGCCAAGAGCCTCCAGCGTGTTCTGACTTAACTGCGCCAACTCCCCGCCCAGCGCTGCCAAACGGTCCACCGCCAGTACCCCCGGGCCCACACCATTAGCCATAATAGCCAGAGACTCCTGCCGCACCGTACGCATACGGCTCAGGGTTTCCAGCGCATCAAACATCTGGCTGAGACCGTCTACCCGCAATGCACCGGCACGTTTAAGTACGGCATCATAGATCTGGTCGCTACGAGATATACCCGCCGGCAGCGGCACACGCTGCCACTCAGATTCCGGCACCCGGCCGCTTTTAACCACGATAACGGGCTTGGTACGGGAGGCAACCCGCACCGCAGAGACAAAGCGGCGGGGGTTTGGGATATGTTCAATGTGCAGCAGGATGGCGCGGGTTTGATGGTCTTGGGCCAGATAGTCAATCAGATCATCGATGCCGATATCCATGCCATCACCCAGCGTCAGGAAGTGAGAAAAGCCCACCCCCCGCGCGAATGCCCAGTCAATCACCGAGCTGGCAATGGTGCCAGACTGGCCGATAAAGGCGACCTTGCCACTGATGGCGCCCATGTGCGCATAGGTGGCGTTTATCTTGCGTGAGGGCACCATCAGGCCAATGGTGTTCGGGCCAAGAATACGAATGCCTGCCTGCTTGGCGGCGTCACGCACGGAGTACATCATTGGCTGCCCGGTGCGACTGTGAGCGCGGGACATACCCCCGGTCATGACAATAGCCGTGCGCACGCCCGCTTCACCGAGCTGGCGAATCAGCTTGGGCACGGTGGTGGGGGGCGTACAGATAATAGCCAGAGTGGGCGTAATGGGCAGCCGCGAAATCTTACGGAAACACGGAATACCATGCACGGTGCTGTAATCATTCTGATTAACCACCACCAACTCGCCAGGGTAACCGCCGGACATCAGATTACGCAGGACCATACCGCCCAAGCTGCTGGAGCGCTCGGAGGCGCCAATAACTACAATGGACTCAGGATTGAACAGGCTTTCCAGATATCGGGTTCCCACAACCTTGTCGCTTCCCTAATGATGAGTTGAGGCGTCGCGCGCTGGATCATTCTCTCATCTTAGGTGGTCTGCCCTGAATGTAAACTTTATCCAGCGTACGAACTTTTGACGCAGGTCAGCAGCATGACACCATTCGACAAAAGTCACAGGAGCATCAACCCCAGGAGCCTGATAGACTGATAAAAACAAAAGTACGCCACCAGAGGCCGTAACGCTGATCTATGACTACCGCATTCTTCTCCCATGATGATTTTCAGAAGCATGACATGGGTGCCGGCCACCCAGAGTCCCCTGCCCGGCTGGCGGCCATCCTGAGCGCCATCATCGACACCGAACTGGAAGAAAAGCTGGACTGGGTCAGGGCAGAGGAGGCGACACGGGATCAACTGATGCTGGTGCACCCGGAAACCTATCTGCACCAACTGGAACTGCTGGAACCCACCCGGGGCCGGGTATTTACCGACCCGGACACCGCCATGATGCCCCACACCTTGCGTGCCGCAAAGTTAGCGGCAGGGGCCAACATACAGGCTGTCGACCTGGTGATGAGCGGCCAGATTACCAATGCCTTTGTGTGTGCCCGCCCGCCCGGCCATCATGCTGAGCGGGGCAAGTCCATGGGCTTCTGCTTTTACAACAATGTTGCGCTGGCCGCCATGCGCGCGCTCACTTTTCATGGTTTGGAACGCGTCGCCATCATTGATTTTGATGTACACCAGGGCAATGGCACAGTGGATATTGTTCAGGGCGATGAGCGCATCCTCATGTGCTCCAGCTTCCAGCATCCCTTCTACCCCCACTCCCACGTCTATCGGCAGCCGGACAACATTATCAATGTGCCGATTTCTGCAGGTACCTCATCAACAGATTACCGCAAGATCGTTGAGCGGGGCTGGCTGCATAAACTGCAGGATTTCAGACCACAGCTGGTTCTTGTCTCCGCCGGTTTTGATGCCCACGTCAAAGACCCCTTGGCAGAATTGAATCTGGATACGGAAGATTACCGCTGGCTCACGGATCTGCTGACCAGTGTCGCCCATGACCATGCCCACGACCGGCTGGTTTCTACGCTGGAAGGTGGCTACCACCTCAAAGCCCTGGCGGAGAGCGTGACGGCTCACCTTGAAGGCCTGGTGGCCGCTGCCAACCGCTAAGTTGTCCTGAAAACGCTGTGGTTAACCACCGTTAAAGGAAGAGCCGCCCTGAGCCGCCTGCCGTAAGGGCGGGTTATCCCCTTCACGTTCCAACCGAATGGTGACCCGACGGTTCTCAGCCGGGCGGTTGGAAACCGGGAATTGATCACCGTGAGCCCGCACAATCAGCAGGTCCTCTGGCAAGCCGCGGCTCAGCAGATACTCAGCCACGGCGGTAGCGCGCTCCTCAGAAATCACCCGGTTGGTGATGCGGCTACCGGAACGATCCGTATGACCGTCCACAAAAATCCGTGTCACCGTGTTGTCAGCCATAATGTAGGTGACAATGTTATCCAGCTGCGCACGGTCCCGGTCAGACAGATTCGCGCTGTTCACGGCGAACAATATGCGGGAACGTTGCACCTGGTCAAAATTCACGGGTAACAGGTTGGTGATACAGCGCTGGTAGCTCTGAAAAGCCTGGTGGAAATTAATATTGGACAGGCGCACACGCACCACGCCCGGATTGTAGCTGGACTGGCGGGTGATGGTTGGCGCCATGCCATCCAGCAACCCTGACACAATGGCCATGGCCTGGTTGCCACCGATCTCCACAGGCCGCTGACCAGCCCGGACCTCCACACCACCCAATGGACGCACATCCGCACCCGGACGCCAGGCGGGCGCTTCAATCACTAACGCACCGGTACCCGCCTGCATCATGGCCAGCGGGGCCTCCAGTATAAAGCGCAGATTCTCACCTGCCCGATGCTGAAAAATCGCACGCCCATAACCGGGAATCTCATGGCTGATGGTGCAGTCAAAAATTGACTCGGAGGTGAACCAGCGGCTGTTTTCGATACCCGCACCATAGGTAGCCGCCTGCGCTGGCGCGAGGCCCGCAAGAAGTGCCAACAGTGCGATTCCCGTGTGTCGAAGCCAAGCCATCAACAGTACGCCCTTTGCTCTGAATAGTCCCGGGAGCCCATACGACTCCATAAACCTTAACGGCCACACCCAAAGAATCTTTAGGGCACCGCCGAGAAATGACCGTCAAAACCCCGCCGATGACAAGGCGGCAACATCAACGTCCGGTTCTGGTATACTCTTGCGGTTTTTTCCACCTCATTGCCGGAGCCCCACCGCCATGCGCACGCTGACCATCACCCGCCCGGATGACTGGCACCTCCACGTTCGCGATGGCGACGTCCTCAAGGATGTCGTCCCAGCTACTGCCCGCTGTTTCGGGCGCGCTATCATCATGCCCAACCTGGTACCGCCAGTGGCCGACGCAGAGATGGCCATGGCCTATCGGCAACGTATCATGGCTGCATTGCCGCAGGGGCACCCGTTCCAACCCCTGGTGACCCTGTATCTGACCGAGCAAACCACGCCCGCACAGATCCATGAGGCCCGTAAAGCCGGAGTGGTAGCCGCCAAACTCTACCCGGCGGGTGCCACTACCAATTCAGCCTCTGGTGTGCGGGACATCCGCCACATTGATGACGTGCTCGCCGCCATGGCTGAGTGCGGCATGCTGTTGCTGGTGCACGGGGAAGTAACCGACAGCGATATCGATATCTTTGATCGGGAAAAAGTGTTTCTGGAGCGAGTGCTGGCCCCTACCCTGGCGCGCTTTCCGGACCTGAAAGTGGTGCTTGAGCACATTACCACCGCCGACTCGGTGGATTTTGTCATGGCAAGCAGTCACAAACTGGCCGCCACCATCACCCCTCAGCACCTGATGTATAACCGCAACCACATGCTGGTCGGTGGTATTCGCCCCCACCTGTATTGCCTGCCAATCCTCAAGCGTGAGCGGCACCAGAAGGCCCTTCAGGACGCGGTAATCAGTGGCGACAACCGTTTCTTCCTGGGCACCGACTCAGCCCCCCATGAAATCGGCAAAAAAGAAAGTGCCTGCGGCTGCGCTGGTTGCTACTCAGCCTTTGCCGCTATCGAGCTCTACGCTGAAGCTTTTGAATTACTGGGTGTGCTGGACAAGCTGGAAGCCTTTGCCAGCTTTAACGGTGCTGACTTCTATGGTTTGCCTCGTAATACTGACACCATTACTCTGGTAAAAGAGGCCTGGACCGCACCGGAAAGTCTGCCACTGGCTGGTGGCCGTATTGTTCCCCTGCGGGCAGGTGAAACCATCCAATGGCGCCTCGCCGAGAACCACTGAACTGACAAGGACTGCGCGTGAGCGACAAATCCCCCAAACCCACCGCCATGGCTGCTCGTTTTCGCGGCTACCTGCCCGTTGTTGTTGACGTGGAAACCGGTGGTTTCAACCACCGTACCGATGCCCTGCTGGAAGTGGCCGCTGTGCTGCTGGACATGGACGAGGACGGCAACCTGCACCGTACAGAAACCCTGGTGCAGCATATAGAACCCTTTGAGGGAGCCAATCTGGAGCAATCAGCGCTGGACTTCACCGGCATTGACCCCTGGAGCCTTGATCGGGAAGCCGTGCCCGAGCGGGAAGGCCTGAGCGAGCTGTTTGGCCCTATTCGCAAGGCCATCAAGACCCAAGGCTGCAAACGCGCCATTCTGGTTGGGCATAATGCCACCTTCGACCACAACTTCCTGTTCGCAGCCAGCCACCGGGCTGACATCAAGCGCAACCCCTTCCACCCCTTCTCAACTTTTGATACTGCGACCCTGGCAGGGTTGGCCTATGGCCACACGGTGCTGGCTACCGCCTGCAAACTGGCGGGCATTCCCTTCAGCAACCGGGAAGCCCACGCAGCGGCCTATGATGCAGAAAAAACCGCAGATCTGTTCTGCGGCATCGTCAATCGCTGGAAAGCCCTGGGCGGCTACCCGCCCCCTGGCCATGGCCCGGTGAGTGACGAGGAAGAGTAACCCAAGCGCGTCATAACCCTGGCCAATGCTCCAAACAACAACGCCCGGCAATGCCGGGCGTTGTTGTTTCTGGCGACAAGCCTTACCAGTAGATACCCCGCATAATCGCGGCGAAGGCCACCTGCTCGGTGGAGACTTTGGGCTTCTCTCCGGTTTTGGAGCCTGCTGCGGCGGCAGTATCCGGGAACATCCGGTAACCGGTGTTCATGATGATCTCACCCATCTTCGGCGCAAGGGCATGCAGCACCTGGGCGAAGACCCCCAGTCGTGTGGCAATACGCTTAGGCCGGTAGATGATGGCCTGAGCCACCATATCGCCCGCTTCATCCGGCGTCAGCGTCGGCACTGAATCATAGATCTTGGTAGGTGCGATCATCGGCGTTTTCACCAGCGGCATATTAATGGTGGTGAAGGACACGTTGCGATCAGACCACTCAGCAGCAGCGCAGCGGCTGAAGGCATCCAGGGCGGACTTGGACGCCACATACGCTGAGAAGCGCGGTGCGTTGGTCAATACGCCGATGGAGGAGATGTTGATGATGTGACCGCGACGCTGCTCTAACATGGTCGGCGCAAAGCCCATGATCAACCGCACCGAGCCAAAGTAGTTCAGCTGCATGGTGCGCTCAAAGTCATGGAAACGGTCAAAAGACAGGTTCAGCGAGCGACGAATGGAGCGACCGGCGTTGTTAACCAGCACATCCACGTGGCCGTGGTTATCCAGTACGGTTTTCACAAAGCGGTCGCAGTCTGCCATATCTGAGAAGTCGCACTGGTAGGCATGAACGCTGCCACCACCGCGAGCCTCCAGTTGTGCGGCCACCTCATCCAGCGTTTCACGGGTACGGGCACCGATCACCACAATGGCGCCGGCATCCACCAGTTTTTCCGCTGTTGCCAGACCGATGCCGGAGGTCGCTCCGGTAACCACACATACGCGACCTTCAACTGCACCACGCAGGGTGCGGTCCTTGAACAGATCAGGGTCCAGGTTACGCTCCCAGTAGTCCCAGATCACAGCGGCATAGTCACCCAGGCGGGGCACTTCAATGCCGGTACCTTTCAGCGCACGCTCCGTTTCACGGGCATCAAAACGGGTCGGGTAATTGATGAAGGACATCACGGACGGCGGAATACCCAGATCATCCAATACCGCGCTGGTCATACGCTTGATGGGCGGCAGGCTTTTGATACTCTGGCGGATAAAGGGCGGAATAAAGCCGAACATGCGGGAGTCGATCCGCATCGCCATGCGGGGCGCATGACCCGCTTCACAGAAGATGTTGAGGATCTCACCCACCTTGTAAGGATCAGAATCCACCAGATGGAAACAGTTGCCGTCTTCACCCGGCAGATGGGCAATGTGATCCATGGCATTCACCACAAAGTCCACCGGCACTACGTTCAGACGGCCTCCCTCGATACCAATGGTCGGTACCCACTGGGGCAAGGTAGCGCGGATCTTTTGGATCATCTTGAAGAAGTAATAGGGGCCATCGACCTTGTCCATCTCACCGGTCTGTGAGTGACCAATCACCATACCTGGACGGTAGATACGGAAAGGTACCTTACAGGTGTCGCGGACCAGCTTTTCGGACTCGTGCTTGGTACGCAGGTACGGGTGGTCGAGCTTCTCAGCCTCCTCGAACATGTCTTCGCGGAAGGTGCCTTTGAACAGGCCAGCAGCTGCAATGGACGACACGTGGTGGAAACAGCCTGCCTGCATGGCTTCCGCTGCCTTGATGGCATTGCGGGTGCCTTCAATGTTGGCGACTTCCTGGGTTTCCGCATCAGCGCCCATGTCATAGATCGCCGCCAGGTGGAATACGTGGTCAAGCTTGCCTTTGAGCGCATCCAGCGTGCCGGCATCAATACCCAGATTTGGCCGGGAAAGATCGCCGATCACCGCTTTCACTTGATTTTCACTGGCCCCCCAGCGCTCACGCAACTGGGCCAGCTTGTCCAGTGACTGCTCCCGAACCAGCAGATGAACGGTGCCTCCCCGTTTCAGAAGCTTTTCAACTAGAAACCGACCGATAAAGCCGGTACCACCGGTAAGAAAGTAATTCATGCAATGTCCGTCCTGGTTATTAATGTCTCTGAGTTAAGGCCTGTCAGGTCGCCGGTCTGCGCCGACATTCCGTAATAAGCGGATAGCATTGTACTTTGTTGCAATGCACAAGTATCCTGTTTTATTAGAGCAAATACTCTTTAACCCTTTGTTTTTTATCGAGTAATTACTCTAGATTTGTTTCTGGCAACTCTTTCAGATTAGCACAGTTGTACCGGCTTGCACGGCAAGTTGAACACATTGATGAGCCCCCTTGACTGTGGCCTGGCAACACCCTCAGTTATCGGATAGCCGATCGTATCCAGCGATGCAATCCGAGGCCCCCAATGACATAATCCCCCCACGCTGTTTAATCACCAACTCACAGGATGCCCCCATGCCCCAGCAGGACAAAAACTCCGAACGCTATATCGCTATCGCCCGCGCCTGCCTGCGCGCCATTAACGATAGCAGCAGCAGTAAAAGTAGCCAGCAGGAGAAGATCCAGGCAGTTTACGAGGCCATCGACAAGGCGTTTCAGGCTGAGTTTCAGGACTACCGGCAGGCCCTTTTGGTAATGACTACCGTGCTGGAAAAAATCGCCAGCGGGGAACTTACCGCAGAAGCGACTGCCTCATTGGCGAAGAAAACCCTCAACCAATACGAGCATCTCAAACCGGCCTCTGCCGTTCACTGAACAGGAGTTCTTTTATGCGGTTGCGCGCTGTCGCATCTTTTTTGTCACTCACGCTGATCAGCCTTTCACTCCATGCCGGGATAACCCCAGTGAAAAGTCCCAATGATGCCAACGATTACCGGTACCTGGTGCTGGATAACCAGCTCCGCACCCTGCTGATCAGTGACCCCAGCGCTGACAAAGCCGCCGCCTCCCTCAACATCACCGTTGGTAGCGGGGATGACCCGGTGGACAGAGAGGGCCTGTCCCACTTTCTGGAGCACATGCTGTTCCTGGGTACAGAAAAGTACCCGGACCCCGGTGAGTACCAACAGTTCATCCGCAGCCACGGCGGCACCCATAACGCCTTCACTGCGTTTCAGGACACCAACTACTTCTTCGACATACAGCCGGACTACCTTGAGCAGGCGCTTGACCGCTTTGCCCAGCAGTTCTCGGCCCCCCTTTTCACACCGGAGCTGGTGGAACGGGAGCGGCGCGCGGTTCACTCCGAGTTCACCTCGCAAATGCGTGAAGACAGCCGCCGCAACTACTCGGCGCGACAGCGGGCCATGAACCCGGCACACCCCGCCAGCCAGTTCAGTGTTGGTAACATGCACACTCTGGAGGATACCGCCGAGCGCCCACTGCAACCGGATGTGGTTGCCCACTGGCACGCCCGCTACTCCGCCAACATCATGACCCTGGTGGTGTATGGCCCGCAAAGCCTGGACGAGCTGGAGGCCATGGTTCGGCCCAGATTCACGGCCATTGAAAACCGCAATCTTGCGCCGCTGGCCCACGACCAGGCCCTGTTTGACACGGCACAGCTGCCGCGGTTGCTGGAAATACAAACCCTGCGGGAGGTCCACCAGCTCAATCTCAGCTTCCCCATACCCTCCCAGCGCCCTTACTACCGGGACAAGCCGCTGTACTACCTGGCCAGCATTCTGGGCAACGAAGGCCCCGGCAGCTTACTGGACGTCATGAAGCAGATGGGCTGGGTAGAAAGCCTGTCCGCAGGGCAAGGTCTGGAGGCTGGCGAGCAAACCACTTTTGAGATCAGCCTAGCGTTGACGCCTCAGGGTTTTGACAACTGGCAGGCCATCACCGCCATGATTTTCAAGCAGATTGACACCCTGCGACAGGATGGCATCACCGAAACAAGGTTCGCGGAAAAACAGCAGCTCGCCGAGCTGGACTTCCGCTTCGCTGAGAAGCTGCCCCCAGTGCGAACCGCCACCCGCCTGTCCATGCTGCTGCATCACGTGGACCCCGAGAATGTTCTTCGCGCCCCCTGGATGCTGGAAAACTATCGGCCGGATGCCTACCGTGCATTGCTGGCTAAACTGACACCGGACAATGTACTGGTCACTCTCGCCGCCCCCCGGGCGCTACCAGAAAACACAGCACAGACACGCTGGTACAGCACGCCCTACCAACTCAGCAGCATCACACCTGAGCAAGTGACCAGCACCCTGCCAGCCGGGCTGGCAGGCCAGCTGGCGCTTCCGGCGCCAAACCCCTTTGTGCCGGAAAACCTGGACCTGGTGGCCGGTGCGCCCATGAACAAGCCGCTGCAACTCAATGCCCCCGGCAACCTCGCCTTGTGGTACGCCCGGGACACCCGCTTTGGTACGCCGCGGGCCAACATCTACCTGAGCCTGCGCTCGCCAGTCAGCACCGCCAGCCCGCAAGACCACGTGCTGAACCAGCTGCTGGTGGACAGCATCAATGTCAACCTGAACCCCATCGCCTATGCCGCAAGCCTGGCAGGACTGGAGTACCGGGTGTACACCCATCTGCGGGGCATCACCATCAAAGTGGGCGGCTATGATGACAAACTGCACCGCCTGCTGGGTCAGGTACTGCTGCAAGTGGCTGAGCCCCGTATTACCGAAGCGCGCTTCGAGACCGCACGGCAGCGACTGATGGACAATCTGCGCAACAACAGCCGCCAGCGCCCCTTCCAGCAAGCCAGCCAGCTGATTCAGAACCTGCTGCTGGAAAACACCTGGACAGATGAGGAGAAACTGGCAGCAGCAGAACAGCTGACGGTAGACGACTTGCGGGCCTATGCCATCCGGTTTGCCACCAGTGCTGATCCGGTCATGCTGGTACACGGCAACCTTACCGAGGCTGCCGCTCTGAACCTGGCGAACCAGGCCCATGCTCTGGTACTGGACTCCCGCGCCCATGTGGAAGTGCCCCGCAGCCAGGTACGCCGACTGGGGCAGGCCCACACACCCCGCTTGCAGGTTGAACACCCGGACACCGGCTTTGTGCTCTATGTTCAGGGCGCCAACCGCAGCTACCAGGAACGGGCCATTTACCGCCTGCTGTCGCAGATCGCCAGCAGCCCCTTCTATGAGTCTCTGCGTACCCAGCAACAGCTAGGTTACGTGGTGTACGCCAGCCCCTACGAAATGCTCGAAACCCCTGCGCTGGGCTTTACCGTGCAGTCGCCGGAAGCCACCGGCGAGCAGATTGATGAGGCCGTGGCTCGGTTTGCCGAAGACTACCTGCAAGCCCTCAAAGACCTCAGTGACGACGCGCTGGCAAGAGAGAAACGTGCCGTCATATCGCGGCTGATGGAGCGTGAGCGGCGGCTGGATCAGGTGTCAGAACGTTACTGGCGTGAGATTGACCGTGAAGCCTTTGGCTTCGACAGCCGGGAGCAACTGGCCGCAGCGGTGGACAAGGTCAGCCGGGAGCAACTGGTGAGCACCTGGCGCGAGGCGGTGATTGCGCGGTCTCGCAGCCTGCTGGTCACCACCGAGGCTGACAGCGGCACCGTGACACCGGCACTGATTGACACCTTCCGGGGCAAGTCAGCCCTGAACTAGCTCCAGCTGGTAACGGCTCCAGTCCTCGGGCTCATCCACATCCCAACGGGGCGGCAGGCAGACAACTCTCAGGCCTGCCGCCTCCAGCCGCGCCAGCGTCTGCGACAACACAGCAGCCGTACCCCAGTCAATGTCCGTGAGCATGGCAGCGTCCAAACGGCACGCGCCGATCAACACATAACCACCGTCATCAGACGGCCCCAGCACCACATCCGCGACGGCCAGCGCCGCGATAGCCTGGCGGATGTAGTCAGCATCTACCGACGGGCAGTCACTGCCCACCACCAGGGCCTTTGGGTGCTCTACCAACCCCTCTTTCAGGGCACCATACATGCGCGCCCCCAAATCATCACCCTGCTGGTAACCCACACGAACGGGGTGCTCGTCCATCAATGACAGCAACGGCCTGGCGTAAACAGGCGCCTGCTGTAGCGGTCGGTCCCAGTAAAACCAGACCGGCAAGCCAGATAGCAACAGGTTTCGCAAGACATGGCAGGTCAAGGTTACATGGGCCTCACACGCACCGGCATCGCCCAACGCGGGTGACAGGCGGGTTTTTACCTTGCCGGGCTCAGGCCACTTGGCAAACTGTATGACAACAGCTTCAGTCATGACGCCTCACATAGGTTCTGTAAGCCTGCGCTAATGCAGCCGGTGACTCGCCACGCCAATACCGCCAGCGTAGGCGCCACATGAGCAGAATGGTGCGCCAGGCTCCCATGCGTTCCCAGCGACGGCTATCGGTAACGACCGGCGAGCGTACACAAAAGGGACACCCCAGGGCGCGCAGGCGCTTGCAGAGTTCAACATCTTCCATCAGGGGAATATCAGCAAAACCACCAAGTTCGACAAACGTGCTCCGTCGTACAAACAGAGCCTGATCACCCGTTGCCACGGCAGTCAGGCGAGAGCGCTGATTGATAAACCAGGCAATAACCCGAAACAAAGGCCGCTGGCCGCTAAGGCGCACATCAAAACGGCCCCAGATTGCAGCTGAGTGGATAAAGGCCTGCATAGCCGCCGAGGCGCTATCCGGTAGCTGTGTGTCCGCATGCAAAAAAAGCAGCACCTCACCGCTGGCCACCGCCGCCCCGGCATTCATCTGACGAGCCCGCCCCCTTGGCGCACTCACCACCCGGTCACACAGGGGCTGGGCCAGTTGCACTGAGCCGTCATCACTGCCCCCGTCCGTCACAATCAGCTCCCAGCCTTGCGTTCGCAGAGCTTGCAGCGGCGAAAGATAGTCCTGCAAACAGGCAGCCTCGTTAAGCACCGGCATGATAATGCTGACAGGCACCGCAGATGGTATCAAAACAAACTCCAGCCAAAGGGGCGCCCACCAGCAAGGCGCCGGCGGCCGCAAAACTTGAGTAACAACACGGGGCTGGCTATCATACCCGCCGCTGTCCCCGTAGCTCAGTAGGATAGAGCGAGCGCCTCCTAAGCGCTAGGTCACAGGTTCGATTCCTGTCGGGGACACCATACTGCTACTTGCATTGCCAGGTAGATCGAGTATGGCTGTCAGCACTTTCTGATACACTCAGGGTGAAACCTGAACGGTCGCGTATCATGTCAGCTAAACCGTTTGACAATCCAGCCATCCCACCACTCCGCAGCTTGCTGGCCAACTTCCCTCGTATCCGGGTTGCCGCCCTGTTTGGCTCCTTGGCACACCAGACAGCAGGCCCCAATAGCGACATCGACCTTGCGGTTCAGGCCGATAGCCCGCTCACAATGGAAGAGCGCATCGCCATCACCGAAGCCACGGCACTGGCATTCAATCGGCCGGTAGACTTGGTGGATTTGCGTGCTGCTGGCCAGCCGTTACTGGATCAAATCATCAGCACCGGCATACAAATCATTGGCACGCGCCACCAGTGGGGCGATCTGGTTTATCGCAATATCATGGAGCAGGAAGACTTTGTCCCCTATCAAAAACGCATACTTGAAGGGCGCCGCCGGGCATGGATGAACAACTCGTAGCTCAGAAACTGGAGTCCCTCAGGCGCTGAGTGGGCCGTCAATCAAGGACGATGAAATGAGCGACCAAAACAAATGCACTGCGCGCTGGGCCGTGGTAGGCCTTATGGTACTCCTGGTGGGCTGTGCTCAGAGCGAACCGGACTCAACAGTCTATTCTGAGGCACACCCGCCCATAAGCTGGGCTGATTATGTTGCTAATGAAACTGAGCTGCGAGCCGCTGCCTTTGAACGTTCCCGCAATATCAACAGCTACACCCGCGCCGCGCCGCCGGATATCCGTGGCTGGTCGCCAGTCGACTTGGTGGCATCTGAGGCACTGATAACAGCTGCAATTGATCTTTGCACGCTTTCAGAGACAGAAACCGAAAACCTTCTGAACCCAATCCAATACCCGGAAGACGCTTTCGCCTATGAACTGGCGATGGCCGAGCGCGGTATTCTCCAGGCACAGGTTAGATTGTGGCGGCACTGTCGGGCCAGTATCGCTGATCCACACTACCCCGTAACACCGGAAACCCTGCTGAGATTGCTGCAGCAAGCCGCTTTAACCGAACGGGGCTACGCCATGGGTGCCCTGGCACACTGTATGTTCGACATCGCCGACGCCGCCCGCATGCCGCATAGCAGCTTTGAGTTGGACAAACAGCTGTTTTGGGAAGCACGAGCTATGGCGCAATTGGATTTAGGCACCCTTGCGGCCGTAGAACTCCGGCGCAGCTCAGCCCCTTTGTACGAAGAGGACACCCAAGAGCGATATCTGTGGCGCACCCTGCATTACCTGGCGCAGGTGTTCAGTGGCAGCGAAGGTTTTGCTCGCCCCATGTCCCAAGCTGAACGGGACGCACACCTGGATTTCTTCGTACATTTCAACCACCGCAGCGATGAGATCGACCAGACCCAGGTTGAGGCGACACAACAACGGGTTAAAGAATGGTTACGCCAACACCCGCAAGCATTTGCCCTGTTTGATCTGCCCGATCGTTGCCGCCAAGCCAAAGGCGACTGGGGCAATTACGACGGCGTGAATCAAGCCCTGGCCCGGTACGGGCTGCGCATCAAACCGCCGGGCATGCTACTGGAAGGCCCGCAAGCGGTTGCGCCTTAGATTCGAGCTCGGCATATATAAAGTTGCCTTCGATAGCTGAGATTTCTGCATAGCGGAGGGCGGTTGCACGACCTATTCGGCCAGTGAGGGCTGGAGCCGACCAACGCCTGCAACTAAGATCAGCCAACTGCGAAGTGATACGGGATGAGTTCCACAATAACGTTACCGGGTTTCGCCTGGCAAGAACGACCATGATTCAACGCCCCACTCCGTGAGGCGTTTACAAATGTCTTTGCCAACCTCCAAAATAGGGTGAATACCTGCAGAGGCAGGGCGTTATTAAAGTTATTAAAGTCATCCACGCCACTAGCGGCGTTTGTCCGAGGCTGGTGTTCTCAAAGCCCGGCCTCAGGAGCTACTATGAAAACAGCATTGACGGCCATACTGCTGCTGATCACCTTGACGGCCTGCAGCGAGAGCCCCAAAACGCCACCCTGGCGGAGCTGGTGGCTCATCAAACGCAATACGATAACCAATGGGTGATCACATCAGGCGTAGTCAGGGGCTTTGAGGACCCTGAACACTACTGGATTGAGGATGACCAGTTGAATCGGGTGTCGGTTGAGCCGCAGGCGCTGATACAGGCGCGGCTGGGGGAGCAGGTTCAGGTGTTGGGGCGGTTTCTTTACAGCCCGCAGGAAGGGCGCCGTATCACGGCAGCAGAACTTGTTGCCCCGTCAAACTGAACAGGTTGACGGGGCCATTGCCTCACGCGGCTATTTCAGGGGTCACTTCAGGCAACGGTGGCGATTTCAGCACCCTGATTTGTGTACACGTGTTTCTTAATATCTGAAACCAGTACATCCACATCCACCAGCCACATTTCCCCGTTTTTGATTCCCAGTAAACGGTCAAACCATTGGGGTTCGCGGGTTACTGCCTGGAACGTCAGCCGGGGTACACACTGATACCTCTGGCCATTGCGCCACCAACTTACAACGGGTGCGCGATAAACCTGGCCGTTAGGTGCAACCTGGCGCTGTTCGGCATACTCCTGCTGCCAACCGATATGCAACTCATCGACACCACAGGCCTTTTCAATAACACGTTCGTCAGCCAAGCCAATCAATCGTTCGGTGTACATGCTCATCGTCGAGCCTCCTATTCATATCATGGTAGGCGGGAACCTTTTTCCAACCTACTTGTGAACAAGTGTACACATAATCTTAAAACTGAAAAGCACCACAAAACACACTGGCCCGTTATGACAGCCCCAATAATGAACCCCCGCGTTGCGAAGGTCGTGTTTTAGGCCTGAAAAACTGTCTCTCAGGGGGCCTGTTCTGGCATAGTACGGGTTCTTCGCGTCGTTCGCCGGGTCTCAGGATTACATGACGGATCAGGATCAGCAGAAAATCATTCAGATCAACATCCCTGCCCTTAAGGAACGCACCGGTTCCATGATCCGGGGCGTGGGGAACTTTACCTCCATGACCCTGAACGTGCCCCGCGCTTTCTGGCCGGTGGCCAAGCTACTAGGCAATCTGGAGCCCATTAGCCGTGAGCAGCTCAGCACCTCTCTGGATAAGCTGTTTGCCTCCCTCTATGAACATCCGCTCAATGAGCAGTCACGCTCCCTGACCCGGATGCTGCGCAAGTACAAGCTCATTCCCAATGAGGACACCACAGAAAACCTGATCCGTTTTGTGGTCGGCCAGGTGGTCACTCGCAGCCCGATTGAAGTGCCGGAAACCATCGTCAACGAGTTCTGGAGCTTCTTCCACGAGCTGCTGGCCGCGCCAGAGCTCAAGGGGCTGATTGAGCTGAATCTGGACATTGTCCGGCTGGTACTGCGGGCCTATGAGCCGCTGATCGTTGAACTGGTCAACCGCCTCAAGGACATCCGTCGCGCCAACCAGGAAGGCCTGGCAGACATGGCACGCAAAACCAGCGTGTTACGCCGTGACCTGGTGATCCTGCGCAGGCAAATCAAGGCCATTCGTTACATTAAACCCTTCCTGCAGACCGACCCGAAGGATTTCCCGGCCCAGGCGCAGATCGTGGCGAAAATGGTACGGGAGTTTGGCCCCCTGTTTATCAAGATGGCGCAGGTGGCGGCCGCCAATGCGGACTTCCTGCCAGCAGAAATCGCCCGCGAGCTGGAAGTCTTCCAGGAAGATGTTGACCCGATGACACCCGATGAGGTCAACGACGCCTTCCTCGACTGCTTCGGCAAGCTGCCTACCGAGATTTACTACCAGTTTGATGTCACCAAGCCGCTGAAGTCCGGCTCTATCGGCTCTGTCTACCTGACCAAGAAAGCAGTGATGGATGACGAAGGTGTTGAACGGTTGCAGCCGGTAGTCGTCAAGGTGGCACGCCATAATCTGGAACGAGAGTTCCAGATGGGCAACCTTGCCATCGAGCTGATGCTGGTGAGTAGCCAGTTCTGGGCGCCCCACTCCAAGCTGCTTCCGTTTTTACATGCCATGTCGGACCAGGTGAAGGAGTTCACTCGCGGCTTCGAACAGGAGTTGAATTTTGAGGATGAAGCGGCCATCCAGCGCCGTTTCGCCGAGCGGGCGCGGCAAACCCGGGTCTGGCATGTGCCGGATATTTACCTGTCCACCAACCGTATTCTGGAAATGGAGTACGTGGATGATGCGGTATCCATCAAGAAAGCCATCCAGAGCCTCTATGGCCGCGAGCGACGCCAGTTCCAGCGCACCCTGGGGGAGAACTTCCTGTTCACCCTGCTGGAGCACATCTTTGTCTATAACGAACTGCATGGCGATCTGCACCCCGGCAACATCATGGTCTCCCCTGATGCCGAGCTGTATCTGATTGACTGGGGCAACGCCGTGAACATGCACGGAAAATGGTCGTTTGTGCGGGATTACCTTATCAGCGTGCTGATTGCCGACACCGGGCGGCTGGCCGACATGCTGATCGAGATGAGCACCCACCCGGACCATAACCGCGGGCGCCGGGATGAGATCGTGTTGCGACTCCAGGAAACCCTGCAACGGCGGGAGGTGAGTCCGCTCACTGACGATATCATGCTGACATTGTGGCGCGAGGGCATGCCAGGCCTGCACCGCCGGCTACAGACCAGCATGCAGCTGCTGTCAAACACCTACCAGCTGGGCATTGTGATCCAGAGTGATTACCTGCACCTGTCACGCTCGTTTGTCGCCATGGCTGGCGCCTACATGAACATCTATGACGGCCTGCCAAGGTCCATCATGATTCGAGACACGCTCAAAAGCCTGCTGCTGTTTCCGGTTAATCTGGGCAGAACACGCATCAGCCGCCGACTGGACCGCATGCGCACAGACCATCTGCCATTCCTGACCTGAAGTTTTCAGACCGCGCGCGGCATTAAGGACTCTCAGATTAAGAGAGAGGATTTGCGTCAGGCTACTGTTTCAAGCAGCCTGGCGGAAATCCTCTGCTTTCATTGACTTGGCACGCTTGCGGGAGTAACGGGTTTTATCCTGCACTATCCGCATCTGGTACTTGGGTGATCTGAGATCACGATGCACCGCGCTCTCGGCGGTGGGTTGCCTTTGCTTCTTGGCCATATTGGCACTCCTTTTATAACGCCCGTGATGTAGCTGCCACGTCAAAACTGACGTGCGCAAAAGCTTACCACCCAGCCGGGGCAAAAACCCAGCCGCAAATACCCTTACAACAGACCCGCTACGGTTTTAGCCACCCTTGATGCGCGTCAATTCACTGTAACCCATAGTCCGTAGAATGAAGGGGCATAAGCAAGGGCCGCCACCACCCACTGGCCTATCACTTTTCAACAGATGGAGCTTTGAAAATGCAAAATGACCTGCTTGACTCATTCAACGAAAAATCCCGCCAACTGTTCGAGCGCGCCACCCGCCTGAACGAAACCTTGTTCCAGCAAGTGTCCAAGGCCACCGAAATGCAGATGGATGCCATGCGCCGCTACGCTGACATCGCCGTAGAGCAGGCCCGGAAAGTCGCCGAAGTACGCGATCTGGATAGCCTGAAAGACGTTGCACAACATCAGGCGGATACCTTGAAAGAGCTGAGCGAGCAGTTCGGCGCAGACCTGAACGCCTGGCAGAACTATTTCAACGAAACCCGCGAGCAATTCCAGCAAGCCCTGAGCGAGGCCGCACCCGCCAGCGAGGCGCCAGCGCCCGCCCCCGAGAAGGGGCCTGGCAAGGGCAAAGACCCCGCCTGAGTTTGGCAGTAACTGCACGACAGGAGGCAGGGGTTCAGAGGCCCCTGCTTTTTTTTGGCCAAAGATCGGCCAACGGATATGGAGCACTAACAGCATGTGGGGTCTGGACACAATCAACACCTGGCGGCAAAACCTCGTAGAAGGTCTGGGCCGCAACACTCAGCAGGCAGAGAAACACTGGGAAACGGTTCTCGCAGATTTGGGCCTGGCCGATGACGCCACCCTGGCAACACTCACGGAGATGGCGGAAGCCTACCGCGCCATGCTTGAAGACGCCTGGCTGCACCCGGTCAGGCTAATTAACACCGAACTGGAGCTGGCCCGCAACTACCTGGCACTGGGTTATTACACGCTAGCCCGCAGCCTGGGTAAGGAAAAATCACCTGTTATTGACCCAGAATCGGATGATCGGCGCTTTTTAGCAGATGATTGGCGTAAATACCTGCCTTTTGACGTTTTGCAGCAAGCCTACCTGATCAATTCAAAAACCTTTCTGGACTGGGTGGAAAGCGTCGAGGGCCTGCCCAGCGCCAGCCGCGATCAGATGCTGTTTTACGCACGGCAGCTCACCAGTGCCCTGTCGCCCTCCAATTACCTGCTGACCAACCCGGAAGCCCTGCGCATCACCTGGCAGCGGAAGGGCAGGAACCTGCTGGAGGGAGCGAAGCAGCTTTGGGAGGACGTCAAAGCCAACCCCAGCCTGTTCAATGTGGGCATGACGGATCGTAGTGCATTCGAGGTCGGCAAAAATCTGGCCACCACACCGGGCAAGGTGGTGTTTCAGAATGACATGATGCAGCTGATTCAGTACAGCCCCACCACAGCCACGGTATATCAGCGACCTCTGCTGATCGTGCCGCCCTGGATCAACAAGTTCTACATTCTCGACCTCACTGCGAAAAACTCCTTCATCCGCTGGCTGGTGGATCAGGGTATGACGGTGTTTGTCATTTCCTGGGTCAACCCGGGGCCAGATCTCAAGAACAAGGGTTTCGACGACTATCTGACCAGCGGTGTATTGGCAGCCATTGAAACGGTGCAGAAGATTACCGGCGAATCCACCATGAACGCCATCGGCTACTGTATCGGGGGCACGCTGCTGGGGGCCACTCTGGCCTGGCTGGCCAAGAAGCAACAACAACCCATCGCCAGTGCCACCTACCTCACTACGTTGCTGGATTTTTCCGACCCGGGCGGCATTGGCGTCTTTATCAATCCCCATACCCTGGACGGGATATGCCGGATGATGGACAAAAAAGGCGTGCTGGATGGCCGGGCCATGGCGTTCACCTTCAACCTGTTACGGGAAAACGATCTGTTCTGGTCCTTCTGGGTGAACAACTACCTCAAAGGGGACAAGCCACAGGCTTTTGACCTGCTCTACTGGAACACGGACAGTACCAACCTGCCCGCCAGCATGCACAGCTATTACCTGCGGGAGATGTACCTGCATAACCGGCTGCGCCAACCTGATGCCCTGACTCTCGCCGGGGAAAGCATCAACCTGGCAGAAGTGGATGTGCCCAGCTATTTTCTGTCGGCACGGCAAGACCATATTGCCAAATGGAAGGCTACCTACCAAGGCGCCCAGGCCCTTGGCGGACAGCGGCAGTTTGTGCTGTCCGGCTCTGGTCATATCGCCGGCGTCATTAATCCCCCCAGCAAGGAAAAATACGGTTTCTGGACCCATGACGGCATGCCGGAACATCCCGACAACTGGCTGGAAGCCGCCAGCCAGCACCCCGGCTCCTGGTGGCCTCACTGGCTGAACTGGATTGCTGCTTACGCTGGCGAACAAGTTGGCGCCCGGCCACCTGGCAGCGCCGAGTTACCGCCAATTGAGGATGCGCCGGGCAGTTACGTGAAAGTACGCGCGGGCGATGCTATCAAGAGGGGCAAACAACGCCTGCAACAGACAAACTGATCCCAACGCAGGCGGCAGCCCGAAAGGCGCTGTCGCCACGTTGGCCCACTTCCTGCTTAAACACCGGTGAACCGTCAGATTTTGTCATCCACGGAGGCCGGTGAACATGTCTCTCCTCAATGCCCTCAACCGTATGAGTGCCAGCCTACAGGCTGCGGCCGACCACCGTACGCAGCGGCAGGCGGCGACAGACAAGGCGCAGAGCAAGGCGACTGACACAGCCGCAGACAACAGCAGTGGCAATACAGACAGCGTCACCCTCAGCGCTGAGCGGGCCAGAGTCTTTAAACCACAACTCAAGATTCAACACTACAAGTATGACATTGGGCAAGATCATGCCGTGGTAAAGGAAACCCTGCGGCATAAACTTGCCGAGTACGAGCTGAACCCGGCAACCCGCATCGGCGTGGAAAAGGACCCGGGGGGCAAAATCACCCTGAATGCCCGCATGCCAGACGCCGTCCGCGCCCGGATCGAGCAGGACCTGAACAACAATCAGCAGTTCAAGTCCGCCTTTTACCGGCTGAGTGTCAATGAACCCGCGCTGGAGTTCGTTGATAACGTCATGAAGCTGAACCATGCCTATGGCGTCAAAAACCCGTTACTGGACAGCATCACCAGCGAGAACGAGCAGTTCAACGGCCTGCAGGATCTGGTGCATCGCTACGACACCCTGCGCCGCAACGTATCTGCACAGCAGGTGGAAGCAGCGGGAGCCAGCAAGCCTTACGCCTTCAGCTATAACGCCTGATAAGGCTCGCTGTCCCTCTCCAAAGGCTACTCGAAGGGCGTGGGGTCACCCTTGCCAACACGGGCCACCACTGGCACGTCATCACACATATTGACGACGGTGGTAGGCTCAAAACCGCAGAAGCCGCCGTCAATGATCAGATCAACTTCGTGCTCCAGCGTGTCCCGGATCTCATAGGGATCGGTCATGGGCATGTCATCCCCCGGCAGGATCAGACTGCTGCTCATGATGGGCTCACCCAGCTCACCCAGCAGGGCCTGCACAATCGCGTTGTCCGGCACCCGCAAGCCAATGGAGCGGCGTTTCGGATGTAACAGGCGCCGCGGCACCTCGCTGGTGGCATTGAGAATGAAGGTGTAGGGGCCCGGCGTATAGCTTTTCAGCAACCGGTACTGGGTGTTGTCCACCTTGGCATAGACCCCGACGTCAGACAGGTCCCGGCACATCAGGGTGAAATTGTGTTTGTCATCCAGCCGGCGAATACGCTTGATGCGATCTGCGGCGTTTTTGTCCCCCAGATGACAGCCGATGGCGTAGGCAGAATCCGTCGGGTAAATCACCACGCCGCCACGATTCAGGATCTCCACGGCCTGTTTGATCAGGCGTAGCTGGGGGTTTTCTGGATGCATCTGAAAAAACTGACTCATGCTTGTTCCTTTTTGGAGCCACCCATACAGTTGGGGGAGGCTGGCGCTGCGCCGTCCCGTGCCACCCACTCCTCAGGTGTATACAGATGGAGCGCCAGCGCATGCACGCCAGCATTCAGCTCATCCGCCAGTAAGGCGTAAATGCGCTGATGACGTTTAACCTTGAACTGACCGGCAAAGCTGGCGGATACCAGCGTAACCTTGAAATGCGTTTCTGAGTTGGCTGGTACGCTATGACTATGGCTTTCATTGATCACCTGACAGGTGTCGCCGGGGAAGGCCTCAGCCAGTTTAGCCTCGATCTGCTTGTGCAGCGGACCATGATAATCAGACATAATTGCTCCGGTAAATGTGACTGCGCAGTATGGTATTACCAGCGACTGCGTACAGTTTACTATCAATGCCCCGGCTTGACAGCCTATCCCTGATTCGCCATCGTCCCCTACCCACACTCCTGCGATCGTTACCATGCGTCTCTACATTGCCGAAAAGCCCAGCCTGGCCAAAGCCATTGCCCAAGCCCTTCCCGGTCCGCTGCAGCGTGGCCAGGGCTGGCTAAAGTGCGGCGACGACGCCCAGGGCGCCTATGTGAGCTGGTGTATCGGGCACCTGCTGGAACCTGCAGAGCCCGCCAGCTACGACCCGCGCTGGCAGCAATGGCAGCGTGTTGACCTCCCCATTTTCCCGGAACGCTGGCTATTGTCCCCCCGCGCCGGTGTCCGGCAGCAACTGGACACGCTCTGCAGTCTGATCCGGAACGCCAGCCTCATCATCCACGCCGGCGACCCGGACCGCGAGGGGCAGTTGCTGGTGGATGAAGTCATCCAGTACGCCAGGGCCAGCTGCCCGGTGCAGCGGGTACTGATCAACGACCTGACCCCCAAGGCTGTCCGCCAGGCGTTGGCGAGCCCCCGTGACAATACGGACTTCAAGCGGCTGTCCCAGTCAGCGCTGGCCCGCCAGCAGGCAGACTGGCTGTACGGCATCAACCTGACCCGCCTCTACACACTGAAATATCGGGCACAAGGCCAGGATGGCGTCTATTCCGTCGGGCGTGTACAGACCCCTGTACTGGGACTGGTGGCCCATCGCGATCAAACCATAGCCGACTTCACGCCCCGGAACTACTACCTGGTCGATGCGCTTTGCGAGCCCGCGGAGGCCGGCCTCCTTCCCTTCAGAGCCCGCTGGCAGCCGGACGAGCGATACCGCGCCTCACTGGATGAAGAGGACCGCCTGCTGGATCCCGAGGTTGCAAACACGCTGGTAGACGCCATTAAAGGACAGGCCGGCACCATTACTGAGGCACGCTTTCGGGATCGCGCAGAAAAGCCGCCACTGCCGCTGTCCCTGTCTGCGCTGCAGATCGAGGCGGGCCGCCTGTACCAGATGGCAGCCAAACAGGTGCTGGATGTTGCTCAGAGCCTGTATGAAAAGCACCAGCTGATTACCTACCCCCGCTCGGACTGCCGCTACTTACCCGATGCCCATTATGATCAGCGGGAAGCGGTACTGAACAGCATCGCAAAGCAGGCTCCCGATCTGGCCGGGGCCACCCAAAACGCCGACCGTAACCGCCGCACCCAGGCTTGGAACGACAGCAAGGTGGATGCCCACCACGCCATCATCCCCACCGCCAACGGTCGCAGCATTCGCCTGAGCGCCCCCGAGGCCAAGGTCTATGAACTGGTGTGCCGCTACTACCTGATGCAGTTCTATGGCGACGCTATTCATCGGGAGGGCCGTTTACAGGTGGACATTAACAGCCACCTGTTCCGGGCCACCGAAACGGCTATAGCCACTTCGGGCTGGAAAGAGCTGGAAGTACGCCGACGAGAGGGCCCACAAGGGGAGAGTCGCCCACCACTGCCCAAGCTGGCAGTTGGCGCGACTGTACACTGTGTTGACGGCACCTCAGAAGCGAAGCTGACCAAGCCCCCCACGCCCTTTACCGACGCCACGCTGCTGGCAGCGATGACCAATATCGCCCGCTTCGTCAAAGATGCGACCCTGCGCAAAACCCTGAGGGACACAGACGGCCTCGGTACCGAGGCCACCCGGGCCAGTATCATTGAAATTCTGTTCAAGCGTGAATACCTGTTCCGGGAAGGTCGCTTTATCAAGGCCACGGAAAAGGGGCAGGCGCTGATACAGGCACTGCCCGAACACGTAGCCCAGCCCGACATGACCGCCGTGTGGGAGGCAACCCTGGAGTCCATCAGGCAGGGCGAGGATGACCCCCGAAAATTTATCCAGAGTGTGAAGGAAACCATTCTGGGCCTGCTGGAAACACCCCAGCAACCCACACCAGCCTCCACAGCAGACGCGGTGCACTGCCCCAAGTGCCGCGCCCCCATGCGTACGCGCTCCGGACGCTATGGCGAGTTCTGGTCCTGCTCCCGATACCCGCAGTGCAATGGCACCCGAGACATGGACCCCAGCACCCATCAGCAGGACGGCAACCATCTCAAGCCCTTCCCCTGCCCTCGCTGCTATGCTCCACTGGTAAGGCGAAACAGTAAAAAAGGCTGGTTCTGGGGCTGCAGTAATTTTCCGGGCTGCCGACATACCTGTAATGATATAAACGGACACCCCGAACCAGAGAAAAGTGCGGGTTACGGAAATCTACAGAAAAAAGGCTGAACCTGACGTCAAGTTTTGGAAAAATGTGCCATTACGACATGGCGGTTTAAGGCGTCCCAGCCCTCAGTGTCATTTACAAGAGAAAGGCCGGTGACAAAGGGTCAGCCGTCTGGCGTTGCACCTAGGAGATAATAGATGCGGATTGCTCTTTTAGAAGATGAGCAAGAACAAGCACAACGAATGCACACGTTGCTTGCAGACCAGGGATATGACTGCGACAGCTACGACACCGGCCAATCGTTCATCAGTGCCGTACTGCATCACAGCTATGATCTGCTGATACTGGACTGGCAGATCCCTGACATGACCGGGGTGGACGCATTGCGGGAAGTCCGCAAGCACCTGGACTGGCCGATCCCGGCAATCTTCCTCACCCAGCGGGACAGTGAGGAGGATATCGTTATGGCTCTGGATGCCGGCGCTGATGACTATGTCACCAAGCCCGCCCGGGATGCGGAACTTATTGCCCGGATTCGGGCTTTGTCGCGGCGAACCAATCCTGAAAACAGCAAGGATGTCCTTGAGTACGGCCCCTTCAGGGTCAACACCCGGCAACGTGAAATCTGGCTGAACGACCACTTGCTGACGCTGACAGACAAAGACTTTGATCTGACCCTGTTCCTGTTCCAGAACCAGGACCGGCTACTGACCCGCGAATTGCTACTGGAACGAGTCTGGGGTGTGTCACGGGATATCAACACCCGCACCGTTGATACCCACATGAGCCGACTGCGGCGTCGGCTGGGTCTGAACCCGGACAATGGTTTCCGGATCAAAACCATCTACCAGCGGGGCTACCGCTTTGAGACTGTGAACTGATATGACCCGACAACTCCGTCAACCGCAACGTCACGCAGGTCTGCTGGCCTGCGTTGCAAGCGCCTGCCTGCTGGCTGCGCCTGCCATTGCCTGGGCGGAGCTTTCTATCAGCCGCGGTTCCGTAACCGGAGCCCAGTTGGCCGGTACAGCAGCGAACAGCAGTCAGGACCTCCATTACACCCTGAGTGCGGACGAGTCCCTGAGCAGTGTCGCCCGCCAGTTGCTGGCAGATCGTTACAGCCTCCGGGACCTCCAGCAGTACAATAACCTGAGCAGCCCACATCAGGCACGGCCGGGCGAAGCGCTTCGCATCCCGACGGGCTGGCTCAAACGCAGCAGCCAACCTGCAGAGGTCACCGCTCTGGATGGCACGGTGCAGCGCCGAACAACGAGTGGCACCCTGCAAACACTGCAGCAAGGCATGCGGGTACGTGTTGGTGAGGAAATCATCACCCACGGTGGCGCAGCAACACTGCAACTGGCTGACGGCTCAGTGGTTCGCCTGGGCTCCGGTACCCGGCTGTTCCTGACAGAGCTGACCCAGTACGGGCAGCCCGGGATGGCCGATACACGACTGCGCCTGGCACAGGGCTTTCTCAGCAGTGACGTGCCGCCCCGGGACCGCAAGCTGGGCCATTTCGAGGTGCAGACCCCGCACGCGACGGCCACCGTTAAAGGCACCACCTTTGAGCTTAGCGCCTCTCCCGCCATGACCTCACTACAGGTCATTGAAGGCAGTGTGGCGCTGACCAGCGCACGGTTTAACCGCACGATACCGGCGGGCTTCGGTGCCGATATTGGTACCGCGCCCGATGCAAGCCCGCAGCTGCGCCGTTTGCTACCCGCACCAGAGGTTACCCCAGTGGCGTCACGGGCTAACCGCCTACCCGTTGCGCTGAACTGGGAGCCGACGCCGGCCACCCGCGAATACCGGGTTGACGTATTTGATGGTGACACAGGTGCCTGGCTGCGCCAGCATCGCACCCAGCAGGCACAGTTTACGCTGGACCAATTACACAACGGTCGCTACGACATTCAGGTGGCGGCGCTGGACCGGCAAGGCAATCGCGGTATCCCCTGGCGTCAGCCCATGACGGTGGAGCTGCAGGCCCGCCCTGCCGACCTGCTGGAACCCCAGGAAGGCGAACGCATCAAGGATGGGCAACCCAACTTCCGCTGGCGCCACCGGGGTGACAGCGAGGTGAGCCGGGTAGAAATTGCCGCACGCGAGGATTTTGAGGATATGCTCAGCGCCAGCCGTTGGACCCCCGAGCCCCTGGCCCAGCCCGGCAGACCCCTCAACCCCGGCAAGTATTACTGGCGCGTTGTAACTGAGGCTGGCGGCACCAGTGTCGCTACCAGCGAGACTCGCAGCTTTATTGTTGATGGCACCCTGCCGCCGGTACGCATTATCAGCGTCAACTATATTGACCGCCAGGTCAGGCTGTTCTGGGAGCGTATCGATACAGTCTCTGAGTATGTCATACAGCTGGCCGAAGACCCCGGTTTTGAGCGCATAGTCAAAGAAGCGAACGTAGCTGATACCACAGCGGCCTTGCGTCTGATTCCCGGAAGGCGTTATTTTGTCAGACTAAAAGCGGTCTCCGACGGCCCCCTTGCCAGCCGCTGGGGCCCGGGACGAGAACTTTTCATCGATTGACAGGCACTGGGTACGCCAGAGCCATCATAAGCGAGTTACATGGCCAAGGCTTCTCCACCGCCACCTCCCCTTGATCCAGCCCCTACCAGCATAGGTTGGCTGGTCGCCATCGGGGTCGGTCTTATTTCCCTGCTGGCAGGCGTCGCCGGGCAGTGGCAGCTATTGCCCGCCACGGCTGCAGCCGGGCTGCTGCTGGTCGCCATTCATCAAACCTCCCAGAACATGCGCTTACGACAGCTGCTAGAGCATCGTGACGACCCGGCACTGTATGACGCGGTACGCGGCTATCAGCCCCACCTGTTGAATGCAGTGGCGCCCACCAAACTGCTGGATACGCTACGCGGCCTGCTACAGGCAAACGGCTGGCTGCTCACCAACAACCAGGATGTATTACTGCAGCATAACCTCACCCCGGCCCATCGGCCGGCCAAACTGCAGACCGGCATCTGGCTGCACCAGGGCGATGAGAGCTGGCTGCGCCTGGTGCGGGATGGTCAGGAATACATTCTGGCACTGCAACTGCCGGACCGGCTTACGCGGGAAGCGGCACGACGCTATCTGGAGCAGCTGCCCTTTGACCGCCAGCAAAGCGAGGAAGGCCCGGAAAGCCGCGCCAACTCATCCTTCCAAATTGTCACCAACAGTATTGCCTTTATGGCAGAGGGCATGATCGTCACCGATATTCTCGGCAATATCCTGTTTTGCAACGGCACGACCGAGTCCTGGCTCAGGCAGGACCAGCCCAGTCTGACAGGCATGTCTCTGGCCACTCTGCTGCACAGCTTCGACCCCCGTGACAACCCACCCTGGCAGGAAACTGTCGGAGAGGTTTTGACGCTGCACGAGAAACGGGCGGTGTATATCACCCTACAGGGCCGGGATTTTTTACTGCATCTGAACCCCTTCCCGCTGCCAGACTTCCAGCGCTATGGCATTGTCGCCACACTGTCTGATATTACCGAGCTGAAGGATCAACAGCGCCAGCACCGCGAGGCCATCGACTTTATCTCCCATGATGTGCGCTCGCCGCTGGTATCGCAGTTGGCACTGATTGAGCAGCTCAAGCGCCATAACGAACCGGTACAACCAGAGCAGGTGGATCAGCTCGGCCGACTGGCCCGACGCAGTTACCAGCTGGCCGAACAGTTTGTGCAACTAGCCCGCGCTGAACAGCTCACCGAAACCCGTTTTTACGAGTGCGAACTGCTCAGTATTGTCGAGAACGCCAACGACAGTGTCCTAGAACAGGCGGCAGGCAAACAGATCGCCCTCAAGCTACAGGGTCAGGAAGATTTGTGGCTGCGAGGCAATGCGGAACTGCTGGAACGGGTCGTTATTAACCTCCTGACCAACGCCATCAGTTACAGCCCGGAAGGCAGTACCGTGAACATTCAGGTGTTTCGCGCCGGCCATGAAGCCTGCATTACCGTGTCAGATGAAGGGATGGGGATAGACGAGGCGGATATTCCACAACTTTTCGACCGCTTTACCCGGCGCAAAACCACTGAACTCTCTGGTAGCCATCACGGCGCGGGGCTCGGATTGTCATTTGTAAAAGTGGTTATTGATAAACACAAAGGCCGTATTGGCGTGGTTTCCATGCCGGGCGAAGGTACCACATTCACCCTTCGCTTACCGGTTCTGGAGCCCCTGCCTGAGGCTAGCTGAGCGGGTTACCGCTGACCAATCACAACACCTGCTTGCTTACCACCTCTGAAGGTTCGCTGACCAGACCGTTGACATCAACCACCTGGATAGCGAAGTACCACACACCTTCTTCCAGATCATCAAACTCGTGCACAACCTCCGGCCTACCAGCGCCCGGCACTTCAATGCTGGCATTCAGCGCATTGCTGGCACGACCATAGCGGATGATGTAGCTTTGCAGATCATGCTGGCTGAGGGCTTCGCCGTTGACGCGGGTACTGGGTGCCAACCAGCTGAGAACAGCACGGCTGGCTTCCGCAGACGGCAGACCGGGCTGGTCCAGGTTGGCAGAGTCATTCAGATTGGATTTGGTACCAGGTTCAGAAACAGGATTTTCCAGACACCCTGTCAGGAACATGGCACATACCAGGATGGCGGTCCCTGCCAGACGTGTTTGATTAATCATGTTGCGCATGGTTTGAACACCAGTTGGCCTTTGACTTTGCAAAATTGTATGAAATGGCGTCAGCAAAGTACGTGCTTTACGTCATCTTATAGGCAAAAAATGCGTCATTTATTTGGCGTTCGACAACTACCGACCACATGAAAGTCAGTACAAATGCGTAGGGGCAAGGCCCTGCTACTGTAAGTGCAAAGCCTTGCCAAACCTAGCACCCCTTGATGACAATTTCTTCATCTTCAAGGGGTTATTGGGCCTTAGCGCTCCAGTATGGCCGTCACGCCCTGGCCGCCCGCAGCGCAGATGGAGATCAGGCCGCGACCGCTGCCCCGCTCTTCCAGCAGCTTCGCCAGGGTGGCGATAATCCTGCCGCCAGTCGCGGCAAACGGATGCCCCGTCGCCAGACTTGAGCCCTTCACGTTCATCTTGCTGCGATCGATACTGCCAAGGGGCTTGTCCAGGCCCAGGCGCTCCTTGCAAAACACAGGGTCTTCCCAGGCTTTAAGGGTGGACAGCACCTGTGCAGCAAACGCCTCGTGGATCTCGTAGAAGTCAAAATCCTGCAGCGTCAGACCCGCACGCTCCAGCAACCGCGGTACTGCGTAAGCGGGCGCCATGAGCAAACCTTCTTTTTTCTCAACAAAATCAATGGCCGCCACTTCACTGAACGTGAGGTAAGCACGCACAGGCAGGTTATTGGCCTTGGCCCAGGCCTCACTCGCCATCAGCACACAGGAGGCACCATCCGTCAGTGCTGTGCTGTTGGCGGCCGTCATAGTACCGTTTTCACGGTCAAAGCAGGGCTTCAAGGTGGCCAGCTTTTCCAGTGAGCTGTCCGCACGGAGGATATTGTCCTTACTCAGCCCCGCTAGTGGTGTGATCAGGTCATCAAAAAAGCCCTCTTCATAGGCCGCAGCCAGCTTTTGATGACTTTCAACCGCCAATACGTCCTGCTCCTCGCGAGGGATCTGCCATTCGTGCGCGGTGACCTGGCAGTGGTCACCCATGGACATACCGGTACGGGGCTCGCCATTCTCTGGAATGTTCGGCATCAGATGGCTGGGACGGAAACGACCCAGAATTTTCATCCGCTCTTTCGCGGTCTTGGCCCGGTTCAGGTCCAGCAGAATTTCCCGCAGTCCCTCACCCACGCCGATAGGCGCGTCAGAAGTGGTATCGGTACCACCGGCGATACCCACTTCAATCTGCCCAAGCGCGATCTTGTTGGCCACCAGAATGGCAGCTTCCAGCCCGGTACCACAGGCCTGCTGAATGTCATACGCCGGCGTTTCCGGCGCTAGCCCGGAGCTCAGTACCGCTTCACGGGTCAGATTGAAGTCCTTTGAGTGCTTGATAACCGCACCCGCAACCACTTCACCGAGGCGCTTGCCCTGCAGATTGTAGCGATCGACAAGGCCTCGCAGCGCTGCAGTCAGCAGCTCCTGGTTGCTGATCTTGCTGTAGGCCGAGTTGGAACGGGCGAAGGGCGTACGGTTACCGCCGATGATGGCCACCCGCTGGATAGTCTGGGCTGCTGGCGCAGCCTTGGAGGCAGTCTTTCTGGTTTGAGCCATGATGATGTCCTGTAGAATGTATGGATTGGGAAGCCGCTGACAGCGATCCGGATTGCATCGCCGACCGTTCAACGAATCACTGGATGGAGTGCAGTCTAGCGCGGCAGGCGCCCGGCTCATTGGCAAACCTGACATAAGGGCCAGGGCATTCAGTCAATCCAATCCCTTACACATGCCCTAACATGTGCGCATTGAACCGAACACGCCTCCGAAAAGGAACACCACCATGTCAGACTTGTACCTGAAGTTTGTAAACACGCCCGCAGGCAAATCCGTGGCCCAGTCCCTCGGCCTGCCCTCACCGGTTAACCTGAAGCGCTGGAAGCGCTCCGACCAGCCCTTTATTGAGGGCGACGTGCTGCTGGGCGCCGCCAATGGCGCCATAGCCATCAACAGCCTGGGCAACACCCTGACCGCCAGCGCCGCCAAACTGCACCACGCCAGCGGCGTCGAGTCTTTGGCCGATTCCGCCAAAGCCAGCACCAAAGCGCAACCGCTGGAACTGACCGCCGATATCAGCACCAAGTTATCTGCCCTGGTGTTTGACGCCACCGGCATCAGCGGGCCACAAGGACTGCGGGCACTTTATGACTTCTTCCACCCTACCATCCGCAAACTGGCGGGCAGTGGTCGTGTATTGGTTGTCGGCCTTGACCCCGCGCACTGCAAAGCACCGGCCCAGGCAGCCGCTCAGCGTGCACTGGAAGGCTTCGTCCGCAGCGTAGGTAAAGAAATCGGCAAAAAGGGTGCCACTGCCAATTTGGCCTGGATTGCACCCGGTGCCGACAAAGAACTGGACTCCACCGTGCGCTTCTTCCTGTCGCCCCGCTCTGCTTATGTCAGCGGCCAGTTTGTCCGTATCGGCAAGGCTGGCAAAGCCGCTTCCGCAACCAATCCGGTAGCCCCTCTGGCAGGCAAGGTAGCACTGGTCACCGGCGCCTCCCGGGGTATCGGCGAGTCCATCGCAGACACGCTGGCCCGCGACGGCGCTACCGTTATTGCACTGGACATACCCGCCGCTCTGGAGGGCCTGGAGAAGGTTGCCGAACGGGTTAAAGGTAAGGCCCTGGCGTGCGACATCACCGCGCCGGAGGCGCCCAAGCTGATTGCCGACTTCGTGGAGCAGCAATTTGGCGGTATTGACCTGATCATCCATAACGCCGGCATCACCCGTGACAAGACCTTGGGCAACATGCCGGAGCACTTCTGGGACATGACCATTGCGGTGAACCTGACGGCAGAAGAGCTGATCAATGATGAGCTGGCAGAGCGCAAGCTGATCCGCGAGAACGCACGCATCGTGTGCATTTCCTCCATCAGCGGCATTGCCGGCAACTTCGGCCAGACCAACTACTCCACGGCAAAATGCGGTGTGATCGGTTATGTCGAAGCCATGGCAAAAGAGCTGAAGAATGGCGTCACCATCAACGCCATCGCACCGGGCTTTATCGAAACCCAGATGACCGCCGCCATGCCGGTCACTATCCGTGAAGCCGGGCGCCGAATGAACAGCCTGTCGCAGGGCGGGCTGCCCGTGGACGTTGCAGAGACCATTGGCTGGTACTGCCACCCCCAATCCGGCGGCATCAACGGCAACGTGGTGCGGGTCTGCGGCCAGTCACTGATTGGCAAGTAAGCGCCAGCCCAGCCGATCTACAACGCCCTCAGCTGAGGGCGTTTTTTTTGCCGCGGAATCCACGGAAGAACGCGGAAAAAGATTGTTTAGCCACGGACGAACACGGAAAACACGGAAGAAAAGATTTAATAGTCTATAGACACGCTCACCGTGTGGGCGTCGGTGGTGGGACGGCTTTCGGAGTAGCGCCAGGGAGGGCGCGGTGCAAGGTCGGTACAGGAGGTACCGTGAATTGCGGCGGAGAAAGCCAGCCCAACAGCGGCGTTGCACCAAGACCTCAGGCAACTAGGATCAGGCGCCGGTGCTCGCGTCCTTCAACAGGCCCAAGACGAACTGCTATTACGACACACCCGATAGAAAAAATACAGAAAGCCGAAAGCATCAGCGTGCTATCAACAGGTAGCAACTGACCTTTGCACGGAGCAGTATCAAGAAAAAATAAGGGGAATAAATGGTGGGTGGTGCAGGGATCGAACCTGCGACCCTCGCCTTGTAAGGGCGATGCTCTCCCAGCTGAGCTAACCACCCAA
>JAIUMV010000022.1 GCA_022565395.1 Marinobacter sp.
CACCGCATTCCGGCCTGGTACGACGCCGATGGCAACATTTATGTCGGGCAGGATGAGGCAAGCGTACGACAGAAATACCAACTGGACGCCGGGCTGGCCCTGCAACAGGATGACGACGTTCTGGACACCTGGTTCAGCTCGGCCCTTTGGACGTTTGGCACGCTGGGCTGGCCGGAGGATACCGAGCGCCTGCGCACCTTCCATCCGACCGACGTACTGGTCACGGGCTTTGACATCATCTTCTTCTGGGTTGCCCGCATGATCATGATGACCATGCACTTCATGAAAAATGAAGACGGCTCTCCGCAGGTACCCTTTAAGACCGTCTATGTCACTGGCCTGATCCGTGACGAACAGGGGCAGAAAATGTCCAAGTCCAAGGGCAACGTACTCGACCCTCTGGATATGATTGACGGTATCGAGCTGAACAACCTGCTGGACAAGCGCACCGGCAACATGATGCAACCGCAACTGGCGGAAAAAATCCGCAAGCGGACCCACGCCGAATTCCCGGCGGGCATCAGTGCCCATGGTACCGACGCCCTGCGCTTCACCCTGGCGGCCCTGGCTTCTACGGGGCGGGATATCAACTGGGACATGAAGCGGCTGGAAGGCTACCGTAACTTCTGCAACAAGCTGTGGAATGCGGCACGCTATGTATTGATGAACACCGAAGACCAGGATTGCGGGACCAACGGCGAAACCGTGGAATTATCTCTGGCGGACCGCTGGATTATCAGCGCACTGCAACGCTGTGAACAGGAAGTGAGCCGGCATTTCGGCCAGTACCGCTTCGATCTGGCCGCCACCGCCCTGTACGAGTTTATCTGGAACGAGTACTGCGACTGGTATCTGGAGCTGTCCAAACCCGCGCTAAACGCTGAAAATGCCAGTGCGGCCGCCAAGCGCGGCACCCGTCAGACCCTGGTACGGGTTCTCGAAGCGGTCCTGCGCCTGGCACACCCCATTATGCCTTTCATCACCGAAGAGATCTGGCAGCGCATCGCCCCGCTGGCAGGTATTGCTGGCGATACCATTATGCTACAGCCTTACCCGCAGGCCGACAAAGGCAAACTTGACCCACAAGCTGAAGCGGATATCGAGTGGCTGAAAGGTGTGATCATCGCCATTCGTAACATTCGCGGCGAGATGAATATTTCGCCCGCTCGCAAGATCCCTGTGTTACTGCGTGGCGAGAACACAACGGACCAACGCCGCATGCAGGACAACCAGCAGTTCCTGGCGTCCCTGGCTAAGCTTGAGAGCCTCACCTGGCTGCCACAAGGCGAAGCGCCCATGTCAGCCACGCAGGTGGTTGGAGATACCGAAGTGTTGGTACCCATGGCAGGGCTGATCGACAAGGATGACGAGCTGGCACGTCTGGGCAAGGAAATCGACCGCCTTGAGAAGGAAGTCCAGCGGATTGAAGGCAAATTGGGCAACGCCAATTTCACGGCCCGTGCGCCAGCGGACGTGGTGGCCAAAGAGCAGAGCAAACTCAATGAGGCCATCAGCACCCGGGATCGCCTGCTGAGCCAACGTAGCCAGATTCAGGCGATGTAACCTACCGACTCACCTGACGGCGAATACCATTCGGGTATTCGCCGTCGTGATTTTGAGGCAGTCCATGTCAGAGCAGCCACCGGTCCTTATTGTAGGCGCGGGCGCCCTCGGCAAACTCTGGGCGGCGCGCCTGTCAGGATCAAACCCGCAGTTCCTCTATCGCCCACAACACTCTGCTGGAATGACCCGTTATCAGCGGCTGGATCTGGCTGGCCACAGCCATCACCATGCCATTCCCGGCAGCCCAACCCTCGAGCTGGGCTGCCCCCCCACCGCAGTGCTGGTAACCACTAAGGCGATGGACGCCCGCTCAGCACTTGAGCCCCTGATTAACGTGTTACCGCCGACAGTGCCTGTAGTGCTGTTTCAGAATGGCATGGGCAGCCAGCAGGCCATTGCCAGCCGTTGGCCAGATCACCCGATTCTCGCCGCCAGCACCACCGAAGGAGCCAACTGCCCGGACCGCAACACCCTGGTGCAGGCTGGACGCGGCGAAACATGGCTTGGCGGTCTGACTGAAGCGGGCAAAGCCATAGCGGCCAGTATGGCGGCCCGTCTGCATACCGATGACAGCCCGGTTCACCATGCGCCGGATATCCTTTACCGGTTATGGCAAAAGCTGGCAGTTAACGCGGGCATCAACCCTTACACCGCCATTCTGGCCTGCCGCAACGGTGACATTCTGCAGGCCCCGCTGTTTCAGGGAACCATCCAGCCGTTGTGCCAGGAGGTCAGCGCCCTGATGACAGCCGAAGGCTATCCCGGCGATCCCACCGAACTGGAGGCACGCATCCGACAAGTGGCCACGGCCACTGCCAATAATCTCTCTTCCATGCGCCAGGATGTCATGGCAGAGAGAGCCACCGAGATCGATTTCATCAATGGCTTTATCGTGACCCAGAGCATACACCACGGCCTGCCGGTACCAGTGAACCAGATGCTGGTTGCGCAAGTAAAACAACTCACTCATCAATAAAGGATTCACACCATGGGATACCGGCTGTCCAAGATCTATACACGCACCGGCGACGACGGCTCAACCGGCCTTGCCGATGGCACCCGCATCGCCAAAAGCGCCATGCGTATCGAAGCGATGGGAACGGTAGACGAACTCAACTGCCAGCTTGCCTTGCTGATTGAGCATCTCTCCGAGGAGGATGACTTGCGTCCTGCGCTGCAACGCATTCAGCACCATTTGTTTGATCTGGGTGGTGAGTTTGCCATACCGGGCAGTAAGGTAATCTCCGAAAAACACATCACCTGGCTGGAACAGACTCTGGATGGCTGGAACGAAGAGCTACCACCCTTAAAGAATTTCATCCTGCCAGGAGGCTCGGTGCCTGCCGCCCATTGCCATCTCGCCAGAGCCATTTGTCGACGGGCAGAAAGGGTTGTGGTTGCCCTGAGTCACGAAGATTCCATCAACAGCCTTGCGCGGGAGTACCTGAACCGTCTGTCGGATTTACTGTTCGTCGCTGCAAGGCAGCTCGGGCGGCGTGACGGCGCACGGGAAGTGTTATGGGAACAGGGCGCCTGACTCGCGACACCCTGTTCCGACAAGCACGGCTAGACCCGGAAGGCCTTGACCAGGGACTCCAAGGAGTCCGTCAGGCGGGACATCTCGTTAGCAGCGCCCAGGGTATCCTGTGCGTTGCTGGCAGTTTCCTGCCCAACTTCGGTAATGCGCTCGACGTTGCTGTTGATATTCTTGGCAACCGCCGCCTGCTCTTCCGCCGCCTGGGCAATCTGGTGGCTCATATCAACAATATTGGCGATACCGCTGACGATACTTTCAAGAGCGTGACTGACCTCACCCGACTTGGCCACGGTGGCATCCGTCACTTCATGGCTGTTGGTCATGGCTTGCACCGCGTCCTTAACGCCACTTTGCAGCCGCGCAATCATACCTTCAATTTCTTCCGTAGACTTATGAGTGCGCTGGGACAGTGAGCGAACCTCATCCGCCACTACTGCAAAACCCCGCCCCTGCTCACCTGCCCGCGCTGCCTCAATGGCAGCGTTCAGCGCCAACAGGTTAGTCTGCTCGGCGATGGCTTTGATTTCCACCAAGACCTGACTGATGCTGGCACTGTCTTTACTAACCCGGTTTATCACCTCAACGGCAGCACGAATTTCATCCGCCAGGCGATGAATGGTATCGGCGGTTTCAGAGACAATGGTACGTCCCTTCTCGGCTTCTCGCTCAGCGTTATTGGCAGAGTCTGCAGCGTATTGGGCGCTCTGGGCCACCTCCTGCACGGTTTCCACCATCTGGTGCATGGCATCGGAAATCTGGCTGGTCTCATCCATCTGGCGGCTGACAGCCTCACTGTTGGCGGTTGCCGACTCATTCACCAGCACCGCCTGCTGCCCGACCTGCCCCGTGGTACTGCTCACCGAGCGAATCAGCTCAGCGATGCGATCCGTCATATTATTGAACTCAGTACCCAGCTCACCCAGCTCATCACGATTGCTGAGGGCAATTTTTACCGTCATATCACCAGCGGCGACTTTGCGTGCAGCAGAACCAAACGCGCCAACGGCCGCACGCACAGACAGGAAGAAACCCACATAGAGGAACACAATCACCAGCAGGACAACCGCAAGGGCGACAAAAATCAGCGTCCGCTGGCGCGTTTCACTGGCCAGACGCTGATCCAGGTTCTGCCGGATCACCGTCATGATGGCCTCTTCCAATGCGGTTACCTTGGCAATCTGACCGGACACAAAACGATCAAAGTCCTGCCAGGACTCCTCCAGGCGCAGCGGTGAAATGACGTGCTCATCCAGCTCGTCCCGCGCCAGCAACAGGGTCTCGCCAAACTCGTTCAACTGCCGGCCATACTGCGAAGAGAGGGTCACAGACTCATCCCTGACCACCTGTATGGCTGGTTCAATCAGGGTGTTCTGGTTGGTCAGCCCGTCATAGAGGGTATTAAAGATTTCACTCAGCGAATGGCCAACCTGCCCAAAGGCCAGGGCGAATGAGCCGTAGGAGCGTACTTGCCCCAACACGTGCTGTGCCTGCGGCATAGTCTGGATGAGCAGTTCCAGCAATATCTGGTTTTCCCGATCAGGATCCTGCGCCAGACCTGATATCTGCACTGTAGAGGTCAATATGACCCGCGCCCGCTGCACAAACTCATGGTAGTAGCGGAACTGCGGATCAATATCCTGCTGGTAACTCATCTCCCGCTTCAGCTGTTCCCACTCCCCACGAAGCGTTTCTACCTGGGCATGCCAGTTACCCTGCGAATCAAAATCGGGGCGGAGCTGCTCAAACCGGTCCAGTATTTCATCAATATCCCGGCGGGCGCGGTGAGCCTGTTCCAGCATAGGCTCAACGTCAGAAATTTGACCGGCGGCCTGATAGTCACGAAAACGTACACTGGACTCATAAAGGCGCGTTGCATCCGCGAGCACCGCCAGGCCTTCCAGTTCCCGCTCGATGGCCTGTATGGAGTGATTGAGCTGGCCGACCAGCAGTTGAGCCAACCCTCCGATGGGCAACAGGAATAGTACGCTGATCAGGCTGAACTTGTAGACCATCGGCAGCCGGTTCATGAGCGCAACAGCAGGGTAAAACAGTTGCTTCACGGAATGTCTCCCACAGAAAGAACGTCGCCCTGTTGACAGGGTTGTATTGTTTTAATAACTACAAATCAGGGTCTACACACCATCCGGGATGTCTGGATAAGCTGTGCAACCGCAGTTTCTAGCTTAGCTGATTCTCTATGGTTTATCGTGCAACCATTTGAAATCTTGAGTCCTGAAATACTTCAAAATGTATCTGACGACTCACAAGGCGTGCGGACAACGCTCACCACAAGGTACCGGTAATGACCAGCAGCGCTACCAGGCTGATCCACACCAACATGCTGCGATTCAGCAAATCACGCACCGCGGCAAGACTTTGCGCGCCAAACTGCGGCCAGTCATCGGGATGCCGACGAACGAACTCCCCTGGCTCCAGAGCATACCCCGTCAGCGCACTACTGGCGGCCCGCTCAAGCAGCTCCTGAATGGACAATCCGAGATTCAGCAGGCTGCGGCGCCCTTTCTGGAGCCAGCCGGCCAGGTCCCCGGCCAGCCCGAAGGTGAGCGCCAGCACCCGTGCCGGTAACCAGCTAACGACCATGACCCAAACAGCATAACGGCGCCGCGCAGACTCCTGTGGCCAATGGTCCCGCAGGCTGATCAGCAAACGGATACCTACCACCGCGGCTGGTCCTGCCAGAACATACCAGAAAATCAGGCAGAAATAGCGCTCGAACACCAGCATGATCAGCCGGTGGGCGACCGCGAGATGCAACTGCTCGGGCTCAGTGGCGCTGCCGCGCTGGGCCGCCGCCAGGCCATCCTTGACGTGATACCAGGCGGCATGCATGTCACCCCGTTGCCAGGCATCACCATAGGCTGCCAGCCGGTCTTTCCAACCGGTAAATCCCATCAGGGTTACCAGTACCAGAAAATGCAATACATGACTGAAAGCTGACCAGTCCGAGGTTTGCAGACTGCGGTCCAGCAACCAAACCGCGACCACAAGCACGCCCGTTAGCAACAGGCCTGGCCAGACTCGACTCTCCTGCCCTGCCGGCACACGGGCAAACAGCGCCATCAAGCGTCGCAGGGCATACTCAGCGTCCAGGCGTGAATGGGCGTCAAGATTTCTGCGTACCCCATAGGCCAGAATCAAAATCAGCAGTTGCATCAGTTATTGTTTCCTTGCCAGACACCGGTGGCCGCGAGGGATTTGTGAAAACGATGCCAGTCGAAAGCAGGTCCCGGGTCTGTCTTGCGACCCGGCGCAATATCGCTGTGGCCAGCGATGCGTTCTCTGGCAATCCCTGGCCAGGCACCAATGATATCGGCACAGACACGAGCCAGCGCCCGGTACTGCGCCTCCGTATAAGGTATGGTATCCGCGCCTTCCAACTCTATGCCCACCGAGTAGTCATTGCACTCTGGTTGTCCCTCAAACACCGAGCGGCCTGCGTGCCAGGCGCGGTCTTTCAGGTTCACGAACTGCACCAGCTCACCGTCACGACGAATCAACAGGTGGGCAGAGACTTGCAGACCGGCAATAGTCTCGAAATAGGGATGCGCACTGGGGTCGAGACGGTTGCAAAAGAACGACTCGATGTAGGGACCACCAAACTGGCCGGGCGGCAAGCTGATGTTATGGACCACCAACAGGGAAATGTCGCTGCCCGCGGGTCGGGCACCGTAGTTGGGTGAGGCGCACTGGCGCGCATAGGGCACCAGCCCTGTCTCGCGCATGTTCAAGGTACAGCCTGAGGCTGGCGGCGTTACGTGACTGATTGTCAAAAGGAATCCCGACTTTGCTCATCAATCTCCTGATTGAAGCACAAAGCCGGGTGATCAGCCAGTAGCGGTAAGGCTGTTAGTCCTTACGGTTGTGCCGCAGATTGTCGATGATGGACTCCAGAGCCCGGTCAAAAATGAGACCGTCGTCCAGCATCACCAACCGCTCCTCTGCCAACGCCTTGGCCAGTTCCTCGCGATGATACTCTGCTACCTTGGTACCGTTGCGGTTGACGAAAACATACTTGCCGGTGGCCTTGATAAATGCTGCCAGCTTACAGCGAATACGCTGCTCGCCACTCATTTCCAGCCAGGAGCCCACCCTCAGGCTATCGGCACGCTCAAGCCAGGGCTGCAGCTCCGGCGCCAGCGTCTCGACAGAGCTTGCGGCCACGTCCACGGGTATGCCGGCGGCAACCTCCGGCGCTAACACCTCGGGCTCCAATGCTGACACCGGGACTTCAGCCTGCGGAGGCTCAACATCGGGAATGGCCTCAAACTCTGGCGTCAAAGCCTCAGCCGGCGACACCTCAGGGGCGGCTTCAGCAATCTTCTGCTCCGGTACCACAGGGGCTTCAACAGCAACCTTGGCCGGTGCTTCCGCCACCACCATCAATCCCTGCAGGGTATCCACATGAATCAGCTCGAGATCATGCAGAATGCGATTGATTTCAAACGGGTCCCAGGCGATGGCCTGCAAATGGTCACGCAGGCGATCCGTTACCAGCGGGATCTGGCGCAGCAGTTCGTCACGGGTTTCCCCGTCGCCCTGACCCGGGTCCACGGTCCACAACAGCCGGGTCAGCAAATCGCTGACCTCGCTCCAGACCGGGCTGTCAGGGCCTTCACGCAGACATACCCATTCCATCACCTTACGCAATGGCTGTTCCACCAGATTAAGCACAACATCCGGGATTTCGCCGTGCTCAGCCAGCGCTGTTTCAATGGCCGTGTTAACCCGCTGCGCCGCCTGGTCGTGTTTGGCTCGGCCTTCCTCTGCATCCCGCAAACGCTGCTCAACCAGTTCACGGCGACGGCGATCCAGATCCATGAAATGACTGAACTCTTCCAGCAGCTCAGCGAACAGCTCTACATTGTCGCTGAACTCGTTCAGTAGCCGATCCACTACATGAATGATCTTGGCCTGCAGCGGATCCTTCTGGCCCTGGCCACCATCCACCCAGCCAATGCCTGCCATTGCCAACTCGTTGAGCAGCTTGCGGGCCGGGTGACCACCGCGGTTAAAGAAACTGCGATCAAGCAGTGCCACTTTCAGCACAGGAATCTGCAGGCGCGAAATCTGGCACTTGATGGCAGGCGGTAATTGGCGATCTTCAAGGATAAAGTCGAACAGCATGGACACCAGATTGATGACATCGGCATCCACTTGCTTGGGCTTTTCCAACAGGCCACCGGCAGACCGCTCAAAGACCTGGCCAAGCAACTCATGCAGGGGGACGATGCGATCGTCACCGGCTGCCGTAATCAGATCCGGACTGGCCTGCAGGCCCGACAGGCGTGTCATCAGCTCTGGCGTCGCCACATCTCGGGCCCGACCGGCCTCAACAAAACCCGCCGCCGACGCCGACTGACTGCCCCGTAGCAGCGCAGTCAGCTCTGAGAAGCCGGGACCCGCAGCACCGGCGTCGTCGGCGCTCGCCCTGGAGGCAGCAGCCGCTGATGGTGCCGCACGGCGCTCAACAGGGCGCTGAGCAGCGTGGGCCTGGGACGGACGTCTGACGGTGGGTAACACGCCCTCAGCAATAAGACTGGCATTAGCTGCTTCGTAAAGCGGTTCCAGGGCCTGAATCAATAAGCGGTCAAACAGCTTGAGCACCACCAGCTTGGCGCGGATATCGATATCCAGATCTTTACAGGCCTCCCCGAGTCCGTGACAAATCACCTCCGGACTGAGAGGGCACTGCCGTGCTTCCAGTACCACGCCTTTCATCAGATGGCTGATACGGAACGCCAGCAGTTCAATGTGCTCTCCGTAGCGGCCACGAAGTTTCATCACCAGGTTATCAATGGCAACGGTCTGTTCGAGGTCGCTGTTATCCATCAGTGTCAGCGTGTTGCTGTCCACCTGCTCCAGATTGCCGCTGCCCTTGCAGGGATCAAAATTACCGAGTTCGTTGAAAGCCCGTCCCACCCACTGAAGTACAGAAAGGGTCATCTGTTTGCGACGCAAACGCAGCTCGCGCATGGCATCAAAGTAAATGGCCTGCTCAGGCCCGACCTGTGACCGGTCGGCCAGCTCAAACAGGGCATCATCTGCCCTATCAAAGAACTCGCCCAGCAACCCCTTCAAGGACTGGGCAGACTGGTCCCTCAGCCTAACGAGCGCAGACGGCAGTGACCGCATACCTGTAGCGGCAGCACTATTCAGACTGATCACATTGCGCGGATTCGTCATGGGAGCACACCTGATGGCTATTTTTTCAAATTTAACATTTCATCCCAGTTAGCATCATAGTTCCGATCTGCGTCACCTTGTGTCAGGTTTTGTCACCAAATGTTCGCAAGTGAACTAACTCACATACTCACTGTTCACCGGTCGCGCTTTGCAAGCCTGTCTGTTTCTACGTACAATCCGGCGCCAGCCTTAGTCGCCACCAGACACTCACCGGGACCGCCTGATGGACAAGCAAATCAGTGACCTTCTGCGTCAGTCAATTACTGAAACTGTCACTCACAGCCTGAAGGAAGACATTGGCTCTGGCGACATTACCGCGCAACTCATTCCTGCGGACAAACAGGCCAAGGGTGGGGTGATAACCCGGGAAGCTGCCGTCATTGCCGGTACAGCATGGGTGGATGAGGTATTCCGGCAGGTGGATCCCGGGCTCAAGATCACCTGGCAGGTAAAGGATGGCGACCCCGTCAGTGCCAACCAGACCTTATTTGAGTGTGAAGGCTCCGCCCGCGGACTGCTGACCGCTGAGCGAGCTGCCCTTAACTGGCTGCAGACCCTCTCCGGCACCGCCACCCGCTGCCACCAGCTCGCGCAACAGGTCCGTCACACAGCCGTAAAGCTGCTGGACACCCGCAAAACCGTGCCCGGCTTGCGACTGGCACAAAAGTATGCCGTCACCTGCGGCGGCTGCTTCAACCACCGTATCGGCCTCTACGACGCCTTCCTGGTTAAGGAGAACCATATTGCGGCCTGCGGCTCCATCGCCCAGGCTGTGGCCCGCGCCCACCAGATCGCCCCCGGCAAGCCGGTAGAGGTGGAAACGGAAAACATGCAGGAGCTGGAGCAGGCGCTAGCAGCAGGCGCTGACATCATTATGCTGGACGAGTTTTCCCTGGCTGATATGGTTGCCGCTGTGGCACTGACCGCGGGACGGGCAAAACTGGAGGCCTCTGGCGGCATCAATGAGGGTAATTTGGTGGCCGTCGCTGAAACCGGTGTCGACTACATATCGCTGGGCACCTTGACCAAGGACGTCAAAGCCATCGACCTGTCCATGCGCCTGCAGCCCTGAGGGAGCACTCCGCCCCTCAGGACAACAGGCTGTCCATGGCCTGCAGCATGCGGATCAGTTGCTTACCATCGTCCCGCACACCCCGGAAATACTCTTCCGCCATAGGCGCCATACCTGACACCGCAGGCAGTGGCAAATCATTTTCAAGCAACACCTTCATCCGTGGCAGGAAAATAAACTGCAGCCATTCGGTGAACGCCAGCGTGTCCACCGCAAAGGGCATAGCGCTGGCAAGCGCCTCTTCAGAAGGCGGCTGCGCCGCCCACAGACGCAGGCGGCGCAGCTCCATCTCAATATGCAAGAGCCCATCCGCCACCTGCTGTTGCTGGCTTAGACGGTCATCAGTCACACCGCAACTCCATCCACCGTGTCACGCAGGCTGACCCACCTTGACACCCTCCAGCAGACCAAACAGGTCCAGATACTGCTGGGTCAGGTTGTGTTTGGGCGCAAAATGAACCAGAGGCACACCGGCCTGGTGGGACTCCTTCATCTTCACCGAGCTGGACAACCTGACTGACAGCACTGGCAAGCCTTCTTCCTCAAGCTCTTTGACCAGTTGATTCGGCAAGGATGCGCGCGGCTGGAACTGATTAGCTACAATGCCCTCAACCACAAGGTCTGGGTTGTGATCATCCTGCAACTCGCGAATCTCACCCAAAATGCTGTACAGCGCCTGCCGGGAGAAATCATCACAATCAAAGGGAATCAGGCAGCGTTGTGCACCAATCAGCGCCGAGCGCGTGTAGAAATTCAGCGCGGGCGCAGTATCAACATAAATGGCGTCAAAGTTCTCACCCAGCTTTTTGAGGGCTTCGCGCAACTTGTAAATCTTATGCTTCGCTTCCAGCTTGCGCTCAAGAAAGTCCAGCTCGGGGCTCGAAGGCATCACGAACAGATTGTCATAGGGCGCGGCGTGGACAAACTCGTCTGGCCTGCGGGTGAACATGCTGAAAGACAACGTCTGCTCCAGCATATCCGCCACGGTATCCTTGAGATCCGCTGCGCGCTTGCCCAACAGGTAGTGAGTGGAGTTACCCTGAGGGTCAAGATCCACGACCAGTGTCCGCTTGCCCTGGGCAGCGCTGATGGCAGCCAGGTTACAGGTAATACTGGACTTGCCAACACCACCTTTTTGATTGAATACCACGCGCCTCATTGTTCTCTCCCGCTACCCATTGTTACCCGATTCAAACTACCAACCCATGACGGACTTGACGAACGGTATGGTCAACCGCCGCTGCGCCCGCAGGGAATTTTCATCCAGCCGATCCAGAATGGCCAGCAGCTCCCCCATACTCCGCGAAGCCCGCCGCAGGATAAACCCTGCCACTTCCTCCGAAAGCACCAGCCCACGCTGCTCTGCCCGTGCTATCAGGATCATACACCGGTCTTCGTCCTGAGGGCGCCCTAACTGAATGACCACCCCCAACGCCAGCCGTGACTTCAGGTCAGGCAGTGCAATAGCCGCCTGGGCGGGCGGGCTCGTCATAGCGACAAACAAACGGTGCCCGGCATCCATGATACGGTTGAAGAGGTGAAAAAAAGCCTCCTCCCACTGCGGCAGCCCGGCAATGCTGTCAAAATCATCCAGACAGAGCACCTGCCAGTGCTCAAGGCCGTCAAGCACCCCCGGCGCCTGTGCGAGCAGTTCCTGCACGTTGAGGCAAAGCGCGTCAGTACCTTCAAGCTCATGGCAAACGGCCTGTAGCAAATGGCTTTTGCCGGTATCCTGATCACCACAGATCACCGTCACCGGCACGTTACCGGCCATAACCAGTTGTTTCAGGCGTTCCGCAGCAGCATGGTTGCGCGCGCCATGGAAATTGCTGAAATGGGCATCATCGCGAAGCCGTACCCCAAGAGCCAACTGCACATCCATCAGGCGTGCGTCCTCAACCAGGCGCGTCGGGCCCACACCACCACATAGTGCGCACCACTCACCACGCCCCAGACGCCAACGAGCCACACGCCCGCCGGCAACACCCAGGCCGGCATCGGCCACCCTGCGAGCAGGACAATAACCGCCAACACCACGAGAATCTGCAAAAAGGTGTTCACTTTGCCGGCCCAGCTTGGCTGAACGTGGAACCGCCCAATGAGGTAGTGGAAGGCAATCGCGCCGACCACGATCAGCAGGTCGCGTCCAATCACGATGGCCAGCAACCACCAGGGAAACACCCCCGTCAGCGTTAACATGTAATAAGCCGTCATCAACAGTGCTTTGTCTGCCAGGGGGTCCGCTATGGCGCCCAGGCGGGAACCCCAGTCAAAATGACGAGCCAGGAACCCATCAACGGCGTCCGTTACCGCGGCCACCAGAAAAATCAGCAACGCGAGCTGGTAGCGCGCTTCCAACAGCGCCAACGCAAATGGCACTATCAACAGGATGCGCAAAAACGTGAGTGCGTTTGGAATCCAGTTCAACCGATGCCCCGTTCGTCCGTCCCGAAACTGAAAGATGCGCCCCCAAGGGGCCGCTGATTAGCTATCCGCAGGATCAACGACCGGTGATGGTCGCCACTGGTACTGTAGCGCCTGATAGAGCGCATCAAAGCCACTTTCCTCAGGCGGCAGAAAGCCGATCTGCGCGGCCTCCTGCTCAACAAAACGCTCGTCGAGAGCGATGTGTTCCCGAAGCTGACCAATTTCCCCGGAAAAGGCAACCCTCATGGTCATTTGGGTACCCGTCACTCGCACCGCACCTACGTCGTTGACAGGCGCCATGTCCCGTAACGCAGCCTGCACCCGGGCATAGCTGGCAAGATCAGTCACGCCCTCCAGGACAACGTCCACTTGCTGGGTCTCGCCAACCCGGCCCGCAGCAATCGCCCAGCGTGCTGCCATGGCATCCGCCCAGGTATCCACAATCTCCGCCGCTACGGCCTCGACAGAGGCAGCATCGGCCACCCGACCGGTCAAGTCAAAGCCCATACCCTCGAGCCGCCACAAGGCATCCCAGGACTCACCCCGCTGGCTGACCCTTATCATGGCCAGGGTGTCATAGCGGTAGTCATCTGAGGCTTGCCGCACAGGCTCAAGGAACTGCCCCCAGATGTCAGACAGCAGCACACGATTCTCTGCCCGCTCCACACCAGGCAGCAACAGGGGCACCCCCCGGCTTTGCGCCGCGCCAAACAGCGCCGCTTGCCAAGTCGTTTCCTCTGGAGTCACTGCCTCGCCGGGTTGCACCGGGGCAACGGCTGTCACCAGCTGACGCCCCTGACCACTATCAACAGCCACCCAAACCAGAGTGGCGGGGCGATTGGCGCCCCACACGCTCGCGTCCAGATTGGCCAACGCCCGGTTCACGCCCACAGCGCCAAACGTCATATAAAGCTGCTGTCCCCGGCCATCGGGTGAGCGCTGTACCTGGAAAGATTGCACCAGGTTTTCCGCATTCCTGAGCAAGGCGTCGAGATCCTCATGTTCGAACACGGCACGATTACCTGATACCCGCAGAAGCACCTGCTTCAAGCCCTCCCGGTAACCTGCCCGCAGTTGCTCCCGATTAGTGCCCTCAACGTCGACCTGCGCAGCATACAAATTGTCCACAGTAACAGCGCTTGCGGATGCAACAAGGCCCAGCCAGGCCATCAGAAAACCCAGAAACAGTGCAGTTAAGCGGCCAGTCATAAACTCTCGCATGTTTTGTCCGTCAGATTAACGGGCAATAGCATACACCAATCTACACACTAACAGCAGTTGGTATGCCTTGCCCCTCCTGTTAAAATCCGCGCCTGATTCTTTTTCTAAGGCGGCCTGACCAATCATGAGCGACCAAAAACCCTCCCTGACCTACCGTGATGCGGGTGTAGACATCGATGCCGGTAACGAACTGGTGCAACGTATCAAGCATACCGCAGCACGTACCCGACGCCCTGAGGTGCTGGGTGGACTGGGCGGATTCGGCGCCATGGTTGCGCTGCCCAAAGGCTACAAAGAGCCTGTGCTGGTATCCGGTACCGATGGCGTTGGCACAAAACTGCGCCTGGCCATGCAACTGAATCGCCATGACACCATCGGTATCGATTTGGTGGCCATGTGCGTCAACGACTTGGTGGTTGGCGGCGCTGAGCCTCTGTTCTTCCTCGACTACTACGCCACCGGCAAACTGAATGTCGATGTCGCAGCGGCAGTGGTGGAAGGTATCGGCAAAGGCTGCGAACTGGCGGGCTGCGCGCTGGTGGGTGGCGAAACCGCAGAAATGCCAGGCATGTACGAAGGTGAGGACTATGACCTTGCCGGCTTCTGTGTTGGTGTGGTTGAACGCGATGGCATTATTGACGGCGGCCGTGTCAAAGTTGGAGACGCTCTGATCGGCCTGGCCTCGTCTGGCCCCCACTCCAACGGCTACTCGCTGATTCGCAAGATTCTCGAAGTCAGCAATGCGGATCTTAGCCAGCAGGTCGGAGACCAGACACTGGCGGACGCGCTGATGGCTCCGACCCGCATCTACGTGAAAAACCTGCTCAAACTGATCAAGCAAGTGGATGTGCGCGCCCTGTCCCACATCACCGGCGGCGGCCTGCCGGAGAATATTCCCCGGGTGCTGCCCGAGAAAGCCTGCGCCGCCATCGATACCAACAGCTGGACCCTGCCGCCCGTATTCCAGTGGCTGCAAAGTCACGGCGGCGTGGCCATTGAAGAAATGTATCGCACCTTCAACTGCGGCCTTGGCATGGTGCTTTGTGTCCCTCAAGACCAGCTGCAGCTAGCACTGGACACCCTGAAAAGCCAGGGCGAGACGGCCTGGCACCTGGGTGTGATTGAAGCCCGTGAGGCTGATGCCCCCGCGGTACGCTACGCACCGGGATGCACCCAGGCATGATGAGCAGTGACGCCATGGAGCCCAGGATCGTTGTCCTGGCCTCCGGCAGCGGCAGCAACTTGCAGGCCCTGATTGAGAACACCCAGTCCGTGGGGTTTCCCGGTCGCATTGTCGCGGTTGGCTGCAACCGGCCCGGTGCTTTCGCGCTTGAGCGGGCTGAGCAGGCTGGCATTGAGACTTTTCTGGTTGACCACCAGCAATACAGCAGTCGCGAGGACTTTGACCGCCAGCTGCGCCAGACTATCGATCGCTACAGCCCGGACCTGTTGGTGCTGGCGGGCTTCATGCGCATTCTGACGCCGGATTTTGTCCGCGCGTTCCACTGCCGCATGCTGAACATCCACCCTTCGCTGCTGCCCAAGTATCGTGGCCTCAACACGCATCAGCGTGCGCTGGACGACGGAGAACCGCTGCACGGAGTGACGGTTCACTTTGTCACCGAGGAACTGGACGGCGGACCATTGATCGCCCAGGCAGAAGTTTCCGTAGACCCTCAGGATACCGCCGCAAGCCTGGCTGAAAAAGTCCGGGCCAAAGAACACCTGCTCTACCCCATTGTGGTGCGCTGGTTCTGTGAAGGCCGCCTTAAGCTGGCGGGCAATCAGGTGCGCTTTGATGATCTGCCACTGCGCGAGGCACTGCGCCTGCCTGTGGACCTGAACAGTTAGAGGAGAATGGAACCATGAGCAAACACGTACTGATAACCGGTGCCAATCGCGGTATTGGGCTGGAGCTGACCCGCAACTACGCCAGTCAGGGCTACAAAGTCATCGGCGTGTGCCGGGAAAGCTCCGCTGAGCTGGACGAGCTCGCCAGTCAGGTGATTGACGGCATTGATGTCACACAACCCGACGATATTGAGCGGCTGATCGACCTGCTGGGTGACCAGAACCTGGACATTCTGATCAATAACGCCGGGCTGCTGCAGGACGAAACCCTGGGCGAGCTGGACTTCGACTCCATCCGCAAGCAGATGGAAATCAACGCCTATGCCCCCCTACGAGTAACTGAGGCGCTGTTGCCGCGACTGAATGCTGGCAGCAAGGTGGCACTCATCACCAGCCGTATGGGCTCCATTGCTGACAACGACTCCGGTGGCCGTTACGGTTACCGCGCTTCCAAAGCCGCCCTGAATGCCTTCGGCAAGTCCCTGTCGGTAGACCTCAAGCCCCGCGGCATTGCTGTAGCCCTGCTCCACCCGGGCTTCGTCAAAACCCGCATGGTAAACTTCGGCGGCCTGATCAGCCCGGAAGAAGCCGCGCAGGGGCTTTGCCAGCGCATCGACGAGCTGACGCTGGATAACAGCGGCGGTTTCTGGCACAGCAATGGCGAACAGCTGCCCTGGTAGGCTGTTGCGAAGCCTGTACGGATTGTCATGCAGGGAGGCTTGCTCCCTCCCGCATCATTCTCTAGCCTCACAGTAAGCACAGCCGTTTAACTGATAACCATTTGCTGTCTGAGCGCCACCCATGCAGGTTCGACCATGAGAACAAAATGCCCTACCAACACACTGGCCATGTTACTGGCACTGCTTTTCGCTCTGGGCCTCCCCTCCGTCGCATGGGCAGAGCCAACGGCTGAACCCGAGCAACAAGCCCAGGTCGAAGAAATCCCGCTGACTCCCATGTCGGCAACCTACAAGGCCTCTCTTGAGCGCGGCCTGGGATTGTCTGGCACCGCTACCCGCTCCCTTAGACAGCAGGATGACGGCCTCTGGCAACTGCGTTTCAACGTCCGCTCCATGGTGGCCAACATTGAAGAGTCGGTGATTTTCCGCTGGGAAAACAACCAGGTTATCCCGCTGCGCTACCGCTATCGGCTATCAGGCTGGGCCATCCGCAACCGCACCAACACCATTGACTTCAATTGGGCTCGCGGTGAGGCCTATGGCGACTTCCGTGGCCGCAAAGTGACTGTGCCGCTGCAGGAAGGCGCACTGGATCCACTGGGTTTCCAGCAACAATTGCTGATGGACCTGAAGGCCGGCAAGGAAGACATGGTGTATCAGGTGGTGGATCGCCGCGGTTACGATGAAAACCGCTTTGCCGTACTTGGCGAGGAGATGATTACCAACAGTCTTGGCACCAATCGCGCCATTAAACTGGAAAAAGTTCGCAACGACAGCAAGCGGGAAACACTGATGTGGTTTGCCCCGGACCTGGACTACACCCTGATCCGGCTGCTACAGGTGGAGCCAGACGGCACCCGCTACGAGATTGACCTGGACGATGCTGACGTGCGAACGGCTCGCTAGGCAAGCAACGCGGAGGCTTAGCCAGCCTCCGCATGTATCTTGAGTACTTCATCCGCAATAATGCGCAGCCCCTCGGCTACCCGCGCATCATCCTGAGAATACGTCACCCTCAGGCATTCATGGCGATGGCGCCAGTCGTCCTCCGGCAAGCCCGGGAAGAAGTAGTGGCCCGAAACGACCAGTACGCCACGGGACTTGAGGCGCTGATAAAGTTCAAAGCTGCTGATTGGCAGACCCGGGAACCACAACCAGAGAAACATCGCTCCCTCCGGCTTGTGTACATACCAGCGACAGTTATCCGCCAGCGCGTCGTGCAACACCGCAACCGCCCGCTGCATTTTGCCCTGATAGAAAGGACACACCACCTCACGACTCAGCTTCAGGATTTCACCGCTACTGACCAGCGGCTCCGCCATCATGGCACCAAAGCTGCCCGTCGCCAGGTTCATGATGGCGTTGATACCAGACAGCGCCTTGATAATGGGTTCAGCCGCAATCACGATGCCGGTGCGGGCCGCGGGCAGGCCAAACTTTGACAGACTCAGGCAGAGGACAATCTGTTCGTTCCAGCGGGGTGTAGCATCCACAAACAGCAGGCTGGGGAAGGGTGTGCCGTATGCACCATCCACAATCAAGGGTACATTATGGGTGCGGGCCAGCGCCTCAAGGCGCGCCATTTCCTCATCGGTGATGACGTTGCCGGTAGGATTGGTGGGGCGGGATACACAAATGGCACCGGTATCCGCCGTGATATCCAGAGCGTCAAAATCAACCCGATACTTGAACTCGTGCGCATCGGTGAAGGAAATTTCCGGCTTCACCGCCCGGAACAGCTCGGGGCTGATGCCGGCATCGGCGTAGCCAATATATTCTGGCGCCAGGGGCAGTAGCACATGCTTGCGATGACCATCAGGGTAGTCGCCGGCAAACATATTGAACAGCATGAAAAAGGCCGCCTGACTACCATTGGTCAGGGCAATATTGTCCGCCGTAAGACCCCAGCCATATTCACGATTGAGCAGTGACGCGAGGGCGCCGATAAAGTGTTTCTCCCCCTGCGGCGGATCGTAGATACCGATTAGACGGCGGAATGCCGCCTCGTCCGTGGCCAGTTCAGAGAGGATGGCGCGGAAGCGTTCCTGCACCGCAGGGATATGCCCGGGATTACCGCCCCCCATCATGATCAGGTCATCCCCGGACGCCAGGGCATTGCCGAGATCGTCCATCAAGGAGGTGATGCCGGCATCCGCCGTAAACTTCTGTCCAAAGGATGACAGTTTCATGATCGCTCCAACATCAAAGGCCTGGCTTCTATTCGTCCAAACCAATACCCAGATTACTCACACCATCATTGGCCGCCGCCTCACGCAGCTCACGAATGAAACCTTCGGTGGGATAGCGCTGCTTGCGAACGGCGATAAGCACCTCACGCTGGAACGCTTTGTCCGCCTTCATCAGCTCATGATGGTCAAGCAGCCTTACCAGTTCATCCTCATCCAGTTCCGCACCCTCAGACACTTCCAGAAACTTCATCACCGTATCTGTAGCCAGGCGCGAGCCCTCAAGCGCACGCTGCTTGGTGGGGTTCAGGCGATTCAGTAACGCCTGCTCCAGCAACTGACAGAAATCGTAGGCGGGATACACGCCATAGACATCATAGCGGTCAACATTCGGCGTCAACCCCTCCAGTTTGGCCAGCATCTGTGGGATTGCAGCGTCAGAGCCCCTGCTCTCCAACAGCGACCAGGCCTCATCCAGCAGCATCCTTACCTTGGCGCCGCCTTTCATGCCGATGGCATCACTAAACAGGGCATAATTGGGAAGGCTACGTTCCGCAAGACTGAGCAGGAAAGCGTATTCCCGCCAGCTACGAAGCTGCTCCAGTGCCTTGACAAATTGGTTAGCGTTCACACAGACCCTCATTTTTAAAGCCCAAAACAACAAGGGCGAAGCAACCTTCACTCGAATATTATCAAGCCCCAATGGACTCATCTATCCGATGAAGGACACTCCGCCCCGTCAGGCAGCTAACCGCAATCAGGTACGTGGCAGGGTCACACCCAGCTGCCCCTGATACTTGCCACCGCGGTCACGATAACTGGTGTCGCAGACCTCATCAGACTCAAAGAACAACATTTGCGCCACGCCTTCATTGGCGTAGATCTTGGCAGGCAGATTGGTGGTATTGGAGAACTCCAGCGTCACCTGCCCTTCCCACTCCGGCTCAAGCGGCGTGACATTCACGATAATCCCGCAGCGGGCATAGGTGGACTTGCCCAGACAGATGGTCAGTACGTTGCGGGGAATGCGGAAATACTCCACCGTGCGGGCAAGCGCGAAGGAGTTGGGGGGGATGATGCACACATCACTGGTGATGTTGACGAAGCTGTCATCGGAGAAGTTCTTCGGATCAACAGTAGCCGAGTGAACGTTGGTAAAAATCTTGAACTCGTTGCTGCAGCGCACATCGTAGCCGTAACTGGAGGTACCGTAAGAAATGACCTTGCCCTTGGCGGACTCCCGCACCTGACCAGGCTCGAACGGCTCGATCATGCCATGCTGCTCCGCCATCCGGCGAATCCATTTATCTGATTTAATCGTCATCAGTGCATTCTCGTCATCAAAGGCGCCCTAAATGCGCTGGCGGCCCGGGTGAAAAAAGTGGGGCTGTATATTACCTGTTCACCCCCACTAACTCAAAGCATGACACCGTCTCAGTCGTCGCTGACGGAAATACTCGGAATTGGCGCTGTCAGGTTTCGCGCACGTCGTGACAGTAACGCCCCGGTGCGACGGGCAATATCCCGGTAGATGCGGGCAACCTCTGAGTCAGGCTCGGCCGCCACCGTCGGGGTGCCACTGTCGGTCTGCTCCCGGATGGTCATATGCAGCGGCAGTTGCCCCAGCAATTCCGTCTGGTATTCCTCCGCCACCCGATGGCCGCCCCCTTCACCGAACAATGGCTCGTGGTGGCCACAGTTGCTGCAGATATGCACACTCATGTTCTCGACCACCCCCAGCACCGGGATATCCACCTTGCGGAACATCTCGATACCTTTCTTGCAATCCAGCAGGGCGATGTCCTGAGGTGTGGTCACAATCACCGCGCCCGTCACCGGCACCTTCTGGGCCAGAGTCAGCTGAATATCACCGGTACCCGGGGGCATATCAATAATCAGGTAGTCCAGATCCCCCCACAGGGTTTGAGTCAGCAACTGCTGCAAGGCACCGCTGACCATGGGGCCTCGCCAGACCATGGGGGTTTTATCCGTCACCAGGAAAGCCATAGACATGGCCTCCACGCCGTGGGCCGTGATGGGCAGAAACCACTTGCCATCGCGGGTTTGGGGTTTCTGGCCTTCCGGAATACCCAGAATCATCCCCACACTGGGGCCGTAGATATCCGCATCCAACACGCCCACCCGCGCACCTTCCCGGGCCAGCGCCAGGGCCAGATTTACTGCGGTAGTGGACTTGCCAACCCCGCCCTTGCCAGAGGCCACCGCAATGATGTTCTTAACGCCCCGGATAGACTGCAGGTCACGCTGGGCCTGGTAGCTGCGAACAACCTGGCCCACCGTAATTTCCACGGACTCGACGCCATCAATGTCCTCCAGCGCATTTTCCAGTATCTGCCGCATACCACCGGCAATACCGGCACTGGGGTATGGCATCTGGATCTGCAGGCACACTTTACCGTCTTTCAGCTCCAGCTCACGCACAGCCTCCAGGGTAAACAAGTCAGTGTTGAGGTAAGGATCTCGGTACTCACGAATCGCGGCTTCCACCGCGGCCTGGGAAATCTGCGCCATGAGGCCTCCATACGGATGAAAAAAAACTGGCTGGAAGGTATCATCTGTGCCCGCTTCTGACCATAACCATTCTTGACCAAGGTTCGGACAACACCATGACGCAAGCGAATGCACAGCCAACGCGCGATATTCTGGTTACCAGCGCCCTGCCCTACGCCAACGGGCCCATTCACCTGGGGCACCTGCTGGAATACATCCAGACAGACATCTGGGTTCGCTTCCAGAAAATGCGCGGCCACAACTGTCATTACGTTTGTGCGGACGATGCCCATGGCACCGCCATTATGCTGCGGGCGGAGCGTGAAGGCATCACCCCCGAAGCCCTGATCGAACGGATCAACCGTGAGCACCAGGCGGACTTCAGCGACTTCCACATCCGCTTCGACAACTACCACTCCACCCATTCAGAAGAAAACCGGGAGCTGTCAGAGTACATCTACCGCCAGCTCAAGGCCAACGGTCACATCGCGGTGCGCAGCATTACCCAGGCCTATGACCCGGAAAAAAACATGTTCCTGGCGGACCGGTTCATTAAAGGCACCTGCCCCAAGTGCAAGGCCGAAGACCAGTACGGGGACAACTGCGAGGTCTGCGGTGCTACCTATACCCCGGCCGAACTGATCAACCCGCGCTCGGCCGTATCCGGTGCCACCCCAGTCAACCGTGAGTCCGAGCACTATTTCTTCAAGTTGCCCGAGTTTGTCGACTTCCTGGCCACCTGGACCCGCAGCGGCACCCTGCAACCGCAGGTGGCCAACAAGCTGGCGGAATGGCTGGATGCAGGCCTGCAGGAGTGGGATATCAGCCGCGACGCCCCCTACTTTGGCTTTGAAATTCCGGACGCCCCCGGCAAATACTTCTATGTCTGGCTAGACGCCCCCATCGGCTACCTGGCCAGCTTCAAGCACCTCTGCAACCGCCGTGACGACCTGGATTTCCAGCACTACTGGCGGCCAGACTCCACAGCAGAGGTGTACCACTTTATCGGCAAGGACATCATCAACTTCCACGCCCTGTTCTGGCCCTCCATGTTGCACAGCGCAGGCTTCCGCACCCCCTCTGCGGTCTGGGCTCACGGCTTCGTCACCGTCAACGGCAAGAAGATGTCCAAGTCCCGCGGCACCTTTATCATGGCCCGCACCTATCTGGATCATTTGGACCCGGAGTACCTGCGCTACTACTTTGCTGCCAAGCTGACCAGCAACGTCGACGATATGGACCTGAATCTGGAAGACTTCACCGCCCGGGTAAATTCGGACCTGGTGGGCAAGGTGGTCAATATCGCCAGTCGCACCGCCGGCTTTGTGAACAAGAAGTTTGACGGCCAGCTGGGTGAAGTTACTGAAACCGAGAAGCTGGCCATCTTCATCAAGGCTGGCGAAGAGATTGCCGATCACTATGAAGCGCGGGAGTTCGGCAAGGCCATGCGCCGTATCATGGAGCTGGCAGACATTGCCAACCAGTACGTGAACGATGAGCAGCCCTGGGTGGTGGCCAAACAAGCCGGTGAAGAAGCTCGCGTACAGGCTATTTGCACCAACGCACTGAATATGTTCCGGCTGCTGATGACCTACCTGGCGCCGGTGTTGCCCAAAACCGCGGCCGCGTCCCAGGCGTTCCTGGCGACACAGTTTGACTGGCACAACCGCAGCAACCTGCTGGAAAACCATCGCATCAATGCCTTCACCCCGCTGATGCAACGGGTGGATATGGCGCTGGTGGAAAAAATGCTGGACGCATCCAAAGAGGAATTGCCGGCGGCAACCACCAGTAACCCGACTGAAGTCAATGTAGAACCGATAGCGGATGAAATAGACTTTACTGACTTTGCCAAAGTGGACCTGCGGGTGGCCCGCATTGCCAAGGCCGAGCGTGTGGAAGGTGCGGACAAACTGCTGCGCTTGACGCTGGACATCGGTAATGGCGAACGCAACGTATTTGCCGGTATCAAATCCGCTTATGAACCGGAGCAGCTTGAAGGGCGCCTGACGGTGATGGTGGCCAACCTCAAGCCCCGCAAGATGAAATTTGGCCTGTCTGAGGGCATGGTGTTAGCCGCTGGGCCGGGCGGCAAGGATATTTTTATCCTGTCACCAGATAGCGGCGCCACGCCTGGCATGCGGGTAATGTAAGGCTTAGGAAACACATAACTGATGACGGAATACCTGCTGATACTGGTCAGCACCATCCTGGTGAACAACTTTGTGCTGGTACAGTTCCTTGGACTCTGCCCGTTTATGGGGGTCTCCAACAAACTGGAGACCGCCATGGGCATGTCCCTGGCCACCACCTTTGTGCTGACTCTGGCGGCGGTCTGCAGCTACCTGGTGTACACCTACCTGCTGGAGCCACTCGCCCTCACCTATCTGCGCACCATTGCCTTTATTCTGGTGATTGCCGTGGTGGTTCAGTTCACCGAGATGGTGATCCGGAAAACCAGCCCCCTGCTCTACCGGGTGCTGGGCATTTTCCTGCCACTGATTACCACCAACTGTGCGGTACTGGGTGTTGCTCTGCTGAACCTGAACCGGGATAACAACTTTATCGAGTCCATCCTTTACGGGCTGGGCGCGGCAGCGGGTTTTTCCCTGGTGCTGGTGTTCTTTGCGGCGATGCGCGAACGCATCGCTGTGGCCGATGTACCCGTTGCCTTTCGCGGCGCGGCCATCGGCCTGGTTACTGCGGGCCTTATGTCCCTGGCCTTTATGGGCTTTACCGGCCTGGTACGGGTATAGGGTGCCGATATGCTGACCAGTGTGCTGATTGCCGTTGCTGTTCTGCTTGGGTTGGCCGCTCTGTTCGGCGGCCTACTGGGCTACGCGGCTGAGCGCTTCCGGGTTGAAGGTAACCCCATTGTCGAACAGATCGACGCCCTGCTACCGCAGACCCAATGCGGTCAATGTGGCTACCCCGGTTGCCGCCCCTACGCTGAAGCCATTGCCAGCGGCGATGCCATCAACAAGTGCCCGCCCGGTGGCGAAGCCACTATTCACGCCCTGGCAGACCTGCTGGATGTGGAGCCACAACCTCTCGATGCCGAGCACGGCGCCGCCCAGGCGAAACGAGTGGCGGTTATCCGGGAAGACGAATGTATCGGCTGCACCAAATGCATTCAGGCCTGTCCGGTCGACGCAATACTCGGCGCCGCCAAACACATGCACACCGTCATCGAAAGCGAGTGCACCGGCTGTGATCTGTGTGTTGAGCCTTGTCCGGTTGACTGCATCGATATGGTAGAGATACAACCCGATATCCGCGGCTGGCACTGGGACAAGCCAACCCCAGCGCAACGCCTGCAGATTATCGCCAGCGACCGTCAGGGGGCCACGGCCTGATGAGACCCGTATACGCATTCCACGGCGGCATTCATCCCCCTGAAAACAAGCAGCAGTCTACGAGCCAACCTATTCGGTTCGCAGGCCTGCCTCAGCGGCTGATCATTCCCCTGCAACAGCATGCCGGCGCGCCGGCGCAACCCTTGGTGAGCCCCGGCCAGCATGTTTTGAAAGGTGAGCTAATCGGCGAGCCCCAGGGCAAGATCAGCGCCGCTATCCATGCCCCCACCTCCGGCACCATCGACAGCATTGCCCTGCTACCGGTGGCCCACCCTTCCGGCATGTCTGACTGGTGTATTACCCTGATTCCGGATGGCAAAGACACCTGGGCACCCCGCCATCCGGTAGCGGATTTCCGCCAGCTGGAACGGGAGGAGCTGCTGGAACGCGTCCGCTACGCAGGCATTGTCGGCTTGGGTGGCGGTGGCTTCCCGACCGAAATCAAGCTGCACCCACCGCTTCATGACAACGTGGAAACCCTGATTCTCAATGGCGCCGAGTGTGAGCCTTACATTACGGCAGACGATATGCTGATGCGGGAGCGCGCAGAGGAGATCGTGCGGGGCATGGAGATCATGGCCTTTATTCTGCGCCCGCAAACCTGTCTGATCGGGATTGAGGACAACAAGCCAGAAGCCATCACAGCGCTTCGCAAAGCTGTCGAAGGCACCCGCATTGAAGTGGTTGTGGTGCCCACCAAATACCCTTCCGGGGGCGAAAAGCAGCTGGTCAAACTGCTAACAGATATTGAAATTCCCCATGGCCATATTCCGGCTGATGTCGGCGTCATGTGCCAGAACGTGGGTACTGCCCTCGCCGTATACCGCGCCATTCGGCATGGCGAACCACTGATTTCACGAATCACCACGCTAACCGGTGATGCCCTTGCAGAACCGGGCAACTTCGAAACCCTTATTGGTACCCCGGTGCGCTACTTGCTGGAACAGGCCGGCGTTGATTACGGCGCAACCCGGCGCCTGATCAAAGGCGGCCCCATGATGGGCTTTACCCTGGAAACACCGGACGTCCCGGTGGTGAAAACCACCAACTGCCTGATTGCCGCCACCGCCGAGGAGTTTCCGGACCCGGCCCCGGAGCAACCCTGCATCCGCTGCGGCCAGTGTGCGGAGGCCTGCCCCATGGACCTGCTGCCCCAGCAGCTGTTCTGGTTTGCCCGGGCGCAGGAATTTGACAAGGCGGAGCACTTCAACCTGTTCGATTGCATCGAATGCGGCGCATGCGCTTACGTCTGCCCCAGCAGCATCCCTCTGGTGCAGTACTATCGCTATGCCAAGGGTGAGATGCGTGAGCAGCTGGCGGACACCCTCAAGTCAGATCGTGCCCGCCAGCGTTTCGAGGCCCGCCAGGCCCGCCTGGAAAGGGAGCAGGCCGAGAAGGAAGCCAAGCGCAAGGCACGTGCCGAGGCAGCCGCCAAAGCGCAGGCGGAAAAGGCCAGTACGCCCGTGGACGAGCGCGCAGCGAAAGCCGCTGCCGTGCAGGCAGCCCTGGCCCGCAAGGGCATGACGACACCGGAAGCCCCGGCCCCGGCGTTACCCGACCGGGCCGAGCTGCAGGCACAGCTGGACAAGGCGCAGGAAAAGCTCGCCAAGATGCAACAGGCTCTGGATGACGCCCGCAACAGCAACTCCGACCAGGTGGAAAAGCTGGAGCGTGCCGTCGCCAAGAATCAGGAGCGCGTTCTGCAGGCTGAACAGGCCTTGCAGGCGGCAAAGCCAGCAGCCACACCAGCGCCGGAAAGGCAACCTGACCTGACCGAACTACAGGCTCAGCTGGACAAAGCGCGAGAGAAGCTCGCCAAGATGCAGCAGGCTCTGGATGATGCTCGCAGCAACAACCCCGCCCAGGTGGAAAAACTGGAACGCGCCGTCGCCAAGAATCAGGAGCGCGTCGCCAACGCGGAAGCGGCGTTAAATATCGCGCAAGCGCCAGCCGCGAGCGCCACTGCCGCTGAGGTTCCCGATCTGCCCACCTTACGGGATCAGCTGGACAAGGCCCGTAACAAGCTGGCGATAATGGAACAGGCCCTGGCAGACGCTGACGCGCCCGAACAGGTGGAGAAACTGCAGCGGGCGGTAGCCAAGAATCGGGAGCGAGTCGCACTCGCTGAACAGGCGCTAGAACAGGCCAAGTCCACGGCGACTTCAGAATAGGACCGCGACCCATGGCATTTGTGAAACTCTCATCACCCCACGCTCAGGGAGCCCGGCGCACCAGCCAGGTCATGCAGTGGGTGATCCTGGCGACACTGCCGGGCCTGCTGGCACAAACCCTGTTTTTCGGTTGGGGCAACCTGATCAACGTGGTTTTCTGCGTAGCGCTGGCGGTGGCCGCTGAGGCCCTGATACTGAAACTGCGCGGTAAGCCTGTTGGCTTTTACCTGAACGACTACAGTGCGGTGGTAACCGGCCTGCTGCTGGGCCTGGCGCTGCCGCCGCTGGCCCCCTGGTGGATACCGGTGGTCGCCGTTTTCACTGCCGTCGTTCTGGCAAAGCAACTGTATGGCGGGCTTGGCTCTAACCCTTTCAATCCGGCCATGGTGGGCTATGCCCTGGTGTTGATTTCGTTCCCGGTGGCCATGACCACCAACTGGGCGGCACCTGAGGGTCTGACAGCCGCACCCGGTTTTCTGGAAACCCTGAGTATCATCTTCGCTGGCCAGCAGGTTGCCCCCGACACCTTCACCATGGCCACCCCGCTGGATGTTTACAAGCACGAAATCAGCGCCAGTCTGGCCAGCGATGTACGACAGCTGCCCATGTTTGGCGACTGGGTTGCCCGTGGCTGGGAATGGGTTAACCTGGCCTTTCTGGCCGGTGGCCTGCTGTTGCTCTGGCTGAAAATCATTACCTGGCATATCCCCGTCAGTATGCTCGGCGCACTGGCCTTTATGAGCCTGCTGTTCGGCTGGAACCCGGACCTCTACACCCCGCTGTCCCTGCACCTGCTGGCGGGGGCCACCATGCTGGGAGCCTTCTTTATTGCCACTGACCCGGTATCTGCGGCCACCAGCCGTATTGGCAAACTCTGGTACGGTGCAGGGATTGGCGTACTGATCTACCTTATCCGCACCTGGGGCAGCTACCCAGATGCCGTCGCCTTTGCGGTACTGCTGATGAACTTTGCAGTGCCGTTTATTGATTACTACACCCAACCTCGCACCTACGGGCACAGCAAAGCCCGCCGTGGTGCCCCCGGTAAGAACGGCTGAGCTGCTATGACTCCCATTGCCCAATCCATACTGCGCAACGCCATCGGGCTTGGTTTGTTTGCTGTGATTACCGCCGGCTCCATCGCCTTGACCCAGAGTGTCACGGCGGACCGTATTGACGAACAGATCCGCCGCGCTGAGGCCGCCGCCCTGTTTGAGATTATTCCCCCCAGCCGTCATGACAATGACCTGCTCAATGACGTAGTGGGGCTGCCCGACAGCTTCCGTCTTGGCCACCGGGAGCCCGTGCAGGGCCATGTCGCGCGGCAGGCGGCCCAGCCTGTGGGCATCATCCTGCCTGTGGTAACCCCGGAGGGCTATTCCGGTGACATCCGGCTGTTGGTGGGCATCAGCCCCGCGGGCGAGGTGCTCGGGGTCAGGGTCACCAACCATCGGGAGACACCAGGTCTGGGTGATCGGGTGGAGCTGAAAAAGTCCAACTGGATACTGTCGTTTGCCGGGCGGGCGTTGACTGACGACAGCACCCGCTGGGCAGTGCGCAAGGACGGCGGCAGTTTTGACCAGTTCACGGGCGCCACCATCACCCCCCGGGCCGTTGTGCAGGCAGTGTATGAGGCCTTGCGCTATTTTGAAGACCACGGCGAAGCCCTGCTCGCCATGCCCGCCCCCAGCGTTTGACCAGGATCCTGACCATGGCTACCAAAACCACACGCGAAATCATCAAGGACGGCCTCTGGAGCAACAATCCGGCGCTGGTTCAGGTGTTAGGGCTTTGCCCTCTACTGGCGGTTACAGGCACCGTAGTAAACGCCATAGGGCTTGGTCTGGCTACCCTGATGGTACTGATGGGCTCCAACCTGGCGGTGTCCCTGATTCGAAACTATGTGTCTGAATCTGTTCGACTGCCCGCTTTTGTCATGATCATCGCCTCGTTTGTGACCTGTACAGAACTGCTGATGCAGGCCTTTACCTACGAGCTCTATCAGATCCTCGGCATTTTTATCCCACTGATTGTTACCAACTGTGCCATCCTGGGTCGCGCCGATGCCTTCGCCTCCCGCAATCCGGTGCTGCCGTCGCTGCTTGACGGCATCATGATGGGCCTGGGCTTTATGGCGGTGCTGATTGCCCTCGGAGCCATGCGGGAAATCATTGGCCAGGGCACCCTGTTCAGCGACATGCACCTGCTGTTCGGCCCTATGGCAACGGACTGGCAGATCACGCTGGCGGAAAACTATGCCGATATGCTGTTCATGATACTGCCCCCCGGCGCCTTCGTGGGGCTGGGCTTGCTGATCGCTCTCAAAAACGGCATCGATAACCACCTGAAAGAACGTCAGGCCGCCCGCGCGCCAACGCCCGCCACCAGCGGCAGCAAGCGCGTCCGGGTAACGGGAAGCGTGTCCTGAGGGCACACCTCCGTCACAGCCACGCATTCCATAGCAAGCAAACTTATGAACAAGGCAAAACGTACCGAGATTTTTGAGCGGCTGCGGGCGGAAAATCCCAACCCGACCACCGAGCTCAACTACAGCTCACCCTTTGAACTGCTCATTGCCGTTATTCTGTCAGCCCAGGCCACAGACGTGGGTGTCAACAAAGCCACCGACAAGCTGTTTCCCGTCGCCAATACCCCCGAGGCCATCCTGGCCCTGGGTGTTGACGGTCTGAAAGAGTACATAAAGACGATCGGCCTGTTCAACAGTAAGGCAGAGAACGTTATCAAGACCTGCAAGCTGCTGATAGACCAGCATGGCAGCCAGGTGCCCGCCAACCGGGAAGCACTTGAAGCCTTACCCGGTGTGGGCCGAAAGACCGCCAACGTTGTGCTCAACACCGCCTTTGGACAGCCCACCATGGCGGTTGACACCCATATCTTCCGGGTGTCCAACCGCACCGGCATCGCACCGGGAAAGAACGTGCTGGAAGTGGAAAAAAGATTGGTACGACTGGTGCCCAAGGATTTTCTGCTGGACGCCCATCACTGGCTGATTCTGCACGGCCGTTACACCTGTGTCGCGCGCAAGCCCAAGTGCGGTAGCTGCCTGATTGAAGACCTCTGTGAGTTCAAAGGCAAACGGGACTATCTGGATCAGTAAAGGGCTTCAGGAGCCTTTGATTGGGGTACGGTATCGCCGGGGCGAAACGCACCCCGGCGTGAAGCATTCGAACGCAACGCAGATTACCGCTGACCCAGCATTCGGGTCTTGAGGTCCTCCTGCGCAGGTGAATCAGACAGCCAGATGCCAAACAGGGCCTGCTTGAAATCATGGCCCGTCACCGTGCCCTGCAGCCCCCGGTTCTTGAACACCTGAACCCCTTCACCCGGCACATAGATCAGGTCAAAAACATCCCCTTCGCGAATCTCCGCCGCGAAGAATGCCAGGAACTGCTCAATCTCTGATGTCAGGCTGCTCAGATTGTCACCCAGCACGTTCTCAAACCCTTCCCGGGTGGAACTTATCATGCGTTCGCTGGTGATACGGTTGGAGATGATATGCAGGCGAATACCCTGATGGTTGTCAGCCGCAATAATCTCGGCAGGGTCATTGGCTGGCTCGGGCACATAGAGCGCACCGATGTAGAGATCAATAAACCAGCGCGAACGAACACCAGCGCCGTTGAGCACCAGCTCCGTATCCCCAGCCTGGAGCGCATCCGGAATATCCACACCCTTGATAGTGATGGCCTGCACCGAGGTGGCAGCCAGCAGCATGAGTACAGCGGTTGAAAGTGCCATGATTGCTTGTTTCATCGTCGTTTTCCTTTGTCGTTTTTGGTTAGCCGGCAGCAAAGGCATCACGACAAACACGACATGAACAACACCCAACCGCACGGTGTCGCCATACTAACAACTATGGCATTTCAGGCCATTGATGAGGTTCGCAAATCTCTGGATACACGGTATTGGGTGGGCAACACACTGCAGCAGTAAAAAGGTGTAGGAATGGGAGGCTTCGTCCCCCATTCCTACCAGCGTAGATCTGTCAGGCGCGGCTGAGGAACCGGCGTTCTTCCACATTGACCTTGATGCGATCACCCGTGGAAATATGCTCCGGCACCTGCACTACCAGCCCGGTTGTAAGTTTTGCTGGCTTGGTTCGGGCTGTTGCGGAGCCGCCTTTGATGGAGGGGTCCGTTTCAACGATTTCCAGCTCCACAGTGGGCGGCAGATCCAGCGCCACAGGTGAGTCGCTCACCAGAATCACCATGACCCCCTGGGTATCCTCGCTGATAAACAACAGCTCATCGGCAATGGCTTCTCCATTGAGGCTGTACTGGGTGAAGTCCTCGGTATCCATGAAGACGTATTCGTTGCCGTCTGAGTAGGAGAAGGTCGCCGGCCTGCGTACCAAGTCAGCCAGGTTAAGCATGTCGGAGTCTTTGAAGGTTTCATCGATCTTGTGATTGGTTACCACATCATACATACGCATCCGATAGAGGCTGCCGCCCGCACGCCCTTGAGGGACCGAGCGTTCAATATCCCGGACAAAATACACCCGACCCTCATACTCAACTGCTGAGTTCTTCTTGATCTCACTTGCTTTCGGCATTTCCTGCTCTCCAGAACGGGTTCAAAGACTTATCAGAAAGCACGCATTTTAAGACAGTCGCGACCGCCTGTCCTCATCACGATGCATGACCAACAAAGCCACAAACAGGGCTACATGGTGTTAAAGCGGCTATACTGATGGCTACGCCCCTCTGATGGAGGCTGTTACTGATGATTTACCGCGCACTGACACTTCAGCGCCCAACCCTTGCCACTTCTCTGTTCCTGGCGTTTCTGGCCGCACCCATAGCCAAATCTGAGAACCTGCTGCTTGGCACTGGCGAGTGGCCGCCCTATGTTTCCACCGAGCTCAAGCACTACGGCGTTACCAGCCGGATTGTAAAAGAAGCGTTCGAAGCAGGTGGCGATCAGGTAGTATTAAAGTTTTTTCCTTGGGCTCGGGCCCTGATGATGTCCGAACAAGGCCTTGTGAGCGCCACCTTCCCCTGGAGCCATCAAGCAGAGAGAGCGGTGCACCACCTCTACAGTGATTCGATCGGCCTGTACGGCTATGTCTTCTTTCACCTGCACACAACCCGCTTTGACTGGACAGCGCTTGAGGACCTGCAGGAAGTCCGGATAGGCGGCACGGCGAGCTACAATTATGGCGATGAATTCTATCAGGCGGTTGATAACGGTGTACTCACCGTGGAGTGGGTGCACTCTGACGAGCTGAACTGGCGCAAACTCCTTGCAGGACGCATCGACGTATTCCCGGCGGACATAGAAAATGGCTACGCCACATTGCGCAGCCTGTTCCCGGACAGTGATGTGCGTAAAATCACGCATCATCCCCTGCCCCTGAAACCGCTGACCAGCATGCACGTGCTCTTCCCCCGAAACCACCCCGAAAGTCATGCTCGCCGAGACAGGTTCAACAAGGGACTACGGCAACTGGCCGAAGCTGGCAAACTTGAAGAGTACCTCCATGAATCAAGGCAAGGGCTGTATCAACTGGTACCGGATGAAATAACAAAGCTGGGACTTTAAGCGTCAGAAGCGTGCGAAAGGTCAAAAGGCCCCAAGAGAGAGCAAGGCTCTTGCTCTTCGTCCCCCATAAAGAAAAGCCAGCGATCACATACGTGTCGCTGGCTTTTTTAAAACGTCAACACGAGGCTATTTGAATAAGGTAGTGCCGCTCAGGCCCTCTTTCTCCAATAGCTCACGCAGGCGTTTCAGCGCTTCGACCTGAATCTGCCGCACCCGCTCCCGGGTCAGACCAATCTCCAGGCCAACTTCTTCAAGGGTACTGGTCTGGTAACCACGCAAGCCGAAACGACGTGCCAATACTTCCTGCTGCTTGTCATTAAGCTGATCCAGCCAGCGATCAATGCAGCCACACATGTTGTTTTCCTGCAGGATATCCGCGGGGTCAGAGGCAGCCTCATCCGCCACGGTATCAAGCAGTGATTTGTCACCGCTGCCGCCAATCGGTGTGTCCACCGACGTCACCCGCTCATTCAGTCCCAGCAGGCGTTTGACGTCCTCAACCGGTTTGTCCACCAACTGCGCAATCTCTTCCGCCGACGGCTCGTGGTCCAGTTTCTGTGTCAATTCGCGAGCAGCGCGCAGGTACAGATTCAGCTCTTTGACCACATGAATCGGCAGGCGAATCGTGCGGGTCTGATTCATAATCGCCCGCTCAATGGTCTGACGAATCCACCAAGTGGCGTAGGTGGAGAAGCGGAACCCGCGCTCGGGATCAAACTTCTCAACCGCACGAATCAGACCCAGGTTACCTTCCTCAATCAGGTCCAGCAGCGTCAGACCACGATTAACGTAACGCCGGGCAATCTTCACCACCAGGCGAAGGTTACTTTCAATCATCCGCTTACGACCAGACTCCTCGCCCTTACGAGCAAGCCGGGCGAAGTAAACCTCTTCCTCCGGGGTCAACAGTGGCGAGAAGCCGATTTCATTGAGGTACATCTGCGTGGCGTCCAGCTGACGCGCGCTTGTACTGTAATAGCTGTTGTTCAGACAGGCTTCTTCATCTTCGGCGTCATTGTTTTCCGCCTCAAGAGTGGCCAATTCGTCCTCAGCCCCATCAAGATCTGCGTCTTTCTCAAGAACAAGCTCATTACGTTTGGTTGTCATTGTACTAGCCCCGCCTTTCAAGAAGTCCTGATGCCCACCCTGTTATTGTTGTTAGGTAGGCTGTTGATTACTGGCACTGCAACACGCTCAACTCGGACACTGTTTCAGTTTCTGGTTATCGCCTGGGCAGATATCTTATCGGGTCCACCGGATTGCCGTTACGCCGTATCTCAAAGTGCAACTTATCCCGGTCTGTACCACTGCTGCCTAGCTCAGCAATGACTTGCCCTGCTCTGATGTCTTGCCCCTCCTGTACGAGGATACGCCGATTGTGGGCGTAAGCACTAAGGTAATGTTCATCATGATTGATGATAATCAAGTTTCCATACCCCAGCAGACCACTGCCTGCGTAAACCACACTACCCGCTGCCGCTGCTCTGACCGGATCACCCGCATTGCCTGCGATATCAATCCCTTTGTTTAACCGGCCCGTAGTAGAAAATCCTGCAATAACAGGGCCAACATGCGGCCATTGCCAGCTTATGTTAGACACAACCTGTGACGATTGTGCGACCGGAGCCGTCGACGGTCGGGGTTGACCAGGAGGCGTTGAGGGACTGGGACGTGGCGCTGTCGTGGTGGGAGCCGGGGTAGACGCTGGTGGACGCGAGGCGGTCTGACTGGGAGGTGGTGCCGACGGGCGGGTCGCCGAGCGCTGGGGCGGTACTTCACCTCTCAGGTCAAGCCGGATCACCTGGCCAGCCTGAATATGCCAGGGTGCGCTGATACCGTTGGCGTTGCCAAGCTCGCGGTAATCCCGGCCATAGCGCCAGGCAATGCTGTACAGGGTTTCGCCAGGCTTAACGATATGCCGCCCCCAATACACCGGTGGGTTGTAGCGTTGGTCCTGGTAGATCGACTTTGATGTGCAAGCCACGCCGCCTGTAGCAAGCGCAAACAGAACGCATAGCACCTTCACCCCTGCGATAAGCCTCAGAGGGAAACGGGATACGCTGGCGGGCTCGCGGTTTTGAAAGCTCACGGATATATTAAATTCCGTTTATAGTATAATTTCGTATAAAAAATTGCGCAATTTCTAAAGTAGTAGCGGTAACCAACTAATATATTGCATGTTTTTCGGGCAAACGACGGTTACCGCGCACCAGAACCTGTTACCGGAGGAAACATCACCACAGGACACCAAGTAACACCGGTTGACACTTCTCCTGTGACACGCATCTCAAAATACACCCGTCAGTGCGACCTCATGACCTGTCGGCGGCTGGCAATCCAGTCCCCCAGCCACTCCAGTGTCAGCACCAGAAGTAAACCCAGCAACCCACACAGCAATGCCCATGGCAGCAGGTTATCAATGCCACTCAGTTCCGTATAGACCCCGGGCATGACATTCCGTTCAACAAGCGGTATAAGGGTGCCATCAGCGCTTTCCCGCCACTGCTCGACAATCTTCCAGGGCCAGACTTTGTTCAGGGAGCCCAGCATGATGCCCACCAACAGCGCCAACACCAGATCGTGATATCGGTGAATCGCCCAGGTCAGCAAGCGGGCAATGGACAGCAAACCCACAGCGCAGCCAGCGGCAAACACCGTCAGCGACAACAGCTGCAGATCGCGTATTGCCGCCAATACCGGCGCATACAACCCCATGATCACCAGGATAAAACTGCCTGATATCCCTGGCAGAATCATGGCACAGATCGCTACCGCGCCCCCGAGAAAAAGCATCATATAACCCGGATCCAAAGCCGCCGGGCTCAATCCGGTGATCCATACTGCGAAGGCGCACCCCAACGCCGCTGGAAGCAGCTGCCAGAGCTGGCGCTTGCGCAGCTCACGCCCCACATGCCAGACCGCAGCCAAGATCAAGCCAAAGAAGAAGCTCCACAGCGGGACAGGATAATGTGTCAGCGCATAGCTGATCACGGCCGCAAGACTGAAAACACTGGTGAGAACACCCAGAAACAGCACCGCCAGGAAGCTACCGTCCACGGTTTGCCAGAAAGACCGCACCTTCCCTTTGATCAGCTGACGGGCAATGGCACCGGGTACTGCACTGATCGCCGCCAACAGGCGAAAGTAAATGCCCGTGATGAAGGCAATTGTGCCACCGGACACCCCGGGCACGATATCAGCAGCGCCCATAGCAAGACCACGCGCAAACACCCCCGGTAACCTTTGTGAGCGTTTGGCTGCCTCACTCATCAGCGAACAACTCCACCCAGCAAAGGTACGAAGCGCACCGCCTCAATGTCGGAGATATCAAAGTCATCACCACGTCTGACCACGCGCTTCAATATCTGTCGCCCCTCACCCACCGGGATGATCATGGTGCCACCATCAGCAAGCTGCAGCATCAGATCTTTGGGGAGATCTGCCGGGGCAGCGGTCACAATAATGGCATCAAAGGGCCCTTTGTCCGGCCACCCCATAACTTTCTCGTCAGCCAGCTTGAGGCTGACATTGCGAATCTTCAGCAAATTCAGCCGTTCACGGGCACGGTCCTGCAGGGGCTTGATGCGTTCGACGCTGAATACCTGATCCACCAGGCGCGCCAGGATTGCGGTCTGGTAGCCGGAGCCAGTGCCGAGCTCCAGCACCCGCTTGGGTTTGTCAGCCACCAAGGCTTCGGTCATTTTGGCGACAATGTAAGGTTGCGAGAGGGTCTGGTTATGGCCAATAGGCAGTGCCGTATCTTCGTACGCACGGTGCGCCAGGGCTTCATCCAGAAATATATGACGGGGCAAATCCAGCATCACCGTCAAGACCTGCTCATCACGGATACCGGACTCCCGCAGACGCTGAATCAGGCGCTGACGGGTGCGACGGGAAGTCATGCCGATGCCTTGCAAATCGGGCGCCATCATAGACCCACCTCCAACCATTGCCGCAAAGATGCCAAGGACTCATGGCGGGTCATATCCACGTGAATCGGTGTGATAGACACGTAGCCCTGCCGCACAGCATGAAAGTCGGTGCCTGGGCCAGCATCATCCACATCGCCAACACCCCCTATCCAGTAACGGGAGCGCCCGCGGGGGCAGGTCACTGGCACCACGCCTTCAGCACGCCCGCGATGCCCCAGGCGGGTTACCCGAAAGCCGGCCAGCTGCGCCCAGGGGCCATCAGGTACGTTCACATTAAGGATACAACGCGGGCCAATAGGTAGGGGTTGGGAGCGCTCAAGCAGACTGCGCACCACCCGCGCCGCCGTAGCAAAGTGATTGCGCCCGTCATTCACCAGCGATACCGCAAGTGCCGGCAACCCCAGACTACGCCCTTCGGTTGCGGCCGCCACAGTGCCGGAATAAATCACATCGTCACCCAGGTTGGCGTGGGTATTGATACCGGAAACCACGCGATCAAAAGGCTGCTCAAACACGCCATTTACAGCCAGGTGAACACAGTCACTGGGGGTGCCGTCAACGGAGTAAAAACCATTGGGATGGGTCTGTACCGTTAAGGGTCGGGTCAGGGTAAGGGAGTTACTCGCGCCACTGTGGTCCCGGTCTGGCGCCATCACGCACAGTTCTCCAAGACCTTGCAAGCCATCGTAAAGCGCCTGCAAACCAGGCGAGAGTACTCCGTCATCATTTGATAACAGAATTCGCACCAGATTCTCCGCTAGCCTTTCATGGGCAGGCTGCTGGCCATCAGCCCCTCACACCACCGCGATTGTCAGCGCCCGCCAAGCCGGGAGCGAAGCCAGGCCGACAATCTACTACGGTGTTGCAGGGGCAGGTGACCGCCCGCCTCGCATTATTTTTCGATTCGTTGTGGTTCTGGCATGTCGAGTTCAAACACGCTGGCGAGTACGGCTGTCGCAAACTGGCCACTGGCCAGGGAAAAGCTCAGAACCAGACTGCCATCGGCCTCCCATAACCACCGCATTGTATCTGGTTTCAGTATCAGCGGTCGCCGGTCGTGCTGCATGCGATTCTGCCGGATCACCTGAAGTAGTTTGGGTTGGGCCTCCACAAGGGCCAACTCCATGGCGCCCTGCTCTGCATCCGCCAGCCCCGGACCATCGCCCCAAAGTGGACCGGTGATATCCATTGCTGAAGGCTCGCCTGCCAAGCGATGCCGCCAGTTACCCTCAACCACTCGCTGAGCCAGTATCTCATTGAACAACCAGGATCGGGCAGATGATAGCAGCATCCCAAGCCGCTGGCTTGGGCCGCGCACGCGTTTTCCCGCCAGGCCCACCACCTGATCCAGGTTGCCCCCCTGATGACCGAACCGCTGGGCACCGAAGTAATTGGGGCAACCCTCTGTTGCGGTGAGCTGTAACGCCTGCTCAATGGCCTGCGTATCGCCCTGCACGGAGGTCAGACGCAGGCGAAAGTGGTTGTACTGATGCTCGCCCCGGCGCAGCTTGCGGGTGTGACGTCGGGCAGCCAGAAGCCGCCATTGGGGGTATTCTGCCTGCAGGGCATCGAGCAGCGCAGCGTCCTCCTGCTCCCGCCCCGGACGCCAGACACTGAACCACTGCCGGGTCACCGCCTGGCGGTCCTTCATGCCGCAGTAACCGATATCCGAACTGCGGCAACCCGCCAACCGGGCCAGCTGTCGGGCCAGATAATCGGTGTTGTCGCCGCGTTTCTCCAGCAACAGGCACAGATGCTCACCCGCACCAGGCAGGGCACTGCCGTCACCGGCCACGCGACCTTCAGTCCAGGTTATGGGTTCCGGGTCTGGCCAGTTCAGCTGTTCGGCGACAAAAAAATCCTCGGGTACCGCGCGTATACAGGCCTTTCCGGCGCGGGGGTGAGCCCCCGGCCAATCCAAGCGCCAGCCTCCCTGCCCCGTCATGCGGCCACCGCTGCAATCAAGCACACCGCCTGACAGGCAATCCCCTCACCCCGGCCCGTAAAACCCAAGCCTTCTGTAGTGGTGGCCTTGATACCGACACAATCAGGCGTAATATCCAGATCTTCCGCAATATTGCTGCGCATGGTCTCAAGATGGGGGGCCATTTTCGGCGCCTGAGCAATAATCGTGGCATCCACGTTAACCACCCGGTAATCCCGGGCCCGCAACTCAGCCATGACCGCCCGCAAAAGTACGCGGCTGTCGGCGCCGCGCCAGGCCTCATCGGTATCAGGAAAAAAATGACCGATATCACCCAGTGCTAACGCCCCCAGCAGAGCATCCGCCAGGGCATGCAACAATACATCTCCATCGGAATGGGCTCGTAAGCCCTGGTGAAACGGAATCCGAGCCCCGCCCAGAATCACATGGTCACCCTCACAGAAAGCGTGGACATCAAACCCCTGACCGATACGCATGCGTCTGAATCACTCCTCGTTCACGAAAAAACCCTGCCCTCGCAGGATGTAACCTGCCATCGTCAGATCAGCAGGTACCGTCACCTTGATGTTGTCCGTTCGCCCCTCTACCAACCCAGGCGCCGCCCCCATGGCCTCCACCGCTGATGCCTCATCGGTTATCAACACACCGGCCGCCATCCCCTGCTCCAGCGCATTCACCAGTGTCTGATAGCGGAACATTTGCGGCGTCAGCGCACGCCAGAGGTGACGGCGATCCACTGTACCGTCAATCCGGTGCTGGTCATCAGCCCGTTTCAGGGTATCCGCCACAGGTGCGGCCAGGATACCACCAACCTTATCATCCCAAAGCGTGATAAGTAGCCGCTGCAAATCCTCCGGGTGCAGACAAGGCCGGGCCACGTCATGAACCAGCACCCAATCATGCGGTGCAGCCCGCTGTGCCAGCGCGCGCAGGGCCGCCAGCACGGAGTCTACCCGTTCTGAGCCGCCAGTACAGGTGGTTATTCTGGGGTCTGCGGCACTCCGGGTCTGCGGCCACCAGGGATCACCCGCAGCCAATGCGACCATGCAGCCGGAAAATTTACCGTGGGACAGCAGGCGTGGCAGGGTGATATCCAGCAGATACCAACCATCGAGGGTGAGATACTGTTTGGGACGCTGGGCAGCCATGCGCTGGCCGATACCGGCAGCAGGGACCACCAGCCAGACATGAGGTGTTGTCATGGTGATTACAGGTGAGCGGGTTTCAGGGTTCAACCACCAGGAAGAAGGTCTCCCCCTGGCGAATCAGGCCCAGGTTAACCCGGGCCCGTTCTTCGATGGCATCACGACCGCTGCGAAGGTTAAGCACCTCCGCATAGAGGCGATCATTGCGTGCAGCCAGGCTGGCATTCTCGGCACGCTGCTCGGCAATGGACTGATTGAGGCTCCAGACTTGCGCAAAGCTACCCTCCCCGACCCACAGGCGCACCTGTAGCAGGAGTATCAGCACTGCCATTAAAGCCCAAATAACCTTCATCCGAATCCATTTCCCTGTGTTTCAGATGGGAAAGTCTAGCGCAACTGCACCGATTGTGCGATTAACCCTGGCCTTTGATCTCTTGCAGACCACGATAGGGCGCCTGGCCTGCCAGCTCTTCTTCAATACGCAGCAGCTGGTTGTACTTGGCTACGCGGTCTGAACGACACAGAGAGCCGGTCTTGATCTGACCAGCACAAGTCGCTACCGCGAGATCCGCAATGGTGGTGTCTTCAGTCTCACCGGAGCGGTGGGAGATAACCGCGGTATAGCCAGCATCCTGAGCCATTTTGATGGCATCCAGAGTTTCAGACAGGCTACCGATCTGGTTGAACTTGATCAGGATAGAGTTACCCACGCCCTGCTCAATACCCTTTTTCAGAATTGCGGTATTGGTCACGAACAGGTCGTCACCCACCAGCTGCACTTTACTACCCAGCTTGTCCGTCAGCGTTTTCCAGCCGTCCCAGTCGCTCTCATCCATGCCATCCTCAACAGAGACAATGGGGAAGCGCTCACACAGCCCGGCCAGGTAATCAGCAAAGCCTGTTGAATCGAAGCTCTTGCCTTCACCGCTGAGCTGGTACTGACCGTCCTTGTAGAATTCAGACGCGGCACAATCCAGCGCCAGAGTAATGTCTTTGCCAAGCTCGTAGCCGGCCTGGGCGATGGCTTCCTGGATCGCTGCGAGTGCTGCCTCATTGGATGGCAGGTTGGGCGCAAAGCCGCCTTCGTCGCCGACCGCCGTGTTCAGGCCCTGGCTTTTGAGGACCTTTTTCAGGCTGTGGAAAATTTCCGCACCGATACGCAGCGCTTCGGCAAAGCTGCCCGCCGCAACCGGCTGCACCATGAACTCCTGAATATCCACGTTGTTATCGGCGTGCTCGCCGCCGTTGAGGATGTTCATCATAGGTACCGGCATGGAGTACTGGCCGGGTGTACCGTTGATATCCGCGATGTGGGCGTACAGCGGTTTGTTCAGTTCAATCGCTGCCGCCTTGGCGGTAGCCAGGGACACCGCCAGAATGGCGTTGGCGCCCAGATTGGCTTTGTTGTCAGTGCCGTCCAGCGCCAGCATGATGCGATCAATCTCGCGCTGCTGCGTCGCGTCCTGACCTTTCAGTGCATCGCGGATACGGGTATTGACGTTCTCGACGGCCTTGCGGACGCCCTTGCCCAGATAGCGGCTACCATCCTGGTCGCGCAGCTCCAGCGCCTCGCGGGAACCGGTGGATGCACCAGAGGGTGCGCAGGCGCGACCCATCACGCCAGATTCCAGAATAACGTCAGCCTCAACGGTCGGGTTGCCCCGGGAGTCGAGTACTTCACGGGCCTTGATGTCCGCAATCTTGGTCATGCTTGCTTATCTCCAAAGTGCAACAAAGAATAAACTGATCTATTCGTTAACGGGCTGGCCGTCAGGGCCTCAAGCCCCCTGAAAATTTTGGGCCGCTATTATCAGGCAGTATCGAGCGGCTGAAAACCTTTAACCAGGTCATCGAGGGCCTTAACCTGGGCCAGGAAAGGCTCCAACTGGGACAGCCGCAAGGCACAGGGGCCATCACAAAGGGCGTTTTCCGGCTCAGGGTGCGCTTCCAGGAACAAGCCAGCCAGTTTCTGGGACATACCCGCCAGCGCCAGTTCGGTCACCTGGGCACGACGCCCGCCGGCAGAATCCAAACGCCCCCCTGGCATCTGCAACGCATGGGTGACATCAAAGAACACCGGGCATTCAAAGCCTTTCATGACACCGAAACCAAGCATGTCCACCACCAGGTTATTGTAGCCAAAGCTGGTGCCCCGTTCGCACAGGATAATGCGGTCATTACCCGCCTCTTCGCACTTACGGATGATGTGCTTCATTTCCTGAGGCGCCAGAAACTGAGCTTTCTTGATGTTGATCACCGCACCGGTTTCTGCCATGGCCTTGACCAGGTCGGTCTGCCGGCTGAGGAATGCGGGTAGTTGGATAATGTCACACACCTCGGCAGCTGGCGCAGCCTGCCAGGGCTCATGGACATCACTGATGATGGGCACACCAAAGCGGTCCTTGATGTCCTGCAGGATTTTCAGCCCTTGCTCCAGGCCCGGCCCGCGGAATGACGCAATGGACGACCGGTTGGCCTTATCAAAAGAAGCTTTAAAGACATAGGGGATACCCAGTTTACGGGTGACCTCCACGTACTTTTCTGCCACGGCGAAGGCCATATCCCGAGACTCCAGCACGTTCATCCCGCCAAACAGGGTGAACTGACGGTCATTACTGATCTGGAGGTCTGCAACGGTAACAGTTTTCTGGGCCATGTTTTGCTCCCTGTCTTGAAAGCCAAAAGCCGATGGGCTTGGGCCGCATCGGCTATGGTCAGTCAGTATGGTCTATCAGCTGGCAGATCGCTTGCGATTGGCCAGGGCCGCCTCAACAAACCCGCGGAACAGCGGATGACCGTCACGAGGTGTGGAGGTGAACTCCGGGTGGAACTGACACGCCACAAACCAGGGGTGCTCAGGCACTTCCACCACTTCCACCAGCGCGCCATCACTGGAGCGACCGGAAATGCGGAGGCCGGCTTCTTCCAGCTGCGGCAGGAAATGATTGTTCACTTCATAGCGGTGACGGTGACGCTCATGAATCACGGTCTTACCGTAGCAGGCAGCAATGGTAGAGCCTTCACTGAGCTTGCAGTCCTGGCCACCCAGGCGCATGGTGCCGCCCAGATCAGAGGTCTGGTCACGGGTTTCCAGGCTGCCGGTGGCGTCTAGCCATTCGGTGATCAGGCCAATAACCGGTGCTGGCGTATCTTCACGGAACTCCGTACTGTGAGCTTGCGCTAGGCCCGCCTTATTGCGGGCATATTCAATAACAGCCACTTGCATTCCGAGGCAGATACCCAGGTAAGGGACCTTGTTCTCGCGGGCATACTGAACGGTGCGGATCTTCCCTTCCACACCACGCTCGCCGAAGCCTCCCGGCACCAGAATGGCGTCAGCGCTTTCCAGCACCTGAGTGCCCTTGCGCTCAATGTCCTCGGAGTCGATGTAGTTGATTTTCACCTTGGTGCGCGTCTTGATACCCGCGTGCAGCAGCGACTCGATCAGGGATTTGTAGGCATCCAGCAATTCCATATATTTGCCTACCATGGCAATGGTCACTTCCTGTTCCGGATTGAGCTGGGCGTCCACCACCGCATCCCATTCGGACAGATCGGCAGGGCCAGCATCCAGATTGAAGCGTTCAATCACGATCTGGTCCAGGCCATACTCATGCAGCATGCGCGGAATGGCGTAGATGGTCTTGGCATCCTGCAAGGGGATAACCGCCTTCTCTTCCACGTTGGTAAAGAGAGCAATCTTGCGGCGTGAACTCTGGTCCACTTCGTACTCGGAACGGCACAGCAGAATATCCGGCTGCAAACCGATGGAGCGCATTTCCTTGACGGAATGCTGGGTCGGTTTGGTCTTGATCTCACCGGCAGTGGCAATATAGGGCACCAGCGTCAGATGCATGAACAACGCCCGTTGCGCACCGACCTCCACCTTCAACTGACGGCAGGCCTCAAGGAATGGCAGGGACTCAATATCGCCCACCGTGCCGCCAATCTCCACCAGGGCCACATCGGCACCAGCAGCGCCTTCAACCACCCGGCGTTTGATTTCATCGGTGATATGAGGAATGACCTGTACGGTGCCACCCAGGTAATCACCGCGGCGCTCTTTGCGGATAACTTCTTCGTACACCCGGCCAGTGGTGAAGTTGTTACGCTTGGTCATAGGCGTGCGGATAAACCGCTCATAGTGGCCAAGGTCGAGGTCGGTTTCCGCACCGTCTTCTGTCACGAAAACTTCCCCGTGCTGGAACGGGCTCATGGTGCCGGGATCTACGTTGATGTAGGGGTCCAGCTTGAGGATGGTTACCTTTAGGCCGCGTGCCTCGAGGATAGCTGCCAGCGAGGCTGAAGCAATGCCTTTCCCCAATGAGGACACAACCCCGCCTGTGACGAAAATATAACGCGTCATGCAGTTTCCGTGTGATTTATCTGTTCGGTGAAGGAGGGAGATTGTCATCTCAAGATGGGACGCCAGAGTACCAGAAGACCTCACCTTTCTCAATCAAAATCCCGCCGCCATGACAGCCGCCAGCCGCCCTTTTTTTCGGTCGGCTGAAACTCTGCCGCTACCCACAAACCGCCAATCGCCACCAGGTTTTCACCCTGCCAGACCAAGGCCAGGCGGTCCCGTTCCCATGGTGGTATTCCCTTATCCTGAAGCCAGTGCTTCAGTGTTTTGTGTGGCCCGCCCGGATGGAATTGCGCGCGTTCGCCGCCCTGACGCCGCATCACCGTTAACCGGGGAGCAGGTTCAATGGCTGGACCTGCACCCACCCAGTCTAGCAGCAGATAGCCGCCGGGCCAGGCCAGAGCCTGATTCGGCTGCAGCCTCACCGGCACCTCCGGCAAGGGCACTGAACTGGCACTGACAATACACAACAACCCACGATAGCGGACGATGCTGTAACCATCGCCGTCCAGCCTAGGCTGGCGATCTTCCGCGGCGGTCATCAAGCCACATAAACCCTCCTGCAGACGCTGATTGGCCGGCGGTACAAACCCCGCCTGAGCCAACCACCAGCGTAGCAGGTTTTTCTGCGCCACCCAGGTAAGCGCTGCCAGGGCGCCGACCTGCAGTTGGCCGGCAGCCGTAGCGCATTGCTGATATTGCAATCGCGCCAACTGGTCCGCCAACTGCTGGGACTCATCACAATGGCTTGCGCTGCGAGCCAGCCGCGCAGTCAGTGAAGGCCAGCGCTGACGCAGCAGCGGCATCACCCGCAGTCGGAGAAAGTTGCGGTCATAGTGTTCGCTGAGGTTGCTGGGGTCCTCAATCCATTTCAGGCCCGCGGCTGCGGCCCAGGAATGCAACAGATCGCGATTGACCCCCAGCAGTGGCCGGCAAAGCTGCCCTGCCCCCACCGCTCGTTGCCGCGGAATACCGGCCAGGCCACGCGGCCCGGCGCCTCGCAGCAGACGGAATAGTATCGTCTCTGCCTGGTCATCAGCATGGTGCGCCATCAGCAACAGGTCGTCCTGCTGCACATGTTGCCGAAACACCCGGTAACGCGCCTTGCGGGCAGCAGCCTCCACCCCTTCACCGGGCGATGGCGTTACGCCTACGTGTTCCGCCACACAAGCGACGCCCAAGTCAACGCACGCCTGCTGGCAATGCTGGGCCATAGTCTCGGCATTGGGCTGTAACTGATGATTGATATGCAGTGCCCGCACGCTTTGCCACTGATGTGGGTGGGCACGATGCCACTGGGCACAGAGATTGAGGAGTACCGTGGAGTCCAACCCACCGCTGAAAGCAATCCAACAGGTGGCTGCGGAGGGAAGACTGGCCATGGCATCCTGTAACGCCGCTGGCCAGTCCGCAATCGGCGCTGCTTTATCGGCCGGTGTCATAGGCCGTCAGTCGCTCATAGCGACGCTTGACCAGTTCATCCAACGGTAATTTGCCAAGCTCGGCCAGCCCGTCTTTCAACGCAGCCTTCAGGGACACGGCCATGGCGGCCATATCCCGGTGCGCACCGCCCAGAGGCTCGGTCACGACACGATCCGCAAGCCCCAGTTCCTGCAGGCGATCAGCCGTAACGCCCATGGCCTCTGCCGCCTGAGCGGCATACTCCGCGCTCTTCCAGAGAATGGACGCACAGCCCTCCGGTGAAATCACCGAGTAGGTGGCATACTGCAGCATGTAAAGACGATCGCAGACCCCAATCGCCAGGGCACCACCCGATCCGCCCTCACCGACAACCGTTGAGATGACCGGGGTTTTCAGCCGCGACATCACTGCCAGGTTGTAGGCAATAGCTTCACTCTGGCCCCGCTCCTCCGCGCCAATACCCGGGTAAGCACCCGGCGTATCAATAAACGTCAGAATCGGCAGCCTGAAACGCTCCGCCATTTCCATCAGTCGTAGGGCCTTGCGGTAGCCTTCCGGCCGCGGCATGCCAAAATTGCGTTTGACCTTGTCCCGTATTTCACGCCCTTTCTGGTGACCAATCACCATCACCGGCTGACCATCCAGCCGGGCGGTGCCGCCAACAATGGAAAGATCATCGGCAAAACGCCGGTCACCGTGCAGCTCGTCAAAGTCATCGAACATCAGGTCGATGTAGTCCAGGGTGTAAGGGCGCCTGGGGTGCCGGGCCACACGGGCAATATCCCAGGGCGTGAGATCAGAAAAAATGTTCTCTGTCAGGCTGACGCTCTTGGCCTTGAGCCGGGTGATTTCGTCGGTAATGTTGATGTCGGTGTCATTACCCACCAGGCGAAGCTCTTCAATCTTGGCTTCCAGGTCAGCGATTGGCTGTTCAAAATCCAGATAGTTCGGGTTCATGATGTTCCGTCATTCGTTACCGGGGCGCCGCACACTGCGGACAGCCCCGGGAGACATTAAACGAGAGCCTGCAATCAGCGCCCCCCGAAGCAGGGCAACGCTCACTACACTCTCTGGATCCGGGTGCGTAGCCGGAAATTTACAGGTAACCGCAGCCGCTGAAAAGCGTACCTTGGTATTAAGGCGCCTCTGATTAAATCAATAAACCAGCTCTACCGCCTGTTCACCTACCAGATACCGCAAGTTTAGCAACAGATTGTCATCCGGCTTAATGCGCCACTGCTCACCTAACTCGATGCGGGTACGAGCGGATGCGCCCTGATAGTCAATCCACACTGGGCAGCCATCACCCCGATAGGGTGCCAGCAGTTGGTCCAGTTCATCAAGCAAACCATTCGCTAATTGATCTTCATGCAAGGCCACCTGAATGCCCCGACTGAACTGTTTACGGGCACTCGCCACATCCATCACATCGCTGACCCGCATTTTCAAGGCACCGGAGTAGTCGTCATGACTAACAACACCCTCAACCACCACCACCTGATCGGACTGCAGAAGATCACGGTTTTCCATGTAGGTTTCAGCAAACAGTGTCGCCTCAATACGCGCACTTCGATCATCCAGGGTGATAAACGCCATGGTTTGGCCCCGCTTGGTCTTCATGGTGCGCTGCGCTACCACCAGGCCCGCCACCCGCTGAGGTGACTTGGCGGGCTTCAGGTCAGCGATAGGCGAGCGGGCAAACCGGCGCACCTCTTTTTCATACTCGTCAAAGGGGTGGCCCGTCAGGTAGAGACCGAGGGTGTCTTTCTCGCCTTTGAGCCGCTGCTTCTCCGGCCACTCGCGAATCTGGGCAACATCAGCAAAGGGATCCGTTTCACCGGCACTTTCCAGCACGTCGCCGAACATGTCCAGCATGCCCACAGACTCGTTGCGGGACTGTTGATCCGCCTGCTGGATGGCCTTTTCGATACTGGCCATCAATTGCGCCCGACCGGGGCCCAGTTTGTCCATGGCACCGGAGCGAATCAGCGCTTCCAGTGCCCGTTTGTTGACCTTGCGCAGGTCAACCCGGCGACAGAAATCAAACAGGTCCTTGAAGGGACCACCTGCCTGGGCATCCATAATGCTTTGAATAGGGCCCTCACCCAGCCCTTTGATGGCACCAAGCCCATACACAATCTGTCCTTGGTCATTCACGGTGAAGGTATAAGCGGACACGCTGACATCCGGCAACACCAGGTCCAGCTTGAGGTTGCGGCACTCCTCCACCAGGGTGACGATCTTGTCGGTGTTCTGCATATCGGCGGTGAGCACCGCCGCCATAAATTCAGCCGTGTAATGGGCTTTCAACCACAGGGTCTGATAGGACACCAGTGCATAGGCGGCAGAGTGAGACTTGTTGAAACCATAGCCGGCAAACTTTTCCACCAGATCGAAGATGTTCTCCGCCAACGAGGAGCTGATCCCGTTGTTCTCGCAGCCCTCGAGGAAGAACGCTTTCTGTTTGGCCATCTCCTCTGGCTTCTTCTTACCCATGGCGCGTCGCAGCATGTCCGCACCGCCGAGGGTATAGCCTGCCATCACCTGAGCGATCTGCATGACCTGCTCCTGATAGAGGATGACCCCGTAGGTGGGCTCCAGCACGGGCTTCAGGCCCTCATACTGATAATCCGGGTGCGGATAAGACAGGGGCGCTCGCCCGTGCTTACGGTCGATAAAATCATCCACCATGCCCGACTGCAGGGGCCCCGGACGGAACAGCGCCACCAGGGCGATCATATCTTCCAGGCAGTCTGGCTGCAGGCGGCGGATCAGATCTTTCATACCACGGGATTCCAGCTGGAACACCGCGGTGGTCTCGGCTCGCTTGAGCATCTCGAAGGACGGCGCATCCTCCAGCGGGATGGCGCTGATATCCAACGCTGGCTCGCCGCGCTGGAGGCGGCGCGGGTTGATCATCTCCAGCGCCCAGTTGATGATGGTGAGTGTGCGCAAGCCAAGGAAGTCGAACTTGACCAGTCCTGCCTCCTCAACGTCATTTTTGTCAAACTGGGTAACCGGGCTGCCACCCTCCTCGTCACAGTACAGGGGGGAGAAATCAGTGATCCGGGTCGGGGCAATGACCACGCCCCCGGCATGTTTGCCCGCATTACGGCAGACACCTTCCAGCTTCAGGGCCATATCCCAGATTTCCTGGGCTTCCTCATCCTGAGCCAGAAACTCACGCAGAGGCTCCTCCTGCTCGTAGGCCTTGTTGAGGGTCATGCCCACTTCAAACGGAATCATCTTGGACAAGCGATCGGCAAGACCGTAGGACTTGCCCTGTACCCGCGCCACGTCCCGCACCACCGCCTTGGCCGCCATGGTACCGAAGGTGATAATCTGGGACACCGCCTCACGACCGTACTTTTCCGCCACATAGTTGATAACCCGATCCCGGCCCTCCATACAGAAGTCCACGTCGAAGTCAGGCATGGATACCCGTTCCGGGTTCAGGAAGCGCTCGAACAGCAAATCATACTGCAGCGGATCAAGGTCAGTGATTTCCTGAGCATAGGCCACCAGTGATCCGGCACCAGAGCCCCGCCCCGGCCCCACTGGCACGCCGTTGGCCTTGGCCCATTTGATAAAGTCCATAACGATCAGGAAGTAGCCCGGGAATCCCATCTGGGTAATGATGTCCAGCTCGAAGTTCAACCGGTCATAGTATTCCTGTCGCCGGGCCGCATAATCCGGCAGTGACGGGTCTAATGTTTTGGCCAGGCGCGCTTCCAGGCCGTCCTCAGACACCTTGCGGAAATACTCATCCATGGTCATGCCTTCCGGTACCGGATAATCCGGCAGGAAGTACTCACCCATGCGCACCTTCACCGAGCAACGACGGGCGATTTCAAGGGTATTTTCAATGGCCTCGGGAATATCCGAGAACAGCTCGATCATTTCCTCGGCGCTGCGCAGGTACTGCTGATCGCTGAAACGACGGTCACGGCGAGGATCATCCAGGGTGCGGCTTTCGCCGATACAGACCCGCGCCTCATGAGCATCGAAATCATCCTGATGCAGGAAGTGCACATCGTTGGTAGCCACCACGGGCAACCCCATAGTGGCGGCCAAATCAACGCTCAGGTGCAAACATTCCTCATCATTGACCCGCCCGGTGCGCTGCAACTCCAGATAGAAGCTGTCGGGATACAGGGCATTCCAGTAAGCTGCGCGCTCCCGGGCCAAATCATCCTTGCCTGCGAGCAGCGCCCGCCCCACATCACCAAACTTGCCGCCAGACAGCGCAATCAGACCAGTCGCACGACTTTCCAGCCAGGCACGCCGGGCGATTGGGCGCCCCATCAACTGGCCTTCGGTGAAGCCAAGGGAAATAATCTCTGTCAGATGCCGGTAACCAAGCTCATCCCGGGCCAGCAAAGTCAGACGGAAGGGATCACTCGGTTCCTCCGGGTTTTCCAGCCAAAGGTCGGCGCCAATGATGGGCTGAACACCCGCGCCCATGGCCGCTTTGTAAAAACGGACCAGTGAACACATGTTGGATTGTTCTGTCAGGCCAACCGCTGGCATGCCCAGCTCAGCCACCCGGTTAATCAACGGCTTGACCCGTACCAGGCCGTCAACCATGGAATACTCAGAGTGAACACGAAGATGCACAAAGGTCTTAGTCATAACTGCCTGTCAATTGTCATACATGCCGGACGTGCCGGCATCAACGGGTAAGATTTAACAGATCCGCCTCATGCTGCGGACCGAAACGAACCTCCTGCAATCGGCCCGCAGGGGTCACCACATAGGTTGCTGGCAACGCCACCGGTGCGCTCCAGCCAAGTTCAGCGGCCGGATTGTCAGCCAGCATGGTAAAGCGGATATCCATGCGCTGCCCTAACTCAAGCAGCTCATCACCCTGGATACCGTCAAAATTCACCCCCAACACGCGAATGCCGGGGCGTCCGTTCAGAGCATTAAGCTCAGGAATTTCCTCCAGGCAGGGCAAACACCACTCCGCCCAGTAGTTCACAAACACCCAGTCGCCCCGAAGGTCCTGCCAGGGCAACGCATTGCCTTCAGCGTCCACCAAGGTGGGTTGTGGTGATTCACTGCACGCGGACAGCAACAGGGCGGTAGCCAATGCTGCCAGGGGCAAACCAAAGCGTGCCCGGTTTCGTAGCTCGGGGTATGTCACCCTTCAACCTCCTGATAGACTATGGCCCTTTGATTGCCGCCGCTGCCGGGATGGGCTTAATCCGTATCCCGGCCGCCACGATGCCGCACAAGGAAACCACGAACCATGACAGAAGCCACCCGCATTTACCACAACCCACGCTGTTCAAAATCCCGGCAAGCTCTGGCACTGCTGGAAGAACAAGGCATTCGGCCCGAGGTGGTGCGCTATCTGGACACGCCCCCCACAGCCCCAGAGCTGGCCCACTTACTGACCCTGCTGGGCCTGTCAGCCCGGGACTTGATGCGCAAAAAAGAGGCGCCCTACCAAGCCCTGGCCCTGGACAACCCGGCCCTGTCAGAAGCCGAGCTGATCGACGCCATGGTGAACAACCCGGTGCTGATCGAACGGCCTATTGTACTGCATGATGGCAAGGCCGTGGTTGGTCGCCCGCCGGAAAATGTGCTGAACATCCTCTGCCCCCTTTAATCACCTGACAGGAACAGCCCATGGCAGACACACCTTATATTTTGGTGCTGTATTACAGTCGCAGTGGCAAAACCGCCACCCTGGCCCAGCACATAGCCCGTGGTGTTGCCCAGGTACCTGGCTTTGAAGCCCGGTTAAGGACCGTGCCCCCGGTGTCCCCTGACACCGAGGCCAGCGCTCCCGCCATTCCCGCTGAGGGCGCCATATACTGCAGCAGGGATGACCTGGCGCACTGCAGCGGCCTGGCCATGGGCAGCCCCACCCGCTTTGGCAACATGGCCGCCCCTCTCAAACACTTCATGGACAGCACCGGCGACCTGTGGTTGCAAGGTGCGCTAAATGGCAAACCCGGCGGTGTATTCACTTCGACCGGCAGTCTGCACGGAGGCCAGGAAAGCACCCTACTCTCCATGATGCTGCCCTTGTTGCACCACGGCATGGTGATTACCGGCGTCCCGTACACAGTCAGCCAGTTGAACACCACCACCGGCGGCGGAACACCCTATGGCCCCAGCCACTGGGCGGGTACCGGTGAACATCAAAACATGACTTCGGATGAACAGGCCATCTGCCAAGCGTTTGGCAAACGACTGGCAGAACTGGCAAGCAAACTTCACTCTTAACGAGGCATTAACCATGCTGCACACGCAAGCGGCTCACACAACCCGCAACCTCTACCTTGGCCTTTACAGCCTGCTGTTGCTTATTCTGGTGGTTTCCACCTTCTGGCCACAGCAGGCTGAGTACGCCTCGGTAAGCCTGATTCTTACCATCAAACTGCTGCCCATCGTGATTTTTGCCCCCGGCCTCCTGCGCGGCAACAATCGCAGCTACATCTGGCTCAGCTTTGTGCTGACCGCCTACTTCACCCAGGGTGTAGTCAGCGCATGGATTACTGAAGGCGCCCTGCTACCCACCGCCCTTGCGCTAGTGACTGCCTTGATGTTTGCACTGGGTATGGTCCACCTTAAGGTCAACAGACCTGAACCGACCTCGCCCGAGGTCACTGCCACTGCCGAGTAGCGGCCCATTGGAGATGAGCATGCAAGATGCGCGCAAGCCTTTGCCTATCACCGGGAAGCTGACCCTCAGCAACCTGTGCAATGCGTTGATGAGCAACGGCCATCTGCATCAGGACGACGCCGAGCGCATCCTTTCCTCCAATCTGGGGGCACAAAAGGCGCACCTGCACCCGCTGGAGCTTATGGCGGAAGCAGAACCCGTCAGCCCCCTCAGTCAACGCGTGCTGGACCTCGACTGGCTGACTCAATGGCTGGCGGACTGGGCTGAACAGCCTTGCTACCACATTGATCCGCTCAAGATTGATGTGCCAGCCATTTCCAAAGTCATGTCCTATGGCTACGCCACCCGTCATGACATACTGGCAGTGGATATCAACGCCAACCAAGTCACCATCGCCAGTGCCGAGCCTTTTCTGCAGGGGTGGGAAGACAACCTGCGCCATGTACTGAAAAAAGACATCCGTCGGGTGGTTGTCAATCCATCCGACCTGCGGCAGTTCACCGTGGAGTTTTACCGGCTGGCTACTGCTGTCAGTAAGGCATCAGGCAACCAGAAGTCCCCATCGGGGAATCTGCACAATTTCGAGCAATTGCTGGAACTGGGCGACAACTCCCATCCCGATGCCAATGACCAGCATGTGGTCAGGATCGTGGACTGGCTGCTGCAATACGCCTTTGACCAACGCGCCAGTGATATCCACATCGAACCACGCCGCAGCATCACCCAGGTGCGTTTCCGTATCGATGGCGTGCTGCATAATGTCTATGAGTTTCCGGAGCAGGTGGGTGTCGCAGTTACCAGTCGCCTGAAGATTCTCGGGCGCCTGAACGTGGCTGAAAAACGCCGCCCGCAAGATGGCCGCATCAAGACCCGAAAGCCAGACAACAGCGAAGTGGAGTTACGGCTCTCCACGCTTCCAACGGCATTCGGCGAAAAGATGGTCATGCGAATCTTTGACCCGGACGTCCTGCTAAAGGGCTTTCACCAGTTGGGCTTCGCTCGCGAGGATCGGGAACAGTGGGACCGCATCATTCACCAACCCCACGGCATCGTGCTGGTCACCGGCCCCACCGGTTCCGGTAAGACGACCACCCTCTACTCCACCTTGAAACAGTTGGCGACCCCTGAGGTCAATATCTGCACCATTGAAGACCCCATTGAGATGATGGAGCCCGCCTTCAACCAGATGCAGGTTCAGACCGGTATTGATCTGACGTTCGATGCTGGCGTCCGGGCGCTGATGCGCCAGGATCCGGACATTATCATGATCGGCGAGATACGGGACCTGAAAACCGCTGAAATGGCCGTTCAGGCTGCCTTGACCGGCCACCTGGTCCTCTCCACCCTGCATACCAATGACGCGCCCAGTGCCATTACCCGATTACTTGAACTGGGGATACCCGCCTACCTCCTCCGCGCTACCATGCTTGGCGTCATGGCACAGCGTTTGGTACGCACCCTGTGCCCCCATTGCAAAGCGCCGACCCAGGTGGATGACCAGGCCTGGCGCGATCTGGCCCGCCCCTGGAAAGCGCCTTTGCCAGACCAGGTATTTGAGCCCCAAGGCTGCCTTGAATGCCGCAATACCGGCTACATGGGCCGGGTCGGTGTGTATGAGATGCTGGAACTGAGCGGTGCACTGCGCACTCAGATCAATGACCAGTGCGAAATTGACACCCTGCGGGTAGCCGCTTACAAACACGGCATGAAGTCACTACGCCTCAGCGGCGCACAAAAAGTCGCCAATGGCCTAACCACCATCGAGGAAATCCTGCGCGTGACCCCGGAGAGTCAGCGCTGAGAGGTATAGCAGCTGCTCATGCCCCAGGCCGCATGCCGCACTGTTCAAGCAGTGCCTGCCAGGCCTGGGTATGACGTGCCATAGCAATATCCAGGCGCGACCATAAGCTGGCAGGATCATCGTTGGCCAGATACAGACGGTAGTACGCCCGAAAGCCGTCCGGCATCACCTCATCCAGTAGTTCCGCCAGGCTGACCAGTTCCGGTATCAGTGCGTCCCTGCCACGCTGCACCTGTGCCATATAGGGTTGCACCTCCCCCACGTAGACACTGGCGAACATGCTCTGCAAAGTATCTGACCGGTTGTTGCGGCGCCCGCCAATACAAAGAGGGCGGTCACCGAGCCGACCTTCCAGCACCTGAGCGGCGTCATTCAACCGGGCCGCCAGCAGCTCTGCGCTCTTCATCAGCTGCCCAACCTGATGCTTAGCCTGCCAGCGCTGATGAACAGCCCCCAGAAAGTCCAGCTCAACCTGCAGCTCCCCGGCAAGCAAGGCCGCCAACTGGCGATTCAGATGGGCGAGGTCGTTTGCCAGGTCCGAGGTGGTGGTATGGGTGGCGTCCAGGGGAAAATAGCCACGGGTGCGGGTAAACAGGGATTCGATTTCTTCCACACCCCAGGTGGCATTCCAGACGGCCAGCGGGAGGCTGGCAAGTTTGCTGTCCCGAGCCGAAGCGACCGACGCGTAAAGATTACTTTCTGCACGCAGTGCCGGCAGACAGTCACCTGCGGCCAGGATGAAGCGCACCTCATAACGCAGACGGTTGGCAGGCTGTATCACTCGCCCCAGCGCAGACGCCCGCTCCCCGACAATAAACTGCAGGTCGCAGCCGAACAGAGCCAGAAAGTCCAGCATACCCATATCGGGGGTGGGAAGTTCCAGGGTACGGTCACGCCGTCGTGGCAAAGGGGGTGGGCTGGCGACGGGGGATAATTGGGGGGAGGTTTCCAGCACCCGCCCCAATCGCTCCACGTACTCGTCCATCAGGCTTTCAGGTTGACCAAAGGGATTACAGCCAGCCAGCGCGACCACCAGCCACAGCAGCACTGAGCGTCGGGCATAGGCCATAAATCACCCCCTGAGCATTGCCCGCAACCCTGGCGGGATCATCAGTCAAGCGTGCCTGGCAGCTCCACTGGTTTAACTGGCCTGATAAAGGCTTCAACCTCATCAAAGTTTCTGGCTATACGGCGCTCACTCTCGGGCAGTTCACCCTCACGCACTAACCAGACCGTCTGCATGCCAGTCTGTTCAGCTGCCTCCAGCTCTGCTTCGATATCCGACAGGAAGAGTACCGTTTGCGGCTCAACTCCCAGATAGCTGAGGATGGCCTGGTAGCTGGCGGCTTCACGCTTACCACCGATGCGGGTATCAAAGTAGCCGCTGAAGAAAGGCGTCAGGTCACCCTGTTCGCTGAAGCCAAAAATCAGCCGCTGGGCCTGCTCGGACCCGGATGAATAAACATACAGGCGCAAGCCGCGGTCATGCCACTCGCGCAGATGATCGGCGGCATCGGCATACACATGCCCCTGGAAATCCCCGCGCTGATAGCCTTGTTCCCACAGCATACCCTGCAAGGCCTTCAACGGCGTAGCCTTGCGATCCTCAGCGATCCAGGTCAGCAGCGTCTCCACCAGTGCGTCGATATCCTCGGGGCTCTGGCCGGTCTCCGTTGCCACGGCATCCAGCTGTTCACGTACCTGCGGGTTGTCCGCCTGGTTGTCTTTGACGAACTGCGCCATATGCGTAGCGGCATAAGGAAAAAGTACCTCATGCACAAAAGAGATGGAGCTGGTGGTGCCCTCAATGTCGGTGAGGATAACCCTGATCATCAGGCCACTCCTGCCAGGCTCTCATAGCGTGGCAACTGGCTGGCGATGGGCTCGCCGGTGAAACTGGCCACCCAACCCTCCGGGTTGGTAAACAGGCGGATACAGGTAAACTCCGGCGCAGGCCCCATATCAAACCAGTGGCGGGTACCGTCGGGCACACTGATCAGGTCATTCTTCTGGCACAGTACGGCATAGACCTGCTCATCAAAATGCAGGTAGAAGAGCCCCTGGCCGTGTACAAAAAAGCGAACCTCATCCTCGCTGTGGGTGTGCTCATCAAGGAACTTCTGACGGAATGCTTCTTTCTGGGGATGATCAGGCGTCAAGCTGACCACATCAGCCGTCTGAAACCCACATTCGGTTTTCAGTGCCGCCACCTCGTCCCCATAGGCCGCCAGAATATCTTCCTGACTGGCACCTGCCGGCAGGTCACGGGTTGGCCACTGCTCAAACCGCACGCCTCGGGCGGCCAGCAAACGGGCAATTTCAACCGCGTCCTCAGTGACTGTTACCGGGGCATCCGGCTGGTTCTGGTTAAAGATGCTCAACGTAGTCATCGGCAGACCCTCATGGTTTCAAGCTCGCAAGCGAAAAGGAATTCAAAGGCTTCAACGTGGCGCAGGCAGTCCGCCATGGTACGCCCCCAGGTGTAGAGACCATGACCGCGAATCAGATAGCCTGGCTGGTTAGGATGATCCCGGAACCACTCCTGGGTGCGACGCGCGAGGTCGGGAATATCCTGGGTGTTATCGAACACCGGAATGATCAACTTCGACTCATGTGTGTCCACGCCACTGAACGCTTTCTGCAACTCATAGCCTTCCAGCTCCAGCGCGTCCGCAGGGGCAATCACCCGGCTCAGCACGGTGGCGTTGACTGAATGGGTGTGCAGCACCGCGCCCACCTCCGGCCATAGCTCGTAAAGCACTGTATGCAGCAGCGTTTCAGCGGACGAGCGCGTCTCGCTTTGCACCGGCCGCCCCTGTAGATCAACCACCATGACGTCGCCAGCTCCGAGCTGACCCTTGTGTTTGCCGGACACGGTTATGGCAACGTGCTGGTCATCAATGCGCGCGGAATAGTTGCTGCTGGTCGCCGGAGACCAACCCTGGCTGTACAGGAAACGACCGGCGTCAACAATGGACTGGGCGGCCGTCGCATATCGGGTTACATCAAACACACCTGGCACCTCATCAGGGTTGAGTGGCGCGACATTATAGGTTGCCGGTGGCAACCAATACAGTCATCGGCCACCATGAATTTCACGGTTATGCTGTTTTTCCTGATCGCCTTTGCGCAACAACAGGTAAACCGCACCAGTACCGCCATGATGGCGCTGCGCGGAATGGAAGGCCAGCACCGGATCAAGTTCCGGTAACCACTTGGCGAGATAGCTCTTGAGGATGGCAATACCATCAGCGTTGCGCTCGCCCTTGCCGTGCAGAATCAGCACCGTCCGTAAACCGTAGCGATGGCAGTCACGCACATACTGAAACACCTCACGCCGCGCATCTTCCACCGTCATGCGGTGCAGGTCGAGCCGTGCTTCAATCTGGTACTGCCCCAGGCGCAGTTTGCGGAATACCCCGTGCTGGACGCCGGGACGCTGGAACGAGAGCACATCGTTACTGGTCAGCGGATCAACAATGTCCGCCGTCAGCGGATTGGCGTCTCTGACCGGCAACTCAGCTGCGGCCCGCTGCCGCTCTAGGTGCCCGGGTGTAAGCTGCCTGGACGCCCGCACATTTGCCTCATTGCGGGGGCGAATACGCTTCACGTCCTGCATTTCCTCTAGAAACGTCAGTCGCTCATCTTTCGTTGTCATGCTGCACAAACATTCCTGCTGATATCGCTATGGCATCCCTGATACCTGCATCAGCGCATTGGGGAGCCTGTGGTTGAACTTTATCACTCAGGGTACGCGCTATAAAGAAATCCGGCCTGCTTTGGACGTGCCCGTTTCTACGACTAAAGGGCAAAGCACCGAGTTCCCTGGCTGGGCTACACTGGAGCCATAACAAAACAGGTAAACGTTATGGCCAAGGCCCCGACAGACCCCCGACCACAAAATACCCGCGCCATCATGGCCTTTTTGCAGGAGCACCCACCCTTCTCTCATATGGAGGATGGCCACCTGGCGCATTTTGCCGAGCACGCGGCGCTGCGCTTCTATGCCGATGGCGATGTGGTGCTGTCACCTGACGATGGGCCAGTAACCACTTTCAATGTGGTCAAACAGGGGCGCATTCAGGGTGAGCGGATTAACCCCAAGAATGGCGAGCCGGAAACCACCTTTGAAATCACCCGGGGCGAGTGTTTTCCGCTGGCCGCGCTGATCGGGGAGCGCCCGACCCGTACTCTCCACCGAGCGGTGGGCGATACCTTCTGCCTGGTTTTGCGCCACCCCGATTTCGTCAAGCTGTTCGCTGAATGCGACACCTTCCGGGATTTTTGTTTGCGAGGGGTCAGCAGCCTGCTCGATCGGGTCAACCAACAGATTCAGAGCAGCGCGCAAGCATCCATTGGTGCATCCAACTCCCTCGACACACCCCTAGAGCGCTATGCCTTGCGTAATCCCATTGTCTGCACGCCCGATCTGCCGATTCGCAAGGCGGTGGCCCGCATGCATGAAAACAACGTCGGCAGCATGGTGATCACCGACGACGAGCGCCGCCCCATCGGCATTTTCACCCTGCGGGATTTACGCACGGTGGTGGCCGAGGAAACCGCACCTCTGGACTCGCCCATCAACCAGGTCATGACCCCTAACCCCTGCTGCCTGTCAGCCCATGCCGACGCCTTCCAGGCAGCGCTATTGATGGCAGAGCGTCACTTTGCACACATTTGCGTCACAGACGAGGAGCAGCGCCTGATTGGCGTGGTGTCAGAGCGGGACCTGTTTTCACTGCAGCGGGTGGATCTGGTCCACCTGGCCCGCACTATCGGTACCGCAACCCACCTGCGCACGCTAGTGAGCTTGCGTACCCAGGTTGCCCGGCTGGTGGATACCATGCTGGCACACGGCGCTGACTCCGGCCAGGTAGTCAAAATTATCACCACCCTGAATGACGTCACCGTGCGACGGGTGCTGGAACTGAACATCCGCAAGCAAGATCCAGGCATTCCCTTCAGTTGGCTGACCTTTGGCAGCGAGGGCCGTCAGGAGCAAACCCTGCTGACAGATCAGGATAACGGCATTCTGTTTGACGCCCCGGACGGCATGACCGAAGATCAGGCCCGGGAGAAACTGCTACCGTTTGCCACTGTTGTCAATCAGGAACTGGCGGAGTGCGGCTTCACCCTCTGCAAAGGCAACATCATGGCCAGCAACCCCAAGCTGTGCCTGAGTTTGCGTGAATGGGACAACTGGTTTGAACGCTTTATCGAAGCCTCTACCCCGCAAAACCTGGTGTACTCCTCCATCTTTCTGGATATGCGTTCAGTCTTTGGGTCAGATCAGGCCTTCACTACCTTACGCGACGGCGTCGTCGCCCGCATCCGCAAGAATGCCCTGTTCCAGAAGATGCTTGCGGCCAATGCGGTTACCCGGCGCCCACCGCTGACACTTTTCCGCGGCTTTCGCTATGCACCTGACGGGGAGAAACACACCATCGACCTCAAGCGCCAGGGACTTTCGCCTTTCGTGGAGGCGGTTCGGGTGTTTGCGCTTGCTCATGGCATCACCGCGCCCAACACCCTGGAGCGCATCGACCGGCTGGCGGATAAAGATATCTTTGGCCGTAAGGATGCCAATGCCTGGAAGGAGGCCTACAGCCTTATTCAGGCTATCCGCATGCGCGCCCATCAGGAACAGTTGGAGAAGCAACAACCCCTGAGCAATTACATCAACCCGGATGACCTCAACCCCCTTGACCAGCGCATTCTGAGGGAGTCTTTCCGGCAGGCCCAGCGGCTGCAAAGCAAGCTGGAAACCACCTATCAGCTATAGGGAGCATCAGGATGCTGGACAAGGTAAAAGCCTGGCTCAATGACCATCTGACGGGGTCAACCGAGCATCATGACTTGCAGCATCTGGCCCCCGTCAAAGTGCTGGCGGGTCAGCACCTTACCGATACCCGCCTGATCGTGCTGGACCTTGAAACCACCGGCCTGAACGTCAACAAGGATGAAGTCATCGCCATTGGCGCAGTGGCTATTGACCGGCTGGAAATTCCGCTGGATGACCAGTTTGATCTGATTCTCAAACGTCCTGAGCTGGATATTCGGGAGACAGTACTGATTCACGGGATTGGCCCAGAGGCGCTCACCCGTGGCCATGAAACTGAGGATGCGTTAATACACCTGCTGGAATGGGTCAACGGCGACCCCATCCTGGCCTTTCACGCCAACTTCGACCAGCGCTTTCTGGAAAAGGCCCTGAAGCAACGCCTTGGTTACACCGCCCCTCACGCCTGGCTGGATGTGGCTGAAATGCTCCCCGCACTCTTCCCTCAGGCCCGCCCCAACAGTCGCAGCCTGGATGGCTGGACCGATCACTTTCATCTGGAAGTCAGTGAACGTCACCACGCCGCAGCTGATGCCCTCGCCACCGCAGAGCTGGCGCTGATCTGTCTGCACTACTGCCTGAAACAGGGCATATCCACCCTGTGCGAGCTGGACAAAAAACTCCGCTACCAACGTCAGCTAAATGCCATGCGCCGAGGCTAGGCGCCCCTGTCGAGGCTGTGTGAAAACAGCCTCTAGAGCTGGCAAAATAACCGCGACATAGCTCGCGGTTATTTTTTATGAGACACCTTGAAGGCACCCCTCGAAGTCAGACGCTGTTGCTCCCACCTAGCGTTGAAG
>JAIUMV010000023.1 GCA_022565395.1 Marinobacter sp.
AAGCCTGCTCCGTCAGTAAGGCTTGGGATTTAAATCTCGACTCCCAGAAGTGGCCCGTACAGGCGTCTTCTCGATTAGCATCCCGGGCGATGGATTCATTCAGGCATTTCATGAACCAGCTCAGGCTACACAGGCGTTTGCGATACACCTGTACAACCTCTTCCACCGCATTGTCTTCGGCTTCTCCCAGCCTTTCTCCCGCTAGATAACGCTGCACTAGTCGCGAGCCTTTGAACAGGCAGCACCAGCGTTCCAGTACCTCATCCCGATCCCAATCCTCCGCCTGTTCCGGGCACAGTTTGATGACCAGGTGGTAGTGGTTGGACATCACTGCATAAGCGCACAGGTCGATGGTAAAAATGGAGGAGAGCAACCGTATCCGCTCTTCAATCCATTGCCGACGATGCTCATAGCTTTTGCCGGTTTGCCGGTCATACCCACACAGGAAAGTGCGCCGCACACAGCGGGAGACGATGTGGTAGTAGGGGGTGTCAGTGATGGATACCAGTTGGTCGCGGGGGCGGGTCATGCTAATCCTTCAGCAACTTTACGTAATAAGATCTGTATAAAAACACAGGTTTTTTTAATGTGCAAGGGGCCCACCGTTTTAGCGGGGGCAGTTGCTGTGTGGGCCGGGATGCTGAGAGCTGTCGTTGCTTGGTAGATGTGTCTCGCTGACCCTCCTTAAAGGCGGGGTGAGGTTCGTCGTAAACCATGAGGAAAATGAGGGCCAGGCATGCGTAGGTATGGGCATGCCTAGGTATGTTACTGATTTCCTTGCGTTCCTTTCGAGAGTTTACTCCGGTTGTAGCGATGATGCGCCCAGATAAGGCGATAGTGCTCAACGCCGGCTCGATAGCGGTCGGACCGGTACAGGTAATGAGCGATCAGGGCAAACCCGAGGCCGACGGCCCCGGTGATGGTCATGCCAGTAGCGCCAGAAATGAGTGCCACGCCAGTGCCGAATATCAGGACCAGAATATAGAGCCGGCACTGCCAGAGAAGAAAGCGATGACAGATCGACCAGCCTCGAGACAGCATAAAGGTGGCGGTAGTCAGAATCATTGCGAGCACGACCATGAGGGCCAGCTCCAGGTACATCAGGGTTCGCTCACTGAACCACAGGGCTAGCATGTCTGAAACCAGAATCACCATGATGGCGAGAGAGAACACCATCATCATCACCGCACTTAGCATATGCCACATGCCCCCAGGGAACATCTGGTATTCCGGCATGGGCTTGTCCGGCGGGGAGCAACGATTGTTTCGTTTGGACATCACTCTTCCACCACCACAACAACAATTGCAATTTATTGATATACGAACGAAAATCAGGGACAGGCATGCCTTCGGTGCAGCTATTTTGGAAGTGCAAGGCGGCTGATCCATGTCCGCGCGGGGGTAAATGGTGTGGACTGGGCGGCCCAGGGCCGGTCTGGCTTGGTTGATATGTTTCACCGGTCGACCTTACGGGCTGCGTGAAGTTCGTCATAAACAAAGCGGCGAATGGCTATGCTCGGCTTGTCATGGTCCGGATGAACTCTTACTATCTGAATCAATTGGCCCGCAAAGGACTCAGGATGTACTGCGGGCTCCCCAAGGACGCTGATTAAGGACAACGCCATGAGCCAACTCGTCAACACGCCTGATTACTCCCAGCACTACGACACCCTGCTTTACCGCGTAAAGCCAGGCGATACGCTGCACGGCATACTCAAACGCTACCATCGCGGCATCAGCGAGCAGGCCCTAATACCGCTGGTTCAGCAGGTACAGGCCGACAACCCAAAGATCACCAACCCCGATTTTATTCTGCCGGATCAACTCATCAAATTGATCATTCCGCAGCAGTATTGCTCAGCACCGACGCCCTGCCACCGCTTGGAAACCATTCGTAGCGAAGATACCCAATGGGTCGACGAGTTGGAAGAAATTTGGACCCACAGCACTCGTGAAGAGCGGGGTCTTTTCGCCAGCCTTCTGCCTGCAGTCATTGGTTTGGGTACGGCCAAAATGTCTTTGGTCGATACCACGTTCAGTAAAAATACGCCGATACTCCAAGAGCTACTCTTGAACTTTGAGCAATACAAGTCTGGCCAAAAAACAAATGGTCAATACGGTTATCATCGCCGTAAACTGCTAAACCAGCTCGCCAATAATCTGGGCCCAACCAACGCAATTCTGAATGGGCGCCAACAGCCAAATGAGGTACTGCGTATCTCTAGAAAAAAAGGTACCACGCCAACGGCAAATATTGAGGCGCAACTAAAGAAAATGCAGAATACTGCAAGAGTAGCCAAGGGAGGAGGTATACTTCTGACCGGTGTCAGTCTGAGTGTGGCTTGTCACCAGATTGCCAATGCCACCACACAAAGAGAAAAAAATGACATTTTGGTGGAAGCGGGCGGAGGACTGATCGGCGGCGCAATTTTTTCGATTGGGGCGTCACTAGCGTTGCTTATGGTTCCAACCCCAATTGGCTGGGTTGGTGGTTTGGTTGTTGCCGTTGGTTCAGCTCTGAGTGGTTTTGCCATCGGCAAGGCAAGCGTCGCATTTTATGACCACCGTGGTGCTAAGATTGATTGGGCTGATAGGACTGGTATAGAACGGATTTGTTCAAGACCAGTATCGGTTGATCACAACAGATTGCTGTCATCAGCGGCACTTTCCATCTTGTAGCCTCGGAGGCCGTAAGGAATCTATGATAGATACGGTTATCTCCATTTTTTTTGGGCTTATGACAGCGTGCGTTGTTTTATCATTAATGTATTTCCTATGTTGGGCTGTGCTACATTGGTACCTACCCCCTAGACTTGACGCGATTCTCTTCAAAGAACCGTATTTCCAGCAGTCTGAATTGATGAATTATCGTTTTTTCCCATTCAGCATTCTACGCTCTCTGAATTATAGTTTTCTGCTTGCAGTGCCGACTATCGCGAAGAAAAAGCGTTTTACAGGTTTTAATGATCAACTGCCTGTTAATGCTGCGACAGTATTGCTTTGCAAGATCCATGTTATTGCGGGAGTCATGGTTTTAATAGCGGGAATTCCGCTTCTGGCGATAGGTTTGTGGGGACTCTTTGCTTTGTGAGAACAGGACCCAACACTAGGCATGCCTAGGGCTTAGATCGAAGAGCCCTATGACCCAACATGGAATGGCAAGGCATGATTTATCGAATGAAAGAAGACCACAGCCTTTTTCTGACACCGGGCATAGGCCCCGGGGAGCTGCGCGAGGCATTAGGTCAAGATGAGCAAGTGACGCGGGTGCTTAAGCAGCCCGGCACAAACGAGTCTGTCCTGAGCGCATGGCACCCTCTACGTTTCAGTATGGTGGACGTATTCGGCAAACAAGCAGTAAAGCCTGACATCGTCGTCTGGCGGTCATGGTTGATTATGAATCAAGCAGCATTTTCAGCGCTTGAGCCCTCTTTGGTCCCATTTGGTGAGTTTCTCCCTGCCTTTGCTGACGGAGAAGCCGTCACCATATTCAACTGTCTGACCTTTGCGAAAGAAGACCAAAACCAAACTATCAAAAACTACATTGATGGCATTCCCTGCGGATTGGAATCTCTCGCTTTTGATGCCGGTGATACCGCAGATAAGCTGGTGTTCAAGTCTCGCCTTCTTGATGGGCTGCCGCTGTTTTGCACATCTGACTTTAGACGGCTTCTGGAAGATAACCAGCTACGTGGTATCGCCTTTGATACAGATCTACTCTCTAGCTTTTGAGCAAGTGGCGCTGGGAGCACAAAACAAACCGAGGAAAACATCAGGGACAGGCATGCCTTGGTGTGTGCCTTGGTAATCCAAAACATTGAGTGCATATGGAACTTATATTAATTATATTCCTTCTGATTACGTTTCCTGCTGGTATTGCTTATTTGAATAGCAAGGCCAAGAGTATCTTTGCCTACATGGAGGATAACCATAAAAGTTTGTGGGTTAAATTAGGTTCACCAAAGAGAATCCCAGGTATAATGGAAGGTACAAAAGATCCCGCATTCCCCTTTCTTTTTGAGGGTGGCTACGAAGAGATTTCAGATAAAGAATTAATTTTAATGTGCAGGGGCATCAATAAAGCATCAAAAGTTTTTGCAGTTTTATTTGTAACACTGATTGTGGGGCTTTTACTTGTTGGCGCTGCAAACATCTGGCATGCCTAGAAGATTATTAACAGGTACAGGCAAAAGAGCGACTGATTACATTGAGTTCGGGCGTCTACGCCATCACAGCGCTCATGTAGCTGTCTAACGGTAGTATTCCGGCTACTGCCCAACACAATATAAAGGAGTGTAACAGTGCTTTGGGGACTCTCAACGAAGAAGGAGACGGGATCGCCATAATGACTGCAGGCAGTATGATAAAAAGGTAGAGTAGCGCAACGACGAAACTCATTACCGGGAAGTAGTAACTCAGAAAGGCCCCAACAATAAGAAATAGAGGCACTGGCATAATAAAAGCTAACAACTGGTGCGTGTTATACTCCCATCGAAAAAACTTCTCTAAAAATTTCTTCCAACGCAAACTCATAGGGACAGGCATGTCTGAAACTCCGCATGTCTGAAACTCCGGGCATGCCTGCGGCCAGGCATGCCTGCGGCCATGAAGGCTGTATAAAAGCACAGTGATCTTAAAATCGCAAGGCGGCTTAAGGTTGCCCACCGCCCCGGCCAGCGCCCGCTGCCCGGGGCGGTTTGTTTCAGGCTGAAGGCCCAGCTGACAACAGGTGACTAAGGCCGTCATGTACAGGCCGGTAGGCCTTGTCATGAAAGGGCTGCAGGTGAGGATTTGATCCGAATTGAATCCGAACAAGCGCTCGGTATAGAGTTCCGCCAAACTTTACAGTCGGCAATGTCATGGTTTGTGGCTGCTGCCTGCAAGCGCAACTCACATATCCAGGTGATTACTATGAACGCAGCGATTCACCCTCTTCTGCCCAAAAAACCCAAGGCTCAGGGCGAGATGCCTATTCGTCATATGGACTTCCAGTTTGACAGTAAGGATGTGGATACCACGTTCTTTCGTAACACGGAGTTTGCCAGTGCCTATTTCCATGCGCTGTCCATCTTCCTGACCTTCGGCGAAGATCTGGTGATCGATACCGCTCGCTACCATCGCCAGTTTATTACCGACCCGAAGCTAAAACAGCAGATTACCGCCCTGATCGGCCAGGAAGCCATCCACTCGAAGATGCATAACGCCTTTAATGATCAGCTGGTGGCCCACGACTACCCGGTGCGGCTGTACCGTTTTCTGGCGGATAACGTTTTTGAGTATGGCTTCAAGAAACTACCCAACCCTATGCAGCTGACCCTGATGGCGGGGATTGAGCATTTCACAGCGGTGCTCAGCGAATACATGATGAAGCATGAAGATGTGTTCTATGAGACCGGTGATGAAAAGCAGCGTGCCCTGTGGATGTGGCACATGCTGGAAGAGTCTGAGCACAAGGACATTGCCTACGATGTCTATCAGGAGCTCAACGGCAGCTATCCCCTGCGTGTGGCCGGTTTTGCGCTGGCAGCCTTTACCATCATGTTTCTGGTGCCCCTGGGGAGTTCGCTGATTCCGCCACTGCGCAAACCGTCAGTGTTGTTCAAGCGCAGTTACTGGAAAGATGTCAGAACCAGCGTGGGCCTTTTGCTGGGCCGCCGTGATGGCGTTTATGGCAGCACCTTGTCCCACGTACTGGACTACCTGCGCCCGGATTTTCACCCCAATGACCATGACACCAGCGCCTACCTGGAATACTACAAGGAAAAGCTGCTGCACCCGGAATCCGGTCTGTTGACGCCCTATATGACCCGTGAGTTCTTTCCGGCCCTGAAAAGCGCCTAACCATAAAAGAGCCGATTATGAGTATTTTGAGTTTTCGTTCTGATAAACCGAGCCGCCAGGCGGCTGCGGTTGTGACCGGCGCCGGAAGTGGTATTGGCCGTGCTTTTGCCCTTGAAATCGCTCGCCGTGGCGGTGCTGTGGTTTGTGCGGATGTGAACCTGGACGCGGCCCATGAAACCGTGGCCATGATTGAGGCGCTGGGTAGCAAGGCCGCTGCCGTGCATTGTGATGTGGGCAGTGCCGAGGCGGTGAAGGCTCTGGCTGAGCAGGCGCCGGAGCTGCTGGGTAAGCCGGTGACGCTGGTGATCAACAACGCCGGTGTGGGGCTGGGTGGCAAGTTTGAAGACCTGAGCCTGGAAGACTGGAAGTGGGCCATGGACGTTAACCTGTGGGGTGTGATCCATGGTTGTCACTACTTTGTGCCTGGCTTCAAGCAGCAAGGTAAAGGCGCCATTATCAATGTGGCCTCGGCGGCGTCGTTTACGGCCGCACCGCAGATGAGTGCCTACAACGTGACCAAGGCCGGTGTCCGCGCCCTGTCGGAGACGCTATATGCAGAGCTCAAGCGTGATGGCATCAAGGTCAACGTGCTCTGCCCCACCCTGGTGCCTACCAACATCATCAAGGATGGCCGGATTCCCGGTAAATACTCCAAGCTGTTAGACCATGCCCTGCAGAATTACGCCTTCACCACGGCTGACAGCGTAGCAAAGTTGACTCTCGACCGGCTCGACAAGGGTGAGCTGTATACCACCCCCCAGGTGGACGCCAAGCTGTTCTGGATGATGAAGCGGATGACGCCGAATCTGTATGCAGATTTTCTCGGCTTTTCCTACCGTTTCATGAAGTAAGAAAGAGGATTCACCATGAGCAAAATTACCCACTGTGTAGTGGTTGGGGCCGGTATTTCTGGCATCGCCGCCGCTATCAAAATGAAGCAGGCCGGTTACGACGATTTTCGCATCATCGAAAAGGCGGACCGGGTTGGCGGTACCTGGCGGGAAAACACTTACCCAGGCTGCGGTTGCGATGTGCCTTCGGCGCTGTATTCCTACTCCTTTGCGCCCAGCCACAAGTGGAGCCGCCTGTTTGCCAAGCAACCGGAAATTCTCAGCTACCTGGAAGAGGTCAGCGAGCAATTCAGCGTTGATGAGATGATTGAGTTCAATACCGCGCTGGAGGAGGCGCGCTGGGACGAGGAGCGCCACCTGTGGGATTTGAAGGTTCGCAAAGGCAACGGCAAACGCCTCACCACCGTGCTGGCCCGCAACGTGGTATTCGCCACCGGTCCCATCACCGAGCCGCAAACGCCGGCGATTCCCGGCCTTGAGGGTTTCGAGGGGGAGATGTTCCACTCTGCCACCTGGAACCACGACTATGATCTGACCGGTAAGCGGGTCGCGGTGATTGGTACCGGGGCCTCGGCCATTCAGTTTGTGCCGGAGATCCAGCCCAAGGTGAAGGAGCTGCATGTATTCCAGCGCACCGCGCCCTGGGTACTGCCCAAGCCGGATGTGCTCCTGGGTGAGCGCAGCAAGGAAACCCTGAGGAAGCTGCCGGTGATCCAGAATGCCTGGCGCAAGGCCGTGGCAGGATCATTGAATGTGATCAATATGGGGCTGCGTAACCCGGTGGCCCTGAAACCGGTGGGCGATGCGGTCAAGCAGCTGCTCAAGGTGCAGGTCAAGGACAAGGCTCTGCGTGAGGCGGTGACCCCGGATTTTACCCTGGGCTGCAAGCGTATTCTGTTTGCCAATAATTATTACCCGGCCCTGCAGGCGGATAACTGCAATCTGATTCCCCATGGTCTGGTGAAAGTGGATGGCAACACGGTGGTGGCGGCCAACGGTGAGCGCCATGAGGTAGATGTGATTATCTGGGGCACGGGCTTTGAGGTTTCCCATCCGCCCATTGGCCGCCGGGTGTTCAATGCCAACGGCGAGCGCCTGTCGGATCTGTGGAAGGACTCCTCACCGGAAGCCTACCTGGGCACCAGCTTGCAGGATGTCCCCAATGCCTTTTTGGTACTGGGCCCCAATGTGCTGGTCTACGACTCGTTTATCGGCCTTGCCGAAGCGCAGTTGAACTACATTATTGATGGCCTGGAGACAGCCCGCATCAAGGGTCTCAGCAAATACACCGTCAAGCCTTCGGTGTTGCGTGCCCACAACGACAAGGTACAGAAGCACTTGCAGACCACCGTATTTAACGCCGGCGGCTGCAAGAGCTATTACCTGGACCAGAATGGCCGTAACTTCGCCGCCTGGCCCTGGTCACTGAGCGCGTTGAAAAAGCGCCTCAGTGCGTTCCCGATGCAGGATTACGACGTGGTCTATGAGGCCAAGCGTCGCTACGCGAGCAAGGCTGCCTGAGGCACGAACGCAACAGCAAGCCCTCACGCCCCGGCCAGCTCAGCTGCCCGGGGCGTTTTGTTTCAGGCGGCTTGCACTGCGGCATTGGGGGTTTTGGTGGCTGAGGCGACGGGCACTTCCAGGCGAATCAGGTCGCCGTCCAGCAGTACCGGGTAGGTTTTGACTTTGACGTTTTCATCTTCCAGGCAAACGCCGGTGCGCAGGTTGAAGTGCTCTTTGTAGAGGGGGGATGCCACCACTGGCTGCCCTTTCAGGTAGCCGGTGATGCCCCGGGCCAGTACGTTGGAGCCACTGAAGGGGTCGGTGTGGCTGATGGCGAACAGGGCCGGCAGGTGGTACGGCAGGTAGAAAATGGCCACCGGGCCGTCTTCGGTCCAGACGGCAATGCCGGAATCAGGAACCAGATCATCAACGGTGCAGACAGCTTGCCATTGGGTGCGTGGTTTCATAGCTTCAACTCTCTCAATGTCGTGTCGGTAGCCCGGCTGCCGGTGGTTGTTATGGCAGCCGGGTCAAGCCTGTGTTGTCAGGGCCGGAGGCCGCTCAGGCGGTCTCTGTTTCCAGCAGTGGGCGGCGCTGGTCACGTTCCTGGGTCCACTGTTGCACCGGGTCTTTCTGCTCCGGGGCGTTGACGAATTCGCGGAAGCGCTTGCGTTTTTCCGGGTCTTCCACGGCGGTTTTCCATTCGCACTGGTAGGTGCCCACGATGTCTGCCATGTGCTGCTCCAGCTCGGCACCCATGCCCAGGCTGTCTTCCAGCACCACCTGTTTGAGGTAGTCCAGGCCACCCTCCAGATTTTCCAGCCAGACGCTGGTGCGCTGCAGCCGGTCAGCAGTGCGCACGTAGAACATCAATACCCGGTCGATGGCACTGATCAGTTCCTCATCGCTGAGATCAGTGGCGAACAGGTCAGCGTGACGGGGGCGCATACCGCCGTTACCGCAGACGTAGAGGTTCCAGCCCTTGTCGGTGGCGATAACACCAATATCCTTGCTCTGGGCCTCAGCACACTCCCGGGTACAGCCGGATACACCCATTTTCAGTTTGTGGGGTGAGCGCAGGCCCTTGTAGCGGTTCTCCAGGAAAATCGCCATGCCCACGCTGTCCTGCACGCCGTAGCGGCACCAGGTGCTGCCGACACAGGACTTCACGGTACGCAAGGACTTGCCGTAGGCGTGGCCGGTTTCGAAGCCGGCGGCAATCAGCTCTTCCCAGATCAGGGGCAGCTCGCTGAGGGTGGCGCCGAACAGGTCGATACGTTGGCCACCGGTGATCTTGGTGTACAGGTCGTACTTCTTGGCCACTTCACCCAGTACGATCAGTTTGTCTGGGGTGATTTCACCGCCCGGCACCCGCGGCACGATGGAGTAGGTGCCGTTCTTCTGCATGTTGGCCATGAAGGTGTCGTTGGTGTCCTGCAGTGGCACATGGTCGGTGGCCAGGATGTGCTCATTCCAGCAGGACGCCAGGATGGAGGCGACGGCAGGTTTGCAGATGTCACAGCCACCATGACCCACACCGTGCTGACGCAACAGGCTGCGGAAGGTGCGGATACCGTTCACTTTTATCAGGTGGAACAGCTCCTGGCGGGTATAGGGGAAGTGTTCGCAAAGATCTTTGCTGACTTCCATGCCGCGCTTTTCCAGCTCGCAGTCGACGACGTTTTTCAGCAGTGCGGTACAGCCGCCACACCCGGTGCTGGCCTTGGTGGCGGACTTGACCGCGCCCAGGTCGGTGGCACCGGCGTCAATCGCACAGCAGATGTCACCCTTGGTGACGTTATGGCAGGAACAAATGGAGGCTGTATCCGGCAGGGCATCTGGCCCCAGTGCGGGTGCGCCGCCCTGGCTTTCCGGCAGGATCAGCACTTCCGGGGAGTCTGGCAGCGTGATGCCGTTCAGGGCGTATTGCAACAAGGTGTCATAGGGGCCGTTGTCCCCTACCAGTATGGCGCCCAGTACGGCTTTGCCGTCTTCACTGATCACCAGCCGGCGGTAGATACCTGAGGCCTCATCATTGAAACGGATGTTGCGGCAGCCGGGGGTCTGGCCATGGGCATCGCCGATGGAGCCCACATCCACTCCCAGCAGCTTGAGCTTGGTGCTCATGTCGGCACCGGCAAAGGCGGCGCTGCTGTCACCATTCAGTACCGCTGACAGGGTGCGGGCCATGGTGTAACCGGGGGCCACCAGACCAAAGATCTTGTTATCCCACAGGGCGCATTCGCCGATGGCATAGACGGCACCATCGGAGGTTGCGCACTGGTCATTGACGACAATGCCGCCGCGCTCACCGATGGTCAGGCCACAGTTGCGGGCCAGGGTGTCCTGGGGGCGGATGCCGGCAGAGAACACAATCAGGTCGGTTTCCAGGTGGCTGCCATCGCTGAAGTTCATCCGCAGCCGGGCTTCTTCACCGGCGACGATTTCGGTGGTCGCTTTTTCGGTGTGCACCTGCACACCCAGGCTCTCAATCTTGCTGCGCAGCAGGGCGCCGCCGTCAGCATCCAGCTGTACGGGCATCAAGCGCGGTGCAAATTCCACCACGTGGGCTTGCACGCCGAGGCTCTTGAGAGCGTTGGCGGCTTCAAGGCCGAGCAGGCCCCCACCCACCACAACGCCGGTCTTGCCGCCGTTGGCGCTGGCGCGAATCTGATCCAGGTCCGCCAGGGTCCGGTAGACCAGACAGTGCTCCTGGTCGTTGCCGGGAATGGGCGGCACGAAGGGGTAGGAGCCAGTCGCCAACACCAGTTGGTCGTAGCGGTAGCTGCCTTTAGGGGTGATCACCTTGCGGCTGTCCCGGTCAATGGAGGTTACCTGCTCATCCAGGTGCAGGTCGATGCCTTGTTCGGCATACCACTCCAGTGTGCCGAGGGCCAGATCAGCGTGGGTGGCCTGGGCGAAGTATTCGGACAGGTGGACCCGGTCATAGGCCACCAGGGGCTCTTCACCAAATACCAGAATCTGGTAGTCAGCAGCAGCCGGGCTGGCGGTGAACTGTTCAAGAAAGTGGTGGCCCACCATGCCGTTGCCCACAACGATCAGCGTCTTTTTACTCATGGCGGTGTTGCCTCCGGTAAAACGCAAAAAAGCCGGAGCATCCTGTCCCCTGAGGGAGAGATGGTCCGGCGCCAATGCCAAAGTGAGAATAATTTGGTCCGGCCGCTCCTTGGCCAGGGATATTCATGAGTTCATGACTCTAACAAAGCGATCTTTGTGCCAGTTTTAATATGTTATTTAAATCAGTTAATTAGGTTGGGCGCTGGGTTGTTTGCACGCATTAGTGGGTGGCAGAGCTGCCCCGCAATGGGGCAAAATGCCCCTAATTGATGCAGTGGACGCCAGCTGGGAAACAGCTGAACAGTGTCGCCAGTTGACCGTTTACGAGGTGTGGGTCAGTGGGTGTCATAGGCAGCCCCAAACGCCAGGGTATGTCGCCGCTGGCTGATGTCATCGCCGCGGCGGATCTGCTCTTCGTACCAGGGGCCGTCCTGTGTTTCGCCGAACAGGACGGCGCCGGTCAGGCGGTTGTTCCTGATTAACAGGTGGCAGTAGCGATCGGTCTCGCGGTCTTGCCAGACGACCGAGTCCGTGTTTTCGTCAGGGCTGGTGGCGCCACAGGAATAGATGGGAATGCCACTGATCTTCAGTCGGGTCGCGACGGTGTCGGGTGCAAACCGACGGTCTTCTCCGCACAGGCGCCCGGCAAGCACGGCGGCTTGCCGATAGCCGGGCTCCACCAGGCCGAAGGTTTCCTCCCCCAGCTGGCAGCACTCCCCCAGCGCATAGATACCCGGTACAGAACTTGCCAGCCCTTCATCCACCAGAATGCCCCGGTCGCAGGCCAGCCCGGTTGCCCGGGCCAGTTCTGTGCGAGGGGTAATGCCGGCAGCCACCACCACCAGATCAGTGCTGATGAGGGTGTCATCCGTCAGTTGTACCGCCCGGGCGCGCTGGCTGCCTGCAATCGACTGCGGTGATGCGCCTGTGCGGATAGTCACGCCGCGTGCGGTCAAAGCACTGGCCAGCAGCGCGCCGGCCACTGGGTCCAACTGCCGATTGAGCAGGTGGTCGCTGCGATGCAGTACGGTGACCGCCATGCCGCGGGCGCGCAGGCCTTCAGCGGCTTCAAGGCCAAGAAAGCCACCGCCGATCACCACTGCGCGTCGGCAGCGCTGACTGACATCAATCAGGGCGCGGGTGTCCTGCAGATCGCGGAAGCCCATCACGCCGGGTAGTTGTTCACCCTCGATGCCGAGCGCTGCCGGGCGCGAGCCGGTGGCAAACACCAGGTCATCATACGCTGCCTGGAAACCGCTGGTGGTGGTGACCTGGCGTTGCGCCGTGTCAATGGTGGCAACAGCGTCGCCCTGATGGCAGACAATATTACGTTCCGCGAACCAGGTGTCCGGCTTGAGCTGCACGCTGTCTTCGCTGGCCTCGCCAGCCAGCACAGAGGAAAGCAGAATACGGTTGTAGGCCGGCACGGGTTCGCCATTGAATACCCGTATCAGCCCATAAGGGTGCTTGCGTGCTGTCAGTTCTTCCAGAAGCCGCTGTGCCACCATACCGTGACCGACTATGACCAGTCGCCGTCCGCTCACTCTGCGCTCCCATAAAAAAAGCCGGAGCATCTACTCCCTCGGCGGAAGCGATGGTCCGGCAACAATGCCAACAACGATGACGTTCGAGATTATCCGTAATCAGTAACTCGTCCTGACAGGGGGATAGCTAATCCTGTGCCAATTTTCTAACCGACTGAATAAAAAGTGTTTCTTCATCTGCTGCCGGGCTATGGGGTTGTCAGGGTGCCCCGCGATGGACCACTCTGCACGGTTTCGGGACGATTTTGGCTCGGCTGACCGTGCCGGATTAGGCAGAAGTGCTGATCTGGTGGGCGCTTGCAAAGGCTGGCGCTGTACTTGCTTGTATTTGGGATTGGAATGTTTGAACTGGTATGTGTCAGCAGGTGGCTCAAATTCGAGGCTGCCGGGAACTGAGGATTGAAGTGCTATGACCCCCAAGCCCATGTTAAGTACGACCTGCCCATACTGTGGCGTTGGTTGCGGTGTGCGCGCGCCTGCTGGCGGCGGTGCTGCGGTGCAGGGGGATCAGCAGCATCCAGCCAATCACGGCAAATTGTGCGTGAAGGGTAGCAGTCTGCATGAAACGCTGGTGCCGGAGGGGCGGCTGTTGTATCCGCAAGTGCGGGGGCAGCGAGTGACCTGGGACAGTGCCATCGGGCAGGTTGCGGGTGCTATCCGGGAGGCGGTGGCAACCCATGGGCCGGGCTCCGTGGCTTTCTATCTGTCCGGGCAGATGCTGACGGAAGACTACTATGTGGCCAACAAGCTCGCTAAGGGCTTTATTGGCACGCCTCATGTGGATACCAACTCCCGTCTGTGTATGTCCTCTGCGGTGGCTGCCCACAAACGCGCGTTTGGCGAGGACGTGGTACCCGGGTGCTATGAAGATCTGGAGCTGGCGGACCTGCTGGTGTTGACGGGCAGTAACACGGCCTGGAATCACCCTATTCTTTACCAGCGAATGAAGGCCGCGAACCGGGCGGGTCGCAAGGTGGTGGTCATCGACCCCCGGGCCACGGCCACGACCGAATTGGCGGACCTGCACCTGAAGCTGCGCCCTGGCACAGATAGCCTGCTGTTTAACGGCTTGCTGGTGTGGCTGGCGGACCAGCAGGCGGTGGACCACGCCTACCTGGCCGCGCACTGCGACGGATTTGAAGACGCCCTGGCGCTGGCCCGCAGCCACGCCCCGAGTCTGGCCCAGGTGGCGGCGGCCTGTGACCTGGCGGTCGCGGACCTGCGGCGTTTCTATGAATGGTTTGCCGCCACGCCGCGCACGGTGACGCTGTTCTCCCAGGGCATTAACCAGTCTGTGGCCGGCACCGATAAAGGCAACGCCATCATCAACTGCCACCTGGCTACGGGTCGGGTGGGCAAACCGGGCGCCAGCCCCTTTTCCATTACCGGTCAACCCAATGCCATGGGGGGGCGGGAAGTCGGTGGCCTGGCCAATACCCTGGCGGCCCACCGGGATTATGAAGACCCGGCAGACCGCGCCCTGGTTGCAGATTTCTGGGGCGTACCTCAGGTGGCGGAGGGGCCTGGTTACAAGGCGGTAGATCTGTTTGAGGCGGTGCACCGGGGTGATATCAAAGTGCTCTGGATCATCGCCACCAACCCGGCCGTCAGCCTGCCTGACAGCGCCCGCGTCCGGGAAGCACTGGCCCGATGCCCCACCGTGATTGTCTCCGACTGCAGTGTGCAGTCCGATACGGTGCAGCAGGCCGATATCCTGTTGCCTGCCGCAGGCTGGGGAGAGAAGGATGGCACGGTTACCAACTCAGAGCGCCGGGTATCCCGACAACGGGCTTTTCTGCCGTTACCTGCAGAGGTGCGGCCGGACTGGTGGGCCCTGGCGCACGTAGGGCAGGCGCTGGGTTACGGCGCAGCGTTCACCTACGACGGCCCGGCGGCGATCTTTCGTGAGCATGCGCGCTTGTCAGCCTGTAACAGTGGCACCCACCGCTGTTTCGATTTGTCCGGCCTGCAAGGGCTGTCAGATGATGAATACCATGACCTCGGCCCGGTGCAATGGCCGGTTACGCGGCAGGCACCGGCAGGTACCACGCGCTTGTTTGGCGATGGCCGCTTTGCCACGCTTAGCGGCCGCGCCCGATTGGTGCCGGTGGCCTGGATTCCGCCGCAGCAACAACCCGATGCCCAATGGCCCCTGGTGGTTAACTCCGGCCGTGTCCGGGATCAATGGCATACCATGACCCGTACCGGCAGCGCGCCCCGCCTGCTACAGCACCGCAGTGAGCCCTTTATTGAGGTACATCCCGCAGATGCGGCACCTCGGGGCCTGGAGGCAGGTGCCCTGGCAACGCTGCAACGGGAGGGTCAAAGCTACACCGGCCGGGTTATCGTGACGGACCAGCAGCGCCCGGGTGAGGTGTTTGTGCCGATCCACTGGAATGGCCAGTTCGCCTCGGCGGGTTTGGCCAGCAGCCTGATGGGGCCGGTAACAGACCCGGTATCCGGCCAGCCGGAATCCAAGCATGGCATTGCCAGCCTGCAGGGGTTCCCTGCGCGCTGGCACGCGCGTTTGCTGCAACGTCGCGAAGCGCCCCGGCGCTGGCAGGCGGGCTACTGGACGCGGGTACCGCTGCAGCATTGTGATAGCTGGTGGCTGGCGGACACCGACCGTAAGGACTGGGCTGCCGTGCTGACTGACTGGCTGGGGGGTGAGCCGACCCTGATGATGGCGGACCCTGCGCAGCAGCGATTTCGGGCTGCCCGGCTTTTGAATGGGCGCTTGCAGGCGGTGGTGATGGTGGAAACAGACGCGGCCCTGTTGCCGGATACCGACTGGCTCGACGAGTGTTTTGCTGAACCCCGGCTCTCCAGCGCTCAGCGACGTATGCTGTTGGCGGGCCGTCGGGCTGATCAGCCCGACGTGGGTGCCATGGTCTGTAGCTGCTTCCAGGTGGGCGAAAAACAGATTCAGCAGGCTATTGCCGAGGGCGCCTGCAGTGTGGACGCATTGGGTGAGCAGTTGCGCTGCGGCACCAACTGCGGCTCTTGCCTGCCAGAGATCAAAGGCTTGCTCCTGAGTGCCCGGTCTGTGGCCTAGGGTCGTTCAACTTCCCGCAGTAACGAAAAAGGCACCCGGTAGCGCAGGCGCTGCCAGGGGCCTTCACCTGCCACGGTGCAGGTTTTCTGGTTAACCCTGAGCACGAGCCCCTGGCGGCACTGGCTGCCTTCCCCGAACGCTACCTTCATCCCCGTTTGCCAATGATCCCGGCGCAGGCTGCTTGGGGTGTGGGCAAAAGGCGTATTGGGCAGGTGTGCGCCCTGGCGCTCGCTGTGCTCGGTGAGATAGTCCAGCACCCCTTGCGCTGCGCCGCTGGCATGCAGTTCATCCAGAATGGTGTAGAAATGCCGGTTATGGACCGAACCGGGAGAGCGCTGGCCGCCAACGTGCTGCAGCAGGTGGGCGAACTCGTGGCAGCAGGTATGGGCCAGCAGCTTGGCAGGCGACAGCTCACCACCAAAGTAGCCGCGCTTCTGTATTTCCCGGGCGGAGAGCCAGCCGCTGGCGGCGCGGGCGTCAAACTTGGCATTGACCATTCTCAGGCCGTAGGTAATCAGGTGGGCACCGCTGTCGGGATCAAAGCGATGGTAGGTGGCACGCCCGCGACCAGGGCGGCAATGTATACGGGCGCCGGGCCGTCGGGCCTGGACCCATTGCCGGGCCGGTTGCCAGAGTATCTGTTCGGTGGCACGGCACATCAGTTCGCCGATAAGGGCTGTATGGTTGGCGGTCATAAACTTGGTACACCCTATGCTAGTCAATAAATGACCTCATACATGTTGCTCAAAATCAAGGCCCCTCAGAGCAAAATGCCCAACCATTGAGGTCGCACAGCTTATTCCACTTCGTTATCCATCGTCCAATGGCGGACAAGCGGTATCGCAGGCCTGCGCCTGCGTGGCCGGGCGTCCTGCTGGACACTTTCCTGTAATGAGGACATGACTATGCGTATGGTTTCAGGCGTTTTGGCACTTTCCATGGCCGCCGCAACGGGCGCAGTACAGGCCCAGAATGTGGCAGATTCCATCTCTCAGGCGCTGAAAGAGGGCACGGCAGAGGCCAACTTTCGCTACCGGTATGAATACGTTAATCAGGAAGACGCGGGCAAGGAGTCCCATGCGTCCACCCTGCGTTCCCGGCTGACCTGGACCAGCGGTACCGCCTATGGCGTGCGCGGCCGGCTGGAAGTGGACAATGTCAGCAGTATCGGCACGGATCGTTACAACAGCACGGTGAATGGCAAACCCCTGTATGCTGCAGTGCCGGACCCGGTGGGCACTGATATCAACCAGGCCTGGCTGTCCTATACCCTGGATCAGGCGGAACTGACTTATGGCCGCCAGCGGATCAACCATGGCAACCAGCGTTTCCTCGGTGGAGTGGGTTGGCGCCAGAATGAGCAGACCTATGATGCTGCGCGTATCACCGCCAAGCCCATGGACGGCGTAACGCTGGACTATAGCTACATCTGGCGTGTCCATACCATTTTTGGTGCTGATAGCCCCAATGCCCGCCGCGATGGTGATATTCACGCCTTTTTGGGCACCTGGGCGGTGGCACCGGGGCATACCCTGGCGGCTTATGGCTACCTGATGGATTTTGATGACTTTGTGGCGCTGTCCAACGTAACTTACGGCGTAGATTATCGTGGCCGCTGGGCGGATCTGGTGGACGTGCAGCTGGCGGTAGCCCAGCAGAGCGATACCGGTGACAGCCCGAAAGACTACGATGCCCTCTACTACCTTGCCAGTGTCGCAGGTAATCTGGGCCCCGTCAGAGCGCTGCTGGGCTATGAAGTGCTGGGTTCAGACAGCGGTGATGCTGCATTCATCACGCCGCTGGCAACCCTGCATGCCTTCCAGGGCTTCACTGACAAGTTCCTGGTGACACCGGATGACGGCATCCGCAATCTCTACCTGACCCTGTCCGGCAAAGTGGGCGCGGTAGGCTTGAGTGCGGGTTATCACCAGTTCAAGGCGGATAACGGCGGCGCTGATTACGGCGACGAAATCAATGTGACCGTTACCGTGCCGGTGATGAGCAACGTGTCCGCCATGCTCAAGGCTGCGCGCTACAACGCCGATGATTTTGGCGCCGACACGGACAAGGTATGGCTGATGTTGACTGCGGGTTTCTAAACCGGCTCAACGCAGTGAAAAGCGTACCGGCAGGGTGTAGGTAAAGCTGTTGCCCTGCATTCTGTCCGGTACCGGTGGCAGCGGTGCTGCCGCCTCAATGATGCGTAATGCGGCCTCATCCAGCAGGGTGAAGTCGGTGCTGTCCGCCAGCTGCAGGGACAACAGGCGGCCGTGGCGATCAAACTGGAACATCACCAGCGCCGTACCCTGCTGCCCGAGCCGCTGGGCGCGACGGGGATATTCATAGTGTTGCGCCAGGTGTCGGTTCAGGCGCGCAAGATAGTCATCTGTGTCTGCTGAGTCACCGGCCAGCAATTCCACCTGATCCGGCGTGAGCTGCTCCTGGTCCGCACCTTCGGTATGGCCATCGGGCACCTGTTCCGCAATCTGGGTGGTTTCTGTCACCGGCGTGGCAGGTTGCTCAGGTTTGGGCTGCTCAGGAACGGGTTCCGGCTCTGGTTCTGGTTCCGGTATGGGCTCCGGCTCGGGTATCGGTTTGGGGGCGGGCACTGGTTCCGGTTCGGGGGCTGGTTCGGGCTCAGGTACCGGCTCCGGTGTTGGTTCGACCACGTCTGCTGGGGCCTCTACCACCTCGGGTATCGTCTCAACTTCAGTGGGCTTGCCAGCCAGTTGCAGGTGAATGGCGGCGGCGGTGGTGACCTGAGCCTGCCCTTCCGCGCTTGGTGGTGTCGGCAATGCCGCAGCCAGTGCCAGCCCCAGCAGTACGGTGAGCAGGACCGCCAGCCCTCTTAACGACCAACGTGCACGGGGGGTCATGGGCTGGGCTCCGTTAGTAGCAGCACCTCCTGGTAGCCGCCGGCTTCCAGCAACCGCAACAATGATTCGAGCATGGGCACGGTGGTATCCCGGTGGGCTGCAATGCGCACGGGGCGCTCATCAGGGCTGACTGGCAGGGCGTTAAGCAGGTTTTCCTGCGCTACAGTTTGGCTGCCGACGCGCCATTCACCGCTGGCCAGCAGAATCACGTCCGCTTTGGGTGGTTCCCGGTCGCCGTCAACAGCGACTTCTGGCAGTGCCGGTAGCGGGTCGTCCGCCAGGTGGCCGGCGACAATGAAGAACATCAGTAGCAGAAACACCAGATTGATCAACGGCAGGATACCGTCTTCAACCCGGTCGAGGAGCGTTTTGCCGGAGCCCGGAGGGGCGGGTAGCAACGCACTCATGGCTGACGATCCCGTACCCATTGGGTTTCGATGCCCGCCGCGTTCAGGTGACTCATGGCCTGAGTAAAGGCGCCCAGGCTGACGTCTCCTTCGGTTTCCAGGCGTGCCTCGGTGACTCCGGCAGTACGCAGGCGGTCCGCCGCTTCGCCAGCGGGCAGGCTGTAGTGTTCCCAGCGCAGCAGGTTGTCCGGATGCAGGGTCAACACGGGTGCCAGGTCACCACTGCTGGTGCCACCGGTTGGCACCTGATTGTCCAGGGCCAGATGGCTGGTGGGCAGCAGGTGGGTGGTCAGCATGAAAAACACCAGCAGGATGAACACCACGTCAATCAGTGGCGTTATCCGGATAGGCAGGCGCCGGGGCGGGCGAGGCTCAACCAGTTGCATGGATAAAGCGCTTGCTCGCCGCCGTGGTCGCGTGTTTGGTGTCCCGCTGGGCAGGTTCTGCGGGCTCACCGTCAACCGGCGGCAGCTCGACTGCAAGGATTTGTACCAGCAGGTCATTCATCCCGGTATTCAGACGACGGAGCCAGAACTCCAGGAAGGCCGCCAGGGCGGCGAAGGGGATGGCAATAATCAGGCCTGCGGCGGTGGTAGTCAGGGCCTGGTAGATACCGCCACTGAGCTGGCTGGCATTGGCGCGGCCTTCGGCGGCGGCCATGGCACTGAAGGCTTCCATCATGCCCAGTACGGTACCCAGCAGCCCCAGCAAGGGTGCCAGGGCAGCAATCACCTCAATGGTCTTGAGGGGGGCGTCAAACGGCTGCAGGGCACGCTGGGCCTGTCTGGCCAGTTCTTCACGGGTGTCTTGTGGCGAGCGCTGGGCAAGCCGGTATTCCATGGCAGTGGCAACCATACCCCGCAGCGGGTTGAGAGCGGCAAGCCGGCTGCCTGCCTGTCTGAGCTGGTGAGGAATGTCGGCGTCAGGCTGTTGTTGCCAGAGCTGCCTGGCCTGCTGCAAAAAGGCGTTACTGCGGGGTGTGTAAAACACCGCGGCTAGCAGTGTGTATATCGCCACTACGGCACCCAGCACGGCCAGGCCGGCAAGGATGTACATGACAGTGCCGCCCAGCTCAAGGTATTGGCCCAGGGATGGCAGGGCGCTGGTGACAGTTTCTGACAGGTGGGCTTCGTTCACGGTATCTCCGAGGCCGGCTACAACGGCACAGTATGAGGTATAACGCGCAAATAATAACGATTATTATTTGGATTTTCCAGCACTTTGGTAGCGTGCCAGGATGCCGCTTTGCCGATACCTTAAGGATGCTCACCACCGGATACGGGGTCCGAGGCCGGGAGGAATCTGGTCAGGGCTGCTCCAGCACCTCGCCGGTAAAGGCATAGCCTTTATTGCGGAAGGTTTTCAGCGGCAGCTCTTCACGGGTGTTGTTTTCAACCTTGGTGCGCAGGCGGCTGATAAGGCTGTCCAGGCGGCGGGTATGGTATTCGTCGCCGCAGGGGGGCAGTACCCGGCAGAGTTGTTCCCGGCTCAGGGGGCTTTGCGGTCTGTGCATCAACGCCCGCAGAATCTCGCATTCAGCGGCGGTCAATGATGTTTCACGGGCACCGGGTGTGATGAGCAGGAAGCGCTGGGTGTCCAGGAGCCAGCCAGTGTTTGCAGCGGAGGTGTTGGTGGGTATGCGGCTGGCAAGGTTGGTGATGACGGCAACCAGCTCCTGCAAATCAACGGGCTTCACCAGATAGGCATCGGCACCACTGCGGATGCCACGGATGCGGTCATCCACCTGCCCTCGCGCGGTTACCATGACAATACCGGTATTCAGGCCATGCTGCGCCCTTACCCATTGGGCGGCTTCCACGCCGTCACCATCCGGCAGGTTGAGGTCCAGCAACAGGATTTGCCAGTCAGCAGCGTTGAGCTTTTCTTTCATCGCCGCAATACTGTTTGCCCCTTCTGCGTAGAATCCGCTGAGGTTCAGAAAGTCGACCATTTCGACTTGCAGGTCAAAGGAGTCCTCGGTGATCAGAACTCGAATAGCGCTCATTAACCAAAAAACCTCAATCTGTGGGTTAGTTTTATTGCTGCTAATCATAGCAGTTTGGCCGTTCAGTGCAGCGGCGAATGAGCGGCCCGCCACCATGACGCTGGACAGTCATACCCTAGCCATGGATGCGCATGCGTGGTTGTTTCTTGACCGTAGTGGCAAGCAAAGCCTGGCGGACCTGCGTATGGCTGAGGCTGCAGGGCTGGACCCCTTTGTGCCGGCCAGTCGCAAGAAGCTGTCTTTTGGCTATACGCAGGATGTGGTCTGGTTGCGCTGGCGGTTGCGAGGGGCCGAAGGTGAAGAGCCGCGAATCTGGTGGCTCAATGTCAAACCCACGTTCCTTGATAAGGTGACGCTTTACCAGGTCATGCCGGATGGCGAGATCAGAACATCTCAGGCAGGTGATCATATACCACTCTCGCAGCGTGAGGTGGGCGCACGGGAGCATTTGCTGCCGGTTTACATGAGTGAGCAGGCTACCACTCTGTATCTGCGGGTGGAGACAGCCAGCACCATGGTTGTTACCAGCCAGCTCTGGCTGCCGGAGGCCTATCAGCGTGCCAATGATCGGGTGACCATGCTGTATGGCATCCTGTTTGGGCTGGTACTGCTGTCTGTGTTGGTGAGCGCGCTGGCGGCGGTCTGGTCCGGTCGTCAGATGTTTTACCTCGGTGCCCTCTATCTGGGCTGCTTCGGCATGATTCATTTCACCCTGAACGGCTTCGACAAGGTGCTGTTGTATCCGGAGTCCCCCTGGATCAACGACAACATGATCGGCGTTTGGGGGTTTGCCACCGCCGCCACCCTTGCCGCCTTCGTATTGTCCTATCTGAAGCCCCGACCTTTCCTGCCCATGCTGGATATGTTGCTGCGAGCTCAGATTCTGATGGCGGTGATGGGGTTTGGTATATCCCTGGCGGGCTACTATCTGGCCATCGTCCAGGGCTTTATGTTCCTTGGCCTCAGTATTCTCTTGTCGGTGATGCTGCTCACCCTGGCGATGCTCAGGTACCGGCGGCGGGAGGCCCTGCTTATGCTGCTTTTGTTCGGGCCGGGGATAATAGCCATTTTGTTGCAGGTTGCCCGAAACCTGGGGTACCTGCCACTGAACTTCTGGACCAACCATTTGTGGGCCTTGTCTTCCATTTTTCAGGCGCCCTTCACCGCTGTGATTCTGCTGCTCAAAGTGCGTGATGAGGAGCGCACCTACCTGCAGGAGCGCCGCCGCAACAACGCGCTGCGGCAGTTTTTCAGCACCATGGCCCACGAACTGCGTACGCCCGTGTCCATTCTGTCTTCAGCCCTCACCAATCTGGAGTTGCTGACCCAGGATCGTGCGGCGGAGTTTGCGCCCCGTTTCCGGCGAGCCCGCACGGCTCTCAGTCGGCTTAACTATCTGATTGATGCCGCGCTGGCGGAGGATCGCCTGAGTTCAGGCAATGTGCGCTTTCAGTATCAGGAACTGGAGGTGAAGCAGCTGGTTGAGGATATTCGCGAGCTGATCATTATTGAGGCCCCGCACCATCTGGATGTCACTGTTGCGCCGGGTGTCAGTTCACTGGAGGCGGACCCCTACTGGCTCAATATCGCCATACTCAACCTGTTGGATAATGCCATCAAGTATTCTCCCAGCGGTGGTCCGATCATGCTGAGTTTTGACAGCGTGGGTGTCGATGCCATCCGCATTACCGTGGAGGACCACGGAATCGGCGTGCCTGAACGCGACCGGGCGCATATCTTTGAACGGTTTTTCCGAGCGGAAAATGTGCAGCATCTAAGCCAAGCTACAGGTGTTGGTCTGGGGCTGTTCCTGGTGGCTGAAGTGGTGCGACGACACGGTGGCACAGTGGAATATGGGGCGCCTAATGTGGGCGGCAGCCGCTTTATGATCACCCTGCCTCGCCGGCAGGGTGATCAGCTCGGCTGAAAGGTTGTTTTATGCAAGGTTTCGCAAGAAACCACTGGTTGTTATCTGACCGGCTGCAGACTTTAATTGAAGGTGGGGCGATTTGTCCGGGCATCTTTATGCTCATTTCACCGCAGGTTAAAGGCGAGCTATGTTCAAGCAGAAAAAGATCATCCAGGCAGTCAAAGGTGCATTTCGGCTGGAGCCTCTTGAACAACGCATTCTGCTCTCTGCGGACCCCATATTTGGCCCTGTTCAGGCGCTGCTAAACCGCGACGATGACCGTCATATAACACTTAGTCAGGACTTCCAGGAAGTCTACACCCTCGATCAACTACGCCAGCAACAACAAAACGACGAGCACTACCAATACGTTACCTACGACAGGGATGCTCCTACTGACACGGAGTTTTCCGTATCCAGTGGCGCTTTTGACCTCGCTGGCGTGGCCTCCTTCAACGATATCCTTGCCGGCAGCACCATTACGGTGGGTGCCGAGGAGACCTTCGGCGGCAGCGGCATTCTGAACGGCAACCTCGTGGTGGACGGTACCCTTAGTCCCGGCTATTCACCCGGTGTACAGCATATTGATGGTGATCTGACCCAAAGCAGCGGCGCGATCATGCTGATCGAGCTGGGGGGCACAACACCGGGCACGGGCGATAGCTTTCACGACCAGATCAATGTCAGCGGCACCGTCAATCTCGATGGCACACTCAATGTTGACCTCTGGAATGATTTTACTCCCCAGGTGGGTGATGAGTTTGTATTTCTGACTTTTACCGATATCACCGGCAGCTTCACTAATGCTACCGGCCTGTTTGGCTTCCAGAACGATCTTTATTTTGAACTGGTGCAGGACGAAAGCAGCCTGCGCCTGGTCACCCGGGCATTTATTCCCGGCGCCAGTAACGTGCTGGGGCTGACCCAGAGTGCCGATGCGGATGCTTTGGGTGAGTATCTCAATTTTACCTACTTTACCCCGGACCAGGCGTTTACCTTTGCCGGCAGTGTTGATTTGGGTGTGGTGCAAGCCGCCGGCGAACTGACGCTGGAGTACAACCTGCAGACCGAATCCCTGGACCTGACCTTTGCGGGCGGGCTGGACCTGCGTGGCTCGACCCTGGAGGGTGTTTTCACGGTCAGCCTGCCCCCCGCGTCAGCGGTGGACGCACCCCTGACGCTGAGCGTGCGGGATGCTTCGTTGGTGGTGGATGCTGGTGGCATGCGGGTGACCGCCAGCAATATCAATGGCGGCATCATTCTGGCGGACGACGGTGAGGCGGGCCTGTTGCGGGCCGGAGGGCTGAGCCTGACGGATGCCCAGGGGCAGCCGTTGCCGGGCCTGGCGCTGGCCGAGGTGCGAGAGGTCAATCTGGGTTTCAACACCACGGGGAAAGCCCTGCAGGGGAGTCTGGCAGGTCTGGCCTTTGATTACAGTGACCCGGCCCATCATGACTTTTTCTCGGTGTCCGGTGATCTGGATCTGGTACTGGCTCAAGGTGGACTGGAATTGGCCCTGTCTGGTCGTATGAGCCTGAGTGATGCAGTGCTGGAGGTGGATGGTCAGCAGGCCGATGGCTGGTTGCTGTCGGTGGCGGACGGCCGCACAGCCTTGACCGCCGGTGGCGCCATGCTGAGCTTCCGGGGCCTGCAGGGGGGTGCCCTGCTGGGCACTATCCATGACGAATTTGGTGCCATTGGCAATCTGCAGGTGGGCGAGGTGGCCCTGACCCGGGCGGATGGCATTACGCCGCTGGTGGCGGATCTGGATATCCGGGTATCGGATTTCCCCATCAGTTTCAATACCTTTGCTGGTTTCAACCTGGGCTTGCCGGACGTTTCTCTGCCGGACTTGGACCTGTCGCGGTTGAATTTTCCTTTTCTTGACCTGACGCTGCCCAACCTGCCGTCCCTGAACCTGGATTTTCCGGATTTCACGTTCGATCTGCTGGCCCTGTCTCTGCCGGATATCGACTGGCCCAATCTCAGTCTGCCGGAGCTGATGCTGGCACTGCCTGGTTTAAACATTCCCGGATTCGGTCTGGATTTTGATGGACTTGTTGCGGCCCTGGCCATTGACTGGCCGGACCTGCCCAGCTTTCCCGGCATCGACCTGCCATTTGATCTGACCTGGCCAGCGCTGCGCCTGTCCCTGCTGGCGGATCTCAATCTGGCGGATATTCTGAATGCCCTGCCCAGTCTGCCGGGGATCAATCTGAGCCTGCCGGATGTTGGCGGGCTGAGCTGGCCAAGCTGGACTCTGCCCGATCTGGCGCTTAACTTCCCCGATCTTGCCATTAACTGGCCAGATCTCAGCCTGCCTGCTTTTCTGCTGAATCTGCCGCGACTGAATCTGGACGGCCTGTCCATCGAGATCGACTTTGCGGCCCTGTTGCCCAACTGGGATTTTCGCCTGCCGGACCTGGCGCTCCAGTTCCCGGATCTGGATATCGACTGGCCCAACCTGTCGCTACCGGAATTGTTGCTGAACCTGCCCCGTCTGGATCTGCCCGGCCTTGGCCTGAACCTGTTTGATCTTAATCTGGCTGAACTCCCGCTGTTGCAGGCATTCAACGCCTTCCTGCCCCTTGAGCTGGATTTTTCCCTGGACGGTTTCAGGTTCTTTGGTGAACTGGATCTGCGACTGGGTGACAACCTTGTGATCAGCGGTGCCTTTGGCTTTGACAAGGATGACGCTGCCAACCGGCTGATTGCCATCGCCAACGATGCCACCGTCCTGCTGTCGGTGGGCAATTATGCAGCGGGTGTGACGGGTACCTCCCTCGGCCTGCATGCCAGTGATCTCGGGTTGGCCCTGGAGGCGGTCGGCGGATTGGTGACGGACTTGGGGGATCAGGTGGTGTTGACGGCGGAGCAGGCGGCTCTGTTCTACAACAGCACCGGCCTGGACTGGACCGGCGAGACCCTGGCGGTGGGTGACGTGACGTACACCTTCCAGCAACTGGATGCCACCGATCTGCGCGGGCTGGCGGTCACCAACGGCCTGCTCAGGGTGAGTGATTTTGTTGAGGCCAGTGGCAGCTTTGGCCTGCGGGACTCAATACAACAGGTGACCCTGGCCGATGGCAGCCAGATCGACGTGAGTGTCCTGGCCATTGGTGGTCAGGGCCTGAGTGCCTTTGCCGGTATTGGCAGCGGCAGTGAACGCACCGGTTTGGTACTGCAGGATCTGACCCTTGGCCTGGCGCTGATATCCGATCGCGCCGATAGCGGATTCTCCTGGCTGGCCCTGCGGGGTTCTGCCGGTGAAGTCAGCCTGGCGGGCATCCCGGACCTGACTCTGACGGCGCGCAGTCTGCTGCTGGAGATCAACCAGGCCAGTGAGGGGGCGTTGCTGATTGACTTTGCTGCGAGCCCCCTTGCGGTGCAGGCCGGTGTCGGCCTGTTTGTCACACTGGATTTTGCCGCTGATCTGGGGTCGTTGATCCGGGCGGCCGGTGACATTGACCTGGCCCTGGCGGGTTTCTTCATGGTGTCTGGCAGCTTCGGTTTTGAACGCTCCCAGACCGAGGTGATGTTGTCCGACGGTCAGGCCCTCCGGGTCAACCTGCTCACCGTCGGTGCGGCTCAGGTATCCGCCTTCGCGGGGCTTAATGGCCAGACCCCGGAAGCCCTGGGGTTTAGCCTTGAGGATCTGGACTTCGCCCTGGCCCTGATGTCCGACGCGCGCAATGACGCCCGCAAATGGCTGGCACTGCAGGGTAACGCCCAGTCCATCAGCTTTGTCGGTGTCGATGGGCTGACGGTGGCCGCTGACACCCTCAGTCTGCAGATCAACCGCAACCTGAGCACCCTGGGGCAGTCTCAGGCCCAGCCGGATCTGTTGCTGGCAACCGAACTGAAGCTGGAAACGGACCTGACCACGGGCCAGCTCGTATTCGATTTTCTGACCCATTCGGCCCTGGTGGGGCTGGTCAAGAACCGCAGTGACGCCCAGTTGCGCAATGATGTACGCCGCGCCCTGACCGGCCTGCTGCAGGATGCCGCCGTCGACCATGGCGGTTATCTGGCTGATGATGTTGAAGGCCAGATCGAGGTACTAGGTGACCGTGAGCATGGCCTGCGCATTCGTTTTACCGGTGACTTGGCGGGTATTGATTTTACCGGCATTGGCGTGAGGGCGGAGACGGCCGCCCTTGATGCTGGTGCGCAGATCATCCGAGAGGGCGCACCAGCACTGGATAACGTCAGCTTTGACCCGGTCGTCAACGTTAATCAGCTGCGCCTGCATACCGCTGTGACCCAGGGTACGCTGAACCTCCGCCTGGATGGCCAAAACGTCAGCCTGGCGGTGAACGGCCAGAGTGATGGGGCCCTGGCAGCTGACTTGCGCACCGGTCTGGTGACGCTGTTGACCAACACGGGGGTGGCCGGTGCAGCGGATCTGACGGTCACAGGCAACCGCAGTGATGGCTATCTGATCAGCTTTGGTGGCAATCTCAGCGGCCTTGATTTCAGCCGCCTGGCGGTAAGTTTGCAGTTGCCGGATGTGAGCACCAGCGTGACGGAACTGCAGCAGGGTGCGGTGATTGAAACCGGTGTTGAGGTCACTGGCAGCAATATCCGCGAACGCCAGGTGATCAGTTTCAGTAATGCCCAGAACCTGACCAGTGTTCACTATGTGTTAGCGTTTGATGGCCAGACCTCCCAGCCCATCGACTATTCCCGCAGCAGTGTCACCACCATCCGTAACAACCTGAAGGCGGCGCTGGATGAGATTGTGGGTGCGGGCAACACCTGGGTCACCTTTGACCAGAGCTCCACCACCACCAACCCCCGTTTCATCATCGAATTTATTGGCGGCAAGGCCTATCAGGATGTGCCTGAGCTGCAGGTAATTTCCAGTGCCGGCGTCAGTGTGGCGGTATCCACCCAGCGTGAAGGCTCCACTGCTGTGCGCACGGTGCAGACGGAAACCATCAACGAGCGCCAGCGGTTGCGTCTGGATGCCAGCATCGCGGGCAGTTTCAGCCTGCAGCTTCAGTGGCAGGGCCAAAACCTGCAAACCGCTTCACTGGCCCTTGCCAGCACGGCAGCGCAGGTTGAGGCCGCCCTCAGTCAGATGTTGGCTGCCGTTGATGGCGCGAGTGTCTCCGTCACTGGCGCAGCAGGGGAATGGGATATCACCTTCACTGGCAGTCTGGCGGGTGTTGATCTGCCGCCATTGACTGTCGTCACCCAGCTGGCGCCGGTATCTGCCTTGCTGGACGTGGTGCAGCGGGGTGAACAGCGTGATCAGGCAGTGGTGATCACCAGCCCGGCCATCAATCAGCAGCAACGGGTCACCATCACGGGCGACGCTGCCGGCAGCTTTACCCTGAGCCTGCGCCACGGGGGCGAAACCTATTCCACCGCCGCTATCGATCGCAATGCCAGCGCGCAGCAGGTCCGGCAGGCGCTATTGCAGGCAATGGTGGATATCGAGGGCGCGGCGGTTGAGGTGATCCGCCGTAGCGAGGGCCAGTGGGATATTACCTTCACCGGCAGCCTGGGTGGTCAAACCCTGAGTTTGTTGCAGGTGGATGCCAAGGCTCAGGCGTCCATTACCCGGCTGGCGGTGGTTCAGACTGGAGAGCGGGTCGCCCAGCCAGATCTGGTGGCGGATCTGGATCCGAATCTGGTGGTGGACTTCGGTGCCCTGCCGTTGAATGTGATGACGGGTGCCAACAGTCATATCCAGCTGACTATGGACGGTATCGAGGGTGAGCTGCTGCGGGCTGGCGGTAACCTGACCCTGGATGTGTTTGGCTTTCTGCAGTTGAACGGAGGCTTTTTCTTTGAAAAATCCATCGGTTCGGTGATGGCGGATGGCCAGAATGTTGAGGTGGACCAGTTGCTGCTGGGTCTGGGGGGCGCCAATGCCTTTGTCGGTGTCAACGGCGGTACGGACCAAGCCATTGGTTTCGCCCTGTCGGAGCTGGATCTGGCGTTGGGGTTGTTCACTGATCGTCAGGATAGCAGTCGCAGCTGGACAGCACTGCAGGGGAACCTGACGTCCATCGGTGCGGTAGGCATTGCCGACATGCAACTTTCCGCCAGTGCGCTGAGTGTGGCCATCAACCGCGCGGCGGTGGACGGTACGGTGCTGGACTTCGCTGGCGACAACCAGCGGGTCATGCCGACGGGACCGGGCACCGAGCAGGTGTTCAACATGGATGGCAGCCGGGGCGAACTGCTGGAACTGGCCGGGGAGTTTGCCATTGATGTTGCGGGCTTTGTCACCCTGGAGGGGGCCATTGGCTTCAGTCGATCCGAGCAGAATCTGATTGCCGTTGGCAACAACCTGTCGGCATCGCTGGTGGCAGGGCCAGCTTATGTGCGGGCGGACAACGCGAATTTCGGCCTGCTGATCACGGATCAGTCCACTGTTTTTGAGCTGACCAATGGCAGCTTTGCTGCCGGCATCGAGGGCTTGGCGGGCATTGGTGCCGCTGGCGTGACGGTGCAATACACCAGCGCCGGAGCAGACGTGGCAGCCGGCACAACCCTCGGGGTTGGTGCTCTGGAATACACCTTCGAGCAAGCCCTTGCGGCCAACACTGTCGCTTTTTCAGTCCAGGGTTTCAGCGCCAACGTGGCGAACTTTGTCACCCTCAGCGGTGACCTGGGATTCCGCAAGGTGGGGGACGACATTGCGGCGGTGGGCAACAACGTCAGTGCCGGGTTGAATGCCGGCCCGGCCTATGTGCGCCTGGACAATGCCGATTTCGGTCTGATCACCGGCAGCGGCCAGACCGCGTTTGAACTGAGTAATGGCAGCTTTGCTGCGGGCATTGACGGCTTCGCGGGTATCAGTGCGGCGGAAGTGATCGTCCAGTACACCAATGCCAGCACCAGTGTGGATGCGGGCACCAGCATTGCCGTGGGCAGTGTGGCCTACACCTTTGAGCAGGCCCTTGCAGCCAACACCGTAGCCTTTGGGGTTAAGGGTTTCAGCGCCAGCGTGGCGGACTTCGTCACCCTCAGCGGTGACCTGGGCTTCCGCAAGGTGGGGGACGACATTGCGGCGGTGGGTAACAACGTCAGCGCTGCCCTCAATGCGGGCAGCGTGGCGGGTGTCAGTCTGAACAACGCCGATTTCGCGCTCATCACCGGCGGCAATACCCTGGCCTTTGAACTCAGCGGTGGCAGTTTCGATGCCACCATAGCCGGTTTCGAGCTGGTATCTGCCGATGCGGTATTCGTCCAGTACAGCAATGCCACAACCGCAGTGGCTGCCGGTACCGAACTGACGGTGGGTAATATCAGTTACACCTTTGAAAACACGCTGGCAGCCAATACGGTCGCCTTTGGTGTGGAAGGTTTCAGCACGGATATCGCCGGCTTCGTCACCTTGTCTGGTGACCTCGCGTTCCGCAAGAGTGGCGGTGATATTGTGGCTGTTGGCAATCAGGTAAACGCCAGCCTGAACGCTGGTCCTCTGGCAAGTGTGAGTCTGGGGCAGGCGGATTTCGGCCTGTTGATGGGTGCGGCTGGTGGTACGGTCTTTGAGCTGCAGAATGGCAGCTTTGCCGCCAACCTGCTGAATCTGGCAGGCGTATCCGCCAATGCTGCCTTTATCCGCTATAGCAACGAACAGGGTGCGGTGGCAGCGGGCACCACACTGGCAGTGGGTGGCGTCAGCTACACCTTTGCTGAGGCTATCGAAACCAACGCCCAGGCCTTCGCAGTGCAGGGTTTTGCGGCACAGGTGCTGGATTTTGTCAGTGTTTCCGGTGATCTGGCGTTCAGCAAGAACGGCGATGAACTGCTGGCCGTTGGTAACGGCTTTGCCGCCTCACTGGAGGCGGGCCCCGTGGGTCATGTGCGCCTGAACAATGCAGGTTTTGGCCTGATATCCACGTCTGGCGATACCAGTTTCGAACTCAGGAATGGGGATTTCTCCGTCAGTCTGGCGGGCTTGGCAGAGGTGTCGGCCCAGGATGTGCTGGTGCAGTACTCCACCCGGGATATTGCGGTGGGCGAGCAGATCAGCGTGGGGCCGGTGAGTTACACCTTCGCCGATGGCCTGTTTACCGACCAGATACGCTTTGCCGCCACGGGATTACGGGCAACCCTGGCGGAGTTCATCACCCTTGAAGCCAATGTGGCCTTTGAGCGGGTCATCACCGATATCGTGGTCAACAACAGCGGCTCTGGTGAAGTGGTGGCGGTGGAGGCCATCAGCCTCAGTGCCAGCGCGGCCAGCTTCTTCGTGGGTGTGCCTGCCAGTCAGCCGGCAGACCGCAATGGCTTTGCCATCGATAATGCGACGGTGGCCTTTGCCGCCATCAGTGAGCAGGGTGGCAGCCGCAGCTGGCTGTCCCTGCAGGCCAGTGCGGATGCGGTGGGCCTGGTGGGCTTCGACAATGGTCTGATCACTCTGGACCAGGCTCGGGATGTGGACATTCAGGTAAACCTGGCGGCCGATGACGGCTCAGTGGTGGATTACCAACTGACAGAGGCCCAGCTGGATCGCCGTTTTGGCACGGATATCACCGGCTATCTGACCCTGGACGGTGCTCAGGGCGAAATCAAAGAAGTGGTGATGGATGTCAATCTGGGTGTAAGTGGCTTCTTTCATGCCAGCGGCACCCTTGCGGTGGAGCGGGTGGCCAGCCGTGGTGTGATGTTGTCCAATAACCAGACCGCCACGGTGGAAGGGCTGGTGCTCAGCGCCCGGGATCTGAATGCCTTTGCCGGGATTCCCGGCGTGGCGCAGCTCGATCTTAACGATGTGACCTTTGCCCTCGCTTTGCTGGAGGAAGTGGGGGGTGAGCGCGAGTGGTTTGGTCTGCAGGCGGACGCCGCTTTTGCCAGCCTCAGCGGACTGGGGGATGTATCGGTGACCGGCGAGAATCTGGTCGTGCAGATCAACCAGGCCGCCAGCGACGACACCACCATCGATTTTGCTGCATCTCTGTTGCTGGGCAGCCAGTTTGGCAACGAACGTACCCGTGTTCTGGATATGGCGGGTGTGACCGGTGGCTCCCTGCTGGCCTCGGGTTTTGTCCAGCTGCGGGCCTTTGATTTCCTCTATGCCGAAGCCGAGCTGCTGTTCGAGCGGGGCGAGGACCGTGTGCGCCTGACTGATGGCGAAGAAGTGGACGTGGAAATCCTTACCATCGGTGCCAGCAACGTCAATGCCTCGATCGGGGTGCGGGACGAGACCGGTGGCGATGTGGGTTTTGCGGTTGAGGGCCTCGATTTTGCCCTGCTGACCCTGGTGGAAACTGGCGTCAGCGGTGACGCCCGACAGTGGACTGCTACCCAGGGTGCGGCGGATTTTGCCGGCTTTATGGGGCTTGAACAGTTGCTGTCCATCACGGGCACCGACCTGTCCCTGGCCATCAACCGTGCCGCTGCAGATGGCACGTTGGTGGATTTCAGCGCTGAGACGGGCCGCAGCCTGACAATCCGGGACAACCTGGTGTTCGACATGGCCCGCAGCGAACTCAATGTGGCCAGCTTCGCCGGTGACTTCAATGTCAGCGCCTTTGATTTTATCGATTTTGATTTCCGTCTGGCTTTCAGCCAGAACTTCCTCACCCTGACTCTGGACGATGGCTCCCTGGCAGACGTGGCTCTGCTGACCTTTGCGGAAGAAGATATCAGTGCTTTTGCCGGTGTGGATGGTGTGGGTTTTGAGGTGCAGCAGGCCAACTTTGGTTTTGCGCTGGCGGTGGATATCAACCCGTTGTCCTTTGGCCGCTCCTGGCTGGCACTGAAAGGCAACGCCAGTCAGGTGGGCTTTGCCGGCATTGACCTGCTGGACGTTTCGGCCCGGGATATGGAGATCGCACTGAACACGGCGTCCGAAGACGGCCGCTCGCTGGATCTGTCCGAGAGTCCGCTGGTATTGCAGCGTGGCCTGGGCGCGCGCGTGGGTGGTTTTGAGGTGGGCTCAGGCCAGGACAGTGGCATCGTGCTGGATATGAAGGGTGAACTGGCCAGCATCAGCGGTGATCTCACAGTCAATCTGCTGGGTGTGATGGCGGTGGATGGCTTTTTTGCCTTCGAGAAAGGCCAGCAGGAAGTGGTGCTGGAAGATGGCACCGTCACTGACGTCAATGCCATGACCTTTACTGCCCGTGATGCCAGTGCCTTTGTGGGCTTTGGCCGTGGCACAGCGCTGGAGGTGGGTTTTGAGGCCCTGGGCGTGGATTTTGGCTTCGGGGTCTTCTCGGACCTTAACGATCCCAATCGCCAGTGGACCTTGATGCAGGCGGATGTGGCTGAACTGGGCTTCGTCGGCGTACCGGGTATTGATATCCGCGCCCTTGATCTATCCATCGCCTTTGGTCAGCTCCCTCTGGATCGTCTGCTGATCGATCTGGATCTGAGCCCGCTGACGTTTGGCGATCTGGATCTGACCTTTGACCTGGACCTGAGTAACCTGGCGCCCAATATTGGCAGTCTGTTCAGCCTGGTGGGCGATTTCAGCCTGGATATGTTTGGTCTGCTGGAGTTTGATGACTTCCTCCAGCTGGTGCTGGAATTCGATACCCTGGTGCTGAGCGACGGCACGGTGGAGGACGTTGCCTACTTTACGCTGGGTGCGGCGGGGCAGGATATCTTCGCGGGTATCGGTGAACCTGACGATGGCGGTGTTGGCCTGAAGGTGGACAACCTGGATCTGGGAGCGGCGCTGGTACTGGGTACGTCCGGCAACTTCTGGGCATCCGCCCGGGGCAGCAGCGATTTTGCCGGCTTTGTCGGTGTGCCGGGCCTTGACCTGTCGGTACAGGGGCTGGATCTGCTCATCAACACCGCAGACAGCCAGGGCCGGGTGATTGATTACAGCGCCAAACCGCTGGCCATTCCCGTGGGCCTGGGCGGCAATGTGGGTGGTATTGGCGGCAGTACTGGCACTGGTCAGGCGCTGGTGCTGGATATGGACGGCAGCAAGGGGGCGGCCTTCGACATCAACCTGCTGCAAGCCACGCTGGCTATCCAGAATTTTGTTCATGTCAGTGGTGATCTGACGTTCCGCCTGGGTGAGGTTGAAGGTCTGCGCCTGGGCGGTCTGCCGCCCGGCTTCGAGGTGATCAACCTGCTGGAAGGTTTCGACTTCTCAACCACCGAGCTTGTGGGTACCGGCCTGGATGTCTATGTGGGCGTGGGTACGCCCTACTTTGGCCGTGGCAGCAGTGACGGCGCGGTGGGCTTCTACGCCGGCGGCGTTGACTTTGCCTATGTGACCTTCGATGGCCTGTTCGACATGCAGGCCCTGAAACTGGATATCACCCAGGCGGGCATCGTCGGCCTGGACCCGCTGCTCAGCGCCCAGCTCAACGATATCACGGTGGCCATGAACAGCGCCCGCAGTAGCGGGGTCAGTGCCTATATCGACTTTGTTGAAAGCTTTGGCCCCCAGGGCTGGCAGCTGGACACCCTCGGTGGTTCTGTGTTCATGGACATGGATCGCCGGATCGACATTTCTGCCGAGGTGGCCCAGGCGCAGATCTCGGTAGCGGAATTCCTGCATCTCGAAGGCTCCCTGGCATTCAGTGCCGGTGAGACGCTGCAACTGGTGCGGGCGGAGGCGGGCTTCCTATCTCAATTCGGTATCGATGCCCTTTACCATGACATCGATATCCTGACCATCGGGGCCAGTAACCTGAGCGGTTACGCTGGTATAGGTACCCCCGGCAGCAGCGATTTTATCGGCCTGCGGGTAGAGGATGTGGATTTTGGCATGGCGCTGATGAGCGCCAGCGGATTTGCCGGTTTGCGGGTAGAGGGACTGGCGGATATCCTGCCCCGCTACCTGTCCCTCAATGCCCAGGTGGGCAATGCGGCACTGGTGGGTATGGAACCGGTGCTGGACGCACGGCTGGAAGGTATTGAAATCAATATCAACACCAGTCTGGTCAAGGGTGTGCCGCCTTTCCTGCCCATGCCCTATATCGACCTGACCCAGGCCTTTGCCGATCTGGAAGGTGTTTCAGCGGCCCTTGAACTGCCGGAGCTGCCCACGCTGCCGGATATTCCCGGTTTCGATTTTGGCGGTATCGCCAGCTTCCTCAATACCGCCAGCAGCATACTCGAGAATCTTGACAGCTTCTCTGGCGGCATCGGCCCGGTATTTGGCGCCCAGGGTTTGCGGGTCAATACCGGCAACAGTGAGCGGCCTGTCTATCTGCATTTCGACGAAGAAATCATCCAGGCCAAAATCGAGTATTTCCATGGTGATCTGGCGGGTCTGATGCAGGTGGCGGGCTCCATGGCCATCACCAAGCGTGGCGCCGAGACCGTGACCCTGAGCAATGGTGACGAGCGCACCGTGACCTCCCTGGCCCTGGGCATGAGCAATGTGTACGGCTTTGTGGGCGTGGGTGGCTACTGGCAGACCAATGCCGACAATCGCATCGATGGCAGCCAGGTCAACAACAGCGCCATTGGTCTGGCAGTTGAGGATCTCAATATCGGTGCGGTGTTCATGGTGGATACCAGCCTCACCAACCCTGCTGCCTACGCTGCGGTGCAGGCGGATCTGGCCAGCGCCGGGCTTGTGGGAATCAATGATCTCACCCTGGAAGCGCGCAGCGTATTCTTCGACCTCAACCAGTCCCTGAGTGGTGATGGCGCCGTCGTCGACTTCAGCCAGTCTAGCTATGCGCTGGCGGATGGCAGTCTGGCGGCGGGCTATCGGATTGAAACCGGAAACCCGGATAACGCCATCATTCTCAATTTCGACCGGCGCATCGTGCGGGTGCAGGGTGAGGCAGAGTTCAATCTGTTTGGCCTGGCGTCCCTTGATGGCGCCTTCGAGGTCAAGCTTACCGACGACGAGTTTACCCTGTTCGTGGACGCCTCTGCCCAGGTGGGCGGTTTCCTGTCGGGCAACGCCAGCGCCTTGTTGATCATGAGTTCTGCCGGTGTCGCGGCCCGTTTCGGACTGTCTGAGGTCGAACTGGATCTGGGTCCGGTTGATCTGGTGGTGGAGCAACTGGAGTTCGTGCTCAACAGTACCGGCCAGGTGGTGACTTATCAGGTGCCCGAGGAATTCCAGGCCAGCCGTGGGTTGCCGGCAACGCTGGATATCAGCAATATTCCGCCGAACAAGGCACAGGCAGCGGATTTCTATATCGGCCTGAATGGCCAGGGCCGTCTCAGTCTGCTGGATGCGCTGTCCCTGGAAGGTGGTTTCAGTATTCTGCTGACAGATGAGTTCACGGAACTGAACCTCAACATGACCCTGGATATGCCGCTGCTGGAACCCCTTTCCGCCACCGGCACCCTGGGACTGGTGACCGGAGCGGATGCCGGGCTTTATGGCGCCCTGCAGATCGGGTCACCGGGTGGCTCGACCCTGCTGCAGGCGGGGCCGCTGGCCATCGGCGGCAGTTTCCTGCTGCAGGTCAATACCACGTCGAGCGTGCGTCAGGTCAATGCCCTGCGGCTGGACCAGAACGGCCAGATCGTGCCGGGCCAGGTGGATCAGGTGGACCTGAATCCCACCATGTTGCGTCTGTCCGGCAGTGCGTTCGTCGACTTGCCCGCCGGCCTGTCCATGCGCGGTTCCATGGATCTGCTGATCAACGAGCAGGGCCTTGAAGCCGAGCTGGATATGCTGTTGGACCTTGGCATGTTTGGCGATCTGAAGGTGGCGGGTGCTGCAGCGATTCTGGATACCGCCGAAGGTGCGGTGTTCGCTATGCGGGCTGAACTGGACGTGTCCCTGGGCATCGATATCGCCAACATTTCCGGCAGCGGTATTCTGCAGATCAATACCAGCAGTACCACTGCCTATGCCGGTGTGGCGGCGGGCACCACCTTTGCGCTGGATCTGGATGCCAGCCTGAAAGTACTGGCCTTCGATGTCAGCTTCACGGGTGGCATGGAACTGGTCAACGGTGTGTTCACGCTCGAAATCGAGCAGGCGCGGCTGGATTTCTTCGGTTTCCTCGAGATCGATGTCAGCGGCTACTTCAATTCCCGGGGTGAGTGGCGGATTCAGGGGGATATCAATTTTGGCCTTGATTTCAAGGTCATCGGCGTGGATTTCGGCCTGTCCATGACCTTGGGGCACGATATCATCCGTGCCGCCGTTTATGGCGGGGTCTGGATCAACATCGACCTGGGCCTGTTCAGTATCAACAAGACCCTGGCAGGTTTCTCCGGCGAGATTGCCCTCACCCCTGTCAGTGCCCTGCTGGACGTGGAAGTGACTGTGGTGGGTATTTCCGTTGGCTTCAGCAAATTGTGGAAGCTGGGGCCGGATCCGCTGATCACCACCCAGGTCGGGGATGTGCTGTATCTGAACATGGGCGATGCCGCTGGCCGCTACGGGGATTCCCGTTACGATGACATTATCAACGAACGTTACTTCATCGAGGGTATTCCCGAAGGCGATGGTTACCGCTCTGGCAGCGTCGAGGTGAGCGCGCTGGGTTACAGCAAGGTGCATCATGGCGTACGCAAGATTGTCGCCAACACCGGCAGTGGCAACGACTTCATCCATGTGGGGCAGGGTGTTGATGCGCTGCTGGAAATCAATGCCAATCCCGATTTGCCCGCTTCGGGCCGCAATGTGTTCAATATCCTGGGGGGCGCCGAAGGCAGTCTGATCTACGGTGGCAGCGGTGCGGATACCTTTTTCAGTGGTGATATCAGCGGGCTGACATTCATCGGCCTGGCTGGCAACGACACCTTTATCGGCGGTGATGCGTCGTCCATCATCGACATGGGTTCCGGCAGCAACCGCATTACCGTGGCCAACGGCAACGATGTCATTTACGTCGCCAATGCCCATCATACCGAGATCACCCTGGGGGCCGGGCGGCAGACGGTGCATGTGGATGGCGCCAACACCGTGGAGATCTACAGCGCCCAGAACGATATCCTGAACCTGCGCAACGTGCTCAATGCCGAGGTGAATCTGCTGGCCGGCAATAACACCTTGCATACCGACTGGGTGGGGGATCTGCTGGTGCGTGGGGGCAGCGGTTACGATCGCATCCTGCTGGACACGCTGGCCAGCACCGACAGTCCCTTCATTCTGGGTGATCATGAACTCAGCCATGCGGATCGTTCGATCCGGTTCGATCGGCAGGTGGATCAGATCCGTATTCAGGATACATCGGATCTGACCCAGCTGATCTCCACCGCCGAGGTCGACTGGGGCCGCACGGATCTGCATCTGACCAGCGCCGGCCTGCTGGATGTGACGCAGGCGGCGCTGGTTGCGCCGGATGCCCACTTCAATATTCAGGCGCAGGGCATTCTGGGCACGCTGCATACCGAACTGCGGGCGCTGACCCTGGTGAATACCAGCACCGATGCGGGCATCGGCGCCATCGTGATCCGTGAACGGGATGCCCTGACGATCCTGCAGGGTGGCCGTACCCAGGGTGGGCTTTACGCAGCAGGCGGCAACATTGATGTGGAACTGGCGGGGCGCCACGCCAATCTGGTTTTGGCCTCCGGGGTCATCCAGACAGCGGCAGCGGGTCAGCACATTCGTCTGGTGGCAGACGATTTGGATTTCAATTCCGGCGCCGGCCAGGTGCGCGGCAGCGGCAATCTGCTGATTCACACCGCCCACGAGGCGCAGAACTATCGTATCGGTGGTGCGGGCCAGTCCATCTACGGCAATGACTTTACCCTGGGGCTGGACAACGGTTTCCTGGATTTGTCCATGAAGGATTTCGAAGCGCTGGCGGCCGGTTTCCTGCGCATCGATATCGGCCGTGAGCGCGGGCTGGACGACAAGGTGGGCCTGATGCTGATCGGTGATCTGAAAGACGATGTCACCGCCGCCTATGCCTATGCTGCCATGCTGCAGGATAGCGCCTTCTTCCACGCTCGGCGCATCAATGTCGTGGGTGACGTGCGTTCACAGAAGGATGTGAATCTGCAGGGCCGCCTGATCGAGGTCATGTCCACCAACATCAATGATCCGTTCGGCCCGCCGGATGCCGGGGTGATAGCCGCCGCGATCCACCTGCAGGCGGATGAGCAGGTGTTGGTGAGTGGTCGTCTGATTGCGGACACTCTGCTGCAGATCGATGTCACCAACAGCACGGGTATCGATGTGCTGGTGGGCTATGGGGCCGAGGCCAACAGCGTCACCGCGGACGTGGGTAGTGCCCTGGTGACCCGTAACGATCAGGCAGAAATACGTATCAACACCGCCGGCTCCATCATCATGGCGTCGGGCATCGAGGCCCAGGGCGCCCAGTCCGGAGTGTATCTCGATGCCCATGGCGGTGGCGTGGTGGTGCTGGAAGGTGCGGTGATCGCGGCCCGCGAGGCGGACAGTTTCATTCAGCTGGATGCCCGTGATTACCTGCATCTGAATGCGGGCAGTGCGGTGACCGGGGGAGCGCGCTTCGACTATTCCGGTGCTACCCCGGTCGCCATCCAGACCGGCACAGGGGTGGATATACAGCTCAGTGCCAGCGGCGAAATCCGCATCGACGGTGCGCTCACGGCGTCCGGGGACATTCGCATCGAGGCGGGAGCTGCCAACGGCGATCACGCCGACTATTTCGACCGCTTGCCGGGCGCGGTACAGGCTTTCACCAGCACGGATATTGCCGCCCTGCTGCACAGCCTGAACCAGGGACAGATCCCCCAGGCACTGCTGGATCTGTTCGACGGCACGCCAGCACTGGCCCTCAACAAGGCCGGCAGCCTCAATCTGCAAGCCATCGAGCACTATATGGCGTTCTCAGAACTGGGCGATGAGGCAAAGATCGCCATTGCCGAAAGTCTGGGCTACAGCGCCATTCAGTATGGCCAGTTCTTCTACAACCCCGAGTTGCCCCCCGATCAGCAGATCCGTGACACCCTGACGATCGGCCTGCCCCATGATCGCAGTGGCTACAGCTATCTGACGGGCCCGGTGTTTCACCACCCTGTTACGGGCGCGGTGGTCACCGGGTTTATTGAAGGGCCGCGGGTGGATTACAGTAACAGCGAGATCAACTGGGGGGACGTGGGCACACCGGCCGCGGACGCCAGTTTCGACAGCCTGACAGCGGCCCAGAAAAGCAAGGTGGCCCAGCATCTGGGCTATGAGTTCGACGCTTTGCTGGGCACCCCGGACCAGGCGGGGCTGTACGTCAACTTTTCGGCCCCGGTGGGCCACAAGGTAGTCGAAGGCTTTATCCAGGGGCCACGGGCGGACTACCAGAATCAGGACATCTTCTGGGGAGAGGCCGGGGCGCCGGCCGCCGGCACTGCATTCCACGACTTGACGGCGCAGCAGCAGGTCGTGGTGGCCCGGGCGCTGGGTTACGAGGCCTATCTGAATGGCGCCTGGTACAACCCGGCGCTGGTACCGGCACTGCAGGTTGTCGGGCAGTTTGCCGACGAACCGGCAGATTATGTAATCCGGACCCAGGATTGGGACGGGGTGGCGACGCCGGCCGCGGATGCCAGCTTCGAGCAGTTGACCCTGGCGCAGCGCCAGCAGGTGCTGGATACCCTGGGCTTCAGTCTGTTCAGCGGCGTGGTGTTCTTCAATCCGGATGCCGCGATGGAAGAGCGGTTCCGCATCAGCTTTGACAGCAGTGATTACGACCTGGATGACTACTGGGCTGCGGACGCCAGCGACCGCCCCCGGCCAGGCCAGGATTTCGATGACTGGACCCAGGCCCAGCAGCAACGTGTTCTGGAAGGGCTGGGTTATCGGTTGTATGGCGGTACGGTATACGTCGACGAGGCTGGCCAGACATTCAGGCAGAGTTTCCTGCAGGGTACGGACGGCGACTACCGCAACGACCAGATTGCCTGGAGCCCGCTGGCCATTCCCCAGCCCGGTGCGAACTTTGCCGACCTCGACAGCCAGCAGCGCATCACCGTGTTGCGTGCCACCGGTTACCAGCCCTACAGCGGCCTGTATTTCTTCAAGGCAGATGCCCCGGCGGGCCTGCAACTGGTGAACAGTTTCATCGCCGGCGTGGACTACCAGCCCGGCACGGTCGCCGGGAGCGATAGCAGCCAGACCAACCGCTGGGTGCTGACCGATGATCAGGGGCACCGCTACGTGATCTATGCCAACGATCAGACCGGCAATGGCGACATCGATCGCCTGGAAATCCAGACACCCCATCCGCTGTTCGGTCAGCGTGGTTTCGGCACACTGATCACTGGCACCGTTACCTCCCTCAAGGACAACGCCGATATCGTGCTGTCCGGTGGTGAGCAGGACATGATTCTGCGGGGGAATGTGATTCTGCAGGGCAACGATGCCAACCTGACCGTGCACTCGGATCGCTGGGTGTATTGGGAAGGCCGCGCCGATGTCACCGGCAATCTAACGGTGCTGGGTGGTTACAGTCTGGACGGCGCCACCAACCTGGGCGGTGCCAATGAGCGTGCCGGTCATGAGCTGGAAGGTGTCAGTGTCTATATCGATCCCACGGCAACCCTTACCACGGCGCAGGCGGGTACGCAGATTACCATCAAGGGCGGGCAGTCCGTCGAACTGCTGGGCCGGGTGGTGGCCGGTGGCCAGATCGGTGCCCAGGGCATCCTGTGGGCGGGGGATGGCTCGTCGGTGCTGATCGAAGCGGGCCAGCACGTGTATGTCAACAGTGCAGTGGCGGCCAGCGATGCCGTCACCGTACGCACCACGGATCTGCCCGGTGCCCGACATCTGGGTGTTGGGGTGTTGTTGTCCGGTGTGGGTGGCCTGAGTGTGGCCGGCCTGGGTCAACAGAACGAAGTCCGTATCGAAAGTCAGGGCGATGTGCGTGTGGTGGGGCGCATCCTGTCCGGTGGCACCGTCAGCCAGAGCTTCGATGGCAACGGTGCCCTGCTGGCGGAGACCATCGGTTGGTCCGGCCAGTCGTCCACGGTCACCCTGGCCACGGCCGGGCAACTGTATCTGGGGGCTATCGTCACCAATCCGCTGGGTGAAACCTTCGAGCGGGGTGGCATTATCCGCGCCCATGACAATGTGACGCTGATGGCGGGTGTGGGCAGCGATGGCATTGGCCTCAAGCTGCCGGCGGCCTCGGTGATTGCCACCCAGGCGGCGGACAGCCAGATTGCCCTGTATGCGATGGGGGATGCTGAACTCTATGGCCTGCTGGTGGCCGGTGGTGAACTGATCGAACACAGGGACGGGGAAGGCGAATACCTGGGCCAGACAGTGAACACCTTTGGTGGCCGGTCCTCCATCACCGCGGTTGCGGACGGCCAGATCCGTGTAACCCGTTCCCTGGAAGCCGGTGAATCCATCACCCTGCGCGGCGGGATTGGCCAGTCAGGTGGTGACTTCCCCGATTACGGTCTGGTGATTGGCGGTACCGCTCAATTGAGCACCTGGCTGCCGGATAGCGAAATCAACCTCAGCGCCATCGGTGAAACCCGTCTGTTCGCCCCGGCCTGGCAAAATGAACTGTTGGCGGATGGCTTTGCGGAATCCGGCAGTGGCCGCCTCAGTGCCGATGTAGCTCTGTACCTGACCATCGATCTGGGCACCCACACCGTGGCGGGACTGGTGCAGCTTGCTGCTGCGGATACCCACCAGCTGGACGGCCTGTTCGGCCTGTCCCAGGCGTTGCAGGCAGCCTTCGACAGCACCGCTTTCATCGTGACGGAATCCCTTGGCGGTTCGCCGGCCCTGGGCAGCAGCGTCAGTCTGAGCAGCGATGAGGTCGCCTTTGGCCTGCTGGATGGGCGCCTGATGCTTACCAGCAACTACCGCATCAGCCTGACACCGGCGCAGTCCACTGGTTTGCAGCGACTGGGCTTCAGTGGCGGTGAGCCTCTGCAGTCGATCCGTAACTACACCGTGGATGCGAGTGGAGAAGGCAGCCTGGTGAATCTGGGCAGTGCGTCCGGGTCCGGCGGCCTGACCATTGGTGGCAAGATCCGCGCCCACAGTGGTATCAACCTGCTCAGCGCCAGTGGCCAGAACCTCAACGACAATTTCAACCTGACCACGACCGGTGTGCTGGAAACTCTGTCCGGCAGCATTACCCTCAACCCTGGCCATCAGGGTGTGATTACCGGGGAAATCATCGCCCGCGGTGACGATGCCACCATCAGTGTCATTGCCCGGGACAGCCTGGCACTGTATGGCAAACTCACGGCCCAGAGTGGCATCCTGCTGCAGGCCGGTGCCGTCATGCAGGAGGGCACTACCAGCATCTTCACCCATCAGACCAGCCGCCTCATCACCCTGGATGAGGATGCCAGCATCGTTATCCGTGGGCTCAACGATGTGGTCATCGACAGCACCATCGGCAAGGATGGCCCCGATGCCACTGAACTGACGGGCGCAGCTTTGATCGACATCCGCTCCGTATCGGGGGATCTGATCCTGACCCGCGAGGGCGGCTGGGTCGAAACCGGCGGCCAGCTCAATCTGGCTGGTTACAACGTGGTGATCGACGGGGTGATCCGCAGTACCCGTGCTACACCGGTAACCACGGATTTTGAAGTCAGTATCCAGGCAACACAGCATATGGCTTTCAGGGGGGATCTGTCCCTGGCAGGATCATTGCGCCTGTTCGCCGGTGGCAATCTGGATATTCAGGGCTCCCGCCTGCTGGCGGATCAACCAGGTCAGCGTCTGCTGATACAGGCCAACGCTGATCTGCGCATGGGCAGTTTCGATCCGGTTGCCGGTCAGCCCGGCACCGATGGTGTGGTGCTGGCGGCAGACCAGTCTCTGGTGATCCAGGCCGGGGGCAGCCTGACCCTGGCTTCGGATGTGTCCGCTTTCGTGTCCGCGCAGCATGGCCTGCTGCGTATCGACGCCGACCGGGCGGTAATCGTCGGCAGCTTGCGGGCCGGTGATCACTTCAGTGAGGATGCGCCCGGATACAGCCCTGCGGGCAGCGACGCAGCACTCCGTATCACCACCGGCCGTGGCCTGGTGCTGGGTGGCCTGGGCCTTGATGCCAACGGCGCCCTGGTGAACACCGGCGCACTGCTGCAGGCATCCGGCCTGATGACCCTGCGCACCGGCGCCAACAGTGATGGCCTGGGCCTGTCCCTGAACTCACTCAGCAGCCTGTCCAGCAGCGCCGAATCCGTGGTAGTGCAGGCGGACGGCAATGTGCACCTCTACGGGGTAGTGCAGGCCAGCGATGGTGTGGTCAGTGTCACGTCTGCGGGGCAGATACTGGTGGACGGTTTCGTCGATGCGGGCGATGCCATTCTGATGAGCGCGGGCACCCACGGCAGCCGGGCCGGCCTGATCATCAACGATCTGATCTGGAACGAGGATGAAACCCAGGTTCTGTCCGGTGGCCGCCTGAATACCGCCAGTGGCGGCCGGATCGAACTCAATGCCATCGATGCGGTGTTCGTGAAGGGTGTGGTAGGGCAGTCCGATACCCTGGATGTGGGTGGCAGCCTCACCTTGCTGCCGCGCACTGCGGATGTGTTACTGGGTTCCGCCAGCTCTGCGGTGACCATCAGTGGCCAGGTGGATGCCAGCCGCAGTATCGTGATTGAAGGCCTGCAGGTGAATGTCACCCAGGATGCCCGGGTATTCGCTCTGGGCGACGGCGCCAGCGTCCGCCTGTTGGCGTGGGAATCCCTGCTGGTCCAGCACGCCGCCACAGCGGGCGCCAATGCCGGCCAGGTGCAGGCCACCGGGTTCGTGCACCTTTACGCGCCCACGCTGCGAGTCAACGGGGTGGTCAATACCCTCAGTGACTCGGGACGTATTTTGCTCAACAGCGGCGCCCTGATGCAGATCACCGGTGCCGTGGACGCTGCCGGTGATCTGGAGCTGCATGCCGGTGTCCGTTCTACCTGGAGCCTGGACAAACTGGAAGGCAGTATCGCGCTGAGTGAACTCAGTGCCGGTGAACTGCGCCTCACCGGCCAGGGCAGCCTCAACGCCGCTGGCGAAGCCCGGCTGCTGGCGGGTGGCAATGTTACCGTGCGCTCGGATACGGAAATCGGTGCCCTGGTGGACGTGCTGGTGCCGGTGATCCAGACCTTTACACGCGAAGTCCAGATTGTTACCGGCTTCCAACGGGTGGCCCTGGGCCAGATTCAGGTGCCGGTCATCAGTTACGAGCAAAGCCTGATCAGTCGTCAGGTGGGTACCAAGCAGGATGTAATTGGCCAGTTCAATTACCGTATGGATGTGGAACTGGAGCAGGTGGGGTACTACAACCCGAATGCACCCCAGGGCCAGAAGTTCGCCGAAATCCTGATCGAGGGTATTCACTACTTCAATGCTCAGGTGGACTGGACCCGGGCGGGCAATGATCAGTTTCCTGATCGTACCGCCGAAGCGGTCACCGGAGATTACAAGGATCCCAACTACCGTACCTTCAACCAGCTCAATGATGCCCAGCGTCAGGCGGTGCTGAACCATACCGGCTACAAGCCACTGTTCGACTTCCATTACAGCGCTAACGGCCAGAATGAAATGGTCATCCGCGAGCAGGTGGTGAATGGCACGCCATCCAACCAGCTGGTGGAGCCAGACTGGAAACACAATGACAAGTTCATCTATCTGATCGACATCCCCGGCTGGAGTGACAAGCTGGTGATCATGCCGGAAGGGGCCAACCTGGATATTCTCCGGGTGGTCAGCCAGGGCGAGGCCCGTTTCCTGGTGAACGACAATACCCTCAATGGCCTGAACAGTGGTCAGTGGATGACGGCGGCAGAGGCTGCCGACCCTGCCAACATTGCCGGCGAACTGGTGGGCCGTTACAAGGACGACGCCCTGGTGGATTATATCCAGGATCAGTCGCGGCTGACGGCATCCAATTTCAACCCGGCTATCGACGATGCGCCCCGGATCGAATACATCACGCTGTTCGGCAGCCAGTTTCCGGTACGGGTGGGTGGCCAGCCCCTGGTGACGGATGGCGCGGTCAGCGTGTCCGGGAGCAGCATCAGCTACACCACCACCGGTGCCAGCTATGTGGTAACCGATGATGGCCCGGGCCGCTGGGCGGCCGACTATGTGGCAGGTACCGGCACCCGTACCTTTAACCTGTCCCACAGCCTGGCACTGGCGGGGCAGGCTGGCCATATCAATCTGGTGATGGATTACGACCCTACCTGGAGTTGGCAGGGCAGTGCCCAGGTTGCAGGGCAGGTGACCAACAGCTACAACACCAGCTACCAGTGGACCGGCAGCGGCAACGCTCTGCAAGTGAATCAGGGTATCTATGCCGGCACCGCCCATGCTTTCGATGCGGTGCGTAACCAGTTACCCGCCGGTACTGATCGTGATCGGGCCACCAACTGGCTGTATGCCAGTGCGGACTTCCTCTCGGCGCTGCAGAGCGATACTCAGTCCTTCAGTTTCGATCGCATGCTGGGCCAGCAGGTACAGAACGCCGGATCGGTGAATTACACTGGCTGGATGTACTGGGGCAACAGTGTATTCCGCGACACGCACAAGTATAAAAGTTCGGACTATCCACGCACCGCCACCTGGGTGAGCTGGGATACCAACGTGGGCCGGGGTACTAACTGGACAGCCCAGTACAGCAACAACAGTTACAGCGATGGCGCAACGGTGCGCAACATCTGGGAGGGCGGTGAGTGGCACGAGAACAACGCCAGCCAGCACCCCAATTTTAGCGATCCCAACCAGTTCCGCTTCCGCCTGATGTACGGTGGCGATCAGTATCATCATATCGCGGCAGAACAACGGGTGAATGTGACCCACCAGCTGTCGGAAACCTACTACGATCTGCGTTTCAACTGGGAGTCGGAATGGAAGCCCATCTACGACACCCGTATCCGCCTGGGCTACGAACTGGTGACCCAGTCCCAGGATATTCTGGGTCGGGTGCCGGTGTTCGAAACCGTTACTACCCAGGTGGAGGTGATTGATTTCGCCCAGCAAACCCTGTGGGGCGAGGCACCGATCTACGGAAGCCGGCTGGAAACCTTCGATGAGCGGGTGCTGGTGTCGGCGGGCCTGCAGCAAAGCAGCGCCTTTGCCGGTGATTCCATCGCGGCGGATTCCGTCAACATTCAGTCCAAGGGGCACCTGACTTTCAGCGGCCAGCTCAATGCCGTGGCCGATATCCAGATACAGGCCCACCAGATCACGGTGGCGGGCCTGGTGACACCCGGTGCGGATCTGCCGGCGCCCTCGGTGCTGACGGCGGGTGACAATATTCACCTCACGGCAACGACGCGATTGACGCTGACAGCGTCGGCGCAGCTGACATCAGGCCAGGCGGCTGACATTCAGCTGCAAGCGGGCACCACTCTGCAACTGGCTGGCAAGGTCAGTGCCGGCAGTCTTGCGCAACTGCGCGCTGGCGGCGATGTGGAACTGCGGGGCAGTGTCAGTGCTGGCGATCAACTGATGGTGCAGGCAGGTGATGCCGGACTCTCTACTTCTCGGGCCGGGTCCATCGTGGGCGATCTGTTTGCCGATCTGAGTGTGGCAGCCGACAACAGCCTGGGCAGCATCAGTATGAGCGCCGGTGAACTGCGCGGCGATATCCTGCTGGATAAATCCCGTATCAGTGCCGCCGCAGGCAGCGTCACCCTGAGCGCGGTGGAAGGTCGTATTCATCATAATAGTGGTGGCTGGATCGACAGTGATCAGGTGCACCTGACCGCGGCCCGCGCCATCCACGCCAATCTGAATGCCGGGGCCCTGTGGGCCCAGGTGACCCGCGCCGGTGACATGTCCATCGTCAACCGTTCCAGTGCGCTGGATCTTGTGGATCTGTCCGTTGCCGACGGTTTTATCAACGTGGTTACACTGGGTGATCTGGTGGCAACCTCGGTGCGCGCCCTGGGGGGCAGCGATCGCAATGACATCGTACTGCAGGCCTATGGTGAACAGGCCAGCCTGCAGGTGGGCCTGGTCAGCAGTGCTGATCGGGGAGATGTGCAGCTGTATTCCACTGGCACGGTCACCGTTGCTGACAGCGGATTGATCCGCGGGGATGAGCTGGAGGTTTACGCCTTTGGTCAGGTCCAGCTGCGTACCGATGTGCGTCAGCTGTATCTGGAGACTTTGGCAGCAGGTGATGTTGCTGTCACTCAAACGACGCTGCGTACCCTGGATCTGGCTGCGGTGAAAGTGGTCAGTGGAGTACTGGCGGTTACCGCACAGCAGGGCGATCTGGTGGCCAGTGATGTGCGCAGCCTGAGCAACAGCGCTGCGCACAGCATCACTCTGACAGCCACTGCCGGTGATCTCCGTATCGGCCATGTCAGTGCCGGTGTATATGCTGAAACCGAGGCGCAACGGGCCGCCCTGGTGACGGCCGCTGGGGACGCCACTCTGACGTCGAATGGCCATGTCTATCTGTACGCCACGGGCGCCGGCAAGGTCGTGCGGGGGCTGGATCGGGACAGCGGCGTCAACCTGGTGGCAGACCGCCTGAGCATTGCCGCCGATGCCGGGGTGCTGAACCTCAGCGTCGCCCTCAACCGCATCGAATCGGTGATCAGCCAGCGCGGTGATATTCAGATCAGCGAGCGTGACGGTGTGGGTGAGCGGACGGCGGGCCTGACCATCGGTTCCGTCAGCACCAGCACCAGCGATGGCAGTACAGTGCGGCTGCAGGCCCACAATACCCTGCGTCTGGCGGCGGATTCGCTGATCAGTGGCGACATCATCCGTCTGGCCAGTGCAGTGGGTAGCGTCATCGTGCCGGCGCCCACTGCCGGCGACAGCCTGGATTATCGCTCCGGTATCGGTTTCAGTGCAGTACAGGGCACTGTGGATCTGTATCGTTTCTTCAATGCATCGGGCCTGATCGAATACCGCGCCGGCCTGGGCTTCCAGTTCGGCGCAGACGCAGCGCCCAACATTCCCGCCAGCGAACTGAGCGCCGATACCATCATCCTGCAGACCGGTGGGGTGCTGTCCATCGACGGCAGCCTGACCGCACGGGATCGCCTGGAGCTGATTGCCGGTACCAATGTGCTGATCAGTGGTGACATCCGCGCAGCCCAGGATGCCAGCAATGGCCGCATCGACAACCTGCTGATCACGGCGCAAGCGGGCTTTATCGAAATCGAAACTGCGGCGCTGCCGGCTGACCATTTCGAGCTGCGTGCCCTGGACGACATCAACCTCATGGTCACCGGTGCCGATCTGGTGCTGAATGGCTTTATAGGCGGCCTTGCCGGCTTCAATCCTGCCCGCGATATCGTTATCGACGTGGCAGGGGATTATCAGTTGCGGGTACTGGGTGGCATCATCAATGCCGCCAACGATATTGTGATTCGCACGGGGGCGCTGGTGTCGGAAGGCGCCTCGGTATTCCTGGCGGATCGCCTGGATATTACAGCCCGTGGTGGTATTCAGGCCAACACCCGGGTGAATGAACTCTATGCCCGCTCCACGGTGGCTGGCGATATCCGGGTCAACGAGGCTACCCAACTGGTGGTGCGCAATGTCATCGCCCAGGATGGGGCTGTCACCATCGGCACCGGTGGCCGTCAGGATGTGCACAATGTGCAGATCATGGTGGATCGTGCCGGCAACGACATCACGCTCAACGCCAGTGGCGATCTGCACATCAACTATGCCGAGGCCGGTGTGCTGGCCGGCGCCCAGAAGGCCCACAGCCGGGTCATCGTGGATTCCCGTGGCACGCTTTACGAGCTGGCACCTTACGACAACAACCGTGTGGATCTGTACGGCTACGAGGTCATTATCCGTGGCCAGACCGCTGCCGCCATCACCGAGCTGAGCAACCCCGGTATCGTGGGCGTGGATCAGGGACTGGAGGTGATCAGTACCCGGGCCGGGGGTGGTTTTCAGGCCAGTACTGAATCTTTCCTGACGGGCGACAATCCGGCCTTTACGGCGGCCGCCAGCGTCCAGGCCACTGTGATCACCCTGCAGGCGCCCGGCGTGGATGGCGTAGAGCGCCAGGCCATTACCTTTGGCAGCCAGTTTGCCAGCGGGGAAACCTTTGTGGTGAGCCTGGGTGGCGACGACTTCGTTGTGCAGCGCAATGACGTAGTGAACGGCCAGACCGTGACCGGTCTGTCCTCGGCCCTGTCGGCCCTGGCCTTCCTGCTCACGGCGGATGCCCGGGTGGCCCAGGCATCCGTGGATAACGTCAATTCGCGCCTGGTAATTACCGCTCAAACCCCCAACACAACCCTGGGCACCCTGTCTGCCGCGGTTTTCCGTACCACCAGTTCGCCGGTGAACGGCGCCGTGGCGGATGGTTACACCGTCCCCGTGACCCTTGCCGGTCAGGATGCGGCGGAAACGCGGGAAGTGCGTTTCCTAGAGGAGGTGCTGGCGCCGGTGTCCATGGCCGGTGAACAGGCCAGCGACCCGCGCACCATCGACCTGAGTGGTGTCGTTACGGTCGCCGATGGCCAGCAGTTTGTGGTGTCCATTGGCGATGACGACGGCGATATCATCCTCACCTATACCGCGACGGCGGGGGACAGCGCTGCGACGGTGGCGGCGGCCCTGGAGGCCCTGATCGACGGGCGTGCGGAATTCAGTTCCAGTGCTGCCGGTAGCCTGATCACCATCAGCGCCGGCGCCGGCGACCGTCTGATCGAAGCCATTGTGGAGCAGCTTGCTGCACCCCTCGACGGCTATGTCTACGGCGTGACTCTGGAAGGGCGGCAATACAGCCTGTCCCGGGGCGATAACCTGCTGTTGCAGACCAGCGGGTTTGCTCAGGGTGACATTGAGCTGCAGGCATCGGTGATCAGGGCGCTGGCGGTGGATGTGGATATCGTCGACGAGGGCGGAACCGTCGTCACGGTGACGCTGACGGATCTGGCATTGGCGGAGCGTTTCGGGGACGAGGGCGTTTATCGGATCACCCTGGCGGAGGATCTGGATATTGTCTGGACACCGGCAGCGGGCGAGGCGACGGACGAAACGGCTGTCGCCGCCGCGCTGGCAGCACTGATCGATGCCGAAGCCGGTTACAGCGCGGTGGCCACCGGTGCCGGGATCACCATTACCGGGATAGCCGATGTGGCCGAGGTAGCCTTTGACGCCAGCGCCCGCCAGCTGCTGGCCGGGGCGCCGGGCATCCAGTGGCAGTATCAGGCGGCTGGCATTGCCGGTGTGGCCCTGATCAACCTGACGGGCACGACCCTCTACAGCCTGGCCGGCGACGAAGACGGTCTGGCCTACCATCTGCGGCTGGACGCCGACACCTACACGGTAGCACCGTCGCCGACGGACGAGGCAGGGGATGTGCTGGCGGCGCTGGTTGCCCTGGTGGACGATAGCGATATTCTGGATCTGCTGAGCATTGAAGTGGACAGCTGGGCTGATCTCTATGCTGGCTTCCTCACCCTGCTGTCAACGGCGGAAGACCAGTTCACCTTTGGCGCCGAAGTGGTCGCCGGACCCGAGGGGTCGGGTCTGGACGAGGTGCCGGGCACTCTCCGGGTCATTCACAATACTGTCAACCAGTCCTTCAGCCTGACCGCTTCGGTACTGGATGGCGACGCCGCAAGCCATGACCGTTATCAGGAAACTGTGCTGCTGACGGCGGCCGGACTCCAGTCCCAGCAGATCAATCAGATCGAACTGACCGGCGCCGTGGGAGACGGCTATGTCTACAATCTGCTGGTGACGCCCGCTGACGGCAGCCAGGTTGGCATCAGTCTGGCGGTCGGGCAGATGGTGGATGGCAGTGCTGTCCAGGCCACTACAGGGTCAGTGCTGGAGGGCCTGGTATCTCTTTGGAACGCGCTGGCGGATGCCGGTATCACCGCCAGCATCGACGGCAACCGCCTTGTGCTGACCGCAGACCAGCCCAACCAGGCCTTCGCCGTGGATATGCTGATCGTGATCGATACCGCTACCCAGGCGCTGACACCGGCAGCCGATGTTGTGGTCACACAGCCGGTACAACCGGCGGTGGCCCAGCAGACTCTTGTACGTTATGGCGGGGATGCCAGTGCCACGGTGCGCTACGATCTGCGCATCGGTGCGGCGCTTTACAGTGTTCAGCCCGGGGTCACCCCAGGGGTAAACGCAGACTGGTCCTCCATCCTGGATGGTCTGGCGGCGCTGATTGATGCCGGTGGCCTGATGACCGTCAGTGCCATCAACGTGGCGGAGCGGGAGCTGACCCTGGTGGCCGCCCAGGCCAATACGGCTTACACCGTCACGGCGGCGGGTGTAAATACCGCCGTGCTGGCAGGCAGTGCACCACTGCCGGGTGACCATATCCTGATTCTGTCCGAACGTGCCAACCTGGGCGCCGGTTACGCCTTCAGTGCGGGCGGTGACCTGGTCCTGGTGACGCTGCAAACCGCACCGGGCGAAACCATCAATCTGGCGGCGGGGGGCGATCTGGTGATCGTGGAAGCGCTGGATGTGGGGTCCAGCGGTACCCTGATCCTGTCCGCTGGTGAGGGCATCGCCCTGGGCGGTCAGGTCACGGCGGGCAACCTGCAGGCCACCGCCGCCCAGGATCTGGCGATCACCACCCAGATCAGCAGTCTTGATCTGACCATGACCGGGGCCGGCAATGTGCTGGTGGATCAGCGTGGCAGCCTCAGTATCGATCAGCTCACCATGGCGGGTGGCAATCTGACCCTGGTGGTGGACGGTGATCTGACCATAGGCCAGCTCAGCGGCATGGCCGGCACGCTCACCATCCAGACATCGGGCAATGTGGATTTTGGCAATCTGGCCACGGCAGCCCTGGGCAACCTGATCGTCACAGGCCTTGACGGCCAGGCCACCCAGGGCACCATCAGCGGCCAGATCAACGCCGGCAGCCTGGACATCCGCAGCACCGGCGCGGTCAGTCTGGTGAACCAGGGCGATCTGACCATCACCGGGCTGGATACCGGTGGCAGTGCGGTTGATATCCAGGCCGGGGGCGACCTCACGGTTGCCGCCAGCCTGACCTTGACCGGCACCGAAACCCTGAACCTGCGGGCCGGCAATGACGGCACCTTGACCCTGATCCAGGCCATCAGCAGCGACAGCGGCGCGATTACCCTGAGCGCCGGCAATGGATTGGTCCTGGGTGCGGCGGCGGATATCCAGTCCGTGGCCGGCGCCGTCAGCCTCGACGGTGGCAGCGGCGTCATCACCATGACCACGGAAACCTGGCTGCGGGCCGGCGCCGGACAGGTCACCCTGGTGGCGGGCGATACCATCACCCTGGGCAAGATCCGCAGTGATCATGCCGGTGAGCTGCTGATCCAGAGCGGTGGCGCCATTCTCGATGCCGGCAACAGTCCGGCGGACATTGCGCTGTCCAGCGACCTGGCCACGCTGCGCCTCGTGGCCCAGGGCGGTATCGGTCATGCCAGTCTCGGGGGCGGTACCCTCAACCTGGACGTGGCCCGTCTGAGCGCCGTCAACAGTGGCAGTGGCGATATCTGGCTGGAGAACGCCCGTGCCCTTAACCTCATCCGGCTGGATCAGCAGGCCTCTGGCGCGGTCAACCTCAGCACGCTGAGCGGCGCCCTGGCCATTACCGGTGAAATCACCACCACCAGCGGGGCTCTGACGCTCTATGCCGGTGGCAACCAGGGCCGTATCGACCTGGAGCGGGATATCCGCACCCAGGGTGGCAGCGTCGCCCTCACGGCAGAAGGCGGCAACATCCGCCTCGCGGTCGGCATCCGAGTGGCGGGGGATGGTGACATCACGCTGCTGACACCCCAGGGCGCAGTCGTATCCGATCTGGCAAGCGCCCAGGCTGACTGGCTCACCACCACCACGGCCCCCATCGGCTTCAACCCCAATATCGACTGGGCCATGCGCCGTGGCCATTTCACGGTGGACACCGCCACTGGCCGCATCACCACCCAGGGCATCGATGATTTCAATGCCAGCACCCGCATTGCCAATGGCATTCAACTGCGGGGTTCCGATGGCACCTATGTTCAGACTGGTGGCAGGCTCACTATTCTGGCCCGCGACAATATCGGCACCCGGGTGGATGGCTTCCTGTTCAGTCCCCTGGCCCTGGTGGTGGATGTGGCGGAAATTTCCGTATCCAGCAGCACCAGTCAGCCCATTTCCATTATCACCACCGGCAGTGCCCGGGTGGTGGCACCAGAAGGTGCTGACGAAACCGGCGCCAGGGGCGGTGCCACTGGCGTGTCATCCCTTACCGGTGGCCAGAGTATCTCGGGGGCGGTGGATGCCGCTGGCCAGGATCTGGAGATCATTGCCAACACACTGGAACTTAACAATGCGCTGCGCAGCGCCGGTGCCAGCCTGACCATCCGCACCATCGACCAGAACCGTCCCATCATACTGGGGGATGTGTCGCAGGACATCGCTGATAATGCGCTGCATCTGAGCATGGATGAACTGCAGCAGATCCAGGCTGGCTTCAGCCAGATTGTGATCGGCGACAGCAACTCCGCCTCGACCATCCGGATCGTGGGTGGCGTGGGTGCCGGTGGCGAACGGCTGCCGGTGGTGTTCTATGATGATCTGGTGCTGAAAAATCCCCAGAGTGGTGGCCATGTCTATATCGAGGCGGATCTGTTTGCCCGCTCCCTGCATATTATCGGCTCCGGCAGTACCACCACCATCAGTGCCAATATCACCGCCAGTGGCGATCTGATCTACGAGGATTCGGTGATCATCAGCGGTGATCGCACCCTGGTGGCAGGGGACGGCAATGCGGCCGGCGGCGATATCGTATTTGGCTCCAGCATTCTCCACAGTCTCAACGGCAGCGGCGGTGGCAGCGAGGATATCCTGCGCCTGGATGCCAATATCGGCGGCAGCAAGGGCAATATCCTGTTCACGGGGCAGGTAGGCAACGTCGATCCGCTCACCCATCTGATCATCGATCAGGCCCGGGACGTTACCTTCAACCGTTCCATCGTGCTGGATGGTGACCTGATCATCAACGCCACCGGCACCGTCACCTTCAACAGCAATGTGACCCTCAGGAACGGCGGCAGTCTGATCATCAATGGCGCTGACAGCGTGGTGTTTGCCACCGGCCAGGTGATTCTGGGTGAGAACGGCAGCAACCAGAGCGGCCAGCTCCTGCTGGAAGCGAACAACATCACTCTGCCAGGAACCAATAACGCGGTCTTTGCAGAAGGAAGGGGGGCTACCATCACCCTGCGGCCCACCGATCTGAACCGGGAAATCCTGGTGGCCTCGCCCACCGGCGGCACTGCCAATACGCTCAATCTCAGCAACGAGCTGATCAGCCGCATCGATGTCGCCAGTTTCGATACTGTTATCATTGGCCACAAGGATGGCGACCATGCCCGGTCAGGCACTGGCAATGTCAGGGTCGGGGCCATCAATACAGCTGGCCAGTTCACCTTCCTCACGGACGTGGAGATCTACGGTGGCTCCATCGTGGTGGAGGATTTCAGCAATCCGGATTACATCTTCCGGGTGGACGGACATCTGGCTCTGGATGCAGTCAACAACATCAGTATTCGCAATGAGATGGAAGTTCAGGATGGCATCAGCCTGTACTCCGACGCCGGCAGTGTGCGTCAGGCGAATCCCGACAACAATCTGGATGGACTGCTCAACGAGGCTATCCGGACTGGCGAACTGGTTGTGAGGGCGGCTACCGGTGTCAATCTGGGCTGGACCGAAATCAACAGTCTGGATGTGGTGAACACCACCAGTGGCAACATCCTGGTGCATGTGTATGAACAGCGCTCCTCACAGTTCTTCCCGGCGCCCCAGATCAACGGCAATGTCAGCATCCAGCGGGTTCACCAGATCGCCGGAGATGGCAATATCACGCTCAGTACGGCAGCGGGGGCCATCACGGTCGCTGCGTCCGGCCAGGGCATCCAGGCCCAGAGCGATGGCAATATCACCGTGACGGCCGGTGGCCAGACCAGCACCATCGACATCGCCCAGGCGGTCAGCCTGGTCAACGGACAGGGGCTGTTCTCTGCCGGTGGCCGGCTCACCACGCTGGGTGCGGGACAGATCACTGCAACCGGTGCGGGTAACCTGCAACTGGTGTCCCGCAATGAAGGTATCGTGCAGGGCGCGAACCTGTACTCGTCCGGTGGCGAGATCCGGCTTCAGGCCACGTCCGCTGCCGGTTTCATCACCATGCAGGCGAACACCCTGACGGACGCCAGCACCGGTATGGCGGCTCAGGGCAGCATTGTGCTGGAATCCGGCAACCATATCCTACTCAGCACCCTGCATGCCCGCACTGCCATCACCCTGACCGCGGATAGCGATAACGATGGCAACGGTGCCATCCGTTCGGCCAGCGGCATGACGCCGGGATACTTCAATCTGGATGGAGAAACCACCTCGGTGACGCTGAACGCCACCCAGGGTATCGGCGAACAGGGCCTGGCCCTGCGTACCCGCATTGCCGGGCTGCAGGCGATCAATTCCGGCACCGGCGCCAGCGGCGGACTGTACATCGAAGAAGCCACTGACCTGCACAGCACCGGCGTGATCCAGGTGGCGGGCAGCCAGGGGGATATCAGCCTGGTGCTGCTGGACGGTACTCTGACCCTCAATCACCTGCTGGAGTCTACTGGCAGCAGCGGCAACATCCGGCTGGACGCCCGCAGTGACGGGCACGCAGCCAATGTTCAGATCAACCACAATGTGCGCACCAGCGCCGGCAATATCAGTGTGCTGGCGGCGGACAATGTGCTCATGACCAGCACTGGCAGCAGCGGTGAGCTGCGTACCAGCGGCGCAGGCAGCACCATCGATATGCTGGCCACGGCAGGCGCCATTGTCACAACCCGGGTGCAAACCAATCAGGGCAATATCCGCCTACAGGCGGCCACTGATATCAGTCTGGGCCTGGTGGACGCCCGCAGCGCCAGCGATCGCAGTGGTGCCGGCGCCCTGGCCCAGCAGGCCCAGTGGGGTGATGTCGCCCTGATCGCGGGTCAGGCCATTACCGACGCCGGGGCGGCCGGTGACAGCACGGTGGATATCTATGCCCGCAACCTGCGTGCCGAAGCTGTGAGCGGCTTTGGCAGCAGCACCAACGGCATCGAAACCGAGGTGCTGAATCTGGCTATTGCAGTCAGTGCCGGCTCCATCCATGTCACCGAGTCCACTGCCCTGCAACTGGGTACGGTGGCGGATGTGCAGGTGAATCGGGTGGCAACGGATGGCAGCGTCAGCGCCCATCCCGCCACGCCGGCGGCGGCTCTGTCCGGGCTGGTCATCGGCAGTGGCGATCACAATCTGGTGCTGCGCAGCCTGACCGGCAACCTGACCCTGGGGCAGGCAATTGCGGTCAGCGGCAGTGGCAACATCCTGATTGAGGCCGTCACCGGCAACCTGGCACTGCAGCAGGCGCTTGCCACCGATACCGGTCACATCAGCTTGTTGGCGGGGGGCAATGTCAGCTTCACTGCGGACGCGGCTGCCACCACTGGCAGCATGGGTAGCAGTGGCGATATTCTGGTGGTTGCCAGTGGCCAGGGCAGTACGATCACCATGGCGGTGGATACCCTTCTGCAGACTAACGGCGGCAATATCCGTCTGGCCACCGGCACCCTGGATGAACAGGACGGCACGGTCAATGCCGGCGGCACGATCCTGTTGGGCGTGCTGGATGCCCGCAGTGCAGCCGATCGTGTTGGCAACAGCCTGTCCCAGCAGGGCAGCTGGGGTGATGTGAGCGTGCTCAGCAGCGGCGGTTCGATTCTTGATGCGGGCGCCAGCGGTAACGGCGCCGTGGACATCTACGCCAGCGCCCTGCGTCTGCAGGCAGCGGGCGCCATCGGTGCGGCTGGCAACTGGCTGGAAATTGAATCGTCCCTGCTCAGCGCCAGGGCGCAGAACGGCGGACTGTTCATCACCGAGCAGACTGACGTAGCGCTGGCGGACGTCAGTGTCAGTACCCGGCAGGTCCAGCTGGATGGCACCGTGGCACCGACACTGGTGGTGGATGCCACTCAGAGTGGGCTCCACAGTGGCGCTGATCTGATCCTGCTGGTACGGGATGGCGATCTGGCCCTGGCCCGTACCGTGCAGGCCCAGGGCAATCTGTTGCTGGCTGCCCGGGGTGTGGATGCGGATCTGATAGTGGACGCCGGGCTGCTCAACGGCGGCGGCCACAGCTCCCTTGAAGCCGGACGGGATATCCTGATCAACGCGAACATCCTGACCACCGCCGAAGGTGCCACCCTCGACCTGCAGGCAGGCCGTGACATCGCCATGGGTGCGGCAACCAGCCTGAACACCCATGGGGGTGACGTGCGGCTCCAGGCGGTGGAAGGTGACATCCTGGTTCATATCATCAGCACCGGAACCGGCCCAGAGCAGGGCCAGGTCGCCCTTGTCGCCGGGCAGCATATCGACGGCCGCGATGGCAGCAGCCTGATTACGGCGGATGGCTTGCTGCTGGCCGCCAGTACCGCAGCCGGTGTCGACCACGGCAGGGTGGGCAGTAGCGGGCAGGTGTTCCATACCAACGTCAATGTGCTCACCGCCACCGTTGGTGGTGGCGGCCTGTTCCTGACAGAGCAAAACGGATTGCGTATCGATGAGGTCAGCGTCAATGTGCAGCGGGTGGAGGGCGATGGCACGACTCAAAACCTGATCGACAGCAGCGAAGACCTGACCACCGGCGATGGCGGTCACCTGATCCTCAGGGTCACCAGCGGTGACCTGGCTGTGACTGGCGGCAGCGACAGCGATGCCATCAGTGTTGCCGGCAACGGCAATATCCGCCTGCAGACAGAAGACGGCGACCTGATACTGGCAGGTGATCTGGTGGCAGATCAGGGTCATATCAGCCTGCTGGCCGGTGGTGCCCTACAACAGCAGGGTCAGGTCCGCACGGCGGGCACAGTGGATGCCACGGCGGCATCCATCACCATGACCGCCAGCGCGCTCACGGACGCCAGCGGCAACCTCCGCTACGCTACGGCGGGTGACCTGCAGC
>JAIUMV010000024.1 GCA_022565395.1 Marinobacter sp.
CTTCAACGCTAGGTGGGAGCAACAGCGTCTGACTTCGAGGGGTGCCTTCAAGGTGTCTCATAAAAAATAACCGCGAGCTATGTCGCGGTTATTTTGCCAGCTCTAGAGGCTGTTTTCACACAGCCTCACAGGGCGGGGCTTTTCGAGCCGTGCTGGATTACACGGAGTAGTACATGTCGAACTCGACCGGGTGAACGGTCATGTTCAGGCGCTCTACGTCCTGACGCTTCAGGTCGATGTACGCTTGGATCATGTCTTCGGTGAAGACGCCACCGCGGGTCAGGAACTCGTGATCCTGCTCCAGGCAGCTCAGGGCTTCCTGCAGGGTCTCGGCAACCTGAGGGATGCTCATGGCTTCTTCCTTCGGCAGGTCGTACAGATCCTTGTCCATCGCGTCGCCAGGGTGGATCTTGTTCTGGATGCCGTCCAGGCCAGCCATCATCAGGGCAGCGAATGCCAGGTAAGGGTTGGCTGCGGGGTCAGGGAAGCGCGCTTCGATACGGCGTGCTTTCGGGCTGCTTACGAACGGGATACGGATAGAGGCAGAGCGGTTGCGGGCAGAGTAGGCCAGCATAACCGGTGCTTCGTAGCCGGGAACCAGACGCTTGTAGCTGTTGGTAGACGGGTTGGTGAAGGCGTTGAGGGCCTTGGCATGCTTGATGATGCCGCCAATGTAGTAAATGGCCATTTCGCTCAGGCCGGCGTAGCCGTCACCCGCAAACAGGTTTTTGCCGTCTTTGTTCAGGGACATGTGTACGTGCATACCGGAACCATTATCGCCAACCAGAGGCTTAGGCATAAAGGTTGCGGTCTTGCCGTAGGCGTGGGCTACGTTGTGAATGCAGTACTTCAGGATCTGAACTTCGTCAGCTTTGCGGGTCAGGGTATTGGCGCCAACACCGATTTCGCACTGGCCAGCAGTACCTACTTCGTGGTGGTGCACTTCGATGCGCAGACCCATGGACTCCATGGCGGCACACATGGCGCCACGCAGGTCGTGCAGGCTGTCTACTGGCGGTACGGGGAAGTAACCGCCTTTGACGCGAGGACGGTGGCCCACGTTGTTACGGTCGAAGTCTTCGCCGGATACCCAGGCAGCTTCTTCGGAGTGGATTTCGTACATGGAGCCGTTAATGCCGCTGTTCCATTTTACGGAATCGAAAACGAAGAATTCGGGCTCTGGGCCAAACAGGGCGCTGTCAGCCAGGCCAGTGGACTTCAGGTACTCTTCAGCGCGACGGGCAACGGAGCGGGGGTCACGCTCGTAGCCTTGCATGGTGGTCGGCTCAACGATGTTGCAAGAGATGTTTACGGTGGTTTCTTCGGTAAACGGGTCCAGAACGCTGGTCTCATCGTCTGGCAGCAGGATCATGTCGGACTCGTTGATGCCCTTCCAGCCGGCGATGGAAGAACCATCAAACATCTTGCCTTCAACGAAGGTTTCTTCGTTGATTTCGCTGGCAGGCAGGGTAACGTGCTGCTCTTTACCGCGGCTGTCGGTGAAACGCAGGTCAACCCATTTTGCTTCGTGTTCTTTGATCAGTTCAAGCGTCTTGGACATTACGCATTCTCCGTTAGTTTGCTCTCGCGCAGAGAGTGAGGTCGTTATCTCGTGTGCGCCGGTCTGACCGGCATGCCCGCACTTGGGGCCTGTCGGCCGGGTGGACATTCGCCAGGCGTAAAGAGCTTAACAGAAGCCCTGTTATGGTGCCTGCAAATTCGGCTGCCATACATCAAGCAGGCTCCGTGCCAATTGTTGTTTCTATGCCTCAAAAAGGCGCAATCACTTGCTGTGTGGGCTTTTTTGGAACGTGGCCGAGAACGGGCCTGGGTTCCAGCTCGACAAAAGTGACCTCAATCGGTGCGCGGCGACGCTGTTGTGCACTTTGTTGGTGCGGTAAGGCGCTGGGTAAGGTGTATTTTCGTGGTGTGCAGAAAATAAGCAGAAATCACGGTGTGACGAGGCTGGGTTTTCGATATACTGCTGCCCCGCTTTTTTTGCAACAGGCCACAGGTTACCCCAGTGATAGACAATCTCCGTAATATAGCCATTATTGCCCACGTTGACCATGGTAAAACCACACTGGTTGACCAGCTGCTTCGTCAGTCCGGCACTCTGGATCGTAAAGAGCTCGAGAGTGAGCGAGTCATGGACTCCAACGACCAGGAAAAAGAACGTGGTATTACCATTCTGGCGAAGAACACCGCGCTGAAGTGGAAAGGCTACAACATCAACGTGGTGGACACCCCTGGGCACGCCGACTTTGGTGGTGAGGTTGAGCGGGTGATGAGCATGGTGGACAGCGTGTTGCTGGTGGTGGACTCCATCGACGGCCCGATGCCGCAAACCCGCTTCGTAACTCAGAAAGCTTTCGCCGCGGGCCTGCGCCCGATCGTGGTGGTGAACAAGATTGACCGCCCCGGCGCGCGCCCGGACTGGGTGGTTGACCAGGTATTTGATCTGTTTGATAACCTGGGTGCCACCGACGAGCAGCTGGACTTTCCGATCGTTTATGCCAGTGCTCTCAACGGCATTGCCGGCCTTGATCACGAAAAGCTGGAAGACAACATGGAGGCGGTGTTCCAGGCTATCGTTGATCATGTGCCTGCCCCTTCAGTGGATCTGGACGGTCCGTTCCAGATGCAGATTTCCCAGCTTGACTACAACAGCTTCCTGGGTGTTATCGGTATCGGCCGAATCACACGGGGCAAGGTTAAAACCAATACGCCTGTAGCTGCGATAGGCGCTGACGGCAAGAAGCGTAATGGTCGTATCTTGAAGATCATGGGGCACTCCGGGCTGCAGCGGGTTGAAGTGGCCGAAGCCCAGGCCGGTGACATCGTTTGCGTCAGCGGCCTGGATGAGCTCTATATTTCTGACACCCTGTGTGATCCGGCCAAGGTTGAGGCGCTGCCGCCGCTGACAGTTGATGAACCAACGGTTTCCATGACCTTCCAGGTTAACGACTCACCCTTTGCTGGCAAAGAAGGCAAGTACGTTACCAGCCGAAACATCAAAGAGCGCCTGGAAAAAGAGCTGCTGCACAACGTGGCGCTGCGGGTTGAAGAAGGTGACTCCGCCGACAAGTTCAAGGTATCCGGTCGTGGTGAACTGCACCTTTCTGTGTTGATCGAGAACATGCGTCGGGAAAACTTCGAGTTGGCCGTAGGCCGCCCGGAGGTGGTAATCAAGGACGTGGACGGCGTCAAGCAGGAGCCCTATGAGAATGTCGTGATCGACATCGAAGAGCAGCACCAGGGTCCGTTGATGGAGCAGATGGGCCTGCGCAAAGGCGACATGACCAATATGGTGCCGGATGGCAAGGGACGCATGCGTCTTGAGTACACCATTCCAGCCCGTGGTCTGATTGGCTTCCGTAACACCTTCCTGACCATGACGTCCGGTACCGGTATCCTGACGTCGACCTTCAGTCACTACGGTCCCATTAAAGTTGGTGAGGTAACGAACCGCCAGAACGGTGTGCTGGTATCCATGGCCATGGGCACTGCGCTGACCTACTCGCTGGAAACCTTGCAGAGTCGTGGCAAGCTGTTCCTCGAGCCGGGCCAGGACATCTACGAAGGCCAGCTGTGTGGTATCCACAGCCGTGACAATGACCTGGTGGTAAACCCGACCAAGGCCAAGAAGCTGGACAACATGCGCGCCTCTGGCAAGGACGATGTCATTGCACTGGTGCCGCCCATCAAGTTCACGCTTGAGCAGGCGCTGGAGTTTATCGACGATGACGAGCTGGTGGAGGTGACGCCCAAGTCTATCCGCCTGCGCAAGAAGTTGTTGACCGAGAACGAGCGTAAGCGCGCCAGCAAGAAGTAACGGCAGGCTTACCGATTAAGGCGTAGCTTCACCCACCTTGCACCCATGGCTGGTGCAGGGTGGGTGACTGCAGTTGGCTGCTCTGAATTTTCCTTTGCTCTATTCACCGCGCAGGTGATTCTCCGCCCTATTCTCAGCTAGACTTCCGTTATCGATGGAACGGAGTTCCCTATGCTGAGCCTCTATCCTGATATCAAACCTTACGCCACCCACCGGCTTAAAGTGGATGGCCTGCACGAGCTTTATATTGAAGAATGCGGAAATCCCGCCGGGGTGCCTGTGCTGGTGGTGCATGGCGGGCCAGGAGGGGGCTGTGATGAGAGCTACCGGCGCTTTTTCGATGCAGAACGCTATCGGATCATTCTCTACGACCAGCGGGGTGCCGGGCGCTCCACACCTTTGGCGGAACTCAGGGATAACACGACCCACCACCTGGTAGCTGACATGGAGCAGATCCGGGCATTGCTGGGGGTCGAGCGCTGGGTGCTGTTTGGCGGCAGCTGGGGCTCAACCTTGAGTTTGGTATACGCCCAGCAACATAGTGCCCGGGTGCTGGGGCTGATCTTGCGTGGTATCTTTCTTTGCCGCCCCAGAGACATCCACTGGTTTTACCAAGAAGGTGCCAGTCGCGTTTTCCCGGACTACTGGCGTGACTTTGCAGCGCCCATTCCCATTGCCGAACGCCACGATATGGTGGAAGCCTACTACCGGTATCTGACCAGCCCCAATGAGCTGGAGCAGATCCTGGCGGCCAAGGCCTGGTCCATCTGGGAGGGGCGGTGCGCTACCCTGCATCCGAACCCCCGGGTGGTCGAGCACTTCAGCCACCCCCATGTCGCCATCGCGCTTGCTCGAATTGAGTGCCATTACTTCATGCACAAGGCTTTTCTTGAGCCAGATCAAATAGTTCGGAATGCCTCAAAGCTGGCCGGTGTGCCCGGTATTATCGTCCACGGCCGCTATGATATGGTTTGTCCACTGGATAATGCCCTGGCCCTTAGTGAGGCCTGGCCGGAGGCCTCCCTTAACATTATTCGTGATGCCGGGCATTCGGCCTCTGAGCCTGCCATTGTGGATGCCTTGATTCGGGCGGCTGAGCAGATGCTGGGGCTGCTTGAGGTCCACTAGAAAACAGACGGATGGATAACGGGTTTTGAGAGCACTGATGCAACGGGTTACCAGTGCCAGTGTCACTGTTGACGCTGAGACTGTGGGCAGTGTTGATGCGGGTTTGCTGGTGCTGTTGGGCGTGGCCCGCGGGGATAGGCCAGAGCAGGCCGAAACACTCGCCCGGCGGGTGTTGCGCTATCGGGTGTTTGCCGATGAGCAGGGCCGGATGAACCGTTCGCTGCTTGATATCGAAGGGCAGCTTCTGGTGGTGTCCCAGTTTACCTTGACGGCAGACACCCGTTCCGGCCTGCGTCCCGGTTTCTCCAGTGCGGCGGAACCAGCGCTGGCACAGCGGTTGTATGAAGATTTTGTGGCTGCGGCGGGCGCACTGTTAGGCCCTGAGCGCGTTGCGTGTGGGCGTTTTGGTGCAGATATGAAGGTGGCGCTGGTCAATGACGGCCCGGTGACTTTTTTACTGGAAACGTGAGTCGTTTTGGGGCAAAACGCTAAAAAACTTGCCCCGCGGATTTGCAAATTTGTGAAGGTTGTATTAAAACAAAAACATCATTCGGCGCTTTAACAAAGTGCCGTAAGTGATTGACCCCGAAGGCAGGCTGCGCGTTTTGATTGTTGATAACGCCGGGAATTCCGCCGAAGTGAGGCCAAAAAGTGAGCAAAATCAAAGACTATAGGACGAATCTACGATGAAAAAGACCCTTATCGCATCCGCCGTCGCTGCAGCTACCTTCTCAGTGGGCGCCCTTGCAGGCGCTCACGACCACAAGAACCTGCCGACCGTCTACGGTAATATCCAGCTGGCCATCGCCCACGACAATGTCGATGGCGGCAACTCCCAGCTGGACCACTTCGACAATGGTTCCACCATTGGCTTCAAGCATGAGCACCTGATTGCGCCAGGGATTACCGGTTTCTTCAAGGCAGAATTCCATTTCGATGCCGACAAGAACAAGAATGCCGATGACGAGCGTGGCGGTATTTTCGAGATTGACGAAGCCTACATCGGTATCAAGGGCGAAAACTTCGGCACCATCTGGGTAGGGGCTGATGACTCCACTTATCTGGAGTTTGTGGACAAGATCGCCCAGTTCTACGAAGTGGCCACCCTGAACATGTCTGTGGCTTATGACACCGGCGAAGATAACCTGGTTCAGTACCTGTCCCCGGTGTTTGATGGCTTCCAGTTCGGTGTTGCTGTGGAAGTTGATGGCAGCGGCGACCGCCGTGCTAACAGTAACGGCCGCAACAACTATCCGTTCCAGTTGGCTGCCCGCTACACCATGGATAACCTGGAGCTGGCCTTTGCCATGGACTCCAACGATGGCAAGCGTGACAGCATCAACAACAAGAACACCTACGGCCTGGCTGTAACCTATACCCTGGACAATCTCACCATGATCGGTGAGTTCCAGACCCGTGAAGACGTGGCTGATAAGTATGGCATCATGGGGGTTTACACCCTGGGGCCAAACCAGTTCGCCCTGTCTTATGAGTATTATGAGGCCGACAACGGCACCAAGAGTGACACTGTGACCCTGCAGGCGCTGCATAATGTGTCCAGTAACCTGTATGTCTTCTTCGAAGGCTACCTGGGTGGCGGTGACAGCGGTGTATACGGCAATGACTTTGCAGTCGACCGTGACGGCAGCATTGCCGGTGGTTCTGATGAGCGGGCGATTGCCGCTATCGGTGCTGTATACCACTTCTGATACCCTTTGATTGCGACCTAAGCAATCCTGAAACCGGTGCCTGCGGGCATCGGTTTTTTTATGGTTGCGGTATGATCAAGGCCTTGTCCCATGAGTCCAGGAGGTTTTAACGTGGCTGATGCTACCCGCGAGCTTGAGCTTAAACTGACCCTGCTACCCAATGCGCAGGCGGCGCAGACAGACTGGTTGCTCCGTCAGACGGGCGTGAAGGATCTGGGCGAGCGGCATCTGGTAAACGTCTACTTTGATACGCCGACGCTGGCGCTCAACCAGCAGCGCATTGCTTTGCGCGTGCGCCAGGTGGGTGAGCGTTTTATCCAAACCCTGAAAACCAAAGGTGCGTTTGTTGATGGTGCGCATCAGCGGCAGGAGTGGGAGTGGCCAATGACCTCCGCCGGGCTGGATTTGAGCCTGCTGGCGGATACCCCATTAGGCGGTAGTGCATTTCTGGCAGCGCTGGAGCCGGTATTTGAAACCAACTTTACCCGGCGGGTGCTGTTGTTGCAGGAGGGCGACAGTATCATTGAGTGTGCTCTGGATCGGGGAGAAATCATTGCTGGCGCAAACCGAATGCCTTTGTGCGAGTTGGAGCTGGAGCTGAAGGCCGGCGACCCGGGTGCTATTCAGGCCTGGGGGAGGCGCTTGGCAGAGCAGGCACCGGTGCTGGTGAATCTCATCAGCAAAGCCGAGCAGGGCTATTTCCTGGCGGGCCATTATCAGCCCCGGCCACAGCCAGCCGAGGGACCGTTGTTGGCATTGTTTCGGGCGGCGTCAGCCTGGTGGCTCACCGGTGATGCGGTATGGTGCGAGCGCCTGCAGGCTGCGCTGGGCAGTCTGCGTGAGCGCTCCGGAGAAGGATTTGCCATGCTGGGCGCGGTGATTCAGCGCATTGCAGAAGCGGGCGAGCCGGAGGCCGGATTGCTGGCTACGCCCGAGTTTGGTCAGCTGCAGTTGGCTATGCTGGCTGCGGAAAAGTCCGAGTGAATGCGGCTACCCGAGTCCCAGCACGGCGGTTGCCACGCTGAAGTAGATTAATACACCGCAGACGTCCGCGATGGTGGTGATCAGCGGCGTGCTGGCGGTGGCAGGGTCGAAGCCGACTTTGTAGAGGATAAAGGGCAGCAGCATGCCGATAATGCTGCCTATCAGTACCACAAGCACCATGGTGATAGCCACGACAGTGGCAATATCGACGCCCGCCCGAATGAAACCCACTAGCATGACGGCCGCCGCCATAGTGAGGCCAAGGGCTGACGCCACCAGAAATTCCTTCCCCAGCAGCCGCCCCCAGTCTGCCGCGGTTACTTCCCCGGTGGCGATACCCCGCACCATCAGGGTGGCGGACTGGGCGCCAGCGTTACCGGCGCTGGCCACCAGCAATGGCAGGAAGAACAGCAGGGCCAGGTGGGCGGCAATGGTGTCCTCAAAGTAGGCAATGCCGGCACCGGTAAATATATTGGCAAACACCAGAATAACCAGCCAGTGCACGCGGGAGCGGTAGAGTGAAAAGGGGGATGAGTTGCGCAGGCCCGCTTCCAGTTTACCAACGGTGGCGCCCTTGTGCATGTCCTCGGTGGCTTCCGCTTCGGCCACGTCCATGGCGTCATCGTAGGTGACAATGCCCACCAGAGTCTCGTTGTCATCGACAATGGGCAGGGCGATCAAGTCGTAGCGGGAAATGAGTCGGGCGACTTCTTCCTGGGGGGTGTCTGTTCTGGCTGAGATCAGCCCGGTGGCCATCAGTGAATCGACAACGGCAGAGGGTATGGCCGTAATCAGGTTTCGCAGTGACACGGCACCAATCAGTTTGTGGTCCTGGTCCACCACAAAGGCCTGATAGATGGTCTCTTTGTCTGGTGCTGTGCGTCTGAGCAGGGTCAGCGCTGCGCCTACGGTCATACCGGAACTGATAACCGCGTACTCGGAGGTCATGATGGCACCGGCCGTGCCTTCCTCATAACTGGCCAGTCGTCGCAGGTCTTCCCGCTCGCGGCGGGCGAGGGATTTGAACAGCCGGTGTTGCTCGTCTTCATCGAGGAAGTTAAACAGGTCAGCCCGTTCGTCGGCAGACATTTCCGTGACCAGCGCTGCCAGGGGTTGATCCGGTATGCGGGGGACCAGTTCGTGCTGGCGGTCCAGACTCAGATAACCAAACACCTTGGCCTGCTGCTCAAGCGGCAGGGCCATGAGCAGCTCCAGGCCCTCATCGTCATCTCGCGCCGATTCTATGTATTCCGCAAGGTCCGCAGCGTTGAATGTCGCAGAAGCTTCTGCAATGGCCTGCTGGTCGCCTGATACGATGGCTTCGATCAGCGGCTGGAACAGTTCGGAATCCATATACGACATAAAAATTCCTGTCTGGCAAAAGGGGCGATAGATAAAGGCTCTAGGGCTAATGATGGCTCGTGTGTCGCTACAAACAATGCATAGCGGGCTGACATATCAGATAGTTACCAACTATAGTCCCAAACACGCGGTGTTAACACCGTAATTGCCGTGATATACATGGCAAAGTAAGAACGCGTATTGGCAATGCAATTGCTGATGCAAACTATAGCAAAAAACTGTGAGGCTGCGTTATGTCATTGATAGACTCTGCGTTTTCCGAGCTGCCGGAGTGTTTGCAGGCGGATGCGGATGCCGCGCGGCAATGGCTGACGTCATCCCCGGACTGGCTGCAGCTGGCGGCGGCACCTTCGCCGGCGGAGGTTGTTCAGGCTGCGGTGCGTAGCAGTTTCCTGTTTAAGCAGATGCAGCGAGACGGTTGTATGGCTGATCTGCTGGCGACCCGTTCATTGCGGGAGCCTGTCACCCCTGCGTTTCTGCAAAGCCGCTGGCAGCAATGGCTTGAGACTGTGACGGATGAGGTCTCCCTGCATCGAGCCTTGCGACGTTTCCGGCAGGAGAGTCAGTTTCGAATGATCTGGCGTGACCTCATGCGCTGGTCAGATTTGGCGGAGACCTTGGCCGCCACCAGCAGTCTGGCCGATGTTTGCATTGCCGGTGCCCTGGACTGGTTGTATCCGGATACCTGCAATCAGTTGGGTACACCCTGGGGCGCGAATCCGCTGACGGGTGAGGAGATGCCCCAACCTATGGTTATTTTGGGCATGGGCAAACTGGGTGGCCGCGAACTTAACGTATCTTCTGACATTGACCTTATTTTCGCTTACCCCACCCGGGGTGAAACCCGCGGCGGCAGCCGGGCGCTGGATAACCAGCAGTTTTTTATCCGTCTCGGTCAGCGTCTTATCACGGCCCTGGATCAGATAACGGCGGACGGCTTTGTTTACCGCGTGGATATGCGCCTGCGTCCCTACGGGCAAAGCGGGGCGCTGGCCCTGAGTTTTGCGGCGCTGGAAACTTATTATCAGGACCAGGGGCGGGACTGGGAGCGTTATGCCATGGTCAAGGCTCGGGTTGTTGCCGGTGATCCGGCCATGGGTCAGGTTCTGATGGATAGCCTGCGTCCTTTCGTGTACCGGAAATATATTGATTTCAGCGCCTTTGAAGCCCTGCGTAGCATGAAGTCCATGATCAGCCGGGAAGTCCGCCGCAAGGGCCTGGAAAACAACATCAAGCTGGGCAGCGGCGGTATCCGGGAAATCGAGTTTGTGGTGCAGGCCTTCCAGCTGATACGGGGAGGTCGTGAGCGGGTGTTGCAGCAGCGGGAGCTGCAGATCATCCTGAGCGCCCTTGAGGATCTGGACTTGCTGCCGGCCGAGGTGGTGGCGGAGCTGCGGGCGGCCTATGTCTTTCTGCGTAATCTTGAGCATGCGCTGCAGGGCGTAGCGGACCAGCAAACACAGTTACTGCCGGAAGGCGAGACGGCAGAGGCGCGGATTGCGTTGATCATGGGGTATCCCGACTGGGCTGCCTGCGCCGCGGCTCTGGCTGAGCACCGGGAGCGTGTTGCCCGCCACTTTGCCGATATCATTACTCTGGAAGATGAAGATCAGTCCCAGCATAAGCTGGTGGACGGCTGGCAGGAGCTGTGGCTCGCTGAAGTGGATGAGGCCAGTGCCATCCAGTGGTTATCGGATCATGGTTTTGAAACACCGGAAGCCAGTCACCAGCTCTTGCAGACTCTACGCAACAGCCGCACGGTGCAGGTTATGCAAACCCAGGGCCGCCGCCGTTTCAACCAGTTCATGCCAGTATTGCTGGAAGCGCTTAGCCGGGGCAGCGCACCGTCAGAAACGCTGCAGCGGGTGCTGCAGCTGGTTGAGGCTATCCTGCGCCGCTCTGCCTATATGGTGTTGCTGCTGGAAAACCCCGGTGCTCTCAATCAGCTGGTCTGGCTGTGCGGTGAAAGCCCCTGGATCGCCCGGCAACTGGCGGAGACGCCGTTGCTGCTGGATGAACTACTGAACGCCCAGAGCCTGTTCAGCCCGCCCAGCAAGGATGAGCTCAAGGACGATTTGCGCCAGCAAATGCTGCGGATACCTCTGGAGGATCTGGAGGAACAGATGGAGTCACTGCGTTACTTCAAAAAAGCGCACATCCTGCGGGTTGCTGCCTCCGAGCTGCGGGGCACCCTGCCACTGATGAAGGTCAGTGATTACCTGACCTGGATTGCGGAGGTTGTGCTGGATCACGTGGTGAACGTGGCTTTCTCTAACCTGGTCAGCAAACATGGCCACCCCATGCGGGCAGACGGCACCCCGTGTGACAGCGATTTTGCCATCGTGGGCTACGGCAAGCTGGGGGGCATCGAGCTCGGCTACACCTCGGATCTTGATCTGGTATTCCTGCATGATAGTGATCCGACTCTGGCCACGAACGGCGAAAAGTCCATCGATAACGCCGTGTTCTACACCCGGTTGGGGCAGCGCATTGTGCATATCCTCAGTACCCAGACACCGTCCGGACAGCTGTATGAGGTGGATATGCGATTGCGGCCGTCCGGGAATTCCGGTTTGCTGGTGAGCAGCATGATGGCCTTCGAGAAATACCAGCAGGCGGACGCCTGGACCTGGGAGCACCAGGCGCTGGCCCGCGCGCGCGGCGTGGCCGGATGCGCTGAAACCCTCGACAAGTTTGAGGCTATTCGTCAGCAGATTCTTTGTCAGCCCCGTGATGCGGACGCCTTGCGCGGCGAAGTGGTGGACATGCGGGAGAAAATGCGGGCCAGCCTGGGTACGCCCGTGCCGGAGCAGGGGCTGCCGGCGGTGTTTCATATCAAACATGATCGCGGCGGCCTGGTAGATATCGAGTTCATGGTGCAGTACCTGGTGCTGGCCTGGGCAAGGCAGTTCCCCGTACTGACACGCTGGTCAGACAACATTCGTCAGCTGGAGGAGCTGGGGCAGGTGGGGGTGCTTGCAGTGGAGGAAACGGAGCAGTTGCGGGAGGTGTTTATTACCCTGCGCTCCACCATTCACCGGCGCGCCCTGCAGAACCTCAGTAGTCGGGTGGAGCCTGACGCCTTCCCGGCAGAACGGGCCCTGGTATCGGCCTTTTGGCAGCGGATCATGACGCCGGACGAGCCCGCATAGGCGGGCTGTGCGCAGGGCCTCTTCGTCCCCGGATTTTTTCCTGCTAGAATGCTGACTCCCGGAAATTTGCCTTCTTTAGGAGCACAATAATGTCGATGGCGGATCGCGATGGCCTGATCTGGCTGGATGGTGAAATGGTTCCCTGGCGTGAAGCCAAAACCCATGTCCTGACCCACACCCTGCACTACGGTTTGGGCTGTTTCGAAGGTGTGCGCGCCTATAACACCGCCAACGGGCCGGCTATTTTCCGCCTGCAGGCACACACTGACCGGCTGTTCCGTTCCGCCCACATCCTTAACATGAAGATGCCCTTCAGCAAGGAGCAGGTTAACGAAGCGCAGGTTCTTGCCGTCCGTGAGAACAAACTGGAAGAGGCCTACCTGCGTCCGATGGTGTTCTACGGGTCTGAGGGTATGGGGCTGCGTGCAGATAACCTGCAGGTGCATCTGATGGTGGCGGCCTGGAGCTGGCCCTCCTATATGTCACCGGAAGCCAAGGAAATTGGTATCAAGGTCCGCACCTCCTCCTACACCCGCCACCATGTGAACATCACCATGTGTAAGGCGAAGGCGAACGGTAACTACATCAATTCCATGCTGGCGCTGAATGAAGCCCTGGCGGCGGGTTGTGAAGAAGCCCTGCTGCTGGACAACGAAGGCTACGTGGCTGAGGGTTCCGGTGAGAACATCTTTATCCTGCGGGATGGCGTGCTGCACACGCCCGAGTTGACCTCCTGCCTGGAAGGGATCACCCGCGCCACCATCATCGAGTTTGCCAAAGAGCTTGGCCTGCCGGTGAAAGAGCGTCGTATCACCCGAGATGAAGTCTACATTGCCGATGAAGCCTTCTTCACCGGTACCGCGGCAGAAGTGCTGCCCATCCGTGAGCTGGACGGCCGTCAGATCGGCTCCGGTAAGCGTGGCCCGGTGACTGAGAAGCTGCAGGCCATGTACTTCGATGCGGTAAAAGGCAAGCGTGAAGCTAACCTTGACTGGCTGACGCTGGTTAACGGTTAATCCCTATGCCCCAGGGTGGCGCGAGGCGCTACCCTGGCTCCTGTCCTGTTGCCCCTGTGGCACCCCGTTTCATTTTCCCGAAGAGCGAGACTGCACATGGCAGACGTAATCAAGGTTCCGGTATCTTTTGGCGAAGTGCTCGACAAGATCACCATTCTTGAAATCAAGTCCGAGCGTATCAAGGATGAGGCCAAGCTAAAGAACGTGCGGCTGGAGCTGGATGAGCTCACTGCCACCTGGAACCAGGCGGTTGCCGATCAAAGTGCTATCGCTGACTTGCGTCAGCAGCTGAAGGGCGTGAACGAAGCCCTGTGGGTGATTGAGGATGATATCCGTGACCAGGAAGCGGCGCAGGATTTTGGCCCGCGGTTTATCGAACTGGCCCGGGCGGTCTACGTGACCAATGACAAGCGGGCGGCGCTGAAGAAAGATATCAACCTGGCGCTGGGTTCCCGTTTCGTGGAAGAAAAGTCTTACCAGGATTACACCGCGCGCAAGTAATCGCGCGCTTCAGGCAATGCGCCGTTCTGGCGCATTGCGGTCTGGCTACCAAAGCGCCTCTGACCCAGCCCCGGATTACCCCTGGCTTTCAGCCGCACGCTGATATTTAGTTGCCACCCACTTGTCCAGCATGGCGGTTGCATCGGCAACGGTGATCAGTTCCATCGCGCCCGGAAACTCCGCTTTCGCCCCCCAACGAGCTTCGTCCACGGTTTTGCTGGTGAACTTTTCCAGTGCCTCGGGGTAGCGGTTCACGCACCATTGAACGGAGTTGTAGGGGCCGGACCGGTACGGGTTACTACCGGCAAATACACCCAGCACGTCGGTACCCATGGCATTGGCAATATGGGCCGGCCCGGTGTCCGGTGCCACCACCAGGTCTGCGCCCTGCATCAGCGCTGCCAGCTGTTTAAGGGTGTCCTTGCCGCAAATGTTGGTCACCGGTTGCTGCATGGCCTGTTCAATGCGCTTGCATGCCTCTTGCTCGAAAGGCGCCGGGCTGCCCACCAGGATGACATTGGCGTCGTAACGCTCGGCGGCATAGTCCGCCAGCCGGGCATAGCGCTCGGGTACCCAGTTACGCAGGGTATGACTGGCGCAGGGGCTGATCACCAGGTTCAGGCGGTCTGTAGCCAGCCACCGACGGGCGAACGCGTGGTCGCTCTCAGTCAGTGGCAACTGCCATACCGGCGGCGCCGGTTCCAGCCCCAGCGGCTCAAGAAAGCTGGCCAGGCAATCCCGCACATGCTGCTGCGGCACCGGCAGGATGCGCTGATTGATAAACAGGCTATGCAAGTCCTTGCTGCGGGCACGGTCATAACCCACCCGAATACGCGCGGGTATCAGGGCTGCCGCTAGATTGGCCCGTAACGCCACCTGCATATGCAGCAATACATCGAAACGTCGTCCCCGCATCTGCTGCCAGAGTTCACGGTAACCGCGCCAGCCCGCTTTCTTATCAAAAACGATAAATTCCACGCCCGGCAGATCACCTACCAGTCTGGCCTCCAGTTTGCCGATGACCCAGGTGATCCGCACATCCGGAATCTGGGCTTGCAGGCTGAGCACCACGGGAATGACATGAGTGACATCGCCCAAGGCAGAGAGGCGCATAATGCAGATGGACTTGATCAAGGTGGTTCCCTGTTGCTTGGGTGGTGTCCTGCCAATGCCAGCAAGCTGGAGCAGGGTAGCCAATCGTTGGTAGAATCCCGCTACAGCGGAGCCCGGCGGTATTTTACCCAAATAGGGAACGTCTGAAAAACTGACTGGCCTGGAGCAGGTTTTTCAGATGTGTCCCGGTGGCTTGGCGGTCCCCAAGAGGCTGTGACGCGATTGAAGGCGGAAGACGACCGGAATGGATGATAAAGAAGTAAGGCTTGTGGGCCAGACCATGACCTGCCTTGTAACACCCGGCTGGGCGGCCCATTTCGATGATCGGTGGCTGGCGCCGGCGTTTTGGGCGCATGCCGCCCAACCGGTGTCGTCTGGCGGGCGCGGAGGTGCCTGGTTCATTGCGGATGGGCCGCGTCGGTGGGTGCTGCGCCACTATCTGCGTGGCGGACTGGCGGCGCGACTGTCGAGAGACTCCTATTTATTTAGTGGGGAAGAACGTACCCGCTCCTTTCGGGAGTTTCGTCTGCTGCAGGCGTTAGGGCGCCTCGGTCTGCCGGTCCCAGCGCCCGTTGCCGCTGGATACTGTCGACAGGGACGACGCTATAGTGCGGCAATTCTGCTGGAACGCCTCGAGGATGTGCGGCCACTGGGAGATCTGGTTGGGCAACTCTCCCCATCGCAATGGCAGCGGGTCGGACAGGTTATCGGACGCTTTCACCGGGCGGGTGTGTACCATGCGGACCTCAACTGTTTTAATGTCCTTATTCGTGATGATCAGGTTTTTCTGATTGATTTTGACAAGGGTGAATTGCGGCAGCCGGGTTCACCTGCTCAGGGTTGGCAGGCTCGCAATCTTCAGCGGCTCCAGCGCTCCCTCAGGAAGCTGCCTGAATCTGCCTACACGACGACACTGGATGCCTGCTGGCGCCAATTGCTTACCGGTTACCAAGGAACTCTGACGGAATGACTACACTCGATGCTGATCGCCCCTTGCGGGTATTGTGTCTGACGGACGCCTGTGACCGGCCGGAGTCCGAGCTTTTTCTGGGGCTGAAACGCGCGGGCATTGACCTTGATGTGATGTGTAACCCCAAAGGCAAACATTATGAACGCCTGCAGGAAGCCGGTGTTGTTGCTGGCGATATTGCACTGCAGGGCCGGTTTGACAAGACAGGCACCGCCGCCATTCGTCGTCAGCTTGAGTCAAGGGACTACGATATTGTGCATGCCTACAATCCTCGCGCACTGGCTTGTGGCCTCAGGGCATCTCGGGGCATGCGTGCCAAAGTGGTGGCCTATCGCGGAGTGATTGGCAATATCAGCTATCTTAATCCAGAGTCCTGGATTACCTTTCTGCACCCTCGGGTGAGCATGATCGTCGCGGTCGCAGATGCTATTCGTGACTATCTGGCCAGTCTGAAATTCCTCTGGCTGCGCATCCCGCCGGCACAGCTCAGGACTATCTACAAAGGGCATGACCTTGCCTGGTATCAGGACGCACCCGCACCAAGAAACACCCTGGGTGTGCCCGATGACGCATTTGTAGTGTGCTGCACGGGGCGTGATGTGCCCCGCAAGGGCTTTGATGTGCTGATAGAGTCTATGCGCCATTTACCCGAAGCGCTGAAGGTGCATCTTGTATTAGTTGGCAAGGTTGATCAGAACCAGACGTTGCGGGCTCAGGCGGCTGCACTGCCGCAACCCGACCGGGTGCATTTCACTGGATACCGGACCGACGCGCCGGCTATCGCTGCAGCCAGTGACGTGTTTGTATTGCCGTCGACAGAACGGGAAGGGCTGCCGCGCGCCGTTATTGAGGCTATGGCGTATAGTGTTCCCGCTATTGTTACCGCCGTCGGCGGCATGCCGGAGTTAGTGGAAGATGGTGTCAGCGGTTACGTGGTGCCCCCTAAAGACAGTCTGGCACTGGCACGGGCCATCGAACGACTGGCGGAAAACCAGGCGCTACGGGATCACATGGGTGAGGCTGCTCGCGAAACTATAGGCAGAGACTTCACCACGGAACGTACAGTGCAGGAAACGGCAGCACTCTACAGGGACCTTGTGGGCAAGGATTGACATGCGGCGTTACCTGTTTTTTGTTAATCAGTCTTATTCCTACGCGATTCTGCGCCCGCTACAGGACGCTATCCGGGCCCGGGGAGACCAGGCGGCTTGGTTTGTGCTCGGCTGCTCTGCGAAACCATTGCGGGACGATGAGCGACGATTGAGTAGTTTTCGCGAGGTCAAAGACTTTAACCCTGACGCTGTTTTCGCCCCCGGCGATTGGGTACCGCCTTCGTTTCCTGGTCTGAAGGTCAAGGTGTTTCACGGCTTCGCAATCAATAAACGGGGCATGGACCCGGCCAGGCAGTCCCATTACCGTATCCGCGGCTGGTTTGATCTCTATTGCACCATGGCGGAAACAGACACCGCACGCTTCCAGGCTCTGGCGAAACAGCACCCCCACTTTACCGTTGCCATGACCGGTTGGCCCAAGCTGGACGCCGTGCTCGCGGAGCACCCACGCCCAGCGTTGCCCTGGAACGATGACGGTCTGCCAACCCTGTTCTACGCTTCCACCTTCACCGACAGTGTCACCTCCGCACCCCAGTTGCTCGATACCTTGCGCGGCCTCCGAGACTCCGGTCAATGGCACTTGATTGTTACGCTGCACCCTAAATCATCGCCGGAGACTATCGCTGCCTACCGCGCCCTGGTGGGGCCCAATCTGGTCTTTATTGAGCCAGACCAGGGTTTTGTACCCTACATGCGCTGCGCGGATGTGATGCTGTGTGACACCTCATCCATCATGTTCGAGTTTATGGCTTTGGACATCCCTGTGGTAACCTTCCGCACCAAGATGCCTGGGGAATACCTGATTGATGTACAGCAGGTGAGTGAGGTTGAACCGGCCCTGCGTCAGGCGTTATCGCGTCCTCCGGAATTGATAGCGGCGATGCGGAACTTCTTCAGGGAATTGCATGAGTTCAAGGATGGACGTTCAAGTGAAAGAGTTCTAAATGCAGTAGCAGAAAGAGTCTCATCTGGTAAATCCGATGTTTTGGCTAAGAAGCCAAAAAATATCGTTAGGGAAATAAAGCTCGCTATCAAGATAAGAAGTTTATTTAAAAAGCAAATATCTTTTGATACTGGCAACTGATATTGTAAAATTTCAGCTCTAATTAGCTAAGCATATTTTTGGCCGAAGGGAGGCGACGGTGGCAAGAAATATCATTCACTATTTTATTTTTGCCCCTGCTGTTTATGTTCTGACAGTGATGTGGTGGATTCCTGAAGGCGAAAAATATGTGCCTGGGATTGTGATAATTTCACTTTTAGCCAGAATTTTTTCTACTGCACAGAAAGAAAGTGGCTCGCTTCGTTTCTCAGTCGAGAACAGCAAAGAGTATTTGTTTTTGATTTTTGCCACGTGGTTGGTGGTTGTTTACGGAGCGTTTGTTTACTTTTTGAATGGCGATAGTTGGACTGAGCTTCGTGCGCTGTTGGCTATGGCTATTTACGTGCTTGCGATACGGGGATTGCTGGTAACTGAACGGCTATTCAAGGGATTGTTGGTGTTGTCTGGGGTGGGTTTTTTCTTGTTGACATGGGGGCTTTATGTAACGGGTTATTCAAGAGTGGGTGGTTTCATAAATCCTATTCCTTACGCAACAGCGTTGGCTGCTGTTCTGATAATGGTTTTTGTTGTTGCTCTGTTTGATCGTGGTGAAAAAAACAAAGTTGCTTTCTATGTTTTAGGGGTAGGGCTGTTGAGCGCCTTGTTCATGACTCAGACTCGAGGTGTGATACTGCCAGTCCTTGCCTTGATGTTTTTTTTGCTGTCAATTCGCATTCTTGACTCCAAACGAAAATGGCAAGGAATATTTGCTCTTATTGGTGTGACTATTGCTTTCTCTGGTCTTGGGATAATGATTTCCGGGGACCGAATTTCACAAACTGCTGTGGAACTGGAGTCGATAGCGGAAGGCGACCAGTCTGGGTCTATAGGGTTGCGTCTTCAAATGTGGGTGTCGGCGATAGAAGTCTGGCGGCACAGCCCGCTCGTCGGTAATGGAAATGCTCATGCCGACGTGTTGGCTGAAATGTATAAGGCCGGCGACGTAAGTCAGGAGTTGTTTGAGTTTTCACCGTCTCATTATCATAATCAGTATTTGGACTTTCTCGTTAAAAAGGGTGCGCTTGGGCTTTTTATTTGGCTTCTTTTTCTAGTTGCTTTTGTTATTTATGTTTCAAGATCTGGGGCTGGTCCAGTCGTTTGGGGAGGGCTTTCTATAATTGCCGTCTATGTTCTTGCAGGTTTGACGGATGTTCCATTTAGGCACCCCGCGTCAATATATATGTTCTTTTCAATCCTGCTGATTTCTGTTGCTGGCTCATCTAGAAAAGTAGCTTCTAGATTCGCCCATGCTAGGCGTTGATATTTTTTGGAGAAGGAAATGAAAGTATATGTGCTTTCTCTAGAGGGAGCAAAAGAGCGACAAGATAGAATATGTGCCCAGTTGACTGAGGCTGGTGTAGAATTTGAGTTATTTCTGGGGGTTGATGGTCGGAAAGGGTTTCACCCCTTGTTCAATAAATATAATGAGAATAAGCGTCTTGAGATAAAAGGAGAGCCTTTATTGCCGGGGCAGCTGGGTTGTTTTGCTAGCCACTATTTGTTGTGGCAGCGCTGTTCTGAAAAAGGAGAGCCTTGCATTATTCTTGAAGATGATGCGAAGTTAGATCTCGTTAGATTTAAGGAGTTTGTTGCTTTATCAGGTGATCTTCCTGGCCAGTATGAGTGTGTGAGATTGTTTAGGAATAAGTCAAGAATAAGAAGGTCAATTCTCGTTGATGTTGTCGATAATTTTGAATTCAGGAAATACTTGAAAGGGCATATGAGCACGACTGGCTATTATATAACGCCGGAGGGGGCTTCAAAGTATTTAGATTCTGCGAAGCAGTGGGTGCTTCCTGTTGATATATATATGGATCAGTTTTGGAATAATAAGGTTGAGTGTTACGGTGTCGAGCCTCCGTGCTTGACGAACGATGAGGGCTTCGAATCTTTGATTGGTTATTTACCTAAAGGCAAGAAGGAAAAAAGGAGTGTGCTTGTTCGGCTCAGGCGTGAACGATATCTTTTGCGTAACAATGTTCGTCGCTTCTTTTGGAATGCTCGATTTATTCTTGGTAATTTTTAAGTATTGTTAATACTTTTTAGTCGGGTTTTAAGGTTGTCCATGTTGTGGCGATTTAGTTGTCTAGCTTGATGCGCTCAACCGCATGATAAAGCTTTTGCTCGATGGTTTCTATTGCATGGTCTGAGCTCAGCTGCCACCGATTTTCTGATTTCGCGCGCTCTAGAGATTTTACAAGGAGCTCTATATCCTGGACAGAGGCAATAGTTTTCTGACCGGAAAGTTGGCTCCACTTTTCTCGATTTATGCCTACTTTTCCGAACAGTGCTTTGAGGCTCGTCTCTAGTCGTTTTCCTAGCGCGGAGTGTTGCTGATACATATGTGGAAGTTCAATAAAGGACAATGCTAAGGACATGGATTCGGCCCAATCAAGCCACTTGTCCTCCCGAAATGAAGTGGAAAATTTCACGGGCGTCCACGGGATTCGCAGAGCGTCAGCAATGATTGCACCATGCATGGCCTCGGCGAGCACGAGGCGGCAAGTGGACATTTGCTGGGCAAAAGACTCAACGTCCTGCCGAGGTGAAACATACTGGACTCCCGCGTTTCTGCATATGCTTTTCCAGTCGACGTAATCTTCACTTCTATGGTGTGGAATGAATGCTACCGGAGCGGTTTTGCTTGCTATCTCAGGCAACGATATGAAGCGACGAATGAGGTATGCGCCATCACCGACGACTAACGAGGGACTGACGCCTATCCATTCCGCAGTTTTCGGGCCTCTAACGCCATACACTTTCCAGTGAGGGGCTACTTTAGGGGCCTGAGGCCCCCAAGCCCCTGATGAAAGCACGCTGATGGTTTTGGCATGAGCGAGTTGCTTGGTCATGCGCTTTTCAGTGAGTAAGGTGCCGACGCCAAGAAACACGTGCTCCTTATTGTCATCTAACAGACCCGGCAGTAATCGTGGCCATAACCAGTAGTTGAGGTCATCGCCAACGTTAAGATTGCCATTTTGACAGCACTCGAGTTTCATACTGCGTCTCGTTTTTGTGACGTTCTCGTCAATGTCCAAAGTCCCGCATACTTATTAAATGAGCCCTGAGCGTAGGTCACTGCCACCAGATAGCCTACAGCGCCGTCTAAAAAACCGAAGCGGACAAAATATACCTGAATAAAGGTCAGAATGCCTCTGAAGGTCGGGTACAGCAGCCAACGGGTGCGCTTGTTCTTGCGGTACTTCTGTTGTGAGCCGAGCCAGGCATATTTGGCGCTTTTTTCCAGAGCGTGGCCGAAGTCGCGATGGGTGTAATGGGTCAGGCGGCCCCGCAGGCTTTTGATGGTACGGCTCTTGGGAATCAGGATTCTCTCATGCACCAGGGCGTCGGAGAAACGGACGCCTTCGCGTCGGAACAGGCGCAGAGGCGCGCGGCCACTGCGACCGAAGTCAAGTCGGGTGCCATACAGGGTCACGGCCCAGGGCAGCTTGTAGGCATCGGCATCCGGCGCTGCCAGGGTATGGTTGATCTCACGGGCCAGGGCGGGGGTGATGCGCTCATCGGCGTCAATGGACAGCACCCAGTCGCCGGTGGCTTTTTCCAGTGCGCGCTGTTTCTGCACGCCAAAGCCGGGCCAGTCGGTAACTTCCACAATGTCTGCGTACTGCCGGGCGATCTCTACCGTGCGGTCGCTGCTGCCGCTGTCCAGCACAATGATTTCGTCGGCCACCAGGCGGGCTGAACGGATGCAGGCTTCGATGTGGGCCTCTTCGTTCTTGGTGATGATGGTGGCCGATACACGCACCTGTCGTGCCCGCTGGTGGGAGCGGCTGATTTCCGCATAGAGGGTTGCGCCAAAGGCGCTCACCAGCACCAGATAGGTGGTGAGATAGAGGGACCGGTTCAAGGTGGCTTCTGTCAGCCCGAAAACCAGATAGGCCACAGGAATCATGGTGCCTGCGACGGCCAGATGAGCCGCTGGTGTGTGACGGTGCCCAATCTGGCGGGCAAACAGTATCAGTGGCGCCAGGATCAGGAACAGGCCGCTGAGCCCGCCCCAGATACCTCGCGTAGCGAGCAGGTGCAGCATATCGTTGTGGGCGTGGCCTGAGCAGCATTGCGCCAGCTGGGCAGGCAGGGCGCCGGTAGCAGCGCCCTGTTGCAGCGCCTCGGTATAACCCGTCAGGCCGGCGCCCAGCCAGGGGTTGGCTGTGAACAGCTGCCATGCCTGTTGCCACATGATAAGGCGGTATTCCAATCCCAGATCCATGTGGCCTGAACTCAGGTCGCCCAGTGTCTGGACAAAGCGTTGGCTGCCAAGGATGGCTGCCGTCATTAATAGCAGGGCTGCCGCCAGTAGCCACCAGCGGGTGGTTCGGCTGACCAAAGGAAGCAATAGCAGCGCCAGCAGCGGAAAGGCCAGCAGGTTGCTGCGGGTCTGGGACAGGTAGGCTGCAGCCAGTCCCAATAACGCGACCAGCGCCAGCAGCAGCGCCAGGCTGCGGCTGCCCTGGCGGAAGGCCAGCAACATGCCAACCAGGGTCATCATGGCGACGAGCAGGGCCAGATTGCCAAATACAATGGCATTGATGCCCCAGCCTGCGCGGTGTTGCAACAAGGTTCCCCAGGTTGCGGGGCCGTCCAGCACACCGAGCACCACAGACAGGCTGGCGGCAAGCGCTGTCAGGGCGCAGCCTAACAACAGGGTTTGAGGTTTGATGGCGGCGTAGGTAAAGGCAATCACCAGGGGCCAGAACAGCAACAGCCGCAGGTGATTATCCAGCTGCTTGAGAGCTTCATAGCTGAAACCGCCTGCGGCCCAGGCCAGCAAGCTGACGCCGGCAAAGAACCAGAAGCCGAAGTGGAGCAGCCGTAGTTCTTTGGGGCGGTCCCAGTCCTGCTGCGCCAGTAGCCGCTGTGTCATAATCCAGATGCCCGCGATCACCAGTGCTACCGCCGTGGCGGAGAACACGGATGAGCTCAGCAGTGCGCTCCCCAGGCCTGCAACAAAAAGGATCTGGATCAGCCGTGAAAGGCGAGCGTTAGGCAGGTGCTGCGTCTGCTTGATACTTGAGTCGGGCACTAACATGTCCTTCCTGGCTTGTATGGGTGCGGCTGCCCGGCTGGGCGGTGACGAAAACGTTTGTATTCCCACTGATACTGTTCCGGGATGGCGCGCACGCACGCCTCTACGGTAGCGTTCAGTGCGGTGGTGGCCTTGACCGGGTCGGGGTCTGCCAGGTCTGCCACGCAGGGGCGAATGACCAGCCGGAAGCCTTCGGCGTTGGGCAGCCGTTCGGCATAGGTGGCCAGCACCTGCGCCCCTGATTTCTGCAGCAACTTGCTGACCAGCGTCATGGTGCGCACGTCCAGACCGAAGAAGGGGGCATAGGCGTTGCCCGCGCCACGGGGTGACTGGTCGGGCAGAATGCCCACCACACCGCCTTCCCGCAGCAGGGTGATCAGGCGTGCAAGGCCACGGCGATCACCCCGTACCAGTTCGCTGCCGAGCCGGCCCCGAACTTTGATCATGTAGTCTTCAAATTCCGGCATATTGGGTGGGCTGTAAAGGGCCGCCATGCGGTGTCTGGAAGAAAAATACAACCCCGCGAGCTCCCAGTTGCCCAAATGCGGTGCCAGCAGGATAAGGCCGTTGCCTGCCGCTATAGCATCCTCTACCAGGGCTTCACCTTCCACGGCTTTGATCAGTCCCAGGCAGCGTTCTACCGGCCACTCCCATATCAGTGGGATCTCAGCAAAGGTTTGGCCGGTATGCTGCAGGCTTTGCTTGGCCAGTTGCCGGCGCTCCTGATGGGGCAGTTCCGGGTAGGCTATGTCCAGATTGATGCGGGTAACGCGTTTTTCCGGCGTATTCAACCACCAGCCCAGGCGGCCCAGTAAACGCCCCAGTCGCTGCGCCATGGGCAGGGACAGTTTGCCCGCCATACGCAGCAGAAACAGAAGAACACGGGTCTGTACATTGGAGCGTTTCATGGTCACTCGGTCAGCTCGTCGGATGGGCGCAAACTAGCACTTACGGCAAAACAGGGCAATGGTGTTATTCATGGGGCAGCGGGCGTTGTTCTGCCTCTTCCCAGCGACCCGGGCGGCCCTGTTGCTCCCAGTGAAGGCGGCGATTCATCTTGATGATCCGTCGCTCGATATAGCGCCGTCGCCCCCCAGGCAGCTGCGCTAGCTGCTGTTGTGCCCAGGCCGCCCCCAGCCCGTCAATGAGCACCAGCCGCAGCTGCTCATCCTGCCCCCCCACAACCAGGTTATGGGGTAGCAGATTGCGGGTCATCACCTGGTGCTGGCGTAGCCACTGCTGGAACTGCCGAATGGCGTCCACCAGAGTCGGGTGCAGTGGGTCCGCGGTAATGAGGGCCTCCAGTGTGGGGGCGGGGGTGTTGTCTGCACTCAGAATCAGTTCACAGACGTTGGCCAGCCCGAGACTGGTGTCAGCCTGGCCATAAAATCGGGGCAGGTGATGCCAAAGCGTGTCACATTCGGGGTGATCACGCAGCAGTTGCTGGTAGGCCCGGTGTTCCTGCTGGTTGTCATCCATGGCATGGTTTGGCCGCCAACGTTTGTAGCGGGGCTGGCGTTTACGTCGAGCTTCCAGCGCCTCTGTACGAACAAGCTTCAGGCAGCGGTCCGGCTGTTCCGGGTGTCGATAGCAATCCCGGTTGCCACCCCGGGCAAAAGGCTGGCAGTCAGTGAGGTCGATCATGGCTGCGGGTCCGGTCAAGTGTCGCCTGATAGCAATCGTCGGTGTGATGCGCCATGGCGGTCAGGGTGAGGGTTTGTCGGGCGTAGGCGCGGGCGTCTGCTTGCGCCTGCTTCAGTTGCGCCAGATCAGGCAGCTGTGTCTGCAGCAGCTGGAGCAGTGATTCAACTGAGGCATCGGCAGCCAGAGACGTTGCGGGCAGTATGTCAGCGGCTATGCCGGTGGCTGTTGACAGCACCGGGCAGCCTTCCAGCAGAGCCTCTGCCAGCACATAGCAGAAACCTTCCCGCAGGGAACTCACAACGCACAGATCGGCGTGTTGCAGCCATGCCCTTGCGTCTTCACGGTAACCTGCCAGAGTGACGCGCCCGGCCAGGTCAGGCTGCCGGCAGCGTTGTTCAAGGGCGAATCGTTGGCTACCCTCGCCGAGAATCACCAGGTGGCCGGGTGCAGACAGTCTTGCCCAGGCTTCAAGCAGGCGGTCAAAGCCTTTGACGGGCTCAAGCCGGCCGACAGCCAACACCCATGGCCGCTGCCAGTGGTTTGCGGCCAGGGCCGGGGCGGCCTGGTCATTACCGGCTTGTCGGAGGGGCAAGCCGTGATAGATCATGGTCTTATGAGGGTGGTTGGCACGCTCATAACTGAAACCACTCAGGGTAATCAGGCTGTTCAGTTTGTGAAACGCTGCGTCAGAGCTTTTGATACCGTGCAGGGTGCCAACGGTTGCGCCGGCCAGTGCACTGGCTTGCAAGCTCAGTATCCGGGCGGCCTTGTTGCCATGGGCGTGGGTAATGTGGGGTCGTACAGCTTGCAGGTGTTGTCGTAGCTGGAGGTAGAGCCGCGGACTGTAGCGGCTTGGCCCCATGGATAAGGCCTGGAAGGTGAGGTGGGGGAAGTGGTGTTGCAGGCTCGGATCTGCGATCAGATGCACATCGTGACCGGCATCGCATTGAGCACGGGTGAGGTCGGCCACATGACGCTCCATGCCCCCCCAGACACCGTTACGGGTAGCCAGTAGGTGGACAATGCGCCAGCGTGTGGTCATTTTTCAGGCCCGCTCGGACAGCAGTGCTTTATAGACCGCCAGTGTGGCATCGGTCTGGGCTTTTAGCGTGAAGCGTTCGGGCAGCTCGATAGTTGGGCTGGGCTGTGCCAGCAGGTCAAGCACCTGTTGTGCGAACCCCGTCTTGTCATCCGCTGCCACCAACCCCTGGGGAAAGCAGGCGTGCAGGGTTTCTGAGGCGCCGCCACGGTCATAGGCGGCGACCGGCGTGCCTGATGCTAGGGCTTCCGTGACGGTGCGGCCAAAAGGTTCTGGTTTGGTGGATAGGTGACACACCAGACTTGCCAACCGGTAGAGTTGGGCCATGTCGTTGCGCTGCCCCAGCAGGGTGACGTGAGGCACCAGGCCCAGTGCCTGGCGGCGGGCCTCCAGCTCTGTCAGAAAATGCGCCTTGCCAGCCTCCGCGCCGCCAACCACCAGGCCATGCAGATCGGGCTGTTGTTTGATCAGGCTGGCCATGATCTCAAGAAAGTCCAGCTGGCCTTTCCAGCGGGACAGTCGGCCGGGCATCATGATCAGCCGCTTGCCCCGGAGCTCCGGGTGCGCGTCCAGTAACGCCTGGCGCCAGCGCTCATCCGGTTGCTGGGAACGGAAGTAGTCCAGGTCAACGCCGCGCTGGATGACGGTGACATCACTTGCGGCAACTGGGTAATGGGTCGTCACGTACTGTTTGACGCAGTTGGAGACAGCGATGATGCGCTGCGCCCGGGTCATAATGGCGCTGTAAGGGTTCACCGAGTACATGCCGTGAAACGTGCTGACCAGACCCGGGCGGTTGGCCTCCGGCAGTCCCCGCCAGGCCAGCCAGGTGATCCAGGCGGGCATGCGTGAGCGCACGTGGATTATATCTGGCGCCAGCTCCCGCAGCAGTCGCCGCATGGGATAAACCTGAGCAAAGGATGCCGGTGACTTGCGATGAATCGGCCTGGCGATATGCTGTGAGCCCTGCTGTTCCAGCTGCGATACCAGGGGGCCTCCACTGGACACCACGATGGACTCATGTCCACGCTTAACCAGTTCGGCTGCGAACTCCACGGTGCCGCGTTCGACGCCGCCGCTATTCAGTGCGGGCAGTAGTTGCACCACCCTCATCGTCTGGCGGGTCCCTGCTGCCAGCGCTCCAGCAACCAGCGTGCGGCACGGTCCGCTTCCCACAGGCTGTTGCTCGGCTCATGGCCGGTGTGTTGCATGACCTGGCGGTGGTCGTCCAGCGTGTGGGCCATATTCTGGTTGACCAGTTGCCTGATGCCCTGGCTGACACGCTCTGATTTGCCAGCGGGCAGATTGAAAAGGCCTGTGGGCACACCGCTGGTAACCGACTCATACACCATGGAGGCACTGTCCGGAGTCACCCAGACGGCACGGCTATCACTGAGGGTGTGGGCATGCCACTGGCTGTGGGTATCCCGGTAGTCCACCAGCTTGAAGCGGGGACTGGCCAAGGGCTGTATGGCCCGCAGGGTTGACTCCGGCGTGCGGCGGCTGGTTGATATCACCCACTGCCACTCGGGGTAATGGTCTCGCAGCAGCTGCAGCTGGTGCACCAGGTCGGCTTCGTCCCATTGATAATGGCGGGATGGCCCCCCCAGCAGTACCAGCGCCTGCCGCTTGTCAGTCAGCCGCGCCAGCGGCGCCACGGCATTGAGCACCCCGGTGGTAATCAGCAGGTTAGGCCCGGGTTTGGGGGTGTCGTGCGCGGGGATAATGCAGGCATCCATCCAACGTTGGGGGAAGGACGGTCGCATGAGCACCACCTTCATAGCGGGCTGACGTCGCAGGGCTTCCATCAGCCGGTGTGTGCTCTGACCCGCAGCGATGATCAGGTCAGGCTGCGCAAACTCCTCTGGCACATCCAGCGATGCGGGCCGGCGCCCCAGCATGGCATGCAAACGCCCCACCGCAACTTCGCGGCAGTCGATCCACCAGCTTTTTGCCGCGGCATGGGTTTTCAGCCGGTTTGCCAGACCGCGCAGTTGCGATTTGTGGCCAGGTTTTTCGTCGGTCAGTAGCCAGATGATGGGGCGTGTAGAATCGCGCATGATCAGGGTTTCCGATAAAGGTCTGGGTCGTCCGGGTGGGGGCGGGTTTTGAACCGCCGATGCATCCACAGGTACTGGTCCGGGTGTTTACGGACCTCCGCTTCAATAACACTGTTGGTCAGGGTGGCATCGGCCAGATCATCGCCGCTGGGGAGGCTGTCCAAAGCGGGATGAAAGTAAATGTCGTAACCCGGCGCACCGGAGCGGCGAAAATGGCTGAAGGGTATCACGGTACAGCCACTACGTTCAGCAATGCGTCCGGTGGTGGTGATGGTGGCGGTGGGAATGCCGAAGAAAGGGGCGAACTCGCTGTTGCGGCGGCCATAGTCCTGGTCGGTGGCATACCAGACCACACGGTTTGCTTGCAGGCGCTTGAACAGGCCGCGCAGGTCTTTGCTGCCGAGGGCGACGCCATAGCGTTTTTCCCGTGCCCGGGTCATCACCGCGTTTAGCAGGGGGTTATTGTGATCCCGCTGCATCACGTCGGCATCGATATAAAGAGACGCCAGGCTGCCCCCCAGATCCAGGGTACTGTAATGGCCTCCCAGCAGCAGTACACCTTTGCCTTTTTGCAGTGCTGCTTCCAGGTGCTCCAGCCCATGTACCCGGGTGATGGTCTGGAATCTTCGTGGATCACGGAACCAGGCGAGTCCTACCTCCATCAGCCCTATCCCGTTGGCCTGGAAGCTTTGCCGCACCAGTGCCTGTTGTGCCGCCGGCGAAAGGTCCGGGAAGCACAGGCGAATATTGACTTCGGTGATATGACGACGGCGGGGAATCAGCCGGTAGGCCGCGCTGCCTAACGCCCGGCCAAGCCACCATTGCAGACGCAGGGGCAGGTGGGCCATCAGCCACACAAGACCAACCCCCAGCCAGGTTGGCCACCAGCGGGGGTGCAGGTAATCCCTGTAGCGTGTGCTTTTGCGGGGCTTCTTCACGTTACATCAGTTCCCGGGCTTAGACATGCCTCTGGCGGGGGAAGCCTCCCAGCCAGACGGTTAGAGAGCAAGAGTGTAGCAGCGGATAGGCTGGAAGTTTAACAGTCGGTGCGTTGTTTCGGCAGCCTTGTTGTTATTCCGCTAGAATAACCCGCCACATGACTGACCGCCCTTTGTCCCGTGATGGAGTCCCCATGCTGAGAGCTCTCTATTCCCTGTTCTTCCGGCTGGCGCTGCCCCTGGTGTTGCTGCGTCTGTGGTGGCAGGGGCGGCAGTCGCCGGATACCTGGGCCAACTGGCAGCAGCGACTGGGGTATGTGAAGCTACCGGAACAACCGTTGATCTGGGTGCATGCGGTTTCCGTGGGGGAAACCATTGCGGCGGCCCCTCTGGTGAATCAGTTGCTGGAGCGCAAGCCGGATGTGCCTATTCTGATGACCGCCATGACCGCGACGGGCCAGGCGCGGGCCCGGGCCCTCTTTGGTGACCGGGTACTTTATGCCTATTCGCCTTATGATACGCCGGGCTCGGTCAAACGCTGGCTGCGGCGGGTAAGGCCGAGAGCGTTGGTGATTATGGAGACCGAGCTGTGGCCTAACATGATCGCCATGACCCACCGCCAGCAGGTGCCCATCTTTCTGATCAATGCCCGCCTCTCGGAGCGCTCAGCTCGCGGCTACCAGCGTGTACGCAGTCTGGCGCAGGGATTGGTGCAGTCATTGACCTGGATTGCCGCCCAGGCCCCCGATGATGCCCGGCGCTTCGTTGATATAGGTGCGCCCCAGGGCATAGTGTCGGTCACCGGCAGTGTGAAATACGACATTGACGTCAGTGCGGAACAGCGGGCAGAGGCTGCGGCGCTGCGGGTACAGTTTGGTCAGCGACCGGTCTGGATTGCTGCCAGCACCCATCAGGGGGAGGATGAACAGCTGCTGCAGGCACACCGGCTTGTGCTCGCCCGGCATCCGTCAGCCCTGCTGATCCTGGTGCCCCGTCACCCGGAACGTTTTGACGATGTAGCGATCTTGATTCAGCAGCAGGGCTTCAACCTGGCGCGGCGTGCTGCGGGCGACGAGCCTCGGGCGGCAGAGGTGTACCTGGCGGATACCATGGGTGAACTGATGCTGCTTTACGGGGTGGCTGACCTGGCCTTTGTGGGCGGTTCGATGATTGAGCGGGGCGGGCACAATCCGCTGGAGCCTGCGGCCTGGGCACTGCCTGTACTCACGGGGCCCCACGTCTTTAACTTCGAGACCATCTACGGTGCGCTTTCTGCCGGGCAGGGTTGTGTGGAAATAACGGATGCGGGGAGTCTTGCGGAAGCGGTAACGGACTTGCTGGATAACCCTGAAAAAGGCGCTGCGATTGGCAGGCGCGCGCGTGCGGTGGTAGATGCTAACCGGGGGGCGCTGGCGGAAGTGGTTGAGGGTATCGTCAGCCGCGTGTGACGACATCGGGCATGATCAGGCAGAGGGGGGAGGGCCGCGACATCGCGGGCCCTCCGGTTCCGGTTGGTTATCTTACGACAGCACCAATATTGTCATCTTCGCTGGCCAGCGCCTCGATACCTGGCGCCGTGGCGCTGATCCACTGGTTCAGGTCCATCAGATCCTGTGGGCTCAGTGTGCCTGCTGCCTGCTTCAGGCGCAGGGTGTTGATGACGTAGTCATAGCGAGCATCGGCGTAATCCCGCAGGGCAACGTAGTAATTCCGCTCGGCTTCCAGCACTTCCACGATATTACGGGTGCCCACCTCGTAACCAGCTCGGGTGGCGTCCAATGCGCTGCGACGAGATATGATGGTTTGCTCCAGCGCAGACACAGCTTCGATGTTAGTGTTGACGGAGCGGAACAGGCTGCGGGTATTCACCCTGACATCGCGGCGGGTGGTTTCCAGACTTTCCATCGCTACATCCACCAGCGAGCGTTGCTGCCGCACACCGGCCTGGGTGCCGCCACCTGCGTAGAGGGGGACATTGAGTGACAGGGCCAAGGTGGTATCTTCAATACGGCGGTCGTTGTTGCCGGGGCCCATCTGGTTGGCAAAACCGTCGGTGTCCTGCCAGGCATAACGAGCACTCAGGTCCAGTGTCGGATAGTGACCGCTGCGCGCCACTTTGAACCGGGATTCGTTCACCCGCAGCTCGGCGTTGGCGGCCTGAATCTGCCAGTTCTGCTCTAGCGCCGTCTGTTCCCAGGCGGAAACGTCCAGGGGTTCAGGGCGGGCGAGGGGGAAGTCCTGCTGCAGGTTGTGTACCCGCTCATGATACTCACCGGTCAGACGGGCCAGTTGCTCCCTGGCAATATCCAGCTCGTTCTCGGCCGAAATGCGTTGGGTGGTGGTGGCATCAAAGGTGGCCCGGGCCTCAAAGACTTCGGTGATGGCTATCAGGCCCACATCATAACGCTCCTGCGCCTGCTCATACTGGCGTTTGAACGCGGTTTCTGCGGCGCGGGTGGTGGTCAGTGCATCACCTGCCCGCAACACATTGAAATAGGCGGTGGCCACATTCAGAATCAGCTGCTGCTGGGCCAGGCTGTACTCGGCGCGCGCCTTTTCACTTTGGTCCTTGCTCGCTGCAAAGCCAAACCAGGCGTCAGCGCGAAACAGGGGTTGGGTCAACTGCACACCGTAACTGTAGCTTTTGAAGGAGTCAGACAGCGGGCCTGCTGAGCGGTCAGTGTGAGCCGCTTCGCCAAAGGCGTTGATTCTTGGCAGCAGGTTGCTGCGGCTGACATCACTGCCTGCCAGCTGGGCATTCAGGCTGGCGCGCGCGGTGGCAATGCCGGAGTCATAGGACAGTGCCCGCTCGTAGACCTCCATCAGGTCAATGGCCAGTGCAGGTTGTGCGGCCAGCAGGCCGATCATTCCGGATAACAGAGTTTTCTTCATGGTGACTCCGTGTACATTGATTGTAGGCGCTGGTCGGCGGGCTGTAATCCCTCGACAGCCAGAGCAGGGGGCCGAAGCAAAGCCGCATTATGGCTAAAAAATCAACGCACCTCTACACTTGCAGTATGCACCTGGTTTGCGTCCTGATCCCTTGTTGTGACCGTCAGAAAAAGGGCGTATTGTTGTGACCATAATCGCGTCTTGACGGGGTGCCGGAGCCATTACAGCCGGCTGAGATTACCAGCATGGTAGAACCCGCGAACCTGATCCGGCTAGTACCGGCGTAGGGAATCGAGACTTTGGCCTGCCAAGCGCTAGAACCAGCGCAAAGGTCAGTGCTCAGCGCTGCACTGCGTCATACGCGACCCTATCCCATAAGGACCAGTTACAGGGGCGCACCATGACAGACTCAGTATCCGCACCACGCTATCTCAGTGAATCCGCTCACGTCGATGAAGCGGCTATCAAGCCTTTGCCCAACTCCCGCAAGATTTACGTGCAGGGTAGCCGACCTGATATCCAGGTGCCTATGCGGGAAATTACTGTGGGCGATACCCCCACAGAGCTGGGTGGTGAGAAGAACCCGGCTGTGGTGGTCTATGACACCTCCGGCCCCTACACCGACCCCAACGTGAAAATTGATCTGCGCAAAGGCCTGCCGTCGGTGCGGGAGGCATGGATTGAGGAGCGTGAGGACACGGAGCTGCTGCCGGGCTACACCTCCGGGTTTACTCGCCGCCGCCTCACGGATCCCCTGCTGGACCCGCTACGTTTCAACCTGCAGCGCCAGCCACGCCGCGCCCGTGCGGGTCGGAACGTCACCCAGATGCACTATGCCCGCCAGGGCATTGTCACCCCGGAAATGGAGTACATTGCCATTCGGGAGAATCTCAAGCTGCAGGAGGCGCGGGCTCAGGGCTTATTGAAGCAGCAGCACCCCGGCCAGTCCTTCGGTGCCAGTATCCCTGACGAAATCACGCCGGAGTTTGTGCGTGATGAAGTTGCCCGTGGCCGGGCCATTATTCCTGCCAACATCAACCATCCGGAGCTGGAGCCGATGATTATCGGCCGCAACTTTCTGGTGAAAATCAATGGCAACATCGGCAACTCGGCGGTGACCTCCTCTATTGAGGAAGAGGTGGACAAACTCACCTGGGGTATCCGCTGGGGTGCAGACACCATCATGGACTTGTCTACCGGCAAGAATATCCACGAAACCCGCGACTGGATTATCCGCAACTCACCGGTGCCCATTGGTACAGTGCCCATTTATCAGGCATTGGAGAAAGTGGGTGGTGTGGCCGAGGATCTGACCTGGGAAATCTTCCGCGATACCCTGATCGAGCAGGCGGAGCAGGGCGTTGACTACTTCACCATTCACGCCGGCGTACGCTTGCACCACGTGCCACTGACGGCCAACCGGGTAACGGGCATCGTCTCCCGTGGCGGTTCCATCATGGCGAAATGGTGCTTGGCCCATCACACCGAGAGCTTCCTCTATACCCATTTTGAGGAAATCTGCGAGATCATGAAGGCCTATGACGTGTCCTTCAGCCTTGGCGATGGCTTGCGTCCGGGCTCAATTGCTGATGCCAATGATGCTGCCCAGTTCGGTGAGCTGGAGACCCTCGGCGAGCTGACCCAAATCGCCTGGAAGCACGACGTACAGGTGATGATTGAGGGGCCGGGCCATGTGCCCATGCATCTGGTCAAGGAGAATATGGACAAACAGCTGCAATGCTGTGACGAGGCTCCCTTCTATACCCTTGGCCCGCTGATCACCGACATTGCCCCGGGCTATGACCACATTACCTCCGGTATCGGTGCGGCCATGATCGGCTGGTTTGGTTGTGCCATGCTTTGTTATGTCACGCCGAAAGAGCATCTGGGGCTGCCCAACAAAGATGATGTTAAAACCGGCATCATCACCTATAAGATCGCTGCCCACGCAGCCGATCTGGCCAAGGGGCACCCGGGCGCGCAGGTCCGTGATAACGCCCTGTCAAAAGCGCGTTTTGAGTTCCGCTGGGAAGATCAGTTCAACCTGGGGCTGGACCCGGATACCGCCCGTGCCTTCCACGATGAAACGCTGCCCAAGGATTCCGCCAAGGTGGCCCACTTCTGCTCCATGTGTGGCCCGAAGTTCTGCTCCATGAAAATCTCGCAGGAAGTGCGGGATTACGCAGCCGAACACGGCATCGATGAGGTGTCCGCCATTGACGCCGGAATGCAGGCCAAATCGCGGGAGTTTGTAGAGTCTGGCTCAAAGCTTTACGACAAGGTTTGAGTCTGGAGTACTTGATCTCCCGGCCTGTTGACTGGCTGCGTTGAGCCGGGGTGCTGGCTTTGTTCAGACAGCGACGCGCGACGTCCCACTGCGTCTCGGGTCAGCCCTCCAGCTCATCTATCATGCATTCTCTCCGCGGACGGCACCCGGTTTGGCTGGGCGTGTCGGGCAGGGCCTTCAAAAACTGTGCGGAGCCAGGGATGGCGGAGCCCAAGCGTCACACGGATGTACCGAAGGAGCGTGTTTTTGGCGGCCCTGCCCGACATGCCCACACGCCACGTTTTAAGGCTGGCGTCTGAATCGTCTTGCCATGTCCGGTGCAAGTCACTTGCACCGAAGCAATCCCAAAGGCTATCGTTTCAAACCATACACCTAACCGGAAGTATTGATGCCGAAACCGTTCCAGTTCAACGCCAGCGATGTCAAAGTCGATAAATGCGAAACCGTCTTCCAGGGCTTCTTCCGTATGGACAAGCTTTGGCTGAGTCACCCCCGTTTCGACGGGGGCACCATGCCGACCTATACCCGTGAGCTGTTCCTCCGCGGCGATGCTACCTGCGTACTGCCCTACGATCCCGTGCGGGATGAGGTGGTGTTGCTGGAGCAGTTTCGACCCGGTGCCCTGGGGCGCGAGCAGTCGCCCTGGCTGCTGGAGCTGGTAGCCGGCATGAATGAGCCCGGCGAGGTGCCGGAAGAGGTGGCCCGGCGGGAAGCTGAGGAGGAGGCCGGGCTGGCTTTCAGTCGGCTGGAAAAAATCTGTGATTATCTGGTCTCCCCCGGCGGCACCACGGAAATGGTCCATTTGTTCGGGGGCTGCGTCAGTACCGAAGGTGCGGGCGGGGTTTTTGGACTGGATCACGAAAATGAAGATATTCTTTGTCACGTCTTTGCGGCTGATGAAGCCATCCGTATGATCAAGGATGGACGCATCAATAATGCCGCTGCCATCATAGCCCTGCAGTGGCTCGCGCTGAACCGGCCGAGGTTGCGTCAGGAGTGGTTGTTGTAATGGCATTGAAAGACTGGGTCAAACGCTCGAAACCCTATGTGCCCGACCTGGGTCGGTTGGGCGCTTTGGGCGAAGGCAATTACCTGCGATTGCAGCGCTTGCGTCAACTGGCGCAAGGCGAAGGCGGCACGGTGGATATCGAGCTGCATGGGCGTGGTCAGTACTTTGGTCGGGTCCGCATTCAGGTATTGCAAGTGTCCCGGTACACGGAAACTGTCTTGCTGGAGCAGGTGCACAATGGTGGGCGCTGGCTCAATAACCCGGCCATGACGGTGCGCGTGTACCATGATGCCACCATGGCTGAGGTTGTCAGCTGCTATCGTAATCGTCAGATTGCGCCGGTAAATGACTACCCCAATCGGTACATGCATCATCCGGACGAGAAAACCCAGATCAATGCCTTTCTGGCGGACTGGCTGGACTTCTGTCTTCGCTTTGGCCATGCCCCTGTGGAGCAGGCCAGCTGGCTGGTGCCCGGTACGCCTGAACCTGATGCCTCCTAGCGGAAGCCTTTGATGTGAATGGGTGTTATGACAGTTAGCGATCCAGGAAGCCCGTTGCGGGTGTTGCAGCTTACCGACCCCCATCTGATGGCGGACCCGTCGGGTGCACTGCTGGGCGTTAACACCCGCGACAGCCTGGACGCCGTTATCGCTCACATCAAGCAGAGCCGGATCGCTCCTGATCTGATTTTGGCCACCGGCGATCTGGCACAGGATGGTTCCCCTGAGGCCTATCAGGTGCTCAGGCAAAAACTGCAGCAGTTCGATTGTCCCGCGCTCTGGATTCCCGGAAATCATGATAACGCCAGCCATTTACGGGCAGCAGTGGCAGGCACGCCTGCGGATCAGCGCAGCCTGGTGATGGGGGGCTGGCTGTTTGTTCTGCTGGATTCTGCCGTGCCGGGCAAGGTTTATGGCGAGTTGGCAGCAACCGAGCTGGCGTTTCTGCAGGCACAGCTGGCGGCGCACCCCGGGCTGCCAACCCTGGTGGCTCTGCACCATCACCCAGTGGACATTGGCAGTGACTGGATGGCCAGGATCGGGCTGCGTCAACCTGAGCGCTTGTGGGCCGCCCTTGGTCAGTCGCCGCAGGTGCGGGTGCTGTTGTGGGGACATATCCATCAGGAGTGGGATACCCTTCAGGGTACAATGCGTCTGCTGGCCACCCCTTCCACCTGTATTCAGTTCACATCCGGATCACGGCGATTTGCCGTGGAGGATATCGCGCCCGGTTACCGTTGGCTGGATCTGTACCCGGATGGTAGCCTGCAGACCCGTGTAGAGCGCGCTACGGAGTTTCGTTTTGAACTCGATTCAGACAGTACCGGTTACTGAACCCTCTCCCGTGCCGGGTGTTGATGACCGGCCGGTACTCCTTTATCTGCATGGCTTCAACAGCTCTCCCAAGTCGCAGAAAGCCAATGAGTTACGTAGCTGGCTGGCCACTGGAAACTGGCCGCTTGACCTGCAGGTACCGCAGCTGGGGTTTGATCCGCAGCAGGCGCTGGCGGTGGCTGCTAGCGCCATTGCGGCTGCCGGTCCCAGAATCAAAGGTATTGTGGGTAGCTCACTGGGCGGTTACTACGCAGCGGTGCTGAGTCATCGTTTTGGCCTGCCCGCTGCGTTGGTGAATCCAGCGGTGTACCCCTATCGACTGCTGCGAGACTATCTCGGGCCTCAGCATAACCCCTACAGTGGCGAACACTACACCCTGACGGAAGCGCATGTGGCGGCGCTGGAGGCGATGGACCCGGGCGAGCCTGATGATCCGGGGCGACTGCTCCTGTTGCTGCAAACCGGCGATGAAACCCTGGATTACCGGCAAGCCCTGGCTCGATATCCTGCATCACCGGCCTGGATTCAGGCTGGCGGTGACCACCGCTTCCAGCATTTTGAGCGTGTGCTGCCGGCGATTATGGCCTTTCTGGGCTTTTCATCTCGCTGACATGGGTTAAACTGCGCGGAAAGTTCACCGAGGAAAACAATCATGAGCGACATACCTGCCAACCTGCGTTATATCGACACTCACCAATGGGTGCGGCTGGAAGGCGACGGCACAGCGACTGTAGGCATCACTGACTTTGCCCAGGAGCAACTGGGTGATGTGGTCTACATCGGCTTGCCTGAGCTGGGCGCGGAAGTCCGCGGTGGTGAGGAAGCCGGTGTGGCGGAGTCCGTCAAATCCGCCTCTGATGTCTTCAGCCCGGTGACCGGGGAAGTGATCGCCATCAATGAGAGCCTCGAGGATGAGCCCGAAAAGGTGAACGAAGACCCCTATGGCGAAGGCTGGCTGTTTCAGGTGCGTCTGGCAGACCCCGGTGAGCTGGACGGCCTGCTGGATGATGAAGCCTATGCCGAGCTGGTGGCTCAGGAATCCTGACGCCAGTACACCCTGATGCCCATGTCCCGAAAGTTTTCGGCCATGGTGCTCAGGTCATAGGACGATAGTCCGACATACTCCAGTACGCCCTTTCCGATTCGACGCCACTCATAGTCCTCGTCCTGCTGGCCGAGGACGTGGTAGTCGCCGCAGAAGTGCTCAGCCAGTTTCAGAATGGCCAGCAGGGTCTTTTTCTGGCTGGCCTTGCTGGTATCGTCGCCGGCAAAATACTGCTCTCCATTGTGGTGTTCTGCTATGGCCTCGCAGATATGCCGGGGCAGGTTCCACGACTTGGCGGTATAGTAGCCCACCACCGCGTGGTTGGTGTTGAAATAGCGGTTTTCAACGTCTGTTATGCGCAGCTCAGGGCTGCTGTAGGCCTCCACCATCACATCGTCGTAGTCCTTGAACCTGCTCATCATCAACGGAATGCCCGCATTGTGGAACAGGCCCAGAGCGTAGGATTCGTCCGGGTTCTTGGAGCCGATATGCTTGGCAATGGCGGCCGATACCATGGCGATGTCCGTAGCGGTGTCCCAGAACCGGGTCAGTCTTACAATGGTATCATCCGTCATCTCGCCTTTGATGGAGAGGCCGTTGACAATATTGACGACGGTGGAGGGGCCGAGCAGGTCCAGCGCCTGTTCTATAGAGGTGATTTTGTTCGTCAGGCCGTAGCAGGGTGAGTTGACGAACTTCAGCATCATGCCCGACAGGGAGACATCCTGACGGATAAGCCTGGCGATCTGGCTGTTATCGGCGGAGGGCATGGCCTGCTCCATCTGCAGGTCCACCAGAATCTGCGGCTGAGGTGGCACGCGAATGCCTTGCAGCACGTGTTGGATCTGCTCCTCGGTAAGTTGTGGGGGCATGCTGGGTCCGTCCCTGACAATGAAAACACGACCCTGTCAGTTTAGCGACTTTCCCGGCACGGGGTTGTTACAGTTGCAAGTGAGTGTGTAACGCTCTTTAGCGCGTATAATGCAGGCCCGAAATGTACCAACCCGTCAGGCGGACGTCATGAATTTTCCTGTGCTCTATCTTCGTAAAGGTGCCGAACGCCGACTGCGTGGCGGCCATGTTTGGGTTTACAGCAACGAGGTGGATACTCGTCGTTCGCCACTGACAGCATTCGAGCCCGGCAGTCAGGCGCAATTGCTCGCATCCAATGACAAGCCCCTGGGTACCGTTTTTGTAAATCCGAAAACGCTGATCTGTGGCCGCCTGATCAGCCGTGACCCCACTCAGGGTATGACCGCCCAGCGCCTGACTCAGCGCCTTGAGGCGGCCTTGGTATTGCGCCAGCGCCTGTTTCCTGAGCCTTACTACCGCTGGGTGTTTGGCGATAGTGACGGCCTCTCCGGGCTGGTGGTGGATCGCTTTGGCGATGTGGTGGTGGTGCAGATTTCCACCGCCGGTATGGAGCTGCTGAAAGACGCCGTGGTCAACGGCATCAAGCGTCTGGTGCAGCCGGCCTCCATTATTCTCAAAAATGACGGCAAGATGCGCCAGGTTGAGGGACTCGACAGCTATGTGTCGGTGGCGGCAGGTCCGGAGGTGAACCAGCTGACGGTAGTGGAGAACGGCGTACGGTTTGAAGCGCCTTTGCAGGATGGCCAGAAAACCGGTTGGTTTTACGACCACCGCATGAACCGTCGCCGCCTGATGAATTATGCCGAGGGTAAGCGGGTGCTGGACGTGTTCAGCTATGTGGGTGGCTGGGGGCTTCAGGCCGCCATGGCCGGCGCCAGTCAGGTCACATGTCTTGATGCCTCAGCCACTGCGCTGGATGCCGTGCAGCATAATGCGCGCCTGAATGGCCTGAACAACGTGGACACCTTGCAGGGTGACGCCTTTGAAGCCCTGAAAACGCTGTGTGATGACAAAGCGCGTTATGACATTGTTGTGCTGGATCCGCCCGCTCTGATACCCCGGCGCCGGGACCAAAAGGCTGGAGAGCAGGCTTATGCCCGGCTTAACCAGCTGGGTATGCGGTTACTGGAGCGTGACGGGTTGCTGGTCTCGGCATCCTGCTCCATGCATCTCGGGCAGGACCGGCTGATTGATATCATTCGCAGCAGCGGTCGCAAGGTGGATCGTTTTGTACAGCTGCTTGAACAGGGTCATCAGGCGCCGGATCACCCGGTGCTTCCCGGCATTCCGGAAACGGATTACATCAAAGCCTGCTTCGTTCGCTCACTGACCGGATTTTACTGATGGCCACCGAGGCGGCTGACCTGAACTGCCCCTGTGGCAGTGGTGATGCCTACGACAGCTGCTGCGGGCCCATACACCAGGGGCGTGCAGCAGCCACCCCGGAAGCCTTGATGCGGTCGCGTTACACGGCGTTTGTGCTGGCGCTGCCTGACTATCTGCTGGCAACCTGGCACCCCAGGACCCGGCCAGCTACCCTGTCCCTGGATGGCTCTCCGGCCTGGGCCAGTCTGCAGGTGCTTTCAGCCGGGCAGCGGGGTGACGAGGGGCAGGTACATTTTCGCGCCCTCTACCCGGCGGCGGAAGGCTGGGGCAGCCTGGAGGAAGCTTCTGAATTTGTGCGGGAAGGCGGGCGCTGGTATTACCTGCATGGCCGCACCCGGGAGGGCGTCTATAAGCCCGGTCGTAACGATCGCTGCCCCTGCGGCAGTGGGCGCAAATTCAAGGCCTGCTGTGGCTAGGGCGCTGGATTTTCGCGGGGTGCCAGTTGCAAGATGCCCTGCCAGCCTTGCAGGCGTTCCTGCAAATCCGTCAAGTCCTCGTGATCTGTACGGGCGAATGCGGCCCGCCACACCGGCATGCCTTGGTCATCAAGGCCTTCCGGATAGGCTGCCAGCTGTGCCAATGGTGCCTGGATAACCTTTTCCAGCAATTGCTGATAGCGGCTGCCAAGCTGCTCGCCCTGCTGTTGCAGGTTGGCCAGTTGCTGGGCCAGCAGGTCTGTCATCAGGGGGTCGCAGAGCAGGGCGCTATCTTCCACCAGAGTGGTTGCCATCAGTGCCAGCAATTGCCGTCGGCGGGCCTCCGCAGGAATACGGTCGGGTTCGGCATTGGCGGTGTCCAGGAAGGCTGCAAGGCGCTGTGTCTCTGCCTCGCCATCGCCCCACAGCATAAACTCTATCGGGTGCACGCCCAGCGTCAGGTTGTAGAAGTCAAAAGCCTGATGGTCCTGGCGCAGGAAGTCCTGCGTCAGGCTGATGTCTGAGTGCACCAGTCCACTGCTGGGCCAGCCCGACACCCGGTCAAGGTAGCCCGGCAGCAGCGGGTGCGCCGTCAGGGTATCCCTGCCATCCTCACCCAGGTGTGGCATGGGCAGGCCTGCCAGCTTGTAGAGAACCTTCAGGGCGCGGAACTGCTGGTGTGCATTCTGCCAGGCTTTGCGGGCGGCCTGAAAGCCGTCGGCATCCGGCTGTGCTGTGAAGGTGAGGGTGGCCGTTTGCAGCTGCGCTGCTGCCTCACAGGTGTCATGAGACAAGGTTGCTGTCAGCTGCATCACGGCTGCGGGCACGGGCGCGTCGGGCAACATCTCGGCGGCGGGTGCTGGCGGGGTCCCCGCTGGCGTATCCGGGGCGGGACTGCAGCCCGATAGCAGCACCAGGGGCAGCGTTGCCAGGCACCACAGCAGCCGGTGTCTCATGGCTCAATCCCGCAGGGAGATAATGGGCCAGCCCTGGGATTCAGCATACTGGGCCAGGGTAGGGTCAGGGTCGACGGCGACCGGATTGCTGACCTGTTTGAGTAGCGGCAGATCGTTATGGGAGTCACTGTAGAACCAGGCGCCCGCCATGGTGGCATTGCGCTCTGCCAGCCAGTGAGCCAGACGCTGCACTTTGCCCTCCTGGAAACTGGGAGTGCCGGCAACATGGCCGGTAAATCTGCCATCAACCACCTCGGGCTCAGTGGCAATCAGATTGTCGATGCCCAGTAGCTCGGCGATGGGCTGGGTGATAAAGCGGTTGGTTGCGGTGATGATTAGCAGGGTGTGGCCCTGATCCCGGTGGTGGTCAAGGGTGGTGATGGCTTTGTCCAGCAACATGGGGCGCACCTTGGTAGCCAGGAATTTATCGCGCCAGGCCTCCAGTTGTGCAGGCTCATGGCGGGTCAGTGGTTCCAGTACGAAGCGCTGGTAATGAAAGATGTCCAGTTCGCCGTTCAGGTATTGCTGGTAGAACAGGTCATTAGCCTGCTTGTAGGTGCTGGCATCCACGATACCCTCCTCCACCAGAAACTCGCCCCAGGCGTGGTCGCTGTCGCCGGCGATGAGGGTATTGTCGAGGTCAAAAATGGCGAGGGTCAAGGCGGCTCTCCCTGAGTATTGGCGGGTGGATGGGGCGCTCATTCTAGCACGGGTAAAAAAACACCGTCGCGCGTTTGCTGATCTCTGGGCTTTCTGTAAAAATGAAGGCAGATTAGGGGGTTCCCCGGCACATTTTAAAACGATTCCAGAACAGGATTGAGCCATGATCGACTCCGACGGCTTCAGGCCAAATGTCGGGATCATTCTGGCCAACCACCGTGGTGAAGTACTCTGGGCGCGGCGCATCGGCCAGGATTCCTGGCAATTCCCCCAGGGCGGCATCAAGCAGCATGAGACGCCAGAGCAGGCGTTGTATCGTGAGCTGGCGGAAGAAATCGGGTTGCAGGCGTCTGATGTGGAAATCATCAGCTGCACCCGGGGCTGGCTCCGTTATCGGCTGCCCAGACGCATGGTGCGCCAGCACTCGCACCCGGTGTGTGTAGGGCAAAAACAGAAATGGTTCCTACTGAGGATGCTATCTCCGGATGCACAGGTAAGGGTGGATCATACCGATTCCCCCGAGTTTGATGGCTGGGAGTGGGTAAGTTACTGGTACCCCCTGGGTCAGGTGGTTTCCTTTAAACGTGAGGTATACCGGCGCGCATTGCGAGAACTGGCGCCAAAACTGTTTCGAACCCTTGAAGGCGGAGCCCGGCGCTCTGACTGATACGGATCATCCACCCATGACGGACTGACAGCCCTATTATGCTGAGTACACTGCGAAGTATTGTCCAGGAAGTAAACAGCGCTCGCGATCTGCAAGAAGCTCTGGATATTATCGTTTCCCGTGTACAGGACGCCATGAACACTGAAGTCTGCTCCGTCTACCTGGTGGACCCTGACTCCAACCGCTACATCCTGATGGCCACCGAAGGCCTCTACAAAAAGGCCGTCGGGCGGGTAAGCCTGGGTCAGTCAGAGGGGCTGATCGGCCTGGTGGGCTCCCGTGAGGAGCCCATTAATCTTGAAGACGCACCCTCACACCCCCGTTACAGATACTTCCCCGAAACGGGCGAGGAGCGTTTCCGCTCCTTCCTCGGTGTGCCCATCATCCATCACCGGCGGGTGCTGGGTGTGCTGGTGGTGCAGCAGCGGGACGCCTCCCGCCGTTTCGACGAAGGGGAAGAAGCTTTCCTGGTGACCATATCGGCCCAGCTGGCAGGGGTGATTGCCCACAGTGAGGCCACCGGCGCCATCAGCGGCTTGTCGCTGACCGGCAAGGAGGCTAGGGATGTCAGCTTCAGCGGGGTGCCTGGCGCACCTGGTGTGGCCATAGGAACCGGTGTTGTCGTGTTCCCGCCGGCCGATCTGGATGCGGTGCCAGACAAGCAGGTTGACGACATAACGGCTGAATTGGCGGTCTTTGGTGATGCCGTAAGCGCTGTTCGCGGTGATATCGAGCGGGTGGCGGAACGTTTGGCCACGCAGCTGCGGCCGGAGGAGCAGGCTTTGTTCGAAGTCTACTTGCGCATGCTGGACGACAACGCCATGCCCGGCGAAGTGGTGACGCACATCAAACAAGGGCAATGGGCGCAAGGTGCCCTGAAACAGGTGGTGCAGCAGTATGTGCGCCATTTTGAGAAGATGGGTGATCACTATCTGCGTGAGCGGATTGTGGATATCCGCGACCTTGGGCGCAGGCTGCTGGCGCATATGCAGGAAGTGGCCCCCAAGGATGTGGAGTACCCGGACCAGACGGTGCTGGTCAGTGATGAAATTACCCCGGCCATGCTCGGTGAGGTGCCGCGTGGCCAGCTGGTGGGGCTGGTGTCGGTGCGCGGATCGAGCAACTCGCACGTTGCGATCCTGGCCCGCGCCATGGGTGTGCCCACGGTGATGGGGCTGGTGGATGTGCCCGTCAATCAGCTGGATGGCCGTGAAATTATCGTTGATGGTTTTGATGGCCAGATTTATGCCTCCCCGTCTGCAGATCTCAAAGCGGTTTACAAGGAAATCTGTGACGAGGAAGATGCGCTCTTCCGCGGGCTTGAGGCGCTGCGGGATCTGCCCAGTGAAACCCTGGATGGTCATCGTGTTTCCCTGCTGGTCAATACCGGCCTGATGACTGATGTGGTGCGGTCTCTGAACCACGGCGCGGAGGGCATTGGCCTGTACCGCACCGAGGTACCCTTCATGATCAAAGAACGCTTCCCCTCTGAGCAGGAGCAGCGTGAATACTACCGGGAACAGCTTGAGGCTTTCGCCCCCAACCCAGTGACCATGCGGACCTTGGATATTGGTGGCGACAAGGCACTGACCTATTTTCCCATTGATGAGGAAAACCCTTTCCTCGGCTGGCGTGGCATACGGGTGACGCTGGACCACCCGGAAATCTTCCTGGTGCAGGTCCGGGCGATGCTTAAGGCCAGTGAGGGGCTGAACAACCTCCAGATCATGTTGCCCATGATCAGCAATATCTCTGAGGTCGAGGAGTCACTGCACCTGATTTACCGTGTGTATCACGAGGTGCGCGAAGAAGGTTATGACATCCATATGCCCCGGGTTGGGGTTATGGTGGAGGTGCCGGCAGCAGTTTACCAGATTCGTGAACTGGCAGACCGGGTAGACTTTTTGTCGGTGGGCTCCAACGACCTGACCCAGTACCTGCTGGCGGTGGACCGTAACAACCCACGAGTGGCACAGCTGTATCACTCCTACCATCCGGCGGTACTGCAGGCGCTGGTGCGCATTGCCCATGACGCCCATTCTGTCGGCAAACCGGTCAGCATCTGCGGTGAGTTGGCGGGGGACCCTGGTGGTGCGGTTCTGCTTATGGCCATGGGCTATGACGCCTTATCTATGAACGCCGCCAGCCTGCCGAAAGTGAAATCCGTGATACGCAGTATCAACCGGGAATGGGCCAAGGCGCTGCTGAATGATGTCCTCATGCTGGATTCGCCCCACGTCATCAAGAGCTGTGTGGACCTGGCCCTGAAAAATGCCGGCTTTGGACGTTATCTGCGGCCCGGACGAACCATCGCGGAAACCGTTGCCGCAGGCTGATTGCCAACTAGGTTTGTCTGCACGGGACTTTTGTAGTCTGCTAGTGTGTGTGCTCTAAAATCCACTGCTAACGTATAACCCAATAAGAACATCAGGAACGGTAGAGAGCCTTATGGCAGCAGTCGCGTCCAAGACAAGTACCAGGCCCCGTATAGGGCTTGCCCTCGGCGGGGGTGGCCCGTTGGGCGGTATCTATGAAATTGGCGCCCTGCGAGCGTTGGATGAAGCCCTGGATGGTGTGGATTTCAATGACCTGGATGTTTATGTCGGTGTGAATGCCGGCTCGTTTGTCGCTGCTAACCTGGCCAATCAGGTCACCACTGCTCAGTTGTGTCGCATCTTTGTCAAAAACGAAGCCGACGTACACCCTTTTCACCCGGAAGTCTTTTATCGCCCGGCCTTCCGCGAGATTGGCAGCCGCTTGTTGGCAGTTCCAGGTCTGCTGGCCAGCGCTATTGGCCGCTTTATCAGCAATCCATATGACCAGAGCCTGCTGGAAGCCCTCACCTTGCTGGCGCAGGCCGCACCTGCCGGGCTGTTTGACAATGAAGCCTTGCACCGTTACCTGGAACAGGCCTTCAGCTCTCTCGGGCGCTCCAACGATTTCCGTCAGTTGCGCCACAGTCTCTACGTGGTAGCGACGGATGTCGAAAGCACCGAGCCTGTATGTTTTGGCGCGCCGGGCTTTGATCACGTACCGATTTCCAAGGCTATTCAGGCCAGCACCTCATCGCCGGGCATTTACGTGCCTGTTGAAGTGGGTGGCCGTTTCTATGTGGATGGTACCTTGCGCAAGGCGCTGCATGCCTCGGTGGCATTCGAGGACGGTGCCGACCTGGTGTTTGCCGTCAATCCTCTGGTGCCCATTGATGCCAGCGCAGCGGTGCGGTCCGGTTCCATGCAATCCGGGACCCTGACCCATTCAGGTATGCCCAACATGCTGGCGCAGATGTACCGTACCATGGTGTATTCACGGATGCGGGCGGGCATTGCCCAGTACGGGCGAGACTATCCAGACCGTGATCTGTTGTTGTTCGAGCCGACCCGGGATGACGCCAAGCTGTTTTTCTCCAACGTATTCAGCTTTCAGTCACGGCGGATGGTGTGCGAGCATGCCTACCAGATGACACGCCGGGATCTGCTGGCGCGCGCTGATGAGTTGGAGCCGCGATTGGCCAAGTATGGTATCACGCTGCGGCGTGACTACCTGGAGGACGACCAGCGCACTATCAGTACCAGTCTGTATGGTGAGATGCTGCCCCTGTATGTTGCCAAGGGGCGCAGCAAATTGAGCGCCAAGGCGCGGTTGGGCGAGAAGCTCGATAACGTAACGGAACTGCTGCAACGCGCGCTTTGAAGGCTAGGCGACGTCGGCGCCTTAGTCCCGGCTGCCGCCTTTCTCTGTCAGTCGCTTGAGGTAGTCCTGCCAGAAACTGTCCTGCTTGCTGCCCATGTCCCACAGGTAACGCCAGGTGTAGAGGCCTGAGTCGTGGCCATCGTCGAAGGTGAGCTTGAGGGCGTAATTGCCCACGATTTCCACGTTCAACAACATCACCTGGCGTTTGCCGGTTTGCAGCACCCCCGGCCCCATACCGTGCCCCCGGACTTCTGCCGAGGGTGAGTAGACTCTAAGCAGTTCAAAGGGCAGTTCATGCACAGTGCCGTCGCCATAAGCCAGGTGCAGTACCCGGCTTTGTTTACGGATGCGGATGTCCTGGGGCAGGGGGTGATTATCCATCAGAGGATGTACCGGCTGAGGTCTTCATTTTGGGACAGATCGCCCAGCTTCTCGTCCACGTAGGCCGCAGTCACCTCAAAGCTGTTAGTCACCTTGTCGCCAGCATCGAAGGACAGGCTTTCCAGAAGTCGTTCCAGCACCGTATGCAGGCGGCGAGCGCCGATGTTCTCTGTGCTTTCGTTCACCTGCCAGGCGATCTCGGCAATACGCGCAATGGCGCTTTCGGCAAAGGTCAGCGTGAGCCCTTCTGTAGCCATCAGGGCTTGATACTGCTGGATCAGCGAGGCATCAGGTTCGGTCAGAATGCGTTTGAAATCATCGGGTGTCAGTGCCTTGAGTTCGACCCGAATCGGCAAGCGGCCCTGCAGCTCGGGAATCAGATCGGACGGTTTAGCCAGGTGAAAGGCCCCCGAGGCAATGAACAGTATGTGATCTGTGCGTATCGTGCCGAACTTGGTGCTGACAGTGCTGCCTTCAATGAGTGGCAGCAGATCCCGTTGCACGCCCTCCCGGGAAACGTCGGCGGAGGTGTTCTCGGAGCGCTTGGCAACCTTGTCAATCTCGTCGATGAATACGATACCGTTCTGCTCTACTGCCTCGATCGCCAGTTGCTTGATTTCATCTTCGTTGACCAGCTTGGCGGCTTCTTCGTCCCGCACCAGACGCATGGCATCTCTGACTTTGATTTTTCGGGTCTTTTTGCGCTCGGAGTAAAGATTGGAAAACATGCTTTGCAGCTGGTTGGTCATCTCCTCCATGCCGGGAGGAGCCATGATCTCAACGCCCGCACCGGCGTTCTTCAGTTCAATTTCGATTTCCTTGTCATCGAGCTGACCCTCACGCAGCTTTTTACGGAATAACTGGCGCGTGGTCGAATCTTCTGTCTGGCGTCCTTGCTCATCGAAGTTACGGGCGGGCGGGAGCAGGGCGTCGAGGATGCGGTCTTCTGCAGCGTCCAGAGCGCGATGGTCATGCTGTTTCATGGCGCGCTCGCGGAGCATTTTCACCGCCATATCCGCCAGATCGCGGATGATGGACTCCACATCGCGGCCCACATAGCCCACTTCGGTAAACTTGGTGGCTTCCACTTTGATAAAGGGCGCATCTGCCAGCTTGGCCAGGCGGCGGGCTATCTCGGTTTTGCCGACGCCGGTGGGGCCAATCATCAGGATGTTCTTCGGAGTGATTTCGTCCCGCAGGCTGACGTCCACTTGCATACGGCGCCAGCGATTACGCAGGGCGATGGCTACGGAGCGCTTTGCTTCGTCTTGCCCGACGATGTGTTTGTTGAGTTCGTGAACGATTTCACGGGGGGTCATAGCAGACATGGCAGCTCCGCGCTCAGTCGTTGGCAGACAGTACTTCTAGAGTACGGTTATGGTTGGTGTAGATGCAGATGTCTGCGGCGATATCCAGCCCCTTCTCGACAATCTGTTCTGCACTCAGCTCGGTATTTTCCAGCAACGCCCGAGCTGAGGCCTGGGCAAACGGGCCGCCGGAGCCAATGGCGATAAGCCCTTGCTCGGGCTCAATAACATCGCCGTTACCGGTAATAATCAGAGAGGCGGTTTTGTCCGCGACGGCCAGCAAAGCTTCCAGCCGCCGTAGTGCCCGGTCTGTTCGCCAGTCTTTGGCCAGCTCTACAGCGGCGCGTGTCAGATTACCCTGATGTTTTTCCAGTTGCGCTTCGAACCGCTCAAACAGCGTGAAGGCGTCGGCGGTACCGCCGGCAAATCCAGCAATCACCTTGCCGTTGTAGAGTCGGCGCACCTTGCGGGCATTGCCTTTCATGACGGTGTTGCCGAGTGAAACCTGGCCATCACCGCCCATGGCAACTTGATCGCCACGGCGTACAGAGAGAATGGTGGTCATGGGTGCTCCATAGTGGGCGTTTGAAAACGATGTCAGGAGAATATGGCGGCGGGAATCGGGATTTCAAGGCAGGGGTGAGCGTTCCTGTATAAACGTTCACCTCCTCCTCACTAATAAGTGCGGAGGTAAGCGGATGAGCAAGGCGGTGCAGGCGTTTTAGCCGCTGGTAGAGACCCTGCGTACCAGCGGCTGGATGTTGATGGCCACCAGTCTGTCCATGGCGCGGTTCATTTCGCTTCGGGAGCTGTAAGGGCCGACGGATACCCGGTGCCAAACCACCCCGGACTCCAGCGTCACCACATCCACCTTGGCGTGCAGTCCCTGAAAGGCGATCTGGGCTCGCTGCCGCTCGGCGTCTGCTGCGCTGCGAAATGAGCCCGTCTGCAGAACAAAGGCAATGTTCTGCTGTTCAGGGCTGGGGGCCGGGCGGTAGTCGTCTACGTTGGATGGAATGACTTTGGTGTCCGGCAGCATTTCATAGAAGCGGAAGTCTGGGCGCTGCTGGGTGGGCTGTGCCGGCTTGGCCGTTTGGGGTGCTGGTTTGACCGGCGCAGTGGCTGTCGGTGTGGCCTGGGGATCCGGGGTTGGCACGGAATTCAGGTAGACAATAAAGCCAACAAAGCTGCCAACGGCTGCCAGGGAGGCCAGCCATTTCAGCGGCAGTCCGCCGCCCGATGATTTGCGGGCGGGTCTGTTGCCTGACGATTTGCCGGAGCGAGTACGGGTGTCCCGTGCCATAGCGGTTGGATTCCTGAGCCTTGTGGGTAGCGGATTACATTTCTTCTGGCGCGCTGACGCCCAGCAGCTCAAGGCCGTTCACCAGCACCTGCCGGACAGCCAGGTACAAGGCAACGCGTCCATCCCGTACCTGCTCATCATCCACCAACACCTTGTGGGCGTTGTAGTAGGTATGGAACTGACCTGCGAGTTCCCGCAAATAGTGAGTCAGGTGGTGCGGCTCACGCAGGACGGCGGCGTTGCTGATCAACTCCGGATACTGTGCCAGCTTGTTGGCGATATCCCGCTCCTCGTCCAGGCCCAGGGCATCCAGATGCTCAGCGAAGGCCTCGGCAGATTTGTCGATGCCCAGCTCATTGAGCTTGCGGATAACGCTGCAGATCCGCGCATGGGCATACTGAATATAGTAGACCGGGTTTTCATTGGTCTGTGAGCGTGCCAGATCAATATCAAAGGTCAACTGAGAATCCACCCGGCGGGCGGCGAGGAAGAAGCGGGTAGCGTCCCGTCCCACTTCGTCAATCAGATCGCGCAGGGTGACATAGCTGCCTGCCCGCTTGGAGATTTTTACTTCCTGGCCGGAACGGGTGACCATCACCATCTGGTGCAATACATAGTCCGGCCAGCCTTCGGGGATGCCCGCTTTGAGGGCCTGCAGGCCCGCCCGTACCCGGGTCACGGTGGAGTGGTGGTCCGCGCCCTGTTCGTTAATAACCGTCGTAAAACCGCGCTGCCATTTGTTCAGGTGATAGGCTACATCAGGCACAAAGTAGGTGTAGCCGCCTTCTTTCTTGCGCATGACCCGGTCTTTGTCATCGCCAAACTCGATGGTCCGTAGCCAGAGCGCACCGTCCTGCTCGTAGGTGTAACCGTTCTCCGTCAAGGTATTAACAGTCGCTTCCACCTTGCCGTCAGCGTAGAGGGAGGATTCCAGGAAGTAGACATCAAACTCAACGCCGAATGCTTTCAGGTCAAGGTCTTGTTCGCGCCGCAGGTAGGCCACGGCAAAGTCTTGAATGGCCTCCAGGTTGTCGGCATCGCCGGCTCCGGTCACTTCGCGGTCATCGGCTGTCACGGTTTCCCGGGCCATGTAGCTGTTGGCGACATCGGTAATGTAATCGCCCCGATAGCCATCGGCCGGCCAGCTCTCATGTTCAGGCGTCAGTCCTTTAGCCCGGGCCTGTACGGATAGCCCCAGGTTATTGATCTGGGCGCCCGCATCGTTGTAGTAGAACTCCCGCGTAACACGGTAACCGTTGGCCTCCAGCAGGCGACACAGGCAGTCACCGATGGCCGCGCCGCGGCCATGGCCCACATGCAGGGGGCCGGTGGGGTTGGCAGAAACAAACTCCACTTGTACTGATTCGTTCTGACCGCTGGTGTTACGACCGTAAGCCGCACCTGCAGCGAGAATAGTGTTGACCACCGCAAAGCTACTGGCGTCACTCATGAAGAAGTTGATAAACCCAGGCCCGGCAATCTCCACTTTGCTCACGGCGGTGTTGGCGGGCAGGCGTGATACCAGCAGCTGGGCCAGTTCCCGCGGTGGCTTACCGGCTGCTTTCGCCGCTGCCAGCGCCACATTGGTGGCAAAATCACCATGGGTTTTGTCCTTGGTGTTGTCCACTTTCGGGCTAAAGGTCTGATCTTTGGGCAGCACGCCCTCGTCAGCCAGGCTTGCCAGGGCGGCTTCCAGTAATTGCGCTACGGTGTCTTTCATGCGATCAGCGGGCTCGGTCAAAACGGGATGATGGCCCACCAGAGCGGCGGGCGGCTTTATCAAGGAGGGCTATTATCGCGGAAACTGTCGCTGCAATCAAAAAAGCCCGGCGGGTGCCGGGCTTCGAAGACTTAAAGGGTGTCGTTGCAGTTCGCGCTGACGCCGTAGATGCTGTTGCCGCCACCCGGCGGTGATTTGTCCTTGTCGTTAAGGTCTGACGCCAAACAGGACAATACAAAGCGTCTTGTGTTAGAGAATTCAGTGCCGGAGACACTTGCCTTTGCCTTCAGCTCAACTTCAACCCAAGAACATGCATCTTGTCCATAATCAAGAGTAAAGCTCGCTGTACCAGATGCGCCAGTCGTAACTTCAGGGGAGACCGATGCATGGTTGGTTGGGTCCAATATCCCGTTGTTGTTGAGATCTTCGCCCGGATCAAGGGTTCCGTTGCGGTTAATATCTTCTGACTGACAAGTGGCCGTTACGTTGGGTACCCAAACCTCATCATTAACCAGAACATAAAAGCCCTTGTTGTAAGACAGAGATGTGACGCTTAGCTGAACATTTTGGTTCGCAACGGCGTTACCGCTTGCGTCGGTAACAATGACGGACCAGGGCTGCAGATACAGCGTGCCCTCGCCGTTCTCGGCCAACGTGTTTCCGGTAGCAAGGGTCAATCGGAGCGCATCGCCGCCAACGGTAAGGTTGAGTGTGTCCGTAATGCCCGGGCCTGCCGTAGCGGTGATCTCAACGCCGCCTTGTGCTGTACTGGTAGTGCTGCTTGCGTTGTAGGTCACCTGCGTGCGGCCCTGGCTGTTGGTGATTCCGCTGGAGCTCGATAGGGTGCCACCACTGATGTCAGTCAGCGTGAAGCTCACGGGGGCGTTCTTGACCAGGTTGTTGTTGGCGTCACGCACAACAGCGGTGATGGTAGAGGACTGGCCCAGTTGAACCTGGGTTCTGTCTGCTTGGAGATTGACCTTGTTGGGCGTGGTCGACACGAACTCAAAGCTACGTTGAGCAGTTGGCCCGCCGTTTACGGGAGTTGCAGAAATCAGGCTGAATCCGACGTCTGCAGATTGGATGTCTATAGAGGCTATGCCCGAACCGTTAGTAGTGGCGATTCCGTTTGCGGGGTTAAACGTGCCGCGTGGCGCGCTGAACTGAATCTGCTGGTTCACCTGTGGGTTACCATTTTGGCTCCACAGCACCGCAATAGTCTCTGCGGTGTTGAGTTCGATTTCGGTGTTGGCATCGGGAGAATCGAACCTGAAGGTGTCAGCAGCAATAGTAACTGATGCTTGGGCCTGTACAAGACTGGCGCCGCTGTATGCAGAGACGCGCACAGCATCTGTACCGGCAACGGATGCGTTAAGGCTGAAGTTCGCAGTGCCTTCTCCCGTCGTAGTGAGGGTTGAGGGCGTTACAGAGTTATTCAGCGTACTGGAAACAGTAACGACCTGCCCTGAAATAGGATTGCCTGCTGAATCGGTGAGCCGTGCGGTGTAAGTCGTAGGTTCGCCGAGTGCGACAGAGGACGGGCCGGCTACAGATATGCTGGTGCCAGTTACGTTTACTGTGACGCTGCCACTCTGGCTGCCCGCCTGGGCGGAAACAGTGAGCGTGCGGTTACGCTTGTCTGGCTGAGCTGACAGCCTTGCAGTGGCTCTGCCGGCAGAGTCTGTGATGCCGCCTTCCTGAACAATTAGGGTGGCATCGCCTTGCACGGAGAAAATAACCGGCACGTTTTCCAGCGTTGCCCCGTTGCTGCTGCGGACAAGTGCTGTCAGCGTTGCTTCGGTGGTGCCGGATGAGCCAATGGAATTGCGGTCTGTCAGGAGGATAACTGATCCAGCCTGGGTTTGTTCGCCGCCTGGCGGCTGAGTGCCCGGTTCGTCAACACCGCCGCCTGGCCCCGATGGAAGGCCGGATAAAGAGGAGGAGCTATCGTCTCCGCCACACGCTGCCAAAAAAAGCGCGAGCAAGATCGCGGTTGCGCGCACTAGGAATTTCCCTGACATTCTTGTATCTCCGATTGCCGAGTTACCGGTTACTACCGATCTTCACTGCACCTAAACGCATTAGTGAGCGCAGGCACAGGACTAAGGTATTCTATTAAAGAAGCTTAATAAGATACCGGAATCATAGCACATACTCAGGAACTGCCACCCAGGCTGGTGATTAATTGTGAAAAAGTTTGTTAACGGGTTCTTGCTTTTGTACTAACCGGTCTCCGTTGGGTCCATGTCCACCTGCCATTTCAATGAGTTGGGTAACTTCTGCATATCCAGACTGTTACACAAGGATTGCAAAGCCCGTTGCAGGGCGCTTTTGTGGTCCCCGGTAATAATCAGTTGTGCGCGGAAGCGGTCGGCGCGGCGGGCGATCAGGGCTGGCAGCGGGCCCCAGAGGGTCAGGCCGGTGTGGTTCATGGAAGTACGTGCCTGGTCAAGAAAGGCAATGCTGTCTTCCATGCGGGCGGCTTCGGCCCGCAGGATGGCCATGGCACGGTAGGGGGGTAACTGGCTAGCGCTTCTTTCCACCAATAGTTTTTCCGCAGCCTCTAGGTAGTGCCCGGTGCAGAGTTGTTGCAGCAGGGGGTGTTCACTGTGGCAGGTCTGAATGATCACTTCCCCTGGTCGCTTGGCCCGACCCGCACGCCCGCTCACTTGCACCAGCGTTTGTATCAGTTGTTCCGGTGCACGGAAATCAACACTGAACAAACCGCCGTCAGCGTTGACGGCAACCACCAGGGTGACGGCGGGAAAGTCGTGGCCTTTGGTCAGCATCTGGGTGCCCACCAGGACGCAAGGTTCCCCTGCCCGGACTTGGGCAACCAGCTTATCCATGCTGTTTTTGTGGCGTGTGGTGTCGCGGTCTACCCGGATAATCGGGTGGTTCGGGAATTGCTGTCGCAGTGTGTCCTCTGTGCGTTCGGTGCCCTGGCCAACCGGCTTGAAGTTTTCGCTTTTGCAGCTGGGGCAATTAGGGGGGAGCGGCGCCTGGTACTCGCAGTGGTGGCAGCGCAGGGCGTGATCACGGCGGTGGTAGGTCAGGCGGGCATCGCAGCGGGGGCATTCTTCGATGTGACCGCAGTCAAAACACATCATGACGGGAGCGAACCCCCGACGATTAACAAATACCAGCGCCTGTTCGCCACGGTTCAGGCACTGCTCTATGGCACTCAGTGCAGGGCGTGACAGCCCGCCTTCCAGTGGTCGGCTGCGAATGTCCAGTAACTTTATGGTGGGCGGTGAGGCGCCCTGTGCGCGCTGTTCGAGTTTAACTAGCTGGTATTTGCCTTGCTGGCAGTTGTGCAGTGACTCCAGCGACGGTGTGGCAGAGCCAAGAATCACCGGGCACTGCTGCAGATGCCCCCGATAGACCGCCAGATCCCGGCCTGAATAACGAAAGCCTTCCCCTTGCTTGTAGGAGCTGTCGTGTTCTTCGTCGACGATAATGGCGCCAAGCCGGGTAAAGGGCATCATCACGGCCGAGCGAGTGCCGATCAGTATGATGGGCTCTCCCTGTCTAAGTTTGAGCCAGGCGGCCAGGCGCTCACTGTCGTTGAGGGCCGAGTGCCAGACCAGTATGCGGGAGCCAAAGTAGCGCTGGAATCTTGCCACGGTCTGCGGAGTCAGGTTGATCTCAGGGACCAGGACCATGGCCTGTTTGTCGTCGGCAAGGTGTTGCTTTAGATAATGAAGGTAAACCTCGGTCTTGCCGCTTCCGGTAATGCCGTAGAGGAGATGACAGCTGTATTTGTCCCGCTCCGGGGCGAGGGCGGCGAGAGCCTGCTGCTGGGCAGGCGTAAGCGCTGGGAGTGGCGTCAGCGCTTTATGGGGCGTGTGATGAGATGGTGCTTCGGTTGTAGTTATAAGGCCTTTTTGTTGCAAGCTTAATAGTTGCGCTCGCGAAAAGCCCTGTCGCAGGATCGTCTGTTGATCAACGGCCACGACCTGGCTGGTGAGCCAGTTCAGCAGTTCTTGCTGCTTTTTCGCCCGCCCAAGTATTGTTGTGTCGGGTAAGGGCGCAACGGGTTGCCAGTGGATGGCCTCTTTTAATTGTGCTGGCTTGCCGTGTCGAAGTGCTGGGGGCAGGGCGGTAAACAGGCATTCGCCAATCGGATGTTGGTAGTAGGCTGCAGCCCATGACAGCAGAGACAGGGTTTCGCCAGGCAACGCCGGGTCCGGGTCGAGAGCCCGGGTGATGGTCTTCAGTGCGAAGCCTTCAGGCGCTTGTTGATGGAGTGCTGTAACCAGTCCGGTAATCTGCTGGCGACCGAAAGGCACTTGTACGCGCTGGCCGGGGTGAACAGAAAGTCCTTGAGGTACCAGGTAGTCAAACTGGCGCCGGATGGGGCGAGGAATGGCGACGCGGGCAATGTATGTCACTCAGGCTCCGGTAAGTCAGGGTGAAGGGTGTGGCGTCGCTTGCAATACTTGCGTCAACGGTGCTTTGTCAGTAAGATTCGCGGTCTGTTTCTGGCCGGGTAGGATTTTGCCCGGTCTTTTCACTGGATTCAAACAATGCGGTGCCTGACGCCAGCGAGTGTCGGTGATCAGGTAGCGGCATGGCCTACAGAGGTTTGTCATGAAAGAAGGTATTCACCCTAAATACGTAGACATTACTGCAACCTGCAGCTGCGGTAATGTGATCAAGACCCGTTCTACTGTAGGTCGTGACCTGCAGCTGGACGTATGCTCTCAGTGCCATCCTTTCTACACCGGTAAACAGAAGGTTCTGGACACGGGTGGTCGTATTGATCGCTTCAACAAGCGGTTCGGTGGTCGTATCGCGGCGAAGAAAGACTGATCGCGAAGATTGTCCGGAAAGCAAAAAAGCGCCGCATGTTCGGCGCTTTTTTTATGCCCGCGGTTTGCTTGCGGGTGGCCACATTTTGCTGGTTGCAAATTGCCCAGCCCCTTGTCTGGAGCAAACAGGCAGTCCATAATGGCGCGCTCTGTCGGTAATCACTGACAGACATGAGTGAGAGCGTTTTGTATCTCCGCATTTTATTAACGTGACAAACGGAACAGTGGCAATGTCTCAAGATCTGAAAGAAGCTGCCCTTGAATATCACGCTAAGCCGCGTCCTGGCAAGCTGAGTGTCGAAATTACCAAGCCGACTCAAACTTCCCGGGACCTGTCTCTGGCGTATAGCCCTGGGGTTGCTGAACCGGTCCGCGAGATCGCGAAAGACCCCGAGAACGCTTACAAGTACACCGGTAAGGGTAACCTGGTTGCTGTTATCTCTGATGGCACCGCGATTCTGGGTCTGGGTAACCTTGGGCCGCTGGCCAGTAAGCCCGTTATGGAAGGCAAAGGCGTGCTGTTCAAGCGCTTTGCTGGTATTGACGTGTTTGATATCGAGGTCAACTCCGAAAGTCCGCAGGCTTTCATTGAGACCGTTGAGCGCATTGCCGATACCTTTGGTGGTATCAACCTGGAAGATATCAAGGCGCCTGAGTGTTTCGAGATTGAGCGTGCTCTGATCGAGAAATGCAGCATCCCTATTTTTCATGACGATCAGCACGGTACCGCCATTGTAACGGCCGCTGGCATGCTGAACGCACTGGAGCTGCAAGGCAAAAAAATTGAAGATGCGCGGGTAGTGTGTCTGGGTGCTGGTGCTGCTGCGATCGCCTGTATGAAACTGTTGGTGAGCTGTGGTATCCGCTCCGAGAACATCTTCATGCTGGACCGCAAGGGCGTTATTCACGCGGGTCGTGATGACCTTAATCAGTACAAGGCGATGTTCGCCAACGAAACGGATGCGCGTACGCTGGATGACGCCATTGAAGGTGCTGACGTGTTCCTGGGGTTGTCTGGTCCAGACTTGTTCACCGTTGAGCAGTTGATGAAAATGGCGCCTAAGCCTATCGTGTTCGCCTGCTCCAACCCGGATCCCGAGATCCAGCCTGAGCTTGCGCTGGCTGCTCGCGATGACCTTATCATGGCAACTGGCCGTTCTGACTATCCAAACCAGGTCAACAACGTGCTGGGCTTCCCGTTCATTTTCCGTGGTGCGCTTGATGTTCGCGCGAGCACCATCAACGAGGAAATGAAGGTTGCTGCGGTTAAGGCGATCTGCGATCTGGCCAAGCAGCCGGTACCGAAGGAAATCTGCGAAGCCTACGGCGTTGACAGCTTCGAGTTCGGTCCGCAGTACATCATTCCCAAGCCAATGGATGTGCGACTGCTGGAGTTTGTGCCTGCAGCTGTTGCTCAGGCTGCGGTTGACAGTGGTGTTGCGCGTTTCCCGTATCCTGCGCACTACCCGCTGAAATCCCTGGACGATATCAAGTAACACGTTCGTTGGGATGTGGCTAAAAAGCCGGCCTCAGGAGGCTGTGTGAAAACAGCCTCTAGAGCTGGCAAAATAACCGCGACATAGCTCGCGGTTATTTTTTATGAGACACCTTGAAGGCACCCCTCGAAGTCAGACGCTGTTGCTCCCACCTAGCGTTGAA
>JAIUMV010000025.1 GCA_022565395.1 Marinobacter sp.
CTAATGTCACTACCCCGGCCCCATGCGACCAGCAAGCCGCAGGCTTGCGCAGGACGTCGTCGTAAGACGACGGGCCCGAAGGGCCGAAGGCCGACAGGCCTGAGCAAAGTAGGTCATCCTGCGGGCAGTGACCCATCCTCAGGCCTCTCAATAAAACACCCCGACAGCGTCAGTTGCCGGGGTTTTTTATTTGTGCTCCGCGCCCTCCCTGGCGCTGCTCAGCAAGCTACCCCACCAACGGCGTCACGACTGCATGCGTGCCTGAGCATTTTAAACTCTTGTCTTCCGTGTTTTCCGTGTTCGTCCGTGGCTAAAAAAACAGGTCTGTTCATCTTGAGTCTGTCGAAGAGCGCCACCCCCTAATCCCCACCCGAACATCAGTGATATACTCCACCCTATACCGATAACTATCTGCCGTCTGATGGAGAACTGTATGTCCGCCAACGATCAACTGATCATCTTTGATACCACCTTGCGGGATGGCGAGCAGAGCCCTGGTGCGTCCATGACGAAAGCGGAGAAGCTGCGCATCGCCAAGGCGCTGGAAAAGCTCCGGGTGGATGTTATTGAGGCGGGTTTTGCCATTGCCAGCCCCGGTGACTTTGAGGCCGTCAAGGCCATTGCGGAAACCATCAAGGACTCGACTGTCTGCAGTCTTTCCCGGGCACTGGATAAGGATATAGACCGGGCGGCAGAGGCGATTCGTCCAGCTGCCAGAGGGCGTATCCACACCTTCATCGCGACATCGCCCATTCACATGAAGTACAAGCTGCAGATGGAGCCGGATGCGGTTATCGAGCAGGCGGTACGGGCGGTAAAGCGGGCACGGAACCACGTGGATGACGTTGAGTTCTCTTGCGAGGATGCGGGGCGTTCCGAGCTGGACTTCCTGTGCCGTATTATTGAGGCTGCCATTGATGCGGGCGCGGCCACCATCAACATTCCTGACACCGTGGGTTATGCCATACCGGAGCAGTTCGGTGAAACCATCCATCAGTTGTTGACCCGCATTCCCAATGCCGATAAGGCGGTGTTCTCAGTACACTGCCATAATGACCTGGGCCTTGCGGTGGCCAACTCTTTGGCCGCCGTCAGCCGTGGCGCACGTCAGGTGGAATGCACCATCAACGGCTTGGGTGAGCGGGCCGGCAATGCCTCCCTGGAAGAAATTGTTATGGCGGTACGTACCCGTCAGGACCTGTTCCATATCGATACCCGAATTGATGCCCGTCACATAGTGCCCACTTCAAAACTGGTCTCCACTATCACCGGCTTCCCGGTTCAGCCGAACAAGGCCATTGTTGGTGCTAACGCCTTCGCCCATGAATCTGGGATTCATCAGGATGGCGTGCTCAAGCATCGTGAGACCTATGAAATCATGCGCGCGGAAGACGTGGGCTGGCATACCAACAGTCTGGTGTTGGGCAAATTGTCCGGTCGTAACGCTTTCCGTACCCGCTTGCAGGAGCTGGGCATCCAGTTCGAGACAGAGGGCGAGTTGAACGAAGCCTTTGCTCGCTTCAAAACCATGGCGGACCTCAAGCATGAGATCTTTGATGAAGATCTGCAGGCCATCGCTACCGACACCAAGGTCAAGGAGGGCGAGGCGCGCTATCAACTGGTTTGTATGAAGGTCTGTTCAGAGACGGGCGTGGTGCCAAAAGCTGAGGTGACCCTGCTGATGGAAGGCAAGGAACACCGGGTTGAAGCAGAAGGCAGTGGTCCGGTGGATGCCACTTTCAAGGCCATTGAGACGCTGGCAGACTCAGGCTGCAACCTGCAGCTCTATTCGGTGAATAATATCACCAGTGGCACAGACGCTCAGGGTGAGGTTACCGTGCGTCTGGAGCGGGGCGGTCGTATTGTGAACGGGCTGGGGGCGGATACCGATATCATTATTGCGTCCGCCAAGGCCTATGTTAACGCCTTGAACCTGATCAGCGCCGGCGGTGTGCGGCAACACCCGCAGGTTGCCGATGTCTGAGTCCGGAGCTAGCGCCTTATGCTGACGGAAGCGCAGCGTCAGTTTTATCTCGGTGTCGCCGGGATTCGGCTGTGGTACCCAAGGGCGGCATTGCCCGGCGCGGCACCAAGTGCGGCGCTGGATTTTTCCGAGCCAGCAAGCGCCGACGATACCGCCGCTCAGGGGCTTGAAGATGCCAGTCTGGCGCCAGCTACACAGTCAGCGGTGCGCCGGCCTCATGAGCAGGCTTCGCTGGCGCGAAAAAGTCGGTTGGAGAATGTTCAGGCCTTGCTGGGATCAGAAGCCGCCGCAGCGCCTGCGGCTCCGGTTGAGCCCGAACCTGCACCTGTTACAGCAACAGTAGCTGCCCCTGTGGTGGCGGAGGCGCCGCTGCCCGCAACAGCTGCCACGCCCTTCGCCCTGGACTGGGGGCTGTGGATGGCTGAGCGTTGTGTACTGATCAGTACCTGGTCCGGCGATGTTTCTGATGACATTCAGGATCAACTGGCGCGTAATATCTTGCGGGCGTGGGGGCATGAAGCGGTTCTCACGTCACCCGTGCGCTGGCCGGTTTTTGATAACCCTCAGGTGGCCGGCAATTCATTGGCAGACTTCAGTGAGTTGCTGACAGATCTTTTCGTGCGCCTGGAATCCGCCGAGCAGTTGCTGGTGCTCGGCGTACCTGCAGATCAGCTGGCCAAATTGCAGCTGCCTGAGCGTTTTGTCCGCTGCCTCCAGGTCGATGCCAGTCTGGCAGCCATGACGGCTGACCCCAGTCTCAAGCGGTCGCTTTGGCGACGGATGCAAGCGGACAGCCCGTGACGCGAGAGCTGCCCCTGTTGTTGCCCCTCGTCCATATCCGGCCGTTGCAGCCCGTGGACCTTCCCCGGCTGATGGAGTTGGAACGTCTGGGTTATCCCAACCCCTGGACTGAAGCTGTTTTCCAGGACTGTTTCCGTTCGGATTACCGCGGTTGGGCGTTGCAGCTGGATGGCGTGCTTCAGGCTTATGCCGTCGTGGCCTATCTTTTTGATGAGGCGCATTTGCTGAATATCTGCGTGGCGCCTTCGGCTCGCCGGGCGGGTGCAGGGCGGCGGCTGTTACGGCATTGCATTGCTGCCAGTCTGCATGATGGCATGCAGGCCATGTTGCTGGAGGTGCGGCGCAGTAACCAGGTCGCTGCCGCGCTGTATGAAACCGAGGGCTTCAAGGTGATCGGCGTTCGCAAGGGCTATTACCCGGATGGGCTCGGCCGTGAGGATGCGCTGGTTATGTCATTGTCCTTGATAGGTGAGCACCGTTAGTCACCCTTCTTGGTTCGCGCCGCCAGACCCAAGCCCGTATAATAGCGCCTTTTTCTAACCCTTTTGTGTTCAGGCACCCAGAGACTATGTCCACATTTGCCCAGGAAGTCGACAAGCGTCGCACCTTTGCCATTATTTCTCACCCGGATGCGGGTAAGACCACCATTACTGAAAAGGTGTTGCTGTTCGGACAGGCAATCCAGAAAGCCGGTACCGTCAAAGGCAAGAAGTCAGGTCAGCATGCCAAGTCTGACTGGATGGAAATGGAAAAGGAGCGGGGTATCTCGGTCACCACCTCGGTGATGCAGTTCCCCTACGGTGGTTGTCTGGTGAACCTGCTGGATACCCCTGGCCATGAAGATTTCTCGGAGGACACCTACCGTACCCTGACTGCGGTGGACTCATGTTTGATGGTGATCGACAGCGCCAAAGGTGTTGAGGAGCGTACCATCAAGCTGATGGAAGTGACCCGCCTGCGGGATACGCCGATTCTGACCTTCATGAACAAGCTAGACCGGGATACCCGCGACCCGGTGGAGCTGATGGATGAGGTTGAGAGCATCCTTAATATTGCCTGCGCGCCTATCACCTGGCCTATCGGTATGGGTAAGAATTTCAAGGGGGTTTACCACCTGCTTCGTGACGAGGTCGTGCTGTATCAGACCGGTCAGGGCCATACCATTCAGGAGCGCCGGGTGGTATCAGGGCTTGATAATCCTGAGCTGGACAAGGTGCTTGGCAGCTATGCCGCGGAGCTGAGGGATGAGATCGAGCTGGTCAAAGGCGCGTCTCATGAGTTTGATCTGACCGCTTTCCTGGCGGGGGAGCTGACACCGGTATTTTTTGGCACCGCGCTAGGTAATTTTGGCGTGGATCATATGCTGGATGGCCTGGTGGAATGGGCACCAGCGCCGCAAGGGCGCGAGGCGGACACCCGTAAAGTGGATGCGAAGGAAACCGAGTTCAGTGGTTTCGTATTCAAGATTCAGGCGAACATGGACCCTCTGCACAGGGACCGGGTGGCGTTTATGCGCATCGTCTCCGGCCAGTACAGCAAGGGCATGAAGGCCAGGCATGTGAGGATCAGTAAGGATGTGCGTTTCGCTGACGCCCTGACGTTCATGGCGGGTGACCGTGAGCATGCAGAGGAAGCTTTTGCCGGTGACATTATCGGCTTGCATAACCACGGCACCATCCAGCTGGGGGACACCTTTACTGCCGGTGAAGAGCTGAAGTTCACGGGTATTCCCAATTTTGCCCCGGAGTTGTTCCGTCGCATACGCCTGAAAGACCCCCTCAAGGCCAAGCAATTGCAGAAGGGCCTGATTCAGTTGTCAGAGGAGGGCGCGGTGCAGGTCTTCCGACCCTTCAAGAATAACGACCTGATTGTGGGTGCGGTTGGCGTGCTGCAGTTTGATGTGGTGGTCAGCCGGCTGAAAACCGAATACAAGGTCGAGGCGGTTTACGAGCCTATCAATGTTGCTACCGCCCGTTGGGTGACCTGTAGTGATCCGCGCAAGCTGGAAGAGTTCGAGCGTAAGGCGGCAGAAAATCTGGCGCTGGATGGCAGCGATCGGCTGGCCTATATCGCCCCTACCATGGTCAACCTGCAACTGGCCCAAGAGCGCCACCCAGACGTGGTGTTCCATAAGACCCGCGAGCATTGATGTTATGGCCCTGGTTGATGCCCATTGTCACTTCGACTTTCCGGCATTCGATCAGGATCGCGCCAGCTTGCTGGCGGCTTTTGCCAGCAAGGGAATAGAGCGTCTGGTGATCCCCGGTGTACGCCCGTCGGACTGGTCCCGGGTTGCGCAGACCGCTGCTCTCGACGCCCGTCTTTATTACTGCCTGGGCATTCATCCCTGGTTTGCGGGCGAGGCGACCCCGGAGAGCATGGCGGATTTGCGGCAGCGCCTCGCTGCGGACCCAGCGCGCTGTGTGGCCGTAGGGGAGTGTGGCCTGGACCGGTGGCGGGGCGATTTGGCGGTTCAGCAACCGGTGTTTGAGGCGCAGGTGCGTCTCGCACAGGCCTGTGATCTGCCCCTGGTGATCCACTCCGTCAGGACCCATGATGAAGTGGCGGCTACTCTGAGGCGGCTAAGGTACCAGGGCAGGGCGTTGGTTCATGGTTTCAGTGGCAGTGAGCAGCAAGCCCGGCGATTATTTGCTGAAGGTTGTTATCTGGGCGTCGGTGGTATCATTACCCATGCCCGTGCGGCCAAGACCCGGGCCACCATTGCGGCCGCGCCGCTGGCTTGCCTGGTGCTGGAGACGGATGCGCCGGATATGGCCCCTGCCGGGGTTGCGAAGGGGGCGAATTCGCCTGTGTATCTGACGCGGGTGTTTGAGGCCTTGTGCGGTCTCAGGGCAGAGCCCGAGCAGGTTGTTCGGCAGGCTCTGCTGGATAATGTGCGACGATTGTATGCCTGGTCTGAATAGGGATTGTCGCGCATAGGTAGAATACGCGATGACTGGGCTTGGTTTTTATTTGCGGGTCGGATATACTTCGCGCCCTGGCTTTTCAAGGTGTGGTAGTTATCTCAGCCCCGAATGACGCCCACGCCAACTAACAGGTCAAAAGTCCCATCGGGCCGAGAGGCATGCCGTTGGTGGCTTTTAACGTTTATTTTTAGCGTTCAAGGCGGATTCAATGAAGACTCTGAGTGCGAAACCAGCAACAGTTAAGCGTGACTGGTACGTTGTAGACGCAGCCGGCAAGACGCTGGGTCGTCTGTCAACCGAGATCGCCCGTCGTCTGCGGGGCAAGCATAAGCCTGAGTACACCCCTCATGTCGACACCGGCGATTACATCATCGTTATTAATGCCGAGCAGGTGCGTGTCACAGGCCGTAAAGCATCTGACAAAATGTACTACAGCCATACCGGCTTCCCCGGTGGTCTGAAGTCCATCAGCTTTGACAAGTTGATTGTCAAGGCGCCTGAGCAGGTGATCGAGCATTCCGTAAAAGGCATGCTGCCGAAAGGCCCGCTGGGTCGTGCCATGTTCAAGAAGCTGAAAATCTACGCCGGGACCGAGCATCCTCATGCCGCCCAGCAGCCCAAAGAACTCGACATCTAACGGAAGGCGGATATGTCTGTAGCACAAAATTACGGTACTGGTCGCCGCAAGACTTCCACGGCTCGTGTCTTTATCAAGCCGGGTAGCGGCAACATCACTATCAACGGTCGTTCTCTGGACGATTTCTTTGGTCGTGAAACCCTGCGTATGATCGTTCGTCAGCCTCTGGTTTTGGCTGAGTCCACTGATCGGTTCGATATTGCTATCACTGTAAAAGGTGGTGGTATCAGTGGTCAGGCAGGCGCTATTCGCCACGGTCTGACTCGTGCGCTGATGGATTATGACGAAACTCTGCGTCCGGCACTGCGTAAAGCCGGTTACGTAACCCGTGATGCGCGTGAAGTTGAGCGTAAGAAAGTGGGTCTGCGTAAAGCACGTAAGCGTCCTCAGTACTCCAAGCGTTAATTTGGCTGGAGTGCTCCCAGAAAACCCGGCTCAAGGCCGGGTTTTTTGTTTTGGGGCGGGCCGAATGTTGTTTGTTAAATAGCGCTGCCATGCTTGCAGTGACCGGCTATCCGGCTTGTAAGGTGGAGGTAATTTCATTACCATTTGTGCCGTTTAACTTTGAGGTTTGTTAAGTCCTTTGAAGCACGGGGAACTTCCGTTCCTTTGTGTCTCGCCTGATGGGAGAAAACCATAATGAGCAATGGCGACGTGAGCCAGAGCCGACGCCGATTCCTGGTCGGTGCGACATCCGTAGTGGGTGGCGTCGGTGTTATTGGTGCGGCCGTGCCGTTCGTGTCTTCCTGGCAGCCTAGTGCCAGGGCTCAGGCAGCGGGTGCGCCGGTTACCGTAAATATTGATAAGCTCGAACCGGGTCAGCAGATCACGGTAGAGTGGCGGGGGCGTCCGGTATGGATTGTTCGTCGCACTGCAGAAATGCTCGAGGGTATAGAAAGCCTGACCGATCGCCTTCGTGACCCTGAGTCCCGAAATGCTTCTCAGCCTCCCTATATTGAGGGCGTGTTCCGTTCTTTGCGGCCTGAGATCGCCGTTCTGGTCGGTATCTGTACGCATTTGGGTTGCTCGCCAGAGTATCGCCCTGAAGTGGCTCCTGCCGATCTGGGTCCTGCCTGGGTGGGTGGTTTCTTCTGTGCATGCCATGGTTCACGCTACGACCTGGCCGGGCGTGTTTACTCCAATCAGCCGGCTCCGGCAAACCTGGAGATTCCCCCCCATCGCTTTGACAGTGACAACGTTATCACTATCGGCCTGGATCCGGAGGATGCTGCATAATGCAAAAGTTAATTCAGTGGATCGACGAGCGCTTGCCTATCGTTGAGGCTTATAACAAGCACATGGGCAAGTACTACGCGCCAAAGAACTTCAACTTCTGGTACTTCTTCGGCTCTCTGGCCATGCTGGTTCTGGTTCTCCAGATCGTGACTGGTATCTGGCTGACCATGAGTTACAACCCGTCAGCGGAAGGTGCATTTGCTTCCGTTGAGTACATCATGCGTGACGTGGAATGGGGCTGGCTGATCCGTTACCTGCACTCGACCGGTGCGTCTGCATTCTTTGTGATTGTCTACCTGCACATGTTCCGTGGTCTGCTCTATGGCTCCTATAAGAAGCCCCGTGAGCTGGTTTGGATCTTCGGTATGGCGATCTACCTGGTGCTGATGGCAGAAGCCTTCATGGGTTACCTGCTGCCTTGGGGTCAGATGTCTTACTGGGGCGCTCAGGTTATCGTAAACCTGTTTGCTGCTATCCCGGTTATCGGCGACGACCTGTCACTGTGGATTCGTGGTGATTACCTGGTATCCGGTATTACTCTTAACCGATTCTTCGCCTTGCACGTGATTGCCCTGCCGTTGGTGCTGTTGGGTCTGGTTGTGCTGCATATTCTTGCGCTGCATGAAGTGGGTTCCAACAACCCTGACGGTATCGACATCAAGAAGAACAAGGATGAGAATGGTATCCCGAAAGACGGTATCCCGTTCCACCCTTACTACTCTATTCACGACCTGCTGGGCGTGGCGGTGTTCCTGTTCGTCTTCTGTATTGTCGTATTCTTCTTCCCGGAGATGGGTGGCTTCTTCCTTGAGCGGCCTAACTTTGAACCGGCCAACCCGCTGAAGACGCCTGAGCACATTGCGCCTGTGTGGTACTTCACACCCTTCTATGCCATGTTGAGTGCCGTGACTTTCAGTATCTTTGGTCTTGAGGCGCAATTCCTGGGTGTTGTTGTTATGGGGGCTGCAATCGCTATTTTGTTCGTGTTGCCCTGGCTGGATCGTAGCCCTGTAAGGTCCATGCGTTACAAGGGGTGGGTAAGTCGCCTTGCGTTGACGATCTTTGCTATCAGTTTCGTCGGCCTAGGTTATTTGGGCGCGGTGCCTGTGACTGAGGGGCGTCTGCTGACGGCACAGATTCTTACCGTGCTGTACTTCCTGTTCTTTATTCTGATGCCGTTCTATACGCGCATGGAAAAAACCAAGCCAGTACCAGAGAGGGTGACAGGATAATGAAAAAGCTGATTGTTAGTCTTTTCATGGTCATGATGCCGACGCTGGCACTGGCCGCGGCCCCCAGCGGTCCGCTGGACAGCATGCGTTCGGATCACGCCAACAAGCCATCGTTGCAGCGCGGCGCAGCGCTGTTCATGAACTACTGCCTGGGCTGCCACTCCTTGGAGTACGCCCGTTATCAGCGTATTGCTGATGATCTGGAAATCCCGGCAGATCTGTTCGAGGAAAACCTGATCTTCACCGGCGCGCGTATCGGTGAGCTGATTGAGATTGGTATGGACAAGCGTCAGGCTGCGAGCTGGTTTGGTGCGCCTCCGCCTGATCTGACACTGGTTTCACGCCTGCGTGGTGACAGCTGGGTGTACTCTTACCTGCGAGCTTTCTACAAAGATGACAGTCGCCCATTTGGGGTGAACAACGCGGTGTTTGAGAATGTTGGTATGCCGCACGTACTGGTAGAGTTGCAAGGCCTGTGTGCCAGCAAGCCTACCGTGGGTGTGAAGCCCAGCGTGGAGCCGCTCAGTGGGGTTGTGCGCAATGCCGAGCCTTGTTCAGAGTGGGCTATCGAAGGCTCCATGACGCCAGCAGAGTTTGATCGCGCTATGTATGACCTGAGTAACTTCCTGTCCTACATGGGTGATCCGGTCAAATTGCAGCGTGAGCGCCTCGGTATTTTTGTGCTGATTTTCATCGCGATCTTCTTCGTGTTTGCCTACCTGCTCAATCGTGAGTACTGGAAGGACGTACACTGAGAAATCGGGTATAATTCGAGCGCGTGAAATACGCCAGCGGGAGCCCCGTGCTCCCGCTGGTTTTTTGCGTTTAACGGTTTCAATACAGATTCAGTCAATTGTGGGGTAGTTCCTATGGGCGTTGTGACCAAGCGGTCATCAATGACTTTTTTCTCCGATCCGGCGAGCCACTACAGCCACCGTGTTCGCATTGTCCTTGCAGAGAAGGGCGTCACTGTCGATGTGGTTGATGTTGACCCTGATAACCCTCCCGAGGAGTTGGCGGATCTGAACCCTTATAACGCGCTGCCAACCCTGGTGGATCGTGATCTGGTGCTCTATGAGCCGAATATCATGATGGAGTACCTGGATGAGCGCTTCCCGCACCCGCCGCTGCTGCCGGTCTATCCTGTTGCACGGGCCAACAGTCGCCTGATGATTCACCGCATTCAGCGTGATTGGTGTGATCTTGCCGATCGGATTGTGGCCAGCCCGGACAGCAAAGAGGCAGACGCTGATCGTAAGGCGCTGCGTGAGAGCTTGCTGGGTACTTCGCCGATCTTTGCGGAAATGCCGTTCTTCCTGTCTGAAGAATTCACCATTGTGGATTGCTGCATTGTGCCCCTGCTTTGGCGCTTGCCGGCGCTGGGCGTTGACCTGGGTACAGACAAGCAGGCCAAGCCGATCCTCAAGTATATGGATCGCATGTTTGCTCGCGAAGGCGTCAAGGCGAGCCTGTCTGATATCGAAGAAGATATTCGCAGCTGAGTTGCTAACTGCCAAAAGGAATGTCCATGGGTGACAACGTGTCCCGAATGATGTCCAGCCGGCCGTATCTGGTTCGCGCGTTCAACGAATGGATACTGGATAATGCCTGTACGCCCTATATCGTCGTAGACGCAGGCGTGCAGGGCGTACAGGTGCCGACGGATTACGTTGCAAACGGGCAGATTGTGCTTAACATCAGTCCCGGCGCGGTTAAAGGGCTGGTGATTGGCAACAGCTCCCTGGAATTCAGCGCCCGTTTTGGTGGTGTGCCGATGCAGGTAGTGATTCCGTTGCAAGCGGTGCTGGCTATTTACGCCAAGGAGAATGGCGAGGGCATGGTGTTTGGCAGTGAGCCTGGTTCGCCAGAGCCAACGCCAGCCGGCGACGGCAGTGGTGCCAGCTCTGGGCGCGGTGAGAGTGGCCGGCCGACAGGTAAGCCCAGTTTGAAAGTTGTGAAGTAACAACAGGTTGTTGCTAGCAAAAAAAAGAGAGCCTTGGAGCTCTCTTTTTTTTGCGCTTTATTTAGCCGCCGAACAGTTGCTGTTCCACCAGTGCTGAGAGGCAGTTGGTCATAATCATGAACAGCGGCATGGCCTGACTCGGGTCGAGGTTGTGGAGAGCAATCTCATAGTCTTCGGGGTGCAGCAGAGAAGTAATGTCGGTTTTCTCCCGGGCGCTGAGGACGACGACCCGCATCTCGCGGTCGTGGGCGGCCTGAATGGCCTGGATCAGGTTGGACTTGTGGCCGTCGTCCACAATCACCAGCAGCAGGTCACCGGGTTTGCCAAGCGCGCGAATCTGCCGGGAGAAGGTTTCATTGAAGCGGTTGTCCCGGCAAATGGCGGAAAAGGTGGTGGCATCGCCTCCCAGATTAATGGCGGGCAGGGCGGGCCGGTCGTGCTCATAGCGATTGAGCAGGGTGGTACAGAGATGCTGGGCAAGCGTATTGGCGCTGCCGTTGGCGCAAGCCAGCAGTTTTCCGTCTGCCAGGAGCGCGTGGACAATGGCATCGGCGATGCGGGCGAGGGTGTCAGCATGCTCGCTGGCGGCCTGAGCGATATGCTCCATGGCACTGGCGAACTGGTGGGTGATCAGGCTGTCTGGTGTTGTCATGTGGCTTCGATTGCGTTCTTGATCCATTCAATATGGTACTTTTTCAGCCTGCCTGGTTGCACTGAGATCACATCAATGCGGCATGGGCTGTCAAAAAGCTGGTGGCGTTGCAGGTAAGTCATGGCAGCGCGCACGGTTTTTCGCTGTTTGGCGGGGGTAATGGATTCCAGTGGATTGCACAGGCTGCCATCACTCCGGAAACGCACTTCAACAAATACCAGTGTGCCGCCTTCACGGGCGATCAGGTCCAGCTCGCCCAGCTTGCAACGGTAGTTGCGCTCCAATACTACCAGACCTTTGCTGCGCAGAAAGGCTGCAGCGGCTGTTTCAGCATTTTCGCCGTCCTTCAGGTGTTTGGCTTTGCTGGTCATCAGGGTCCCTTCCCTTGGTGCATCATAGTAGTGGGGCCTTAGAAGTTCGCGTCCTCGCTCTCGTCTGTCTCTGTCGTTTCACGGGTTGTTGGCAGTGGCGCGAGCAGTACTGGCTGTCCGCGACGGAACTGCGCCCAACCTTGTGTTCTGGTAACCCGTCCGTCACTGTCCATGGTCAGAACGCCGGTATGGCCCTGCAGAGCGCTATCCGGAACCTGGCGCAACAGGGGCAGCTGTGTGCTCAGTTGGTAGGCATCTATGCCCATGGCGAAAAGTCGCTGGTAGTGACCGGATCTGGTGCCAAAGGCCTCGTTGGTCTGTTTGCGCAGGCTGCTGTCGGTATCCAGTAACCACGGAATGTCGGTGAAACGGACATCGTTGAGGTCGCTATCCCGGCCTGGATCAGGCGCGCCGCTGTAGACCAGCGAGGTTGAGTATACCGGAAGATCACCTGCGAAATAGAAGGCGAACAAGGGTTTGAGCTGTCGCCCTACAGTCGGGTTCGCCACCATGACGATGGCGTCTATGTCTTGCCGGCGGCGGGGCTCGAATTCCAGCCGCTGGCCCACAGTGCGTTGAATATCTGCTGCGCGCTGGCGACTGGCGCTGATATCCAGCAGGTTTGCCACCAGGGTGCGCAGATTTTCGTTGCTGGTGTAGCGGGCAATCTGCAGGACGATTCCGCCTTGCTCGGCCATGCGCTCGGCAAGTGCCTGCTCGACTCGATTGCCCCAGTCACCAAATGGGATCAGGGCGACGGCCTGGGACAGATTTTCCGCCAGGATGCGGTCAGCGATCTGGCGAGCCTCATCCTCTGCGGCAAGGCCAAACTGATGAAGCTGGGGTGGGGCCTGGGTGCCCTGTTCCAGATAGTTGAGTGCCAGCACTGGCATGGGCAGGCTTTCCAGCCCGGCGAGGCTGGCTAGTTTGGGGCGTTCAAGGGGGCCGACAACAAGGTCGGGCTGGTCACGGACAATCTGTTCAAACAGCTCGGTAAATGAGCCCGGCTCGGTGTCATAAACCCGAATATCAATGTCGAATTCTGCCCGGTTGCCATCCAGGAAGTAGGCGGTCATGAAGCCGTCACGAATGGCGTTGCCAGCCTCGCGCAGGTTGCCGGAGAGGGGCAGTGCCAGCGCTATGCGCTCTGGACGCTGCTGCACGAGGGTAATCACCAGGGCGAGTTCTGCTGGCAGCATGTTGCTGGCGCTGTGATCTTCCCAGCGCTGCTGCCACATGCGAATGGTCTCGCCCTGTTGCTCCAGTGTCAGGCCCGGTGCCCGCATCATGGCTGCCAGCTCCAGCCAGCCCTGTGCTTCGTAACCCACGACCTGATCATCGGCCGCTATCAGTGCACGGGTAGTGGCGCGTCTCAGGGACTGCCAGATGCGGTCATGCAGGACTTGCTGATCTGCCAGCGGTTCACCAATGTCAGCCTGTGCCATGATGGTCAGGGCGGCACGCACGTGGTCGCGGGCCAGATCATAAAGTGCCAGTTGCAGTTCCAGTGCGCGCTCGCGAAGCTCCGGTATGGGGTAGCGGCTGAACTGATCAATGGGTAGCTGGGGGGCGGTGCGTCTTGCCCACTGAATGTCTCCCAGGGCAATCATGCTGATCAGACTTTGCAGGCGGTACTGATCTTCGAGGCTTTCCAGCGGTGCCGCCAGTTGCTGATGAGTCAATATGTCCCGGGCTTCACGGTGTTCATTGCGGGACTGAAAGTAATCAGCTGCGCGCAGCAGATAACGTTGGGCGGCCTCCCGGTCCGACAGGCGTTCCACCGCCGCGAGTGCTTCCTGGGCACTGCTGGGGCTTTCGGGCTGGCTGCGCATGGCGGCACAGCCCGACAGGATCAGCATGACGCAAATCAGGGCTACGTGTGTAATGGCCTGCGGCATATTGGCTTTCATGGATTCGCTCTTAACTGGAGTTACGATGGCTCGGGCAGGACGCTACCCGGCCAGGCAAGGGCAGTTTACCAGTTCGCCGGCCATTTCTCATGACGTGTCTGTCATTTCGTCAACGAGCATGGGACACTGCGCGGCAAATGGTTTGTAAACAGAAGGGGCGCGGCGTGAGCACGCTGTACATTGTAGCAACACCGATAGGTAATCTGGATGATCTCAGTCCGCGTGCGGTCAAGGTGCTGGCTGGTGTTGATCTGGTGGTGGCGGAGGACACGCGCCACTCCGGGCGCCTTTTGCAGCACTTGGGGCTGCACAAGGCCATGCTGGCGCTGCATGATTACAATGAGCGCCAGCGTCTGGATGCGGTGCTGGCAAGACTGGCGGAAGGGCAGTCAGTTGCGTTGATTTCGGACGCAGGAACGCCACTCATTTCCGATCCGGGGTATTTGTTGGTCAGTGAGGCGCGCAAGCAGGGCTTTCGTGTCAGCCCTATCCCTGGTTGTTGCGCGTTGATTGCCGCCTTGAGTGCGGCCGGCCTGGCAACGGATCGCTTCAGTTTTCACGGATTTCTGCCCACCAAGCGTAAGGCTCGGCAGGCTGCGCTGGAGGCTTTGCGGCAGGACATCTCGACCTTGGTGTTCTATGAAGCACCGCACCGGATACTGGAAACTGCAGATGCCCTGATTGAGGTCTTTGGTGCGTCACGGGATGTGGTCTTTGCGCGGGAGCTGACCAAGGCGTTTGAGAGTTTTTACACGGGAACCGCGGAGGCTGTGCGAGCGCAGCTGGCGGATGATCCTTACGCTGAGAAGGGCGAATACGTGGTGATGGTTGCCGGTGCGCCTCGTGATACTGAGGTGGGAACACCAGCGGTGGACGCCGATCGATTGCTGGCGCTGTTGTTGCCGGAACTGCCTGTAAAGAAGGCGGCAAGGATTGTTGCTGACGCCACCGGGCTTGGCCGTAACGAACTCTATCAGCGTGCTCTGGCGCTGAAACAAGGGTAGTGGGATTCTTTGCTTGCCAGTTGGCTGGCGCAAGGGTATTGTGCCTTCGAGCCTGCTGGACAGTCGCTGCTTCGATACGTCGGAGTGGAGGAAAGTCCGGGCTCCGCAGGGCAAGGTGCCAGGTAACGCCTGGGCGGCGTGAGCCGACGGAAAGTGCAACAGAAAGTATACCGCCTAAGCGCCGCAAGGTGCCGGTAAGGGTGAAACGGTGCGGTAAGAGCGCACCGCGTGGCTGGCAACAGTTCACGGCGATGGCAAACCCCACCTGGAGCAAGACCAAATAGGAGTCCTATGGTGTGGCCCGCACTGGACTCGGGTAGGTTGCTTGAGGCCTGTGGTGACACAGGTCCCAGATGAATGACTGTCCTCGACAGAACCCGGCTTACAGGCAGGCTCGTTTTTTTCTCTTCGTTCAAAAAGGGTGTTAGCCCTCCTCAGTTATTCGCCAGGCGTCGCATTACGTTTTTTTTATAGCCAAAAAATCTTAAACTTAAGTCGTATTCTCGGCTTTTCTCTCCAGTGTGTTGATTTCAAAGTTTTTCTTTCTGTATTCCTCGCTTCTTTTACTATTTCTTAATCCTAACCTCTTGTCATAAAAGGAAGTTTTTTGCCTGCGCCCTCTTTTGCGCCGCTTGCATTGTATCTGGCGTGTTTCTATAGTGTGCGGAAGTGGGAAAAAGTGGATCTTTGTGGTTTTTGGTGGTGCTCAGGGTATTACGGTGGGAAAATGAGCGCGACAACCCCATAGGGTCGCCTAATTAACATTTCTGGAGCGCCAGAGCAGGCAGCGATGAGCAATTTTCTCGGCAGTCATGCCATCAACATGGATGCAAAAGGTCGCCTGGCGATCCCGGCTCGCGTGCGCGAAGAGCTGGCGAGCGCCTGTGGTGGTCGCATCGTGTTGACGGCTAACCCGGGCGAGGAGCGCTGCTTGTTGATTTATCCGGAGCCGGAGTGGGAGCAGCTGCGTCCCCAGGTTGAGGCACTGCCAAACATGCACAAGGCGGCGCGGCGCATGCAGCGTCTGTTGTTGGGTAATGCGGCCCCCATGGAGCTGGATGCTGCCGGACGAGTGCTGGTACCACCCACCCTGCGCACTTTTGCCCGCATGGACAAGAAATTGATGTTGATCGGCCAGGGTAAGAAGTTTGAGCTCTGGGCCGAGGAACTCTGGCTGGCCTGGCTGGATGAGTCGTCTGATGATGACGATATGCCGGCGGAAATGGCGAGGATTTCCCTGTGACGGGCGATCAGGCGTTCGCTCACCAGACGGTATTGCTGCAATCCGCCGTTGATGATCTGGTGATCGCTACCGACGGTTGCTATGTGGATGCCACGTTTGGGCGTGGTGGGCACAGTCGGCTGATTCTGCAGCGGCTGGCCCCGAAAGGGCGTGTGCTGGGTGTGGACAAAGACCCTGAGGCTATTGCGGTAGGCAAGCAGCTGGCCCAGGAGGATGGCCGCTTTGCCATCTGGCACGGCTCGTTTGCAGACATGGCGCGTGCCGTTGCTGACCAGCGGTGGCCTCGTGTACATGGTGTGTTGATGGACCTGGGCGTGTCGTCGCCCCAGCTGGATGATGCCAGTCGTGGCTTCAGCTTTATGCGCCGCGGACCGCTGGATATGCGCATGGACACAACACAGGGGCTCAGTGCTGCCGAGTGGCTCAATAGTGCTGATGAAAAAGCCATTGCAGATGTGCTCTGGCGTTACGGTGAGGAAAAGTTTTCCCGTCGTATTGCCCGGGCGGTGGTGGCTCAGCGGCAGGAAACCCCGTTGTCTACCACGACGGAGCTGGCGTCGCTGATTTCTGATGCGGTGCCCCGCAAGGATAAGCACAAGCATCCTGCCACCCGCAGCTTTCAGGCTATCCGGATATTTATCAACCGGGAGCTGGAAGATCTGGAGTTGGGGCTGCAGGCCGCAGTCGATTTGCTGGCGCCAGGCGGAAGGCTGGTGGTGATCAGTTTTCACTCGCTGGAAGATCGCATCGTTAAGCGCTTTATGCGCAATCTCGCTCGCGGGCCACAGTTACCCCGAGGGCTGCCGGTGACAGCAGATCAGGCTGAATCGCCGTTCCGGCTGGTGGGCAAAGCCGCGAAAGCAGCGGATGAGGAAGTTTCCGACAACGTACGTGCCCGCAGTGCAGTCATGCGGGTACTGGAGCGCAAGGCCTGACGGGCCCTGCCAGATAACAAACAGGGAAATTGCTATGGGTGCTGTGACTCTGGAACGCCCGGCCAAGGCGTCAAAGCTCAAGAAAATCCAGCAGGTCAACGTGCGTGAGGGGCTGGATCGTGCCCTGCGTGTGTCGCGGCGCATTTTCATTGCCCTTGGTCAGCAGCAGGTGTTGGTGACAGCGGTGTTGCTGGCAGTATTGCTGGTGTCGGCTCTGGGTGTTGTGCATAGCACGCAGAAGAACCGGGAGTTGTTCAACGCGCTGGCGACCCTGCAGGCGGAGCGTGACGGTTGGCAGCGGGAATGGAGTCAGCTGTTACTGGAGCAAAGCGCATTGAGCGCCCACGGTCTTATCGAATATCGCGCATCCCGGGATCTGGCTATGACAGTGCCAGGCCGGAATGACATTGTCCTGGTGCCTGCCAGCATCAGTGTCTCTGGGAAGTAACAAACATACATAGGATGGGCCCGGTCAGGTGGCAAACAGCAAGCCTAGCACCAACGTCAAGCAGCTGCTGATCGCAGGCCTATCGGCCTGGCGTTTCGGTATGGTGCTGGGCGTTTTTCTGCTGGCAGTGCTGGCCATTGCCTGGCGGTTGGTTGACCTGCATGTGATTGACCAGGAGTTTCTGCGCCAGCAGGGTGATGTTCGTACCATTCGGACTGAAACCATCGACGCTCATCGCGGCATGATAGTGGACCGGCATGGCGAGCCTCTGGCGGTCAGCACGCCAGTGGAAACGGTGTGGGCAAACCCTCGTGAAATTGATCCGCAGGATCCGCGCCTGACCCCTGTGGCCAGACTGCTTGGGCTGGATGAACGAGCGTTGCGCAACCGCATCCGGGAACTTGGCGGTCGGGAATTTATTTACGTGCGTCGCAAAATCCAGCCTGATCTGGCGCGTCAGGTGCTGGCGGTAGGCTTGCCGGGCATCTACAGCCGTCGGGAGTATCGCCGTTATTACCCGGCGGGTGAGGTGACTGCTCATGTCGTGGGCTTCACTAACATTGACGAATGGGGCCAGGAAGGTATTGAGCTGTCGTTTGACAACTGGCTCACCGGCAAGGTCGGGCTGAAGCGGGTGCTGAAAGATAACCGGGGTCGCCAGATCAAAGACCTGAATCTGGTACGGGATGCCCGTCCGGGCCGGGATATTACTCTCAGTCTTGATCTGCGTTTGCAGTATCTGGCTTACCGGGAGCTGAAAGCTGTAGTTCAGGCCCACGGTGCACGGGGCGGTACCCTGGTCATGCTGGATGTCAACACCGGGGAGGTGTTGGCCATGGTGAACCAGAACTCCTACAACCCCAATGATCGCAGTCAGATCAGCCCGGAGTCCCTGCGCAATAAGGCGATAACGGACCTGTTTGAGCCGGGCTCCACCATCAAGCCGCTGACGGTGGCGGCGGCGCTGGAGTCCGGGTTGTATCGGCCCGAATCCAAAATTGACACGGCGCCTGGCTTCCTGCGTTTCGGACGTTTCACCATTCGGGATGCCCGTAACTACGGGGAAATGAGTCTGACGGATATTATTGCCCGCTCCAGCAACGTTGGTACCAGTCGGATTGCTGCGGAACTGGGTGGTGATCAGTTACGCGACCTCCTTTTTCGCATGGGCTTGGGGCAAGCAACGGGTGTTGGCTTTCCCGGCGAGGCGGTCGGTGTGCTGCCATCGCCCGCACGCTGGCGGCCGGTGGAGCTGGCCACGCTGTCCTATGGCTATGGCATGAGTGTGAATGCCCTGCAGCTGGCTCAGGCCTACATGGTTATAGCCAATGGGGGTATCCGTTATCCCCTCAGTTTGATGAGGGTGGATGAACCGCCACAAGGGGAACGTGTGCTGTCGGAATCGGTGTCCCGGCAAGTCCGGCACATGCTTCAGGTAGCAGTTGAAAATGGAACGGGCCGGCGAGCCCGTGTTGCGCTTTATGAGTCAGGCGGAAAAACCGGCACGGTGCACCTAGTCGGCAGCCAGGGCTATGAGCATGACCAGTACAAGGCCATTTTTGCAGGGCTGGCGCCCGTTGAGGACCCGCGCATTGTCACTGTGATAGCAGTGGATGCGCCTCAAGGGGGTGAATATTACGGCGGTGAGGTAGCTGCGCCGGTGTTTTCCCGTGTGATGGGGGATGCCTTGCGGTTGCTAAATGTCCGACCGGCACTGGAGGCTGATGCCATGATCAGTGCCGGCTCACGTCCATCAGGGGCGAGGGGGTAGGTCATGTATATCAAGTCGTTGAGCTCGCTACTGAAAGGTATTGCGGCAGTGCCGTCGGTGTTCGATGTGACGGTACACGGGCTGGTATCTGACAGCCGCGAAGTAAAGTCCGGTGACGCGTTTATTGCGCTTGCCGCACAGGATGGACGCGCTGACCAGTATGTTTCCGAAGCAGTACGCCGGGGCGCAGTCGCCGTGTTACTGGAATCAGTGACGGAGCCGGGCCCATGCCATGAGCAGTCTGGTGTGCTGATCGTGCCGGTCAGGGGTCTGCGTGCGCAGCTGGGCGAGCTGGCCGCGCGCTATTTTGATCATCCAGCCGAGCGTATGCAGGTAATCGGGGTAACGGGGACCAACGGCAAGACCTCAGTGACCAGTTATCTGGCCCAGCTGCTGGCGGCGTCAGGGCTGCCCTGTGGGCTGATAGGTACCCTGGGCTACGGTTTGCCCGGACGTTTGCATGCTCCGACCCACACCACCCCTGATGTGGTGAAGCTGAACTATCACCTGGCCCGAATCCTTGAGGGAGGTGGTCGCGCAGCGGCGATGGAAGTGTCCTCCCATGCCCTTGACCAGGGCCGGGTGGACGGCGTGCGTATTCGTGGTGCGGTGTTTACCAACCTGACCCGGGACCATCTCGACTATCACGGCACCATGGAGGCCTATGGTGCAGCCAAAGCCCGGCTGTTCCAGCGGGATGCCCTGCAGTTTGCCGTGATTAACTATGACGACCCGTTTGGTCGCCAGCTGCATGATCAGCTGGTGGGGCAGTGTGACCGGGTGCGCTACAGCATGCACGAAGCCCAGGTAGAACTCTGGTTGAAGGATTATCAGCCGGAACCCAGCGGGTTTGTTGCCACAATTGACGGATTGTGGGGTGAGTGGGAGATTCGCGCCTCCTTGCTGGGCGCCTTTAACGTCAGCAATGTGCTGGCTGCCCTGGGTGCCGCGCTGAGTCTGGGCGTGCCGGTGGAAAAAGCGGTGGCCGCCGTGTCCAGCCTTGAGGCGCCTCCCGGGCGATTGGAGTCTTTTGTTGGCGCCGGTGATGTGCAGGTAGTGGTTGACTATGCCCATACGCCGGATGCCTTGCGCAATGCGCTGCAGGCTGTGCGTCAGCATGCGGTCGGCAAACTGACCTGTGTGTTTGGTTGTGGCGGTGACCGCGACTCTGGCAAGCGTCCTGAAATGGCCCGTGAAGCGGAAGCCCTGGCGGACCGGGTTGTGGTGACTGATGACAATCCTCGTACCGAAGATCCGGCGGCTATCACTGATGCCATCGTTGAGGGTTTCGCCGATCCGGACGCGGCGCTGGTAATACACGACCGCGCGGTTGCCATTCGCCGTGCTATCGCTGACAGCGAGCCCGGCGATGTGGTGCTGGTCGCTGGTAAAGGGCACGAAAGCTACCAGGATATTGCCGGGCAGCGCATCCCCTACAGCGATGTTGAGCAGGTGAAGCGAGCCTTGGGATTGACCGGGGGTGTTGCATGATGCGCCCGTTTAGTTTGCTGGAGGTGACAGGTTGGGTATACGGCACCCTCACTCGAGGCAGCGGCCAGATAACGGGCATCTCCACCGACACCCGGAGCCTGCAACCCGGTGATCTGTTTGTTGCGCTGCGCGGTGAGCGTTTCGATGGCCATGATTTTCTGACCCAGGCACAAGCTGGCGGCGCGGCAGCGGCCCTGGTGGATACGGTAGAGCCGGGTATGGCAATGCCGCAGATTGAGGTGCGGGATACCCTTGAAGGGCTCGGTCAGTTGGCGCTGGCGAATCGCCGTCTCAGCAAAGCGGCTACCGTAGCGGTGACAGGGAGCTGTGGCAAAACCACGGTGAAAGAAATGCTGGCTGCCATATTGGGAGAGGAAGGGGAAACCCTGGCCACCCAGGGCAACCTGAACAACCACATTGGCGCACCATTGACCCTGATGCGACTGGCGCCGGAGCACCGCTTTGCGGTGATCGAACTGGGCGCCAGTGGCATTGGTGAGATCGACGGTACCGTGCGGCTGACCAGACCGCAGGTTGCAGTCATTACTAATGCGGGAGATGCCCACCTGGGCGGATTTGGCTCCTACGCCAACATTGTGGAAGCCAAAGGCGAGATTATTGAGGGCGTGCCGGCTGATGGCACCGTGGTGCTGAATCGGGACGATCCGGCTTTTGCCACTTGGTCAGCGCGCGCTGCGGGGCGCAAGGTGGTGAGTGTCAGTCTGCTGGATAACACCGCGGACCTGTGGGCCTCGGCTATTGAACCTGTGCCGACAGGTTATCGCTTTACCGCGCAGCAGGCGGGTGGGGAAAGTCTGGTGGTCAACCTGCCGTTGGTGGGCGAGCACAACATATTGAACGCGCTGCTGGCGATGGCTGCCGCCCGTGCGCTCGGAGCCCGGGACGACGCTATGTCGGCAGGCCTTGCCAAGCTCAAGCCAGTAAGTGGGCGCTTACATATTGTACCGCTGGCTGAAGGCTCAGAGCTGATTGACGACAGTTACAACGCCAACCCCGCCTCCATGAAGGCTGCACTTAAAACCCTGGCCGGGCGCCCGGGTTACCGTGTTGCCGTGTTGGGGGCTATGGCGGAACTGGGTGATGCTTCCGAGCGTCTGCACGCGGACGTTGGCGACTGCGCCCGTGAACTGGGCATTGACACATTGATTGTCGTGGGTGAATGCGCGAAGGCCTACACCAAAGGTTATGGCGCCGATGCGATCTTCTGTAACGATCACGCCACGGCAATTGACTGTGTGCAGGCGCTGCACCGGCAAAAAACGATTTCGGTTCTGGTTAAAGGCTCCCGGAGCGCGGCTATGGATGCCGTTGCCAGGGCACTGACAGAAAAAGGTAACTAACAGATGCTGCTCTGGCTTATTGAATATCTCTCACAATACATCTCGGCGCTGGGTGCGTTTCAGTACCTGACGTTGCGGGCCATCATGGGGGTATTGACAGCGCTGCTGATTTCGCTGCTGATTGGGCCGCTGATGATCCGCAAGCTGGGCCAATACCAGATCGGTCAGGCGGTGCGGGACGATGGTCCCCAGACCCATCTTAGCAAGGCCGGCACGCCCACCATGGGTGGGGCATTGATTCTGGTTGCCATCGCCATCAGCACCCTGTTGTGGTCGGACCTGTCCAACCGTTACGTCTGGATTACGCTGGGTGTCACTCTGCTGTTTGGCGCCATCGGCTGGGTTGATGACTATCGCAAGGTGGTTGAGCGCAACCCCCGTGGCCTGCCTGGGCGCTGGAAATACTTCTGGCAGTCTGTTGTCGGTCTGGCGGCGGCGGTCATTCTTTATTACACGGCAAGTCTGCCGCAAGAAACGTCACTGTACGTGCCCCTGTTGAAGGACGTGTCCCTGACACTGGGGCCGATTTTGTTCGTGGTGCTGGCTTACTTTGTGATTGTGGGTAGCAGCAATGCCGTCAACCTGACGGATGGTCTCGACGGCCTCGCTATCATGCCTACCGTTATGGTTGGCGGGGCGTTGGGCGTGTTTGCCTACCTGTCTGGCCACGCTCAGTTTTCCAGCTATTTGCTGATTCCCCATTTGCCCGGCAGTGGGGAGCTGGTGGTGTTCTGTTCTGCTTTAATCGGCGCCGGGCTGGGTTTTCTGTGGTTCAACACCTACCCCGCGCAGGTCTTTATGGGGGACGTAGGTGCCCTGGCGTTAGGGGCGGCCCTGGGTGTAGTGGCCGTGATCACCCGCCAGGAGATTGTGCTGTTCATTATGGGTGGCGTGTTTGTGATGGAGACCGTGTCGGTCATTCTGCAGGTTGCGTCTTACCGATTGACGGGGCGGCGCATCTTCCGCATGGCGCCCCTGCATCATCATTTTGAGTTGAAGGGCTGGCCAGAGCCCAGGGTTATCGTCCGTTTCTGGGTGATTACCGTGATTCTGGTGTTGATTGGCCTTGCCACCTTGAAGATACGCTAGGGAACTGGATACGGCATGAACCTTATCGCCTCTGATCGCCGCACATTGATTGTAGGGCTCGGTAACACCGGGCTCTCATGCGTGCGCTACCTGCAAAGTCAGGGGCGGGAGTTTGCGGTGGCCGACAGCCGTGCCGAACCCCCGGGCCTGGAGGCTTTGCAAGCACTGGGTAGCGGTATCCAGATCAAGTGTGGGCCATTTGACAGTCAATGGTTTGCGGGTTTCAACGAACTGATTGTCAGTCCAGGGGTCAGCATTCAGGAGCCTGCTGTCCGCGCAGCCGCTGAGGCTGGGGCGGTAATTCGGGGTGATGTTGACCTGTTTGTGGAAGCAGCACAGGCACCTATCGTTGCCATCACCGGTTCCAACGGTAAGACCACAGTGACCACGCTGGTGGGTGAAATGGCCAAGGCGGCCGGCCGACGGGTTGCCGTGGGCGGCAACATCGGTACCCCGGCGCTGGATTTGCTGGATGATAAGGTGGAGCTCTATGTGCTTGAGCTTTCCAGCTTCCAGTTGGAAACCACCCATGAGCTAGGTGCCTTGGCGGCGACGATACTTAATGTCAGCGATGACCATATGGATCGCTACCCGGATAAGATGGCCTACTTTCAGGCCAAACAACGCATCTATCGCGGTGCCAAGCATGCCATCGTCAATCTGGACGATCCCCTCAGCACACCCATGGCACGTGATAGCTTGCGATTCCTGTGTTTCGGCATGCACCGGATCAATCCTGATACTTTCAGTACCCGGGATGACGAACAGGGCACGTGGATTACTTGGGGCTTTGAAAATCTGGTACGTGCGGACGAACTGGGTCTGATAGGACAGCATAACGTCAGCAATGTCATGGCGGCCCTGGCGCTGGGTCATGCCGTCGGTTTGCCCATGGAGACCATGGTGGCCGTGGCCAGGACGTTCAAAGGGCTCCCCCATCGCTGTCAGCCCGTGGGGGAACATGCGGGCGTGACCTATATCGACGATTCCAAAGGCACCAACGTGGGCGCCACGGTAGCGGCGCTGGAAAGCCTGTCACCCCGTGGTGGCAAGTTGGTGCTTATTGCCGGTGGCGATGGTAAAGGGGCTGATTTTTCCGCCCTGGCAGCGCCGGTCAGCAATTACTGCCGTGCAGTGGTGCTGATGGGTCGTGATGCACACCGTATTGCCGCAGCTCTGGGCGACCAGGTCGCCATGGTGATGGCAACAGACATGGCTGATGCGGTGAGCAAGGCCGCACAGCATGCCGTTGCGGGTGACCGGGTATTGCTGTCTCCCGCCTGCGCAAGCTTTGATATGTTCCGCAACTATGAGGAGCGGGGACATGTTTTTGCCAGGGAGGTGGCGCGACTATGAGCAAACCGGACCTGCGTTTCAGCATGCCGCTGGCGTCCGCCAGCGCGGCCAGCCCCTTGCCCTGGTTGCTGATCAGCGCCACTGCATTGCTGGTCATTGGTGTGGTGATGATCGCCTCCGCCTCGGTGGATATTGCTGCACAGATGACCGGCAACAGCTTCTACTTCATGACCCGGCAACTGATTTACGCCGGCCTGGGTTGCGCTGTGGCACTGGGCATCGCCAACGTGCCTCTGGCATGGTGGGAGCGCAGTGGTTGGTTGATGCTCGGCATTGGGCTGGCGGCGCTGGTGCTGGTGCTTACGCCTTTTGGTCACACCGTGAATGGGTCCACCCGCTGGATACCTCTGGGCCTATTCAACGTGCAGGTATCCGAGGTCACCAAAATCTGTCTGATTGCCTACCTTGCGGGCTATGTGGTGCGGCGTCGTGAGGAACTGGTGCACACCTGGTCGGGCTTTCTCAAGCCGCTGCTGGTGCTGGGACTGGCATCAACCCTGTTGGTCATGCAGCCAGACTTTGGTGCCACGGTGGTGTTGATGACCGCAGCCATGGGCATGATTTTCCTCAGCGGAGTACGTCTGAGCCGGTTCATGCCGCTTATCGGCCTGACCGCCGTGATTGGCGTGTTGCTGGTGATCTTTGAGCCATACCGTCTGAAGCGGGTGGTCAGCTACCTCGATCCCTGGCAGGACCAGTTTAATTCCGGCTACCAGCTGACCCAATCACTGATTGCGTTTGGCCGCGGCGAGTGGACGGGCCTGGGGCTGGGCAATTCGGTGCAGAAACTGTTCTTCCTGCCGGAGGCCCATACCGATTTTATCTTCGCCATCATCGCTGAAGAATTTGGGCTGTTCGGTTCGCTCGCGGTCCTGGTCCTGTTTGCAGTACTGGTCACCGTGGGATTTGTTATTGCCCGGCTGGCAGAGCGTGACGGTATGCCCTTTGCAGCCTGCTTTGCCTATGGCCTAACCCTGCTGGTGGGCCTGCAGGCGGCCATTAATATGGGTGTGAGCACGGGCTTGTTGCCTACCAAGGGTTTGACCCTGCCGTTGGTCAGCTACGGTGGCAGTAGTCTGTTGGCTAACTGCGTGATTATCGGTGTTCTGGCCCGGATTGAAATGGAGCGTCAGGACCTTCGCCAGCAAAAAGCAGAAGCGGGCAAAGGTACGCGTCAGGGAGGCGCCCGGTATGTCGACTAAGCGGTTTTTGGTTATGGCGGGTGGGACCGGTGGTCATGTGTTTCCGGCACTGGCTACAGCGGAGCGTTTGCGGGAACTGGGGCACGAGGTGCACTGGCTTGGCGCCCGCGGCGGTATGGAAGAAACACTGATTGGCCAGACTGACATCCCGCTGTCCCTGATTGCGGTGACTGGCTTGCGGGGCAAGGGCCTGCTGACGCTGCTGGCGGCACCCTTCAAGCTACTGCGGGCGCTGGCTCAGGCCCATCGGGTGGTGCGGCAGGTACAGCCGGATTGTGTCATTGGTATGGGTGGGTTTGTGACCGGGCCGGGCGGCATGGCGGCGCGCATTGTTGGTTGCCCGCTGGTGATTCATGAGCAAAACGCAGTGGCAGGGCTGACCAATCGTTTGTTGAGTCGAATGGCCAAGACAGTGATGGAAGCGTTTCCCGGCAGTTTTGAGGCTACCGTGGTGACCCGTTGCACCGGTAACCCGGTTCGTCAGGACGTTGCCGAGCTGGCACCGCCGCAGGAACGGCTAGCGGTCCGCAAGGGGCCAGTGCGGTTACTGGTGTTGGGTGGGAGCCTGGGTGCCCAGGCCATCAACACCCGGTTGCCGGATGCGTTGGCGGCGATGGACCCCTCGGTGCGTCCGGTGGTGCGTCACCAGTGCGGCCGTCGCAATATTGAAGAAACAGAGCAGGCCTATGAGCAGGCAGGCATCACCGCCAACATAGAGCCTTTTATCACGGATATGGCCGAAGCCTACGCCTGGGCTGATCTGGTGGTGTGCCGGGCGGGAGCCCTGACTATTGCTGAACTCTGTGCGGCAGGGCTTGGCGCAGTGCTGGTGCCTTTCCCGCAGGCGGTTGATGACCACCAGACCCGTAACGGTGAACATCTGGTAAAAGCCGGAGCTGCCTTGATGCTTCAGCAATCGGCGCTAACGACAGAAACTCTGGCTGAGGCCTTGACCAACCTGGTACGAAATCGGGGCAAGCTGCTGAAGATGGCAGAGGCCGCCCGCAGTCTGGCCCGGCCAGATGCCACTGAACGTGTTGTGAACTATTGCCTGGAGGCTGCCAATGCCTGAAGTAACCAATCCGCCACTGGTGTTTGAGGTGCCGGAGATGCGCCGTATCCGCAATATCCACTTCGTGGGTATCGGCGGCGCTGGTATGTGCGGCATTGCTGAAGTCCTGCACAACCAGGGCTATGTCATCTCCGGGTCGGATATCCGCAGCTCGGTGGTGACCCAGCGGCTGGAATCCATGGGTGTACGGGTCTTTATCGGCCATCGGGAGGAAAACACCGCGGCCGCTGATGTGGTTGTAGTGTCCAGTGCCGTGACCTCATCCAACCCGGAAGTAGCTGCCGCCCGCGAGCGACGGGTACCGGTTGTGCCCAGAGCGGAAATGCTGGCCGAGATCATGCGCTATCGTCACGGGATTGCGGTGGCAGGAACCCATGGCAAAACCACAACCACCAGTCTGGTGGCGTCCATTCTGGGTGAGGCGGGGCTTGACCCCACCTTTGTGATTGGCGGCAAGCTTAACAGTGCGGGCACCAATGCCAAGCTCGGTGGCTCCCGCTATCTGGTGGCTGAGGCCGACGAGAGTGATGCCTCATTTTTGCACCTGACCCCTGTGATCTCCATCGTCACCAATATTGAGGCGGATCACATGCACACCTACGGTGGTGATCTGGGACGGCTGAAGCAGACCTTTGTGGACTTTCTCCACAACCTGCCGTTTTACGGTGTTGCCGTCATGTGTGTGGATGACCGTTATGTGCAGGAAGTTATCCCGCGCATCTCCCGGGCCATCATTACTTATGGCATCGACAATCCGGACGCCGATTATCGTGCAACGGGCATCAAGGCCGAGGGCCTGATGACCCGTTTCCGGGCTCACCGTCCGGGTGGACGAGCGCCATTGGACGTGACCTTGCGCATGCCAGGCCGGCATAACGTGCTGAACGCCCTGGCAGCCATTGCCGTGGCAACGGACGAAGGTGTGGATGATGACGCCATTATCCGCGGCCTGGGTAATTTTGCTGGCGTTGGCCGCCGCTTCCAGGTCTACGGTGACTTCGATTTCGGCGCCGGCAAGGTCACCCTGGTGGATGACTATGGTCACCACCCAACAGAAGTGGAAGCCGTGATTCGCGCCGCCCGCGAGGCCTGGCCCGGTCGTCGGCTGGTCATGCTGTACCAGCCTCACCGATTCAGTCGCACCCGGGACCTCTACGAAGACTTCGTGCGGGTATTGTCGGAAGTGGATGCGCTGTTGCTGATGGATGTTTATGCCGCCGGGGAGGAGCCTGTTCCAGGCGCTGACGGCCGCAGCCTGTGCCGCAGTATTCGGCAGCGTGGCCAGGTGGAACCGCTGTTTGTTGAGGGGCCCGCTGATGTGCCGGGCTTGCTGGCGACCACGTTGAAAGAGGGCGACCTGCTGATTACGCAGGGTGCTGGTGATATTGGCAGTGTCGCGGCCCGATTGGCCGCGGCACAGTTGAAAGTGAAGTAGGGCAGGTTAATGAGCGAGAAGCGCTATCAGGCAGATTCCACCCTGTGTCACGCCCTGGGGCGTGTGGCGGTGTTGATGGGGGGCGAGTCTGCCGAGCGGGAGGTGTCGCTGAAAAGCGGGCGCGCAGTCACTGAAGCCCTGCAGCGTGCCGGTGTGGATGCCTTTGCCATGGATGTTCGCGGCAGCTTGCTGCATGTGCTGGACAAGCACGATTTCGACCGTGCCTTTATTGCCCTGCACGGGCGTGGCGGTGAGGACGGCACGGTGCAGGCCATTCTGTCGCAGGCGGGTGTGCCTTACACCGGCAGTGAAGTGCTGGCCTCGTCACTGGGGATGGACAAACTGCGCACCAAACTGGTGTTCCAGGGGGCCGGTCTGCCTACGCCGCGGTTCCGCTCCATGGCCAGTGTTGATGAGGCGGGTGCTGTATACGGTGCTTTGCGGGCGCCGCTGAGCGTCAAGCCAGCTCGTGAGGGTTCCAGCATTGGTATTCGCAAGGTATATACCCTGGCGCAGTTGCAGGAGGCCTATCTGGATGCCAGTCGCCACGATCCACTGGTGCTGGTTGAGGAGTGGATTGAGGGGCCAGAGTTTACGGTTGCCGTGTTGCAGGGCCAGGCCCTGCCCGCTATCGGTCTGAGCACTGATCACGAGTTCTATGACTACGACGCCAAGTATCTGAGTAATGACACCCGCTACCAGATTCCCTGCGGATTGGCGGAAAAAGACGAGCTGCGCTTGCAGCAGCTGGCGGTGGATGCGTTCCAGGTGGTGGGATGCCGCACCTGGGGCCGGGTGGATGTGATGCAGGATAAATCCGGTGCCTTCTGGTTGCTGGAGGTGAATACCGTGCCGGGTATGACAGATCACAGCCTGGTGCCCATGGCAGCACAGGCGGCCGGTATCGGGTTTGAGGAACTGGTGGTCCGCATTCTGGCGGACACCCTGGAGGAGAAAGATGCTTGACCGCTTGATGATCAGGGCACGGCCCTATCCATCAGAGCCGCCAAGGCGTCGCGGCGCCACCTCCATCCCTGATGAACGGGACCCCTGGCGCTTTGTCCGGGAAATGTTTGCCTGGTTGCTAGGCTTGCCCTGGCTGCAGGTTGCCATGGGCACGGCGGTGCTGGTCGTGGCGGCCTTGATTCCCTGGGGAACGGGCCACCTGCTGACCACCCTGGATCGCCAGATTGGCGAAGTGGAGGTGCGGGGCGAGTTGGTGCGCATGCCGGCTGTCGATCTGAGCCAGGCGGCCAACCGCTGGGTGGGCCGGAGTTACTTCTCCACCAACCTGCAGGACGTCAAGCAGGCCATTGAAGAGAAACCCTGGATTGAAAGTGCTGCGGTGAGCCGGCGTTGGCCTGACCGGCTGGTCATTGAGGTCCGTGAGGAGCGGCCAGTGGCCTACTGGAATCAGGTACAGATTATCAGTCGCTCCGGCGCGGTGATTCGCCCGGCCAACCCATCGGCGGCGGGTGATCTGCCCGCCCTGGCGGGCCCGGACGACCGGTTGCAGGATGTTTTTGTGCTGGCCCGTGAAATGGCGGAACAGCTGGCCGCGCAGGATCTTGGATTTGCCGGCCTGACTCTGGAGCAGCGGGGCGCCTGGACACTCCACCTGACCAATGGCATCGATGTGGTGCTGGGGCGGGACCAGACCCGGGAGCGTTTTGCCCGCTTCCTGGCGGTGTACGAACAGGGCCTGGCGGCCAGGGCAGATGAAGTTGAACGCATTGATGCACGCTATTCCAACGGTATAGCGGTGCAGTGGAAAGATCCCCAGGTATTGGCTGGAAAAAATACTTAGACCTTGATTGGTGAAACACATGTCGTCGGTTGATACGGAAAACATGATCGTAGGGCTGGATATCGGTACCTCCAAAGTGGTTGCCATTGTTGGCAAACGCAAGCTGGATGGCGGTATCGAGGTGGTTGGCATCGGTTCACACCCATCCCGGGGCCTGAAGCGTGGCGTGGTGGTGAACATTGAGACAACGGTGCAGGCGATCCAGCGGGCCATAGAGGAAGCGGAGCTGATGGCTGGATGTCGCATTCACTCGGTGTATACCGGCATCGCCGGCAGCCACATCAAGAGTCTGAACTCCCATGGCATTGTTGCTATCCGCGATCGGGAAGTGACCCAGGCAGATATTGACCGGGTGATAGATGCGGCACAGGCCGTGGCCATTCCCGCGGATCAGAAAGTGCTGCACATCCTGCCGCAGGAGTTTGTGATTGATAACCAGGAAGGCATCAAGGAGCCCCTCGGCATGTCCGGTGTGCGCCTGGAGGCCAAGGTGCATCTTGTGACCTGCGCGGTGAATGCGTCCCAGAACATTGAGAAATGCGTGCGCCGCTGTGGTCTGGATGTGGATGACATCATTCTGGAACAACTGGCATCCAGCCACGCGGTGTTGACGGATGACGAGAAGGAACTGGGTGTGTGTCTGGTGGATATCGGCGGTGGCACCACCGATATCGCGGTGTTTACCGGCGGTGCCATACGGCATACCTCGGTAATTCCCATTGCCGGTGATCAGGTTACCAACGATATCGCCATGGCGCTGCGGACACCGACGCAGAATGCTGAAGAAATCAAAATGAAATATGCCTGTGCGCTGACCCAGCTGGCTGGCGCTGAAGAAACCATCAAGGTGCCCAGTGTTGGTGATCGACCGCCCCGGGACCTGTCCCGTCAGGCCCTGGCGGAGGTGGTGGAGCCTCGCTACGAGGAACTGTTCAATCTGGTGCAGTCGGATCTGCGCCGCTCCGGCTTTGAGGACCTGATCCCGGCCGGCATCGTGATTACTGGCGGCTCCGCCACCATGGAAGGGGTGGTTGAGTTGGCAGAGGAGATCTTCCACATGCCTGTGCGGCTAGCGGCACCGCAAACCGTTTCAGGCATGACAGAAGTGGTCAACAACCCGATCTATGCCACGGGCGTTGGGTTGTTGATGCATGGGTTCCGCCAAATGGACAAAGGACGTGGACCCGCCCAGAAAGCAGAGAGCAAAGCGCCCCTGCTGGAACGGGTGAAAGCATGGTTTACAGGTCACTTCTGACTGTTAACCAGCCCGGAATGGCATTACGCAAAAACGAAGGTTACTCGAAAAACAAGGCGGCAATAGCCGCGGACGAACGAAGGAGTAGGGGATATGTTTGAACTGGTCGATAACGTTCAACAGAATGCAGTAATCAAAGTGGTTGGCGTAGGCGGCGGTGGCGGTAATGCCCTGCGTCATATGCTTAACAGTAACATTGAAGGTGTTGAGTTTATTTGTGCCAACACTGATGCTCAGGCCCTCAAGGATCTGGATCCGCGTCAGATTATCCAGCTGGGTGGCAACATCACCAAGGGCCTGGGCGCTGGCGCCAATCCCGAAGTGGGCCGTCAGTCCGCTCTTGAGGACCGTGACCGCATTGCTGAGTCCATTAAAGGCTCGGATATGGTCTTTATCACCGCAGGTATGGGTGGTGGCACCGGCACGGGTGCAGCGCCAATTGTGGCTGAGGTTGCCCGTGAGATGGGTATCCTGACGGTAGCCGTGGTGACCAAGCCTTTCCAGTTTGAAGGCGGCAAGCGCATGTCTGTGGCCGAAGCAGGCCTCAAGGAACTGGAAGAAAATGTAGATTCCCTGATCACCATCCCGAACGAGAAGTTGCTGGCGGTGATGGGCAAGAAAACCAGCCTGCTGGATGCCTTCGCTGCGGCGAATGACGTGCTGCTGGGCGCTGTTCAGGGCATCGCTGACCTGATCACTCGTAACGGTATGATCAACGTCGACTTCGCTGACGTAAAAACCGTGATGTCTGAAATGGGCATGGCGATGATGGGTACCGGTCGCGCTACTGGCGACAACCGCGCCCGTGAAGCGGCTGAAGCGGCCATCCGCAGTCCGCTGCTGGAAGACATCAATCTGCAAGGCGCCAAAGGTATTCTGGTCAACATCACCGCTGGTGTGGATCTGAACCTGGGCGAGTTTGCAGAAGTGGGCGACATTGTCCGTGAGTTTGCCTCAGATTCTGCCACCGTGGTGGTGGGTACCGTGATTGATCCTGAGATGACCGACGAGCTGAAGGTCACCGTAGTGGCGACCGGCCTCGGCGGTGCCCGTGAGAAGCCGGCGAAAGTTGTGGACAACACCCGCAAGCCTGACGGCAACACCGACTACAACCAGCTGGAACGCCCGGCTGTGCTGCGTCGTCGTGCTGTTGCACACGGTAATGCGGCCGTTGATCAGAGCAAGGAAGGCGAGGAACAAAGTGTTGAGTATCTCGATATTCCCGCATTCCTTCGCCGTCAGGCTGACTGATAGGGTATCGGGTAGTCAGGCATGCGTCTGGCAGTGCAGGTAGGATAGCCATCATGACCGGTGTGACGGGCCTCGCAGGTCGGTCTGGTCAAATGGTGTTCAATCAAACTATCTGGTATGATGTGACGCAGTTTTGCCAGCAATGGTATCGAACCTATATTACGGAAATGTGACCAATGATCAGACAGCGGACCTTGAAGAACACCATTCGCGCTACGGGTGTAGGCTTGCACTCCGGCGAGAAGGTGTATCTCACGCTTAAGCCGGCACCTGTGGAAACAGGTATTGTATTTCGCCGTACAGACCTGGATCCCGCCGTGGAGATCAAGGCCTGTGCAGAGAACGTCGGCGAGACCATGCTGTCCACCACCCTGGTGAAGGATGGTGTTCGTGTGGCGACGGTAGAGCACCTGCTGTCTGCGATGGCTGGCTTGGGTATTGATAACTGTTATGTGGAACTCAGCGCGCCTGAGGTTCCCATTATGGACGGTAGCGCAGGTCCCTTTGTGTTCCTGCTGCAGTCCGCAGGTATCGCCGAGCAGGACGCCGCCAAGCGTTTTATCCGCATCAAGCGGGAGGTCACGGTGGAAGATGGCGACAAGCGCGCAACCTTCCTGCCGTTTGAAGGGTTCAAGGTCAGCTTCAGCATTGATTTTGACCATCCGGTGTTCAAAGGCCGTGCCCAGCAGGCAACAGTAGACTTCTCCAGCACCTCGTTTGTGAAAGAAGTCAGCCGTGCCAGGACCTTCGGGTTCATGCGGGATATCGAGAAGCTGCGTTCCATGAACCTGGCGCTCGGCGGCAGTGTAGATAACGCCATCGTGGTGGATGAGTACAAAATCCTCAATGAAGACGGCCTGCGCTATGACGACGAGTTCGTCAAGCACAAGGTGCTGGACGCCATCGGTGACCTGTACCTGCTGGGCAAGAGCCTGATTGGTGAGTTCCGTGGCAGCAAGTCAGGGCATGACCTGAACAACAAGCTGTTGCGCAAACTGTGGGCGGAAAAAGACGCCTGGGAAATTGTGACCTTTGACGATGAAGCAACGGCTCCTATTTCCTATATGAAACCGGTGCTGGCCGCACAGGCCTGAGTGAGGAACACTCAGTCCTTGCAGTGAGCAGCGAGTTTTTCGAGAACTTCGCGTAAACCTTTATCCTTCGTAAGCCCGGCTTCCTCTTTGAGGAGCCGGGCGTTTTCTTTACTGAGGGGCTCCCGGGCGCGAGTGACCTTGCCAGGCTCACGCGCGGGTATCACCTTGACCTTCAGGCGCCAGGCAAACTGGAACGTTTCCCCCATGGCCCGCAGGCGGGTCAGCACGTCCTGTTGCTGCATGCGCAGCTGGCTACCAACAACACCGTCCGGAGCACTCAGTGTCAGATCGCCATCGTGATAGCTGACAAACCGGCATTTGCCCCGGAACTGCTCTGGCAGCGCCTCAACGATCTGTTGTTCCGCCGAGCGATGCAGGGCCGCCTTTGCCAGCAGGTCACGCAGCACATGGCCGTGCTGGTGGCTGTCGGTGGTGAGTCTGATAAAGGTGGCTCGTTTCATCTGGATAAAAATTAGTCGACGTGTTCGGTTACGATTGGTTACACTTCGGCACGGTAAACGACCAGAGCCTGTATTACACTCTTTTTACATTGCAGTGAAGTGCCTGTCTACGTTGTTGGATAATAACGCCTATCCAGTGCGCAGGTGACTCAACAGGGGCAGCGAGCCAATGGGGTGACCCGGGCTGGGATTATGGCTGCCCGGATGGAGAGAACAAGCGACGCGCGCCAGAGGATACGGGCGAGGCGACACGACTGTAAAACGCAGATTGATACATGAATGTAATTTTTGTCGGTCAAAAGCACGGCAAGTCCCGTGCCTTCACGCTTACGCCCGTCACCCTGTCGTTGGTGACGTTACTCTTCACAGCCTTGCTGGCGCTGGCGGTCTGGTCAGGGTATCGGTTGGCGGTGCCTGCCATCGCAGCGGCGGACGACGTGCCCGCCTCACCCCTCATCGCCACTTGGCAGCAGCGCCTGGCCGACCAGCAGGATGAGTTGGTGTACCTGCGGGAAAAAACCAATCATCACGTTGATGCACTGACCTTAAGGTTAGGTGAAATGCAGGCGCGTATCTTGCGTCTGGATGCGTTGGGGCAGCGCTTTATCGAATCAGGTGTGCTGGGTAACGACGAGTTCAATTTTGATAGTCGTCCCGCTCTGGGCGGTCCTGAGGATACAGGCTTGCCGGGAGAGTCCTTTTCGGTGCCCGAGTTGACAGCCATGATTGCTCAATTTGATCGGACATTGGCTGACCGAGAACGTCAGTTGCGTCTGCTGGACGAACTCTTGTCCCGTGAGCGGATCGAGACGGAGCGCTTTGTCACCGGTCGACCAGTGACCTGGGGCTGGGTATCGTCGCGCTATGGCTATCGGACCGATCCGTTTTCCGGACGTCGCACCTGGCATAACGGTGTCGACATTGCCGGTCGGGAAGGGGGCGATGTGATTGCTGTTGCCGCGGGGGTGGTAACCTTCGCCGGTGTGCGGGGTGGTTACGGTAAACTGGTAGAGATTGATCACGGCGACGGCCTGATAACCCGTTATGCCCACCACAAGAGTATTGAGGTGGAAGCCGGTGATGTGGTGCAGCGTGGGCAGCTAATTGCCAAAATGGGCAGTACCGGTCGCTCCACCGGTCCGCACGTTCACTTTGAAGTGCTTCTCAATGGCCGCAGCCAGGATCCGGAGCAGTACATGCAGCGGGCCCGCCGCTGATCCTTTCTGTATTCCGCTCGCGGGGCCTTCTTGGCCCCGCTGTCGTTTCAACCATGAGCGCCTGACCAACTACGGCTTTTGTCATGCCGTTAAATGAGGTTAGAATGCTTTCTTTATTACAGTACGTGATGTGTTTCGAACAGTAACACCTGCGACCTGATACACTGGCAACGTCCTGATTACAGGTCACTTACCCGCAATAACCAAAGAAGCAGTGGTCTATGTTCACAAAGCTTGCAACCAAGATTTTTGGCAGTAAGAACGCCCGCGAAATCAAAGGGATGCGCAAAGCCGTTGCGCAAATTAATGACTTCGAAGAAAAGTATGCGGCGCTCTCCGATAGCGAGTTGCAAGGCAAGACCGCTGAGTTTCGTCGCCGGCTCGATGAAGGCGAAACCCTCGAGCAGCTGTTGCCGGAAGCCTTTGCTACCGTGCGTGAGGCCAGCCGGCGGGTTATGGACATGCGCCATTTTGACGTGCAGCTGATTGGTGGCATTACCCTGCATGAAGGCAAAATTGCCGAAATGAAAACGGGTGAGGGTAAGACCCTGGTGGCCACTGCGCCAGTATACCTGAACGCCCTCACCGGCAAGGGCGTCCACGTTATCACCGTGAACGACTATCTGGCCCGCCGGGATGCGGAATGGATGGGGCGCTTGTATCGCTTTCTTGGCCTGACGGTCGGTGTGGTTGTATCTGGCCAGAGCCCGCAGGAAAAGAAAGAGGCCTATGCTGCTGACATCACCTACGGTACCAACAACGAATTTGGCTTTGACTACCTGCGGGACAACATGGCATTCAGCACCGCAGACAAGGTGCAGCGTGGCCTCAATTTTGCCATTGTGGACGAAGTCGACTCCATCCTGATCGACGAGGCTCGCACACCGCTGATTATCTCCGGCGCAGCAGAAGACAGCTCGCGCCTGTACGCGGAAATCAACAATCTGGTGCCGGGCCTGGAGCGCGGTGAAGTGGCTGAGGATACCGGCGAGGCTTCCGGTGACTTCACCATCGACGAGAAGAGCCGTCAGGTTGAGCTGACCGAACAGGGGCATGAGAAGGTTGAAGAGCTGCTGACCAAGCGCGGCCTGCTGCAGGAGGGGGACAGCCTCTATTCCGCTGCAAACCTGTCCCTGTTGCATCATGTGCATTCGGCTTTGCGTGCCCACCACCTGTTCCAGAAGGATGTGGATTACATCGTTCAGGGTGATCAGATCGTCATCGTTGATGAGCATACCGGGCGCACCATGCCAGGCCGGCGTTGGAGCGAGGGCCTGCATCAGTCCATAGAAGCCAAAGAAGGGGTCCGTATTCAGGCAGAAAGCCAGACCCTGGCTTCAACAACCTTCCAGAATTATTTCCGGATCTACGACAAGCTGGCCGGCATGACAGGGACAGCGGATACCGAGGCCTTCGAGTTCCGCCAAATCTATGGCCTTGACGTTGTCGTTATTCCCCCCAACAAGCCAGTGGCGCGGATTGACTACAATGACCTTGTTTACCTGACTCAGGAAGAGAAGTTTCAGGCCATTATCGACGAGATTAAAGATGTTATTGCGGAGGGACGCCCGGTTCTGGTGGGCACGGCATCCATCGAGGCCTCTGAGCTGCTGTCTATGCTCCTCAAGAAAGGCCGGATTGAGCACAATGTCCTGAACGCCAAGAACCACGAGCGCGAAGCTCACATCATTGCCCAGGCGGGTCGTCCTGGTGCCATTACCATCGCCACCAACATGGCGGGTCGTGGTACTGACATTATGCTGGGGGGTAACTGGGAATTTGAGGTGTCCGAACTGGACAGCCCCTCTGAGGAGCAGATCGCCCGCATCAAGGCGGAATGGTCCGAGCGCCATAACCAGATTCTCCAGGCTGGCGGCCTGCACATCATCGGTACTGAGCGCCATGAGTCCCGCCGTATCGATAACCAGTTGCGTGGTCGTGCTGGCCGTCAGGGTGACCCGGGCTCCTCACGCTTCTTCCTGTCGCTGGAAGACAACCTGATGCGTATCTTTGCGCCTGACCGGGTGAAATCCCTGATGCAGGCCATGGGTATGAAGAAAGGTGAAGCCATCGAACACCGCATGGTCACCAACGCCATTGAAAAGTCCCAGCGCAAGGTGGAAGGTCGCAACTTCGACATGCGTAAAACGCTGCTGGAGTACGATGACGTTGCTAACGATCAGCGTACGGTGATTTATGAGCAGCGTAACGACGTGATGGCATCGGAGGATATCTCCGAGCTGGTGAAAACCATTCGTGCCGATGTGGTGGAAACGGTTATCAGCGAGTATATTCCGCCCCAGAGCATGCCTGAACAGTGGGACGTGCCCGGTCTGGAGTCACAGTTGCAGTCTGAAATGGCCATTGACCTGCCAATTCAGCAGTGGCTGGATGAAGATGAGAAGCTGTACGAGGAAACCCTGCGCGAGCGCATCCTGACGGAAATCGTCACGGCATATCAGCAGAAGGAATCCGTGGTCGGCACCGAGTCCATGCGTAAATTTGAGAAGCAGGTGTTCCTGCAGGTGCTGGATACCCTGTGGAAAGAGCATCTGTCCAACATGGATCACTTGCGGCGCGGTATTCACCTGCGTGGCTACGCGCAGAAGAATCCCAAGCAGGAGTACAAGCGGGAGGCCTTTGCCCTGTTTGAGACCATGCTGGAAAGCATGAAGCGGGATATCGTGCGTATTCTTTGCCATGTCCGGGTGCAATCTGAAGAGGAGATGGCCGAGCTGGAGCGTCGTCGCCGCGAGGAGCTGGAGCGCCAGATGGCGGCAGCGAAGATGCGCCATGACCAGGATAACGGTGGCAAAGCCGATGACAATGGTGCCCAGCGACCGGAAACCTTTGTTCGCCAGGATCGCAAGGTGGGGCGAAATGAGCCCTGTCCCTGCGGATCTGGCAAGAAGTACAAGCAGTGCTGTGGCAAGATGGCCTGATTCTCAGCACAGTAAGTGACCACAGCAACCCGCAGACTGACAGGATCAGGCTGCGGGTTTTTTTATGAATAACCCGAGGAAGGAGAGGAAATCGCGATGGCAGTTGGACTGGGGCCTTTACCCGCATTTTTTCCGGTGGCTGGATTACGGCTGGGTGTTGCCTGTGCGGGCATCAAAAAGCCCGGTCGACGTGATCTGGTAGTGATGGAGCTGGCGGAGGGCAGTCGGGTTGCCGGCATTTTTACCACCAACCAGTTCTGTGCTGCGCCGGTCACGCTGTGTCGTCAGCATCTGGCGGCCACGGCGCCACGCTACCTGTTGATCAACACGGGTAACGCCAATGCCGGTACCGGCGCCCAGGGCATGGCGGATGCGCAGGCCTGTTGTGCTGCGCTGGCGGCGGCTACAGGCGTCACGCCAGAGGCGGTCTTGCCGTTCTCTACCGGTGTCATCGGCGAGCCGCTGCCGGTAGCCAAAATCACCGACGGCGTGCCGCGCGCCCTGGCGGCGCTGTCAGCGGAAGGCTGGGAGGATGCCGCCAATGGCATCATGACCACTGACACTCTGCCCAAGGGTGCCAGTTGCCAGTTCGAGCTTGGCGGTCATAAGGTAACCATTTCTGGCATCAGCAAGGGGGCAGGCATGATCCGTCCCAACATGGCCACCATGCTGGGCTTCATTGCCACCGACGCCGACATCGAGCCGCAATTGCTGCAGGCGCTGGCCAGGGAGCTGGGGGAGCAGTCTTTCAATCGCATCACTGTGGACGGTGACACTTCTACCAACGACGCTTGCATGTTGCTGGCCACTGGCCAAAGCGGTGCCCCTGAGCTGACCATTGAAAGCCCTGAATTGCCCGCCTTCAAAGCGGCCTTGGCCAACATCTACCTGACGCTGGCCCATGCCATTGTGCGGGATGGCGAGGGTGCCACCAAGTTCATTACCATTGAAGTGTCAGAAGCCGCCAATACGCAGGAAGCGCTGGACGTTGCCTACACCGTAGCCCATTCACCGCTGGTGAAGACGGCGCTGTTTGCCTCAGACCCTAACTGGGGAAGGATATTGGCTGCAGTGGGACGCGCGGGGGTGCCTGAGCTGGATCTGGAGGCTATCGAGATCTACCTGGGGGATGTTTGCCTGGTACGTCAGGGTGGTCGTGCGGCGGACTACAGCGAGGCCCGTGGGCAAGCCGTGATGGATCAGCAGGAGATCACCATTGCCATCCGCCTGCGGCGTGGGCAGGTAAAGGAGACTGTCTGGACCTGCGACTTCTCCCATGACTACGTCACCATCAATGCCGAATACCGGACATGAGTGTGAAGCACGTCCACGTCGCCGTCGGTGTGGTCTGGCGGCAGGGGCGGGTGCTCATTGCCCGTCGGCCCGATCACCTGCACCAGGGGGGGCTGCTGGAGTTTCCGGGCGGTAAAGTGGAGGCGGGTGAATCGGTACAGCAGGCGCTGGTCCGTGAACTGCTGGAGGAAACCGGTGTGCAGGTGGCGCTTGAGCAGCTGCAGCCGCTGATTCAGGTACGTCATGATTATGGCGATAAGCAGGTATTGCTGGATGTGTGGCAAACTGCCAGCTCCAAGGGTGAGCCCGTGGGTCATGAAGGCCAGCCGGTGTTCTGGCTGGCGCCGGAGGCGCTGGAGGATGCACAGTTCCCAGCCGCCAACCGGGCCATTATCCGTGCCCTCCGGCTGTCGGATCATCTGGCCATTACCGGTGCGTTTTCGGACCGCGAGGCCCTGTTAGCGCGAGTGAACCGGTTGATCGCCGAGCGGCGCCCGGCTCAGCTTCTGTTTCGGGCGCCCTGGCTGTCGCCGCAGGCTTACAAGGACTGTGCGGCCCAGCTGTTGGAGGTTTGTCGGCTTGCAGATACCAAGCTGCTGCTGCACGGCGACCCGGCGCCGCTGCTGGTGTTGCCAGCAGCGGGTATCCATTTGCCCTGGCGCGTAGCCAGTGCCTTGTCTGGACGGCCAGCAAACCTGGCCGGCTGGCTGGGCGTGTCCTGCCATTCGCAGCAGGAACTTGAGCAGGCTGTGGCCTTGGGCGCCGATTATGTGACGCTGGGCCCGGTGGCACCTACCGCATCCCATCCCGGAGCGGCCCCCATGGGGTGGCAGGCTTTCCGCGCCCTGGCGGTTACCGCCCCCGTACCCGTCTATGCCCTGGGTGGCCTCGGCCCTGCTGATATTGCCACCGCCCGACGCCAGGGGGCACAGGGTGTGGCGGGGATTCGTGGCTGGTGGCCAGAAATCTGATACTCTGAACTTCAGGAGTTGCTGACATCCGGAGCACCTCTGGCCTTCAGCGGCTGCCAACTATCACTGACGGGAGCGACCGTGACAGAATTGACTCACCTGGATAAGCAGGGCGCCGCCCATATGGTGGACGTGACCGCCAAAGCTGCCACTGAACGGGAAGCCCGGGCGGAGGCGTTTATCCGTATGCTGCCCGCCACCCTGGCCATGATCATTGACGGCGAGCACCCCAAGGGGGATGTGTTGGCGACCGCGCGTATCGCCGGCATCATGGCTGCGAAACGCACTCACGATCTGATCCCCCTGTGCCATGCCCTCAACCTGACCTCCGTCAAGGTGCAGTTGACCCCATCCCAACAACCCTGCGGCGTTCATATTGAAACCCTGTGCAAGCTCAGTGGCCAGACGGGCGTTGAAATGGAAGCCCTCACGGCTGCCAGCGTCGCGGCGCTGACCCTGTATGACATGTGCAAGGCGGTGGACAAAGGTATGGTGATTGAGCAGGTGCGACTGCTGGAGAAAAAAGGCGGTCGCTCCGGTCACTGGCAGGCAGGGTAGGGCTAGATCTTGGTCACTGCGCCCTCATCCCGGCTGGTGGACGGCTTTGGCCGCCATATCCACTATGTGCGCATTTCGGTGACGGATCGCTGTGACTTCCGCTGCGTTTACTGCATGGCAGAGGAGATGACCTTTCTGCCCAAGTCAGAGATCCTGTCGCTGGAGGAAATCGAGCAGCTGGCGGCAGAGCTGGTGCAGGCCGGAGTGACGAAGATCCGCCTTACGGGTGGCGAGCCACTGGTGCGGCCTGGGCTGGTGGGGCTGGTGGCGCGTTTGCGCCAGCTCCCCGGCCTGGCCGAGCTGTGTATGACCACCAACGGCGGGCGCCTGGCGGAACTGGCCGGGCCCCTGAAGGATGCGGGGCTGGATCGGCTCAACATCAGCCTCGACAGCCTGCAGCCCGAGCGCTTCAGAGCCCTGACCCGTACCGGCGACCTGAGCCGCGTGTTGGCGGGCATTACCGCAGCCAGGGAGGCAGGCTTCAAAGGCACCAAGCTCAATGCCGTGGTGATGAAAGGCCGCAATGATGACGAAATCAACGACCTGGTGGCCTTTGCCCTTGAGCAGCAGCTTGATCTGAGCTTTATCGAGGAAATGCCCCTCGGTGTGATCGAGGAACATGACCGGGCCGAAGCTTTTATGGCCAGTGCGGACATCCGCAGTCAGATAGGTCAGCGCTGGCAGCTGTCGCCGCTCGCCGAAAGCACTGGTGGGCCTTCCCGCTACTGGCAGGTGGTGGATCACGCCAGCCGCATCGGGTTTATTTCGCCCCACAGTCATAACTTCTGCGGTGACTGTAACCGGGTCAGATTGACCACCGAGGGCCGTTTACTGCTGTGCCTGGGTAATGAACACAGCGTGGATCTGAAAGCAGCCATACGGCAGGGTGACCCGGCGCCAGCGGCCGTCAGCGCCCGGGTTCAGGCCGCCCTGCAGGCGGCCATGGGGATTAAGCCGGAGAAGCATGAGTTTTCTCTGGCAGAGGAGCCACAGATACTGCGTTTCATGAATGCGACGGGCGGGTAAGGCGCCTCTGGCCAAGCCCCCAACCCCCTCTGTATGGCCTCGGGCTGTTGAAAGGCGCCTTAGGCTACGCCCATGCTCCGGCATCTGGTAGAATGCCCGCCCTGACGATCTGATTGAGGACTTCCTGTGGCTGTTCGTTTTGTGGAGAGCTGCCGACTTCCAACGCCGTTTGGTGTCTTCCAGATGCACGGTTTTGAGGAAATCGACACCGGCAAAGAGCATATTGTTCTGACTCTTGGCGAACTGGGCGGCGACGAGCCCATGTTGGCGCGCACCCATTCTGAGTGCCTTACCGGCGATGCCCTCTATAGCATGCGTTGTGATTGCGGCTACCAGCTGGAAGAAGCATTGCGCAGTATTGCCCGCGAGGGGCGCGGTGCGCTGTTGTACCTGCGCCAGGAGGGGCGGGGTATTGGTCTGCTCAACAAGATCAAAGCCTATCACCTGCAGGATCAGGGCGCGGACACGGTAGAAGCAAACGAGCGACTGGGATTCGCCGCAGACCTGCGGGACTACAGTATGTGCAAGCCCATGCTGGCGCATCTGGGTATCAAGAGTATCCGCCTGATGACCAATAATCCCCGCAAGGTTAAGGCGATGGAAAGCATGGGTATCCAGGTTGTCGAGCGGGTGCCCCTGCATGTCGGGCGTAACCCTCACAATGAAGGTTACCTCAGCACCAAGCAGCAGAAACTTGGCCACTGGCTGGAAACCCATCAGGACGACGATATCCTCGGCTGAGGGCTGTTGCGCCTCAGTCTCTCCCTTGCGGAGAGCGGGCGCTTACTTCACTGCCCGCAGGCTCTGCTGCTGATCCAGCAGTGCCAGGCGCTGGCGTATACTGCGCTCAATGCCCCCAGCGTCAAGGCCGCATTCCTGCAGCAGCTCACTGTGGCTGCCATGGTCAACGAAACGGTCAGGCAGGCCCAGGTGCAAGGTTGATCTGAGCACGCCGGCCTGGTTGAGGAACTCCGCCACACCACTGCCGGCACCGCCAGCCACCACGTTTTCCTCCAGCGTTACCAGCAGCTCGTGTTGCTCCGCCAGGGCAAGAATCAACGCCTCGTCCAGCGGTTTCACAAAACGCATGTCAGCAACACTGGCACCGAGCCGCTCCGCTGCCGCCAGTGCCGGTGTCAGTAAGGTGCCAAAGTTGAGGATGGCCACCCGGCTCCCTGCCCGTAACTGTCGCCCCTTGCCAATAGCCACGGTATTGAGGTCGCTCTCGATGGTCGCACCCGGCCCGGTTCCACGGGGGTAGCGCACCGCTGCCGGGCCGGCAAACTCAAGCCCGGTCTGCAGCAGCAGGCGGGTCTCGTTTTCATCTGAGGGCGCCATAATCACCATATCCGGGATGCAGCGCAGGTAGCTCAGGTCAAAGGCGCCGGCATGAGTTGGCCCGTCTTCGCCCACCAGACCGGCCCGGTCGATGGCAAATAGCACATCCAGATGTTGGATGGCGACATCATGTATCAGCTGGTCGTAGGCCCGTTGCAGGAACGTGGAGTAGATGGCCACCACGGGTTTGGCACCATCACAGGCGAGGCCCGCCGCCAGGGTTACGGCGTGCTGTTCGGCAATGGCCACATCATGATAGCGGTCCGGGAAGCGCTGGCTGAAGTCAATGAGATCCGAACCTTCACACATGGCGGGCGTAATGCCCACCACGCGACTGTCCTGAGTGGCGGCGTCACACAGCCACTGGCCAAATACATTGGCGTACTTGGGCTTGGCAGGCTTCACCACTACCGGCGTTTTGGCCGGTTTGGGTTCAATCTTGTTAATGGCATGGTAACCGATGGGGTCTGCCTCGGCAGGTGCGAAGCCTTTGCCTTTCTTGGTCACTACATGCAGGAACTGCGGGCCGTCCAGCTGCTGGATGTTTTGCAGCGTCTCCACCAACAGCGGCAGGTCATGGCCGTCGATGGGGCCGATGTAATTGAATCCCAGCTCCTCAAACAGCGTGCCGGGCGCAATCATGCCTTTGACATGTTCTTCCGTTTTCTTTGCCAGTGCCATCAGTTGCGGCGTGGCTTGCAGCACCCGTTTGCTGCTGTCCCGCACCTGATTGTAGGTGCGGCTGGACAACAGCTTGGCGAAATAGTTAGAGAGGCCGCCAACGTTGTGGGAAATGGACATGTCGTTGTCGTTGAGGATAACCAGCAGGTCGGCGTGCAGGTGGCCTGCGTGGTTCAGCGCCTCAAAGGCCATGCCAGCAGTCATGGCGCCATCGCCAATCACTGCAATGCTTTTGCGGGCGCTGCCTGCCAGCTGAGCGGCAAGGGCCATACCCAGGGCGGCGCTGATGGAGGTGCTGGAATGCCCGACACCAAAGGTGTCGTACTCACTTTCAGCGCGCTTGGGGAAGCCCGCCAGGCCATCCTTCTTGCGGATGCTGGTCATCTGCTCCCGACGGCCAGTGAGAATCTTGTGAGGATAGGCTTGATGGCCCACGTCCCAGACCAGGCGATCATCCGGGGTGTGGAACACGTAGTGCAGGGCAATGGTCAGTTCCAGCACACCGAGCCCGGCACCGAAATGGCCACCGCTCTGACCGACGGACCACAGCAGGAATGCCCGCAGTTCGCGGGCAAGCACCGGCAGTTGATCCTCGGTCAACAGACGAAGCTGGTCCGGTGATTCAATCCTGTCCAGCAGCGGCGTGTGGGGCCGTTGCGACGGGATTTCCTGGAAAACGTGAGTATCCTGCATCCGCGTGGGTCTTTCCTGGTCTGTCAGCGAGCAAAAGGGTGCTGGCTATTATACGGGATCAAGTCCGGTGTTTTCACACCGGATTCGCAATCTGTTTCGGTTTTATGACCAGGGCCCGGGTCTTCAGTGCTGGCGGGCAACCACAAAGCTGGCCATTTCCCGCAGTGGTGCTGCCTGGTCGCCAAAGCCCGCCAGCGCCTCCAGGGCTTGCTGGTGAAGGTCCTGCAGATAGTCTCTGGCGCTGGCCAGGCCCATAAGTGCAGGGTAGGTGGGCTTGTTGCGGGCCATGTCAGCACCCTGGGTCTTGCCGAGGGTAGCTGTGTCGCCTTCGATATCCAGCAGGTCATCCTGCACCTGAAACGCCAGGCCAAGGGCCTGCGCATAGCGAGCCAGTTGGCCCAGTTCGGCGTCGCTGACCCGGGCTGACGTCAGGGCCCCCAGTCGCACACTGGCTTCAATCAGGGCTCCGGTTTTGAGTCGGTGCATGGTTTCCAGGGTCGCCAGATCTATACGTTTGCCAACGGAAGCCAGGTCAATCGCCTGACCACCCACCATGCCGGCCTGACCACTGGCGCTGGCCAGCTCCCGAATCATCGCCAGACGCACGTCGGCGGTAAGCCCGTCGGCCTCAGCCAGCCATTGGAAGGCCAGGGCTTGCAGGGCATCGCCAGCGAGGATGGCCGTGGCTTCATCGAAGGCGATATGGGTTGTGGGGCGACCGCGCCGCAGGTCATCGTCATCCATAGCCGGCAGATCATCATGAACCAGTGAGTAGGCATGAACCAGCTCCACCGCACAGGCGGGTATCAGCGCAGCTTCCGGGCGCTCACCCAGCGCCATGGCTGCCGCCATGCATAAGGCAGGGCGCACCCTTTTGCCGCCACCCAGCACGCTGTAGCGCATAGCTTCGCTCAAGGTGTGTGGTTGGTGCAGCGTTGCCAGCCGCCGGCTCAGAGTCTGGTCGATCAGCGTGCGGCAATGGGCGATAAAGTCCGGGGACGTGACAGGCGCGGGATGCATGGTTTGGATCAGTCTTGCTCGTCGAAAGGTTGTTCGTTCAGCTCACCTTCAGGTGACTGCACCAGTTTGTTAACCCGCTGCTCGGCATGGCGCAGTGCCTGCTGGCATTCGCGGGTCAGAGTCACTCCGCGTTCAAAGGCGGTTAACGATTGTTCCAGGGTCAGCTCTCCCTGCTCCAGTTCCCGAACCAGAGCTTCCAGCTCGTTGAGGGATTTTTCAAAATCGGCAATGGTGCTGGTTTTACTGGTTTTAGGCATTGTGATGGCTCTCCCACACGAGGTCGGGGCAGTATATCAGACCACAGCACCCGGCGGCTGCCCTGACTGCCACTGGAACTGCTGTAGCTGGCCGGCGACGCCTTCTGGGTGCCAGGTTTGTTCGGTGACGGTGATTTCGCCGCTATGAGCGACGGTAATCACGGTGCTGGCCCGGGTACCGTAATGCGCCCCAAGTACGAAGGGGGACGAGAGCCAGCGTTCCATGGTCAGTCCTACGCCGGTGTCGGGTAGCAGGTGGTCGGGGGCCGGCGTCTGATCCTGCAGCGCCAGCAATAGCTGCTGATGCAGTGCTGCCGCACCCGTGCGGGCAGTGACAGCCAGCAAGTCCCGCAGTTGCTGACGCAGGCGCACCAGTTTTGGCCAGGGGCTTTGCAACAGGTGATTGCTGACACCGTAGTAGCCGCGATGGATATGGCGCCCCGGGTGGGCGTCCCGGTTGCTGAGGTGCCAGCCCTGGTGGGTGTCGAGATGGATCAGGTTGAAGCCCGCATAGGTATCCCGGTTGGTCAGCAGCTGCTGACGCCAGCCCGCTGCGCCCTGCAGTGCAGTCAGGGGCAGTTCGCCCCGGCTACGCTGGCTGGTGTCCTGCCCGCCTTGTCTGACATTGGTGACGGCGCTGACTTCACCGTTGCTGGCGAGCGCCAGCCAGGTGCCGCCGGAAGCAAGATCTTTGCCTGCCAGCACCGGGCGATCCGGCCACCAGTGCATGGGGGCCGTGGGGCGTGCAAAGAACTCATCCCGGTTGGCGGCCACCACCAGAGGGAAGTGAGGGTGCTGGTCGAGGGCAAAAAGGATCAGGCACATGTCAGCTTGGCATAGGTAATGTCGATGCTGCTTGTGTATCATACCGGCACCATAAGTGGAACTCATGATGTAGGAGCGTATGACACTTTTGCTGTCGGTTGCAGTCTACCTGCTGCTGGGCGCGCTGGCCGGAACCCTGGCCGGGCTCCTTGGCATTGGTGGTGGTCTGGTGATTGTGCCGGTGCTGATTTTCAGCTTTGGCCTGCAGGGGGTCAGCCCGGATGTGGCGGCGCACCTGGCGGTAGGCACGTCGTTGGCGACAATTGTTTTTACCTCCATCAGCTCGGTGCGTTCCCATCACCAGCATCATGCGGTGCGTTGGGATATTTTCCGGCCCATGGCCGGCGGTGTGTTGCTGGGAGCGGTGCTGGGGGCCTTGACGGCATCGTTGCTCTCCGGTGACATGCTGCAGCTGATTATCGGGGTGTTTGTTATCCTGGTGGCGGCGAAAATGCTGCTGGAGCTGGAACCCTCGGCTACCCGTCAGGTCCCGGGTACAGCGGGGCTTGCCAGTGCCGGCGGCGGTATTGGCTGGGCGTCAGCGATTTTTGGAATTGGTGGGGGAACTCTGACGGTACCCTTCCTGAGCTGGTGCAACGTGCGGATGCAGCAGGCGGTGGGCACCTCTGCCGCTATCGGCCTGCCGATTGCCATTGCCGGAGCCGCCACCAATATGGTGACCGGTTGGCAGAACCCGGGGCTGCCTGAGTATAGTGTCGGCTTTATCTATTTGCCCGCCTTTGTGGGTATTGTGGCTACCAGTATCATTTTTGCCCGGGTGGGTGCAGCGCTGGCCCATCGGCTGGACGCCAAGTTGTTAAAACGCATCTTTGCATTGCTGCTGATCCTGGTGGGTATTCGTTTCCTGACCTAGAGCTTGAGGGCTTTTATGCTTCGTCATCCAGAATTTGACCCGGTAGCTATCTCCCTGGGGCCCTTCAAGGTCCACTGGTATGGGCTCACCTATCTGGTGGGCTTTCTGGTGGGCTGGTGGCTGGGAAAGCTGCGGGCGCGTAAACCCTGGTCACCGGTCAAGGAAGAACAGCTGGGTGACCTGCTGTTCTACATTGCCATCGGCGTCATACTGGGGGGGCGCTTTGGCTATGTGGTGTTCTATAACTTCAGCCAGTTTATGGGTGACCCCTTGTGGCTGTTGCGTATCTGGGAGGGCGGCATGTCCTTCCACGGTGGTCTGCTGGGCGTGTTGATTGCCTTGTGGTGGTTCGGGCGCAAGGTGGGCAGGACTTTCTTTGAAATCGGTGATTTTGTTGCGCCGCTGGTGCCGGTAGGGTTGGGTGCCGGGCGCATTGGTAACTTCATCAACGGCGAGCTCTGGGGCAAACCCACCGACGTGTCCTGGGGTATGGTGTTTCCCAACGCCCCCGATGCCATGGCGAGGCACCCCTCGCAGCTGTATCAGTTTGCCCTTGAGGGGGTCGTGCTGTTTGTGGTTTTGTGGTGGTTTTCCGCCAAGCCGCGCCCGCGCATGGCCGTCTCCGGCTTGTTCCTTGTGTTGTATGGTGCGTTCCGCTTCCTGGTGGAGTTTTTCCGTCAGCCGGACGCGCAGCTTGGTTATTTGGCCTTTGACTGGCTAACGATGGGGCAGGTACTGTCGCTGCCCATGATTCTGGCAGGCGCCGGCCTGATGGTGTTTGCGTACCGGAGAGCAGCAGTATGAAAGCATACCTCGACTTGATGCGTGATGTGGTGGATAACGGCGTTGATCGCGGTGATCGTACCGGTGTAGGCACCCGCTCAGTGTTTGGTCGTCAGATCCGTTTTGACTTGGCGGCAGGCTTCCCCTTGGTAACCACCAAGAAAGTTCACCTGCGCAGCATCATTTACGAACTGCTGTGGTTCCTGAAAGGCTCTACCGACAATCGCTGGCTACAGGAGCGTAATGTCAGTATCTGGAATGAATGGGCATTGGAGAATGGCGAGCTGGGGCCCATCTACGGCAAACAGTGGCGCAGCTGGGAGTGCCCGGACGGTCGTGTGGTGGACCAGATCAGCGAGGTGATTGCCCAGATTCGCAGCAAGCCCAATTCCCGGCGTTTGATTGTGTCAGCCTGGAATCCCGCTGATCTGCCGGATGAAACCACCAGCCCTCAGACCAACGCTGAGGCGGGTCGCATGGCGCTGGCGCCTTGCCACTGCCTGTTTCAGTTCTACGTCTCGGACGGCAAACTATCCTGTCAGCTTTACCAGCGCAGTGCCGATCTGTTTCTGGGGGTGCCCTTCAATATCGCCTCCTACAGCCTGCTGACCCATATGATTGCTCAGCAGTGTGACCTTGAAGTGGGAGAGTTTGTGCACACCTTTGGTGACTGCCACCTTTACCATAACCACCTGACCGATGACATCGTCTTTGAGCAGCTGAGCCGGGAGCCCCGTGCGTTGCCGAGGCTGGTGATAGGTCGCAAACCGGCCTCCATCTTTGACTATGAGCTGGAGGACTTCGAGTTTGAAGGTTATGACCCCCATCCAGTGATCAAGGCGCCTATCGCCATTTAAGGACGCTCTTCATGCGCAAGGCTATTATCGTCGCCATGGCCCGCAACCGGGTGATTGGCAAGAACAACGCTCTGCCCTGGTACCTGCCGGGGGATCTCAAGTATTTCAAGCAGGTCACCATGGGCAAGCCCGTGATTATGGGGCGCAAGACCTTTGAGTCTATTGGGCGGCCATTGCCAGGGCGGCTCAATGTGGTGATTACCCGCAACCCGGATTGGCAGGCGCCTGCTGGCGTTCTGGTGGTCACTTCACTGGCGGATGCACTGGTCAAGGCGGAAGCACAGGCGGTGATTGAAGGTGGTGACGAGATCATGATCATCGGCGGCGGCCAGATCTATACGGAGGCGCTGCCGCTGGTGGAGCGCCTGTACCTGACCCAGGTGCATGCGGACGTGGCGGGTGACGCCTATTTTCCGGAAGTGGATCTGGACACTTGGCAGGAGCTGGGTCGCGAGGACTTCAGTGCCAGCGGGCACAATCCCTATGACTACAGCTTTGTGGTTTACCAGCGCGAGGTCTGAGGGCTGGCGCTGAGGTGTTCGCCACAGCAAAGCCCCGGCTCATGGCCGGGGCTTTTTGTTGTTTGCTCAGGGCTTGGCAGCGCGTGGCTTGTCGCCAAACTTCTTGGCGCCTGCGGCGCTAGGTTTCCCTTTGCTTTTCTTGAACGGTGCTTTTTTGAAATTCTTGCCGCCGGGCTTGCCATGGCGCGGCTTGCGCTCACCATCAGGGCGCGGGCGACGTGGCTCCGTGGAAGGTGTGGGCAGGGCCTGGGGTTGCTCCATGGGCATTACGCCGGGCTGTGCGCTTTCCAGCCAGCACGCGAGGGCGCCAGCCAGCAGGCCGGGGTCCAGGTTATTGCGCTCGGCAATACCGTCCAGCAGGGCCAGGGCTTTGGCGACCTTACCGTCTTCAGCGAAAGCCAGCAGTTGGGCCTCAAACTGTTGCTCACGCATTTGCTGCAGCTCTGCCGGTGATGGCAGCTCATAGGCGGTCATGGGTGAGTTGGTGGCGCGCTCCAGCGTCCTCAGCCAGCTGCGCTCCCGTGGGGTCACCAGCAGAATGGCCTTGCCGTCGCGGCCCGCACGGCCAGTGCGGCCAACCCGGTGGATGTAGGCCTCGCTGTCGTAGGGCACATCATAGTTGATCACGTGGGTGATGCGGGGCACGTCCAGGCCGCGCGCGGCCACGTCGGTGGCAACCACGATATCTTTCTTGCCACGGCGGAGGTCTTCCACAGTTTGTTCGCGCTGACGCTGATTCAGGTCACCGTTCAGCGGTGCGACTGCGTGGCCGCGGGCTGCAAGTTTTTCCGCCAGTACGGTGGTTTCCGCTTTGGTGCGCACAAAAATGATGGTGGCGTCGAAGGGTTCCACTTCCAGCACCCGGGTCAGGGCATCCAGTTTGCGCTCGGCAAACACTGGCAGCACGAACTGCGCGATGCGCTCTACCGTGCGGGTCTGGCTTTCGATGCGGACTTCCTTGGCGTTTTTCAGGTAAGTCTCAGCCACTTTGCGAATGGGGGGTGGCATGGTGGCGGAGAAAAGTGCGCGCTGACAGTCCTTGGGGGTTGCCGCCAGAATGGCTTCGATATCGTCGATAAAGCCCATCCGCAGCATTTCGTCAGCTTCGTCCAGTACCAGCGCTTTCAGTGTTGACAGCTTCAGGCTGCCTTTACGCAAATGGTCGAGCATGCGGCCGGGGGTGCCAACAATAACCTGGGCACCGCGTTTCAGGCCTTTCAGCTGGGGAACAAAGTCCTGGCCACCGTAGATGGGCAGAACCTGGAAGTTGCGGAATTGCCGGGCATAGGTGGAAAAGGCTTCCGCCACCTGGATAGCCAGTTCCCGGGTTGGCGTCAGCACCAGAATCTGCGGTTCACAGACGTCCCGGTCAATGCGGCTCAATAGCGGCAGCGCGAAGGCCGCGGTTTTGCCGGTCCCGGTCTGGGCAATACCCAACAGATTATGGCCTTCCAGAAGGATGGGAATGGCCTGGGCCTGGATGGGGGACGGGGTCTCATAGCCCACGGTGCTGACAGCGTCGAGCACAGCCGAATCAAGGCCGAGGTCGACAAAACGGATTTCTGACATGAATTTACTCAGGATATAGAAGGGTGAAGCATCCGCAGGATGCACAATAGTTGCAAGTATAGCGGCTTTCCGGGTTTGAAGATATGCAAGCGCGTAGGTAGTTGCCACTCGGCAGTGATTGCGGCACCCTGCGGGCTCTGCTGTTTGTACCGGACCCGTTACAGGATATAGCCATGCACTTTGATCAGCTTCTCGAACTGAATGCCTCTGACACCCTGATAATCCCTGGCAGCTGGGGCCAGGGGCGTGCCACCTTTGGCGGGCTGGTTGCGGCGCTGGTATTCGGCAGGATGAGCCGTGCGGTGCCCGCCGGTCGGCCCATGCGCGCGCTGCAGGTATCTTTTGTCGGTCCGGTTGCGCCGGATCAACCGGTAACCATTGATGTGAAGGTGCTGCGTGAGGGCAAGGCCGTCAGTCAGGTTGAAGGTCGTCTGCTGCAGGCGGGGCAGGTGCAATTGGTGGTGTTGGGAAGCTTTGGTGCGGGGCGGGACTCAGCCGTCGCTCTGGCAGGACCGGACGCTGTCGCCATGGCCAGCCCCGCGCAATGCCAGGCATTGCCCTACCTGCCAGGGGTAACCCCTGAGTTTGTTAAGCATATCGATATGCGCTGGGGCCTGGGCGCCTTGCCCTTTACCGGCAAGGGTGGCCGCCAGATGGGGGGCTGGATGCGTTTTCGCGAGCCCCCTGAGGCGTTGCGGGACGAGCACCTGGTTGCCTTGGTGGACGCCTGGCCACCGGCGGTTTTACCGCTGTTACGTCAGCCTGCACCGGCGAGCTCGCTGAGCTGGTCGCTGGAGGTGGTACACCCAAGGCCAGCACTGGCCGCGGACGGCTGGCTGCGGTACCTTGCCAGCATTGATCAGGCTGGTGAAGGGTATGGCCATACGCAGGCTACCATCTGGAGCGAGCAGGGCGAGCTGGTGGCGTTGAGCCGGCAGACAGTAACAGTGTTTGCCTGATCAGGCCGCCATGACGCAACGACAAGCATCAAGAATCACCCGGGCGAAATCAAGAGGGGCATCTTCCTGCAGGAAGTGTCCACCCTGCAGGGTAATGTGGGGCTGACCATGGGCGCCGGGAATGCGGCGCTGCAGGTCGCGGTCGGCACCCCGGGTAATGGGGTCGCCATTGCTGAAACAGGTCACGAAGGGTTTGCGCCATTGTTCCAGCGCGGCCCAGGCATCCCGGTAAAGCTCGCTGACATGATCGTTGGGCATGCGTGGCAGTAGTCGTGGGAAGCCCCGCGCGCCGGCTTTATGGGCATGGCTGGGGAAGGGGGCTTCATAGGCGGCCAGTTCGCCGCGGCTAAGGCTGCGGTCGGTGCCCAGTTGAACCAGGTGGCTGACGGGGAACCAGGGACTATGCAGGGAGAAGACGCGCCACAGGGCTGCAGCTGTCGGCGGGTTGCTGTTGCCGGTAGGTAGTCGCCCGTTGCCTACGATAATGCGGTCTATGCGGTCAGGGTGGCGTGCTGCCAGTTGCAGCCCCAATAGCGAACCCCAGTTCTGGCATACCAGCGTGACCTTGCGCAGGTCGAGGCTCAGCATCCATTGGGTCAGCCACTGCATGTGGCGGTCATAGGTGTAATCCAGCGGATTGCTTGGCTTGTCGGATTTGCCGAAGCCAATCAGGTCAGGTGCCAACACGCGATAGCCGTTGTTGGCAATCACCGGAATCATGTGGCGCCAGAGATAGGACCAGGTGGGTTCACCGTGGATCATGACCACGGGGTTGGCGGCCTGAGGACCCTCGTCAACATAGTGCATGCGCAGGCCATCCTGTACCTCGGCCCACCGGGGGGAGAAAGGATAGTCTGGAAGCTCGGCAAACCGGGCTTCATCTGTTCTCAGAATATGCATACCGACGACTGCCCCGCTGATCGTACGCAAGGTTACCCGTGTCCTGGTGACACGCAACTCAAGTAACCGCTGCAAACGCTATTGTGCTTTGCAGAGGTGTCTTGGCTATCCAGTTAGCTTAATGGAGTCACGGCTCAAGTAGTGTTTGAGTTAGGTAACAGAGCGTTCCGGTTTGCGTCCAAGTGAGACCTGTTTTGCATTTAGCCGGGGGCGGCAGCGCGCGGCGGTCAGTCTGAGGGGTTCGGGGCCGGGTCCGCATCGGGGTCGACGACCGGGCGCCGGTTGGAGCGTTTGTCCTCCCAGTCCAGGTTCTTGGGATCATACCAGCCAATGCGGTTCAGCACCTTGTTGCGGGTGGGGTGTGATAAGGTCGCCCAAAGCTCCTGAAACTGAGCTAGGCCCTGCTCACGCCGACTGGATTGCTTGCTGCCCAGACGGCTTATGATGGTGGGAAGTTTCAGGGCGCTGCCCAACTGCCCGGGGATCAGAACATCCTGCCCCATGATCTTCTTGCGATGAGTGCGTGCGGCCAGAATGGCCTGCAGTGCGATGGCCGCCTCGGTTGCGGTTGCTATGTCAAATTCCGGACTGTCCAGCATCGTTACCCTGACTGAAAGCAGAAATTGCAAAACCTCCACTATACCTTGTAGTGACTGACACTGACCACGGCTGGCGTGGTATCTTTTGCCGTGGATTCCCTGAAGGATTGCGAACCCATGACTGACGACCTGGAGAGACGCTCGTTCCTGCTGATGCTGGTTGGGGTGTCAGTGGCTTTTTTCATCCTCATGAAGCCTTTTTTTGGCCCTATCTTCTGGGCAGTGGCCATCGCGTTGATTTTTCACCCGGTACAGGTGTTTCTCTTGCGCAAACTGGGGCCGCGGCCGAATCTGGTGGCCTTTCTCACCTTATTGATCTGTATGGTTATTGTGGTTATTCCCGTGATCGTGCTGGTAACGTCCCTGGTAGCGGAGGGGCTGGCCCTTTACCAGCAGATCCAGGCAGGTGAGATACGCCCTGGCGAATATCTGGATCGTGTTAACCAGGCATTTCCCGCCATCGAGCGGCTGCTCGCGCAGTTTGATATCAATGTCGGCGAGCTGCGTGAACGGCTCGTCAATCTGGCGGTGGGGGGGAGTCAGTTCATGGCCAAGCTGGCACTGGGTATAGGTCAGAACACCTTCCAGTTTGTGCTGGGCCTGCTGCTGATGATTTACCTGTCCTTTTTCCTGCTTCGGGACGGTACCAAGCTGGTGGAGCTTCTAATCAAGGCGTTACCTCTCGGTGATGAGCGCGAGCGGCTGCTGTTTGCAAAGTTCGCAGAGGTTACCCGGGCCACCGTCAAAGGCAACCTGCTGATCGCCATTATTCAGGGTGCTCTGGGTGGCTTTATTTTCTGGGTGCTGGGGCTCAGTGGTGCCCTGCTATGGGGGGTGGTCATGGCCATCGTGTCGTTGCTGCCCGCCGTTGGTGCCTCCCTGGTGTGGGTGCCGGTGGCCATTTATCTCGCGGCGGTGGGCCAGTTTATGTCCGCTATCGTGCTGACAGCCTTTGGCGCCATAGTGATTGGCCTGGCAGACAACGTGCTGAGGCCGATTCTGGTGGGGCGTGATACCAAGTTGCCGGACTATATGGTGTTGCTGTCCACGCTGGGAGGAATTCTACTGTTTGGCATCAACGGTTTTGTGATGGGCCCCCTGGTGGCGGCGCTATTTATGGCATTCTGGGGGATTTTTATCCGCGAGTTCAATACCCGTCCGGAGTTGGCGCTGTCAGCCCCGGAAACGGCGGGCAGCGCGCCCGGTAAGCCGCAGGGGGGGCACCCGTCCGAGCCCCCCGTAAGCCCGGCGCGCACCCCCCCC
>JAIUMV010000026.1 GCA_022565395.1 Marinobacter sp.
CCTGTGTAGGAGCGGTCCATGACCGCGACCTGTGTTTGCAGGCCCGCTGGTGTTTGCGGGTGATCATGGCCCGCCGTGGGCGGGCGGTCGCAGGCGTGGCAAGCTCCTACAGGGTGTGCGGTCTTGCCTGTGTAGGAGCGGTCCATGACCGCGACCTGTGTTTGCGGGCCCGGTGGTGTTTGCGGGTGATCATGGCCCGCCGTGGGCGGGCGGTCGCAGGCATGGCCAGCTCCTACAGGGTGTGGTGGCCTTGCCTGGGTTGGCGCGCACGCGGGTGTTGTTGGTTGTAAATGCTACTGGCTTAATGGTTTGGTAACTGGATAATTGTGCGGCTTCATTGCTATATAGTTAGCCTGCATGTCGTTAATAAGGGTCAGGATGCCTAAGAAAATTGTTGCTCTTCAATGGTTGCTGGACTTGCCCCGGCCGGGTAAGCGGATTGTGGCCCTGCTGGCAGATGCGTTGTTTCTGGCCCTGTCCCTTTGGGCCGCCTGGGCTTTGCGATTTGAGGATGCGAGTTGGCTGCCAACGAATGGCCACCTGCTGTTGTTTGGTGGAACGGTGGCTCTCACCATTGCCGCGTTTATCAAGCTGGGCCTGTACCGGGCGGTTATCCGCTTTATCAGCGAGAAGGCTTTGCTGGCCATCATCGCCGGGGTGGCGCTTTCTGCTGCCATTTTGATCATTCTGGGCTATCTGTTGCAAGTGCCGGTGCCACGTTCAGTGCCGGTGATCTATGCGGCCTTCGCTTTCCTGTTTGTCGCGGGTACCCGGTTTGCCATCAGGGGGTTGGTGCAATATCCCCGCCAGCGCTCACGTCAGGCGGTTTTGGTGGCTGGTACCGGTGAAACCGGTATGCAGTTGGCGCTCGCCCTGGGCAGAGGTACGGAGTTTCGGCCTGCGGGCTTTGTGTCGGTGGATGAGGAGCAGGATGCCACCAATATTGCCGGTTTGCCGGTGTATGGCGTTGAAAAGCTGCGCAAAGCCATTCGAGAGCATGATGTCACGCGGGTATTGCTGGCGCTGGATGATGCTGAAGCCCAGCAGCGCAAACGCTTACTGGCCATTCTGGAGCCCCTCAGCGTAGCGGTGCAGACAGTGCCCTCCATGTCAGAGCTGGTATCGGGCAAGGCCCGTATCAATGACATTCGTGATCTTGAGATTGAAGACTTGTTGGGGCGCGACCCTGTGCGCCCTGACCTCAAGCTGTTGGCGGAGAGTATTACCGGCAAAGTCGTGATGGTGACAGGGGCGGGTGGCTCCATAGGCTCAGAACTGTGCCGGCAGATTCTGCGCCATAAACCGCGGGTGCTGGTGCTGTTTGAACAGTCAGAGTTTGCGCTTTATTCCATCGAGCGTGAGCTGGCCACCGTCAATACCGTGAACGATTATGGTGTGGATATCCAGCCGCTACTGGGCAGTGTGGTACACAGGCGCCGCTGCGAAGCCGTCATGCGGGCATTCTCGGTAAATGCGGTTTATCACGCCGCAGCCTACAAGCATGTACCTTTGGTAGAACACAACATTATTGAAGGGGTACAAAACAACGTATTTGGCACCTGGCATGCGGCTGAAGCGGCTGTTGCTGCAGGGGTTGAGCGTTTTGTCCTGATCTCAACGGATAAAGCCGTACGCCCCACTAATGTGATGGGTGCCAGTAAGCGGATGGCCGAGCTGGTGTTGCAGGCCTTGGCCCGTCGGCAGGAAAAAACCGTCTTCTCCATGGTACGCTTTGGCAACGTGCTGGGCTCCTCCGGCTCGGTTGTGCCCTTGTTCCGGGACCAGATTCGTGATGGCGGCCCGGTCACCGTTACGCACCCGGATATTATTCGCTATTTCATGACTATTCCTGAAGCCAGCCAGTTGGTGCTGCAGGCCGGCGCCATGGGGCAGGGCGGCGAAGTGTTTGTGCTGGATATGGGCGAGCCGGTAAAAATTGCCGATCTGGCCCGCAAGATGATTCACCTGATGGGGCTGACAGAAAAAACTGACGATCGGCCTGAGGGTGATATCCGCATCACCTTCACGGGTTTGCGCCCGGGTGAGAAGCTCTTTGAAGAGCTGCTGATTGGCGATGACCCTCAGGGCACAGCTCACGCCCGTATCATGAAAGCCCGAGAGGTCTTTATGCCCTGGGAAGAGCTGGAAGCCCTGCTGGAAAAACTCAAACTGGCCAGCACGGCTTTTGACTGCCAGCGGGTGATCGACCTCATCCTGGAAGCCCCCACCGGCTACAATCCCAATGGCGACGTTGCCGACCTGGTATGGTGCAACGGCCAGCCCTTCAAAGCCTCTGAAGAGGACCTTTCAGGCAAAGTGCGTAGGCTGAACTGACTTTTTGCCACGGACGAAATAAAAGAGATTGGTTGGCCGCGGAATCCGCGGAAGAACGCGGAAGAAAGATAAGAGATTGATTGGTCGCAGACGATAAGCACGTTTTGTTTGTTGTCTGTATTTCTGGGGTTAAAGTCTTATAAGGTGTTTTTGTTCCGCGTTTTGCCGCGTATTCCGCGGCAAAAAAACTGAGTAAATCAAGGACGATACGATGATTGATATTCTCCATCATGGCGCCACCACAGGCGTTACTGGCTCATGCCATGAGCTGGTGGTGGGCGCTGCCGGTGTTCTTGTGGACTGCGGCCTGTTCCAGGGGGAAGAGGCCGGCAACAGCGCCTCTGCCGCCAGCCTGTCCGTTGATTTCCCTGTTGACCATATCCGCGCACTGGTGGTGACCCACGTGCATATTGATCATGTGGGGCGGATTCCTTACCTGCTGGCTGCGGGTTTTACCGGGCCGATTCTGTGCTCTGAGCCCTCTGCCCTGATGTTGCCAGAGGTGCTGGATGATGCGCTGCGGATGGGCTTTACCCGGGATCGGGCACTGGTGGAACGGGTGCTTGAATTGTTGCGCTCCCGCATAGTGGCGGTGCCTTATAATGAATGGCATCCGGTATTTGATGAGGCAGGGCAGTCCCTGCGTATCAGGTTCCAGCGGGCGGGGCATATTCTGGGGTCCGCTTATGTCGAGTGTGACGCCCGGGCCGGTGATGCTCATGAGCGTGTTGTGTTTAGTGGCGATTTGGGAGCCCCCCATTCGCCCCTGTTACCAGCGCCACAGTCACCTGAATATTGTGATCGCCTGGTTATTGAGAGTACCTATGGCGATAAAGACCACGAAGACAGGGAAACGCGTCGTTTACGATTGAAAGCGGTGCTTGAGCACGCCCTGGCGGATGGCGGTACAGTATTGATTCCCGCGTTCAGTATCGGGCGAACGCAGGAGCTGCTCTATGAAATAGAGAGCATTATTCATGACTTTGGTCATAAGCCGGTAATTGAGCCGAACATTGCACAAGGCGATCAGCCCGCAGCGCTGAAATGGCGAGACCTGGATATTGTTGTCGATTCCCCTTTGGCTGCCCGCTTCACAAATCTGTATCGCCAGTTGAAACCATACTGGGATGATGAAGCCCTGGAGCGCGTACGTCATGGCCGTCACCCACTGTCTTTTGAACAGCTGACGGTTATTGACAGCCATGATGAGCATGTCAACGCTGTAGATTATCTGGCCAGATCCCACAGGCCATGTGTGGTTATTGCGGGTTCCGGTATGTGCACAGGTGGGCGGGTAGTGAACTACCTCAAAGCCATGCTTGAGGAGCCGAGGAATGATGTGCTGTTTGTAGGCTATCAGGCGGCAGGCACGCCAGGCCGCGCGCTTCAGCGTTTTGGCCCTCGTCGTGGCTGGGTTGAGCTCGAAGGTCAGCGTTATCAGGTAAAAGCACAAATACATACTCTGGGCGGCTATTCCGCCCACGCAGGGCAATCCGACTTGATCAGTTTTATCATGGGGATGAAGCGTCTGCCCTGGGAAGTTCGTATTGTGCACGGTGACTTTCTGGCGAAAGAGGCCCTACGGCAACAGCTTGATACAAGATTAAAAGCCGCCATTGTTATACCGGAATAACGAAGCATTAATGATTTTGTGTTGAGGCGATTTTGTTAAATTGATCTCAACGTCGTTATATTTTATTTAATGCTTTTGTTTGTTAAATAAGGGTGGCTGCCGCTATAATTGGCAAGCGACGCTATCCTACGTCGACTGATTATTGGGTGTTTCATTCAACAACGCTTAAAGGTTATATCCATGGCAAAGATTAACGTGTACTACCAGAAGAAGCAGCTCATCGAACAACTCGCAAAGGAACTGCAGCAGCTGGAACAGGATACCGCGCTGAAGAGCGAGCTTGAGTTCGAAGAGAAAGTGCGAGCTCTGATGGATGAGTACAACAAAACACCCCGCGATGTACTGCAGATTCTGGGCACTATCGACTCCTCACTGCTCGGCGGCAAATCTGCTGAAACTGGCCGCGCCAAGCGCCCGGAAAAAGTCTACAAAAACCCCCACACCGGTGAAGTGGTTAAAACCCGCGGCGGTAACCACAAGACGCTGAACGAGTGGCGTGAGAAGTACGGTAAGGAAGCGGTACAAAGCTGGCAGGAGTAATAGGCTAAAGCCCCTTGCTTATATGAGCGGGGGCTTGTGCTTTTTTTTGCCGCGGAATCCACGGAAGGGCGCGGAAAAAACAAAGGATATTATGGTTGCTAGAGAAAGATCTTGTCGTCCGTGATTGTCCGTGCCCGTTCGTGTCTAATAATCAGGTCTTTTATTTCCGCGTTCTTCCGCGGATTCCGCGGCTATAATCCCTCTTCTATGTGCGTCCAATAGGTTGATAACTATGCTCGCCGTTATTCTCTCCGGTGGTTCCGGTACCCGTCTTTGGCCCTTGTCCCGTGAGGCTTACCCCAAGCAGTTCCTGCCCGTGGTGTCTGAGGAGTCCCTGCTGGCGGAGACGGTAAAGCGGGGCCTGTCGCTGGATAACAGTGTGCAGGTTATGGCGATCACCAATGAAGACCATCGCTTTGTGGTGGCGGCGCATCTGCAGGAGCTGGCGGTAAACCGGTCGGCGGGTATTGTTTTGGAGCCGGTAGGGCGTAACACAGCGCCGGCTATCGCCCTGGCCGCATTGCAGGCTGCTCAACAATCACCGGAAACCCTGTTGCTGGTGATGCCGTCGGATCATGTGCTGAAAGATATTGATAGCTTCCGTCAGGCTGTCGAGGTTGGGCGTGCGGCGGCAGAGCAGGGCAAGCTGGTCACCTTTGGCATAGTGCCGACCGCGCCCCATACCGGCTATGGCTATATCCGCAAAGGCACTGAACATGCCGGCTATTGTGATGTGGCGGCCTTTGTTGAAAAGCCTGATGAAGCGACCGCCCAGGCTTATCTCAAAGACGGCACTTACTTGTGGAACAGCGGTATGTTCCTGTTCCGGGCCGATGTTTATTTGAACACCCTGGGCACGCACCGCCCCGACATACTGGCCGCCTGCCAGCGTGCTTTTGACGGTCGCCAGGCGGACCTGGATTTTGTCAGAGTGGATAAAAGCGCGTTCGCGCAATGCCCTGACGATTCCATTGACTATGCCGTGATGGAAAAGACCCAGGACGCCGTGGTTGTGCCTCTGGATGCAGGCTGGAGTGACGTGGGCTCATGGTCCGCGCTGTGGGAAATCCAGCCGCAGGACGAACAGGGCAATGTCTGCCGGGGTGACGTTATTCTGGAGGATGTCAGCGGCTCCTATATTCATTCCGAAGGCCGGCTGATTGCGGCCCTGGGTATCAGTGATCACGTGATCGTGGAAACCGATGACGTGGTGCTGGTAGCAGACCGTCACCGGGTGCAGGACGTGAAAAAACTGGTGGCCCAGGTCAAGGCCAGTGGCCGGGAAGAGCACCGACTGCATACCAAGGTGCACCGCCCCTGGGGTACCTACGAGGGCATTGCCATGGGCGAACGCTTCCAGGTTAAGCGCATCATGGTTAAGCCAGGCGCCTCACTGTCTCTGCAAAAGCATCACCATCGGGCCGAGCATTGGGTAGTCGTCAAAGGCACCGCCCTGGTTAACCGGGGGGCGGAAGAACTGTTGCTGACGGAAGACCAATCCACCTACATCCCCCTCGGCCAGACCCACCGCCTGACCAACCCGGGCGTCATACCGCTGGAGCTGATCGAAGTGCAGACCGGCAGCTATTTGGGTGAGGATGACATTGTGCGGTTTGAAGACACCTACAACCGCGTTTGATTCTTTACTGCCTATTTTTTGCCGCGGAATCCACGGAAGGACGCGGAAAAAAGACAACTAATTGATTTGCCAAGGACTACACGGATACACACGGACAAAAATAGAAAGATCTGTGGTTTTGCTCTCGTCCGTGATTGTCTGTGTAGTCCGTGGCTAATCAGTATTTTCCGCGTCCTTCCGTGGATTCCGCGGCTACTCAATCCGTTCTCATCCGTTCAGTACTAAAACCTCACCACCGATTCCCCCACCAGGCTGACAGTATCCCTTACTGATAAGGTCACCCGTTCGCCCGATTCCAGCCGATAGCGCCATTCCTCCCTGAAGCCATAGTGCCCCCCCAGCCGCAGCTCGATCCCCGGCCTGATACTCCAGCCTGCTACCACTGATGCCTCCCAGCGTTGTTGCCTGAACGGGGTGGAGAGCGTTCTGTCTTTGCTTTTGACTTGCCATTGCCCACCGGTGGGCGCCAATCCCGCTTCAAGATAGGCCCTGGCCAGGGCGGAGCCTGAAGCCAGGCAGCGTCCGCCGGGATGGGGCTGGCGGTGCCACAGCGGACTACCGCCTGAGCAACGTTGCCAGCGGATCAGGCTCTGTGGCCAGCCCAGCTGCAGCATCAAAGGGCCTGCCGAGTGCATGTACTGAACCACAGGGTAAGGCTGATAGCGTCCCAGTCGGCTATCGGCCTGAAGCCCGATAGCACCCCAATCTGTTCGGAACAGTGCCAGCCCATGTAGCTGCACATCTTTGCCAGAGGCATCCTGGAGGTGTTTCAGGCCGTTGGATGAGGTGGCAATACGCGGCGCAAGCTGCCAGTACCAATCAGCCTGATGTCCAGTGATCACAGGCCCGGTCAGGTGCACGTGGCCATTGCTGGCAGGCTCGGCGTTATTGGCAGGGGGGAGTTTGAATACCCGGTAGTCATGGTGATAGGCAAAGCCGACACCCGCTGTGGGTTGGTGGCCCAGATAAAAGGTCGTTGCCCGGAAGCGGTTATCTGTGTCCGCATAGGGAGCGTTGGTGGCTTGTTGGTGCGAAAAGGAAAAGTACCCGTCATAGCCAGCCTGGGCAGGGTCAGCCCAAATGGCAGTGAGAACGACTGCACTGGCAAGTATGCCCCTCATCATCACGCAATGGCCTTTGGAAGCAGCATCTCCAAAAGTGTAGCTGTTTCTGAGGGCGGGGCAGGCTAGGTTTTTTGCCGCGGAATCCGCGGAAGGACGCGGAATAAGACTTTTACGTAAATGGCCCGGTAGATGAGTGAGGGGGCTCGCGCGGAGCGCTGGGCACTCGACCAGTTTACAGCGCCATTTTCAGTCTTTTTTTCTGCGTTCTTCCGCGGATTCAGCGGCAAAAGTCAAAAATGCTTCCGGCGAGCCAGGGCGGTTAAGCCTGGCTGCGGTTGCCCCGTGACTGGCTGCTGCGTCCCTGGCCGGGACGTGCGCCGCCCGGGCGGCCGCCTGCTGGGCGCGGGTTACCTGTGCTGCGGCCACCGGGGCGCTGGCCCTGGCGGGCAGAGCGGTTGGGTGCCGGGGTTTTGGCGACGGGCTCAGCGCTGGGCTCGAAGCCTGTAATCACCTCACGAGGGAGCTGTTTTTTGATCAGGCGTTCAATGCCCGTCAGCAGCTTGTTCTCGTCATGGGCAACCAGTGACAGTGCGTGGCCCTGCTCGCCCGCGCGTCCGGTGCGGCCGATACGGTGCACGTAGTCTTCAGGCACATTCGGCAGCTCAAAGTTAACCACCTGCGGTAGCTGTTTGATATCCAGCCCCCGAGCAGCAATGTCTGTGGCAACCAGTACGCGGATTTCGCCTTTTTTGAAGTCGCTCAGGGCACGGGTGCGGGCACCCTGTGACTTGTTGCCGTGGATAGCGGCGGCGGTAATGCCGTCTTTTTCCAGTTTCTGGGTCAGGCGGTTGGCGCCATGCTTGGTGCGTGTAAATACCAGCACTTGCTGCCAGTTCTGACTGGTCACCAGTTCGCTCAGCAGCGCAGATTTCTTGCTCTGGTCAACGGTGTATACAGACTGACGCACATTCTCAGAGGTTGTGTTACGGGTCGCGACCTCTACCAGTACCGGGTTGTTCAACAGGCCTTCTGCCAGCTTGCGAATATCGGGGGAGAAGGTGGCTGAGAACAACAGGTTCTGACGCTTGGCAGGCAGCAGGGCAAGGATTTTGCGGATGTCGCGAATAAAGCCCATATCCAGCATGCGGTCAGCTTCGTCCAGCACCAGAGTTTCCAGAGCATCAAACTTTACGGCGCCCTGCTGATACAGGTCCAGCAGGCGACCGGGGGTGGCGATCAGTACGTCTACGCCACCGCGCAGCTTCATCATTTGCGGGTTGATTTTCACCCCGCCAAAAACCACCGCGGAAGAGGTCGGCATATACCTGGCGTAGAGGGCAACGCTGTCGGCGACCTGGGCTGCAAGCTCACGGGTAGGCGCCAGAATAAGAGCCCTTACGCCCTTGCCGGCACGCGGTTTTTCCGCCAGGCGTTGCAGCAGTGGCAGGGTAAAGCCAGCGGTTTTGCCGGTGCCGGTTTGTGCAGCGGCCATGACATCCTGGCCTGACAATACTGCGGGAATGGCTTGCAATTGGATCGGGGAGGGCGTTTCATAACCCTGGTCTGCAGTTGCACGGACCAGTTTCTCGGACAGGCCGAGAGAAGCAAAATTTGTCATCAATAATCTCGTTTTGTTCTCGCACGGGCAAACAGTGCCGGCGAGGCCCATGGTGTTCATGGGGAAAAGGAACGACTTCGGTCACGCCTCGTTAAGCGGGCGGCCGTCCTCAGGCGGGTCGTATCGGAGGTTTCGCCGTCCGGCATGGCCAGCAGACGAGATCCTTTGAGGCAGGATGGCGAGCAGGTTAACAGAGTTGCTGGCTAATAGATAGCCGGGTATTTACTGAGGAGTTGTTCGCCGCGGAATCCGCGGAAGAACGCGGAAAATACTGATAAGCCACGGACGACACAGACAATCACGGACAACTACTTTTAAATAATTTGTCTTTTGTCTGTGTAAGTCCTTGTTGTCTGTGGCTAAAGATTGTTCTTTAACTTCCGCGTCCTTCCGTGGATTCCGCGGCAAAAAATTAAAACAAAGCGTTAAGAGGTGCGCATGGGTATTAAAGGCAAAACGGTTGTGCTGACAGGCTCTTCCAGCGGTATTGGTGAGCAGGCGGCTTATCAGTTGGCGGCTGCGGGGGCACGGCTTTGTCTGGTGGCGCGGCGTGAGGATGAGTTGCGGCGGGTGCAGCAGGCTATCCGCGATAGTGGCGGTGAAGCCTGGATATACCCGACAGACTTGACGGATGAGGTCAGTCTGCAGGCGACCGCAGCTAAAATCCTCGCTGAACATACCCGGGTCGATGTACTGGTCAATAACGCGGCCCGCTCGATCCGCAGGCCCATTGCTCAGGCGCTGGATCGCCTGCATGACTATCAGCGCACCATGGATATCAATTATATCGCGGCCGTAGGGCTGACGCTGAAGCTGTTGCCCCGCATGCTGGATCAGGGCGAGGGGCAGGTGGTGAACATTTCTACCCTGTCGTCTCAGGTGCCGATTCCCTTGTTCTCCGCCTATCTGGCCAGTAAAACTGCGCTGGAGTCCTTCTCCCGCTCGTTGTTGGCCGAACTGGGCCATAAAGGCATTGCCGTGACGGTGGTGTATTACCCCATGGTGCGCACACCCATGTCATCCCGCACCAGCATCTACAAACACATGCCCATGATGAGCCCCGCCAAGGCGGCGAGCTGGATTGTCAAAGCCATTGACCAGCGGCCTGCGCGGGTAGGTAGCCTAATGGGTACGGCCGGCAGTATCGCCCTGGCCGCGTTGCCTGGCCCTGTGACCCGTTATACCCAGCCCTTGTTCAGGCTGATGGATAAGCGGTTAAAAGAAAGATCTGGCCGATAACTTTTAGCGTAAGTTGGTTTGAGGCGGGCGCAATTTTTGGAATGCGCGCTCTACCCCTAAAGCTGGACGGAAAGCTGCCGCTAAAGGTTATAGCTGAGGTCAACGTGACCCAGCTTGATCTGGGTCATAGGCGGTTGGTTGCCGTGTGTGTCTTACTGTTAAGCATTGAGGCGACTTTTCTCGTCTCGTTGCTTTGATTGTACAGAGCGTCCAAAACATGGATGTGTTGGTCAACGATTGTTTAAGGACCGCACGGGAGTATCTATGTTGAACCAGTTGTCCATCAAGCACCGCCTTGTCTTGGGTATTGCTATTCCATTGATCGCGATTGTTGCTCTGGCTTTCTACGCCGTGCGTGTGTTTGATGACATCAACGCCGGAGTGACCAGTATTTATAATGACCGAATCGTTCCTTTAAGGTATTTGAAAAGTATTTCAGATAATTACGCTGTATATACAGTGGATGCCGTTAACAAAGCCAATGCTGGTTTGATTACCGGGCGTGATGCGAACCGCCAGCTTGAGCAGGCTCAGAAAAGTACGGCTGATCTGTGGAAGGCTTACAGGGCAACCGACCTTACCCCAGAGGAAGCGGCCCTCGCCAGGGAAGCGGAAGCGTTGTTTCAGGCAGCGGATCGTCAAGTGCAGCGTATTCAGTCGGCTTTGGCTGGGATGCCTGAAAACACACGTTTTCAGCTGAATGATTTTGTAGTCACTACCTACAATGCTGTGGAGCCAGTGACGGATAAAATCGGCGAACTGGAGGAGCTGCAGCTTCGAGAGGCCACAGTGGCCAGAGACTATGTTGAGCGGCTCTCTGCCCAGTCAACACGAGTATTTATTTTAACCACCCTCATCGTACTTTTTGTGCTCATTGTTTACGGTGTTCTGATGGCCAGGTCTATCAACCGGCCCCTTGAGAACATGAGAACAACCATGTCCAGGATTTCACGGGAGTCTGACTTGTCACTCCGGGTGCCACTGGAAGGCAAGGATGAAATTGCGGTTGTTGCGAATAGCGTGAACGAGGTGCTCACGAGGGTGGATGCTGTAATCGGGCAATTGATTGTGGCGTCCCAGGAAATGGCATCCGCTGCAGAGGAAATGTCATCTGTCAGTGAGCAGTCGCGCACCAATATTGATGCGCAGACCGAACAAACCAATCAGGTTGCCGTTGCCATGAACGAGATGAGCGCGGCTGCTGCAGATGTATCCCGTAGCGCGGCGGACACACAGGGCGCCGTATCCAGCGCGCAGCGCATGAGTCATACCGGACGGCAGGCTGGTGAGGAGGGCAGTGCTGGCCTGGTACGTTTGTCGGATGAGATCAGCAATATAGCGTCAAGAATTAAAACCCTGGCGGACCGTAGTACAGACATACGACAGGTGGTAGATGTCATCACCGGTATCGCTGATCAGACCAACCTGCTTGCCCTCAATGCGGCTATCGAGGCTGCGCGGGCCGGGGAGCAGGGCCGCGGGTTTGCGGTGGTGGCTGATGAAGTGCGGTCGTTGGCGCGGCGCACCCAGGACTCCACGGAAGAAATCAGTCATGTTATCGAGTCATTGCAGCGTGAGAGCCGTGAAGCTACGGCAGCCATGGAGTCCGGACGCGAGAAGGTGGAAGATGCTCGCATGAAGGGTGAAGAAGTTGCTGATAGTCTGCGGGAAATTTCTGAAGCGCTCGACAAAGTTGCCAGCATGGGTGCCCAGATTGCCAGTGCGTCAGAGCAGCAGTCTGTGGTGGCGGAACAGGTAAACGGCAACGTCTCCTCAATCATGGAAATCGCCGAGCATACCCGCACAGGCTCTGAGCAGGTAGCGGAGGGCAGTGCCCAACTCGCCCAGCTTGCAGCACAGCTGCAGGACATGGCATCGCAGTTCAAGAGCAGCTAGCCCATCCTGGCTGAGATGCCCGCCGAACAGCGGGTATCTCAGCAGCTCTCCCCGTCTACCTTGTAGGCACGATCAACACCCCCGGTTGCCCGGTGGACAGTGTGACGTCTAACGAAAACCCCAGCCTTGGCACTTGCGGGTAGAGCGGGTCCTGTGAGTCGATGACCAGGGCCAGTCGGTTTCCCGTGGGTAGGTCATAAGCGATAGCGTGCAGGGCAAGCTGGATCTCCAAAACCTCGCCCGGTGTGACTGCGGGCGCGGTATACGGGGCATGGGTGATGAGCTTGCCGATCCCGCTCCAATGGATGTCATACAGGTAGGCTACCAGCTGCAGTTGTTCGCCGCCGGGGGTGACTGTCAGGCGTAGCTGGGGCTGTCCGCGGATAGCGAGGCTTGACGGTAGTTGGTCGCTGATATAACGGGCCGTGTGATCCCCTAACATCCAGGCGACCGGTGCAGTGGCGAGCAGGTCGAACTGTTCGAGTACTTGCGACACCACTGGCAGACCAGTGCTGGTGGGTGACTTGCGCCAGGCTCTGATGCTTGTGGTGTGTTCAGGCCCGGCGTAGGCGTAGTCTCTCAAAGTCCCGCTGTTGATCCGGCCGGCGGGGTGCAGGTGCCATAGCTGACTATGGTGCGGTGCTGGCGGCCAGTCCGGATAGTACTCATAGTGTTCTCCACCCAGTGGCTTCAGTTGCACACCGGTTCTGACGGGATGAGCTTGGGTGTCATCAGGTGTTGCAGCCAGATGCTGATCCAGCCATGCCAGTACGGTGGTCCAAATGGGGTGGCTGGCGTCATAAACCAGGGCCTGGGCCTCTGCACTGCCGTGGGCACCGGCTTGAAGACTGATCAATTTGGGGCCTTGCAGCCCATTGAACAGTGACAGCATATTTTCCGGCGGAAACAGGTTGTCGCCCCAGTTATTGAACATCAGTATGGCAGGCTGATGCTCGTTCAGCTGTTCCAGATAGGACACAGGCGAACGGTCGAGTGCCCATTCCAGTGTGTCTTCGATGTTCTTGTGGGCAAGCAGGTTGTTCCAGTAGTGATGAATGGCTGGGTCCGGCTTGCCACGCCAGTCCGCGGAGCGGGTCAGAAGCTGGCCCCAGAACAGGCGCGGCGTTCGCTGCCCATACAGGGCATCGGCAAGGTTGGCCCAGCCACTCATGGCCACAACAGCCTTGACTCTGGCGTCATGCGCTGCGGCCAGCAGGCTGATACCGGCGCCATAGGAGATACCTGCCAGGGCAAGGCGTGTGGTGTCTATATCTGCCCGGCGCTCCAGCCAGTCAATCACCGCGCTCACATCCGCAATATCGTCGGCGCCGGCATTGCCGATCACCCCTTCTGAACTTCCCCACCCCCGTGCGCTGTAGCTCAATACGGCATAGCCTTGTGTCGCCAGCCGACTGGCGCTGGTGAGGTACTGATATTCGTTCAGCGCCCAGCTGTTGATAAAAATCACAACCGGCGCGGTTGACTCTTCGTTGGCGCGGGGCAAGAACAGGTGGCCGGATAGCTTGATGCCATCGTGGGTCGGCAGGCGTAAGGCACGTTCAACCGTGAATGCATCCGACTGAGGAAAATAGGGTTGATTGAAGAACGCGGCCAGGAAGCTGAGGGTTTGTGTAAACGAAGAGTTGTTTTCAGTGGCATGGCCTAGCCCTGGCTTCAACAGGATACCGAGGATCAGTGCGGCAACGGCCAGCAACTTCCCGATAGGTGTCAAAGCCAGAGCTGGCATGGCGTTACACCAGGCGGGGAATCCGGTTCATGCCTTTCTTGATGGCCTGTTCCAGTACCACGCTGACAACCTTGCCGGTGAACGGCACCACATCCTCAAAGGTAATGGTGTAGTTGACTTCGGTTTTGCCGTTCTTCTCGTTGAACAGAATGCGGCCCAGGTGGTTACGCAGAGGACTGACGCTGGTAATGGTGTATTCGATGATGTTGTCAGGCTCAAAGCGGGTAACTGTCTCTTCCAGTCCCAGGGGGCCAAGGCCTACCTTGCGGATGGAGCCAACGCCGTTGGGGTCGGCCTGGTCGCTGTCATGAATACGCTTGACGGGCGCGCCCAGCACCTTGCCAATACGGTTATGGTCGGCGAACAGAGCGAATACCTTGCTGCGTGGCACGTCCAGCGTTTTCTGAATATTGATGGTGTAGGTAGCCATGGGGGTTCTGCCTCTTGTTGTCTGGTGCGTTGCTGCTCGGCCAGGTAATGGCTTTGCCTCGAAGGCTGGCAGCCTACCGGCTTTGCCGAGGGTGCAAAAGTACTGCGGGTATCGCGCCTGGTATTTGGCCTCTTTGACCGGGGCCTTGGCAGGTGTGCTGGTGGTGCTTATGCCGCAGCCCTGGCGAAATCCCTGACTGATTGTTCGTTTTTTTCTGACTTTTGTCTACGCACGAAAATAAAATTATTGACTGACATGTCAATTGTCTGACAATATTGCATTGAGTCGGGCGGTATGCCGCCCAGGCGACCATCAACCAGATGAGAGCAGAGCGATGACAACAGACAATATGACCCTCGCAAGTGATACCGGCCGGCGCCGTGTGCTGCTGACCCTGAAAAAGTACAGCTACCTGATCGCCATGGTGCCACTGGTGCTGCCGTATCTTATTCTCAAAGCCGGCGAGGCCACCGGTATGGTGAATCTGTTTGCCTGGGGTGTGGGCGTCTTTATTTTCGTGGTTGTGCCGGTGCTGGATTTGCTCATTGGCCGGGATACCCTGAACCCGGATGAGCAGGCCGATGTGCCCGGTATGCTGCAGGAAAAGTTTTACCGACTGCTGACACTGGCCTGGGTGCCTGCTTATGCGGTGTTGTTGGTGTGGGCCATGTCGGTGCTTGCCTCTGGCGTGTTTTCCGTCTGGGGCGCCATTGGGTGGGTCGCCTCCATTGGTTTGGTGGGCGGTCTGGGCATCAACGTGGCACATGAGCTGGTGCATAAAGACGGCCGTCTGGAAACCTGGGCTGGCGGGTTGCTGTTGTCCCTGGTGACCTATGCGGGCTTCAAGGTGGAGCATGTGCGTGGCCATCATGTGCACGTCTCCACGCCTGAGGATGCCTCATCCTCTCGGTACAACCAGTCCCTGTATCAGTTTCTGCCACAGGCCTATGTGCGTAATTTTCTGAATGCCTGGAAGCTGGAAGCCGTGCGCCTGCGTCGCAAGGAGCTGTCGCCTTTCAGCTGGCGTAACGAACTGGTCTGGTGGTACGGGGTATCGGCGCTGATGCTGGTAGGCTTTACCCTGGCATTCGGCTGGCTGGGTGCGGTTTTCTTTCTGGCGCAGAGTTTTATCGCTTTCACCCTGCTGGAGATTGTGAACTATCTGGAGCATTACGGCCTGCACCGCCGTAAGCTGGATAATGGCCGCTATGAGCGCACCACCCCAGAACACAGCTGGAATTCCAACTTCTTCCTGACCAATGTGTTTCTGTTCCAGCTGCAGCGTCACAGCGACCATCATGCCTACGCCAAGCGTCGCTACCAGATCCTGCGGGATCATGAAGTTGCGCCGCAGTTGCCTGCGGGTTACGCCACCATGATTCTGCTGGCGATTGTGCCGCCGCTCTGGTTCCGGGTGATGAATCCCAAAGTTGAGGCCTATTATCAGGGCGAGGAGGATCAATTAGCGTCCTGAGTTGAATCCGCTATACTGGCTGCCAAATAATCAATAATGAGGCTCTATCATGTCTGACATGCGCACCCTGATCCGTTCCAAGGCCCAGCTCGCAGCCCTGAAGCTGGCAGTAACGGTTATCCCGGCGCCCAAGCCTAATGTGTTGATGGGTAAAGGGTCTGGTTTGCGCCTCTGCGACATGATGGCCCATTTTGGCATCCAGCGGCCGCTGCTGGTCACGGATGACGTTCTGCTCAAACTGGGTGTGCTGGATCCGCTGCTGGCGCGTCTGGAGAAGCTGGGTATGTCGCCATCGGTTTTTTCCGGCGTCAAACCGGACCCCACCTTTGCGGTGGTGGATGCGGGACTGACAGCCCTGGCGGCCGCGCAGAGTGATGCGGTGCTTGCTGTTGGTGGTGGCTCCTCGATTGATGCGGCCAAGGTGATTGCCTTGTCCGCGTCCAATCAGAAACCGCCACGCAAACTGGTGGGCGTGCTGAAGGCCCGCAAGCCCTCGCTGCCCTTGTTTGTTATACCCACCACGGCGGGTACGGGTTCCGAAGTGACGCTGGGTGCGGTTATCTCTGACGAGCAGAGTCACCAGAAAGCGTTGGTTATAGATCCGAAGCTGGTGCCGCTGGCAACCGCATTGGACTCAGGCATCATGGCGGGTATGCCGCCGTCGGTGACGGCAGATACCGGCATTGATGCGCTCACCCATGCTCTGGAGGCCTGGGTGAGCGACTTTGCCAACCCGCAAACGGATTTCTATGCCGGTGCCGCGGTACGCATGGTGTTGGAGAATCTTGAAAAGGCGTGCAGTGGCAAAAGTACGCTGGCAGCCCGTGAGGCCATGGCTCTGGCCGCTCATTACGGCGGCCTGGCCCTGAATCAGGCCGGTTTGGGCTATGTACACGGTATTGCGCATCAACTGGGGGCTTTCTATGGCGTGCCCCATGGCCGCGCCAACGCCATCGTGTTGCCCCACGTGCTGGGTTTCAACCGCAAGGTGTCCGGGCCCCGGCTGGCGGAACTGGCGCGGCGGGTTGGGCTTGCGGATGCCGGCACGGATGAGCAGCTGGCGGCTGATCGCCTGATCAGCCGGGTGCGGGAGTTGATTCGCAATGTGGGCATATCGCCTTATGTTCCCGCGCTGCGGGAGGCGGACTTCCCCGAGATTATCCGTGGTGCCTTCGCAGAAACCCATGGCACCTACGCGGTACCCAAGTACATGCAGAAGCAGGATGTCGAGGGCATCCTGCGTGCCTTGATGCCCGTCTAAAAAGGCTCCTCAGATGCCTTTGAAAACGTAGCCGAGGCAGGCGCAGCAAGGCAAAAACAGGCGAAAAAGCGCAGTTTACGTGTTGTAAATGAGCATTTTGAGCCTGTTTTTAACACTGCTGCGGCAACGCAGGTAGTTTTCAGTGGTTTCCTAGATAAACTCAAAGGGTGGGCGGTAATTCTCCTGCGTCATCAGATCGATGCCGCAGTCCACGCTGCTCACCCAGTTCAGGAAGCGGTCCACCATGTCCGCTCCCTCAAAGCGCTTGCCGTGCTGCGGCACAATAGCGCTGACATCCAGCTCCCTCACCATGTTGGCCCACAGCTGACACACCTTGCGACTGGCAATGTAACGACGATGGAAACCCATCATGCTGGGAATATGCTTGTCGAAGTCCTGCACCGGCAGATGATCATCCTCACCCCCCAGTGATGCCCCGAGATCGCCGGAAAACAGAATCTTCGAGACGGGATCATAGAACTGCAGGTTACCCACGGAATGCATGAAGTGGGCGGGCAGGCATTGGATATAGCTGTCGCCAAACTTCACCTTACCGCCCGCATCAGGCACGGCCAGGATGCGGTCGTAGACACTGCCCGTCAGTTGCTTGCTGACGTAATCAGAGACCAGATGGGGCAGAAAGCGTGCCCACAGGCGTGATGTAACAATCTGCGCTTTGGTGTGCACGATCCAGCGGTCGATGGCACCGATGATGTCAGGGTCCTGATGGGAGGCAAACACATAGTCCAGGTCCTGAATCTTCATGTACCGCGACGCGGCCACTGAAAGCGGCGTATAGGTCAGGTCTCCGCCCGGATCAATCAGCGCTTCGTGCTTGCCGTCCACCAGCAGACACTGGTTGGACTGCACCCCTTCACCTGCCACCAGGGAATCAAACATCAGGCATTTGTGATGCCCGTTATCAAAAAGCACGATGGGTTCGGCTGCCATGAAATCGCTCTCCTGCGTTGCCTGACCTGCGCGGACTTGTCGCAGACAGGGCCATCTCTGTGAAGTTGGCGGCAGGTTAACCACAAGCTGACGGAAGGTAATTGCCTCAGGTCAAAAACTTGAGCATTGTCAGGTAACGCTTTGTAAGCATGACCTTTGCTACACGGTGACTCGGGGAAAAGACTATTTTGCCGCAGAATCCACGGAAGGACGCGGAAGGAAAAGATAAAGAATGTTTAGCCACGGACGACACGGACAAACACGGACAAGGGCTTACTAAGCTATTAAGAATCTATTTTTTTGTCCGTGATAGTCCGTGTCGTCCGTGGCTAATTAATGTCTTTTCCGCGTCCTTCCGTGGATTCCGCGGCAATACTTTTTTTAGTCGGTGTCTGTCCGTGGCCACCCCGACGTTACCCCCGGTGCTGCAGCCGGTAGTCTCTCGGTGGCAGGCCCATGGTTTTTTTGAACAGGCGGGAGAAGTAGTAGCTGTCTTCATACCCCAGGCGGCGGCTGATTTCGGCGAAGGGCAGGGCGGTGTTGTCCAGTAGCTGGCAGGCCTGTTCCACTTTCAGGTGCAGCAGGTGCTGCACCGGGCTTTCGCCAGTGGTCTGGCGATACAGGGTGGCGAAGTAGGCGGGGGACAGGCCGGCGATGTCGGCGAGTTGTTCCAGAGTGATGCGTTGGTGCAGGTGCTCCCGCATGTAGCTGTGTATGGCGTCCAGATCCAGGGTGCGTGGTTTATCGTGTTCGTTGGCGCTGAGGGGAATGCCCGCCAGCAGCTGGCGCAGGCGATTGGCGACATGCACCAGCCCCTGCAGGCGGAAGCCGGTCTGCTGAACCCCCAGCAGGCCGTTGAAATCCACCAGCAGGCGAGGGTGGCGGCCAAGGTGTTGCAGGCGGCAATCGCCGGCAAACCCCATATGGTGTCGGAAAGCGTCTGCCAGGGAGCCGCGGTAATGGACCCAATAAATGCTCCAGGGCCAGGCCGGGTCTGCGGTGTACCGGTGGGCGTGCCCCCGTGGTATCAGCACCAGATCGCCGGCTTCTACGGTTATGGGGCTGTTATCCACGCTGAGAAAACCGCGTCCTTCCGTGCAGTAGATCAAAAGATCGTCCGTATGTTGTTCCCGGTGCATGTGGTGACCCTGCGCCTGCCGGTAATGGCCGAAGGCCAGCGGGTACAGCTCCTGTGTCAGCGGGTGGCTGTCCAACATGGCAACCAGGCGTTCCGGGATCACATAACGCGCGCTACCCGTAGGGAGCGGCCATTGCGAAGTCTGGGGCATGCGTGCTCCTGTCTGGTATCGAAAGATAATCCATTATGAGCGAAAGTTAGTCAATCTTTGGCGGGCTGAGCCTGTGCTAGGATCGAAGCATCAGATCACGCTGTGTTTTCCGTGGTCTCTATAACCAACAAGGACAACAACATGACCCAACAAATCCCCCTCTTTATTGACGGTGAGTTTATCCAGAGCCGCACGGATCACTGGATTGATGTCACCAATCCAGCCACCAATGCGGTCATTGCACGGGTGCCAGAAGCCACTGATGCTGAAATGCAGCAGGCTATCGCCAGTGCTGCGGACGCCTTCAAAATCTGGCGGGAAGTGCCTGTGTCGGAGCGTGCAAGGTTGATGTTGCGCTACCAGGCGCTGCTGAAAGAACACCATGACGAGCTGGCGGAAATTCTGTCCCAGGAAACCGGCAAGACCTTTGAAGATGCCAAGGGTGATGTCTGGCGGGGTATCGAAGTGGTGGAACACGCGGCCAATATCCCGTCGCTGATGATGGGGGAAACGGTAGAGAATGTCGGTCGGGAAATTGATACCTACTCCTACATCCAGCCTCTGGGCGTGTGCGCCGGTATTACCCCGTTTAATTTCCCCGCCATGATTCCCTTGTGGATGTTCCCCATGGCCATTGCCTGCGGTAACACCTTTATTCTCAAGCCCTCCGAGCAGGACCCGTTGACGCCCACCCGACTGGCGGAGCTGTTTGCGCAGGCCGGCGCACCTAAAGGCGTCTTGCAGGTGGTGCACGGCACCAAACCTCAGGTGGATGTGTTGCTCAGTGATCCGCGCATCAAGGCAGTATCCTTCGTAGGCTCGGTACCGGTTGGCCGTTATATCTATGAGACCGGCACCCGTCACATGAAACGGGTACAGAGTTTTGCCGGCGCCAAGAACCATATGGTCATCCTCCCGGATGCAGATAAACAGCAGGTGGTTAACGCCCTGGTGGGGGCCTCGGTGGGGGCTGCCGGCCAGCGCTGTATGGCTATTTCGGTCGCAGTATTTGTGGGTGAAGCCCAGCAGTGGATCCCGGAGGTGAAGGCCGCACTGGCAAAAGTACGCCCCGGTGCCTGGAACGATAGCGCGGCCAGCTATGGCCCGCTGATCAGCCCGCAGGCCAAGGCGCGGGTGGAAAGCCTGATTGCCCGCGGTGTAGAAGAAGGCGCCGAACTGTTACTGGATGGTCGTGATTGCCGGGTAGAGGGCTTCCCTGACGGTAACTGGGTCGGGCCTACCCTGTTCGCTGGCGTCACACCAGACATGGATATCTATCGTGAGGAGATCTTCGGGCCGGTACTCAGCTGCATGACCGTGGACTCCCTTACCGACGCCATCACCCTGGTGAATGACAGTCCCTACGGCAACGGTACGTCCCTGTTCACCAGCTCCGGTGGCGCGGCACGTCGCTATCAGCATGAGATTGAAGTGGGCCAGGTGGGTATCAACATTCCCATTCCGGTACCCCTGCCATTCTTCTCTTTTACTGGCTGGAAGGGGTCTTTCTATGGCGATCAGCATGCCTACGGTAAACAGGCGGTACGCTTCTATACCGAGACCAAAACCATCACTGCCCGCTGGTTCAGTAGTGATGCCACCGCGGAAGCGAACTTCTCCATTCAGCTGCGCTAACGAGGGCCATTATGAATTTCAATCTTACGGAAGATCAGCTGGCCTATCGGGAAACTGCCCGGGCCTTTGCAGAAAAAGCCATGGCGCCCCACGCCGCTGAGTGGGATGCAGAGCATATCTTCCCGGTGGATGTGATCCGGGAAGGCGGCAAGCTGGGCTTTTGTGGCCTCTACCTGCCAGAGGCGCTGGGTGGTCTGGGCCTGTCCCGGCTGGATACCTCCATCATCATCGAAGAAATGTCGGCGGTATGCCCGTCCACCACGGCCTTCTTCACCATTCACAACATGGCCGCGTGGATGATTGCCAGCTTCGGCTCTGAGGCCCTGCGGCAGCAGTATGTAACCCGCATGGCCACGGGTGAATGGCTGGGTTCCTACTGCCTGACGGAGCCGGGGGCCGGTTCCGATGCCGCCAGCCTGCGTACCCGGGCGGAGCGGGACGGTGACCATTATGTGCTGAACGGTGGCAAGGCCTTCATTTCCGGCGCCGGTAGCACCCAGGTGCTGGTAGTGATGGCCCGCACCGGTGCCGTTGATAGCGGTGCCAAGGGCGTTTCGGCATTTGTGCTGCCGGCGGATACCCCCGGTATCCACTACGGTAAGCTGGAGGACAAAATGGGCTGGCACAGTCAGCCGACCCGTCAGGTGATGTTCGAGAATGTCCGCGTGCCCGCAGACCATCGTTTGGGAGAGGAGGGCGAAGGCTTTCGCTTCGCCATGAAGGGCCTGGATGGTGGCCGTATCAACATTGCCAGCTGCTCCCTGGGAGGTGCCCACGGTGCTCTGTTGCGGGCCCGGGACTACCTGCATGAACGGCAACAGTTCGGCCGCCCGCTGGCGGACTTTCAGGCCCTGCAGTTCAAACTGGCGGACATGACCACCAAGCTTACCGCCTCCCGGCAGATGGTCCGGCTGGCGGCCTTCAAACTGGATAACGGTGACCCGGAGGCCTCAGCCCACTGTGCCATGGCCAAGCAGTTTGCCACTGACGCCTGTTTCGAGGTGTGTAACGAGGCGCTGCAGATTCACGGCGGCTACGGCTATATCCGTGACTATCCGCTGGAGCGTTATGTGCGGGACTTGCGGGTACACCAGATTCTGGAAGGCACTAACGAAATTATGCGCCTGATTATCGCCCGCCGGTTGCTGGAACCGGGCGTGGCAGAAGCCATTCGATAAGGAACACCTTCATGAGTGACCTGATTCAACTGGAAAAGCGTGGCCACGTGGCCATCCTCACCATCAGTAATCCGCCTGCCAATACCTGGACGCGGGACTCCCTTCATGCCCTGGCGGCACAGGTGCAGGCCCTGAATGAAGACCGGGAGATCTATGCCCTGGTGGTCACCGGCCAGGGGGAGAAGTTCTTCTCCGCAGGCGCTGACCTCAACACCTTTGCCGACGGTGATGTCGCCCGTGCCAATGATATGGCGCAAGCCTTTGGTGCGGCTTTTGACGCCCTGAGCCACTTCCGCGGCGTATCTATCGCTGCCATCAACGGCTATGCCATGGGTGGCGGCCTGGAATGTGCTCTGGCCTGTGACCTGCGGGTTGCCGAGGAGCATGCGCAGTTGGCGCTGCCTGAAGCCCGGGTGGGTCTGCTGCCCTGCGCAGGCGGCACCCAGAACCTGCCCTGGCTGGTGGGCGAGGGCTGGGCCAAACGGATGATTCTGTGCGGTGAGCGGGTGACCGCAGAAAAGGCCCTCGCCATGGGTCTGGTGGAAGAGGTGGTGCCTAGAGGGCAGGGGCTGGAAAAGGCCCTGGCCCTGGCGGAGGGTGCCTGCCAGCAGAGTCCGTCGTCCATTGCCCGTTGCAAGCAACTCATCATGAGTGCCCGGGATGGCCGCAGTCATAAGGATGGCTGGCGCATGGAGCGGGAGCTGTTCATTGAGCTGTTCCAGACTGAAGACCAGAAAGAAGGTGTTAACGCCTTTCTACAAAAACGCACACCCGCGTGGAAAAACCAATGAATGATGCGGTAACAACCCAAAGCCCCGTCGTGCTGGCGGAGCTGGATACGACCAGCGGCCAGCGTATTGGCATTATCCGTTTGAACCAGCCCAAGGCACTGAACGCCCTGTCGCTGGAAATGATCCGGCTGATCCACCCCCAACTGGAGCGCTGGGCCGGCGATGACCAGGTGGTGGCTGTCTGGCTGGAAGGGGACGGCGACAAAGCTCTTTGTGCCGGGGGAGACGTCGTTGCCCTCTACCGCTCTATGACGGAGTCCCGCCCGGGTGACGCGGGCACCACTCTGGGCGAGCAGTTTTTCACCGAGGAGTATGCACTGGATTACGCCCTGCACACCTACCCAAAGCCGGTGGTTGTCTGGGGTAACGGTATCGTCATGGGAGGCGGCCTGGGCTTGCTGGCGGCGGGCAGCCACCGGGTGGTTACCGAAACCGCCCGCATCGCCATGCCGGAAGTCTCCATCGGCCTCTACCCGGATGTGGGTGGCAGCTGGTTCCTTAACCGCATGCCTGGCCGCACCGGTTTGTTCCTGGGCCTGACAGGTGCCTCGGTCAACGCCAGTGATGCCCTGTTTGTGGGGCTTGCGGACCGGTTTATTGCTCATGACCAGCGGGATGCTGTACTGGCTGCCCTCAAAGCTGCGGACTGGGATCAGCCGGCCCATGTTGTGATCGGCAGCTGCCTGCGCTGGTTTGAGCACCAAAGCCGGGATCAGCGCCCGCCTGAGGTCGTTCGCGCCCACTACGACATCATCCAGCAGCTTACCGATGCGGACACCCTGGCCGACGTGGTCGCCCGGATGACCCGCTATGAGGGCGACGACCCCTGGCTGCAAAAAGCCGCCGCCACCCTGAAGGCTGGCTCACCCACCACCATGGCCATTGTCTGGGAGCAGACTCACCAACTGCGCTATGCCGGCTTGCGTGAGGTGTTCGATAAGGAGCTGAAAATCTCCATCAACTGCCTGACCAAAGGGGAGTTCGCCGAGGGCGTCCGGGCCCTGCTGATCGACAAGGACAAACAACCCCGCTGGCGCTACCCCAACGTGGAAAGCCTCGACCCAGCCTGGGTGGCGGGCTTTTTCGAGTAGCTCTGGGGTTTCGGGGATAGATTGTTAGCCGCGGAATCCGCGGAAGGACGCGGAAATAAAAGATAAAGAATGTTTAGCCACGGACGACACAGACAAACACAAACACGGACAAGGGCTTACTAATCTATTAAGAATTTGATTTTGTGTCCGTGATAGTCCGTGATAGTCCGTGTCGTCCGTGGCTAATTAATGTCTTCTTCCGCGTCCTTCCGCGGATTCCGCGGCTAAAAAACCAACCAAAACAAGGACAATAACATGGCAAAAGTAACCTTTATCGGCCTCGGCAATATGGGCAGCCCTATGGCCAGTAACCTGCTCAAGGCCGGGCATGAGCTGACGGTGTTTGATCTTTCGGCCTCGGCAGTTGAGACCTTGGTGGCTCAGGGGGCGAAGACGGCGGCTGATGTGAATGCAGCGGCGCAGGGAGCGGCCTGTGTCATCACCATGTTGCCCGCAGGTCAGCATGTGGAGGCGGTGTATCTGGGTGAGCAGGGGCTGCTGCAGAGCCTGCCCGAGGGCACGCTGGTGATCGACTGTTCCACCACAGCACCGGAAACCGCCCGTAAGGTGGCGGAGGCGGCCGCCGCCTTGAGGCTGCGTTTTCTGGATGCGCCGGTGTCCGGTGGCGTGGGTGGCGCGACCGCGGGTACCCTGACCTTTATCTGTGGTGGTGAGGCTGAGGTGTTTGAAGCCGCGGAGCCGGTGCTCAAAGGCATGGGGGCCAAGCTGTTTCATGCCGGTCCACACGGTGCCGGGCAGGTGGCCAAAATCTGCAACAACATGATGCTGGCCATCCTGATGACCGGTACCTGCGAGGCTCTGGCGCTGGGGGTGAAAAATGGCCTGGACCCCGCTGTATTGTCGGAAATCATCAAACAGAGTTCGGGCGGCAACTGGGCCCTGAATGTCTACAACCCCTGGCCCGGGGTGATGGATGGTGTTCCAGCCTCCCGTGATTATCAGGGTGGTTTTCTGGTGGACCTGATGGCCAAGGACCTCGGCCTGGCCATGGACAATGCCAACCGCAATCACGCCCCGGTGCCCATGGGCAGCCTGGCCCGCAATCTCTATGAAGTTCACGCCCATCAGGGGCACGGCAAGCTGGATTTCTCCAGCATCCAGAAACTGTTCGTGGATTGAGTGTCCGATACCTTGGGCGCGACCTGTCTGAACAAATGACTTTCCGGGTGCGAGGGTGATCAGCCCGGGATTGACACGGCCCCAGCGGTAACTTTTTGACAGATGTCACAAACTAGTGCGCAGGCATAATGTGACTACACTATCAGGATGAAAGCTTTTCCCTATGTCATGGCTTGGCGTGAATTGCCGGGCCACGGTTACCTGTTTGATGGTGGTGTTAGATGCAAGAGGTTATGGGCTTATGAGTATTGATGTCACGGGGAAAATGCGTTTCGGGCCGCGCATGATGGTTATGATTTCGGCGGTGGTTCTGTTGGCGGTGGCGGCTGTTACCGCGGTGCTTTACGCCCAGTATCACCGAGCCCATACCCAGATGATCATCAATGATCTGGACGGCCGTGGTGAGCGGTATGCCCAGTCTTTCACCGACTGGTTGGTTGCCCGGCAGGACGAAATGAAGTATCTGGCGACTCTGGAACCTGCCCGCCGTAGTAATCTCAATGACTTAAATCACCTGCTGCAGCAGATTGCTCAGGCACAAGGGTTCTACGACACGATATTTGTTGTACAGCCGGACGGGCGAGGTCTGGTGGGGGTCAGTTACGAGAACGGACGTGCCCGTATCATGCCCCAAAGCGAAGCGAATGACTTCAATGTGCCTGACAGGGCCTGGTTCCGCACCGCCATCAGCGGGCAGGATGTGTTTTCCCAGCCAGTGGTGTCCCGTGCTACAGGGAACCTGGTCAGCACCGTGGCTTCCCCGATTCGCCAGGACGGGCGTATTGTTGGCGTGATGCGAGGTGCAGTAACGCTGGACGGCCTCATTGCCCGTGTCCGGGAGTTGGCTGGCGATAGCGCTGCGGATATCTACATTATCAACCAGCAGGGCCAGGCCCTCACGCCCACCGCCTCGGTGCGCAATCCTGAGCAGGCGATAGATACCCAGGCCGCAGGGGATATTGCCGAAATGCGGGGTGGTGCTGGCGTTTATCGCAATGCCGCCGGGGTGGACGTGGTCGGCAGCTATACGCCCATTCCCATGCTGGGCTGGGGGCTTGTGCTGGAGCTGAACGCAGCGGAGGCGATGGCCCCGGTACGCGCTACCATGGGTGCCATGGCGCTGCTGGTGATTGTGATTCTGGCGGCTGCGGTGGGTATTGGTGCCCTCATTGTCCGCTCGGTTAGCCGGACCTTGGGGGGAGATCCTCAGTATGCAGCTGACCGGGTTGTCGATGTCGCCGGTGGCGATCTGACGGTAGCCATTGATTTGAAAGCGGGTGATCGGGACAGCCTGCTGGCCTCGATTAACGGCATGAGGAATAGCCTGCGCGACATGATTGGCAAGATCAGCCAGAACAGTGAAGCTCTGGCCGCCGCAGCCACTGAATTGAGCCAGATTGCTGCCGAAACCGACCGTGGGGTACAGGAGCAGACTACCCAGATTGACAGTGCTGCAGCGGCGATGAATGAGATGACGGCCACCGTTGAGGAAGTTTCCCGCAACGCCCAGTCAGTGGCAGACAGTGCTCTGCAGGCCAGCGAACGGGCCAGTGGCGGCATGGAGGTAGTCGCGCGCTCGTCCGCGTCCATGCAAAAGTTGTCTCAGGAAGTATCTGATGCGTCTGGTGTTATCGGCCAGCTGAAAACGGATTGCGACACCATCGGAAACGTGCTGCAGGTGATTCGTGATGTCGCGGCACAGACCAACCTGCTGGCGCTCAACGCCTCCATTGAGGCGGCCAGGGCAGGAGAGAGTGGCCGGGGCTTTGCGGTGGTGGCGGATGAAGTGCGCAACCTCGCCCGGCGAACCGAACAGTCAACGGATGAAATCCAGAGTGCCATTGATCAGCTTCAAAACCGTGCAGAGAGCGCAGTGAGCGTCATGGAGAAAAGCGTTAGCCGGGCCCGGTCATCCCGTGACCTGGCATCCGAGGCTGAGCAGGCACTGAGCGAGATTGCGGACATGGTGGGTCAGATCAACGACATGATCCAGCAGGTAGCCAGTGCCACCGAAGAGCAAACCTCCGTGGCCCGGGAAATCAACGAGAATATTCACAACGTCAAGGAAGTGTCCGAGCAATCCGCCCATAACGTCAACCAGACCACCGAGGCTACGGACTCCCTGTCCCAGCTGGCCGAACAGCTACGGGACGAAACGAGCCGGTTCCGGGTTTAGGCTTATAAGGTTAGCCGCGGAATCCGCGGAAGAACGCGGAAAAAGACACTGATTAGCCACGGACGGCACGGACCCTCACGGACAAAAACCTATCTTTTAATAAGTTACCAATCTCTTGTCCGTGTTTTCCGTGCCGTCCGTGGCTAAAGTCTTTAATTCTTTCTTTCCGCGTCCTTCCGCGGATTCCGCGGCAAAAAACACTTGCGTCTGACTCCGCCCTTGAGTTACCTTCACGCTTCATGTTTTTTGACTGAATTCTGAGCGAATCTGATTTCATGCTGAACAAAGCCGTTGTCGTCATCGTCAAACTAGTCCTGGTGGTCGTCGTACCAACCGGGGGCTTTTGCGTGGACGAGCGGATAAGTTAACAGCATCCAGAACGCACACCGAAACCCCCGGCACCGCAAGGTCCCGGGGGTTTCGCGTTTCTGGGGCCGGGGAAAATCACAAGGCGCACCATAAGGACTGAACCATGAACGCAGCACAGCACATACTTCACGCACTCCGGCAGCATCAGGTTGATACGGTGTTTGGCTACCCTGGTGGTTGCATCATGCCGCTTTACGACGCCCTGGCCATGGAGGACAGCGGTGTGCGTCATATTCTGTGCCGCCATGAACAGGCTTGCGCCCTGGCAGCCGATGGCTATGCCCGGGCCAGTGGCAAGCCCGGCGTTTGTATTGCCACCTCAGGCCCGGGCGCAACCAATCTGGTGACTGGGGTGGCCAATGCCCATCGGGATTCCATTCCCATGATTGTTATCACTGGCCAGGTGCCCAGCGCCCTGATCGGCACCGATGCTTTCCAGGAGACGGATATGCTGGGCATGACGCTGGGTATCGTGAAGCACAGTATGCTGGTGACCGATGCCAATGAGATGCCGGCGGTGATGGCGGAGGCGTTTCATCTGGCGACCACGGGGCGTCCTGGTCCGGTCTGGATTGATATTCCCAAGGATGTCCTGCTGACGGAGGTTGATGTCCCCAGGACTTTTGACGCTCCGGCGCTGATGTCGCCACAGCAGGACATCGCCGAGCTGATGAGTATGTTGCGTGAAGCTGAGAGGCCTTTGCTGTACAGCGGTGGCGGCATTCGTCTGGCCAATGCCGAAACGGCATTCCGGGCACTGTGTGAGGCGGCGGCTATGCCGGGCGTGGTGACCCTGCAAGGCATCGGCAATCCGGGACTGAATAACCCGGATAATCTGGGCATGTTGGGTATGCATGGCTCCCGGGCCGCCAACCGGGCGGTGGAAAACTGTGATCTGCTGTTGGTCATAGGTGCCCGGCTGGATGACCGGGCCACCGGCAAGATTGCCACTTTTGCGCCCAAGGCCCGGATTATTCATATCGATGCGGATCATGCCGAGCTGGGTAAGCTCCGGCCCACAGATCTCACCATGACGGCTGATCTGCATTGCCTTCTGCCCGCCATAACCCAGGCGTTGCGGGAGCAGCCCCTGGCGATCGAACCCTGGCGCCAGCAGTGTCGTAACTGGCACACCACCCAGGGCTTTCAGGCGGCCATGAACCAGGCGGCGGAGGCGCCCATTACCGGCCCTGCGTTTATACGCCAGTTGGCACAACTGGCGCCGGCGGGGACTACCGTTGCCTGTGATGTTGGTCAGCACCAGATGTGGGTGGCTCAATACTACGAATTTGACCATCCCCGCCGCCACCTCACCAGCGGTGGGCTCGGCACCATGGGCTTTGGCCTGCCTGCGGCCATTGGCGCCCAGTTTGCCCGACCTGATCAGCCGGTTATCAACATCACGGGCGATGGCTCCTTCATGATGAACGTGCAGGAGCTGGCGACCATCAAACGCTACAGCTTGCCCCTGAAGATCATCATCATGGACAACCAGTGTCTGGGCATGGTGCGCCAGCAGCAGGAGTTGTTCTATGACAATCGCGAAAGTGAGATTGAACTGAACGACAATCCGGACTTTCTCACCCTGGCCCGTGCCTTTGATATACCGGCCCTGTCCATTACCAGTGCCAACCAAATGCGCCGGGGTATTGAAACCATTCTGGCCTATGACGGGCCCATGCTGCTGCATGTGGCGATTCCGCGGCTGGATAACGTCTGGCCCATCGTGAAGCCCGGCGGCTCCAACAGCGACATGATAGAAGAACCCAAAACCAACACCCAAAGCAGGGAGTGTATCGCATGACTGCGACAGGCAAGGCGCAAGCATACAGAGTTCAATGTCAGATGCAGGCAGAGCCTGCGGCCCTGGAGCGGTTGTGCCAGGTTATCCGGGTGCGGGGATTTGAGATTGAGGCCATGAGCATGGGGCGCGAGCAAAGTCGGCTGCTGATTGACCTGTCCCTGCGGGGTGAGCGGCCTTTGCCCATGCTGATGGCGCAGTTGGAGAAGCTGCATACGGTGCTGCATGTGGCAGAGCAGGCGGTGGGAATGAAGCAGCGCACGGCCTAGCCCTTGGTTGCAGGGTGTCGCCCTTCGACAGGTTCAGTCCCCACAGCACCTAGCGCAGTTGAACGCCTTCCCGGGCCAGTAGCGCGCGCTTGACCTCAGAGCCCCAGTAGTAGCCGCCAATACCGCCGCCCTTGGCCAGAATCCGGTGGCACGGTATCAGCAGGGTAATGGGGTTGGCGCCGCAGGCAGAGGCAACGGCACGCACGGCGCGGGGCCGGCCGACTTTGGCGGCCAGCTCGGAATAACTGCAGGTGTGCCCGGCAGGAATGGTGGCCAGGGATTGCCACACCTGTAGCTGGAACGGTGTGCCCCGCAGGTCAAGGGGCAGGTCGGGGCTCAGGTTGCCCGATTTCAGGCAGCCCAGAGCCTGTTGAAACACCGGGTCGTTGGGGCGGGGCTCAGGGGCCAGAGTGGCATTGGGGCAGCGCCTGGCCAGTTCACGCTGGAGTTCGTGCAGGTCATCTCCCAGCAACAGGATGCAAAGCCCCTTGTCGGAACGCGCCAGCATCAAGGGGTGGCTGTCCCACGTCAGCCTGGCCCATTGCAGGACCTCCGTTGTCTTTTTGTTCAGCGCCATAGTTTACCTACCGGGGTGTTGGCTGAGAAACGATGTTGCAGCTGTGCTTGCAGCAACTCTGCTGTGGCAATGGCATCAATAAGCGCATTATGCGCCTTGTAGGCGGGCAAGCCCAGCCGTTCCCGTGCTGCGCTAAGACGAATGGAAACAGGCTTGCGCCCCAGTAACCGGTCCATAAAGCCCGGTGGTTTCTGGCGGTGCAGGCGGGCTTCCAGATCCATGGTGTCTATCACAGGAAACTCAATACCCTCGCCGATGCGGGATAACAGGGCGCCATCCAGAAAAGGCCGTTCGATAGCCCGGTAGTGCACCACCACCAGTCGCCCCGCCAGTTGCTGCAGCAAATCATCGATAACCAGGTTGAGGTCCGGCGCGCTGGCAATATCACTGTGGGTAATGCCGTGTATGGTGACGGATTCCTCCTCCAGCGGCAGGCGTGGTTTGAGCACCCAATGGCGGGCCTGAGGCAGGCGGATGCGGTGGTAGCTAAACGGCACCAGTCCCATGCTGACAATGCCGTGCTGACTGGGGTCAAGTCCGGTGGTCTCGAAGTCCAGCGCCACCATGGGCACCTGTGAGATGGGTGTCTCCGGCGGGCGGCAGCCGGCGCGGTAAAAATCCCGCAGGCGCGGGTCCTGGCTGTGGTCTGCCAGCCAGGCCATGCGGTCTGGCCAGCGGGATGTGTCTTTGATGGGCCTGGTCTGTGGCATTGGCATGTCAGGGGTTATGAATGGGGCGGACAGCAGCGGTACCGTAGCGGTGACGCAGGAACTTCTGGGCATTGCTCAGAATCTGGAAGGCATCCTTCAGGTTTCTGCGCTCAAACGCGGACAGCTGCTCCGGGTCAATATTGTTGCTGGGCTCCTTGCCTGCTTCGATAGCCTGGGCCTGATGGCGGATACGCACGATGGAAATGAACTCCAGGGCATCCTTCAGGTTGTTGGCCACCCCATCGGGTAGCAACTGGGTAGCGGCAACATCATTCAATCGCTCAAAGGAATTGGCAGCGCGGGAGCCTACCGCGAGTGCATGAACGCGGATCAGGTCTGACAGGGGCGCCGTGCCCCGGCGCTTGAGATTGATGGTTTTGCGGTGCTGGCCATCTTCCTCCAGCACAAAGGTGCGGAAAAAACCCAGCGGTGGCGTGCGGTTGAGGGCGTTGCGGGCCATGTGGGCGAGGAACCGGGCGTTCTTGCTGGCCTTGCTGGCAATCAGCTCTTTCAGGCTGGTGGTCAGGCTGGTTTCGCCGTAGATGCCGTCCAGGTCAAAGAAGATATTGCTGTGCAAGAGGGCCTCAGCCCGGGGCTTTTCAATCCAGTCGGTAAAATAGCCTTTCCAGACCGACAGGGGCTGCCGCCAGCGGGTATTCGTGGCCATGATATCCCCGGTGCAATAGGTGTAACCGCAGGCCGCCAAGCCATCGCTGACAAATTTGGCCAGCGCAAGGAAATAGGCGTCATGGGCCTGAGGGTCGAAGCGGTCGTCGAGGATCATCGCGTTGTCCTGATCCGTGACGATGAGCTGTTCGTCCCGGGCCATGGAACCCAGCGCCAGGAAACAGTACGGAACGGGCGGTGGCCCCAGTTGTTCCTCGCCCAGCTCCAGCAGCCGTTGGGTGAAACTGCGGCCGATCCCGGCCATAGCGCTGCCAACCATATGGGAGTTGGCATCTTCATTGACCATGCGCACGAAGGTGGCTTTGACATCAGCGCTCAGGGCCTTGAGGCTGCGCACGTCATGTTTGCGGTGAATATTGCTGACCAGGAACAGGCTGCTCTGGGACTCATGCCGGATAATATCCGACAGCCCGATAACGCCCACGGGCTTGTGTTTGTGCAGCACGGGCAAATGATGAACATTGTGCCGCAGCATGGTCAGCATGGCTTCAAAGATAAAGTCATCCGCTTCGCAAACGAAGAGCTCCGCCGACATGATCTCGTGTACCGGCGTGTCGGGTGACAGGCCGGTGGCCAGCACGCGGGTACGCAAGTCCCGGTCGGTAATAATGCCTTGCACGATACTGTAATCAGGCCGCTGACGATTCTCGCCCCGCAGTCCGCCGTCTTCTGCGGGATCGGTCAGTACCAGTGAGGATACGCCCTGTTCGGTCATCAGCTCAGCGGCTTCGCGAATGCTGACGATAGACGGTGCGGTTACCGGCGGACGGGTGATCAGGGTGCGCACTTTGGCCGTCATCATGCGGTTGTCGCCCTGGGCCTGGGTCATGGCAGCCCGCAGTCGGGAGCGATCTTCCACTTCCACGAAGTCTGCAAAACTCTCGTGGTTTGACCAAAGCTTGCGGAACAGAGGTTCCGGCAGGCAGTAGATCAGGGTGTCTTCAATGGCTTTGGCTGGAAAGCGTACGCTTTTGTCCTGTAACAACCCGAACTGGCCAAAAATACCCCCTTCCTCAAGGCGGTTGTAGAGCTCGCCGGTACGCCGGTAAATCTCCACGGCGCCACTGCGAACGTAATAGAGGTCTTGGATGGGCTCGCCAAAGGCGAGTATCTGGCTGCCGGCCCGGAAATAGGCGATTTCCACATGCCCCGCGATGTCATTGAGGGCGTCTTCTGGCAACTCATCAAACGGTGCGAACTGGCGCATGTGATCGCGAATCTCGATCAGCTCAACTTCCATGGGACATCCTGTTTTTCTCGTTTGCGGCTCGGGGGTTCAGTCATGTCTTGCTGTGTATAGTTGCCAGTGTAGCTTAATGTGCAGGGCTATAGGCCTTCAGGCTGCTTGTTTTCCTGCCCGAAGGGGACGATTGCTTTTGTCTGGCCAACCGGCGATACTTTGCCATCGTGACCGCTGGTCATGATGTGACGAAGGGTCAAAATGGTGTTGTTTGCGAACGAGAGGATGGATGCCACCGGCATGGGATATCAAGATCAGGTGTTTGCCCAGCGCGAGCAGTTGCTGCTGACAACTGCGCGTGAATTGTTCCTGGCCCATGGCTGGGAACAGGTGAGTGTTGCCCGGGTAGCGGAGGCGGCTGGTATAGGAAAGGGTACGGTGTACCGGCACTTTCCCACCAAAGAGGCCATCTATGCGCAATTGGTGTTGGCCTTCTCCCGGCGTTGCCTGGAGACCTACCGGCAGATGCCCGCCGAGGCCAACCCATTGTTGACCATGCACCGTATCATCCGTCGCGCTTTTGACCTGATGAACGCCAATCGGATGGAGGTGCAGTTGTGCCTGCACTGCGAGCGCCCGGAGTTTCAGGACCGGCTGGATGATGCATACCGGGCTCGCTTCCGTGAGCTGGATCAGGATTACTTTGACCTTTTCAATGGCCTGGCGGGGGAAGCTGTGGCCGGGGGGCTGCTGAAACTGGGCTCTGTGGAAGAGGTGCATTCGGGGGTGGAAACCGCCTTTCACGGGGTGATGACCCGTATTGCCATCGGCGGTTTTGGTGCCTGTTACGGGCCCGAGACCATGGAAAGTTACTTTGATCATGTGGCTGACTTCCTGATGGCGGGGATCGTTGGCACATCACAGGATGCATGGAAAAGAGGGATCGCGTTATGTCGAACATGAAATTGGGCTCCATCGGTCTGTCGATCATCCTCGCCATGATACTGGTGATCTGGATGGCCAGCGGTGAGGTGAACACCGCCCAGATTGACCGGACTGATGTCTGGGAGGAGCCGGTTGAGCGCAAGGTAAGCGTCGAGGTAGAAACTCTCGCTGCGTCCCCTTTCCAGCCAGAGCTGGTGATTCAGGGGCAGGTCAGTGCCTGGCAGCAGGTAGAAGTCCGGGCACAGGTCAGCGGTGTGGTGGAGTTGTTGCCTGTTGCTCTGGGCCAGCGGGTCAGCGCAGGTGATATCTTGTTGCGTTTGTCGCAGGATGATCGTCTGTCAACCCTGCAGCAGGCCGAAGCCCGCTTCCGTCAAGCCGAGGCCGACTTACGGGGTGCCCGGCAGCTTCGAGGTAACCAATTGATATCCGAGGCGGAAGTCTTCCGTCTTGAGAGTGAGCTGGCGGGCGCCCAGGCGCAGCTTACAGCCGCCCGTCTGGCGGTTGAGCATCTAACGCCCAAGGCACCTTTTGCGGGTGTTGTGGATCGTCGCCACGTGGAGCTGGGTGACTATGTTCAGCCCGGGCAAACCCTGGTTCATCTGGTTAATACCGAGCGGCTGAAGATACAGGGGCAGGTACCGCAGCAGAGCATTGGCAATTTGTCAGAGGGCCAGACCATACGGGCGTTCCTGGCTGATGGACGGCATTTGGATGCGCGTATTACCTTTGTGGCAAGCAGCGCCGAATCCAGCACCCGCAGTTTCAGAATAGAGGCAGAAGCAGATAACCCCCATGGTCTGCGTCTCGCTGGTGCCAGTGCAACCTTGCGTATCGCGCTGGAGCCGCGTTTGGCCAGTTACCTTTCGCCTGCCTATCTCAGCCTGAATGATGACGGTCGGCTGGGTGTCAAACACGTGGATGGGGACGGGCGCGTGCAGTTTACGACGGTCACCCTGCTCAGCGCGGGTACGGATGGTGCCTGGGTGGAGGGTTTGCCCTTTGAGACCCGGCTGATCACTCAGGGCGGTGGTTTTGTCAGCGTTGGCCAGAAAGTCACCGCCGTTACACGACGTGCCTCACCGGATGAGGGCTAGGCAATGCGCACTTTGATCTACGCTGCCCTGAACCGCAGCCGTACCACCCTGCTGACCCTGCTGTTCCTGCTGGTTGGCGGTATGGCTGCTTTTGTCATCATTCCCAAGGAGGCCAATCCGGACGTCACCATCCCCATGGTGTACATATCGCTCTCGCTGGATGGCATCAGCCCGGAGGATGCCGAGCGGTTGCTGGTCAGGCCCATGGAGCAGGAGCTCAGATCCCTGGAGGGCATCAAGGAGATGCGCAGCACCTCCTCTGAGGGGCACGCCTCGGTTTTGTTGGAGTTTGATGCCGGTTTCAATCCGGACAAGGCGTTACAGGATGTCCGCGAGAAGGTGGACACGGCCCGCAGCAAGTTGCCCTCTGAGGCGGATGAGCCACGGGTAAACGAAATTAACGTCGCGCTGTTTCCCATTATGTCCATCGGCCTCTCCGGCCCTCTGTCAGAACAGGAGCTGATTTATATTGCTCGCCAGCTGCAGGAGGCTATCGAAGGTCTTCCCCAGGTGCTTGAAGTCACCATCGGTGGCGAGCGGGAAGACCTGCTGGAAGTGGTAGTGGACCCGCAGATACTGGAAAGCTACGGCATTGATTACGACCAGCTGGGCCTGCTGGTGGCCCGCAACAACCGGTTGGTGGCAGCTGGGAGCCTGGATACCGGCGCTGGCCGCATGGCCATGAAGGTGCCGGGGGTGATTGAGACCATTGAAGATGTCATGCGCATGCCTATCAAGGTGGATGGCGATGTGGTGGTGACCTTCGGCGACGTGGCCACCCTGCAACGGGGCTTCCGGGACCCGACGGGTTTTGCCCGTATCAATGGTGAGCCGGCGCTGGTGCTGGATGTGTCGAAGCGCTCCGGTGCCAACATCATTGAGACCGTGGAACGGGTCAAGGCCCTGCTGGCATATGCCGAACCTCAGTTGCCGGAAGAGCTGGATATCCGTTTCATCATGGACCAGTCTCAGGATGTCCGTGATATTCTCAGCGATCTTCTCAACAACGTACTGACGGCCATTGTGCTGGTGATTATCGTCATCATCGCCACCATGGGGCCGCGCTCCGCGTTGCTGGTGGGACTTACCATTCCTGGGGCTTTTCTCACCGGCATCCTGCTGATCTGGGGGTTGGGCTTTACCCTCAACATTGTGGTGCTTTTCAGTCTGATTCTGGTAGCCGGTATGCTGGTGGACGGGGCCATCGTGGTGTCTGAGCTGGCAGATCGTAACCTGTCCGAAGGCATGTCCCCCGGCAAGGCCTGGGGGGAGGCGGCCAGCCGCATGTCCTGGCCGGTGATCGCCTCGACGGCCACCACCCTGGCGGTGTTTATGCCCTTGCTGTTCTGGCCGGGTGTCGTGGGGGAGTTCATGAAGTACCTGCCCATTACGGTCATCCTCTGCTTGCTGGCGTCTCTGGTGATGGCGCTGGTGTTTCTGCCGGTGATGGGGGCTGTCAGCGGTGGCAAGCGGCCCCGGGCCGTGCCGGAGAAAACCTGGGTGGGCAGTATCTACCGCCGGTCGCTGACCTGGTTGTTGCAGCGCCCCTTCCTCACCTTAATGGGGATGCTGGTACTGGTGGGGCTGATCTATGCGGCCTATGGCCGTTTCAATCACGGTGTTGAGTTCTTCCCCGATGTGGAGCCGGACTCCGCCCAGGTGTTGGTACGTGCCCGTGGTGACCTGTCCGTTTACGAACGTGATGCGTTACTGCGTTCGGTTGAGCAGCGTCTGCTCGGCATGAAAGAGGTCCGCGCACTGTATGCCCGGTCCATGGTGAGCGCGGGGCACAGTATGCCGCTGGATACCATTGGTGCACTGCAGTTCCAGTTTGTGGAATGGCATCAGCGCCGCCCTGCCGAAGCCATCCTGTCTGAATTGCGGGAGCGCACGTCGGATATCGCCGGTATTGAGCTGGAGTTCCGCAAACAGGAGGAAGGCCCCGGTGCGGGTAAACCCATCGAACTGCGTGTCAGCGGTGCCAACACTCGTGCCTTGAATGACCATGTGGAAGCTCTGCGCCGAACCATGAACAGTCTGGGTGGCTTTGTGGATCTGGAGGACGATCGTAGCTTGCCGGGCATTGAATGGCGCCTGCAGGTGGACCGTGAGCGGGCCGCCCAGTACGGCGCTGATGTGTTGACCGTGGGGAATGCGGTACGCCTGGTGACCAATGGGTTGGTGCTGGCCACCTATCGCCCCGAAGATGTCAGGGATGAAGTGGACATTGTCGTACGTATGCCCAGAAACTGGCGATCGCTGGATCAGTTTGAGCGCCTCACCATCAGCACGTCCCGTGGCCAGGTGCCGCTGTCCTACTTTGTCAGTCTGGAGCCCGGTCCCAAAACGGGCACCCTGTACCGGGTCAACAGCCAGCGTACGCTGACGCTGAAAGCGGATGTGGCCAGCGGCTATCAGGCGGATGAGCGGCTGCGGGCCTTGCGGGAAGCGCTGCCTGAGGCGCCGGAGGGCGTTGCCATCAGTTTTGCCGGGCAGGATGAAGAGCAGCAGGAAGCCGCCCTGTTCCTGATAACGGCGTTCTTTGTTGCTATCGCTTTGATGCTGTTGATCCTGGTAACGCAATTCAACAGTGTGTACCAGGCCCTGTTGATCCTGTCGGCTATTGTGTTGTCAACGGCGGGGGTGTTGCTGGGTCTGTTGCTCAATGGTCAGTCATTCGGCATCGTAATGGTGGGCATGGGCATCATTGCCCTGGCGGGTATTGTGGTGAATAACAATATCGTCCTGATTGACACCTACAACCAGATGCGCCGGGACGAGGGTATGGATGCTTATACCGCAGCGCTGGAAACCGGGTGTCTGCGTCTGCGTCCCGTACTTTTGACGGCGATCACCACCATTCTTGGTCTGATGCCCATGGTGTTGAGCGTCAACGTCGATCTGCTGACGCCTTCACTGGGCTTGGGCGCGCCTTCGACCCAATGGTGGACACAGCTGTCCAGTGCCATTGCCGGCGGGCTGGCGTTCGCTACCATTCTGACCCTGCTGCTGACGCCAGCCTTGCTGGTGTTGGGGGATCGTTGTAGTGCCTGGTTCCGCGCTGCCTGGGCGTTTCTGAAGTCGTTGGCATCGTCAGGGGCGCCGCCAGTGGGGGATGAGCGTGGCAAGGGCGCGCCCTAGTCAGCTATTGCCAGCCCCTTGGCCCAGAATTGCATAAGTTTGGGTGATGGTTGCTGAGCGCCCACATCGGTCCAGCTGTAATGTGTCTGCAGTCCTGGCATTCTGGCGTAACCCCGGTTACGCCAGAAGTCGTCAAGGGGCTTATAGTCATGGGGGCGGGCAGGGTGATCCGTATCCCGGACGACCGCACAAAACACCGTGTACCTGAAGCCCTTTGCCCGGGCGTGTGCCTCCCGGTGATCAAAAAACGCGACACCAATGCCCTGCCCTCTGTAGGCGGGTAAAAGCACCGACTCACCAAAGTAAAAAATGGTGTCAGGGTCCCAGTCTGCCTGTTCAAAGGGAGCTCTGAATTCTGGCGTTTCGTCCGCCATGGGGATGCCCGTGGCAGCCCCCACCACCCGGTCCCGATCCAGTGCCAACACGAACAGGCTGCCAGGCGAGCGTGCGTAGGTTGCAAGGTAGCGCTGCTCATAGCTTGCGCTGCCTTCATACAGGTAGGGGAAATCCCTGAAAACTCTCATCCGCAGGGCCGCAATCTTGTCAAGGTAGGGAGAGATCTCTTTGCCGGTGATGCATTTGAACGTGATAGTCACTTTTATCAGGAGCTCCTAAGGTCTTGTCTTTCGCGGCCAATTCATTATCTGTGCAATAAACTGTAATGGAGTGTAGTAATCTGGTTTTTGTTTGAACAAATTAGAGCTAGCGCACAGAATATAAGCAATACTGTTTTTGGCAGGCAGGCGCAACAGGCCAAAAGGTTTTGCGTGTCTGGCAGACGCAGCCTGAAAACACTTATAAAAATAAATGGATAGCTTCATGCCGTTGCGTACACTGTTTGTACTGTGGGGCTTTTTATTGGCTTGGCCAGCGTTGGCAGAACCGGTGCCCTGGGGTGCCCACTCCCATCGTATTTCTGCGGCTCACTATGTTGAGTACTGGCGCGACGATGATCAGAACACCTCGATGTCGGAGGTGCTGGCACTCGGCGATCAGGCCTGGCGACGCAACACTGCGGACGAAATCAACCTCGGCTATACCACGACCCCTCACTGGTTCCGCACCAGCCTGGTAAACCAGAGCAATCAGCCCCTGACCATCCTTCTCGAGCTGGCATATCCGGTGCTGGATTACGTGGATGTGTACCTGATACGTGATGGCCTGGTGGTGCGCCATTACGAGATGGGTGACAAGGTGCCTTTCTATGAGCGGCCCATCAAACACCGACACTTTGCGGTACCGCTGGAGGCTGAGCCCGGCGAGGTGCTGGATATTTTGCTCCGGGTACAGACCACCAGCTCTCTGCAAGTGCCACTCACCTTCTGGCGCCCCGATACCTTCTTTGCTGCCAATCAGTCCATCTCACTTTTTGAGGGTATGTATTACGGCATTTTCGTGGTGATGGTGCTCTACAACCTGTTTGTTTTCCTGGCGGTAGGTGAGCGCAGTTTCTTGTATTACGTGGGCTTTATCACGGCCATGCCGTTGTTTATTGCCAGCCTGCATGGTGTTTCTTTCCAGTACTTGTGGCCCAACGCTGTGTGGTGGAATGACCAAGCCATCATCTTCTTTCTCAGTGCGGTAGTGGTGTTTATAACCCTGTTCGCCAAGAAATTTATGGCGGTGAGGGACACCAACCACCGGGTACTCAACCGCATAATGTTGCTGATGGTGGGTATTGGCGGGCTGGGGGTTTTCAGTGCATTTCTGGTGCCCTACGGGCATACCATACGCCCGACCATTTTGGTGGCAGGATTCGGCTGCCTGATGATCCTTGTGGTTGGTATTGTCCGTGCGTGGCAGGGCAACGTGGCGGCGCGTTACTTCACGACGGCGTGGCTGGTCATGTTGTTTGGCGGGATTATGCTGGCCTTGAGCAAGGTGGGGGCCATACCCCGTAACGGCTTGACGGAGAACTCCGTACAGGTGGGTTCGGCTATCGGCGTTATTCTGCTGTCCATGGCGCTGGCTGACCGCCTTAACAGGGAGAAGAAAGCGGCATTTGAGGCCCAGCAACGGTTGTTCCGGGAGGAGCGCAAGGTACGGCTGGAGCAGGAGAAATCATTGCAATTCCAGCAGGAAGCCAACGCGTTACTGGAACAACGGGTGCAGGAGCGCACAAAGGACCTGGAAACCCTCAATCAGCGCTTGCAGGAGCTCAATGCCACGGATGCCCTGACCGGTTTGCGTAACCGTGGCCATTTTGATCAGATCTTTACTCAGGCTTGTGTGAAAGGTTTCCGCTTTGCGCGCTCGGTGTCCCTGCTGGTGCTGGATATCGATCACTTCAAGAAATTCAATGACACCTATGGCCACCTGGTGGGCGATGACTGCCTGCAGATGGTGGCCGATTGCATCAAGCATCACGTAACCCGCCCGCAGGATCTGGCAGCGCGTTACGGTGGTGAGGAGTTTGTCGTACTGTTGCCGGATACCCCGCAGGAAGGTGCCGTGCGGGTTGCTGAACGCATCCGTAAAGAGTTGGAGAGCACTGACTTCCGCGTGGGCGACAAGGTGCTGCGATTAACACTGAGCATTGGCGTTGCTACCGCCGTTCCCAAACAGGCGGACATTACCAAAAGCCTGTTCAAAGCGGCGGACTCGGCACTGTATGAAGCGAAAGAAGCCGGCCGCAATCGGGTGGCTATTTACGCGGACACTAACGAAATTGACATTCAGGAGGGGGTTAAATGATGCGCTGGCTGTGGTGGTGTTTAATGTTGCTGGCGTTGATGCAATCGCCCCTGCAGGCTGCAACCCTGAGCTGGGACAACCGTTTCCACCAAATGACCGCGTCTCACCATGTGGAGTATTGGCGGGACGACACGGGTGAGGCAGGTATTGATAACGTTAGCCAGTTGCCCGACGCGGCCTGGACCCAGAATCCCGGTGCCGAAGTCAATCTGGGGTATACCGATGCCATCTACTGGTTTCGTACCCGTATCCGTAATGACAGCCCGGGTGCTGCCTCCCTGTTTTTGGAGATAGCCTATCCGGTCATCGACTACATTGATGCGTTTGTCTTCAGTGCCGACGGCCTGACAGGTGTCTATCGCATGGGGGACAAATATCCTTTCTTCGAACGCCCGGTGCAGCACCGTAACTTTGTTATTCCCCTGGATATGGAGCCAGGGGCGGGGGTCAGTGTTTTTCTGCGGGTAGACACCACAAGCTCCATGCAGGTGCCACTCAACCTCTGGCGCCCGGATGCCTTCTTTGCCTCGGAGCAGTCCCGGCTGCTGTTTGAAGGTATTTACTACGGCATCGTGTTGGTGATGGTGCTGTATAACCTGTTTGTATTTTTTGCCGTGGGTGAGCGCAGCTTTCTTTACTATGTGGGCTTTATCGCGGCCATGCCCCTGTTCCTCGCCAGTCTCCATGGTTTGAGTTTCCAGTACCTTTGGCCGCAGGCGGTATGGTGGAATGATCAATCCATTATCTTTTTCCTGAATGCGGTGGTGTTGTTTGGCCTGCTGTTCACAACACGCTTTATTTCCGTAACGCCTCAGCAGCACCCGGTAATGAACCGCCTGCTGCTGGCGCTGACGGTACTGGGGGGGATCGGGGTGGTATGTGCCCTGTTTGTACCCTACAAGCATATGATCCTGCCCACCATTCTGGTGGCAGCGGCCACCTGTGTCGCAGCCTTGATTGTCAGCGTTGTACGCCTTATGCGGGGAGATGTGGCCGCTCGCTATTTCACAACCGCCTGGGTCTTCATGTTGCTGGGGGGTATTCTGCTAGCACTAAGCAAGTTTGCGGCTTTGCCCCGTAACCTGTTCACCGAGAATGCCACCCAGGTGGGATCTGCGCTGGGGGTGATTCTGCTATCCATCGCCCTGGCAGATCGCCTGAACAGGGAGAAGCGGGCCGCCTATGAGGCTCAGCAGAAGCTGTTCCGGGAGGAGCGCAAAGCGCGCATGGCACAGGAAAAGTCCCTGCGTATGCAGCAGGAGGCCAATGCCTTGCTGGAACAGCGGGTGGAGGAGCGCACCCGTGATCTGGCGGTGCTTAACGAACGCTTGCTGGAACTTAATGCCACCGATAACCTGACGGGCCTAAAAAATCGCGCCCACTTTGACAAAGTGTTCAGCTCTGCCTGTGTGAAGGCCTATCGGTTTGGTCAGCCGCTGTCATTGCTGGTGTTGGATATCGATCACTTCAAGCGCTTCAATGATACCTACGGCCATCTGGTCGGAGACGACTGCCTGCAGATGGTGGCTCAGTCCATCAAGCAGTTTGTAACCCGGCCCCAGGATGTGGCTGCCCGCTACGGTGGTGAGGAGTTTGTGGTTGTGTTGCCGGATACACCGGAAGAGGGCGCCGTAAGGGTAGCCGAGCGTATCCGCCGTGAGATTGAACATACCGAGTTTCAGGTGGCCGATGAGGTATTGCGGCTCACCGTGAGCGTTGGTGTGGTGTCAGTGGTACCCCATGGCGCGGACGAAACCAAAGCCATTTTCAAACGGGCAGATGAAGCGCTTTATGAAGCCAAGGGTGCGGGCCGCAACCGGGTAGTGGTGAGTTGGGTGTCAGACGGACACGCTGCGATGCAGCCTGCCCCCTCCTAACCAGAGTAACCTGCCAGAGGGCCTCGCGGAGAGGCTCTCTGGCTACTGCGGCTTCAGTGTATCCTGCGCCAGGGTGCCAGCTGTTCCAGCTCGAACGCCAGCTCCAGCAGGGTAACCTCATCGCCGTGATTTCCCATGACCTGCACGCCAACAGGCAGGCCTTGAGGTGTTACGCTCATGGGCAGGGCGATGGCAGGTGCGCCACAGGCATTGGCGAGCGGGGTGAAGCCTACATATTGCCGTAACCTCTCGAACAGTTCGTCGAACGACTGAGCGGGGCTCAGGTGCCCCAGGCGTGGCGTGGTATGTCCCAGTACCGGTGTCAGCACGGCATCAAAACCCCGCATACCGGCAGCATAATCGTGATAAGTCTTGCGTAGCCGGCGGATGACACCCGGTAAACGGTAAAACTGGCGGCGGAACATCTTGTCGAGGCCGTGGGTCAGGTCGTCCGTGATCTGCTTGTCAAAACTGGGGGACATGATTTTCCGCCCTGTCAGTTTGACGGCAAAAGCGAGCATGCCCCAGTAGGCGGCAAAGTCATCCGGAAAGCGTGGGTCCACCGGTACCGGCATTTCCGTTACCTGGTGGCCGGCTTCCCGTAGCCGTTGGGCTGTTAACTCAACTGCCGCCCGGGGTTCGCTGTCGCTGGCATAGCCTGCGGGCGAGTCAAATACTACACCGATATGGCGACGCTTGCGGCCGGGGTGGCTGACGTCGCCAATAGCGGGGAGTTTGGGGTTGCGGTAGTAACTTTCTGCCTCGCGAAAGAAATGGGCAGTGTCTCTGACCGAGCGTGTCACTACGCCTTCGCTGACAATATTGACCGGTAGCGAGCGAGCGGCCTCACCATCCACCAACCGTCCCCGACTGGGTTTGAGGCCCACCAATCCGCAGCAGGCGGCCGGTATGCGAATGGAACCACCACCGTCGTTGGCGTGAGCGAGGGGTACAACGCCCGCTGCGACCAATGCCGCGGAGCCTCCGGAAGAGCCACCAGTGGAGTAGTCCAGGTGCCAGGGGTTACGGGTTGGGTCAGCATGCGCAGGCTCGGTACTGGCATTGAAGCCGAATTCCGGCAGGCTGCTTTTGCCCAGACAGATAAAGCCTTGTGCCAGATATTGGCGTGCGAACAGACCCGTGCGACTGGCGGGGGCTGGCCGGATAGCGGCCGAGCCATGGCGGGTAGGCAGCCCGGTGACGTCGGTATTGTCCTTGACCAGTGTCGGCACCCCGGCGAAAAAGCCCACACTGGGGGGTAACTGGCTGCGTTGGCGGGCGCGTTCGAAATCGTCCACCACAAGGGCGTTCAATGCCGGGTTCACGGTCTGGGCGCGGGCAATGGCGGCTTCGGTGACCTCCTGTACAGACAACTCACCGCGGCGAATCAGGTCTGCCAGCGCGGTGGCATCGTGATTTCCCAATGCGTCGTCCCGAAAGGCATGAAGTGGGTTGGGTGACTCTGGCGCTGTCATGAGGTGTCCTGCAGGGTTATTGTTACGGCGCTGCCGGATGTCTTCCTTGCCTCTGGGCAAGTGGGTGTCAGCAGCATTATGCTGCCACTCTAGCCTATTCAAAAAGATGATGGTATGTCATAAAAGGTATTTGGAGCGCGCGTATGGCTTATTGGCTGGTCAAATCTGAACCGGACGAATGCAGTATCGATGACTTTGCCCGCGAACCTCAGCGGCCCATTCGCTGGGACGGGGTGCGTAACTATCAGGCGCGGAATTTCCTGCGGGATATGTCCGTCGGCGATCAGGTGCTGATCTACCATTCCAGCTGCGCCCAGGTTGGCGTCGCCGGTATTGCTAACGTGGTTTCTGCTGCCTATCCGGACCCTGCCCAGTTTGACCCGGACTCGCCCTATCACGATCCGAAAAGCAACCCTGAAGAACCGCGCTGGAGCGCCGTGGATCTTTGTTTCTCCAGAAAGTTTTCGGCAGTGATTCCGCTAAAGCAGATTAAAGCAGAGCCTGCACTTGCCGATATGCTACTGGTGAGCCGGAGTCGTTTGTCGGTGATGCCGGTTTCTGAAGCGCAATGGCAGCAGATCATCAGTATGTCCGTCTAGTCAGAGGCGTCCGGGTTGCAGGATAGCGGAATCAGGCCTTAACTGACGGGGAGGCGCTATACTCCTCTGAGGATTGCAAAACGCGGCGCCTGAGATCTGGTGAGGGCAAAACGCTCGTAGTACACCCGCCTGAACATCAGTTCTCGCTCTGTTCTCTCATTGAGAAATACGTTTATGACGGTTGGCAGTACTGCAGTAACCGAAGACCCCCGGCTGGTCTGGGCCAGTCGCATTGATGGCATGATGCTCGGCGTAGCAGGCCTGTGCTTACTCTATGCCATGGGTCTGGCGCCGGGATATGGGACCTGGGGGTTGGTCTGGATCGTGGCCTTACCGTTTTTCCTGATATCCGTATTGCTTTACGTGACGCAGCGCGGCCAGGTGATTTGCCAGTACTGGTATGCCTTTCTGCTGCAAGCCTACACCGCCCTGCATATCCATCAGGGGCAGGGCCTGACAGAGTTGCACTTTGGGGTCTTTGTTGCACTTGCCATTATGCTGGCCTATCGTCGCTGGCAACCTGTCATGGTGTCCGCTGCAGTCATTGCTGTCCATCATGTGGTTTTCAACATGCTACAGCAGGCCGGCACGGGCATCTGGGTGTTTCAGGGGGGCGCCTCCTGGCACATGGTTTTTCACCACGCGGGCTACGTTGTTGTCCAGGCTGCCGTGCTGATTTATCTGGCGCTACTGATGCAAAAGGATGAGAAGATAACTGTCGAGCTCAAGCACGCAGTCAGGCAAATGCAGGCTGTGCCGGGCAAAGTGGCCCTTAATGTCCGTATGGACGAACAGGGTGCTGAACTGCTGGAGAACTTTGGCGGCGCCATGCGGCAACTGGATAGCACGCTTTGTGCGGTAGCCCGCGATCTGGATCGGATTGTGGCAACGCTGCCGGAGCTTGATGTGGACAGTCGTTCCATATCGCACAGCGCAAGAGAGCAACTGGCCAAGAGCGTGGATATCCAGACGGCCACATCAGAAATGGCACAGGCTATCGATCTGATGGCCCGAAACGCAGCGGAAGCCTCCCAGGCCTCACAAGAGGCCTGGGCCGCAAACCAGGAGGGGCAGACCGCGTATCAGCAGGCCTCAAAATCAACAGATATCCTGTCAGAACAGTTGCGCAAGACAGCCTCTGATGTGGGGCAACTCTCCAAACTGTGTGCAGACATCGCCAAGGCCGTATCGGTTATCGATGATATTGCTGAGCAGACTAATTTGTTGGCGCTGAACGCGGCTATCGAAGCAGCACGCGCGGGTGACAGTGGGCGGGGTTTTGCTGTGGTGGCGGGCGAGGTGCGTAATCTGGCCCAGCGATCTCAGGAAACCACAGAATCCATCGCCCAGGTCATGCGTGAACTCACAGCCTGTGCTGATCGCTCGGAGGGCTCCATGGAGCAGGCGCTGTCGCAAGTTGAGGGCACGGTGACCCTGCACGATCAGGCCAGTCGCTCCCTCTCAGCCATCGACCTTTCCATCAAATCCATTCGCGAGCGCGTTGAGCAGATCGCCACAGCTATTGAGCAGCAGTCGGTGGTCAGTCGCGAGGTGGCGGCGCGTGCCGAAGAAATGAAAGCCATTAACGAAACCGTCAGCCGAAGCTCAGAGCATAACGCGGGTGTGCTGACCACCATGACCCGGGACGTGCAGGCGCTCAACAAAGACCTGTCAAAGATCGAAACGTCCAAGTCCTGCGGGCTGGTCTAGTCCGCTTTAACAAAAGCGCCTCGGCTGACCCCGGCGTCCGCGCCCTTCGACAGGTTCAGGCGACGCTTTACAGCTTTGCCAGTAACGCCGCCTCGTCCACCTCATCCAGCTGGGCTGGGGCCAGAAATTGATCGCCATACTGGCGGTATACGCCAGTGGTGATAAACAGACGGAAGGTCGCTGGGTCTATATGGCCCTCGGCGACCATATGCACCATGATATCCAGTGCCTGGGAGAGGGTTTTGCCGTCCTTGTAGGGCCGGTCCTTGGCGGTGAGGGCCTCAAAGATGTCAGCGATCACCATGACCTTTTCCGGGATGCCGAGCGCCTCTCCCGGGAGTTTGCAGGGGTAGCCGGTACCATCCATTTTCTCATGATGGGTGCCCGCCAGCCTTGGCACCCGCGCCAGATGCTCGGGCAAGGGCAGGGCATTCAGCATGCAGATGGTTTGCACGATGTGTTCGTTGATGCGGAACCGCTCTTCTGCGGTCAGCGTGCCCTTGCGAATGGTTAAGTTGTAGAGTTCGCCCCGGTTATAGGCATGCTCCGGTAGTGCCATATCAAAGCCCCAGCGGTTGCGTGGGTCATCCCGGGTGACGGGGGGTTTGCGGTCGCCCCAGGGCGTCATGTGGCTGGGCTTGTCATCCAGCAGTTTCTCTTCCACCGGTAGGGCGGGTTCCGGCGTGCCCTCAAAGCGTGCCAGCTCGTCATGGGATACACCTTGCCGGTCACTGAAATGGCGTTGCCAGCGGTAGTCGGCTATCTGCTCAATGCGCGTAACCAGTTCTTCATCCATGAATTCGCCGCCGGCGTTAGCCGTGGCCACCAAGGCAAAGTCCGCCTGCAGTTGTGCCAGGCGCTGGTCGCGCTGTCGAGCGGCAGCAGCGTTATCTTCACCGTCCAGCAGAGCCCGGAGGTAGCGTATCTCCGCATCCCGGTGCAGCACTTCAAACCGGGTGCGGATCTCATGAATCCGGTTGTAGATGGTTTCGAGCTTGGTGGCTTTGTCCACAACGTACTCCGGGCTGGTGATCTTGCCGCAGTCGTGCAGCCATGCCGCAATCTGAAATTCCTCGGCTTCTGTTTCCGTCATTCTGAAGTGGGCGAAGGGTGGCTGGTCTGACTGGATAGCCTGGTCAAGTAACAGTTGCGCCAGCTTGGGTACGCGTTCGCAATGACCACTGGTGTAGGGTGACTTGGCATCAATGGCATCTGCCACCAGGCGGATGATGCCGTTTAACAGGGCCTTCTGGGACTCGATCAATTGCCGGGTTTCGATTGCCACGGCGGCGGACCCTGCCACCTCATCCACGAACTGGATCAGCTCATAATCCCGGCTGGTTACCTCGCTGTCAGCCAAATCGATGGCGAGTATGCCAATCAGTTTGCGCTGCCGGTTGCGCAGCACAGACAACACCGGCTCGCCCGGCAGCTGCCTGCGCATGGCCTGAATAATGTCGATGTCAGCCTGATCACCCTCCACCTGCTCCAGTTGCAGCGGGCTGTCGGGCCAGCGGCTTTGTTCCCGCTTCAGTTTTTTCTCGTTGCTGTCATAAAGGTATATGGCGCCACGCTTTTGCCCAAGCAGAGCAATCAGTTTCTCCAGTACGTCCGCCAGCAGGCTGTCCAGCTTGTGTTCCCGGTTCAGCGCCATGCTGATGGCGAGAAAGTGCCGGATGGCCTCACTCATGGTATGCAAAGCCTGGCTCAGCTCTTCTGCTTCACGGATGCGGGACTTGACGCCAATGGGTGTGTGGAAGTTAAAGCGTGACAGGGCCCCCACCTGATCCGCCAGTTGCCGTAGGGGTTTGCCGATCTGTCGGCCTACCACCCAGCCTATCACCAGTAACACCAGAGTCACCGTGATGGTCAGCGCGGTCTGCTGCACCAGAATTTGCTGCGCGGCAGATAAAAGCTCCCGTTCCGGCACGGCAATAATAATACGGAGGTCATCAGCATGGAGGGCCTGCAAGGGTGCGCTGATACCATACCAGGGTAGGCCCGCGGCCACGAAACGCTGGGCCTGGTTGCTGACGGGGAGGTCTGCCACCCTGGCAAGGACGGGCACCTGCAATTCGTCCAGCGTAGGTAGCCGAAACTCGGGGCCGGGTGTGGACAGCAGGCGGTTAATGTCGGGGTAGGCAATCACGGTACCCTGGCCGTCCACAATCGCCAACTCGGTGGAGGGTGTCAGTCTCAGGTCGCTGAACTGGTGACTCAGATCTGTCACTGCTGCATCAATGCCCAGAATACTCCGCCCCCCTGCGGTTTGCCGGGCCAGGGTGATGCCCACTTCCTGAGTGGTGAAAAAGATGTAGGGCGGGGTCAGCTGGGTGTCCTGGTGCCCGAGGGCGCGCTGATACCAGGGGCGCGTGCGGGGGTCGAACTGGTACTCTGGCATGGGCCTGTTTTCCAGCAGTTGCATGTCACTGTCGAAAAAACGCCATTCTCTTAGGCGCTCGTCGCCCTTGTGCTTGATGATCTGCAGCAGATACTCGCCCATGGCTGGCGGCTCATAGGCAGACTGCAATAAAGGATGGTTGAGTTTGCGTAACAGGAAAAAATCGCCGTTAGGGTAGCCGATATACGCAGCGCTGATGATGTCGCTGGACCGCAACACTTCCAGCAGCGCCGGCACTCGGGATAGCCGGGCTGGCAGGGTGTGGGCTTCAGCCAGGGGATCATGGCTGAGAATTCGCAGCGCGCCGCTTGGTAATTCGGTCAGCGAGCGGATACGGTCGTCAATGGTGGTAACCAGCTGCTGGGCAGATCCCTCAGCAGATACCACCATGGCGGAGCTCATCCCGCGATAGCCCTGTATCAGCAGGATCATCGCCAGGGTCAGCATGCCCAGCGTCACGGTGAAAGCCACCAGAAGTTCAAGCGGTATGCGGTAACGACGACCTTGCCGGGTCATGCCCATTTATCCTGCGCCAGTGAACGGGGCGCCATGCCCCCTTACTGGAACAGACTAGTATGGAATGACGGATTACGCCGCCTGTCCGGCGGCAACGCCGGACGCCCAGGCCCACTGGAAGTTGTGGCCGCCCAGGTGGCCGGTAACATCCACGACTTCGCCAATGAAAAACAGGCTGGGGTGATCCAGCGCAGCCATGGTCTTGGAGGATAGTTGCCGGGTATCCACACCACCCAGGGTGACTTCAGCGGTGCGGTAGCCCTCAGTCCCGGCAGGTTTGATATGCCAGTCAGTCAGGGCGGTGCTGATCGTGTCCAGCTCCTGATTACGGCACGCCTGCAAGGGGCCCTGCCAGCCGTTCATCTCGTTGAGGGCCTGGGCGAAGCGCTTGGGCAGGTGCAGGCCAAGGTACTGGGCCAGGGTGCTCTGGGGTTTGTGGTTGCGCAGATCAGCGAGGGTGGTGCGTACGTCCTGCCCGGGTAGCAGGTTGATGGCCAGCTCATCCCCCGGCTGCCAGAAGCTGGAGATCTGTAGCATGGCCGGGCCGCTGAGGCCGCGGTGGGTGACCAGCATGGGTTCCCGGAAGCTGATCTGATTGCAGCTGACCTCAACCGGGCAGGAAATGCCTGACAGCGGGGCAAGGTGAGCCTTGAGTTCCGGATGCAGGGTGAAGGGCACCAGTCCGGCCCGGGTGGGCAATACGGACAGGCCGAACTGGCGCGCCAGTTCGTAACCAAAGCCGCTGGCGCCGAGGGTGGGGATGGACAGCCCGCCGCTGGCCACCACCAGCGATTCGCAGGTCAGAGTGCCGGTGCTGGTAGTTACTGCGAAGCCCTGAGTGGTTTCAGCCACTTGCTGGACGGCCGTATTGAGGCGGATCTCTGCGCCGGCCCAGTCGCACTCGGTTATCAGAATATCGAGTATGTCTTTGCTGCTGTGGCTGCAGAACAGTTGACCCGGGGCTTTCTCCTCGTAGTCCAGACCATGGCGTTCCACCAGCTCCAGAAAATGGTGGGGCGTATAACGCTTCAGCGCCGAGATGCAGAAGTGCGGGTTGTCGGACAGGAAGTTGGCCGGTGTACTGTTGAGGTTGGTGAAGTTACAGCGGCCACCACCGGACATGAGGATTTTTTTGCCAGCCTTGTTGGCATGGTCAAGCACCAGCACACGACGCCCCCGGTAGCCAGCGGTGGCAGCACACATCAGCCCTGCTGCGCCTGCGCCGATAATGATTACGTCGTAGTGGATTGCCATAGTCTGTCCTGGCCGGGTTCGGGGGCCGCAGTATACCCCGTTCCCGGCCAGGAGGCAGGTGCCTTAAGCGGGCACAGCTGCGCTGGCAGCGATGGGTTTGACCACTTCCTGGCGATGTATGAGTTGTCTGACGCCGCTATCGGAGACAGCATGAAACTCTATGGTCATCGTTTCCATTGTCAGTTTGACCCAGACAAACCCCAGCGAGTTCTCCTGTTGGAATACAGCGGGGTTGCGATTGGCATCATCAAACTTGTCTTTCTTGCCCCCGGCACCGGATACGATGATGGCGGCGGGGCCCATGGCCGGCGCTGGCTGCAGCCACTGCAGTGAGTGGTCGTGCCCGGTAAATATCAGATCAACCTGGTGAGCAAAGGCATCTTCCATGAAGGCTTTATAGCGCTGGCCGTCCGCGTCCGGGCTGGTGAAAAGCCAGCGCATGCCGGGGTCCAGGTTGCCCGCGTTACCGTGTTTGCCGTTGGACAGGTAGGGCACGTGGGAGAAGGCAATTTTCCAGTGGGCCTTACTTTGCCTGACCGCCTGGCGCATCCATTGTTGCTGGGGGTAGCCATAGTTGCGCCAGCTGAAGTTGGGGTCCAGGTCTGGGTAGAAACTGGTCAATGGGTTTGAGTCCACGGCAAACAGTTCCATAAACGGGCGTGTGGCCGACAACTCGCCCAAGGGCTGTCGGTAGTAGCGTCCCGGCATCTGCCACTTGTTGGAGTACCGGTTACGGGTGTAGTGATAGGCAACCTGGTGGTCGCCTCTTTTGTTATCACTGCCGCCGCCAAAGGGCGTTGAGGCACAGTCGTGGTTGCCCAGGCACATGTAAAAGGGCACATCGAGATTCTGGTACGGGTATTCAAACATCTCGAGAAAGCGCCGGTCCTCGACAGACCTGACACCGTCCTCATAGATGTTGTCGCCCGTACCCAGGACAAAGTCACATCCCTGTTCCGCTGCCAGTGCAGCCATGGCCGCGCCGACCTGGTACTGGCCAAGGCCGCCTGTGCCCATATCCCCGATGACCATGAAGCGCAGCTCTTCTGTCGGTTGATGGACAACTGCGGGCTCATCGGGAATGTGGAGATTGTCTTCCGGGGCGCCTGGCAGCACCTCCGCAGCCTCCTGTGTGGAGCTGCTGCCGCCGCATGCCGTCAGTACCGGCACACTGGCGCCGCTGACCAGCAGATTTCTGACGAATTTCCTGCGATTCATGCTCATGACGAAATCTCCACAAGGTGGGTTGCGGCCGGAGCCAGGGACGGGGCAATGGCTTTCGGGGCGCTGGGTGTGCTGGCCTGACGTACCCGATTGCTGCCCGTGGCGGCGAAGTAGGAGCGAGCAAAGAACTCGCGGTCGTCTGGCTGGCTGACCGTGTGAAGATGAAACCAGTCCGCTTTGCAGTGCTCAGGGGTAATGTCCAGCACCATATAGCCACGATGAAACAGATCCACCCACTTCAAATGAGCATTGGCGGGCACAATGTATGCCGCCGCCAGGTCTGCCAGGGTTTTCTCCGGGATGGCGGGGGAGGTAACGGCAGGGGTTACAAATTCCACCGCCAGCGAACCACGGCCTGTTAATGGGCCGTACTTGAGGATGTTGCCTGGGTCCAGCGTAACGTCCATCGCCCAGGAGCTGTGGATATCCCCCGTCAGGATAACGGCGTTATCCAGACCCATGGCGTCGATCCTGTTGAGCAATGCCCGCCGGCTGGTCTGGTAGCCATCCCACTGGTCATAGTTGAGCTGGATGCCCCCGCCCAGTGGCCAGTTGGGCGTGTCGGGCAGGGTGCCAAGGGTAAGGGGAGACAGCATGACCTGCTGGCCAATCAGATGCCACTGGGCGCCCCGTGAGCGGCTATGCTCCAGTTCGTCAAACAGCCAGTTCTGCTGTTCGTCGCCGAGCAGGTGGCGTTCCCGTTCGCGAGCATCCCAGGTGGTTTTAACCTGTTCGTCACGCCCGATCAGCCGTGTGTCCAGCATCATCAGCGACATTAACTGTCCGAACTGGAAGCTGCGGTAGATGCGCAGCTTGTTGTCTGGTCGCACTGGGCGTATGGGCATCCACTCGTAGTAGGCCTTGACGGCTGCCCGCTTGCGGTCAGCGAAGTCGCCCTGGTCCGGGCTGTGGTTTTCCGCGCCATTCATCCAGGCATCATTGGCAATTTCATGATCATCCCAGACGCAGATGAAAGGATGCTGTCGATGTACTTCCTGCAGATCAGCATCTTGCCGGTAGCAAGCGTAGCGGCGACGGTAATCCGCCAGCGTAACGATCTCATGAGGCGGGTCTACCGGACGCTCGGAGGCGAGCGCGGGGTCATTGTATTTGCCCTGGGCGTATTCGTAGATGTAGTCCCCGAGATGCAATACGGCGTCCAGGTCACGGCGTTGGGCAATCTTGCGATAGGCATTGAAATAGCCGTAGGGGTAGTTGGAGGGCGGTCTCCAACTCCAAGTGCAACACCTAGGTTAATGAACGCCTGATGGCACATCCTGGGTTCGCTTGACCAGATCCATAAAAACTTCCAGTGGACTCTTGAAGCCCAGTCGCTTTCTCGGTC
>JAIUMV010000027.1 GCA_022565395.1 Marinobacter sp.
GGTGCAGGGGGTGATTGAGCCGGGTCAGGGATGTGAGGTTGGTTTTCATGCCGATCAGCACGTGCTGACTGGGCTTGCTCTGAATGACATCGCCGGAGACATTGGGGTTGTTGCGTGCGGCGCGCAGTTCCTGCTCGGCATGGAGCAGGCCGAGGTTGAGTTCACCGCGGGGGTCTTTGGCCAGGTAAGCGGGATTGTAATAGGTGGCGGAGACCTGTGTATTGAACATGGACAGGGCCTGCGCGGAGGCGATGTCGGTGGGCATTAGCCCGTAGGTGGTGCCCAGGTTCCCCATGCCCGCGAAGGTGGGCGAAGCGGCCAGAAGGCCCAGAACGAGTGGTGCAGCTTGCCAGGAGCGAGTGAAAGCAGTCATTGAACAACCTCAAGCATTATTTTTATAAAAAGTTGGAACCTTTGCCCTTTATTCTTCGTGCTCTTATAGAGGCAGGTTCCGTTATGGGACTATTGTGCCCATTTTTCGCGTGACTATTCTGTGACCAAAATGACGCAGGTTGGCAGTCATCTTGGGTCTATTTCTTTTTTGTGTTTCTCCGGTTTTCCAGGTCGCTCCTCTAACTGAGATCTACCGCCAAAGGCTGCGGGCCTATCTGCCCTGGATGACGTGCTTTACTTCTGCACAGACCAGGCCTGTCAGTCCGTACCGGAAGGCAAGGGTGAACAGGCTATCGGGCTAGCCATCACGTCGAGTTTTTCTGGTCTAGACTCGGCGTCTGGAGCGAGTATTTCGTTGAGAAAGTTGAGCTGTCGGGCAGCGCTCGTCCTGCGGAGCGACCAAAATATGTGATTTTGGGCTGGAATAGTCCGGTGAGGTCTAGCGCGACTGAAAGGAGTGGTGGGCCCACCAGGGCGTAGCGGGATTGAGCGGAAGCGCAGCTTTCGCCCTGCGAAGCGACCAAAATCTGTGATTTTGGGCTGGAATAGTCCGGTGAGGTTCAGCGCGACTGAAAGGAGTGGTGGGCCCACCAGGACTCGAACCTGGGACCAAGGGATTATGAGTCCCCTGCTCTAACCAACTGAGCTATAGGCCCACTGCAAAAACTACCGTGCCTTCATCAGGCGTCCGCTCGGGCCTTACGCCCTCCCGGTCGCGGGTTTATGCCTCCTTGCGGAGGTCCAGGGCGCTGGCGCCCGTTCGTCCCGCTGCGATATGCCACCGGCATATCGGTCGGGCCTCACCCCCAGCTCTAACCAACTGAGCTATAGGCCCACTGCAGAATCAAACGCTTGGAATGAAGCGGGCGCCATTATACCCATGAGTGGTGGCGCCCGCTACTACCTGATTAGCTGTTCTGGTCGTCCAGGAAGCCGCGCAGGTGGTCGGAGCGGGAAGGGTGGCGCAGTTTGCGCAGGGCCTTGGCTTCGATCTGGCGGATACGCTCCCGGGTGACGTCGAACTGCTTGCCGACTTCTTCCAGGGTGTGGTCCGTGTTCATTTCGATACCAAAGCGCATCCGCAGTACCTTGGACTCCCGGGCGGTCAGGCCAGCGAGTACGGAGCGGGTGGCTTCGCGCAGGCCTTCGGCGGTGGCAGAGTCCACCGGCGACAGGGCCTGGATATCTTCAATGAAATCGCCCAGATGCGAATCTTCGTCATCACCGATGGGGGTTTCCATGGAGATGGGCTCTTTGGCGATTTTCAGTACCTTGCGGATCTTGTCCTCAGGCATGTCCATGCGCTCGCCCAGCTCTTCCGGGGTCGGTTCGCGGCCCATCTCCTGCAGCATCTGGCGGGAGATGCGATTGAGCTTGTTGATGGTCTCGATCATGTGCACCGGAATCCGGATGGTGCGCGCCTGGTCCGCAATGGAGCGGGTGATGGCCTGGCGAATCCACCAGGTGGCGTAGGTCGAGAACTTGTAACCGCGGCGATATTCGAACTTGTCCACGGCTTTCATCAGGCCGATGTTGCCTTCTTGGATCAAGTCGAGGAACTGCAGGCCGCGGTTGGTGTACTTCTTGGCGATGGAGATAACCAGACGCAGGTTAGCTTCCACCATTTCTTTCTTGGCGCGACGGGCTTTGGCTTCACCGATAGAGACACGGCGGTTGATTTCCTTGATGTCGGAAACATCCAGGCCTACATCGTTCTGTACGTTCAGAATACGCTTCTGCAGACGTACGATGTCGTCCAGCCGTTCGCCGATAGCGCTGGCGTAGGGCTTCTTGGTCTTGGAAATCTTCTCTGCCCAGTCGAGGGATACTTCGTTGCCAGGGAAGCTCTTGATAAAGTCCTTGCGGTCCATGCCGCATTCGCGCACGCAGATCTGCATGATGGTGCGTTCGTTCTCGCGCACCATATCGTTGGTGGAGCGCACCAGGTTGACCAGCTCATCAAAGGCTTTGTTGGCCAGCTTGAACGGGGCAAACACCTCGCCCAATTCGTTCAGGGCTGCCTGGGTATTCTTGTGGCCACGGCCGTGCTTGGTCAGGCAGGCATTGGCGGCGGCCAGCTTCTCTTTCAGCAGCTCGAAGCGCAGGCGGGTTTCTTCCGGGTCGGGGCCGCTATCGCTGTCGTCGTCAGTGGTGGCGGTGTCGTCGTCATCGTCATCACTGCTGCTGTCATCGTCTGCAGCCGGCGCGTCGTTGCTGGTGTCTTCGCCCATGAAGGGTACGGCATCGTCGGGGTCAAAGAAGCCGGTGACTATGTCACTGATGCGGCCTTCGTTCTCGATGATGCGGTCATACGCCTGAGCTACAGTGGCAATGGTGCCGGGGAAGTGGGCAACCGCCGCCATAACGTCACGGATGCCTTCCTCGATACGCTTGGCGATGACAATTTCGCCTTCCCGGGTCAGCAGTTCCACGGTGCCCATTTCACGCATGTACATGCGCACGGGGTCGGTGGTGCGGCCGGCATCGCTTTCCACAGCGGCGAGAGCAGCTGCGGCCTCGGCAGCGGCAGCTTCATCGGCGGTGGAGTCGCCGTCGGTCATGAGCAGGGTTTCTGCGTCCGGGGCTTCCTCGCAAACCTGGATGCCCATGTCATTGATCATGCGGATGATGTCTTCAACCTGATCAGGGTCGGCAATATCTTCCGGCAGGTGGTCGTTGACTTCGGCGTAAGTCAGGTAACCTTGCTCTTTGCCGCGGGCAATGAGATCTTTCAAACGGGATTTTTGCGAATTGCCTGACATAGACACCCTTTGAATTCGCTGATAAGGAAAAAAATTAAACAGCCATTATAGCTGTCGCTCGGTTTACGTGCCACCACGCTACCGGCTAGGTAGTTAGATGGTGGCGCAGGCACAGAGTTTCAAGCCGGAGGCCGCAGGCCAAACTCAATTGGCGTGCCGCTGGGCATCCGGGAGCCGATTGGCGCGCTAACTGGGGCGGGCGCTGGTCAGGCTTTTCAGTTCTTCCCTGGCTTCTGGCGGCAGGTCATTAATGCGTTTGGCCTGGGTCAGAAGCTGGCTAATCCGTTGCTTGCGCACGGCTTCTTCATTCGGGCTTAGTATTTCCCGAGACGCCGCGAGAATGTTCTCCCGGCTAGGTACGTGCTCCACGCCCTTGAACAGGCCTTTGAACTCGGCCTGTGCCTGCCGGTTGGTGGCCAGGGCGCGGATAATCTGGCGACGGCTGGTCAATTCCTCGGCCAGTATCCAGTCTGCAAAGTGCGCACAGGTCGACAGGTTGCGGTCGTTGCGCGCGGCTGCTCGGATTTCGGTGGCCAGGTCCGGTGATTCAAGCAGCGCCAGGCATAGCATGCTGTCGCGGCTGAGCCTCACATCCACCGGGGCTTCGTTGGTCTTTTTCTTGTCCCAAGCCTGTTGCCAGGGACGGCGGCCGCCGCACAGCCGCATCATTTCATGCCACATGGCATCCCGCAGTGAGCAGCGGGGAATCTTGTTCAGCAGCGGCTCCACCCGGGCGCGCAGTTCACCGCGATGCTCGGCCAGCTCCAGGTCCAGCCCCTGGCCCTGTCGCTCAAACAGAAAACGGGAAAGGGGCGCAGCGCCCGCCACCCGTTCAAGAAACTTGTCTTTGCCTTCTTTACGTACCAGCGTATCCGGGTCTTCGCCCTGGGGCAGCATCAAAAATTGCAGATGAATGCCGTCCTTGATCAGCTCTAGCGCGTTTTCCAGCGCGCGGTCAGCAGCGCGGTAGCCCGCATCGTCACCATCAAAACAGAAAATCAGGTGCCGCACCTGTTTAAACAGGGCGGTCAGGCTGTCCTGATTGGTGGCTGTGCCCAGGGTGGCGACGGCATAGTCAATGCCGTGCTGGGCCAGGGCGATAACATCCATGTAGCCTTCCACCACCAGCAGGCGGTCCAGCTGGCGAATGGCCTGCTGTGCTTCATAAAGACCGTATACTTCCCGGCTTTTGTGAAAGACATCGGACTCCGGAGAGTTGATGTACTTGGCCTTGTCATCCCCCAGCGTGCGGCCGCCAAAGGCGACAGTGCGCCCCCGGGTGTTGCGGATCGGGAACATGACCCGATTGCGGAACAGGTCCCTGGAGCGACCGAACTTATCGGATACCGTGCCGGTTTCCAGTAGTCGGGCCAGCAACTCGGCATTTGCTGCATTGGCCAAGGCCGCGCCCTCACCGGGCGCATAGCCCAATTGGTAACGGGCAATAATCTGTGAGTCCAGCCCGCGGCGTTGCAGGTAGTCCTGTGCCAGTTTGCCTGCGGGCTGTTGCAAGGCCTGCTGGTAATACTGGCTGGCAAAATCCAGTGCGTCGGTGAGGGATTTGGCCTGGGCCATTTCCCGCTTGGCGCTCTGGTCGTAGGGCACTTCCAGTCCGGCCCGGCGCGCCAGCTCTTCAACGGCATCGGTAAAAGCCATGCCGTCCAGTTCACGAATGAAGCTGATGGCATCACCGTGGGCGCCACAGCCGAAGCAGTGGTAAAAACCCTTATCCGGGCGCACATGGAAAGAGGGCGTTTTTTCGTCGTGGAACGGGCAGCAGGCTTTGAAGCTGTTGCCGGCCTTCTTGAGCGTAATGCGGCTGCCCACCAGGTCCGCAAGGTCGATGCGGTCAAGCAGATTTTCGATAAAGCTCTGAGGGATAAGTCCACTCATGGCGGGTTACCTGCTTCTGCTCAAGGGCTGGGCATTTTCCATAGCCAAAGATGCCGCCGGGGCGGGCCCCGGCGGCATCTCGGGTCCACCGCAGGCGAGGCCTGCGGCGATCAGGGGATACCTGAGTGTAACTTAGTACAGACGCTCAAACTTGCGCTGTTCGCGCTGCAGCTTCTTCAGGTGGCGCTTGACCGCTGCGGCCGCCTTGCGCTTACGTACTGAAGTCGGCTTCTCGTAGTGCTCACGACGACGCACTTCGGACAGGATGCCTGCTTTTTCGCAGGAACGCTTGAAGCGACGCAGTGCTACGTCAAACGGCTCGTTTTCTTTAACTTTGACAGCTGGCATTCGAAAATCACCTACCTGGAGTTTGGATACGGTTTGCGTGTACGAAAGCGTGAATAAGGGCTTTTGCTGCCTGCACGCTTCTGTTCTTTGGGCCAGTCATTCTGTACACCAATAGACCAGCCGACAATTAAGGGCCAGAATGATAGCTCGTTGAGTCGGGGTGGTCAATGGTTGTTCACCCGCGGTGGGGAGTTTCTGGTAAAGTAGCGGCCCGGACCAGGCCAGGGTGGAAGACAATGTTGGTATTGGGTATTGAAACGTCCTGCGATGAAACGGGCGTGGCACTGTATCACAGCGAGCGGGGCCTGTTGGGCCATGCACTGTTCAGTCAGGTGGGTATGCATGCTGATTATGGCGGCGTGGTGCCGGAGCTGGCGTCCCGAGACCATGTGCGCAAACTGTTGCCGCTGTGCGATGAAGTGCTGGCACAGGCCGGGCTGACGCGCTCGGCCATTGAGGCTATTGCGTACACCGCCGGGCCGGGGCTGATCGGTGCTTTAATGGTGGGGGGATCCGTCGCTCACGCCCTGGCGCTGGCGCTGGATGTGCCCGTGCTTGGCGTGCATCACATGGAAGGCCACTTGCTGGCACCGATGCTGGAGCCGACGCCCCCTGCCTTTCCCTTTGTTGCCTTACTGGTATCCGGTGGCCACACCCAGTTGGTGCAGGTGGATGGCATTGGCGAATACCGCATGTTGGGTGAATCGGTGGATGATGCCGCTGGCGAGGCTTTTGACAAAACGGCAAAAATGCTTGGTCTGGACTATCCCGGCGGGCCACGGGTGGCGGCGCTGGCGGCGCAGGGGCGTAGTGGTCGTTACCGCTTCCCACGGCCGATGACCGACCGCCCCGGGCTGGACTTCAGCTTCAGTGGTCTGAAGACCTTTACTTTGAATACAGTAACGGCCGCCGGCGAAGCGGGCACCCTGGACGAGCAGGTAAAGGCGGACATTGCCCTGGCGTTTGAGGAGGCCGTGGTGGACACCCTGATGATCAAGTGTCGCCGCGCGCTGGAGGCCTCCGGTTGTGAACGGCTGGTCATTGCCGGTGGGGTGAGCGCCAACCGGCGTTTGCGGGCGGCACTGGAAGCCATGACGGCAAAGCGTGGCGCCTCGGTATTTTATGCGCGCCCGGAGTTCTGTACGGATAATGGCGCCATGATTGCCTACGCCGGTTGTCAGCGTTTGCTGGCCGGGCAGCGGGACGGTGACCGCATTATTGCGGTGCCGCGCTGGCCCATGGACACCCTGCCAGCCCTGGCGGAGCCCCGTCAGCATGGGTTGGTTGACTAATCTGCGGGTGGTTCCGGAGGCTTGGGTGGTTTATCCCCGGTGGATCGGGGCGGACCAAAGCCCAGTTCGCGCCCTTGTGCCAGACGGATCAGGTTGCTGCGGTGGCGCACCACGATAAGCAGCGCCATCAGGGCAAACAGCGGCAGTGCCTCAGGCTCCAGCAGGGCACTGATGAGCGGGGCAAAGACGGCTGCGGTGACTGAGGCGAGGGCGGAAATCCGCCAGTAACCCATGATGCTGAGCCAGATAAGCGCCATAAACAGCGTTGTGGCGGGCGCCAGGGCCAGCCCTGCCCCGAGGGCGGTGGCTACCCCTTTGCCACCTTGAAAGCGGAAGAACAGCGGTACCATGTGCCCGGTCACCGCGCAGAGGGCGATCATGACCTGGGCCAGGATGGGCTGATTCAGTTGCGCGCTGATCCAGACCGGCAGCCAGCCTTTGCCAGCATCCAGAATCAGGGTGATCAGCGCAGGCAGCCAGCCGCCCGCCCGGTAGACATTGGTTGCGCCGGGGTTGCCTGAGCCCAGCGCGCGCGGGTCGGGCAGGCGCCACAGCCGGCACACGATGGGGGCAAACAGCACGGAGCCCGCCAGGTAGGCAGCCATCCCGAGCAGTACGAGGAGCAGGGCGTCATTCATCAGCAGCTTCGCGGCTTGACCAAAGGCTCCCTAACAGTAGTGGTTTCCCGCTGGGGCTGCAATCCATTGAATGGTATGAAGGAAGGTGATAGTGACCGATAGCGTCCTGATCGAAGGGCTGGAAGTTGAAGCCGTGATAGGTGTGTACGACTGGGAGCGCCAGATCAGCCAGCGTTTGCTGCTGGATCTGGATATGGCCTGGGACAACCGCCGCCCCGCCGCCAGTGATAATGTGGCGGATGCGCTTGACTATGCCGCCGTCTGTGAGCGGGTGACAGCCTGGTTTGCTGCGCATCAGCCGCAGCTGCTGGAGACCGCAGCGGAGGCCATTGCCGCCGACCTGATGGGTCATTTCGGTATGCCTTGGTTGCGGTTGGTGATTCGCAAACCTGGTGTGGTGCCTCAGGCACGCTCCGTGGGTATTGTGCTGGAGCGGGGGCAGCGTCCGTGACGGTTCGGGTTTACATCAGTATTGGCAGTAATGTGGACCGTGAGCGGCATGTGACGGTGGCCCTGAACGCCCTGGCGGATGCTTTTGGCGACCTGCAGTTGTCATCGGTCTATGAGAGTGAGGCGGTCGGCTTTGCCGGCAGTCCGTTCTACAACCTGGTGGCGGGTATCGACACGGCGCTGCCGGTGGGCGTGCTGGCGCGTGAGTTTAAAGCGCTGGAACTCCGGCATGGCCGGTTACCCGGCGCGCTGAAGTTCAGCCCCCGCACCCTGGATCTGGACATCCTGCTGTACGGTGACCAGGTCGGTGAGGTGGACGGAGTTGAGCTGCCGCGGGCAGAAATTCTGACCAATGCCTTTGTCTTGCAGCCCATGGCGGAAATTGCGCCCGGCCTGTGTCACCCCGTATGTGGCGAAACCTATGAGGCCCTGTGGCAGGCCTATAACACGCCCCAACGGCTATGGCCGGTGTCATTTCTGTGGCGCGGGCGGCAGCTGTCCGCCGGATTTGCTCACAGCTCGTGATGGTGGCGGTCGCGATAGAGAGCGATCAGCCCTTCCGTTGAACTGTCCCGTGCATCACCTTGGGCGTTGGTGGATACCAGCTGCTTGAGGATGTTCTCCCCTAGCTGTTTGCCCAGTTCCACACCCCATTGATCGAAGGAGTTGATGCCCCAGATGGCGCCCTGGGCAAAGGTTTTGTGCTCATACAGGGCGATCAGCGCACCCACGGCGCGGGGGGTGGCGCGCTCAAATAGCAGCGTGTTGCTGGGCTTGTTGCCCGGAATCACCTTGTGGGGCGCCAGGCGCCTGACCTCTGCATCTGGCAGACCCAGTGCGTGCAGCTCGGCTTTCGCCTCGGCCAGGGTTTTGCCCTGCATCAGCGCCTGGGTCTGGCTCAGGCAGTTGGCAAACAGAATGGCGTGATGGCTGGCGACCGGGTTGTGGGTATGCAGCGGAATAATAAAGTCGGCTGGTGACAGCCGGGTACCCTGATGCAGTAACTGGTGGTAAGCGTGTTGGCCATTGGCGCCGGCGCCGCCCCAGATGATGGGGCCAGTCTTGTAGCTGATGCCGCTGCCGTCGTGGGTCACACACTTGCCGTTACTCTCCATATCCAGCTGCTGCAGGTGCGCTGGCAGACCCCGTAAATAGTGGTCATAAGGCAGGATGGCATGGGCATCCGCACCCCAGAAGTTGCCGTACCAGACGCCCAGCAACGCCAAGATAACCGGCAGGTTCTGTTCCAGTGGTGCTTCACGGAAATGCCGGTCCATCAGGTGGGCACCGGCCAGCAGGCCACGGAAGTTATCCATGCCGATGGCCAGGGCGGTGGGCAGGCCAATGGCAGACCACAGGGAATAGCGGCCACCGACCCAGTCCCACATGGGGAAAATGTTGTCCTCGGCGATACCAAACCGGATGGCCTCGTCACGATTGGCGGTGACGGCAACGAAATGCTTGGCGATAGTGCTTGCCTGGCCGCCGTTATGGAGGAACCACTCTCTGGCCACCTTGGTGTTCTCAAGGGTTTCCTGGGTCCGGAAGGATTTGGACTGGATCAGGAACAGGGTGGTTTCCGGGTTGATGTGCTGCAGCACTTCAGTGATGTGGCTGCCATCAATATTGGCCACATAGTGACAGTTGAGCTGGCCATGCCAGTAGGGCTTCAGGGCCGCCGAAACCAGCTTGGGCCCAAGGAAGGAGCCGCCAATGCCAATGCTCACTACATCGGTGAAGGGTTGATTGCTGAACCCCCGCCACTGTGTGCTGCGAATGCGCCAGACAAACTCCTCCATACGTGCCAGGGTTGCGCGCACTTCGGGCATGATGTCGGTACCGTCCACCATAATGGCCTGGTCGCTCATATTGCGCAGGGCCACGTGCAGGGCAGGGCGATTCTCGCTGGTATTGATGCGTTCACCGCGGAACATGGCGTCAATCTGTGCCGGTAGCGCCCGCGCTCGCGCCAGAGTCATCAGCTTGGCCATGGTTTCGCTGGTGATCAGGTTCTTCGAGTAGTCCAGGGACAGTCCGGCTGCCCGCAGGAAGTAACGCTGGAAGCGTTCCGGGTCCTGGGCGAACAGATCGCGCATATGTACGTTCTGCATGGCGGCCTGATGGCTGGCAAGGTCCTGCCACTCAGGGCATTGGTCCAGGGCGGGAAGCGGCTCGGGCATGGTGTCGTCCTTGTCTACTAACGGGTGACAGAAAGGTTGTCGATCAGTCGGGTGGTGCCGAGAAAAGCAGCCGCCAGAATGGTCAGCTCGGACTCACCGGGGCTGGCCGGTTTCAGGGTCAGGCTGTTGACGATATTGAAATAGTCCGGCCGGAAACCTGCGGCCGCCAGTGCCGCAGTTGCCCGTTCGCTGATGTGGGCGAAGTCATCGCTGCCGGCCGCCAGGCTCTCGCCGGCCACCTTTAGCTCGCGATAGAGGGCGCTGGCCTGCTGGCGCTGATCGTTACTCAGGTAGCCATTGCGGGAGCTTTTGGCGAGGCCGCTGTCCTCGCGCACCGTCGGCACACCGATAACATCGATGGGGAAGCAAAGGTCCGTGGTCAGTTTGCGGATAACTGCCAGCTGCTGAAAGTCTTTCTCGCCGAATACCGCCACATCGGGCTGCACCATGTTGAATAGCATGGTGACCACCGTAGCGACGCCTTCGAAATGGCCGGGGCGGCTGGCGCCGCATTGGCCTTCGCTGACGTTAGGCACTGCGACACGGGTCTGATCACCCAGCCCGTGAGGATAGACTTCGTTGGCGGTAGGGGCGAACAGCAGGGCGTTACCGGCGGCCTGCAGTTTGTCCTGATCTTCGGCCAGGGTCCGCGGGTAGGCGTCCAGGTCCTCGTGGGCACCAAACTGCATGGGGTTCACGAAAATGCTGGTAATCACCACATCCGCCAGATTGCTGGCTTCATGCACCAGAGCAATGTGCCCCTCATGCAGGTTGCCCATGGTGGGCACTAGGGCGATGCGTTTGCCGCGGCTGCGCTGGCTGCGGACAAAGGCCCGCAGCTCCTTGATGGTATGTACGGTTCTCATGCTTTGAACATGTGCTCCTCAGCAGGAAAGCGGCGCTCGCGCACGGCGCTGACATAGGCCTTGATGGCGCCCTCAATGGAGCCGCCTTCCGTCAGAAAGTCTTTTACAAACTTGGGGCGTCGGCCAGGGGTTACGCCCAGCATGTCGTGCAGCACCAGCACCTGTCCGTCAGTGTCCCGGCCTGCGCCTATGCCAATCACCGGTGCCTTGGCGGCCTGAGTGATGCGGGCGGCCAATTGGTTGGGGACGCACTCCAGCAGGATGATGTCGGCGCCGGCTTTTTCCAGCATGCCGGCATGCTCAATCATCAGCTCCGCTTGGCGTTCGTCGCGGCCCTGTACTTTGTAACCACCCAGTTTGTTAACGAACTGCGGGGTCAGGCCCAGGTGGGCGCAGACGGGAATGCCGCGCTCGCTGAGGGCGTGAATAGTATCGGCCATCCAGTCGGTGCCTTCCAGTTTGACCATATGGGCGCCCGCCCGCATCAGGGCCGCCGCGTTATCCAGAGCCTGGGGAATGGTGCCGTAGCTCAGGAACGGCAAGTCAGCCATGATCAGTGCGCCACGATTGCCCCGGGCAACGGCACGGGTGTGGTAGCACATGTCGTCCACGGTCACTGGCAGGGTGCTGTCGTGTCCCTGCAATACCATGCCCAGGGAGTCACCAATCAGGATGACATCAACGCCCGCTTCACTGACCACTTGGGCGAAGGTGGCGTCATAGGCGGTCAGCACGGAAAAGGTTTCGCCATTGTTCTTGCGTTCGCGCAGGGTGTTTATGGTAACTGCCATATGCATAATGCCTTTTCTGGAAGGTCCGTTACGGAAGCGCTGAGCAATGGCCTGTGTTGTTGCCGCTATATGCGGTCACACCGTCGCTCTGGTTGTTCAATGCTTCCTTGGGATCACCGCTGGTTTCACTCAGGGGCTATCTTAGCATGGTCCGGCTGGCGGAAAGCCAGCGCCAGAGCGAGATTGCGGTTGCAGGCGACGCAGCTGATTGTCCGGACAGGCCGTTCGCAGGCTGGCCAGTGCCGTACCGTCGGGCAGGCAGAGGTCGGGGGCAAGGTCCAGCAACGGCTGCAGCACAAAGTCACGCTGTGGCAGCTGGGGGTGAGGTACCTGCAGGCGCGGCAGGTCAATGATTTCCAGGCCATAGAGCAGCAAGTCCAGATCGAGGGTGCGGGGGCCCCAGTGCTGGCGGCGTACCCTGCCGTGGCGTTGCTCGATGGCCAGTAGCTGGTCCAGCAGATCCAGTGGTGCCAGCTGCGTTCGCAGTGCGACGGCGCCATTTACAAAGTCGGGTTGATCCTGTGGTCCTACCGGCTTGCTGGCATAAAAAGGTGACTGGGCAATGAGGTTGGTACCCGGCAGGCTGGCGAGGCCGGCGATGGCGCCAGCCAGTTGCTGCAGCGGGTCATCCAGATTACTGCCAAGGCCGATGTAGGCGGTAACCTCGGTCATTAATGCACCGGAGGTTTGCCGCGACTGGCGGGTTTGCGGCGCCGACGCTTGTTGCGGGGTGCGGCGCTGGTCAGCTCGGACAGCATCTGTTCGCGCCCGCGCTCATCCAGTGTCTGGAACTGGGTCCACCAGGCGCCCAGTCCTTCATCGGTTTCCCCGGCCGCTTCCCGTAACAGCAGGAAGTCGTATGCGGCACGGAAGCGGGGGTGCTCAAGTGTCACCAGGGCGCGCTTGCCCTGACGGCGGGGCAGGCGTAGCTGCAGCTCCCAGATTTCTTTCATGGGAGCGGAGAAACGCTTCGGGATGGCCGTGGACTGAACCTGTCGCCCCACCACTTTGCTCATGGCCAGTTGCAGTGCCTGCTGTGGTGCTTCGCCATTGTCCTGTCGGCGCTTCCATTCCGCTTGCAGGGCAGGCCAGAGCAGCGCAGCGTACATAAAATAGGGCGTAACGGACTTGCCCTGCTGGATGCGCTTGTCGGTGTTTGCCAGGGCTTGGCAAATCACTTCATCTGACTCACCTTCCGCCAATGCAGCGGCGGTGGCAGGGAACAGGGGTGCCAGCAGGTTGTACGCGCGAATCTTGCGCCAGGTGGCCAGGCCGTAACCGGCCGAGAACAGCTTCAGGACTTCTTCAAACAGTCGCGCTGGCGGTATGTGATCCAGTAGCGGCGCCAGGGTACGAATTGGGTCTTCGGTATCCGGTGCAATGTCAAAGTTCAGTTTGGCAGCAAAGCGCACCGCTCTCAGCATCCGCACCGGGTCTTCACGGTAACGGGTTTCCGGGTCACCGATCAGCCGCACCCGGCGGCGCTTGAGGTCTTCCACCCCATCAGCGAAATCAATAATGGAAAAGTCGCGGATGCAGTAATAGAGCGCATTGATGGTGAAGTCCCGCCGCAGGGCGTCTTCTTCCAGGCTGCCGTAAACATTGTCTCGCAGCAGCAAACCGTGCTCATTGGTGCGGCGGTCAGGTGTGTCGTCGTCCTGCTCTTCCTGGGCATTGCCGCGGAAGGTGGTGACCTCAATAACTTCGCGGCCAAACAGCACGTGAACAATGCGGAAGCGGCGACCTATCAGGCGCGAATTACGAAACAGCTGATGAACTTCTTCAGGCGTTGCGCTGGTGGCGATATCAAAGTCTTTGGGGCGGCCATCCAGCAAGATATCCCGCACGCCACCGCCCACCAGGTAGGCTTCGTAGCCGGCTTCATTGAGTCGGGCCAGGACCTTTTTGGCATTGGCGCTGATCAGCGAGCGAGACACGGTGTGCTGGTCGCGGGGTATGACTTTGCGGGTGTAGGTTGGCATTGCGGCTTTGCCTCTGCCGTTGCCCGGCATCAGGGCGCGGAGTTTACGTATCAGTTTTTCCATACGTCTGCCGGCACCAGCGTTGCAGGTCGGTGCCCTAAATCCTGTTGGTGGAAAGAGGTCGTTGCCCTGGCACTTGCGTGCGTGGCAAATGAAAGGGTGGAGTTTAACGGTTTGTGTGGGATTTGAACATCTTGTGTGCGGTTTTGGCGTGCCGAGGCGTGATCAAGCCCCAGAAAATCAAAAAGCGGATTCACTGTCACATGAATCCGCCCGAGAAGAGTAGACGATCTGCATTTTTTGTTGTTGTTTTTAGGCTGAAACAATATCAGCGTCGCTAAGGTGTCGCGAGCGGAACGCTTTGAACACAGAGAGAGGAAGCAGCTTAGTTCGGGCCTTGAGCGGGTACAGTGCCGTCTTGATCGACGATTCTTGTCTGTAAACGCAGCCTTGGTAAGCGTGGGAACCCCTAAAAAGCTCAGTACCCAAAACACTCAGTTCGCTTGCACTCTATTTTTGTTTTTGTTGCTGAGTGCATGGCCACTTTTTGTTTTTGTTTTGTCGTAGCCTAATTGTGTTCTTGTTGTGCTGCGCTAAGGATTGCAGCTGCCGTGCCATGTTTTATAAATCTTTCATTAACAAGGGGTTAGTGTTTTTGGGTGGGTCTAAGCCGGGGCCTTATTAGACTAAAGTGTTACTGAAGTCACAGTTGGGGTGAGGCGTGTGTTCCCCAAGGTAACACGCGGTAACAAGTGAGCCCGGGTTCAATTGTTGCCTTTGCGACGGGGTATGCCCAGCCGTTGCCGACGCTCCCACAGGGATTTACGGCTGATACCGAGTTTTTGTGCCAGCTCGGTCTCACTCATCTTGTCCTGATTCTCCAGCACGAAGTGCTGGAAGTAATCTTCCAGTGACAGGTCGTTGTTGCCTTGTACCGTTTTTTCCTCAGTCATCTCGTCGCCGGCTACCAGTGAAGCCGGTATCGCGTAGTCGCCGCCTTCAGCATCCAGATCAAGGACGGCCGGGGTGATCAAGTCACCATCTACCATAATGGTAGCCCGCTCAATGGCATTTTCCAGTTCCCTTACGTTACCGGGCCAGTGGTGTTTTTCCAGCGCCCGCATGGCTTCCGGGCTCAGGCTCAGCTCCGGCTTATGCATGCGCTCACCCTGGCGATCGAGAAAGCGTTTGGCGAGGCCGAGTATGTCGCCCTGACGCTCCCGCAGGGGCGGGATGCGTATCTGCATCACGTTCAGGCGGTAGTAGAGGTCTTCCCGGAACTCGCCGGTGCGGGTCATGGCTTTAAGGTTGCGGTGAGTGGCGGCAATCATGCGCACGTTTACCTTGCGGCTCTGGGTTGAACCAACCCGTCGAATTTCGCTTTCCTGCAACACCCGCAGCAGGCGAGCCTGGGCCTCGGCAGGCAGCTCGCCAATTTCATCAAGAAACAGGCTGCCGCCATCCGCTGCCTCAATCAGGCCTGTACGGGCGGATACGGCACCGGTGAAGGCGCCTTTCTCATGCCCGAAAAGTTCCGACTCAATCAGGCTCTCCGGAATGGCTGCACAGTTTACGCAGATCAATGGCTGTCTGGCGCGGGGGCTCAGTTCATGGATGGCACGGGCGGCCAGCTCCTTACCGGTACCGGACTCACCCTGAATCAACACCGTGGTGTCAGTGGGCGCCACTTTGCGTATCAGCGTGAAAACCTGCTCCATGGCCTGGCACTGGCCGTACATGATCTGGGCCGGATCGGCGGCAGCAGTGTTAGGCGGTATGCTGCCCTCCGCACTGCGTTGCTCATCGGCTGCGGCAGGGGTGGACTGGCGGCGCAGGATGTTCTCTACGGCGGCAAGCATTTCGTCATGATCGAAGGGTTTGGCGATGTACTCCACCGCGCCAAGTTTCATGGAGTCTACCGCCGAGCGCAGGCTGGCATAGCTGGTCATAATCAGTACTGGTGTGTTGGGCGCGCGCTTGATCAGCTCTGTGCCCGGCGCACCGGGCAGGCGCAGGTCAGAGATGATGAGCTGGAAGCTGTCCAGATCATACTTGCTGACGGCCTCATCCACGGCACCGGCAAGTTGTACCTCGTAGCCCGCATGCTGGAGCAGCTTGCGTAGTGCGGAGGCAATAATCTCTTCGTCTTCAACTATCAGAATATGCTGCATCAGCGCTTTCTTGCCTTCTTGAGGTGACACCTGTCAGCTTTCAGTCTTCGGTCGGCTCATAGGCCGGCAGGCTGAGGCGGACACGGGTGCCATCCTGTGTTTCCGGGTTGACGGGGCTTTCGACCTGAACATGGCCGTAATGCTCCTCAACAATGTTGTAAACCAGGGACAGCCCAAGGCCGGTGCCCTCGTTCGCGCCCTTGGTGGTGTAAAAGGGCTCGAAAATATGATCCAGCTGATCCGTCGGGATGCCGGTACCTTCGTCGGTGACATCGATGATAGCGGAGTAGCCTTCCTGCTTTCCACTGACGATGATGCGGCCGCCATCCGGTGATGCATCCCGAGCATTGGACAGCAGATTGATGAACACCTGTACCAGTCGTTGCTCATCCCCAAGGACTATCAGCTCATCGGGACACTCATTGATGTACTCCACGCCACGCCCGTAATCACTGAGGGACAGCAGGTTAATGGACTCCTGCACGCAACGGCGAAGGTTGGCGGGCTCGTAGCGAGTGGACTGAGCGTGATTGCCGGTGCGGGCAAAATTCATCAGAGATTGCAGGATACGGGAAATACGCCGCGTCTGCTGCTGGATTTGTTCTGCGGTGGCCAGTATGTCCGGGTTGTCCGTCTCAAGTTTGAGATTCTGGGCCAGCGAGGAAATGCCGGTTACCGGATTGCCGATTTCATGGGCGACACCCGCCGCCAGGCGGCCAACGGACGCCAGGCGCTGGCTGTGCATCAGCTCATCTTCCAGCAAGCGGGTTTCGGTCTGGTCTTCCACCAGAATAATGCTGCCGCCCTCGGGATGATCCGGGCCGCTGAGGGTGGATTTGTGAAGGTTCAGCCAATGCGGGCGCCCTTTCAGGTCGAGGCGATGCTTATAGCGGTGCAGTTCATCGCCAAGGACAAACTCGTCCAGCAGCAGGTACCAGTGTTCCGGCAGGGCGATGAGTTTGGCGCCCACCACATCATCGGCAGCGATGTTGGTCAGATGCTCCATGGCGTGATTCCACATCAGGATTTCGCCATCGTCGCCCACCGAGCAGGCCGGTATCGGCAGGTTCTGCAGGGTTTGCCGGTAATGGCGGCGCAGGTTGTCCAGCTCGGCCGCCAGGCCGGTCAGGCGGGTCTGGTAGTCGCCCAGGGCGCGCTCCACATAGTGAATATCCTGAGCGCTGCTGTTACCGGCCAGGGGTTTGAAGCCAAGGCTCTGTTTAACAATGTCACGGGCGACACTGGGGCCCATCAGGCCAGACAGGTTGACTTCAATCTGGTCCCGCAGGCGGCGCAGCTGGTAGGGGCGGTATTCCACCACGGGCAGCTTCAACTGGCTGATGGCCCGTTCCACTTCACGGCGTGCGACATGCTCCCCCAGCGGTTCAGCGAGCCGGGTGATGAACTCCTCCGACGATGATGCCAGCAGCTCCCGTCGCTGGGGGCGTGACAGTGCGCCCAGGGAGCAGGCCTGCGCTGCACTGGCCTCGTCATTGCTGAGACTGGTGAGTAGGGATACCAGCGCAAACACGGCGATATTGAGGGTTAGGCTGATGAAGGTGAATATGTACCAGTTATCGTCATCCGACAGCAGCGGCAGGTCGGCGCCGAGATCCAGGCTGTAGGTGCGCGACAGGGGCAGCACGAGGGTGAATACCCAGACTGCAATGCCGGTTATCAGGCCGGCGATCAGGCCCTTGCGATTGGCCTCCGGCCAATAGATGACGCCGAGGGCGCCGGGCAGCAGCTGCAGCACGCCAGACAGCGCCAGCACCCCGAGAATGGACAGATCCAGACGACTGCCAATCAGTTCATTGAAGATCAGGGTGGTGAGCAGAATCAGCGCGATCAGCAGGCGCTTGGTCCAGCGCAGCCAGTGGTAGATGTCGCCATGGTCCCGCGGGCTACGCAGGGGTAGAACCACATGGTTCAGCAACATGCCCGCCAGAGACAGAATGCTGGCGATCATCAGGCCGCTGGCGGCCGAGATGCCGGCGACATACATCAGCAGGGTCAGCCCGGGGCTGTCCAGAGCCATGGCGGTGCCAAGCGCAAAGTAGGTGGGGTCAGTACTGGCCTCCAGTTTCAGGCCGCCCCACAGAATCAGTGGCACCGGCAGGCTGATCAGCAGCAGGTAAATAGGCAGGCCCCAGCTGGCCTTGGCGAGTGCCCGCGGGCTGGGGTTTTCGCTGAAGGTCACATGGTACATGTGGGGGAGTACCAGGGCGGCACCGAATGACATCAGCATCAGTGCGCGCCAGCTGCCATCGCTGATGCGGCGCTCCAGCGCGCTGACTTCAGTAGGTTGCGCCTGCAGCCATTGGTCCAGCCCGGTCATGCCACCAAAAACCACCAGCAGAATCACCGCGCCCAGCAACAGCATGGTGGCGAGCTTCACCAGCGAGTCAAAGGCGATGGCGATGATCAGCCCCTGATGTTGGTTACTGTTACCCTGTTCGCCGCGGGTGCCAAACAGCATGGCAAACAGCATGATGCCCACACTGAACAGTATGCCGGACAGTTGTGCTGAAGCACCGGGCGCGAGCACGCTGACTGATGTGCCCACTGCCTTGATCTGCATGGAGAGCAGCGACAGGATGGCAGCGCCTGAGCAGAGTGCCACCAGTGTGCCGGCCCACTGGCTGCGGTAACGGAAGGCAAACAGGTCCGCCAGTGAGCCCAGTTGGTAAGCGCGACTGATGCGGAGAATGGGGTTGAGCAATACCGGTGCCAGCAGGAAGGCGCCACTGATACCCACGTAGTAGGCCAGGTAGCCAAAGCCAAATTCTGCTGCCATGCCCACAGCACCGTAGACGGACCAGATGCCGGCGTACACCCCGAGGCTGAGAATATAGACCAGTGGGTGGCGTGCCCAGTGGCGGGGGATAAGGCCGCGTTCGGTGGCGTAGGCGAGACCAAACAGCAGCGCCAGATAGGTAAAGCCAACGAACAGCAGGGTAGGGAGACTAAAACTCATTGGGGTCGCGGCGCCATTCCAGCCAGAAAGCCAGACCAATCAGACCGCCCCAGGCCAGGAAGGGGCTGTACCAAGCACTACCGGGCGCAATCCACCAATCAAGAATGTTGGGGGAGAAAATATACACGGCCAGCACCAGCAAGAAGACCAGTCGATAGATATACATCAGAAACGCATCCGGATGATGACCTGAGCATTAACCTGCTACACAGCTTATACCATTTGCTCGTGACGTGGTAATTGCGATACCTGCCAATGAGTTGTGGCCCAGTGCAGAACATCTGCTGGCGCCGCCTGAGCCAGGTCTGCAGGCGGCTGCTGGCCCAGCGCGGCAAGGGCTCGCCACAGGTTGTGGCCGGCCTGGGTGTCGTCCAGGGCGGGGGCATGAGTCTGCTTGCTGAGCTTCTGTCCCTGGGCATTCAGAATCACCGGAATATGCAGCCAGGCGGGTGTCTGCGCATCCAGCGCCTGGTAGATCTGTTGCTGTACCGGGGTGGTGTCAAGCAGGTCGGATCCGCGCACCACGTGGGTGATGCGCTGGTCAATGTCATCTACCACCACCGCCAGTTGATAGGCATAAAAGCCCTCCTTGCGGCGAATAACCGGATCGTCCAGCTCGGCGCGAACCACCTGTGTCTGGGAGCCAAGTAGCTGGTCTTGCCAGCGGTGTATATGGTCCTCGCAGCGGAAACGGATAGCGTAGGTGGTGTCCGGATCTGCCAGCGCCCGGTCCCGGCAGCCAGGGGGGTGGCGCATCTGGTTTGCTTCCAGTTCCTTGCGGGAGCAGGGGCAGCGGTAGGCGAGGCCCTTTGCCAGCAACTGCTCGATAACGCTGGCATAGGCCTGGTGGCGCTGTGACTGAAAGCGCACAGGCTCGTCGGCGTGCAGGGCATGGGCGTGCAGGCTGGCAAGGATGCGGTCGGTTGCGGACTGGGATTCTCGCAGTGGGTCAAGATCTTCAATGCGCACCAACCAGGTACCCTGGTGGCGGCGTGCTTCCAGATAACTGGCCAAGGCCGTCACCAGGGAGCCAAAGTGCAAAGGGCCAGTGGGTGATGGCGCGAAGCGCCCACGGTAACGGGTAGTCATAAGGAGGTTGGGGTCTGACCCGGCGGCCAGACCCCGACAGATTTAGATGCCAGTCTGGCGCTCGCGGATTTCCGCCAGAGTCTTGCAGTCTATGCACAGGGTTGCGGTAGGGCGCGCTTCCAGGCGGCGAATGCCGATCTCGACGCCACACTGATCGCAGAAGCCATAGTCATCTTTGTCGATGCGGTCGATAGTTTTGTCGATTTTCTTGATCAGCTTGCGCTCCCGGTCGCGGGTGCGCAGTTCCAGACTGAACTCTTCTTCCTGGGTGGCGCGGTCACTGGGGTCAGCATAATTGGCCGCGTCTTCCTGCATGTGATGCATGGTGCGATCAACTTCTTCCATCAGTTCCTGACGCCAATCCATCAGCAGGCCACGGAAATGCAGCAGCATCTCCCGGCTCATGTACTCTTCACCCTTTTTGATTTCATAAGGCGTGAAGTTGCTAAAACGCTCGCGTGCTTTCTCTTGTGTATTTGCCATGGAACCCGGCCTCATTCTTGTACTTCGACAGGATGTCCGCTTCCGGATATCCCTCGGTGTAAACCGCCCATTGAGTGCCATCCTGATGAGCTTAGCAGGTTTTCCCGATTTGGGGGCCTGCGCCAGGCTGGCAACCGTAGTGAAACAATGGGCGGAAAATAGCAGATTAGATTGCGTGCTGCCAACCGTAATCTCCAGCGATGTGGTTGGATGTCGCAAACCGGAGCGCAGCAGGTGCCGGAATTCACCTCTCCGTACCCTTGGCGTATCATGCCGAGTCCAGTTGAAACTGTTGTGACACAAGGGTACGGCATGGATTTTCAAACGGCACTGATCGAAGGGCGACTGCTCAAACGCTACAAACGATTTCTGGCGGATGTGCAGCTGCTGGATGGTGAGCAGATTACCGCTCACTGCCCCAACACCGGCTCCATGCTCGGTTGCCAGCCGACAGAGGCCCGTGTCTGGCTGAGCCATCACGACGACCCCAAGCGCAAGCTCAAATACACCTGGGAGCTGGTGGAAACCAGCCCGGGCATGTTTGCCTGTATCAATACCCAACGCCCCAATCAACAAGCCCGGGAGGCTATTGTTGCTGGCCGTATACCCAGCCTGGCGGGCTATCCCCAGGTGCGGGGGGAGGTTCGCTACGGTGCTGAGAGCAGCCGCATTGACCTGCATTTGGCCGGAGATGCCACCCGGCCGGACGCCTGGGTGGAGGTCAAGAACGTCACCCTGTGTGAGGATGGGGTCGGGTATTTTCCGGATGCGGTCAGCCTGCGTGGACAGAAGCATCTGCGGGAGTTGATGGCCCAGGCGGAAGCGGGGGAGCGGGCCGTGCTGTTGTTCTGCGTCAACCATACCGGCATCGACAAGGTGCGACCGGCGGATCACATTGATCCGGCCTATGGCGCTTTGTTGCGGGAGGCGGCCGCCAATGGCGTGGAAGTGATGGCCTGGCGGGCGGAGCTGGCGGCGGAGGGTGAACCGTCGCTGTCACTGGCGCTGACGGCTCCAGTGCCGGTGGACCTGTCAGTCGCCTGAGGTCAGGTTTTGAGAGGCGCCACCAGCACCTGCTTGCCGTCCACCTTGGTATCCAGTGATTGCAGGCGGTCCCCCTGACAGGGCCCCGCGATGCACAGGCCGGAGTCTGGATTGAACAGGGCGCCGTGGGTGGCGCATTGGATAAAACAGCGGTCCACGTCCATGAACTGTCCGGGTAGCCAGTTCAGCTCCAGCCCCAGGTGCGGGCAGTGATTGAGAAAGGCCTGGGGGGCCCGGGGCCGTGCCAGTACAAAACCGGGACTGCCACAGGGGAGTCGGAATTCCACGGCGCCCGCCGCAACCAGCTCATCCAGCTGGCAGACGGGCAGCCAGTCAGGCTGAGAGGGTGTCATAAGGCGCGTTACTTGACCGTGTTATAGCGCATCCGAGTGCCGTGGTTGAGGGACATGACGATCTCATCGGCATGTAGCTCCCGCGGGAAAAAACAGCCAGAAATTTTGGCGCCGGCGATGCTGGCGCCGTCCATATTGGCTTTGCTGAAATCAATGCCACGAATATCGGCCCCGCGGAAATAGGCATGGCTGAAATCCAGATCGTCAGCGTTCATGCCGCGCAGATCCAGCCCGCGAAAATCGCCGTGACTGAAGCTGGGGTAGCTGGTCATGGTTGCCTTGGCCTTATTGAAGGCGTCCACATTCTCATTGCGCAGGGTGACATACAATGGGTCATCAATGGCTCTGACTTGTTCCATGGCGAACTCACTTTGGCGATGGTAGAAAGCCAGCCGCGGCAGGCTGGCTCCTTAAGTGTAGCCTAATTTTTTACAGCCCAAGGTGTGCGCGAATACGCGCCGCGAGGGCACCGCAAACCCGGTCATCTTCGGTGTGAACCCGCAGGGCGTGGGTTTTTTCATGCTCGGTGAGCGGTTCAAGCCAGCCCTTTTGGGTTTCCAGCAGGTCAACGCCGGCCTCGGAAGCATCCCCCTGTCGCTCGCTGATCCACTGCCGCCGCAGTTCTTCTGGCGCTTCACACTCCACCAGAATGAACGGTACGCCCTCGATCTCTGCAACCGCTTCCAGGTGCGCGCGCTCGGCCTCGCGCAGGCAGGCTGCATCCACCACCACGCTATAGCCAAGCGCCAGTAACTGATCCGCCAGAACGGCCAGGCGCTGGTAGGTTTGCGCCGTGGCCTCAGGGGTATAGATGCCAGTGCCAGTATCGGACTTGCTGCTGTCCAGCGGGGCCAGGCCAAACAGCCGTTTGCGCTCAACGTCTGAACGCAGGCGGATAAGGCCAAGATCAGTGGCCAGGGCTTTACTCATCACGGATTTGCCGGAGCCGGACAGGCCCATCATGGCCAGCAGGTAGCGGTTGGGAATCTCGCTGTAGCTTTCCGCCAGATCGGCATAGGCCCGATACCGCTGCATCAGGTGCGCCCGCTCGCTGGCATTCAGGGACGGGTTGCCCAGGGTGAACAAGGCTATCTTGGCGCGCACCACGGCGCGGTAGGCCTTGTACAGCGGCAGCAGGGCCAGACCGTTATAGTCGCCGCTGAACTCCAGATAGGTGTTCAGGGTCAGGCTGGCCAGGCGTTGCTCGCCACGGGACTCCAGATCCATCAGCAAGAAAGCGATATCGTTGATGGTATCGATCCAGCGGAAGGGTTCGTTGAACTCGATACAGTCAAACAGCGTGACTTTGCCCTTGTGCTGAGTGATGTTAGCCAGATGCAGATCACCATGACATTCCCGCACAAAACCCTGCTCTCGCCGCTCGGCGATGGTGTCGTGCAGGCGTTCGTAGGTGCAGCGGGTCCAGGCCTCCAGCGCGTCCAGCTGTGTCAGCAGGCCGGCATCGTCCAGTAATGGGCGGATCTGGTCGAAATTTTCCTGCATGGCGGCGTAAACCGCGCCAGGCGTGCCCAAGGGTTTGACAGGGTCAACGGTGGGGAGTTGGGCATGAAACAGGGCAACGTCACGAGCGAGAGCTTCCAGCAGTTCGGCGCTCAGCGCGCCCCGCTCCTGCATCTTGTCCAGCAGGCCAGTCTGGTCAAACTGGCGCATGCGCAAGCAGTACTCGATGGGGGTGCCGTCGCCACCCAGTGCCGGGTTGTCTTCACTGCCGGTGATGGGCAGCACCTCCAGATAAAGGTCGGCGGCTGAACGCTTGTTGAGCCGCAGCTCCTCGTTGCAGAAATGCTGGCGCAGTGCCAGGGTGGAGAAGTTCAGAAAGCCAAAGTCCATAGGCTTCTTGATCTTGTAGGCGTAGTCCCCGGTCAGCAGCACCCAGGAAATATGGGTTTCCAGCACCTTGAACTCGCTGACCGGATGGTCGTAAAGGGCCGGGTTCTGTAACGCTTTGATCAGCACAGTTTGGTCCACCGCTCCACTCACAGGCTTGTCTCCTTGGGTTTTTTTTGTCGCTAATGTTGGCAGTAAATGCCGGCTTGCACCAGCCTGCCAGCAGATTGGTACGTCATCATGGGCGCTCTGGGTGGCAGTATTACATAAATAAAACAGAAGCCTGCTGCCCCCTGTCCGTGGGCTTGGCATATAATCCGGCCATGACCAAACCGCGCAAAAAGACTCAGTCCCGCACTCGCAAAGATCGTCGTCGGTCGCTATGGGCTCGGTTGTGGCGTCTTACCTGGCAACTGGCCTTGCTGGCTCTGGCAATTCTGGCAGGCTGGCTGGTTTATCTGGACGCTATCGTCACCTCCCGGTTTGAGGGCAAGCGCTGGGAAGTGCCATCCCGTGTTTACGCCCGGCCCCTTGAATTATACGACGGTGCCAGTCTTACCCGGGCAGGTTTGCAGCAGGAACTGGCCCTGATGGGCTATCGTAGTGGCGATGGTGCCCGGCCAGGTACCTACCGGCAAGCAGGCAGCCGCGTCCTGATCGGCGCCCGCGGGTTTCAGTTCCCGGATGGGCTTGAGCCGCCGCGCCAGCTGCAGTTCGATTTGGTTAATGGCCGGGCTGCTAACCTGCGGGTTTTGCGTGGCGAGGATTCGCCCATCGTCAGACTTGAGCCTGCCCAGATCGGGGGTATTTACCCCGGCCACCGGGAGGACCGAGTGCTGATTCAGGTGGACGATATGCCCGCCCATTTCGAGGCCGCGCTGCTCGCGATTGAAGACCGGGATTTCTATCAGCACTGGGGTGTATCACCGGCGGCCATTGCCCGCGCCTCGCTGGTCAACCTGCGTGCTGGCCGGGTTGTGCAGGGTGGCAGCACTCTGACGCAACAGCTGGTAAAAAACTTTTTCCTCACCCGGGACCAGACCCTGCTGCGTAAGGTAAATGAAGCCTTCATGTCGGTGCTGCTGGAGTGGCGCTACGACAAACCGGAAATACTCGAAGCCTATCTGAACGAAGTGTATCTCGGGCAGGCCGGTAGCCGGGCTATTCACGGTTTTGGCTTGGCCAGTCAGTTTTACTTCGGTGATCGTTTTGCTGACCTGGAACTGCATCAGGCCGCCTTGCTGGTCGCTATTGTCCGCGGTCCCAGTTTCTATGACCCCCGGCGTCACCCGGAGCGGGCGCTGCAAAGGCGCAATCTGGTGTTGGCAACCCTGGCAGAGCAGGGCGCCATCAGTGAAAGCCAGGCACGGGAGGCGCGAGCCAAGCCGCTGGGTGTAGTGGCGCGTCCCAATTACAGCGAAAACCGCTATCCGGCGTTTATTGATCTGGTCAGGCGTCACCTGGCGCGGGACTACCGTACTGAAGACCTGCAAAGTGAAGGCTTGCGCATTTTTACCACCTTGGATCCGGCCCTGCAGGCGCATGCCGAGCGCAGTGTCAGCCAGACCCTGGCGCAGCTGGACGGTCCCGGAGGCGAGCAGGCTCTGGAGGCCGCCATGCTGGTCACCGCCCGGGACAGCGGCGAAGTGGTGGCGCTGGTGGGTGGGCGAGATCCTCAATTTGCCGGCTTCAACCGTGCGGTAGACGCGCGCCGTCCCATTGGGTCGCTGATCAAGCCCTTCGTCTATCTGGCAGCACTGCAGCAGCCTGCTGATTACACCCTGATCACGCCTTTGAATGACCGGCCCTTCTCTCTGGTATTTGATGACGGCAGGCGCTGGGAGCCCAAGAACTATGATGGCCGAGTGCATGGCGATGTGGCGCTGCATGAGGCTCTGGCCAAGTCCTATAATCTGGCCGCTGTGCGCTTGGGCCTGGATGTTGGCGTTGACCGGGTGATTGAGCTGCTGCAGAAGTTGGGTGTGGAACATCCGGTATCCCGTTATCCGTCCATGTTGCTGGGGGCAACGGCCATGACGCCGGTAACCGTTGCTTCTCTGTACCAGGGCATTGCCAGTTCAGGCTTCAATACGCCCTTGCGTACTATTCGCAGTGTTACCGATGCCAGTGGTCAGGCCCTCAGCCGCTATCCCCTGGCGGTTGCTCAGGTGGCCGACCCTGCCGCCGTGCATCTGGTTCAATACGGGCTGCAGGAGGTCATGCAGGAGGGTACCGGGCGCTCAGCCTACCGCTGGTTATCGCGAGACCTGATGGTTGCCGGCAAAACCGGCACCACGGATGATGGACGTGATAGCTGGTTTGCAGGCTTCAGTGGGGACTGGCTGGCAGTAACCTGGGTGGGGCGCGACGATAACGGGCCTACCCGTTTCAGCGGTGCCACTGGCGCATTGCCTGTGTGGGCCAGCTTTATGGCGGAAGTGCCACAGCATGGCTTTACACCGATTATTCCGGATGGTATCGGTTATCATTGGGTTCAGAGTGAGCAGCAGGCATTGACGAACGAGCACTGCCCGGGTGCCCGGTTGATGCCGTTTATCGTTGGCAGTGAGCCGGTGGCTCAACATAGCTGCCCAGGCGAAACGGGGCGCCGTCTGCGTCATTGGTTTGAGGGGTTGTTCAGGTGAAAGGCGCTAAGAATTTAGCTGTATTGCTGGCGTTACTGGCTCTGGTGGGTTGTTCTACGGCTCATGGGCCTATCTATGCTCCCATGGGTGGCGCACCATCGCAGCCAGCGCAATCCAGGCCAGCCCCGCCCCCGGAGCCGCCGTCAGCCCCACCCCCGGCGCCTGTCCAACAGGATGCCGTGCAGGACCCGCAGCCCCAGCGTCAGCCGGTCCAGCGCCACGCGGAGCAGGGCGAGCCGCTGTCGCCGGCGGCCCGGAGTCTGGTGGAGCGTGCTGATGCGTTGATTAGTCAGGGCGATACACAGGGCGCCATTGCCCAGTTGGAGCGGGCTCAGCGCATATCGCCGCGATCTCCGGAAGTCTATTTCAAGCTGGCGGAGGCCTATGCCCTGCGAAACCAATTGGGGTCGGCAGAGCAATTCACCCTGCGCGGGTTGAGTCTGGCGGGCAACAATGAACGCCTGCAGCGCTCGGGCTGGATGTTGCTTGCTGATATTCGGCGCGCTGCTGGTAACATGGCGGGCGCTGCGCAGGCAGATGCGCGTGCGGCGTCACTTTAAACTCGCGACTTTCAGCGCGGGATGGCGGAACTGCTAAACTTAGTCAAAGGTGCCACTCAGAGGCTTCTTTGTTAAAACCGATCGATCAGCTCGCGCTGTCGTCGTTTGCCACTCAACCAGGGGGTAGGGCTTGAACGCTGGCCGTACAAACCGCACTGCTTATCATGGGGTCATCGTTTGTCGCTGATTCCCTTCAGAAAGTCCCGAGCGAAGCGATTTGAAGATTGCGTGCAGCCCCATATGCGCAGCATGTATCGCTTTGCCTACCGTCTGACCGGACAGCAGGATGATGCTGAGGATCTGGTACAGGATGTGCTCGCCAAGCTATATCCAAAGGCGGACGAGGTTTTTGAGGTGGAGCAACTCGGGCCCTGGCTGAATCGTGTACTCTACCGTCAATTTATAGATCTGACCCGCAAGCGTGCGCGTCAGGCGGATCGCCCCTTAAGCTCTGTCGTGGAGGATGAGGCGGCTCAGGACTTTGTCGATACATTAATTACCGCAGATGTGGAACCCGATCAGGATCTTGATCGTTATAAGTTGCAGAAGGCCATGGCAAATGCATTGGCCAGTCTGCCGCCCGACCAACGCAGCTTGGTCATACTGCATGATGTGGATGGTTGGAAGCAGGAAGATATAGCGGAAGTGCTTGAAATTGCGGTAGGCACGGTAAAGTCCCGACTTCACCGCTGCCGGGCCAAGCTCCGTGCCCAGTTGGGGGCTGAGCTGGAACCCTTTCTGCCCGGTTCGCGTGTGGATGATTGAGGTGATAAACATGAATTGTCAGAACGCCAAACTACAGATGGCTGATCTGGCTGCCGGTACCCTGCCAGCGCCGGAGCAGGCGGCTTTACAGGCGCATATCGCAGAGTGTGAGCTGTGCGCGCGGCGCTGGCGCTGGGAACAGAAACTGGCGGGTGCGCTCCGGCACGATGATATTCCAGAGCCTTCTGCAGATTTTGAGCGGCGGGTCTTGGCCGCTGTGACGGGCGGGCAGGCCTCGCCCCGGCGGATACCAAAAGCCTGGTGGGGCGGCGGCGGTATTGCTGCCGCACTGGTGGTAGGGGTGTTTCTGGGCCAAGGGATGCAACGGTCTGAGCCGGTACCCGTCCTGGCGGATGCTGTGCCCGTGGTTGATGCGCCAATCGAGGCTATACCCGCAGCCTGGGAGCGTGAGCAGACGGTGCGCCTGGCCTTCAGTTCAGGATCTGCCCTGGAGAATGTCAGCCTGACACTGGAATTGCCGCCCCATGTTGAGCTGGCGCGCTTCCCCGGTCACCGGGAGCTGACCTGGCGAGTGAATCTGCAGCCGGGCGATAACATTATTGCGTTACCTTTACGTATCGCCTATCCGGATGCCGGTGAACTGGTGGCGCATCTGGATGATGGTACCAGCAAGAAGACGTTCCGGGCACCGATCCCGGGGCTGCCTTTGACGAACGAGGAGCCTTCGTCATGAAGAGTGTTAAGCGTATTTCCGGCTTTGCCCGCGGGCTGAGTGTCGCGGTATTGATGCCACTTTTGTTCTGGTTGCCAGCGGCCCACGCGCATAATGATTTGGACGTCACCATGCGTATGGTGCTGGATGATGAAGAGCTGGCTGGCAGCATGGTGCAGGAGTTGCAGTTGCCCGAGCTGCTGCTGCGTGACGATTTTGCCAATTTCGACCGTGCCGATATCCGGGATGTGCATGCCCATGCTCAGGCCCTTGCGCGGCAGGCGGAAAGCGTGGTGGCGGACGTGCGCTCAGATGTGGTGGGTGGTGTCAGTGATGCCGCCAGGGTTGACGCACGCGAAGCGCTGGAAGCGACCCGAGCAGAGTTGGAAACAACGCTGGACTCGGTGCGGGCGGACCTTGAAAATGCCATACAGGACACCCGCGACGAAGTGGATAATCTGGTGAATGAAGTGGTTGATCTTCTCGAGGGTGCGTTGAACACGGTAAACAGCACCCTCAACACTTTGCTTGACTGAAACTCTCCCTACATAGCCCAGCCAGGGCTGAGGTGAATGGCCCCTGATCCCCCTGTCGCCTGACAGCTTGGGGTTTTTGTTGTTAGTGCTATACATCCGCTGGATGTATCCTGACAGTTTGTTAGGAATTGTAACGGGGGTTGTCTTGGCTCGTCTTCACTTGCGCTCAGCCGTCATCGCGCTTGGCCTGATCTGTAACATTGCCTACCCGGTCGCCGCTGCAGAAGCAGCGCCGTTGGCTGTGGACGCTGGTGCTGATGCTGCGGCTGATCCTCGAGCATTGTTTCGTGCGGGTGCCCAAGCGTTCAATGAGGGCGACCTGCAGCGGGCGCGTGAGCTGCTGGAGCGGGCCCGTCACGCCGGTTTAGCCTCTGACGCCCTGCGCTACAATCTTGGTGTCGTCTATTACCGCTTGGGGGATCTGGAGTCTGCCCTCCGGGAATTTATGGACTTGGTGTCAACCCGCCACAGGGATCTGGCACTCTACAATCTAGGCCTTGTCGCCCAGGCTCAGGGCCGCTCTGCCGTAGCACAGGATTACTTTACGCAAGTTGCCAAAATGGCGGAACAGGATAACCTGCGTCGTCTGGCGATGGGGCAGCTGGTGAGTGCTGCGCAGCAACAGCAGGAAGAGCGGCGCTGGCTGGGTTATCTTTCACTGTCAGCCGGCTATGAAGATAATCTTTCGTTGCTGCCTGATGCTGTCAGCAGCAATCTTGCCGACACCTTCAGCGAGGCCATACTGGTTGCTCGCGGTAGTCTATGGCAGCGTCGTGAGCGTAATCGCCTGGACCGCCTTGAGCTGACAGGTAATCTTTATCGCCGGCACTACTATAGCGAGTCCGACTTCAGCAACGATGCCGCGCAGCTCGCCATCGCCTGGGTAACCGAGCAGGGCCCGAATCATTGGCGCGCGGCCCTCAACCAAGGCTGGATTCGCACCGGTGGTGAGCCCCGTGAGTGGCAAACCAGTGTTGATCTCCGGGCACGGCACACAGGCTGTGGCAGCCACCCCTCATCACGTTGCGAGCTGGCGTTGCGGGCAACCTATATCCGCCCCTATGAGCGTTTCAAGGCGTATGAGGGTACTCGCTATCAGCTTACCGCCAGTCAGCGCGATCAATGGGGTAACTGGCAGGGTGATCTGCGCTACCGGTTTGAGGTCAACAATCGCAGGGATCTTGAGCTTGATGATTTGTTCGTCAGTCTGTCGCCCTGGCGTCACGGGGTGCAGACGAGCCTCCGATACCGGCGCTGGCCCTCATGGGTGCCGGGCCTGGAGGCTGACTATCGGTTAAGCGATTACCCGGATCGTTACCGCCTCGGAGAGGACGCTGAAGGGCGCCGCCGGGATCATCGCTATCAGGGGCGAGGATTTCTGGAAGTGAAACCCAGTCAACGTCTGCTGATCACCCTGGAAGGCAGCTATACCCGCAACGACAGCGCCTTGCCCCGTTACGATTACGACAACCAGGTCTATCAGCTTGTCTTTGGCTTGATTCTCTAATGCCATAACCCACGCCCTGTCCTTGGCCGCGAAATGCTGGCGAGACGAGAAGGGGGAGGGGGGTTATCGCCCCTCCCCAACAGAGGGTTAATTAGAGGCCCGCATTGCGCAGGCGATTGGCGTGCTGGCGGTACACGGATTTCGGTGCTGTCTCGAACAGGCTGTAAAGGCCGAACATCTGGTTCACCTCGTCCAGGTGATTCATGAAGTAGTTGTCCCGGATAACCTGTCCAAAGCGGCTGCTGCAGCGGCTTACCAAACCATCATTGGCAGTGAAGCCAAAGGCCAGGCTGGTGACCCCCAGTAACGCATCCGAAGGGTCCAGCACATTGGTCAGCACCCCGGTGCCGCTCCAGGAGTAGAAGCGCACCCCTTGTGCGCTGTATGCACCCTCACCACAAGCCGTAGTAGGAACCCCGGCAGGCGCGAACTGATTGAAAGCCGCGCTGCCTTCGGTGGTCAGCGAATACAGGGAAGCCTGCAGATTCTGGTCGTAACCGCCGCCAGAAAGCAGGTCGATCAGGCCGCCCAGTGCGTTGCCCACTGTTGCTGCCAGTCCTTCCACAGGTGAGCCGTAAATCAGGTCTGCGACCGCTGAGCCTCTATGGGGGGCACCGACCGAGGTAATGGAGGCCACCAGGTCTGGCCGTACCCGGGCAATATAGCGGGCCGTCGGGCCGCCGTGACTATGGCCAATCAGGTTGACCTTGCCGTGGATGGCAGCAATGGCCTCCACTTGTGGCAGCAGCGCTTCGCCACGGGCAATGGTGCTTTCCAGTGCAGGCACCTGGGTGACATAGACTGTGGCGCCGTATTTGCGCAGCTCTTCAGGAATGCCGTACCAGTAATTGACGCCGATGATGCTGTCAAAGCCGAACATGCCGTGTACCAGCACGATGGGATAGCGGGTCTGTGTGTAATCAGAGGGCGTGCTGTTCCACCACCAGGCCATAGAGGGTGCAGACCAGGCGATCAGGGTTGCCAGAATTGAGATACGTAACCACTTGCTCATGATGTTACCTTCAGTTTGCTGTTGTCATTGTTATGAAACTGAGGCGACGCCACTGCCGCCCACAGGGGGCGGAGCATCCTTGCGCTGACGTTGCCTTGTTCTTCGTTGTTAGCAGGTCAGTGCACGGTAACCGCTACCCTGGGCAACGGTTTGTAACGCTGTGTGCATTGCTTAAATGTTAATCAATTGACGCGCGCAATCCTGTTACCAAGTGTAATCTGGCGAGATCTGTGTCACAAAAAAGGGCCTCCAGAGGAGGCCCGCTAACGAACTATCGGGAGGCGTGATATCAGAGCTGCTGCATCACAGTACGTGCGGCATCCAGCGTGTGGGCGATATCATCATCACTCAGGGCGGCGGAGGTAAAGCCGGCTTCGAAGGCTGAGGGGGCGAGATAAACACCCTGCTTGAGCATGCCCTGGAAAAACTGCTTGAAGCGCTCCACATCGCAGGCCATGACCTGCTCGAAACGTGTGATCTTTTCCTGCTCGCTGAAGAAGAAGCCAAACATGGCTCCGGCCCCTTGCACTGCCAGCGGTACGCCTGTGTCGGTCGCCACTGTTTTCAGACCGTTCATCAGGGTTTGGGTTTTCGCCTCCAGTGCGGCGTGGAAACCAGGTGCCGATATGGCCGTCAACGTTGTCAGGCCTGCCGCCATGGCCAGTGGATTGCCGGACAGGGTGCCCGCCTGATACACCGGCCCCAGCGGCGCGATGTGCTCCATAATGGCCCGCTTACCGCCAAAGGCGCCGACGGGTAGCCCGCCCCCGATGATTTTGCCCAGGGCAGTAAGGTCCGGTGTTACGCCGTAGTAGCCTTGAGCGCCCCCCAGTGATACCCGGAAGCCGGTCATGACCTCGTCAAAGATCAGCACGCTGCCATAGTCGTCACAAACCTCGCGCAAGCCTTCAAGGAAGCCGGGCACAGGCGGGATGCAGTTCATGTTACCCGCTACCGGCTCCACAATAATGGCAGCGATCTGCTCCCCCAGCTCTGCAAAGGTCTGGCGTACGCTGTCAACATCGTTGTAATCCAGCGTCAGAGTGTGCTCGGCCAGGCTGGCGGGAATGCCGGGGGAGTTGGGCACGCCCAGGGTCAGGGCGCCGGAGCCGGCCTTTACCAGCAATGAATCCACGTGGCCGTGGTAGCAGCCCTCAAACTTGACGATCTTGTCGCGGCCAGTGTAGCCGCGGGCCAGACGGATAGCACTCATGGTGGCCTCAGTGCCTGAGTTCACCATCCGCACCAGGTCAATGGAGGGCACCAGCTCGCAGACCTTCTGCGCCATGCGGGTTTCAATTTCCGTGGGGGCGCCATAACCCACCCCCAGATCGATCTGGGCGTGCAGTGCGTCCAGAATACGCTGGTCACCATGGCCCAGGATCATCGGCCCCCAGGAGCCGATGTAATCAATATAGCGCTTGCCGTCCTCATCGTAGAGGTAAGCGCCTTTGGCATGGTTGAAGAACAATGGTGTGCCACCGACGCCCTTGAATGCCCGCACCGGCGAATTGACGCCGCCCGGAATGTATTTCTGCGCCTGGGCGAACAAGGTTTCAGATTGCGTCATGGTGTGCTCCTGATTGAAAGAATGCGTGATGCTGCTGGAACAAAGACTGGTAAGCCTTGGCCCGGCTGCAGATGTCCGGTTGCGAGAATACATCGCCGATGACGGCCAATAAATCCGCACCGGCACGGATAAGGTCTGCGCCATTCGCCAGCGTAACGCCGCCAATGGCAGTAAGCGGTCTGGCCAGCACTTTAGCTGCGGTCAGGACGGACAGTTCAGCGCTGGGGGCGCCGGGCTTGGTGCCCGAAGTAAAGAAGCGGCCAAATGCCAGGTAATCTGCGCCTTGCTGCTGGGCCCGCTCCGCCAGTGCCAGCTGGCCATGACAGGTCGCGCCAATAATGGCATCCGGGCCGAGCAGTTGTCGTGCCGCCGCCAGGCTGCCATCTTGCTGGCCCAGATGTGCACCCTGAGCCCGAACCCGTTTGGCCAGGGCGGGGTCATCATTGATCAGCAGGGGCACCTGATAATGCATGCACAGGCTGACGAGATCCTGGGCATGCTTCAGCCGTTCCACCTCGCTGGATTTCTTGTCCCGGTACTGCACCAGTACAGCGCCTCCAGCCAGTGCCGCTTCGACGCCGGTCAGAAGCTTACTGCCCGGTAGCAGGTCAGGGTCGGTGATCACATACAGGCCGGGCAGGATACCTTTGCTGTTGTTCATGAGGGTGAGCGAGTCCAACCGCGATTGGGCACGGGCTGCCCCTGGCCGACCCGCAGCGCCTGTTGTATGGCCCCGGATACCAGGTCCTGTGCAGCGGCGATTGCCTCGGGCAGGGGCAGGCCCCGGGCGCGGCCTGCCGCGATGGCCGCCGCCAGGGTGCACCCGGTGCCGTGGTACTCGCCGCCATGGCGTGGAATGTGCCAATGCTGTTCATGACCATCTTGCAGGTACAGGTGATTGATGATGTCAGGGCCGGTCCCATGACCGCCGGTGGCCAAGACCGCCCGGCAGCCGTTTTGCAGCAGATGGGTCGCTGCATCTACAGCATAGTCGGCGTGCCCCAGCTGGCATAGTTCGATCCCGTTGGGGGTAATGACTTCGGCACGCCGAAACAGTGCACTCTGCATGCGCTCAATCAGCGCTTGGTCCGCCAGGTCACCGCCGCCGGCGGCCTTGATTACCGGATCAACGATCAGAGGGACATCCGGGAAGGGCTGCAGAAATTCCAAAAGCACATCAATCACCTCGGCGCTACCCAAGGCACCGGTCTTTACCGCATGAAAGGGGGTGTCTTTTGCCAGGCAAGCCAGTTGCTCGGCGATCAGCGCCGGATCTACGGCTGCGCTGTTATAAACATTGCGGGTATCCTGCACGGTGAGGCAGGTGATCACGGGTAGTGGGTGACACCCCAGCGCAGTAATGGCTTGAATGTCAGCCTGTATACCCGCCCCCCCTGAAGGATCAAGGCCTGACAGTACCAGGACCTGGGGTTGGGCGGTGAGTTCCGGCGTTTGCATAGGGATTCCTCAGTGTGGCGCCATGCCGTCGCTTAAAAGGGCCTTACGGTGGCGAGTATCACCACGGCAAGCAATACGAGTACCGGTAATTCATTGAACCAGCGGTAGAACACGTGGCTGCGACGATTGGCATCGCGGCTGAATACCCGTACCAGATGACCGCAATAAAAATGATAGATAACCAGCAGGGCAACCAGTGCCAGCTTGGCGTGCAGCCAGCCCTGGGCCATATAGCCTGCCGGATTATAGGTAATCAGCCAGAAACCAAACACCAGGGTGGCAATCATGGAGGGTGTGGTGATACCCCGATACAGTTTGCGCTCCATCACCTTGAAACGTTCCCGGCTCACGCTGTCCTCGCTGGCGGCGTGATAGACAAACAAGCGTGGCAGGTAAAACAGGCCGGCGAACCAGCACACCATGGCAATAATGTGAAAGGCCTTTACCCAAAGCATGATCAACCTCTGCGGTAGTGGTAATAACTTTCAATATCGGACGGCAGTATGACCCCCATAACACGCTGGATCATAGGCGCGACGTGGCGTTGCACGTAAAGTGCCTCCGCCTGGGTGCTGTCAAAGGCGGCAAGCGCCTCCTCAAGCGTGGCCTGATACTGTATCGGCGCCAGATCCCGCCGATTGGCCGGAATGTTGAGCAGGTCGATCTCGCTGCGTTCATCATCCAGTCCAGATACGTCAGAGTCCTGTCGAAGGTTCTCCAGGTGGCGAGCAAGATCAACGCTGGGCATCAGCGCCACAGGGCCCTTTTGGCCATCCACGATCAGCCATTTGTTGCCCTGCTTCAGGAGTTCCGTCGCCTCATCATAACCCAGGTGGCGTGCTGTACGTTGTACGCTTCGTTCCATAACCGCGCCGACAGAGACCCGCCGTAGTGCCTGTAACACGGGCGACTGGCTGATGTTGACCCCCTGGCTTTTGAGCACCGTCAGAAAAACGGACTGCTGCCGGAATACCTCGCTGGAAACCATGCTCGCCAGTGTAATGGCAAGCATGCCGGGCAGGATTATATTGGGATTTCGTGTGAGTTCCATCAGTGCCATCAGCGCGGCGAGGGGCGCTTGCAACACGGCGCCCATCATGGCTCCCATTCCCAGCATGGCGTAGAAGCCTGTGCTGGATGCCGTTTCAGGCGCGAAGCTGGCGCCCAACAAGCCCATAGCGCCACCGAGCGTGGCGCCAATGAAAATCGTTGGTCCGATCATCCCGCTGGGCATGCCGAGCCCCAGGGTTAATGCTGTGATAACGAGTTTGGCAAGGCCAACGCCCAGCAGTATGCCCAGAGGTAGATGTCCGTTCAGGGTCATTTCCACCGTGTCGTAACCAATCCCCATGACCTGGGGCACAAATATCGCAAAGGGCACCATCAGTAGCCCCGCTGCGGTTAATCGCAGCACGATGGGCTTTTTGTTAAAGCGTGCTGCCCACGCCAACAGCTGAATAAACATGGCCGCCGCCACGCCAATGACAATCGCCAGCAAGAGTATCCAGGGGATTTCAAGCAGAGAGTTCATATGTAGCGCAGGGACGGTAAATGCCGGCTCAGGGCCATATACCAGCTGATTTATCACGGCGGCGCTGACGGCTGCCAAAATCACCGGCGTAAAACCTGCGATGGTGTACTCCATCATTACCACCTCCATGGCGAAAATCACTCCGGCAATAGGCGTGTTGAAGGAGGCGGAAATAGCGGCGGCACAGCCGCAGGCTACCAGAGTGCGAATGCTGTTATTGGGCAGTTTCATCCACTGTCCGAGCAGGCTGGAGCAGGCGGACCCCAGATGCACCGCGGGCCCCTCCCTGCCTGCCGACTGCCCTGTCGCGACAGTGCCCACGCCGGCGATAAACTGAATCAGCGCGCCCTTCAGCGTCAGGTAACCCTGGTGGTAATTGAGGCGTTCTATGACGTGTACGACGCCGACTTTTCGCTCGTGCACCGCGATCCGGTGCAGGAAAAGGCCCAGCGCAACGGCGCCGGTTAGCGGCAGCAGCGCGCGCGTCAGTAACCCTAGCTGTTCAAACGACTCGTGCCCGTCGGGAAGAAACAGTGACAACGGAAGCTCGATGGCGAAGCGAAACAGCAGAATCACCACGCCTGTTACCACGCCCGCCAGCAGACCAAGCAGCGCCAACTGAGGAACAGCGTCCACCCCCGACAGGCGTCGTCGGAACGCCGGTGCATACTCATCCTGAAGTTTTCGCTTGAGGTTACGCATGAGGGGACTCCTGTCCGGCAGAGCGAGTGGGGGGATCTTCATTGTAACGACTGCACCTTGGACTGCCAAAAAACAGGCGCGAACGTGCTATAGTCCACCTTTTACCCGAACAGGTTTTCGTCAGGAGTTTACCTTGATCAAGATCGGAATTGTTGGTGGCACCGGCTACACCGGCGTTGAGTTGTTGCGGCTACTGGCGGCTCATCCGCAAGCGGACGTTGTGATGATAACGTCCCGCTCCGAAGCGGGTATGTCCGTGGCTGACCTTTACCCCAACCTGCGTGGTCACTACAGCCTGGCGTTTACGGAACCTGCTGAGCAAGAACTGGCAGCTTGCGATCTGGTATTTTTTGCTACCCCCCACGGCGTGGCCATGCGTATGGTGCCCGGGCTTATCGCTGCTGGTACGCGGGTTGTTGATCTGTCAGCGGATTTCCGTATCAAAGATCTGGACGTCTGGTCCAAGTGGTATGGCATGCCTCATGAAAGCCCTGAATGGGCTGCCCGGGCGGTTTACGGGCTGCCGGAGGTGGAGCGTGACGCCATCCGCACGGCGCAGCTGGTGGCCAACCCGGGTTGTTACCCTACCGCCATTCAACTGGGATTCCTGCCGCTGCTGGAACAGGGTCTGGTGGATGCCACGCGACTGATCGCTGATGCCAAGTCCGGTGCCAGTGGGGCAGGGCGTCAGGCCAGTGTAGGTATGTTGCACGGTGAGATAGGTGAGAGCTTCAAAGCCTATGGCGCGTCCGGTCATCGGCATTTGCCGGAAATCCGGCAAGGCCTCAGCGCCGCCAGTGGCACGGCCGCAGGTCTGACTTTTGTGCCGCATCTGCTGCCGATGATTCGCGGCATCGAGGCCACCCTGTATGCGGAGCTGAAGGATGTGTCCCGGTTTGACGAGCTGCAGGCGCTTTATGAGGCCCGGTATGCCCAGGAGCCGTTTGTGGACGTCCTGCCATTTGGCAGCCACCCTGAAACCCGCAGCGTGCGAGGTGGCAATATGTGCCGCATTGCCCTGCATCGTCAGGAAGAAAGCAACGTGGTGATTGTTTCATCCGTCATTGATAACTTGGTCAAAGGCGCTGCCGGTCAGGCTATCCAGAACATGAACATCATGTTCGGCCTGGATGAAGCCCTCGGGCTTGATCAGCCAGCCTTGTTACCCTGAGCGGCGGACACTAAGTGGCGGTAAAGCATCAGCGTGAAGAGTATGTCATCGTACGGCATCGTCCGGGTTACCGGCTGCGCCGCTTCCTGATACTGCTGGGGTTTTCTGCCGGCGCCGCCCTGCTAGGCTACTATCTGGGCATGAACGAAGGGCATCTGCGCAGTTCCGATGCCCTTGAAACCCGTCAGCAATTGCAGCGTGAAGTCAGCACCCTGCGGACACGCCAGGCTGAGCTGCAGCAGCGGGTTATCAGTCTCGAGCGTGGCAAGACCATCGACGAGCAGGCGTTTGGCGAGGCACGCCGCACCATTACTGAGCTGGAAAGTGAAATCAGCGCCCTTAAGGCGGATGTAACCTTCTACAAGAACATCATGGCGCCCGCTGATGTCAGTACCGGGCTGCAGGTACAACGATTTGAATTGTTGTCGGCAAGAGGTGAACGGCGTCACGGTTTCAAGCTGGTGCTCACCCAGCTGGGGGATAATCGCAACTATATTAGCGGGCTGGTTGCCATCAACATCATCGGCCAGCGCAATGGTGAGCATGAAGTGATCCCGCTACGGGAAATATCAGATGATATCGAGGACCTCGGAGTCCGCTTCCGCTTCCGTTATTTCCAGGAGGTGGAGGGTATCCTTTCATTACCAGAAGATTTTGAGCCCACCGAAGTGCAAGTGGTTGCCAAGTCGCAGGGGCGTCGCCCCGTTGAGGCAGAACGCACGTTTGGCTGGGGCTCGCTAACAGGGGATTGATCATGTTTGGAAAAAGCAAAAAGCCCGCCCGACGCTCCACCGGGCACTATGACACCTTGATCTCAGGCAAAACTGCCATTAAGGGCGACCTGACCTTTTCCGGCGGGCTGCATGTGGATGGCGTAATCCAGGGCAAGGTGGTAGCCGAAGAGGGTAGTGATGCCGTTATTCGGGTGTCCGAGGCCGGGCGGGTGGAAGGGGACATCGTAGCGCCCCACGTTATTATCAATGGCGCCGTGCATGGTGATGTCTATTCCTCCGCTCATCTTGAGCTGGCGCCGAAGGCCTCCATCACCGGTAACGTCTACTACAACCTGATTGAGATGGCCATGGGTGCGGAAGTGAACGGCAACCTGGTGCACCAGAAAGAACCGATGGGCTTGCTGAATGATCATTCTCACCGCAAACAGCCTGCCAGTCCGGCGCCTGAGGGTGATGCGCCTGAGAGCGCTGAGCTGAATAATAGTTGACTGATTTAGTCGGGAATTAGATAATTGAGCTTTAACAATTCCCGGAAGCAATCGGGTGGGTCAAACGTGGAGGCAGGCTTGAGCGTTGTAGAGGTGCAGATGCCGACCCCGCTGTTTTTTAGCGACTCAGCGGTGGCCAAGGTGCGGGAGCTGGTTGAGGAAGAGTGCAATCCGGAGCTGAAGCTTCGCGTTTTTGTTACGGGCGGCGGGTGTTCCGGCTTCCAGTACGGCTTTTCCTTTGATGAGCAGCAGGACGAAGAAGATACCGTCATTGAAAAGGACGGTGTTGCTCTTCTGGTTGACCCGATGAGCTACCAGTATCTGGTGGGTGCCACCATCGATTATCAGGAAGGGCTGCAGGGCTCCCGCTTTGTCGTTACCAATCCCAATGCAACCAGCACTTGCGGCTGCGGTTCAAGCTTTTCTCTCTGATTCCCCTCAAGGGTATGGGCGCACCAATCTGGCGGCGCCCTGATCTTCCAGTCAGCGAGCGTATACGCCCCCAAGCACACGAGGCCCCGCTGCGCCTGTAACTGCGGGCAGGTTGCCGGCCAAGTGATCCAGCGTGCGGGCTGCAAGCCAGGCAAATGCAACTGCTTCAACCCACTGCGGGTCAAGACCGATTTTATCCGTCGTCTCAACGGTGGCCGGCTCGCATACTCGCGCCAGCTGCTGCATTAACACCTTGTTTCTGGCGCCGCCCCCGCAAATATACAGTCGCGCGGGGCTGGGCTCTGGCAGTTGACGCATAATAGTGAGTGCTGTCAGTTCCAGCAGCGTACGTTGGACATCAGTGGGTGACACGTCACCATGGCGGCGCAAGCAGGTTTCGATCCATTCCAGATTGAAGCGCTCCTTGCCTGTGCTTTTCGGTGCCGGGGCGCGAAAATAGGCGTCCGTCAGCATGTCGCTGAGCAGGGCCTGATTGACAATGCCGTCCGCGGCCCAGTGGCCATCTTCGTCAAAGTGACGCCCCGTATGTTTCATGCACCAGGCGTCCATCAGTGCATTGCCAGGCCCGGTGTCAAACCCCAGCGCTTTGCCGTCGCGGGGTAGCCAGGTTATGTTGGCAATCCCGCCAATGTTGATAATGCAGCGATTCTCCTCGGGGCTTGCCAGGAACGCCTGATGAAAGGCCGGAACCAGTGGCGCGCCTTCGCCTCCTGCTGCCATATCTCGGCGGCGGAAATCCGCCACCGTTGTAATGCCGGTGCGCTCGGCGATGATATTGGGGTCGCCGAGCTGGAGTGAAAAGCGCGCCTCGCCCTCGCTGCGGTGGCGTACCGTTTGGCCGTGGCTGCCAATGGCGCGAACCTGGCTGGGGTCGATGCGGTTCTCTGTCAGCAGCTGTTTTACTGCATGGGCAAAAGCTTCTCCCAGCAAATTGTCGGCCTGGCCGAGATCGTCCGGCGTGCCCTGATTCTGGGCCAGCCGGGACAGGTGTTCCCTCAGTCCAGGCGGATACGTTGTGCTGTGGGTGGCCAACAGGTGCAAGCCGTTCTGAAAAGACACCAAGACAGCATCAATGGCATCCATGCTGGTGCCAGACATCAGGCCAACGTATAAAGGGTTGTTCATGGGATTGCGCTCATATCCGTGGCATGGAGATAACGGCCAGTAAAACGGTGGGTTATGCTTTTAATGTGCTCTATTCAGTATAGTGCAGAGGGTGCATGATCAACAGCCAGGATGCGCTCTGGTCTCTGGGGGACTGCGAAGTCTTCCGGTTTGGACTTGCCAGGTTTGTACGGGTCATGGTGTCCTTGCGCGCGAAATTTTCGAAAGCACTGATATAATGCGCGACCATCTAACGTCGACCCCGCGCCTATGCCGTCAGGCCGGTCGTGGCTAATGCGGTCATCCGCTGACTACTAACCCGTTACAAACAAGGTATAGCTCCATGACATCCGTTGATGAAGCGCTGGGAATAATCAAGCGCGGTGTAGAAGAACTGCTGCCGGAAGAGGAACTGATAGCAAAATTGCGCGAAGGGCGCCCGTTGCGCATCAAGGCGGGCTTTGATCCCACGGCGCCAGATCTGCACCTCGGTCACACGGTGCTGATCAACAAACTGCGTCAATTGCAGGACCTGGGGCATGAAGTCACTTTTCTGATTGGCGACTTTACCGGCAAGATCGGTGACCCAACGGGCAAAAGTGCCACACGGCCACCGCTGACGGATGAGCAGGTTGCGGCGAATGCGGCGACCTATAAAGAACAGGTTTTCAAGATTCTGGATCCGGAAATGACCCGTGTCCGCTTTAACTCAGAGTGGATGAGCAAACTGTCTGCCTCGGACATGATTCGCCTTGCGGGGCAGTTCACCGTTGCCCGTATGCTGGAGCGTGACGATTTCTCCAAGCGGTACAAGTCTGAGCAGCCCATTGCCATTCATGAGTTTCTCTATCCCCTGGTGCAGGGTTACGACTCCGTAGAGCTAAAGGCGGATATTGAGCTGGGTGGTACCGACCAGAAGTTCAATCTGCTGATGGGTCGTGTTCTGCAGAAGCACTACGGGCAGTCGCCGCAGGTCATTGTGACTATGCCGATCCTTGAGGGTCTGGATGGTGTGCAGAAAATGTCCAAGTCCCTCGGTAACTACATTGGCGTCAATGATGCCCCGGGAGAGATGTTTGCCAAAATCCTGTCTGTTCCCGATGAGTTGTTGTGGCGTTACTTTGAGCTCCTGTCATTCCGGTCCATGAGTGAGGTTACGGCTTTCCAGGCTGAGGTGGAGGCCGGTGCCAATCCGCAGGACTACAAGCGCCTGCTGGCTGAAGAGCTGATCGCGCGTTTCCACGGCGAAGAAGCCGCTGCCAGTGCCCACAAATCGGCGGGCAACCGTGTTGCTCTGGGGGAAATTCCGGAAAACGTCCCTGATGTCACTGTTTCTGCGGAGGGCCGGGGCGAGATCTTGTTGCCGGTGTTGCTGCGACTTGCTGGTCTGGTAAAAAATGGTGCGGCCGCCCGGGATATAATTGCTCGTGAGGCTGTCTTTGTAGATGGTGACAAGGCGGACTCTGCGAAAGTGTTCCGTGTGGGTGATCAGCACGTAGTTCAGGCGGGCAAGAAGAAAATAGCCCGTGTTCTGATCGCCGAATAGGCAGTTTTGCGTGGTTTGAAGTTTTTTTCAGAAAGTCGTTGACAGAAAAGCTCTGATCCGTAGAATGCGCATCTCCTTCGGGGTGACGGCCAGAACGGCGGCTTCGAGGGAAGTGTTAACGAGTTGATTTCAAAGCGAAAAAAGAAATTTGAAATTAGCGGTTGACAACGAGGTTGAGCGGAGTAAAATGCGCAGCCTCATCGGGACACGGTCCCAACGCTCTTTAAAAAGTTAACCAAGTAATTCGTGTGGGTGCTGGCTGGA
>JAIUMV010000028.1 GCA_022565395.1 Marinobacter sp.
ACCCCCCCAACCCCCCGTCCCGGGGGGTGCGTTGCGGGCCACCCCGGCCCCTATCCGGCCCCGTAATGTTCTACCGGCCGAGCGCGCCCGAACATTCTGCATACATCGACATTTTTTTAGCAGATTCAATCTAATGAAGTTCTCTGTGAGTCATTTTGGTCGTTACAGCTGCAGGAGTCTGAGCATGGGCGACGGGAGGGCTCTTTCAGGACCGTAGAGGGCCAGGGATGGCCCGAAACGAGCCTACAGGGAAGTACTTGTGGCGTGTCCTGGAAGAGCCCTCCCGTTGACCTTGCCCGCACCCTAACGAGCAGGCTAGAGCCGTATTTAGAGGAAATAGTATATGTCACTGGTAAACGTAGAAAAGCAAGGCCACATCCTGCTGATCGGTCTGAATCGTCCGGAAAAAATGAACGCAATGAACCGGGCCATGTACCACGAGATCGCTGCGGCCTACTACCAGCTTCAGCATGACCCAGAGCTGCGTGTAGCGGTTATGTATGCCAATGGCGATCACTTCACCAGCGGCCTGCAGCTGGATGACTGGGCCGGTGTTTTCGCCAACGGTAAGGGTATTGCGCCTGGGGAAGGCGAGCTCGATCCGTTCCATATCAGCGGCGAAGGGCTGACCAAACCCGTGGTTTTTGCTGCTCAGGGCATCTGCTACACCTGCGGCGTGGAGATGATGCTAAACACAGATATTCGTGTGGCAGCCAAAGGCACACGCTTCGCCCAACTGGAAGTCAAACGGGGTATCTTCGCCTGTGGCGGGGCCACTATCCGGTTACAGCGTGAGATCGGCTGGGGCAATGCCCAGCGCTACTTGCTGACGGGAGATGAGTGGACGGCTGAGCAAGCCTATCAGTGGGGCCTGATTCAGGAACTGGTTGAACCGGGCGAACAATTCAATACCGCCCTCGCCATCGCCCAGCGTATTGCCCGGGCAGCACCGCTTGGGGTTTGTGGTAGCCTGGCCTCCTCCAAACTGGCGGTTTCTCAGGGCCAGGAAGCAGCCAAACAGCGGCTGTTCGTGGACCTGCAGCCCGTGATGGCCAGTGAGGATGTGAAAGAAGGTATCCAGTCCTTTCTGGAGCGACGGGAAGCCAAGTTTGTTGGCCGCTGATGGTTACGTGCTACGGACTGGCAAAAATCCGTATTTGAGCCAGACTCATGGCATAACCAGAAGCGGTATCAGCCGCGGCAAAAAGGAACGGTCATGAGCAATGCCAACCCCTATAAGCCCATCGACTGCGGCTTTCATGATGTGTTACTGGAGCTGGCCACCTTCCATCGGGTGGTGGAAATCATCTTCCGCGATGAGTCCGGCCAGATCCAGACCGTCCATGATCAAATCAAGGACGTGTTTACCCGGGCCGGTGAGGAATTCATGCTCATCGGGCGGGGCCAGCTGATCAGGCTGGACCATTTGATCATGGTGGAAGGTAAAGCTGTTCATTTTGCAAATGGATAGTGTTGTTGCATAAATCCTTAACCTAATTGAAATTTTTTCTTCACGAGGTTGAAAAGTACTGACCCGAAACTGCGGTGTGTTCCTCCTACAACACACCACTGATGAGGGTAAGTGACATGGACAACCAAAAGATGAATCCCGTGCACTTGGACCCGGACTATGAGCCGATGTCCAATGCATCCAATAACACCCGTTTTGCCTCTATTCTTGAAGCCCGCATGGCGCGTCGAGGTGTGCTGAAGGGCGGTCTGGCGGCGGCCATGACGGGTTTGTTCGGCGGTTTCGCCCTGACCGGCTGCGGCTCAAGCAGCTCCAGCCCGGAAACCGGTGTGGCACCGCAGTTGGTTGGCTTCAAAGCCATTCCCGTCAGCGATGAAGACACCATTGTGGTTCCTGAGGGTTACTCCGCCCACGTTATTACCCGTTGGGGAGACCCCATCTCTGCCAACAACGGCGTATTCCCTGAGTTTGACCCACTGACCAACACCGGCGCTGATCAGGCGCATCAGATTGGTTCTCACCATGACGGCATGCACTTCTTCCCCATCGAAGGTAACGACCCCAACGAAGGCAGCTCTACCGATGGTCTGCTGGTGATGAACCACGAGTACATCGAGCCTCGCTTTATGCACGCTTCGGCCGTAGGCGCCTCCCTGACCCGTAGCCAGTTCCCCCGTATCGATTCTGACAACCGCGACGACGATGAAGTGCTGAAAGAGCTGAATGCTCATGGCGTCAGTGTGGTGCGTGTTCAGAAAGGCGTTAATGGCACCTGGAGTCATGTTCAGGGTGACTCTCTCAACCGCCGTATTACCGGCCTGACTCCCATGGAAATCTCCGGCCCGGTACGGGGTACAGACTGGGTCAAGACCAAGTACAGCCCGACCGGCACAATGACCCGCGGTACCCTGAACAACTGTGCCCACGGTGTAACGCCCTGGAACACCTACATGGCAGCTGAGGAAAACTGGGCAGGTTACTTTGTTAATAACAGCCCGCGCCCCGAGTCCCAGTCCCGTTATGGTGTGCGTCCCAGTGGTAAATCACGTTACGCCTGGGAAGACGCACAAAGCCGCGCTGACGAGTATGTGCGTTTCAATGCCACCCCCGGCGACGGCGCAGCCACCGAAGACTACCGTAATGAGCCTCACTGCTTTGGCTGGATGGTGGAGATTGATCCGTTCGACGCGACCAGCACACCCATCAAGCGCACCGCGCTGGGCCGTTTTGCTCATGAAGGTGTGGTGTTTGCGCCCAGCATCGAAGGCCGCCCGGTGGTTTGTTACTCTGGTGATGACGCCCGGAATGAGTACATCTACAAATTCGTTAGCGCCCAGCCTTACCACAAGGCGACCGCGGGTGGGTATCTGCTGGATAGCGGCACTCTGTACGTAGCCAAGTTTAACGCGGACGGTAGCGGCGAGTGGCTGCCATTGGTGTTTGGTCAGGGCCCGCTGACGCCGGCCAACGGCTTTGACAGCCAGGCGGATGTGCTGGTCAAGACCCGCTCTGCCGCCGATGCGGTAGGCGCCACCAAAATGGATCGCCCGGAGTGGGGTGCTGTGGACCCTAACACCCGTGAGGTTTACTTTACCCTCACCAACAACAGCAGCCGTACTGAGGCTGATGCGGCCAATCCCCGTACCAACAGCCGTTGGGGCCATATCATCAAGTGGCAGGAAGGCAGTGAAGACAATACCGCCACAACCTTTAACTGGGATATCTTTATCCTGGCTGGGCCAACCGACGATTCTGACTTCAACGGCCAACCGCTGAATGAGGACCAGATCTTCAATAGCCCGGATGGCTTGTGGATTGATAAGGATTCCCGCGTCTGGATTCAGACCGATATCAGTGAAGGTGTCATGAACACCGGAGATTTCGCTCAGTTCGGCAACAACCAGATGCTTGTTGCCGATCCGCGTAATGGCGTACTGCGTCGCTTCCTGACGGGGCCTATTGGGCAAGAGATTACCGGTGTGATCACCACGCCGGATCAGCGCACCATGTTCATTAATGTGCAGCACCCCGGTGCGACAACAGCGGCAGGTGAATTTGCTGCTGGCAACATGAACAGCGACTGGCCGGACCGTACGACCAACTACCCGCGCTCTGCAACGGTCGTTATCACCAAGGACGACGGTGGCATTATCGGCACCTGATAACCCTTGGAGTAACAACAAAGCCGGGCCCTGTGCCCGGCTTTGTTGTTACGGCTGCAACCCGCGGCAGGCGTTGCTATGCTGAGGTCAAACAGAGCCTGGCTGGGGGCGTCCATGAAATCCTCCGATCACATACCGCTATGGGCTGTCGCCATGCTGGCGGCACTGATTCCGTTCATCACCATTCATGTGACCTTCATTGTATCGGTGTATGAGGGTTACGTGCCCCTGTGCAACCCCTATATTGACAGTTGCACCAGTATCAGCCGCACCGGGCGCCACGGCACCGCCTACTTCATTTTCAAGGGTGCCATGCTGCCTGCGGCCCTGTTGGGCTGGTGGTTCTGGTGGTTGAATCGGCGTTGGCTGGGGCGGTTGGGGGCCAGGCCTGACAAACTTAGCTGGTTGCCCTGGCTTGGGCTGGCGGCCGCGCTGGCTCTGGGGGCCTATACTCTGACGCTGGGCCATCATGGGGATGGCTTCCGCCTCATTCGCCGCACTGGTGTTGTGTTGTATTTTTCTCTGACCTTTATCGCCCAGCTTATTCTCAGCGCCGCCTTAACAACCACCGCGCGCTGGACTGTCGAGGGACGCAGGTTATTGCGGCTGTGCCAACTGGTGCTGGGCATCGGCATACTGTCCGTGCTGCTGACGGCGTTCGCCTATGGGCTCTACAGCCAGATTGACGATGCCTTTGAATGGGTATTGGCCTTGTTGATCAATACCCATGCTTTGTGGGTGGCCATACTTTGGCGACGCAGTGGCTTCCATGCCAAGCTGTGGGCATCCGGCTAGCTGGCTTTGCGCAGGCCGCTTCTGAGGGCAGCTTCCTGTGCTTCAGCGCAGATGGCGCAGTTGCTTCGGTTGCAGTGACTGTAGTCGTGGATGGCAACGCCATGGAGAACATCGATAGGATTACGGAAGACTGTGTGCTGGCTTTCCTGAATGTGTCGGGTCAGGGCCTGTTCTGCCAGCGCCAGTTCCACAAACGGCCCCAGATCTTTGTTTTCCCGGGTGCGGGCGTACCAGCCCAATTCGGTCTGAATAAAACGCTCGGAGCGAAAATCGCTAATCTGCCACGCCATACTCATAGTCTCCGGATGTTATTGTTGTAGAGGTGGTCCGTATTACTGCTGTATGAAGGCTGCAGTCCGTTGTTGCCTCGCTCATCGTAGTAGTTGGCACTGACCCAACTGACGGATGTTAGGCCTGCGATAATTAACAGGCCTGCGATTGCAAAACGCTTCATGGTGCTGGGCGTCTCCTTGTACTGCACTGATGTAACAGGGTGTCATTTTCGGCCCGGCTGCTGGCTTACGGTATGGCTTTTGTGACATTTGTCACATTTTTTTGGCCAATAGCCGTATACCTGACTGCCATTGTAGGACAAACGTACATTCTTGGTGCATGGTTCCCTTTTTTCTTGCGCTTCACGCAAATTTTATTGAACCTCGCGCAGACGCCGTGCGCACAGGGTTCCGCAGAGGCCCATGGCGCCCAGCATGAGTATGACGGCGGCGGGAGACAGCAGGGACACTAGTGCGCTCAGGGCCCCGGCCACCAGCAGCAGTACGCCGATAACGGTGTTGCTGACAGCGGTATAGTCTGTGCGCTTGTTGCCTCCTGCCATGTCAACCAGATAGGTTTTGCGCCCCAGCCTGACGCCTGCATGGGCAATGCTCAGTACGAAGAACGCCAGGGGGAGAAACCCCTTGCCAAGGCTGGAAGCCGGCAGCAGCAGGCTGAGTACGGCAACCAACAGGCAGGTTGTGCTGGCGATGGTTGCCCCCAGAATCAGCACCTGCCTGCTGGAGCGATCAGCCATCCAGCCCCAGACACTGGCGCTGACCGAGCTGGCCAGGCTGCTGGCAAACAGGAAGGTGGCCAGCAATGTGGCGCCGCCGCTTTGCTGCTGAGCCATGACCACAAAGTAGGGTGCAGCCAGGGCTGAGCAAAGCAACAGCGCCCGTGTTATGACGAAGTGCCGGAAGGGCGCGTCATCCCGTAACAAGGACAGGCTGCGCAGGGCTTCCTGCAGCGCATTGCCACCGCCGTCGGTTTCACCGCGCAGTTCTTCAATATTGGCAAACATGACACCAGCAATCAGCCAGAGCATTGCTCCCATCACCAGCAGCAGGCTGTAGAACAGCAGGGAAGGCTCGCCTGCCTGAAACAGCAGCACTGCCAATGTTGCCGTCAGTATCCCGCTCACGGTGGTGGCCAGCCCGGCGAGGCGGCCCCGGCGGGTTTTGGGAATTACCTTGCCCTGGACGTCCTTCATGGCGACCGAGCAAAAGCCCCGCGCCAGGGAGAAGATCACCAGCGCCGCGAGGATGCCAAAGCCTGCCCGGTAACCATCCATGGTCCAGACGCTGGCGGCCATTAGCAACACTGCGAGCGCTTGCCCCAGACTACCGCCCACCCAGAAACCTTTGCGTATGGGTTTACGCCGCATCCAGGCGCCAATAGCCAATTGCGGAATCATGGAGCCGGACTCCCGAACAGGAACCAGCCAGGCTACCAGCGCGTGGGCGCCCACCGCCCCCATCAGCCAGGCGAGAACAGTTTTGGGGCTGATCAGCAGGTCTCCCAGTTTGGTCAGTACCAAACTGCCAAACATCAGGAAGAAATTACGCGGTACCTGATGGCAGGCCTCATCCGGAATGTCTCTGCAGACCCGGGCATCTTCTTCATTGGCAATCAGCGCGTAGAGCCGATCGCTGGCAGGTTTCTCTGACACACAGCACTCCTGTCTTGATGAGCTCCCAAGCATAGCAGTCGATAAATAAGCCAAACACAACTAAAGTCATGGAGCAGAGGCGCTTGTACGGTGGCCTGTGGTGGTTTAGATGAGGTCTGAATGAAGTCCATTGAAAAGATAACCGGGGTTGCCGGTATCACGGCAGCCTTGGTGGCGCTGGTGTTAGGGGTATGGGGTAGCTCGCAGTTGGGTCTCAACCCGATCCCGGTCGCTCTCGGCCTGGTGGTGGGCATGGTGTTCGCATCAGTGTTTCTTGCTATCCATGTGCTACTGCCATTGGAGCACGGCCTGGCTGCCCTGGCCGCTGGAGAAGAGCTTACCGATACCGTATTGGCGGATCGCGCCGCCAGTTTGCAGTTAGCCCGCCGCCGGGACGATGGCCTGCTGGAGCGTCTGGCGGCCAATGCAGATGACAGTGTTGCAGCCGCCGCAGCGATGGGGCACGAAGCGGACCAGCTCAGAGGTGCGATGACCGACTGTGGGGAAGACAGCCAGGAGATGGTCGCCGTCGCTGGTCAGGTCTCGGGTCAGTTGCAGCAGTCGGCTGCGCAGGGGAGCGCGGCAGCCGAGGCTGCGGACCAGGCCCGGCAGCTCAGTGCGTCGGGCGAGCAGGCATTGGCAGGTGCGGTGGAGCGTATTCGTGCTTTACAGCAGCAGTCCGCCGAGAACCTGACATTGATTCAGGCATTGAACGAAAAAGCCAACCGGATTCAGGGGGTTACCAGTGTTATCGAGGGTATTGCCGGGCAAACCAATCTGCTGGCACTGAACGCTGCCATAGAGGCCGCCCGGGCCGGTGATCTGGGGCGCGGGTTTGCGGTGGTGGCGGACGAAGTGCGCAGCTTGGCTGGCCGCACGGCCCAGGCGACCGCCGAAGTGGCCACCACTCTGGATGAGGTGCGGCAGGATACCGGTGCCATCGTTGCCCGTATTGAGGCCTTGAACACCTCGGTGGAGGCGGGGCTGGCCGCCGTGGAATCGGTGACAGTGCAGTTGGCGGAGATTGGTGTGCAGACTCAGCAGTTGCATCAGCATACCAGTAACATGGTTGCCGATGGGCAGGCGCAGGAGAGCGGTTTGCAGCAGGTGCTTGGCGCTGCCACCCGGGTACAGGCGCGGATTGCCGAGAGCGACAATGCCATGACTCACCTGGCTGAACAGGTGACGGTACTGAGTACGCTGGCAGCGCGGGCCAGGGCTGATATTGCTGCCGCTTACGATGACGGCAGCCACCACAAGCCCCTTGCCTGACGGTCGGGGCTGGGGCTTAATGGCGCGCTGATCAACCGGAGTCCGTCATGCTCAGTTATCTTCATGCCTTTCATGCTGGCAATTACGCCGACCTGCAAAAACACTTTGCCTTGTACGCCACGCTGCGGCTCATGCACAACAAAGCCACGGCCATCACCTGTATTGATACCCACGCTGGCAGTGCAGTCTATGACCTGACCAGCGAGCAGGCGCGCAAGACCGGTGAGGCGGCTGCAGGCATTGAACGGCTCTGGCGGACGGCAGGGCAGCAGCCGCTGGCCAGCTGGACGGATTTTCTGGCCGCGGTGGCCGACTTAAACAGTGGCGATACATTGCAGCGTTATCCGGGGTCTCCGGCCTGGTTTCAGCAGTGTCAGCGCCCTGGGGATGAGTTACTGGCCTTTGAGTTGCACAGTAATGAAACCAGCCGCCTGCAGACCTGGGCGAAAGGCAAACCGGTGCGGGTTATCAATGCTGATGGCTTTCGTGGGCTGTTGAAAGCCTTGCCGCCACGTAATCCGCGCCTGCTGGTACTGATTGACCCACCCTATGAGGTTAAGGACGATTACCTGACCGCCGCAGATACACTGCTGAAAGCCTGGCAACGCTGTCGGCACGGGGTGTTTCTGCTGTGGTATCCGCTGCTGCCCGCGGGGTTGCACAAGGACATGCTGGCCAGGATTCAGGGCGGCACCATGCGAAAAGTGCTACGCAGCGAGGTGTGGTTGAGAGACCCGCCTGGTCGGGGTATGTTGGGCACGGGTTTGCTGGTGGTGAACCCGCCCTGGACCCTGGAGGAGCAACTGGCGCAGGCCATCAATGACCTGGACCACACGGGCATTCTACCCTGCCATTATCAATCCGATTGGCTGGTGCCGGAGTAACCCTGGTGGCCGGCGGCGTTCTTGCCAAACTGTTAACCCTGCACAGGTCATTTCAGGCCAGTGCGGTAAACTGATTTAACCGCGATAACAACTGTATAACATCAAGCGGAGATTCTATGCCCTCCAACGTTTTGAATGGGCTGCCTGTTGGCAAGCCCGTAGTGTCAGCGTATGAGGACGCCGGGTTACCCTTGCCCCGCGTATTGGTTGTTGATGATCACCCCCTTTACTCTGATGGGCTGCGCACAGCCATCCAGGATGCCGGTCTTGCTCTCGAGGTGGCCATTGCCAGCAGCTTGAGTCTGGCGAAAGCGGATCTCGGCCAGCACCCCGATACCGACCTGGTAATGCTGGACCTGAGTCTGCCCGGTGAGAGTGGCCTGCAACTGTTACAGTGGATGGACACCTTGCCTTGCCCCATACCCGTGGTTGTGATCTCCAGCTGTGATGACGAAACAACCGTGGCGACCGCCCGAGCGGCTGGCGCTATCGGTTTCATGTCAAAGTCGTCCGGGCGGGATGTGCTATGCAATCTGTTGCGAACTGTCAGCGCTGGCGAGTCCTGTTTTCCGGAGTTGATGATCAGCGGGCACGGCAGTGATCATCTTACGCCGCGTCAATATCAGGTGTTGCGATGCCTTGCAGAAGGGATGCCAAACAAGCGCATTTGTCAGGCGCTGGGGCTGACAGAGCACACGGTGAAGACCCACCTCAAATCCATTTTCCAGTTGCTGGGTGTCCATAATCGCACAGCCTGTATTGCCCAGGCCCGCGATATGGGGCTGATTTAGTCGCTGGTTACTGGTTGGCTGCGGGCCGCCTGTCGCAGCATGGTGCGTAGGCGCAGCGGCGATACCGGTTTGTGCAGGGTCCAGAGGTTGCGGGATTCATCATAGCCCTGCGGTAATTGGGTGTCTGCGGTAATCAGAATCGCTGGCTTACGGGTACGGCGCTGGATCAGTTCCAGCCCCGAGGCGCCCCGCAGGTGCATGTCTGTGACCAGCAGGGCATCAGGATACTGATCCAGCGTACGCAGCGCCTCTTCGGCATCGGCGGTGGCCTGTACCGGATAGCCCCAACGTTGCAGCGTCAGCTGCATCCAGCGGCGGGTTTCCGGGTGATCCTCTACCAGCAGAATGGTTGGCAGGGGGCCTTCCTGACTGCTATTGGGCAGAGGTTCGCTGGCGGCAACCTGTGGCATGGTGGCAGCAGGAAAGCTTACCCAGAACCGTGTCATCTCCCCGGGGCGGGACTCCACACCGCATTGCCCCGCCATTTGCTCACACAAGGCCCGTACAATGGCCAGGCCCAATCCAAGCCCCGCTGCACTGCTGTCAGGGTCGCCCCGGGTGAAGGGCTCAAACAGGCTCTCCTGCTGGTGAGGCGGAATGCCTTGGCCGTTATCGGTGACGGCCAGGTACACGCGGCCAGACTGACGCTCTGCTGAAAGCTGGACCCGGGTGGCCTGGCTGTGGGCCAGTGCATTAGTCAGCAGGTTGTGAAGTATCCGGTGCAGTAACTGCGGATCGGCCTGCAGGCAGAGCTCCTGGGCGACTGGCACCAGTTCCAGAGTTACGCCGTGTTCGGCGGCATTGTCCAGGCACAGATCGTAAAGCTGCTGCAGTACCGGGCGTGCCCGCAGGGGGGTGGGCTCCGGCGTTACCATGCCCTCCTGAATGCGTGAAATATCCAGTACAGAGGTGAGCATGCTGTTGAAATGGGTCACCGTGGTCTTCAGCCGGTCGATCATGGGAGTGACCGTCGCCGGCAGGTGGGTGGTGCTGAGGTTGTCCAGCATCAGCCCGATGACATTAAGCGGCTGACGCAAATCATGGCTGGCGACAGTGATCAGATGGGCGTTACGTGCGCTTTCCTGCTCCGCCTGCCGGCGTGCCTGCTCCAGCAGCTGGCGGTCAAGAAAATGCGCCCGCTGGCGGTACTCGCTCAGCCATGATCCCACCATGCCAATGATGTTGGCTGTCAGCAGGAAAAAGCCATTGAAAATCAGTGGTTCTCCGTCCATCCCGGTGAATGCTTCGGTGGCGAGGTAGGCCAGAATAATCAACAGCGAGAGTATGGATACGGTGCGAAAGGGTAGCCCCATCACAAAGTAGCCAAACATCAGAATCAGCAGGATACCGTCATAGGGAAGGGGAAAGCCGCCCTGTCGGGCCAGGCCGATGATGGCCACGACGCTAAGGCCGCCTGCAAGGTAGGCGGCGCCGTAGCAATGGACGAAGCGGCGGGCAGGCAGGGGGCTGTATGACAGCGCCCAGACCAGGGCAATCATGGGTATGGCAAACAGCAGCCTTACGGCCAGGGTCTGGCGAGCCAGTTCTGGCGGCAACATGGCCAGATCCAGCCCTGCATAGGCCAGTAGCAGCAGCAGGGCACTGGCGGTCACGGGTCTTGCACGAATACGCAGAGCCTGGTCCCGGGTGGCCAGATAGTCCCGTTCCAGTCCCGGTAGAAAACGTAAGCGTCGGAAGCCGAGTTGTTGTTGTATGGCTGCGTCAGTCATGGGCACTGCATCCGCCCGTTGATAAAACATCAGTGTACACGGGTTAGTGGATCAGCGAGCGGGTGATCGCGCACATTACGGGTGATTGTCATCCAGCATCCGCAGTCGTGCCCAGGTTTGGGATTGTTCATCCGCGAAAAACTGTTGTAATAGCTGCTCCTGCTGCAGCTTCAGATCCTCCTCAGCAAGCCCCGCCTGACTCAGGGCTGCCCGCTGTTGATCAAATGCGGCAAAGTGCCGGTCAAAGGTTTGCTGAGCCTCCAGGTAGTGGACAGTAGCCTCCACTTGTTCGACAGGTAGTCCAAGGGCCTGCAGGCGCTGGCCCGCTTCAGCAGGCGTCTCCGCCGAGGCCAGTGCCTTCTGGCGAATGGCTTGCTGCTGCTCAAGCGCAATCTGGTTTTCTTCCGTACGACGAATCACTTCCGGCAGTTGCTGGCGGTGCCATTCCAATTGTGCCCGGCGCTCGCTGTCACTGAGGTCCTCCCGCAGTTGCAGACCCAGCATGGCGAGGGTGTAGTCACCATAGGCTTCCTCCAGGCCAAAGAAGGCATCGTGCTGGTCTGCGGTGAAGAGGGTGCGGCGAATCTGTTTCAGGGCGTTCATGCCGTCACGGAACATGCCAAGCTGGTAGTGTGGGTCAAACTGCAACTCGGGGTCCAGATGGGTGGCCTCCAGCATGATGGCCTGCTGTTTGTACTCCAGGTACCGGTCAAGCAGTTCCAGAGCCTGTTCGGCAGCCTCCTCGGGCAGGTGCTGACGGGCCAGTTGCTTGATATTGGCGAGGGCTTCCTCTGCAGGCACTTCACCGACGGTGTTGAGGAAGTAATCGAAGAAGTCCCGGACTTCCAACTCCACAATCAGGTTGCCGTGCTGATCGGCCCGCAGGTGCCCATCAATATCTGTACCCTCCAATGATCGGGCAAAGGGTTCGCCTTCCAGCCGCAACGGGGTCTGATGTTCTGCGACCACCGGAGCTTTCGTGCGGTTGGCGGTGGTGGCCGTTTGTTTCCCTGCTACGGCCTGCTGCTGGCCCTGTATCAGACTGTTGGCCAGAGATGTGTTCAGTTTTTCCGGCTGGGACTGGTAGGTCCAGTAGCCGGCTGCCAGCATGGCGGTGAGGGACAGGGTCAGCCCGATTTTTTGCAATGGCTTGGTGTGTCGCATGATGTGGCTCCTCTGCTTCAAAAACAGCAAAACCCCGCCCGGTGAACCGGGCGGGGCTGAAACAACTTACAGGCCGCGGTTTTTCAGGCGGTTGGCCTGGCTGCGGTAGAGCGAGACAGGGTCGGTCCAGATGGAGCGCAGCCCCAGCAGATGGTTGACGGCATCACCATGGTTGATCTGGTAGTGGGTGCCAATCACGTTACCCATCAGGGTAGAACATACAGCCACCAGACCGTCATTGGGCTCGTTGCGGCTGAAGGCCAGGGAGGTGGTCAGGAAGAAGGGGTCAAGGATATCCAGGACGTTGGTGAACACCACGCCACCGGTCCAGGAGAAGAAACGGATGTTATGGCCACCGATCTGGACAGTTTCGTTGGTGCCCGCGCAGGAATTGGGATTAACGCCTTTCCAGCCCAAGGCATTGTTAAGCTGAGTGGTGCCTGGGGTGGTGAGGGTTTCCAGCGCCGCGATGCCGTTTTGCGGATTGTTGTTGCCGGTCAGGGCGTTGACGATACCGCCTACCGCATTGGCGATAGCGTTGGCGCCACCTTCAACGTAGCTGCCCGGGGGCATAATGCCCCGAATCACGTCCGCCACCTTGGAGCCTTTGTTGACGCCGTTGATGGAGGTAATGGAGGCAATACGGTGGGGAATCAGCGAGGCGGTCACCCGGGAGGTGGGCGCACCCTGGCTGTGAGCCATCAGATTGAACTTGGGCTCGGGCAAGGTGTTGATGAAGTTGGCCAGCTGCACGCCGCGTTGCTGGCTGCTGTTCACGAAGGAGACGCTGACGGTATACACCTTGGCGCCACTGCGCTCCAGATTCCAGGGAATGGTATGGAAGTAGTTGATCAGACCGCCGACGGTGTCAAAACCGGCGACGCCGTGCACCAGTACGATGGGATACTTGGTTTTAGTGAAGCTGGCATGGCTGACAGCCGGAGCGGCCATGATAAAACATCCCAGCATTACAGCCAGGGTGAAGAGCTTGCGCATGATTGACTCCTGTTGTTTTTGTGATGGGGCCGGGTGGCACCCTTGGTCGTCGATGCGCGCACATTATTGGTGAGGGGGATGCGTAGCAGTATCGCCCATTTGGGTGAGGTAAAAAGAAAAACCCCGGCTTATGGGCCGGGGTTTAATATGAGCTGCTGTTGGGTTACATCATCAGTTCGTCGATGCGGTTACGCACCTGCGGTTCGCTGTTGTAAGCCGTGGCAATGGCGTTGTAGGTGGGAATGTCGAGGCCTACTTCTTCAATGACGGTTACCATTTCATCGTTGGCTTCCATCTGCAGTTCCTGGGCTTTTTCTGGCGAGTCGGCAGACTCGATTTTCGCCATAAAGTCGTCGCGGATTTCGTTAATGTTGTTCTGAGCATTGACGAACTGCTGCAACTCCGCATCCGTGAACTGTGTAGTCTGTTGACCTGCCTGGGCGGGCTCCTGATAGCTTTGCGCTTGTTGGGCGATTGCCGGCGCACCGGCCAGCATGGCAACGGAAATGGTCATGGTGGTCAGTAGTTTTTTCATGGTGTTGCTCCTTTCGTCGGTTTCTGTGTCTGCACGATTCCTCGCGAATGGACAACACCACCCTAACCAACTGAAGGCATGAATGCGATTACGGTCACGTCATGCCCTGTTAATTAAATCAATAGGTTATTGAAATGAGCATGTTTTTTGCGGGAGAAAAATCTGATTTTGTGTGGCGGTTTCAGGGTGCCGGTGAGTGACCTGCGCACCGATGGCATAACCTGTCCATCGGTGCAGGATTGAACATTGAAACCCCGTTCAGCCTGAGCCCGTCATTCGAGGGCAGGGCTCGCCTGTATGGATGAGATCAATAACATGACGAACGCTTGTTGCGCGATTACCGGCTCAGCAGGTCCATCAGTTTGCGGGTTGCCCGGGCGGGGAACACCTTGCTGGCGGCCACCAGGGACTTGAACTGCAGGCTGACTGGATTGTGCACCTGCCGACCCTGAGCGGCCTGCCAGATGGCGTCGGCAATGTCTTCCGGTGTCAGGTTGACCCCCAGGCGCTCTATCACCGGTGCCTTGAAGGTTTGACTGTCTACCATGGGGGTTTTGACAAAAGGTGGCATGATGTCCTGGACGGTGATGCCGTGCCTCGCCCACTCAATGTTTAGGGCCTCGGTCAGGCCCCGAACTGCGAACTTTGACGCAGAATAGCTGGCAAAGTGTGGGGTGCCGTAAAGTGCAGAGGCAGAACTCATGTTGATCACCCGGGCATTCCTGGTCACCCGCAGCAGGGGGAATGCCTTGTGGCAGACCTGCAGCAGGCCCGTGACATTAATATCCATGAGCAGTCGATGCTCGGCCAGCGGGATGTCCTCAAACTGCCCAACCCGCAGAATACCGGCAGAGTTCAGCAGCAAGTCCAACCGGCCATGGCTGAAGGCGCCGAAGGCTTGTATGGCGGCTTCCACCGCGGCTTCGTCCCGCACATCCAGAGCCTGGTGCCAGTGCTGTCCACCCAGGGATTTGTTCAGTTGCTGCAGGGCCTCGGCATTAACATCCAGCAGGCCGAGTAACCAGCCTTCCCGGGCGAAACGGCGTGCCGTGGCGGCACCGATGCCGGAGGCCGCACCTGTGATGAGCATATAGTTCATGGTCGTTATCCTGTACGGCAAAATTTGAGAACTTAGGCAGATTGCCCGGCATAAGCCTTGATATGCTCTGCTGCTGCGCGAATGGCTTCATTGGCTCTGGTCATGGGGCCGGCATGTATCTGAAACACGTGCCAGAGGCCGTTGTAGATTTCCAGGGTGGTGGTGACGCCCTGTTTGCGGGCCTTGTCGGCGAGGCGCTGGGCATCCCTTAGCAGCACCTCATCACTGCCGACCTGCACCAGTAGCGGGGGTAGCCCGGTGAGATTTCCATGAATGGGGGATACATAGGGGTGATCCACTGCGACTTCTGCCCGGTACAGTGTGGCTGCATTGCTGGTCCAGCGTGTTTGCAGCACCGGTTCATCCGCCAGGGTATCGAGCTCAGAATTGCTGATATCCACCCAGGGCGACAGGGCAACCAGGGAAGCGGGCAGGGGTAGGCCCTCGTCCCGCAGGCGCAGGGCCAGTGCCAGCGTCAGGCCGCCGCCTGCAGAGTCACCGGCGATGCTGATGCTGCCGGGTGCGTAACCTTCGGCAAGCAGTGCCTGGTAGGCCGCCACAGCGTCATCAAGCGCTGCCGGGAAGGGGTGCTCTGGTGCCAGCCGGTAGTCGATACAGAACACCTGATAGCCGGTTGCTTTGGCCAGGTGTCCGGTCAAACCGCGATGGGTGGCGGGCGAGCCTATAATATAGGCACCGCCATGGAGGTAAAGGAGTGCGCCCTGGTTAAGGCCGCGGAAAGTCACCCGGGTGCAGGGCACACCGCCCAACGCCTGTTGCTGGTACTGGCAGAACAGGGGTGGAACAGACGAACGATAGGCCTGCCGGATGACCAGGCGCTGCAGCCGTATGTCCATGGCCGGGGTCAGCAGGGGTTTGATGCAGGTCTGCATGGTGAGGCGCAGCCCGGTTTCCAGGGCGGTCTGTAGCATAGTGAACTCCGTCGTTATCTTTACGCCATTTTTACCACAGTTCGGGCAGCTCAATGGGGTGAGCTTCTGGTATGTTGGGCCAAATGGGGATATGTTTCCAGGCGGTTGAACATGGCGGTCTGTGTTAATCTTGACAGCATTGGATTCTGGCGTGCCTTGCCGGTGTCTTTTTCAAGCAACCGCAACGCAGGTGAACGGTTACACGTGTACTGGAAGAACGACAATCATCAGAAGCCAGACTGGGAACGTGCTGCGGTATTGGCACAGTTGCAGCCCTTTGCCACGGCGTCGGCCAGCCAGTTGAGTGAGGATGCCCGGGCATACTGTCGGTTCTACGGGCTTGATCTCTGGGTTGAACATCCCGAAGTGACCTATCGGCAGGGCAGCCTGGACGCTGGCGGCCATCGGGTGGTGTTGCATCACTACCAGCGCCCCGGTGCCAAAGCCACGGTGTTTATATTTCACGGTTACTTTGACCATGTCGGGCTTTATTCGCAGCTGATTGAGCGTTGTCTGAGTGAGGGCTATGACGTGCTGGCCTATGACCAGCCAGGCCATGGTCTGTCCAGTGGAACGCCCGCAGCCATCGGCAGTTTTCTTGAGTACCAGGCGGTGCTTTCTGATGTGCTGGCGGCGGTGAAGCGGCTGATTCGCAAGCCCTGGTTTGCGGTGGGCCAGAGTACCGGTGGCGCGATCCTTATTGATTATCTGCTATCCAATCATCATGACCAAAGCACCTCGGTATTTCAGCGGGTAGTGTTGCTGGCGCCGTTGGTGCGCCCCGTCGGCTGGTTGGGGGCAAAACTGGTACACAGTATTTTCAAGCCCTTTGTCACCCGTTGGCGGCGCGCATTTTCCACCAACAGCAGCAATAGCCGTTTTCTCCGTTTTTTGCGGGAGATAGATCCCCTGCAAGCCCGTGCGGTGCATGTGAAATGGGTCACGGCGCTGCGGGAGTGGGTGCCGCATATTGAGTCTGCCCGACCGATCCAGTTTCCGGTCACGGTTATTCAGGGTGAAAAGGACATGACGGTGGATTGGCGTCACAATCTGCGCATAATCCGTAACAAGTTTTCGGAGGTGTCGGAACTTCGCATTCCGGATGGACGTCATCATTTGGTGAATGAAGCGCCAGATCTGCAGTCGCTGGTATTCAACCGAGTGATTGACACATTTGATGAAGAAGCCAACAGGCTGTCAGAGGCCTGTTAGGTGACCTTAGTAGACAGGAGCATTACCGTGAAAAAGACTATGTGTGCGTTGGCCGTTGCGACCCTGGGCCTGGGCGGCTGTATGACTTATGACCCCTATACCGGGGAAGAGAAAACCTCCAGTACCACCAAGGGTGCCATTGTGGGTGCGCTGGGTGGCGCTGCGGTGGGTGCAGCGGCATCCAGCCGCAGTGACCGTGGCCGTGGCGCACTGATTGGCGCTGCAGCAGGTGCGGCCATTGGTGGTGGTATCGGTAACTATATGGATCGCCAGGAAGCAGAGTTGCGCCATCGGCTGGAAGGTACCGGCGTACGCGTGGTGCGCGAGGGTGACCGTATTGATCTGATCATGCCGGGTAACATCACCTTTGACGTTAACCAGGCCTCTATCCGTCCGTCCTTCAACGGCATTCTGGAATCTGTTGCGCTGGTGCTGAAAGAGTACGACAAGACCATTATCCAGATTGATGGTCACACTGACAGCACTGGGTCTGAGTCCTACAACCAGATGCTGAGCGAGCGTCGTGCGTCGTCTGTGCGTGACTTCCTGATGAATCAGGGTATTGAACCGCGCCGGACTCGCGCTACCGGCTATGGCCCACGTTACCCCATCGCGTCCAACGATACAGCCGCTGGCCGTGAGCAGAACCGCCGCGTTGAGCTGAAGCTGGTACCCATGCAGTAATCCTGCCTCAGTGAAAGGCCGCCGCTACTGTTATTAGTGCCGGCGGCTTTTTTATACCGCAGACTTTTTCAGTTTCATGGCGTACAACCCCCGCTTTACCAGCAGCGCGGTGATGGGGAAGGTGGCGGCGTACCAGAAGAAAACAGCCATGCCAAAGCCCGGGTAGAGGGCGTAGGCGATGGCCACCCCCAGTGCCGAATCAAACTGATCCATGAATACAAACAGCGCACGGTGTTTCTGGGGTGTTTCCCCGGCAGCAATACCCAGCCGCCGTTTGATATAGGAATTGGGCAGCTCTGCCAGCACGTACCCGAGCCCCGCTACCCAACCGGCCAGCAGCAGGCTGGTGCCAAAAATGGCGTGGTCACCCAGCAACAGTTCAGCCGGTAACAGGCAGAGGGCACCGAAAGCCGTCAGCAAAGGCACCAGCAGCAGGCCGCGCCAGGTCTTATTGGCGCCAAATAGGACCTGGTTGATGGGGCGTTTCAGGCTGCTGAAACCGTTATGGGTAACCACCAGCATGTGCAACACACCACCAATCACCACCGGGATTTGCAGGTACAGGGCAATCCACAGGGCATCCATCATCAGTAACCTCCATGACCCAGGGTGAGGTGAAGGATCAGGAACAGGGCTGCGCCACCCAGCGTCAGGGCCAGGATGTGCCAGAGCTTCCGGAACTTGAAGCGCGGCTGGCGGCGTACCATGGCGTGGCTGAACCAGAGCAGCAGCGACAACAGCAGTACATTAAGCAGCAGCTGGGGCAGCCAGATACTGGCCAACAGGTAACCTGCGAGGATGAACTGGGTCCAGAACACCGGCAGGCCAAGATAGGCCAGTTGCCCGCCCTCGGCGATATTGCCCAGCTCATTGAATACGGCCAGCCTCACACAGCCACAGGCCATCACGACAGCCAACACCAGTGCCCAGGCCCCGTTGAACCCAGCCTGGTAGAACACCAGGCTGGGCACAGCCAGATAGATGAGCACATCCATAAAGCTGTCAAGGTAGCGGCCAAACGCCCGGGTTATGCCCATACGTCGGGCAATGATGCCGTCCAGAGCGTCCCCGAGCATGGCCAGAAACAGCAGGCTTACCGCCAGATACAGCTGGCCATGCAGGCTGGCCAGTGCCGCCAGCAAGCTTGATATCACACCACTGAGGGTGACCCAGTCAGCCCCATTGAGGCGCACCAGATAGGCGCCATGAGTCTCAGACATGGCCCACCACCTTGCCGGGCTTGGCTTGGTCCAGCGCTAGTAATTGGGGCTTCAGCTTGTTGCGGCGTAACAGATCCCGCAGCCGCTCCCGGTCAATTTTGCTGTTATGACGCCCATCTACGGGCATGCTGTCCACTGTGGCCCAGCGGGCCTCGGTCACCTGCAATCGCTTCAGGGCAGCGGTCAGGGCATCGGTGTCCGGGTAGCCTGCGGTGATGATAAGCAACCGGTTGGCATGGGCATCCTGATCCTGCAGGACTGCGCTGCGCTCTACACCAGGCAGGGCGTCGAGGTGTTTCTCCAGTGCCAGCGGGTGACGATGGCGCCCATTGTGGTGGAGGGTGTCCTTGACCCGTCCCGTCAGCCACAGGCGCCCATCGTCATCCAGGTAGCCGGTATCGCCGGTACGGTGCCAGGTCAGCCCGTCCGGGCGGGGAATTTTGCTGGCCTGATTGGCGGCTGGATTATCCACGTAGCCGGCCAGCACATGACTGCCGGCCACCAGAATTTCGCCGACTGCTCCGGTAGGCACCCGGGCGTTTTGCACCTCCTGATGCGTGGATAGTGGGCGTCCAGGGGCAACCAGACAGACTTCGGTCATGCGGGCGGGTGTGCCCACCAGGTGACCTTCACCGTTATGCCAGTCCTGCAACAGCTGTGGCAGCTCAACATCGGCGATGGGTTCTGCCTCAGTGGAGCCGTACACAAAGCGGATGCGAGCGCGGGGGAATACCTGCTGGCACTGGTGTGCCAATCCCTCAGGCAGGGTCGAACCACCAATGACAACAGACCTCAGGCTAGGGAATACCAGCTGTTCGCTGAGGGCATAGTCCACCAGGCGGGCGAGGAACGCTGGTGCGCAGGCCAGGCGTGTCACCTTGCGCTCCTGGAACTGCCGGGCGACCTGAGGGGCGTTTGCGGCGCCGGGTTTGGCCAGATCGGTCGCGGGCAGAACGGTGCGAATACCGCAGCATAGATTGTGTAGCACCAGCACCGGGAAGCAGGGGGCGTCGATGTCGCTGTCCAGCTCGGGCCAGTGCTCCCGGATGGCCTGGTGTTGGGCAATCAGGCTTTGATGGGTCCGGTCCGCGCCCTTGGGTACACCGGTACTGCCAGAGGTAAAGGTGATCAGGCCGTGGTGTTCAGCGGGCAGTGAGCGACAGAAGAAGTCACTGGCAGCGGTGATGGCGGGTTGCTGCAGGCGACGTACGCCAACTCCTTCGCCATCCAGAGCGAAGCGGGGCAGGCGCCAGAGGGGCTTTAGCAGCCACCATAGCCGCAGAATGTCATAGTCACCCACAGCGGCTTTGACGCCACTGGCCCGGATGGCTGCCAGCGCGCGGGCCCGGCTCATAGCGCGATCCACCAGCACAGGGACCAGGCCGGCGCCGAGCAGGGCCAACACCAGGGCATAGAGCCCAATACCCGGTCGCGATAGGATCAGCACACGGTCGCCCTGCATCAATCCTGCAGCCAGCAGACCGTGTTGCATGCTGCTGGCACGCGCCAGCAGGGCGGTATAGCTCACGGTTTTGCTGCTCTGGTAGTCATCCGCCGCGCAGGGTACTTCAAGGGCGACGCGATGGGGGTGGCGTTCAGTGGCGGTGACAATGGCATCGCAGAAGTTCATGGTTATAGACCTCTCTGAAACAGGCCGTAGTGTCGTTGTGCAGCGGTGCCGTGGCGCAGGGCGAACTGGCGGGAGTTGTTGTCCTCGCGCACCAGCGCGGCGGCCAGTTCCTGATAGCGGCCCTCTGCACGCAAGCTGAGTTCACAGCTCATGGCGGTGAACAGACCCAGTGAGCGGAAGTCCGGGTGTACACCGCCGGTTTTGGCGAGGCCACGGCGGGGCCGGGGTAACAGGGCAGCATGACGGTCGTAGCGGAGATCGGCGGCGGCAACCGGTGTGCTCTGCTGTTGCCGCAGCAGTGGCGCATAGTCTGGAAACAACAGGAAGAAGCCTGCGATGCGGCCATCCAGGCTGCGTGCAAGCACCGAGCTGTGGGGGCAGAAGCGGCTGGCAAAAGCCGTGCCGCAGTAGGCGTGGAAGGCTTCGCGACTGATGGGGGTATAGGCGAAATTGGCGCCAAACACTTCATCCACAAAACCGTAGAGCTCGTCCAGATGGCTCATCCAGAACGCGGGTGTCATGGCTTCCATGCGCACGGCCTGTTCCAGCTTGGGTTTGACCCGCAGGTAATCTGCTTCAACGGTACCGACCACATCCGTAGTCTGATTGAAGGTGGACAGGTACCGGTAGCGACAGTTGAACCCCAACTGGGTCAGCAGGTCCGGGTAGTAGTCAGGATTCCAGGGCTCCCCCGGAAAGGCGCCCTGCTCGAACGCATCCAGGCGCAGCCGGTAGCTGCTGAAAGTGCTGAAGTTGATCGGCCCGTAGAGGCGGGTGGCACCTTGCTTCCGGGCCCAGGTTTGCAGGGCTTCGAACAGCCACTGATGGGGCGCCAGCTCATTGATGCCTTCCCAGAAGCCGAAAAAGCAGACAGTTTCACCATCCACCTGACGTGGGCAGGTAAAACCTGCCAGACGGGCCTGCTCTGGCACCACGCCGAGCCAGGCCTGGCCGTTCTTGAACCAGGGGTTCTGTTGGCTGAACTGGGCGCAGACGCTGTCCGGGTCTTCCCCCAACCAATGGGGGTCATCCCGGTATATTTGTCCGGGCAGGTCAAGAAAGGCCTTGGGCACCGACTGGCCCGGTGCGAACGGACCCGCCAGAACGGCTCTGACATCAATCGGCGCGTGTGTCATCGGAAACCTCCGCAGCGGTATGGTCCAAGCGTTCAATGGTGCCCTTGGCACCGTCCATTCTGACCCGCTCGCCGTTCTGCAGAGCCTGTGTCAGGCCTGGGATGCCGACGATGGCCGGTATACCCAGTTCACGGGCAACCACCGCCGAGTGGGACAGGGTGGAACCCCGTTCCACCAGAATGCCGCCGGCAGTGGGGAACAGCGGTGCCCAACCCGGGTCGGTCCGCACGGTGCAGAGAATCTGGCCATTCAGGGACAGCTCATCCTCCGGTGAGAAAATCAGCCGCACTCGCTCTTCCACCACACCGGGGTAGCAGCCGGTACCGGTCAGGTCACCATCTGTCGGGGCGTCGGTGGTATGGGGATAGCGGTACTCGTTGTGCAGGTAAACCATGTCCCAGGTCCAGAAATGGTGGGGTGGCTCCTGTTGTTCGTAGTCGGCATACTCAACCTTGCGGGCCTCCACCAGTGGCGTCAGGCGCGCCTGTACGGAACGACCGTCCTGCCAGGCGTAGAGCTCGTCCAGACTCAGCCAGAAAATGTCGCGGGGCTCCTTGAGGCCGCCGTGAAAAGCCAGCTGGTTGCCCAGCTCCAGGAACAGCTCCCGGTAGAGGCCGAACATGCGGGTACGGGCCAGGCGCATGTTTTCCCGGTTGCGAATGGCGTCCCGCAACTTGCCGAGGTGTTTGCGGAAGCGACGCAGGGCGCGGGCACCCAGCTGTTTGCGTATGGTGCTAAAGGCTTCCTGCTCCGCCTGTTGGCGGAAGCGGGCTTCGTTGGCGGCGAGGGTTTCCGGGGTCAGATCATCACGGCCCAGGTAGTTGCGCAGCACGGCGAACAGGAAGCCTGGGTCCTGGCGTAGGGTGATGGACTCCAATTTCAGCTCGCCCATGGTGCGATCGCCGTAGCGCTCGATATAGTCCAGGCATAAGCTGTGAAATTCCGGGTCCAGTACCTGAATGCGTGACAGCAGGCTGCTGTTGTCGGCACAGGTGTCTTCTAACAGGTAACGCAAGGTGGGCCGCTGGCGTACCAGGGCGCAGAGCTGCAGCAGCACTTTGGTGGGCTCTGTGCTTTCGATGCCTTCCTCACCGGATAGCAGGTTGTTCTGCAACACGGCTGGCTGCTCGAAACCTGCCGCGACCAGGGTGCGGTGGACCCGGCCATTCATCATCATGACGTAGAAATCATTGAGAATGGGTGTTGTCCAGTGGCCGAGCAGTTCCCGGTCCAGACGACGGGCCTCAGCGATCAGTTCGCCCGGCGTCAGGGTGTGGAGCTTGCTGCGGTTGATGCTCTGGTAGTGAATGTCGAAGCGTTCACGGAACTCCTTGACTAGCCCATCCATGCGGCGGAAGCCCCGCAACAGGTGAAACAGGGCCCGCAATACCTGGGGCAGCTTGCGCAACTTATCCCCGGTAGTGGCGCGGGTGTCCTGCACCAGGTCCACCGGGTCGGTGAGCCCCATCATGCGTTCCATGTCGGCCTTGTTGCTGTTGAAGGAGGGCAACAGCAGCAGGCCGCGATACCAGTTATTGATGTTGTAGTAGACCCGGCCGTTCACCAGTCCCAGCATGTTGTCCAGCATGTCACGGTGCGCCTGTATCTGGCGTTCGGACACACCCAGTACCCGCATGGTCTGCTCGTAAACGGTGGCATAGGCCTTGTTGGCGAAGGAAAAGGTCAGCGGTGTGGTGACACCGCAGTAGGACTCCTGAATATTGGAATTATCAAACACCACCCGCTGGCCCAGGGGCGGGTTGGGGGCTGGCAGGCGGGTGATGGGGCGGGTCTGCAGAATATGGAACTCGCCATCCCGCAGGGTCCATTCAATGTCCTGTGGAAAACGCTGGCACTCGGCAATGCGGCGTCCCAGATCCCGCAGCGCGTGCAGTTGTGCGTCGGTGAGTGCCGGCTGCTGGCGTTGAGACTCCGGCACCGGAACTTCCCGGGTGCCACGGTCCTGCTCATAGTCGAACACGACGGCCACATCCTTGTCCGCCAAACGGGCATCGAGCTCGTTGTCGTAAAGGCCGAGGGTAAATTCATCCGTGTTGCACAGGCCTGAGACGATACCTTCACCGCAGCCCCAGGCGGCCGAGATCAGCACCTGCTTGCGGTTGCCGGTGACCGGGTGAGCGGTGAACATGACCCCTGACACATCGCCAGCCACCATTTCCTGAATGATGACGGCGGCGCGGATATCACTCAGCGCCAACCCCTTGCTGATGCGGTATTGCAGGGCGCGGGCGTTGAAGGCTGAAGCCGCCACCTGACGCAGGCTGTCGGCAATGGCACTCAGGCCACGCTGGAACAGGTAGCTGTCCATCTGGCCTGCGAAAGATGCCCCTTCGGCATCTTCGCCCAGTACGGAGGAGCGCACGGCAAAATAGCGGTCTTCAAGACCTTGCAGGGCGTCCGCCAGTTCTTGCTGCAGGTTGTCTGGCAATACCATGTTGTGCAGGCGCTGCAGTATTTCGCTCGCCACCTGTTCCAGCAGGGCGGTATCCTGGCCATTTCCGATGCGCTGGATCTGCTGGTCAACCCAATCCGTAAGCTGATTGTGGTGCAGCAGGGCCTGGAAGCCCTGAGTGGTCACCACCCACCAGCGGGGGACGGGGAACTGCTCACGGGTCAGCCAGGCCAGGTTGGCCGCTTTTCCGCCCAGCAGAGCGGGGTTAAGGGTCAGGGCCTGGGCCTGATCGTAGCAGTAGCGGGTTTGTACGGGCTGGTTCATGCGGTGGGCATCCCTTCAATTTCCATCAGTTGATGAACGGTGCGGTAGACCCGCTCCATGAACGCGTAGTGGCGGAAGGTATGCGCCATCAGGTACATGGGTAACCGGTTGACGATGAGGTCCAGCAGCGACAGCACATAGCCGCGTCGCCATTGCACCGGATCAATACTTTCGCCACTGGCACGCTCCAGAGTGACCCGATGCAGTTCCAGGTAACGGTCCACCTGTGCCTTGGTGATCTCACCCTGCAAGGTGAAACCGAGCAGCTCCGCCAGGTCATGCTGGGGCAGCTGCAGGGTGGCCAGCTCCCAGTCATAGGCACACAAAATCGGCCCTTGCAGACCGCGACGGAACGCAATGTTGCGGGGGTTGAAGTCGTTGTGGATCAGGGTGCGGGGCATGTGTTCAATCTCTTGCCACCAGTCACCAACGCCGCTGACGATCTTACGGAACAGGTCTATATCTTCATCCGTTACCCATTCCGGGAACTCTTCCCGGGCGTGGACCCCCAGCAATTCCCACAGGCGGCGCTTCTCTGCCATGCCTGCTGCGGTGGGGTAATCCACCATCCAGGATTGCTGCAGCAGCTCCTCTTCGCGCCCATACCAGATGCTGTGTACCTGGGCGATACCTTCGATGGCGGCGGTCAGATGTTCCTCCTGCCAGCCACGGGTGTCGTCAGCGCTGTCCATCAGTTCCAGGCCGTTCAGCAACTCCTCAACGATGACATAGGCCTCCCGCTCCGGGTCGAGCAGCGTGCCGTAGACTTCGGGTGCATGACGAACAAAGCGCGGGTCCTGTTGAGACATGACTGCCAGCTCCCGTACATGACAGCCCTTGAAGCCGATCTGATTGCGGAAGGTGTTGAAGGCATGGGCCAGGCGGGCATCACACATGGCGGCCATGCTGTTGAGCATCAGAATCACTTCGTCATCCAGCGGCTTGACCTTGACCATGACATCCCGCTCACCGGCATTGGTGGCCAGGCGGAAGGGGAAATGCCCCAGCAGCTTGTTGACTTTGTGGGAGGTCAGTTCGGTGATGATGCTGGAGCCCCGTTGTTCATTCTGCAGTTGTACAGAGCCCTGCACCTGCAGAGCATGGGCGTCCAGCTGGCGGATAGCCTGGTTGAACAGGTCCGGGGTGAAGTCCCCGAGTTTGAGGAAATTCACTGGCCGGTTTCGCCCCAGCTTTTCATGCGCACGGGCAAACTGGTCAGCGGCAATGGCCGACAGGGTTGAGAGGTCCAGTGCCAGACAGAAGCCCGCAATAATTTCTGCCAGCTTGTGGGCATTGCCAGCGCCGGCGCAGTGCAGCAGTTCAAGGCACTCCCGTTGCTGAGGCAGATTGGTGCCGCCACCCACAGTGCCGATAACCAGTGATGGCAAGGTCATGGTGCAGTAGGCGTCACCCTCGTCATTAAGCTCAATATGCAGCTGTGCCAGGGAGGACTCGTGCACGCAGGCAATGTCCTGGCCCAAGGCGGTAAACATGGCGGCAATCACGTTGGCAACGTTGATGTTGATGCCCACCATCCCTGCTGCCAGTGAGCCGGTGACGAACTGCTGGTAGGCTTTGACCAGCTGCGCGGCGCTCACTTTCAGCACCCGACGGCAGACTTCGTCTGTCAGCACGGCTTCCGCCAGCACCCGGATGCCCCGGCCTTTGAGGAAGGTCTGGTACGTGACCTTCTTGTCATTGGACAGGTTGGCCTCGATCAGGAAGTTGCGCACCTTGAGACCATCGAAGTGTTTGATGCGGCTCAGAATCCACTGGCAGGCCTGCCAGGTACAGGTGGTGGTCATGTTCTGACCGGCGGCATCCCCGGTTTCGTAAACGAAGTGCAGGTGTACATTACGGCCCATAACCTGTGCCTGTAGTTCCACCAGCCGGGCGAAGTTGGAATACTTGCGTACCTCTTCGGCCAGCTCTTGCTCGTGGTCCTGCACCCATTCGGCAAAGAAGAGTGCGGCATTCATGTCGTCAAAGCCGAACAGGGGCACCCGCATCATGCGTTGGCCAAGCACCCGTGCATTGACGCCACCAGAACGGGACAGCGCGGTGGCGCCGCGGGTCGCAGAAGCCACCAGCGCACCTTCTGAGGTGGCCATGGGGGCATAGTAGAGCCCTTCGGCATGCATGCCCTGGATTTGCAGGGGCCCTGCCAGGCCTACCGGCACTTCCACTGAGCCAATCAGAGCTTCAATGTTGCTTACCAGTTTGCGGGGATCGAGGCGGGTACAGGCAACTTCTGGCAGATTGACCCCCAGATCCTCGCGAATAAAGGCCAGGCGCTCCTGCCGGGCTTCTTCCGTGTACAGGCCGCGGGCTGGCACCTTGGGCAGAGAAAACTCGTCCCATGCGGTGGCCGCTTCATGGCTCGGTTGCAGGCGCAGTGTGTAGCTGATTTCCCACAGCCGTTGCGCGGTAAGGGTGCAGTCATGGCTCCACAGCACCAGGCGCGGACCAGTGTCTGTGCTGCGGATCTGCCGGACCTTCAGATGAGGCAGGTGAAAGGTCTGCTCCTTGACCGTCAGGTACAGGTCACGCATATCAAACCCAGCTTCTGGCTGCGGAAAGTCATCCGGCAGCTGAATGCTCAGGTGGCCCTTGGACACATCCCAGGGCGTGATTGGCAGGTCGCGCTGGGCGGCCCACTCACAGCGAACCCGGTGTTCCGGACCGAAGCTGAATCGGGCAGGGGGTATCAGAGTGGTTTTGCGCATGGGGTTTCCTTCCCGTTAGAAATCAATCGAATTCAGAGCAACGCCAGGGTGACGCCCTGGGTAGTCAGAACAACCGCGATCAGTACCGCATAGCCAGCCAGCATGGTCAGGGCGACAACGGCTTCATTTTTTTCCCGGCCCTTGGCTGAGGGGGCTTGCAGGAACTGGCGCAGCTGGTGCATGCCCAGTACCCAGAAGGCCGCCAGAATCACCAGCGCCCATACCGGCCAATGGCCCGTCAAACTATGAATCAGCCAGAGCTGGGTGATGACCATGGCGGTCACCAGGCCCATCACCAGCATTGCGGAACCCCGGGTGCCAAAGATGCGGGAGTAGGATTCGACGGTGTCCCGTTCTTCTTCCGGCCCCTTGGTCTTGCGGGTGATCTCAAAACAGAAGCCGCTGACGAAGGCCAGCGCCATGAGGATGCCCAGGGGCGGGCTGAAGCTGAGGCCGGGCACCGCCAGGTTGGCCAGCCACCAGACGATCAGCGGCATCACCAACATGTGGGAGACGGCATACCAGGTCAGATGGCGGTTGAGCCAGTCTGCCACGAAGAATTCCTTGCCCATCAGGCAGGTCCAGCCGAACATCACCAGCCAGGCGACGGTGGTTTGCCCCAGCCCGCCATCCAGCCAGAGTGACCAGCTCAACTGCAGCGCCAGTGCCAGCGCGGCTAGGGCTTTAAGGTGGTTGAGGGTGATCAGGCCGCTCTGCAGCACCCGTTGTGGATGGTTCAGACAGTCCAGGGCATAGTCCTTATGCTCATCAAATACCCGCAGCAGCAGGAAGAAGGACCAGGTCACCAGACAGCCCATCAGGTCATAGAGGCTAAGGCTGACACTGCCTTCCAGTGTGGCGCGGGCAACCGCAGCCGTTGCGAGATAGAGAATGAAAAACAGCAGGGCATTGGCGAACGGAAAGCGCTCGTTCATCCAGGCCAGCAGGCGCTGGCCAAAAGGCGAGGCCAGATTCAGGGCGGCGGCATTCATGGGTGCATCCTCGTTTCAACGTTAACAGGGCTTAGCTGGCAGTGGCTGACCTTGCGCCGGTCCAGCCACAGCAACAGGGCAGGCAACAGGAGCAGGTCAATCAGCAAAGCGAAGGCAATGGACATGCAGGTCACCAGTGCAGTGTTCACGGTGATCTGGATGGCGGAGTTGGCGAGCCAGGCAAAGCCCAGTCCCAGCACCAGTGAGGTGGTAAACAGGGCAAAACCGACCCGCTGGAAGGCCTGGCGCACAGCCTGTTCGGCTGACAGCCCCTGACGGCGGGCGCGTTCGTATTTGCTGATAAAGTGCACGGTGTCATCCACCACCACGCTGAAGGCGATGCCCAGTACAACGGTCAGGCCCAGGTCGATATTGCCGTTGAGTAGCGCCCAGACACCAAAGGCCATGCCGATAGGCAGCAGGTTACCGATAAAGCTGGCCACCCCGTGCTGCCAGGTGCGGAAGCCCATCATCAACAGCAGTGCCGCAATCACCAGGGCGCCCAGCATGCCGCCGAACATACCCGCAATAGAGCGTTCGCCGATGTGGGCAAACATCAGGGACAGGGAGGCGCCGGGCGCCATGGCCTGTACCGGCCAGTTCTCTGCCTGCCACTGGCGGGCCGCTTCGTCCAGGGCGATGATGCGCTGGCCGCTGGAGGTGCCGACCGCCACCCGTACCCGGGATTCCGCCCGGTCATAGCGGATCAGGAAGTTGAGGTCCATGCCGTAGGGCAGCGACAGCTCGTATTGCAGCAGAGCCTGGGCGATCTCCTCACGGCTGCCCGGGATGCGGTAGTAGGCTGGGTCATCGTTGTGCAGTACCTGATTGACCCGTTTGATGACATCCACGATGGAATTCACCTGCACCACGTCCGGCTGGGTCTTCAGCCAGTCGGTAAAGGCTTCCAGCCGGCGCAGGTAGGCGGGGTCAGCAATGGCATCCGCCTCACCTGCGGGCAGGGCGTAGTTCAGCTCGCCGATGCCGGTCAGCTCGCGGTTCACAAACTCCATGCTCTGCCGGAAGGGTGTCTCCGGGGTGTAGTACTTGACGATGTCGTCGTTGATTTCATTGCGGAATGACAGCCCCGCCAGTACACCGCCACCGGCCAGCAGCAGGCACAGCAGCGCTGTGCGGCGGCGGATCACGGTGTCCGCCAGTCGTTGCATGGGCAGGGAGTCCCGGCTGGCGAAGGCGGGCAGGCGGCGGGGCGGTTTGCCGGGTAACAGTATCAGCAGCGGGGCGGTAAACAGCAGGGTGAAGGCCAGCGCGAACCACACGCCGGCGGCCACGATGTAACCCATGACCTGGAAAGGGGGTGAGTCGTTGAAATGCAAGGTCAGGAAGCCCAGTGCCGTCAGCAGGGTGGTCAGGGTCATGGGGGCGATGTTATGGGTCAGGCTTTCCCGCATGGCCTGGCGCTTATCCTGGCCCGTCAGCAGGCTCTGGTTCCAGCTCACCACCAGATGAATGCCATCGGCGATGGCCAGGGTCAGGATCATGATGGGGGCTACGATAACGGCATCGTTGATGGTGGGGGCCAGATAGCCAATGGCGCCGGCGCCAGCCAGCACCGCCAGCAGGCAGGCGCTCCAGGTCACCGCCATGGCCTTCAGGCTGCGGAACAGCCAGGCCAGCAGCACCAGCATGGTCAGGGCAAACCAGGGCCAGACCCGCACAAAATCCGCCTGGGACTCTTCCGGGTAGGCCTGGTTGGCAATGGTCTGGCCTGCCAGATGAATCTGGATATCAGGATGGGTAGCCATGATTTCAGCCGCCAGGGCACGAAGTGGGAGTACTACTGCAGGGGTTTCTTTAAGAGGGTCATCACCGGGTAAATTCAGCGTGAGTCGCACACCTGCAACAGAGCCTTGCGGGTTAACCAGGCTGTTGACCAGAAAGGGCTCCCGCTCGGCGACGGCGCGAATGGACTGGAGCTGCGCAGGGGTCAGCTGTTGCGGCTCATTCACCAGGTTATCGGTATCAATAAAGTCGCCGTCCACCTGCACATGCTGAAAGTTGGTCAGCGACTCCACCCGTTGGGTGAACGGAATTTGCCAACTCGCCTCGGTCACCTGTTCCAGCACTGAGAGGAACGCTGGCTCATAGATGTTGCCGGAGGCGGGGGCCAGCGCCAGCAGGACGGTATCGGTACGGGAGTAGTCGGTCTGCAACTGCTCGTAGGCGCGTAGCTGGGGGTTATCGGCGCTGAAAAAGGCACGATGGTCCACCGAGTAGTGGTAGCTCCCCAACCCGCCCATGGCGACAGCCAGCAATACCAGGCCGGTGAGCAGGCTCAGCCAGGGGTGGGCGGTAATCCAGGCCGCCAGATAGTGACTGACGGGCTGTGGCGTGGGTGGTGTGGTGGTCATGGGGTGTCCTCAGAAAAACCAGCTCAGTTGCAATCGGGTAAAGCTGTCCCTGGCCAGCGGGCGCAGGGCGTAGCGGGTGTCCGGGGTAAACACGAAAGCTTCCGCTGTTTGCGGGGCTGGGGTTCCCGCGATTTGCCGCAGTTCCAGCGCAATCGACCAGCCGTCGGCAAGGCGTCGCCGGGCCTCCAGGCTGAACAGGCGCTCGTGGGAGTCCAGGTCCACAATCACGCTGCTTAACAGTTCGGTGCTGGCCATGTCGTTGAAGGTCAGGCGCCAGCCCAGCAGCAGATCCCGGTCAAACGGGGTGCTGGCCTCGCGGCCGCGACTGTCGTACAGGCCTTCCAGCAGCCACCCCAGATCCAGCCTGCTGCCAAACAAACCCACCTGGGTGTACTCCAGGCCTGCGTTGGCGGCATGAAAGTCCTTGCGGCCACCCCAGCGTTGGATGGCTTCCAGCTTCCATAACAGGTCACCCTGAGTAACCTGAAGGTCCACGCCGAGTTGCTGAATCAGCGGGTAGTGGGGCGCGAGTGTGGGGATGTAGCCAGGTGCAAAACCCACAGGTTGGCCGTTGTCGTACAACAGCTGCGCCGGGTCGATAACGGGGGCCAGCTCCGGTTCCCGCGCGGTACCGGAAAAGCCACTGATGCCAAGCCAGAACGGAAAGGCGGTCCACTGCCAGCGTGCCGCCAGGTCGATCCGTTCCTGTTTGCGGCTGGATTCCCAGGTGGCCTGGTCGGTATCCACCACCAGGGGCAGTCGCAGGCGACCGTCGGCGCCAGGAAAGGTGGGTTGCCGGTGGCCCAGCAGCAGGAACAGGTCCAGGGTATGGCTATGGCTGCCAATGGACAGGTTCATCATGGGCTGACCTAGTTTGCGATCACCCTCCGGGCCGTCCGCGGTATCGGTCTGGTTGATGATGTCTACCAGACGGGTTCCCTCAGTGACGCCCCAGAACACTTGCCGGATGCCGGTGCGCAGCTCGAAATGCTCGTTGACGTGCAGCCAGGCGAGCTCGCTGATGTCTACCAGATCTCGCTGGCTGTCCTCGGTGTCGGCCCGGATGAAAGGCGAGAAGGTAAAGGCGTCCCGGCCCTGATTGGGGCTATACCAGAGGTCTGCCTGACCACGCAGGGCAACGTGCAGTTGTGACTGGCCCTGTGCGCCCTTGTGGGGGAACTGCCTGACATCCAGCCCCAGCTCTCCGCGCAGGTCCAGTGCCCCTGCGGCGGTGCAGTATCCCAGGGCCAGCAACAGTAATGCTGGCGTGCGCATGATCAACGAGCCCGCAGCAGGGCGTTTTGGGTAAAGTCGCGGGAGTCCAGCCCCAGGCCAAACTGGAAGTCCTGCCATAACAGGCGGGTCTGGCGGCGGTTCTGATGGTTTTCCATGCGCATGGTAGCGGGGCGCCAGTGGCGACCTTCATGCTGTTCGAAATCGCTGGCGGTATAGGTTTTCAGCAGGGTTTCACGGCGGTCATAGTAGGTGACCTGGCGAATCAGGTGATGCTCCCGGTCTATCCAGACTCGTTGGCGGGTATAGCCGGAGTGCGGGTCCCGGGGGATGCGTTCCACGATGGCGCAGGTCAGCTCGCCGCAGGCCTCATCCTGTTCGTAGCGGTAGCTGAACTTCTCGTAGAAAGGGGTGACCAGGTCTTCAAAGGCAAACTCGGAGCCCATGAAGGGGCCGGATTTGTCTCGGGCGCCAATCTGTTTGACGCGGCGGATGGCCGGCAAATACAGCCACTGCTGGTCATCGGCTTCACGGAAGTTGTGTGACAGCAACGCGGACCCGGCAACATCCCGCGGCGTATCGAAAACCATCAGGGTGTATTCACCGCTGTCTGTTTCCAGGCTGCGCACCCGCAAGGCCCGGCTGGCGGTTTGGCCACTGGGGCCCACCAGTTCCATGGTCAGGCTGACTTGCGAGTCCACATACCCACGCAGCTGGGCGTCAGCGGCTTTGGCCAGTGCATGGCCTTCTGCCACGGTATCAGCATGGGCAGCCTGAAACGGCAGGCAAGCGACGGCAATCAGTAGCAGGACAGACAGGACAACACGCACGACAGGCTCCTTTTGTGCTCAACAACCAGGAAGGCCAGTTGCTCCGCAGTGCAGCGGTCTGGCCTTGGTAAGCTGTTGCTATGGTGCCTTCGTGTTAGTACGTATGTGCAGGAAAATCCGGGAACAAATGGGAAAAAACGCAGAAATAGGTATTAATAACAGATGGTTGTGTATTTAGTGGTTCTGTTCCTGTTGCAGTGCTTTCAGTGCTTGTCTGGCATCAGCCAGAGTTTGTTGCTCCTGGTTACTGAGGCCTGACAACTCCGCCACATAGTCCAGGGTACGCATGACATGATTGAGGCGCGGACGTGCAGGCACGGTGGTGGCCTTGAGGTACTTGTCCAGGGTGCGGGTCTTGAGGCTGCCGTTGTCGTTGGTTACCCGCCATTGGCGGCTCCGTTCCGCCAGTTCCAGCTTGTCGGTGCCGGTATGTTGCTCCCACAGGGCGAGGGCTGTTTGCATGGCATTGGCAATGACGGCGGGGGCATCTGCAGCTATGGGGTCGGCTGGAGACACGCTGGGAGCAGTGATGATGGCTGGCTGGGGTTCCGGTATCGTGGCGGGACTTGCCAGTGGCACGGTATTGGGAAGGGTTTTCACCAGTTCATGAGAACCTTTTGGTAGCAGCAGCTGCAGTACCGCAAATGCCAGTGCGCCCACGTGCAGCAGGTAGATGCTTTCTACCTGATGGTGGTCATAAAGAATATCGTTAAGGCCGGTGGCTACCAGCACGAGTACGCTGATGAGAAAACGCAGGCCGCCAGCCTGTCGTTGTGACATCAGTTCCATCGCCAGGCCCATGGCGAGAAACGCCAGCAGCATGCCCAGCAGCTGATAAATACGTGTCGTGTGGGTGAACACCGCTGCTTCGGTGATAAACACGATCAGCATCAATGAGCTGACGACAGCAACGGTCATAAGCACCAGCCAGTCTGGCAGGGTGCGGGGATCACGGCACCACAGGTAGAGGCCGAGCAGGGGCAATGCGGTGTACAGGATCAGGTGTTCCAGGCGCTGCTGCCATTGCCAGTCATAAATCTCGAACACCTGGAACAGGATGCGTTCATTGACGGTCAGGCCACGCAGCGCCATCAGCAAGGCAAGCAGGGCAAGAAAGACCAATGCCGGGGTTTGGCGGCGCATACCCAGCACCAATGCTGCGACAGCGGTGACCAGCAGCAACAGGGCAATAATGAGATCGCGGGCGACAGGTAGGGTTTGCAGACTGACGAGGCGATCAGAGGGCGCCAGGTAGATGGACTCCCAGATACCACCGGCTCGATGCTGGTAGTTGCTGACATGGAACACAAGTAGCGCTTCGGCTTCGGGTGCGTGGAAGCGAATGTAACGGGTATTGGAGTCACGCCTCGGTTTGGGACTGAAACTGTCCAGATGAGGGTTTTCCACCTTGGCTTCGCCGTTGACCCATAGCCTGTAACTGTTCGTCAGGGTGGGGATTTTGATCAGATAGTTGCCTGCCTCAGGCAGCTTTATGTGTAAGGCCAGGGTGGCATGGCCAATGTTGGGCATGGGCTGGCCGCCAACGTCCAGAGCGTTCCAGACGCCGGGCAGTGTCAGCAAGGCAGGGCTTGTTGGCAGGCTGTCAGGGGTGATGCTCTCCGGTGGCAGAAACTGATTGGGGTAGAAAGCCCAGTCGCCCGCCAGTTTTACTCGTCCCGTACTTGCAACGGCCCAGTCCTGAAGGTTTTGCACACCGTCCACGGCTCGCATAGGGGGTTGCAAAAATGCACCACTGAATGTTTTCACCAGCAAGGTTAGCAGTGCCAGTAGAAGCAAGGGGCTGAACAGGCGGCGCATCAGCAGCCGGGAATCGACATGAACTTCCAGTTTCATGGGCACCCATCCTCGACTTCCCGTCAAAACACAGCGCCAAAAGGCGCAGCTTTACTGCGACGGGAAAAGAGTCAGTTGGTAGGGGAATGGTTAACTGAATGAATTGTGGCGTTTTTTCTATTTCTTTTCCAGCCTTATCGCAATCTGTTGGCGCGAGCCGAGATACGGGTCTCAAAATTATATTTTTGTCCTATTTTTTCCTGAGTTTTAGGGTGAGTTGCCTAGAGGGTTGCGCTAGAGAGTGCTTGTTTGCATTGTGTCCGGCGAAACCCAGTCCTGAGCTTGTCGAAGGACGAGAGCTCGGTGTCTCGGTTTCGTGCAGCTGCCCGAATCTTGCGGGGTGTGCCCGTTGGAGGGGTGGCTTTCTCCGCCGCAATTCACGGCACGTCCTGTACCGACCTTGCTCCGCGCCATCCCTGGCGCTGCTACGAAAGCCACCCCACCACCGGACGAGGAAGGCCGGATGGTGTCTGCGAGGAGTGTCAGCAGGTCATTTGCGTCCGTACTTTGGGAGAAGTTCTTTCCGTGTCTTTCCGTGGTTTCCGCGGCTAAAAATGGGTTTTCATTAGGTTTTTTGGCAAAAAAAAGGCGCCCAACCGGGCGCCCTGTTTCAACCTATAGCTACTCAGAACAGCACGCGGCACCGAATGGTGCCTTTCACGGACCGCAGCTTCTCCAGTGCCAGCTCGCCATACTCCTTGTCTACGTCAATAACCACGTAGCCAATGGATTCCTTGGTTTGCAGGTACTGACCGCAGATGTTGATGCCGCTGTCAGAGAACACCTGGTTAATTTCAGACAGTACGCCGGGCACGTTTTCGTGAATGTGCAGCAGGCGATGCTGGTTCGGGTGAGACGGCAGGGCCACTTCCGGGAAGTTGACGGAGGACACGGAAGTGCCGTTGTCACTGTACATGGCCAGTTTCTCAGCCACTTCCTTGCCGATGTTTTCCTGGGCTTCGATGGTGGAGCCGCCCACGTGCGGGGTCAGGATGACATTGTCCAGGCCGCGCAGGGGTGAAACGAACTCTTCATCGTTGGACTTGGGCTCTACCGGGAATACGTCAATGGCCGCGCCCAGGAGCTTGCCGCTCTTGATGTTTTCCGCCAGGGCTTCGATCTCGACAACGGTACCCCGTGAGGCGTTCATCAGGATGCTGCCGGGCTTCATCTGGGCGAACTGCTCTGCGCCAAACATATATTTGGTGGCGGGGGTTTCCGGTACGTGCAGGCTCACCACGTCCGCCATGTTCAGCAGTTCTTTCAGGCTGCCCACCTGTTTGGCATTACCCAGGGGCAGTTTGGAAACGACGTCGTAGAAGTAGACGTCCATGCCCAGAGATTCTGCCAGTACGCTGAACTGGGTACCGATATTGCCGTAGCCGATGATGCCGAGCTTTTTGCCGCGGATCTCATAGCTGTTTTTAGCGGACTTCAGCCATTCGCCGCGGTGGGCTTTGGCGCTCTTTTCAGGCACGCCACGCAGCAGCAGGATGGCCTGGGCCAGCACCAGTTCTGCAACACTGCGGGTGTTGGAGAATGGGGCGTTGAATACGGCGACGCCGCGACGGGTAGCCGCCAGCAGATCCACCTGGTTGGTGCCGATACAGAAGCAGCCTACAGCCACCAGTTTTTTGGCCGCTTCAAAGACGGCTTCAGTCAGGTGGGTACGGGAGCGGATGCCGATAAAGTGAGCATCGGCAGCCTTCTCGATCAGCTCTTCCTCGGACAGGGAGTGAGTCAGGTACTCAATGTTGGTGTAACCGGCGGCGTGGAATGTATCGATGGCAGACTGATGCACACCTTCCAGCAGCAGGATCCTGATCTTACTCTTCTCAAGGGACGTATTTGACATGGCTTGCTTCCAGAACCTTTCGTCGCGTCAGGGACAAAATGAATGAGCCGGGGCAGAGCGTAATCCGCTTTGCTGGGCGGCTCACAGAACAGGGGCGGTATGATACCATAAACGCAACATTTAACAGCGCGTCAGTTTGCCCTGAACAGGATAAAATTGGCGCAATGCCCTTTCCTGAGAAAAGCTGGATACCCGATGGCCCCTGAACAGATCATTGCAACCCTGAAAACCCTGGTGGATGACGGTAAGGTACTGACTGATCCTTCGGATCTCGACACCTACGGCAAAGACTGGACCAAGATCTATCCCCCCAAACCTATCGCTATTGTGTTCCCCAAGACCACAGAGCAGGTGCAGGCCCTGGTGCGCTTTGCCAATGAGCAGCACATCGGCCTGGTGCCCTCGGGCGGGCGGACGGGTCTCAGTGCTGGTGCGGTGGCTACTAATGGCGAGATTGTGGTGGCTTTTGATTACATGAATCAGGTACTGGACTTCAGTGCCAGCGACCGCACGGTGGTGTGTCAGGCCGGGGTGATTACCGAGCAGTTGCAGAACTTTGCCGAAGAGCAGGGGCTCTATTATCCGGTGGACTTTGCCTCAGCAGGGTCCAGCCAGCTGGGGGGCAACCTGTCCACCAATGCCGGTGGCATCAAGGTGATCCGCTACGGCATGAGCCGTGACTGGGTTCTGGGCCTGAAAGTGGTGACCGGCAAGGGGGATATCCTGGAACTCAATAAAGGGCTGGAAAAAAACAACACGGGCTATGACCTGCGCCACCTGTTTATCGGCGCTGAGGGCACACTGGGCTTTATTACCGAAGCCACCATGAAACTGTGCCGCAAGCCCGATAATCTGACGGTGCTGGTGCTCGGCCTGGCGGACCTGACCAATACCATGGATGTGTTGCAGGCGTTCCAGAAAAAGCTGGACCTGACCGCTTACGAGTTTTTCTCCCATCAGGCCATGGGGCATGTGCTGGCCCACGGTCACGTGCAGGCACCGTTTGAGACAGAAACGCCCTTCTATGCGCTGCTGGAGTTTGAGGCGGTGTCAGATCAAGTCATGGATGATGCCATGGCGCTGTTTGAACAGTGCGTGGAGAACGGCTGGGTGCTGGACGGTGTGATCAGCCAGAGCGAAACCCAAGCCCACAACCTCTGGCAGCTGCGGGAGCGGATTTCAGAATCCATTGCGCCGCGTACCCCCTATAAGAACGACATTTCGGTCGTGGTATCCAAGGTGCCGGACTTCCTGCGGGAAATTGACGCGGTGGTGAATCAGCATTATCCCGACTTTGAGATTATCTGGTTCGGCCATATCGGTGACGGTAACCTGCACCTGAATATCCTCAAGCCAGAGGATATGCCGAAGGAAGAGTTTTTCGGCCAGTGTGAGCAGGTCAACAAATGGGTGTTCGAGATTGTCCAGCGCCACCAGGGCAGTGTGTCTGCCGAACATGGCGTAGGTCTGGTGAAGAAGGACTACCTCCAGTACACCCGCAGCCCGGCTGAAATTGCTTACCTGCGTGCCATCAAGGCCGCTTTTGACCCCAACAACATCATGAACCCCGGCAAGGTGATTGACCCGGCGTAACAGCGCCGGCGTCAGCCCTCTCAGCACAAGGACGTGACATGAAAGCCTTTCTGAAAACGGTTCTGCACCGCCTGTTTTTGCTGGCGGTGTTGATCCCCTAAGCCGATGCGCCCACGCCCCGCGAGGTGTGGGCGCAGCTGGTCGGTCAGAAGCTGTATGACACCTGCATCGCTGCGGTGTGCAACTGCCCTTTGATGTCACCCACCATACGGTGATCAGTGCCTGCAGGGTTCTCCCGGGCGTTGATCTCTGAGTCAGTGAAATGGGTGTAGCTGTAGGCCGCATCAATCACCAGGCTGTCGCTCCAGCGGTAACTCATGCCCAGCGAGCCGATAATGCGGTCGCTGTCCGGGCCGCGGGGGGAGCGTCTGCTTGAGTCGGGCATGGGGCTCTCATCGTAAGCCGCACCAAACCGGAATGCCCAGCGGTTTTGGTTGTCGTAGATCGCCCCCAGGCCATAACGGAAAGTATCCTGCCAGCTGAAGTCCTGCACCAGGTCCCGACGTCTTACGTCATCGTCGGTATCGGTGATGGGTGAGCCGCCCCGCTGGCTGTTGTCCGGGTAGGAAAAGCGGATTTCCTTCACCCGGCTCCAGTTGGTCCAGGTTACGCCGCCCGTCATCAGCCAGTGGTCGGTCAGACCATAGACGAAGCTGGCGGTCACCCGGTGGGGTACGATGATGTCCGTGTCGATTTTGCCACCTTGTGCGCCCAGCGGGCCCAGTGCGGTATCAGCGCCGTCCTCGGCGGTTTCTCGATCTTCTTGGGAGCTCTGGCTGGTGCCATAGCAGTCCAACAAATAGATGTCACCCGACCCACCGAGACCGCTCAGACTGTCACAAATGGCGTCAATAATGCTCTGCCGGAAATTTGGGTCATTCAACTGAGTTCGAGTGGCGGTGCCTTCTGGACGGTGACGAATCTCGCTGTTGTATTGCAAGCCGGCGCGGAACCTCGGGGTGGGCTCCCACAACAAGCCTGCGTTGATACCGAAGGCTGTGCTGGTGACGTGCATTTCATTGTCAACATCATAATTGTGGGCAAGACGGTCTATAACCTGAGTTTTGATAGCAAGGCCAGCGGCAGGGTTCTGGGAGTTTTCCAGAATAGCTTGGTTTTGTTCAGCTACTTCGTTAAGCATTTCATGGCCCAGAATATACCCAAGGTCAATCTTGTTTTTGAAGTTGCCTTCGAAGCGCTGAATCACTGCGCCAATGCCTGCCGATACGGTCGGGGTGACTTTCCAGGCAAAGGTGGGTGCGATATTAATGGCAGTGATTTCTGTGTCAGTGGCATGGTAGCGGCCTGCCCAGTCACTTTTGTAACTGGTGGCAGAACCCACCGGCACGTACAGCCCGATACCTACTGCGGCATTGTCAGCAAGCCGGGTGCTGTAATAGAGGTGGGGTACCACGGCGGCCCCGTTAATGGAGCCTTTTTCCTGGCCTGGGACTGTGCCACCGACTTCTGCGCGCAGCTCACGGCGGACTTCGATGTCATAATCGAACTCAGACAGGACCAGCGCCGCGCCACCCGTAAAATTCCGGCCTTGCAAACGAATCAGACCGGCAGGGTTGTTTGCGACTGCGCTGGCATCTTCCAGCAATGCTGCGGAGCCACCTTTGGCGACACCCATTTCCCGCACGCCGTATTGGGGAAGTTCAAATCCTGCTGACCAGACAGGAGCTGACAGTAATGAGGCTGCGGCGAGGGCGGTGTATCGAAAGAGGCTTTTATTGCGGTTGGAAAGTTCCATTTCTATTGTCCTTGCTTGTATGGCAGTTTCACAGATGTTAATGCTTGGCAGAGGGTTGGCCTTGTTGTAGGGGGTGCAGATGCCAGCCCAGGCCATGCTGGAGGCGGGGCCGATTGTATGTGTCTTTAACAAAAATTTACAATTTTGTGACGTTGCAGAAGATGAGGGTCGCGTTTTTTGTGATGGGGATCTCAACCTGGGCGGCCCAGGGTTGGCTTGATCATGCAGGCTTGGCGGGCTGGTAGGGGGAGGGTGTCATGAATTGGGCATTGCGGAGGCTGGCTTCTGCGGCGGGTTGGGGGTTGGCATGTTCATTTTTTGTGTTCGGGAATCAGGCGATGGCGGACATAGGCAAGGTATGCGTGTTTTCTGAGGTAACCGGCGTCATCAGGTTACAAGGGCAGCCCGTTGAAGGCGCTACTGTCGTGCGCACCCACGACTATCGAAAGGCAGTCAGCGATCAAGCCACTACGGATGCTGACGGTGCATTCGCATTTCCGGCGGCATTTGAGCGCGCCTGGACATCAATTTTGCCCATCGAGCTGGTCATCGCCCAGCGCCTGACGGTCAGCTATCAGGGCCAGGACTACCTGATCTGGTCCAACACCAAACGCAGTAAAGCGGAGAATACAGAGCTTGGCGGCCTGCCGCTGACGCTAACCTGCGAGCTAACCGATGAGCTAAGGCTGCACCGCGAGTTTGGCTCGATTTTAAGAACCAATTGTGTGTGGTCAGAATAAACAGTGCCCCCGCCAATCATCGGAGGGGGCACTGGCCGCTCTGAGTTTCCCTTACTACCTACCCCTCCCGGATAACTTCGCAGACCGTCGGGTCATTAAGATCAAGGGACAGCCTGGCTGAGGTGAGTTTGTTGCCGGTGGTTGAGGTGGTGTCCTGCAGTATGCCCTTCTCGGTAATCAGGAGCTGGTCGCCACTGAAAAAGGGCGGCTGGCCGATGGCGATTGCGCTTGGGAAGCTGAAGCCAAAGGGCGCGGTTTCATAGACCTTGTTGAAACTTTCGTTGCCTTGGGCGTCAACCTGATGACGGAAGTACAGCAACCTGCCCAATAGGTAGTCCGTGACGGCCAGGCCGTCGCAGTAAGGCATGATGTCATCAATGATGGCAATACCATCTGCACCACTGATCACTTGCTGGCTATCTATCAACTGGCCGTTGTCGTCGAGGGTGAAGCGGTAGGCTGAACTGTTGTTGGAAACGAAGACATGGTTGCCAGCCACTCTTACCCCGTTGGGGGTCGTGATGCCTTGCTCAGCCCCCAGAAAATGCTTATCCAGGGCGGTGACCTGGGGTTTTGTAGTAGCCCCCATTTAAACCGGACACCTTGGTAGAAGCAAAGGCCTAGGCATAGACCTAGTGCAAAGGAGTGTCCAAGGTGGAGAGAATCGAAGTCATAACCGGAGTGCAGCGCCGTCGCCGGT
>JAIUMV010000029.1 GCA_022565395.1 Marinobacter sp.
CCACGGACGGCACGGACGGCACGGACGAAAAGATAAGAAAATATTTTTGTCTTTGTCCGTGTAAGTCCGTGGCCGTCCGTGACTAATCAGTTAGCTTTGCCTTTCCGCGTCCTTCCGCGGATTCCGCGGCAAATAAGTCTTTCCCCGAACAACGACACACAACAGACAGACCCGACATCATGACCAACACCCAGGCTTTTCTCGACAACCCCCTTGGCCAGTCCGTGACCATGGACGATGTGCTGGATGCCTTTGAATTTCTGGATGACTGGGAAGAGCGCTACGCCTATATCATTGATCTGGGCAAGCAGTTACCGGCGTTTCCGGAGGCGGAGCGTAGGGAGGAGCACTATGTACATGGCTGTCAGAGCCAGGTGTGGCTGATTCATCATCTGGATGAAAGCAGCGGCAAGCTGTTTCTGTTAATTGACTCCGACGCGCTGATCGTCAGGGGGCTGGCAGCGATCATTATGGTCGCGTTCAATGGCCGTACCCCCAAGGACCTGCTGGCGGTGGATGTGGATGAAGTGTTTGAGCGGCTGGATCTGTTCCGCCATATCTCCCCCACTCGCGGCAACGGCTTGCGGGCCATGATTGGCAAAATCAGGGATCTGGCGGCCACCCTTAACGCCGCCTGAACTCCCCTATAGCATGGGAGGCCTGGGTTACCAGACCACCACCACATCACCCTGCTGTACATTCACCCGCCCGGCCTGCAGGGGCATGCGGGCAAAGCTGCTATCCAGGCCCACCTGCTCCAACGTGACCTCTACACCGGTGTCCCGCAGACGGGTGGCACCATCACGCAGGGCAACGGGACTCTCACGACGTAACAGGCGCAAGGTGTCTCCGGGCTTGAGGCCCGCCAGGGAGCCGGCATCCAGCGTCAGTACCGTCTGGTCAGCCTCAATCACCTGCGCCATCAGGGGCTGGCAATCCAGCTGATCAATCACGTCCCGCGACACTTGTTCCATCAGCTCCGCCACCGCTTCGCCATAGGGTGTTTCGTAAAAGGCGGGGCTGCCGAAACCAACCCGTTGCTGCTGCGGCAAGGTCCACTCGCCCCGCGTGGTGTATCGCTCTTCATAGACCGGCAAGCCGGTAAAGCCATCATGAACCACCACGTCCAAAACAAACTGGCGGTTCTGATTTGCCCGCCCGACACGGCGGCGCAACTGGGATGACACTGACGTGTCCCATGCCCGCGCTTCCTCAAGGCCCATGTCTCGAATGACGCCAGCCACAACAAACTGCACGCCCATTTCACGGCTAAGATCGGACTCTCGCAACAGCCGGTTGTCACTGCGCTGCCAGGTCGCACCATCACCAAGACTGGCGTAAAGGCGCTGCTCACTGGCGGAAAAAGTCTGCACTTTGCGTGATGCTGAAAGGTGTTGGTAAAGCGTTTGTGGCACCTGCCGCTCGGCATCAAAAAGCGCCCCCATGGAGGCTTCCGCCGGCCGACTCAGGCCGAAGCCGGTGACGGCAACCTTCTTGCGATAACGAGGCGCCTGACCTTCCGGGCAGCGGGCATGGGGCACAAACTCCGGCTCTGCCGACAAGCGTACCAGTTCTTCCCGCAAGGCCTGCAGGCGTACTTCATCGCGAGTGGCGGGTTTGGAAACGACCAGATGTAGGGGATGCTCCGATGTTTTAACCGCGGTATCAGGGGCTACTGAACGCGGCGCAGCATCTGCATCCGTCGCGTCCTCACCCGGAACAACAGCGCCTGCAGTCAAAGGTGTCGCCACCACGGTCAGATCGCGTTCATCATCAGCAATGATAGCTGGACCACTACCACCCGTTAAATCAAGTGTTCCCGGCTCGCCTGCAAGAGAGAGCGATGCAAAACTCCCTAACTCTCCCACAGGCACAATACTGCGCTGCGTAAACGCCTGCTGTTCATCCTCTGCGTCTTTCTTTCGCGAGAAATCCGAGTGCTTGCCCACCAGAAAGCCCACCACATTACCTACCAGCGGTGCAAAGGGGTTTGCTACTGCAGCACCTGCCAGGATACTCCCGGCAATAGCACCAACACGTCCACGATCAGACAGAAAGTCCTCAGTTTCTTCTTTTACAAGGCTCCGATCTTCAGCAGCCGCACGTACTGGCGCACCGAGAATAGCGAGGCTCAGCGCCATAGCGACTCCAACCTTGGCAGAAAACCGCTGCTTACACTTGGACAGAGGCATAAAGGTCCTCACAATTTGGTCTCTCCTCGGCGGCAAAAGTCCACCTGATCATGGTCCTCACTAACCGCATGAAATTTTCGTGCCAAGCACAGCGCCCCTGTTTCACGGGCTCATACCTATCAAAGCGGCAAAGGTTGTCCGCACAACGGCACCTTTTAACTGTGGCATTTAAATTGCTAACTACACACTAAAAGGTTTTGTGGCCATTTTTTTGACAACCAGCTCAACCAACAATAACTGTCCAGAGATCGGGATTATGCCCAATCCGCACACCAGCGCCTCCAACAGACACAGCCTCAAGGCTTGGCTATGCGTCATGTTTCTGACGCTTCTAACACAAGCGACAAACCTAAGCGCTGACGACATTCTGGATCCAAACGCAGAACTGGTGCTGGACGCACGACTCGATGGTCGCTCTCTGGGCCTCGACATTCTCGGTTACCAACGGGGGGAGTTGTTCTATATCTCACTTATCGAGCTTGTTGAGGCGCTGCAATTCCCCATTACTGTAGATGCACAAGCCGGTCTTGCAGGCGGCTGGTTCATTCGGGAAGAGCGAGAGTTCTCACTGGACATGAACAGGCTTGAACTCATCTCTGGCGCGCAGACACTACCCGTTGACCCACAACGGGCGGTTATCTTCGAAAATGATATTTTTGTGGAATCCGAACTCCTGGAGCAATGGCTTCCACTCTCGCTGACTGTCACCATCAGGGAACTGTTCCTGAACATTGAGCCTACAGAAACAATCCCACTTCAGGAGCGACTCGCCCGGCAGGGTCGTGGCCCCCTGCAGATCAGCTATATCAGCCGGGACATCAGTAATCCTCTGATGGAAGACCCCTATCGCTTTATTGGCCACCGGGCAACGGATGTGCGCCTTGGCTACTTCAGCAACCGACGCTCGCCCGACAGCGATGTCAACCGCAGCTATAACTACGCCCTGCTTTCTCGCGGAGATTTGGGCTGGATGACCTCAACCCTGTCACTTACCGGCAATGACAATGAAGATATTTCTGCTGCCCGCATAACGCTGGAGCGGTCCCGCTTTGATGGCCCCCTGGGGCTGAATCACGTTGAAGTGGGCGATGTCCGCAGCGGCGGAGGCAATCGAGGCATTCTGATTCGCGGGGGCGGCTTTGATGGCCAGCAGGATGGCCAGTTTGCCGACAATACCATTCCCATTCGGGGCAACGTACTACCAGGCTGGGAGGTTGAACTCTATCGAAACGGGGTATTGATCGACTTCCAGGTGGTAGGCGACGACAGCCGGTACGACTTCCCTGAAGTGCCGCTGGTGTTTGGTGAAAACAACTTTGAACTGGTGTTCTATGGCCCGTTTGGTGAGGAACGACGGGAACGCAGATCCCATTATGTGGGCGAGGGCATGTTTGGGCTGGGCAGTTTCAGCTATGAGCTGTCAGCAACCCAAGCAGACGAGACAGTCATTCGCCTTGGTGACGACCTCCGTGGCGAAGATGCCGGCTCCATGGTTTACACGGCACGGGCAAGCATGGGGATCGCGCGCCGCCTCACCCTGAGCGGCGGTGTAAACAGTTTCGAGCGAGCAGGTGAGCGCCGGGAGAACTACGACGCAGGCCTGAGCCTCTCACTGCCTGCTGCTCAGCTGAGCTCCAGCTATCAATGGTTAGCCGACTCGCAAGATGCACTGAGAACCAGCCTGCGCAGCAGAGTTGGACATTTGGGCTTTGGTTTGGCCTATACCCAGTTTTTTAAGGATGGCCTTGATGAAGAGAAAATACCCGATAACCGGCCTCTTTGGAATGCATCACTCAATCTCAATAACAGCTACCGCGTGCCTTTCAATTTTTCGCTGCAGCGCTCGCAACAGGAATTCACCAATACGGATATCGCAAACCTTGGGCTGACTACGCGACCTGCGCGCGGTGCAACCTACTCCATTGCCACAGGATTTGTACGACAGGATAACCGCGAAATCGGAGGTCAATTGCTGCACGAGGCGACAGGTACTATCGGCCTGGCAACGCAAATCGCCCCTTGGACGTTTCGCGCCAACGCTGGACTCCTGCTGCACCCAGAGGTAAAGCTCAATGAACTGGCCGCAGGCTCCAGGCTTCGCATTGACAGCAGTATGGCCATAACTTTTGATATCCGACACACCCTGAGCAACAGGCTCACCGTCTATAGTGCGGGCTATAACTGGCTTCTGGACAAGCTAATGATCAGCCCACGGGTTCAGTACGACAGCAATGAGCGCTGGGTGGGGTCGGTGTCTGTCAGCAGCAGCTTTGGCACTCGCCCGGCAACCTGGAATCCGTACATCGACCGTCTTAGTCAAACGAATAGCGGAGGCCTGCTGGCCAGAGTGTTCATTGACAACAATAACAGTGGCCAATTCGACGCTGGCGACACCCCTCTGGAAGACGTACGCATTCGCGCCCCACAGGCCTTCCGCGCGGCAGACACAGACGCCTCCGGCAGGGCTTATCTACCGCGAATGGCCGCCTACCGTGCTACCGATATCCTGCTGGATGAGAGTACCTTACCGGATGTCGAGCTGGCCCCGGCTTTTGCCCCCGCCGCCATGATGCCGCGCCCGGGGCACTGGGCAACGATCGATCTACCAGTCATTCGCACGCTTGAGATCGAGGGCCGGGTTACGCTTGAGTCCGGCTCGGCTATCCCCGCGCCGGCCAACCGGGTTTTGGTCGAACTGATGGATCAGAATGGTGAGATTTATGCCAGACAGCGCACGGCCTTTGATGGCGCCTACCTTTTCCGCCAGGTACCGCCGGGACTGTATCAAGTACGTATCGCCCCCAACCCGGACATTACGATACTCAGGCGCCCACAAGCCATCTCGGCTCAAGACCGGCGGCTGATCACCGGCGTAGACTTTCATATTGCTATCACTGGCCGTGGCCCAGCCACCATCATTCAGGCAGATCCCGAAAGCGCCATTGCTCCGGAGGCAGCCCAGGCGCAGCCTGAGCCAACACCAATCGCGCCTCAGGCAACACCAATTGCACCTCCCGAATCAACGGCAGCAAACCAGCCGCAGACCTCCACCCCTGCAACCTGGCACCTGCAACTCGGGGCGTTCGGGGTACGGGCTAATGCAGAAGCGCTATGGCAACAATTGAGCACAGAATTTGGCACCTTACTGGCCAGCCAGCCACCGCGTTATGAGCCATTACCTCAACGCCAGCTGACACTCTTGTTGAGGCCAGTGCCAGAAGGGCAGGCAGAAGCTGAGCGCCTGTGTCAATTACTGGCGGCCCGAGGCCGGACCTGCCTGGTGCGGGAACTGCCATGATCCGCTACCCGCTTCCACGTTATCATTAACAATTACAGGTACCACGCACAGATAAAGGGCGACCCTTGGGTCGCCCTACTAACACAACAGAGATAAACTGCAGCCTTATATCACCTCGTACGGAACACCCGCTCGTCCCAAACCCGGCCAGCAAACTCTTCCTGCCCTTCATAGGCCACCCGCACCCAGGCCCCCGGGGGCACCGCCTGCCGTAGCGGAATCGTCAGGTGGCGGCGGGGCATCTCCTCAAATATAGCTACGCTGCCTTGTCGGCCCACCAGTGTCACTGGACTAGCCTGATCCACTTGGTATTCCACCACTACATTGCCAAAACTGCCACTATTGCCCTCACGCTCCAGGGTCAACCCCAGCCGCATGGGCTGCTCGGCATCCGCCGGCAAAACTTCTACGCGGGAAAACGAAACCTTGGGGGGCGTCGCTACCTGATGCCTCACCGAAATAGGAATAGAGAACGACATCATCATGCTCAATTGCACACCAATACCCTCCATCCCCGAGTCCATTTCAAACGTGCTGGTGGGCTCTGATACGTCAGGCAGTATTTCGAACAATAAATGGGAGCGATACTCACCGGACTCAATGCCCGCAGGGGGACGATAACTCAACCGAACCGTCTGATTCTCATTCGAACCTACCGTAATCTGACGGGGTGAAAAGCGCACCATCTCTGCAATGGAGCGGGGGTTCTGTGCCGTTTCAACGTTGCGGTAACGACCATTCTCATCCATGAGCTGCTCCACCCAGCGCAGTCGGTAGGTTCTCGGCCCGGCACCCGTGTTCCGCAATACCAGATTCACGGAGCGGTCTGCGTCCGTCATCACCGCCCGGGTCGGGCTGATCAGCAGGTCAGCATGCGCCGCCTGAGGCAGCCCGACAGTCAGCAGCAAGGCAACCAGTATGGGCACCAGGTTCAAGTAAAACTTCATCGTGTGCAACCCTCATTTTTGTTAACTATTATGCCGTGCTTTCAATCACACTATTAGTAAGTAACCGTTAATGTATAGGTGCCAGTGTAGACGCCTTGCGGGTAAACATAAGGCGCAGGTGTAAGCTCTGTGGACAAGCGCCCTCCGACCCGGATATCCAGCTGCCCCTGGTCATTGGTGCGACCCACACCGGCGGGGGACGACACAAAATCGCTGACCACCAGCCCCGGCGCACTGACAGGAGCACCAGAGCGTCGCAAGGTCACGGGATCGGACTGCAGCGTAATGGCCACATCATAATTGGGTGCCGCACCAGACACCCGGATGACGCCAGGCCGGGGTGCAACAATCGACACCATGCGCGCACTGCCACTTTCGCTCACACTGTAAGCACCATTTGGCGCAATCTGCAAACTCGCCGTATGGCCGGGCTCACTCCGGGCAAACAGGGTGCCAAAGCTGAAGGGCTGCTGCTCTTCCAGCGTCAGGCTGGTGCGCAGATCGACGCCTATATCAAATGTTTGGTTGCGGGTGACAAAAGCGCCTTCCTCCGGCGACCAGAATAAAAACGTAGCGCTTACGGCAACGCTGGGCCGATAGTCACCATCAAGGTAATTCTGGCCAGTGCCACTGGTAGACAACGTAGCACCGAGGTGCAGCAATCCCTGTCCGAGGCTGTCGGTAATCAGCGGAGAAGCGGAAAATTGGATCACTTCAAAGGTAGGGGTGAAACCGCCGGTGGTGCGCACCAAAACCACATCGGGCACCGACACGCTAATAGATTCGTTAGGCGGAAAGCCTGTCAAACGGAAGGTTGCCGGTGCACCAGGAGCCGCAACAATAATACCTGCGTCGACCCGCATGTTACCGGAAGGTCGAACGTCATAGGTCAGCACACTACTGTTCTCCGGTATGGCGATCGTACCAAACGTCAGGGGTGCCAGCACCTCAATCTCCGTTGCAACAATGTTTAACGGTAGTATCCAGATGCCTGCAGACAGAGCCACATTTCGACAGTAACGTTGAACCCTATTCATAAAAGACGTATACCAAACACACAAAAGGCACCGTAAACGATGCCTTTTGTGAAGTTTTAATGAGTGATATTTAGTATGTCGCAGTCACTGTGAAACTGCCACTGTAGGTACCGGATTGGTACTGAGTCCTGGCTGCGGTGCTATCTGTTACCAGATCAGCACCAATGCCAAACTCTACCGCTGTTGCATCAAAGCTGGGTGTCAGAACACACTCCACCGGGTCACCTGCAGTCAAACGCGTGCTGCTGGTGCAGTTTGTTGCTGCGCCTGCAGTGTCAGCAGTGACAGTGCCGCCTACGACGCTACCAAGGCTAAAGTTTACCAGATAGAGTCGTGCCACACTGGGGTTACCAGCAGCCCCACCGATACGGAGCTCGATAGCCTCACCGGCATCAATCGAAGCCTGAAGCCCAGCAGCCAGCAACGCAGGGAGCTCCGGGCCAGTAGCACCGGTATCCGTCAGGTTGTCCCCAGAAATTGCAGGCGGCAGCAGCACTGTGAATGGTGAGTCGTTGGGAACAGCGACTGAACCCCGCGCTGCCGTTGCACCACCCAGACCCAACAAGACCGGAATCGTCGCGCTAGGTTCCGTCACAGGAACATAGGCACCCGCTGGTGTCAAGCGCGTGATGGCAACATGGATATTAGGTGCCGTTTTTACAGCGAACACGTTACCCAAGTCCATATCGTTGACCACGGTCACTTCCAGTGCGTTGGACACCTGAGCCGTGACATCAAAGTCAGCCGCCATAACACCAGACGCGCCAAACACCAACGCCCCCGCCAGACCTGCACCACCGAACTTACGAACAAAAGAAGCTTTCTTATTCATCATTATTACCTCTGACTCGTTACTCGTAGAGTAAAGCACACAGCAGCCTTACTATTTATTTTTAATGCGAGGCACAGCACCTGCGTACTGACGATCGCCCTCTCCCACACGAGCGCGATGCGCTGTGATCGTCCTCTCAAAGGCTGTCGGCACCGGTTTAGGAAACTTTACTCCTTTTCCGGGGCTTAGCTGAAAAAGTTTGTAATGACTTGTAACTTGCATTAGCAACTTATCGCTTTCAAACCTTTTCCCAACCATTGGGTTAAACGATGTATCCCTCACACCGCTCCTGGTAAGGACCACGGTGCCCCGCTGACACCCGGTTACAGTGATACGTGCCGGCTATCTGCAGGTGGAAACTTGCCGCCCTGCGGCAGGCTTCCTCCCTCTTTGCAGCAAATGCCGCAAATTACGCAAACCTTCGCAAGCACCGTGCCAGCCTGATGAAAAAACAAGCAATACGAAACGAAACATACAGTTACCGTTAAGCAGGTGCCTCTAACATTGATGTGCTTTAATGTCTGTAGGGTGCAACCATTTGTGGTTTGATTGCGTGTAACCCACCACGGTTAACCAGGGACGTCAGCCACACCAAGACAGGGCGTTTGACCGGACAGCAGCGACCAACAAGCAGCGGTCGCTACCAAGCTACCGAACAGAGGAATAGCTCCATGTCATTCACACGTAACACCCTGGCCATAGGCGTTTCACTTTTTACCGCAAGCGCCGTTGTTGCGAGCCCCCAGCACTTCACCACCGCCCGGGCGCTCGGCATGGGAGGAACAGGCGTGGCCGTCGCCCACCCAGCCACGGCGAACTCTTCCAACCCCGCGATGCTGGCAGCCAGGCAACATGAGTGGGCTGACAATTTCGGACTGATCATTCCTTCTGTTAATGCCCGGGTTGCGGATGAGGAAGACGTCGTCGATCAAATTGACAGGATTCAGGACACCATCGACCTGGCGGAGCAACGGGCAAACAACCTGGATGGCTCAGGCACGCGCGCCGCCATCGGTGAGCTGCGGGAACAGCTACAGAAGTTTGACCGTGACACCGCCCGGGTTGATGTTGGCCTGGGGCTGAGCCTGGCTTTTCCCAGCCAGACCAGCCTTGCCGTAGGGGTCTACACAAATGCCAGTATCCGCGCCACCGTGCGCAGTGAGTATGACCCTGCCGACGATGCGCTACTGGCGGACCTTCAGCAGAGAGACAATCCGTCACTGCTCGACTACTTCCTAAACAATGACCTTGAAGACGAGCTGCTATCCCGGGGCCGCGTGCTGGCCTCGGCGGTGGGGGAGCTGGGCCTGGCACTCGGGCGCACCTTCGAGCTACCCAACCACCAGCCCTTGCAGGTAGGCCTGACCACCAAGTATCAGGAGCTAAGGACGTTCCAGTACACGGAACGGGTAGGTACTTTTGATGACGATGACTATGACCGCTTTGAAACCAAGAAAACGTCACTAAACTTTGATCTGGGTGTGGCCTATCGTTTTGGTGACCGTCAGCAATGGAACCTGGGTGCTGTAGTGCGCAACCTGATCCCGGTAAAACTGGACTCAGCGGCCACCGACATCACTGAGGACGTTCACACCTTGCGGGTTGATCCCCATGCGGTGGTTGGCGCTGCCCGTCTCGGCCACTACTATACATTGACAGCAGAGCTGGATCTGACCAAAAAGAAAGCCTTTGGTTATGAGGACGACACCCAGTGGTTAGCCCTGGGGGCGGAGTTTGACGCTTTTCGCTACGCCCAGCTACGGGGAGGCATTCGCCATAATCTGGCGAGCAACTCGGATAACGATGGCATTGAGGAGAGTACCCAGGTCACGGTGGGCCTGGGACTATCCATTTTTGGGGCGCGGCTGGACCTTGGCGCGCTGTTCAGCGATGCTGATATAGGCGGTGCCATTGAACTGGGCGCTGCCTTTTAAGCCAACTACTTGCGATAACCCATGCCTCTGACGCAATATTTTTATAACAAAAACAAGCGTTACCTGCTGCATTCCACCCTGCTAGCCATAAGCGTGCTGCTCCTGGCGGCTTGGGCATCACCCTCCTATGGGAAAGCCGCGCCGGGTATGCAGATCAGCTATCTGGCAGAGCCGCGGGGCACAGTCTACGATCTCGCGCAGGTGATGGCGCAACCCGATGAAGCCTGGCAGCCTGGCGATGCAGATTTCAATAAAGGCTATGACCGAACAGCGTACTGGCTGAAAATCGAGTTGACACCAACGTCACGTGAGCTGTTTCTTGAGATCGGTTATCCCTTGCTGGATTACGTGGACTTCTACCTGTTGCAGGCTGGCGAAGTTAGCGCCCACTACGCCACCGGCGACCGCCGGCCTTTCGATAGCCGGCCAATCCACCACCGGCTGATGGTGTTCCCGGTTGCGGTAGCCGATATGAGTACCCCACCCACCCTGATACTGCGGGTCCAGAGTGATGGCACCTTACAGGTGCCTTTGCGACTATGGCTGCCGCAGGAGTTCCACGTCGCCAGTGACAGAACCACCGCCCTTATTCACCTGTTCTACGGCATACTCTTGGTGATGGCGGCTTTTAACCTGATCCTGTTCTTTTCGCTGCGGGAGCGGGCCTATCTTTACTATGTGTTGGTGGTAGGCTCAGTACTCACCATGATGGTTACCCTGCACGGTGTGAGCTTTCAGTACTTCTCGCCCAACCGCCCGGGCTTTGAGCACCAGCTGCAGGTATTTATCATCCCGTTTCTGCAGTATGTGTTGCTGGTGTTTACCTCCCACTTCCTGCAAACACGCAATCTGTACCCTCGTCTGCACAAAGTACTCAAGGCACTCATCATCCTGTCGCTGGTCTGCGTGGCAGGCAGCCTGTTGCTGCCGTTCTGGCTGTCCATCCGCCTGTCTGTTGCCTCAGGCATTCTCGTGGCGCTGATTAACATTATCGCCAGTGCTTATATCTGGGGCCGCAGCGATACTAGCATTCGCATATTCACAGCCGCCTGGCTGGCATTGATCTTCGGGGCCTTGGGCACCCTGCTCCATGCGGTGGGGCTGCTACCTACGAGCCTGCTAACCCAACACAGTGTCCCCCTGGGCGCGACCGTCCAGGCGGTCATCTTTGCCTTCGCTCTGGCAGACCGTTTTCATCGGGAGCGGGAAGCCCGCTTACAGGAAAAGCAGGCCAGCTACGAAGCCTTCAAGAGCCGTAAAGAAGCGGAGTCCCAGCTATACCGTGTTGCCAGCCATAATCCACTGACGCGCCTGCCCAATCGGGCGCTGTTCGAAGCTGCGGTTGACCACCTGCTGAAAGCGCAGCCAGACAGGCTGGTGGCGGCCTTCCTGTTACATTTACGCCAGTTTGACGACGTCAACAAAACCCTCGGGCATCAGCAGGCCGACCTGCTGCTAAAAGACTACGCCGACCGCTTGAACCAGCTGATCCAGCCCCTGCGTCACGCGGTGCCCCTGGAGGTATCAGAGAACCGTAAATCCGTCGCTCACGTTGAAGGCGTCACCTTTGCTTTTCTGCTGCAGGGCAGCGACAAAACCGAGCTGTTCCGTGAAGCCGAACAGGTGACTGAAGCCTTCTCTGCCCCGGTGGAGTTCCGTGGCCTGCTGCTCGAACCTGCCTTTGTGGCGGGCTGCAGCTTCAGTGACAAGCGTGACAGCGACGGCCAGACACTGCTGCGGCAGGCTTTTATTGCGATGGATCATTCCAGCATGGGCGTCCGCAATATCGCCATCTACAATCCGGAAATGAATCCCTATAACCCCCGCCGTCTGACCCTGATGACGGACCTGAGGGAGGCCATCCGCACCGACGGCCTGGCGCTGCACTTCCAGCCCCAGATTCACCTTGGTCAGGGCTGTGTCACTGGTTTCGAGGCCCTGCTGCGCTGGTTCCACAGCGAGCATGGCTTCATCTCGCCTGACGAATTCATCCCCATGGCAGAGCAGTCCGGACTGATGAAGCCGCTGACCCACTGGGTCCTCAAACAGGCCCTGGCATTCTGCCACCAGTTGGACGAAGTGAACTGTGATGCCCTGGTATCCGTGAACATCTCCGCTCTCAATCTGCGAGAGCCGGGCTTCAGTGACGATATCTGGGAGTTGCTGGAGGATAATCAGGTGGCGGCCCAGCGACTGGCGCTGGAGCTGACAGAAACTGCCGCCATGCTGGACCCCAAGCGTTCGCTGGCCGCCCTGCACACCCTGAGCTCCCGCGCGGTACGGCTGTCCATCGACGACTTCGGTACCGGGCACTCATCCCTCGCCTATATCCGCAAGCTGCCGGTCAACGAGATCAAGATTGACCGCTCCTTCATCATGGAAATGGACCGCAATGAAGGTGACGCTACCATCGTCCGCACCACCGTCAACATGTGCCACGACCTGGGCTATGAAGTGGTAGCCGAGGGCGTCGAAAACGAAGGCATACTCCAGCAGCTCAAAGGTCTCGGCTGTGACTTTGTGCAGGGCTACCACATTGCCCGCCCCATGAGTGCCGCGGATGCCATCGCCTGGCTGAAAACCACCCAGTGGAAAACCCGCCGCAATGGACAGCCCGCCCCCAGCATCCCATAATCTGCCCACAGTTTTGCAGGGCAGGCAATATGGAGATTTTTCTGGTTGGTGGTGCCGTCAGGGACAAGTTGCTCGGACTCGAAGTCAAAGACCGGGACTGGGTGGTGGTGGGCGCTACCCCCACCGACATGATTGAGCGGGGCTTTCGCCAGGTGGGCGCGGATTTCCCCGTATTCCTGCATCCGGGCACTGCCGAGGAGTACGCCCTCGCCCGCACCGAGCGCAAAAACGGCCGGGGTTACCATGGCTTTGAAGTCTACAGCGCTCCGGATGTTACCCTGGAAGACGATCTCCGCCGCCGGGACCTGACCATTAACGCCATGGCGGTGGATGGCAGCGGCCGGCTGGTGGACCCCTTCGACGGCCAGCGGGACCTTGCAGACCGCCTGCTCCGTCATGTCTCCCCGGCCTTTGCCGAAGATCCTGTTCGCATTCTCCGCACCGCCCGCTTTGCCGCCCGTTTTGCCCCGCTGGGCTTTCGCGTGGCCCCGCAAACCGCCGACCTGATGCGCCGCATCGTTGATCAGGGCGAAGTGGATCACCTGGTGCCCGAGCGAGTCTGGCAGGAGTTGCAACGCGCCCTGCACGAAAAAGAACCCACCGCCTTCTTTACCGTACTGCGGGACTGCCACGCCCTGGCCCACCTGTTTCCGGAGCTGTCACCGGCGGAGGTTTTTGTGGCCGCCATGCAACGGTTAACCGATATTGCCCGCACCGACACCCCCACCGAAGCCCGCTTCGCCGCCCTGTATGCAACCCTGCCACCGGAGTCTGCCAAAGTCCGTGCAGCGCAATTGAAAGTACCCAACCCCTGCCGGGATCTGGCGGTACTGGCGGCGCAGTTCTCCCCGGTCATAGCCGGCAGCGGGCCACTGCCACCGGCCCAGCTACTCGGCTTGCTGGAAGCCGGCGACGCCTGGCGCCGAGCCGACCGCTTCGACCTGCTAAGGCAGGTACTGCACGTCGCTGAGCCGGATGCCATCCACAACATCCACCGCCTGGAACAGGCCTGGGCCGCGACCCAGCAGGTGGACATCAAGGTGCTCCTGGCGGAAGGCTACCAAGGCAAAGAACTCGGCAACGCCCTGCGCCGGGCGCGCCTGGCGGCTATCGAGGCGGCGCTGGGGTAAGAGCCCAACAGACTGATTAGCCGCGGAATCCACGGAAGAACGCGGAAAAAAGACAAAGACTTTTGGCCACGGACGACACGGACTTACACGGACAAAGACAAAAATATTTTCTTATCTTTTCGTCCGTGCGTGTCCGTGCCGTCCGTGGCTAATCAATTACTTTTTTCTTTCCGCGTTCTTCCGCGGATTCCGCGGCAAAAAGTCTTTCCAACCTCCAACTTAGACTTCCGGCCAGGCCCCGTGCTGTGCTGAGATTAATCCGATACAATCCGGCCATTCCATTTGCATGTTCACAGGAGATCAAACCATGCGCGATGTGGTTATTGTTGCGGCCAAACGTACTCCCATTGGCGCCTTCGGCGGTTCGCTGTCCAGCCTGCGGGCGGATCAGCTCGGGGCTGCGGTGATTCGTGCCCTGCTGGAAGATACCGGCATCGCGCCTGAGCAGGTCAATGAGGTGCTGCTGGGTCAGGTGCTGACGGCTGGCTGCGGTCAGAACCCGGCGCGCCAGGCCGCCATCCACGGTGGCTTGCCGGCTTCAGTGCCCGCCATGACCATCAACAAGGTGTGCGGCTCTGGCCTCAAGGCGGTGCATATGGCAGTGCAGGCCATTCGTTGCGGCGACGCCGAGGTGATCATCGCAGGTGGGCAGGAAAGCATGAGTCAGTCCCCCCATGTGGTACCCAACAGCCGCAACGGCCAGCGTATGGGTAACTGGAGCATGATCGACACCATGGTCAACGATGGCCTGTGGGATGCCTTCAACGACTACCATATGGGCATCACCGCGGAAAACATCGTGGAAAAGTACGGTATTTCCCGGGAAGAGCAGGACGCTTTTGCCGCGGCCTCCCAGCAGAAAGCCATTGCTGCCCAGCAGGCGGGGCTGTTTGACGGCGAAATAGTCCCGGTCAGTATCCCCCAACGCAAGGGCGACCCGCTGATTGTCAGCAAGGACGAGAACCCCCGTGACGGCGTAACGGCTGACGGCCTGGCCAAGCTGCGTCCGGCGTTCAAGAAAGACGGCAGCGTGAGCGCGGGCAACGCCTCCTCCCTCAACGACGGCGCCGCCGCCGTGATGGTCTGCAGTGCCGAAAAAGCCGCCGAACTGGGCCTGACGCCCCTGGCCACCATCCGCGCCTACGCCAATGCAGGCGTCGATCCCACCATCATGGGTACCGGCCCCATCCCTGCATCCCAACGCTGCCTTGAGCGCGCGGGCTGGACGGTGAATGATCTGGACCTGATCGAAGCCAACGAAGCCTTCGCCGCCCAGGCGATTTCGGTGAACCGCGACATGGGCTGGGACGCGTCCAGGGTCAACGTCAATGGCGGCGCCATTGCCCTCGGCCACCCCATCGGCGCCTCCGGCTGCCGCATCCTGGTAACCCTGCTACACGAAATGACCCGCCGCGACGCCAAGAAAGGCCTGGCAACCCTGTGCATCGGCGGCGGCATGGGCGTGTCTCTGGCGGTTGAGCGCTGAGGGACTGTTTTAGCCGCGGAATCCACGGAACAACACGGAAAAAAGACAAAGACAAAAATACTTTCTTATCTTTTCGTCCGTGCGTGTCCGTGCCGTCCGTGGCTAATCAATTACTTTTTTCTTTCCGCGTTCTTCCGCGGATTCCGTGGCCAACTAAGTCTTTAAGCCCTCAAGCACCAGCCGCCCAAAGCGCGCCAGCAGGGCCGTGGCGGCGGGGGCGTCGGTGACGGCGGCCAGCAGCTGGCTGGCGTCCTGGCCTTCTTTTTCCAGATCGGGACGCTGCACATCCAGGTAGGCCCGCATGATCTCGGCGGTGAACTCCGGGTGAAACTGGACGCCCCAGGCGCAGCTGCCAACGCGGAAGGCTTGGTGAGGTTCAAAGGTATTGGCCGCGAGGCGAACGGCGCCTTCGGGTAGCTGCAGTACCGATTGGCGGTGGGTCAGGTGGACCGGGAAAGATGACGGCATGCCACCAAACAGAGCGTCCTGGTCAGCGGCTGGCAGCAGCTGCACTTCCCAGGTGCCCGACTCACGGCCAGCGGGGTGGTAATCAACCTGGCCACCCAGCGCATGAGCCAGTAGCTGGTGCCCGTAGCAAACCCCCAGCACGGGGATACTCTGGGCAACGGCTTGTGCCAGCCATGCGGCGGTGGCCTCACTCCAGTCCGCCCGCTCAGTCACCATGGCGGGAGAGCCCGTGACGATGACCCCCGCCCAGTCCTGTGGCTGACCGGGGGATTCGCCCGCCGCCACATTGACGACTTCAACCCCCAAGCCCTCTGGCAAGGCTCGTTTGAACCAGTCCTGAAAGTCACCCAAACTGGCTCGAATGGATGGATAGGTGCTGCCGGTCTTGAGAATGACAACGCGAGCCATGTGTTCCCCTTGCTGGTTGGCGGTATCTCGATTATGCACGTATCATCCCAGATCGAACAGGCGACAATGAACGGCTAGCATGACCCCACCCCTCGGCATTATCGAAGGTTTCTACGGCCCCCTCTGGCAATGGCAGGAGCGCGAGGCCCTGGTGCGTACCCTGGCACCTGCCGGTTATCGCTTCTACCTCTATGCCCCCAAGGGTGATGCCTTTCTGCGTAAGCGCTGGCAAGAGCCCCACCCGGAGTCCACAGCAACGGCGATCCGCGCCTTCGGGCACTTTTGCCGCCAGCAGGGCCTGGCGTTTGGTGTTGGCCTGAGCCCCTATGAACTGTTCAACGACTTCAACACGGACAGCCAGCAGGCGCTGGCGCAAAAGCTGCTAGCCCTGGATTCGCTGGAGATTGACTGGCTGGCCATTCTGTTTGATGACATGCACAGTCAGCACCCGGAACTGGCTGCTGAACAGGGTCGCATCATGCACTGGGTGCAAGCCCACAGTCAGGCCAAACGGCTGCTGATGTGCCCCACCTATTATTCCGACGACCCGGTACTGGACCGGGTATTCGGTCAACGCCCGGCCAACTACCTTGAAGGCCTGGGCCAGGCCCTGCCCGCCGGCGTGGATGTCTTCTGGACCGGTGAGGAAGTGTGCGCGCGCGAGATCAGCCCCGGTCACCTGCGGCGGGTTACCCACCAGCTTGGCCGCAAACCGGTGCTCTGGGACAACTATCCGGTCAATGACGGCGACCGCATGTCCCGCCATCTCCACCTGCGGGGCTTCACCGGCCGCCCCGCCGCCAATGCTGGCTGGCTCAGCGGCCATGCCATCAACCCGGCCCTGCAGCCCACCCTAACAGCGATACCCGCGCTGACACTGGCGCAAAGCTACCAGCAGGGTGAGGACTACCAGTACGGACAAAGTTTTCTGCAAGCTGCCAAGCAGACGCTGGGGGCAGCCTTGGCTCACCAGTTACAGGCCGACCTGCTGCTGTTACAGGACAGCGGTCTGCACCGCCTGAGTGACGAGCGCAAAGCGCGCCTGCAAGCCACCTATGCAGGCTTTGACCACCCCGCAGCCCGGGAAGTGCAGGCCTGGCTGACTGGCGCCTATCAGGTTACCGACGAGATGGTGCAGACCCAATAACGTCCTGCCTTGCCCTGCCGTTCGTCCTGACGCGGACAGCACGGCCCCGTGTTCCGTTCGCCCTGAGCCTGTCGAAGGACGCGGGCCACAGGGCCTCATCAATAATGCTAAGAAATAACTGGTTGATCCATAACGGTAGTTCCAATAAAGCCTTGGCAGCTATACCCGCCGACTAAAAACAGTCGACGAGCTTTTGGTAAGGCGCCCTAGCTACCGCCAGCAAAGCCCTGCTGTCGCCAGGCTTCATAGCTGATTATGGATACCGCGTTGGCCAGATTGATACTGCGGTTATTGGGCAGCATGGGGATGCGGATACGCTGCGCCGGGGGCAGGCTTTCAATAATACTCAGGGGCAGGCCGCTGGTTTCCGAACCAAACAGCAAGACATCATCTGGCTGGTAGGTTACCTCCGCGTAGTTCTGCCGGCCTTTGGTGGTACAGGCAAAGATTCTGCGGCCCGCCATAATCTCAGCAAAAGCAGCATAATCCTGGTAGCGCCGGATGTCCGCCAGATCACGGTAGTCCAGCCCTGCCCGCCGCAACTTCTTTTCTTCCAGATCAAACCCCATAGGCTCAATGATATGCAGGCGGCAGCCGTTATTGGCCACCAGCCGCATGATGTTTCCGGTGTTGGGGGCAATGCGGGGTTCATGGAGGGCGATATCAAACATGCTTTTACTGACAACCAGCAACAGGAAGTAAAGGCTGCCGATTATCGCAAAACCCGATGCTATTAAACAGCCGGACGTGGATCGGCATCACCCTTGAGTCGTGCCACGGTGTGACCACCATTCGGCTGACGGGATGGCACCACCAAAGGGTAACCCTCGGCCAGGGTCATGACCCGCGCGTCCAGCTGGTAAATCTTTTGCAGATTTGCAGGTGTCAGCACATCCTTGGTGTAGCCGTGATCACACAGCTGCCCTTCAGCCATCAGCCAGAGCCGGTCAGCATACTGGGCCGCCAGGTTAAGATCATGCACCGCCGCCAGAATACCGTAGCCCTCGGCTGTCAGCTCCGCGAGGAGACTGAATACCAATTGCTGTTGTGCCGGGTCCAGGGCCGAGGTGCATTCATCCAGCAACAGCAATCGCGGGGGCGGCGTATCCCACACCTGCACCAGCACACGGGCCAGCTGTACCCGCTGCTGTTCACCACCGGACAGCGTGCCGATCAAGCGGTCGGCAAGATGCTCCACCTGCAGCCGCGCCATGACCTTATCCAGGGTAGCCTGTCGGCTCCGGGCCTGCTGCCCGAACCCCAGTGCCACCACCTCCCGAGCAGTGAAAGGGAAGCTGGTTTCCGCTTTCTGCGGCATGACACCCCGGCATTGGGCCAGCGCCTTGCGCGGCCAGGCCTTGAGGGCGCGCCCCTGCACCTCAATGTCACCGCTTGTGGGTGAGAGCTCACCCGCCAGGCAGCGGATCAAAGTGGATTTACCCGCGCCATTGGGCCCCAGCAACCCCACCAGTTCACCGCACCAGAGATCCGCCGTCAGTGAAGACAACAATGACCGCTGACCGACGGTAATGCCAAGCTCACGAATGCTCAACAAGGGTAAAGGGGGAGATTGCGGCATCATACCATTCGGTTCCTCAATAGCAGGCCCAGGAAGAAGGGGCCACCGACCAGCGCCATCACCAGCCCAATGGGCAGTTCCGCCGGCGCCACCACCACCCGCGCAGCCGCATCAGCGGCCACCAGAAGTACGCCGCCAGCCAGGGCTGATGCAGGCAGCAACATACGATGGCCGGCACCGAACAGCTGCCGCATGACATGGGGCACCACCAGCCCGACAAAGCCAATCAGCCCGGTCACCGCCCCCGCTGCGCCCACGCCCAGAGCGGCCAGCAGAATTGCCGCTCGCTTCACCCAGTCCACTGAATAGCCCAGGTGACCCGCCACCGGCTCCCCCAGCAGAAAGGCATCCAGCGGGCGCGCCAGCAGGGGCGCCAGCACCAGCGCCAGCAGCATCCAGGGACCGGCCACGGCAATGTCAGACCAGGTGGCCTGAGCCAGACTCCCCATGCTCCAGAATGTGAGCGACCGCAACTGGGCATCATCCGCCATAAAGGTCAGCAGGCCCGTACCAGCGCCGGCAATGGCATTAATGGCGATACCCGCCAGCAGCAGCGTGGCAACGCTGGTCTGCCCCTGCCGATGGGCAATGCGCCAGGCCAGAAAGGTCACCAGACTGCCACCCATAAAGGCCGCCAGCGGCAAAGCCCAGCGCCCGGTGAACGCAGTCCAGCCAGACAATACGGTGCTTCCCAGCACGATGACGGCCACCGCCGCCAGGCCAGCGCCTGCGGACACACCGATCAGCCCCGGATCGGCCAGCGGGTTGCGGAACAAGCCTTGCAGTAAAGCCCCGGACACCGCCAGTACCGCCCCCGCGAGCAGGCCGAGAATCAAGCGGGGCAGGCGCACATCCTGCAAAACCATCTGAGCCAGCGGGTCCGCCTCCACCCTTGGCCAAAGGCTGGCAACAATATCCGACAGCTGCAACGGGTAGGCGCCAGTCATGACACTGACCGCCCCCGCCAGCAACAGCAAAGCCAGTAACAGCAGAATGCCGAGCGGCGCAGGCACTCGTCTTACCGCAGCGGAGCTATCAACGGCCACGGACGCTGACCTGTTTGCCCGGCAAAACATCGTGCACCGCCAGCAAGGCTTCCCCCAGCCGGGGGCCAAAGCCCAGCAGGAACATGCTGTCGGCGACCAACCGGTGCCCTTGCTGCCAGGCCGGCAAGCGAGTGAGCAAAGGCCAGTCCGCAGGGCGGAACTGGCCGGCACGGGTTTCCGCGATGATGATGGCGTCAGGGCGGCTGGCCAACAACGCTTCCTGGCTGACGGGTTTGTAGCCCTCAACCTCCGCCATCACGTTATCCGCACCCAATGCAGATAGCAGCGCATCTGCCGTCGTTTCCCGCCCGGCCAGCATCACCCCATGATTACCCTCCGCCAGCAGGAACAACACCCGCGGGCGGTAATCCCGTTGCGCGCTGACCTGCTGGACCAGTGCCAGTTTGCTTTCAAGCTGAAGGGCAAGTTGCTCCGCTTGCGGCTCCCGATCCGTCAGGCTACCCAGCACCCGTATGCGGGCTACGGCCGCGGTCACGCTGTCCACCACCGGCAACCGGGCCACCTTAACCCCTGCCTGCTGCAGGCGCTGCAGGGTAATCTCCGGCCCTGCCTCCTCACTGGTAATCAGCCAGTCCGGACGCAGGGACAGCATCCCCTCAAAGGGCAAGGCCCGCAGGTACCCCACCTTGGGCAGGGGTCCGGTGACGTCCTCGGGGTAGCGACTGGTGGTATCCACCGCCACCAGACTCTGCTGCGCCGAGAGGGCCACAATGATCTCCGTAATGGCCCCATCAGCACTGATAATGCGTGGCATCGCCTCATTGGCGTTCGCCTGGCCCAGCAGGCAGGCCAGCATCACCACCCAGCCGCCTAGTCGCATAAAGCGGACTCCAGACGCCGGACACTCTCCCGCCAGGACACCAGTTCAGGCTCGCCGGGCTTGCGTTTGCCAAACAGCGTGAGCACCAACTCACCGGCAGTGTTATAGCCTTCGATGGAGGTGATATGGCCATCGGTGGACGGGCGCCGCACCAGCCACCAGTCTGTGATCAGCGGTGTACGGACATGCAGGTTGAACTCGGCATCCAGCACATTCAGCCACTCCCCGGTACGACGGATGCGTTCAAGTACACCCGTGTATATCTGCACCACGCCACGGTTGCCCACAAACACCATCACCGGGCAGGCTGCAGCCTGAACATCGGCCAGTACCACGTCCAGTACCGACTGCACCTGCGGCTCACTCAGGTACAGCGGCCGACACCAAGCCGGCCCCATTAACGCCAGGGCGGTGAGACGGTCCACCTGATGCTTGCGCAACATGGCATCAAAGTGATGCACATCCTTGAGCGAGGCCCAGTCCTGGCGGAGCGCCTCAACATCCAGCTGCAGATCTGTCACCCGCGCCGGTTTGACAGGCTCCGCCTCAATCACGACGGGCTCTGGGGTCAGGTCCAGATACTCTGCCTCCAACGCCTGCCAGGCCTGCTGGTCTGTTGCATCCGTACGATACACCTTGTGCAGCGCCTGACCTGATGCGCTGAAGAACTGCATGCTTTGGCGCTCACCACTGCGGGTCTGCTCCTTCACTGCCAGACCGTATCGCCAATGGCGCAGGAATACCCGAAGGTCAATCTGCCCGACGCAGAGCCCCATCGCACCAGAACCGGACACCTTGAAGCCCTTCACGGGTCCGGTCACTTCATGGACCACTTCCTCGTTACGGGTAAGTACCATGACGTCACCCACAGACTCCAGCGCCGTCATCAGCTCGCCAAAGCGCGGCTGCAAGCGTTGCACGCCCTCACTGCGGGTCAGTAACAACTCCAGTTCGCTGACGCCAAGCAGCTGGGCGGCGTTGCGAATACGAATCCCCGGCTCCGCAGCCTGCAGCTGCGCCCAGCGTTGCCCCAGTTGCTCAATCTGCTGTTGTGCTCCCATCTCAATTACTCCCACTCCACCTGACGCCAACGAATAACGGGCTGACCACTGACCCCGTCCTCACCGTAGTAACCGATAATCTGCAGGGCATACACCGGCGCTTCAGCATCGTTGGCATCGGTATCAATCAGATACACCCGGTAGTTGGGCCACAGCTGATGGCCACCTTGCACACCGTAGGCATACCAGCTTTGCTCAACAAAAATGCCGCCGGTGTTATCGGGGGTGTAGCGCGGGGTCAGGCTGGCACCTTCCGGGCTGGTGGTCGCACTGGTGTAGGCTTGCAGGTCGGACCAGGCAAAGGGGCCAAACGCGGCACCTTGCCCCTCGCCGGACGGGCCGCTGTTGGTGCGCAGGTAAGCACCGCGGCCCGAATAGCCAAGTTTGATATCCCACGCAGTACCCACACAATCGACCGCCTCGTTAGCATCATAGTCGAAACACAGCTCGCCCGCCGCCGGCAGCGAACCGGTAAAGCTGGCGGTTTGGGTAAATTGGCTGGTACCCGGGGTTTGCACATCAAAACTCAGGGTAAAAGCGACAATGCCATTGCCCGTGCGGGTTGGGAAATCCAGTTCAGTCACACGCACACGCGCGTAACTGTCACCCGTACCTGAGCGCACCAGCCAGCCCTTATCAGGGTTGGGGTTGATTTGCCCAATAGGGCTGCTGAAATCGTAGATGTACCAATGTGCGCCAAACTCATTAACAATCGCATCCTGTTTCCAGTTTCGAGCCGCTGGCCGACTGAAACCTTGCAGCAACTTGTCCAGCTGCTGCTCCGCGCTGGCGTTGAGAAACACCGAGGGCACCGGGTCATCACCGTCATAGAACTCTGCCTGCGCAGCACCCAAGGCGCCAGCCACCGCACCGTCGCCGGAAGCACCGCTGTTGAGCTTCACATTGACCCGCTGGAAGGCGATATGCCACTCGCCGCCGGCACTGGCATCCACAACCTCGCCAGTGGTGAGGTTAACGTGCGTCGTGTCGGTGTGACTGATGGCGTTGATTACCTGTTGCCGGAAATCTTCGCCAGTCGCCGGCGGCGGCGTGAGGTCTGGCCTATCATTGCTGTCGCCACAGGCGGCCAGCATCACCGCGGATACCGCCAGGGCCAAAGGTTTCAGGGCTGAGGTTTGCATAATCATTCCTTGTTTGCTTGGTTGCCAAAAAGAAGCCGGACACCGGCATAGATGAAGCGACCGGCCACCGGGCCAAAGTCATTGGCATCGGAGAAGTCGCGCTGTTGATGGGTGAGGTTGTTGACACCGCCGTACAGCCTCAGCTGACGGTTGATGTCTTGATTGAGCTTCAGGTCAATTGCGGTATACCCGGGAGAGCGAGCACCGCTTTCCGTGCTCACAAGTTCACTACTCTGTTGCCGAGCCCGCAAAGACCAGCTGAAACCGGGCACACCCATCTCGCCATCCAACCCCAGTCGCACCTGATGACGGGGACGGCGGGTTAGCGGCTCATGGGTTTGCCGATCCCGGGCTTCTGTCAGGGTGTAAGCCGCCATCAACTGCCAACCAGCGGCCAACCTTGTACCCAGGCTAGCTTCAAGCCCCCGGGTCTCGGCACGATCTATATTCTGGAAGCGATAGACCTGTACGCCATCGTTGCGCGCCGCCGTTGCTGCCGGGTCCAGGTCGGTCTGAATCAGGTCATTAATGCGATTGAGAAAGAGATTGGCCTCAGCCCAGGCGTGACGCCCCAAGGTCAGGCCTAATCCAGCCTGGTAACTGTTGGAGCGCTCAGGCTCCAACTCCGGGCTCCCCTGCACCACATAGCCGAGCTGGCTATGATCAAACTCGAAGCGGCGCTCCTTCAGATTGGGCACGCGATACCCCTGCCCCCATGACAGGCGACTGTAAATATCAAGCTGGTCACTCTTCAGCATATCCATGCGAAGGCTGACCGAAGGCGCGAAGTGAAAGCCAAAATCAGAGTCCCACTGGGCACGACCGCCGGCTACCCATTCCATAAAGTGCCAATAGCCGCCTGGCATCCAGGTATCCTGGAACCAGAGCTCCCGGCTATCACGCCAGACACTGTCAGCGTTCAGTTCCGACACGCCGTCCTTGGTTTGCTCCAGAGTTTCCCGGCGGTAGTCTGCGCCCAACATCAAACGATGACGATCCCCAACAGACTGCTCCGCACGCAGCGCCGCTTGTGAGTACCCCAGCTCAGCACGCCGCTGATCAAAAACGCCAGTGGGCGAGAACTTGTCGGTATTGTTTTGCAGTTGTTCGTGGAGCAGGTCGAAATGCCAGTGCCTGGCACCTACAGGTGTATAGCGACCGCTCAGGGAGCCACGCAGGCGAGTGACATCCTCAAGTTTGTATTGATTAACGCTAAGCCCCGGCCGCCGGAATACGTAGCGCGACTCGCCGGACTCCTCGTACCACCCCGCCCGCGCAATTAAACGCAGCGCATCCGTCGGCAACCATTCCAACTGCTGGGACAGCTCAGAGCGGGTTACCTCGTCACCCGGGCGCTCCCAGCTCGACGGCTCAGGGCTCGTGCCATCTGTGTGCATATGGCTGCCAGACACTCGCCACCGCACCCGCTCACCACCTGCTGACGCACTGCCATGGCCATTAAACTGACTTATATCCCACGCTTCTCCAGTGGGGTTCTGGGACAAATGACTGCCGCCGCTCAATGACAAGGCTGCGCCGCGACCACGCGCAACAGGTCGCGTGATCACATTAATCACACCGCCAATAGCTGCACTGCCGTATTGCGCAGAGGTTGCACCCTTGACCACCTCAACCCGTTCCACATCCAGCAAGGACAACTGGGTAACATCCACGGACGAACCTGTTGTTGCAATCACCGGCAGGCCGTCCACCAGAATCAGCACCCGATCCGCACTCACGCCCTGCAACCAGACTTCATAACCTGACTTGCCATGGACCTCACGCAGCTGCAGGCCCGGCACGTTTTCCAGTGCCTCACGCAAATCGCGGGCGTGGGTTTTTTCCAGTTCCTCGCGGGATACCACCTCGGTGCGTATGGGGGTGTCCGTCACCCGCCGCTCCTCACGGGTGCCGGTGATCACCAGGGTCTCCAGATAGGAAAGCTCAACGGCATCGGGCGTTGCGGCGCTGGCCGACATAGCCAGACCCCACGCCAACCCGAGCAGCACGCCACGCACACCTAAGGTACGCGCCTGCCGCCCGACAACACTCACCCTGAACCCATGACACCAGAACATAGAACCAAACCCACAAAACTAAGTGCGAACGATTCTTGTTTATCTTTAGATTAATGTCAAGCGGACGACAAAGAAATGGCCGTATGGACAGCAGCAGTGAGGGTTAGAGGCGCCAAAACAACAACGCCCGAACCAGCTGGGCTGGTCGGGCGTTGTCAGTCGGCAACAGCAGACGCTTTAACGGGCCCCAAGCGGACCCTGGTCAACTTTGACGGGTATCAGTGTGTCTTTTCTTCTTCTACCTGCGCTTCGGCTTCCTGCTGCTGGCGCTGCAGAGCCTGTGCGTAGATAGCATCGAAGTTGACCGGGGCCAGCATCAGGCCAGGGTAGCTACCCTTGTTTACCACACTGTCGATGGTTTCGCGGGCATAGGGGAAAAGGATGGTCGGGCAGTAAGCGCCGAGCATCTGACCCAGCTGCGGGCCTTCGATGCCCTGCACCATGAATACGCCCGCTTGCTGCACTTCAATGAGGTAAGCCACCTTCTCTTCCAGCTTGGCGGTAATGGTGAGGGACAGCACCACCTCAAACTGATTGTCACTGATTTTGGTGTGACTGGTGTTCAGGTCCAGATTGACGTGAGGCTTCCACTGCTCCTGGAACACCAGGGGCGCGTTGGGCGACTCGAAAGACAGGTCTTTGATGTAAATGCGCTGAAGGGCAAACTGGGGTTGATTCGGATTGCCAGTACCTGCAGCCTGTTGATTGTCAGCCATGATTGTTCCTTTCCGTTGTTTCTTATGATGTCTTCGGGGATGCAAAAAACGTACTGCTGAAACTACCACCCCGCCTGGTCAGCCAGCCGCAGCTTATGTTCACAGGCGCAGTACGCTCACAATAGTAACCGGTTTTAGCGGCATGAATGTGAACAGTGCGCCACTTTACCCAACATTTCAAGGGAGCCCCTGAAAAACCAATCGCAAGTGGCGCAGCGTCGCTGAAGCTTACTTTTTCACCAGCGGCAGGTTACTGGCGCGCCATTCGGCAATACCACCGTTCAGGCGCACAACCGTGGCGAACCCTTCTGCAGTAAGCTGCTTGACCGCCAGCGCTGAGTGCTGCCCCATCTTGTCAGCCACCACAATGGTTTTGTTCTCGTGTTTCTTCAGCGTGTTGAGCTTGTCTTTGATCTGCGCCAGAGGGATATGCATGGAACCGGTGATATGCCCCTCGGAGAACTCCTTACGCTCACGGATATCCAGCACAATGGCTTCATCCCGGTTCAACAGGCTGACCACCTGCTGAGGTGACAGCTTCTGCCCGCCCCGACGGGACTCCAGCAAGATCAGCATCACCAGCATGACTACGAACAAGGACACCAGAATGTAGTGGTTGCCTACGAACTCAAAAAATCTTGCCATCAGAATACCTGCCTACGGTTCAAACCCGGGCAGCACACGCAGACGCGCTGGCTGCCATAAAAAGACCTCGCGGGATTATACACACCCTCCCCTCCCGGCAGAAGGCAGGCCGATAGCCTGGCCAGGGCAAAGCGGGTAGAATAGCCGGACCTGATTTATTAGTTACGGGACCGGACTACCTAATGACTGCTAAGCGCAAGCCGACTGCCCTTATCATCCTTGACGGCTGGGGCCACCGTGAACCCTCCGACGACAACGCCATCAGCAACGCCAACACCCCGTTCTGGGACCAGCTCTGGCAGCAACAACCCAAGACGCTGATTAACACCTCCGGCATGTTTGTCGGTCTGCCTCACGGCCAGATGGGCAACTCCGAGGTTGGCCACATGAATCTGGGCGCCGGTCGAGTGGTCTATCAAAGCCTGACTCGCATTGATAAGGACCTTGAAGAAGGCACCTTTGCAGAAAACCCGGTTCTTTGCAGCGCCATCGACAAAGCCGTCAGCCAAGGCAAGGCCGTGCACCTGCTTGGCCTGCTCTCACCCGGTGGCGTTCACAGCCATGAGGACCACATCCTGGCGGCAGCCGAGCTGGCCGCCAAGCGAGGCGCAAAGGCGGTGTATATCCACGCCTTTCTGGATGGCCGTGACATGCCACCCCGCAGCGCCATGCCATCACTGGAAAAAGCAGCCCAGCGCCTGAAAGCCCTTGGCGTCGGCCGCGTAGCCTCTATCGTCGGCCGCTACTACGCCATGGACCGGGACAACCGCTGGGACCGTGTCGAGGCAGCCTATAACCTGATGACACTGGGTGAAGCCGAGTTCAACGCCGCCAACCCCATGCAGGCACTGGAAGCGGCCTATGAGCGTGGCGAAAATGATGAATTCGTGAAAGCCACACGCATTCAATCCAACGGCGAACCGGATGCCAGCATTACCAATGGCGATGCGGTTATATTCATGAACTTCCGCGCTGACCGTGCGCGGGAAATGACCCGCGCTTTCGTCGACGACACGTTCGACGGCTTTGAGCGCAAGCGTCGCCCCCAGCTGGCGGACTTTGTGATGCTTACGGAGTACGCTGCCGATATCAACACCGCCTGTGCCTACCCGCCCGAGTCCCTGACTAACAGCCTTGGCGAGTTCATGGAAAAGCAGGGCAAAACCCAGCTGCGTATTGCTGAAACCGAAAAGTATGCCCACGTGACATTCTTCTTCAGCGGCGGCCGGGAAACCCCATTCAGTGGTGAGGAGCGCATTCTGGTGCCCTCCCCCAACGTGGCCACCTACGACCTGCAGCCGGAAATGAGCGCACCAGAAGTCACCGACAAGCTGGTGGAAGCCATTAAAAGCGGCAAGTACGATCTTCTGGTATGCAATTACGCCAATGGCGATATGGTTGGCCATACTGGCAAGCTATCAGCCGCCATCAAAGCCGCCGAATGCCTGGATCAGTGCCTGGTCCGTATCTGCGAAGCGTTAAACGAAGTGGGCGGGGAAGCCCTGATCACGGCGGACCACGGCAACTGCGAGCAGATGACTGACGCCAGTTCCGGTCAGGCCCATACCGCCCACACCATCGGCCCGGTGCCGCTGGTCTATGTGGGCCCCCGCCAGGTCAGCCTACTGGATGACGGCGCTCTCAGTGACATTGCCCCCTCCTTGCTGACCCTGATGGGGCTGGAGCAACCCGGCGAGATGACCGGCCACAGCCTGGTCAGGGTCGGCTGATGCTGGCTGGCCCTCGTGCCAGCCTGAAACACCGCCTGCGAGCCAGCCTCGCGGGCGGTCTGCTGTTGTGCTGCCTGCTGTTGGCGGCAGCCCCCGACACCGCGCATGCCGACTTGCCCGATGTCTCACCCGCTCAGCTCAATGAACTTAAAAAGAAAATCAGTAACATCGACCAGTGGCTGAGCCGCGCGGAACGTGACCGCAGCCGCCTGGAGCGAGAACTGACAACCCTTGAGCGCACCATCAGTGATCTGACCCGGGAGCGCAGGGAGCTGCGCCGCCAGGCCACCGCGGAGCAGCAGACCCTTAACAGCCTCAGAACACAGGAAAACGACCTTACCACTCAGCTGGAAAGCCAGCGCGAAAGCCTTAAAGCCCTGATCCGCGCCGCCTGGGCAGAAGGTGACGCTCCGGCCATCAAGGTGCTGCTGAATGAGATCAATCCGCAGCAACTATCCCGCACCATGACCTACTACGAATACCTGAGCAGGGACACTCTGCGCCGGCTGGACGCCTTCAACGCCACCCTGGCGGAACTGCGGGATACCCGTCAGCAAGTGGCGGCCTCACGGCTGGAACTGAGCCGCCTGGAAAGCGAAGCGGCCCAGCGCCAGGCTCGCCTGCAGGACACACAACAGCAACGCGAACAGACCCTGACAGCACTGGCCACAGAAATCACCAGCCGCCGCGATCAGCGGCAGGAGCTGGAAGCCGACCGGCAACGACTGGAACGTCTGTTGCGGGAAGTGGAAGCCGCTATTGCCAATCTGCCCACGCCTACCGATGCGGGCCCATTCAGTGCACAGCGCAATAAACTCCCCTGGCCTGCCAGCGGCGATGTCATTGCCCGTTTCGGCGACAGTCTGCACCAGGGCCAGATGCGCCAGAACGGCATCATCATCAGCACTCGGGAAGAAACCGAGGTCAAAGCAGTGCATTATGGCCGGGTGGTCTTCGCCAACTGGCTGCGTGGCTTTGGCCTGATGACCATCATTGATCATGGCGATGGCTACATGAGCCTCTACGGTCACAACAGCAGCCTTTTGCGAAGCCCTGGCGACTGGGTCAACGCCGGCGAAAGCATAGCGGTCTCCGGCCGCAGCGGCGGAACTGAGAACCCCGTCGTCTATTTCGAGATTCGCCATCAGGGCAAGCCGCAAAATCCCACCCGCTGGCTCAGAAATCGCTGACAAACAACACTTTTACCACCATACTGTGGTAAAACAGGGTCTTTGCGACGCACAATCCAACGACCTTCCGGACAAGAAGACAGGACATTTTAATGAGTAGGGTCCGCTGTAAGCTCCACACCGCCCTTGGCCTCACCTGCCTGATGGTACTCCCCCTTCCGCTGATGGCTGATGAGCCTGCAGGCGCCGTCGTGCGCGCTACGCATCAGGGGCAGGACGTACAGATTCAGCTGCCACCGGCTGAGCAGCAGCTGCCACTGGATGACCTGCGCAAGTTCACCGAAGTGTTCGGTCGCATCAAGGAAGCCTACGTTGAGGAGGTGGATGACCGCACGCTGCTGGAAAATGCCATCAAGGGTATGCTGTCCGGCCTTGACCCCCACTCCACCTATCTGGAGCCCCAAGCCTACGAGGAGCTGGAAGAGAGCACCACCGGCGAGTTTGGCGGCCTGGGTATCGAAATTGGTATGGAAGACGGCTTCGTCCGGGTCATCACCCCCATCGATGACACCCCCGCCCAACGGGCTGGAGTGCTGCCCGGTGACATGATCATCAAGCTGGGCGACCGGCAGGTCAAAGGCATGTCTTTGGAAGAAGCGGTACGCACCATGCGCGGCGAACCCGGCACGATACTGCGCCTGACCATCATGCGGGAAGGCCAGCCAGCACCGCTGGAAATAGATGTTGAGCGTGCCGTCATCAAGGTCACCAGCGTGCGTTACCATACCCTGGAGCCAGGGTTTGGCTATCTACGTATCACCCAGTTCCAGGCTGATACCGGCCGGGAGTTCCGCACTGCCATCCGTAGCCTGAAACAGGCCAATGGCGACAGCCTGCAAGGGCTGGTGATTGACGTGCGCAACAACCCCGGCGGGGTGTTGCAGGCTGCCGTGGAAGCCGCAGATGCACTGCTGGATGAAGGCTTGATCGTCTATACCCAGGGCCGCGTGCAAAGCTCACGCCTGCGTTTCAGCGCCAAACCCGGCGATGTGGCGGAAGGCGTACCCGTCGTCGTGCTGATAAACAGTGGCTCCGCCTCAGCGTCTGAAATCCTGGCGGGAGCGTTGCAGGATCACAAACGCGCAGTGATCATGGGCACCGATTCCTTCGGCAAAGGCTCGGTACAGACCGTCATTCCACTGGATGAGACCCATGCCATCAAACTGACCACTGCCCGCTATTACACGCCTAATGGCCGCTCCATCCAGGCCAAAGGGATTGAGCCTGATATTCTGGTGAAGCCTGCGCAGGTTACCGAGGTGGAAGGCCGCCGCATGGTGACGGAAGCAGACCTGAGCCGGCACCTCAGCAACGATGATGCGGGCCGTCGCGAGCGTGACCGTAGCAGCCGTGCCGAGCAACTGAACCGGGATTTTCAGCTGGTCTCAGCCCTTAATCTGCTGAAAGGCCTCAGCATCCTTGAACAAGGCAGGGCTCAGGTCCGGTGACACAAAGGCTCATCCGATATCTGCTGATCCTGTCAGCGCCGCTGGCCGGCTTGTTCGCGCCTGCCGCCCAGGCGGAGCAAGGCACCGCGGTGGCGCCCACTATTGCCATTATCATCGACGATATGGGCTATGACCTGGAGCAGGGCCGCCGTCTGATCGAGATGGAACAACCCCTGACACTGGCCTTCCTGCCCTTTCGCCCCTACACCAGGCGCCTCGCCCATGAAGCCCATAGCCAGGGCAAGGAAATCATGCTGCACGCCCCCATGGCCAACACCAAAGCCATCGGCCTTGGTGCAGGCGGACTGGACGCCAGCATGGACCAGCACACCGTAACCACGGTACTGAGGCGGTCCCTGCAGTCCATACCCCACGTACGCGGTGTCAACAATCATATGGGCAGCCTGCTTACCCAGCTGCAGGAGCCCATGACATGGATCATGGAAGAGATCCGCCAGTATCCGCTCTACTTTGTCGATAGCCGCACCATTGCCAGCACGGTTGCCGAGCGCACCGCTCAGGCCCATGACATACCCACCCTCAGCCGGGATGTTTTTCTGGATCATGAGCAGACGGAGGAGTATGTGGACGCCCAGTTCCAGCATTTGCTGGCGGTAGCCCGCAGGCGGGGCAGCGCCATTGCTATCGGCCACCCTTACCCGGTGACGGTAGATTATCTGGCGCGGAAACTGCCGGAACTGGACGAAATGGGCATTTCAATAGCAACCGTCAGCGGTCTTTGGGCACTGCGGAATAACAATGAAGCGATGTTTGCCGAAGGGGAAAAGCGCCCGGTGACATCGGGGCTGGCGGCTAAAGAGCGGTAAAGACAGTTTTAGCCACGGACGGACACGGACAAACACGGACGTTTTTAGAAAACCAAGTCTGGTCGCTTGGTAAGCAGTACATCAACTAAAAATCTGTGTGTCTTTTGTCCGTGTATTTCCGTGTCCGTCCGTGGCAAAAAATCTGTTTAATCTCTAATCCCTGACCTCAATCCCCTGCGCCTTCATAAACGCCTTGGCTTCAGGAATCGTGTGCTGGCCGAAGTGGAAAATGGACGCTGCCAATACTGCATCCGCGCCACCCTGCAACACGCCATCCGCCAGATGCTGCAGCTCACCTACGCCACCGGACGCGATCACCGGCACCGGCACCGCATCACTGACCGCACGGGTCAGGCCAAGATCAAAACCAATTTTGGTGCCATCCCGGTCCATACTGGTCAGCAGCAGCTCGCCGGCACCGAAGGCCGTCATTTTGCGAGCCCACTCCACCACGTCAATGCCGGTGGGCTTGCGACCGCCATGGGTAAAAATCTCCCAACGGGGCGGCTCACCGGCGGCGCTGACCTGCTTGGCATCGATCGCTACCACAATGCACTGGCTGCCAAAGCGATCGGCCGCCTCACGTACAAACTCCGGATTGAACACAGCAGCGGTATTGATGCTGACCTTGTCAGCCCCGGCGTTAAGCAGTTTGCGGATGTCATCCACGGTCCGCACGCCACCACCCACTGTCAGCGGGATAAACACCTCACTGGCCATGCGCTCCACGGTTTCATAGGTGGTGTCGCGGCTTTCGTGGCTGGCGGTAATGTCCAGAAAGGTGATCTCGTCAGCGCCCTGCTCGTTATATTTACGGGCAACTTCTACCGGGTCTCCGGCGTCACGGATGTCGACAAAGTTGACCCCCTTAACCACCCGGCCCTTATCAACATCAAGGCAAGGGATGATGCGCTTTGCCAGTCCCATGTTACTGCGCTCCAGCCTGTTGGCTGTCGCACCAGGCTTGCGCCTCGGCAACGTCCAGCGTGCCTTCATAAATGGCGCGACCGGTGATGGCACCCAGAATACCCCGCGGCGCAACCTTGGCCAGCTGATGAATGTCATCCATATTGGTCACCCCACCCGAGGCAATAACCGGAATACCGCCCTGCTCCGCCAGTGCGACCGTAGCTTCCACATTAACACCCTGCATCATGCCGTCGCGGTTGATGTCGGTATAAACAATGGACTCCACGCCGTCGTGGGCAAAGCGTTTGGCCAGATCCACCGCCATGACTTCAGAGACTTCCGCCCAGCCATCAGTGGCCACCCGGCCATCCTTCGCGTCCAGACCAACGATAATATGGCCGGGGAACTGCTGGCACATCTCGGTCACAAACTCAGGCTCTTTAACCGCCTTGGTACCAATGATGACCCACTGCACACCTGCACTCAGATAGGCCTCAATGATATCTGCCGAGCGAATACCACCACCGATCTGGATAGGCAGGTTGGGGAATTTGCGGGCGATGGCCTGGACAATTTCGCCATTAACCGGCTCACCGGCAAACGCGCCGTTAAGGTCTACCAGGTGCAAACGACGGGCACCGGCATCCACCCAACGCGCAGCCATATCGACCGGGTCATCGGAAAACACCGTGGAGTCGTCCATTCGGCCCTGGCGCAGGCGAACACATTTACCGTCTTTCAGATCAATGGCGGGAATAATCAGCATATCAGGTGGGTCTCATCAAAGGTGCACTGGCATCAGCAAGATCAAGCCTTGCCAGACCAATCAACAAAGTTTTTCAGCAGCTGCAGGCCGGCGCGGGCGCTTTTTTCCGGGTGAAACTGCACAGCAAACACATTTTCCCTGGCGACAGCAGCTGCCAGCTCCACGCCATAACGGGTACGCCCGGCAACATCCGAGTTACCGTCACTTTCCACGAAATAGCTGTGCACGAAATAAAAGCGGTCGCCGTCCGGGATGCCAGACCACATGGGGTGGTCCTGTGTCTGCCAGACTTCATTCCAGCCCATGTGGGGCACTTTCAGGCGCTCGCCATTTTCAGTCAGATGCTGGCCAAAGAAGCGAACCTGGTTGGGGAACAGATCAATCCCGTCCACACCGCCATTTTCCTCACTATGCACCATCAGCGCCTGCATACCGACACAGATCCCCAGCAGAGGACGGTCAACCGCCACTTCCCGCACCAGGGCATCCACTTCCAACCGGCGAATCTCCGCCATACAGTCGCGGATCGCGCCAACCCCCGGCAGAATCACCCGATCAGCTTCACGAATCAGGGCCGGGTCAGCGGTAACCAGCACGCGGACACCGTCAGCCACATGCTCGACGGCCTTACTGACGGAGTGCAGGTTACCCATCCCATAGTCGATGATGGCAACAGTCTTCATGAACAATCGACTCCGGACCGTTTACAGAGAACCCTTGGTGGACGGCATGACACCCGCCATGCGCTCGTCAGCTTCGATAGCCATGCGCAGGGCCCGGCCGAACGCCTTGAATACCGTTTCAATCTGGTGGTGAGTGTTCTTGCCACGCAGGTTGTCGATATGCAGGGTCACCATCGAGTGGTTGACGAAACCGTGGAAGAACTCCTCAAACAGGTCAACGTCAAAACCGCCCACGGTGGCGCGGGTATAGGGTACTTCCATGGTCAGACCAGGGCGGCCGGACAAATCAATCACCACCCGTGACAAGGCTTCGTCCAGCGGCACGTAAGCGTGGCCGTAACGACGGATACCCTTCTTGTCACCGACGGCCTGCTTGAACGCCTGACCGAGGGTGATGCCGATATCTTCCACCGTGTGGTGGTCATCAATGTGCAGGTCACCCTTGCAGGTGATATCCAGATCCACCAGCCCGTGACGAGCGATCTGATCCATCATGTGCTCAAGGAAGGGCACGCCGGTGTCGAAGGTGGCTTTACCGGTACCATCCAGATTGATGGTGACGGTGATCTGAGTTTCCAGGGTATCGCGTTCTACCCGGGCAATGCGTTCAGCCATGGGGGCTCCAGAATCCTGACAGGGCACAAGAGGCCAGATTGAGTAAAAACGGAATTATACCCGGTTCGGCGGCTGTAGTCGCCCCATAGCGGTGACATGGCGGTGATATGGAAGGAATAGTCGGGGCCTATGAAAAACAGGCCCCGTTTCAGGCTGGCTGGCTCAGAAGGCCTTTTTCAGGTTCTCGACGTAAGTATCAACCAGGCTGTTGAATTCATGCTTGATGACCGGACTGATAGCCAGCTTGAGCAGGCTCGGCAGGGGCAGGGTCAGCTCTGCTTTGGTCTGGAAGCTGGCATGGGTGCCACCATCGCTGTTACTGGTGAGCGTCCAGCGACCGCTGACAACACCGTTACCGTCGCCTTTCACCGGTGTCCAGACGATAGTGCCCGCCGACTTGTCGGCGACGTATTTGCAGGCATAAACAGATTGCAGGGCGTGTTTGTCTACGCCTACTTTTTCCATTTCCCAGCGGAAGGTGTTGTCGCCCAGGTCCGTCAGCTTATCCACTTTGGGGAAGTGACTGCCCGATCTTGGTACGTCTGCCAGCAGTTCAAATACGGCGTCAAGGTCTCCGGCCAGATCGAACTCGCGATTCAGGTCAATAGATACAGTGATAGCCACGCGGCGCTCCTTGTTATCTCTTTTATGAAGTGTTTGTTATGTCCCGCATTGTGATCGAAAGGTACCCGGTTGTCATGTATCCTTTTTGCATCCCGGTTTTCGTCAAAGAACAACCTGAAAGGACGCCAACAAAATGAAAGTCATTCGCTATCTGCTTGCCGCCATCCTCGCCGTGGCCCTGCTTCTGGTGCTGGCCGTCGGTGTGGTTTTATTTATCCTTGACCCCAACGACTTCAAGCCACAGATCGAAAAAGCTGTATCAGACCACACGAATCTTGAGCTACGGCTTGAGGGTGACATCAGCTGGTCATTGATCCCTTTGGGCATCGAAGTCAATGAGGTGGAAGTCCTGCTCGAAGGCGAGCGCTTTGCCGCCATGAACAAGCTGCTCGCTCAGGTGGACTTCTGGTCTTTGCTGGCCATGTCACCACGGGTGAACACCTTTGTACTGGACGGCCTGGAAGCACACCTGGTGATGGGTCCGGATGGCCAGGGCAACTGGGAACGCATCATGCCTGAGTCTGAGCAGGCCGATGACAGCGCGACACCCCCCGCGCCCGAAACGGTCGCCGACCGGGATGCCAGCCCAGGCACACCACTGGACTTTGCCGTAGATGACGTGCGCATTATCAATGCCCGCATCGTCTATGACGACAGGGCTGCCGGCCAGGTCATCACCCTGGAAGACTTCACCCTGACAGCGCGCCAGATTGCGCTGGGGCAAACCTTCCCGCTGGACCTCGGCTTCCGCTTTGCCACCAGCGAACCTGATTTTGCTGTGCGCGGCCAGATCAGCGCCCTGCTATTTGCCAATGAGGCCCTCGACCAGTTTGCCATGCGCAACCTCAAGAGCGACTTTGACCTTAGCGGCGAGCCCTTCGATGGCCGCAGCCATCGCGCCTCCATCACCGGTAATCTGGAAGCCCATCTGGCGACAGAAACCGCTGCCATCAGCGACCTCAGCCTGCGCTTTGCCAACCTGCGGCTGAACACCAACCTCAACGTACAGGGCTTTGGCGACCAACCGCAACTCAGCGGCAACCTGGAACTGCTGCCCTTCTCACTGCGCGAGCTGCTGGCCACCCTGGGTCAGGAACCCGTTGAAACAGCAGACCCTGATGTCCTGAAGCGCATTGCCTTCGCCACCCAGATTGGCGGACCTGCCGGTCGCGTAGAGCTGAGCGGTCTGTCCATCACACTGGACGACACCGTGTTCGACGGCAGTGCCCGCTATGGACTCAGCGATGGCGCCATTGGCCTGACCCTTAACGGCAACAGCATTAATGTGGACCGCTACCTGCCGCCCGCCAGTGATGAAGAGGAAACCGCTGCCACGCCGGAGGACACCGGCCCGGAGACGGACCTGCTGCCCCTGGAAACCCTGCGTGCGCTGGCCCTGGACATCAACCTTGGCCTACAACAACTGCAGGCCTCAGGACTCACCATCAGCGACATTGCTGCCCGCATTACTGCCGACCAGGGTGTACTGAAAGTCGAGCGATTTGGCGGCAACCTCTATGAAGGTGGCTTCAACGCGAATGTCACGCTGGATGCCCGCACTGACAACCCCAGCTGGCTGATCAGCAGCCGGGTTAACAACGTGCAGGTTCTTCCCCTGCTGCAGGACCTGGCCGAGGTGGACCTGATCTCCGGCGGTGCCAACTTGCGGGTGGACCTCAACACCCAGGGCAACCGCCTGTCAGTTCTGCAGAACAACGCCAAGGGTGAAATCGGCTTTAATCTGGCGGAGGGTGCCTTCACCCAAATGAACCTGACCCGCATGGCCTGCCAGGGCATCGCACTGGCCAACCAGGAAGCGCTGACCGTCACCGAGTGGGGCGAAACCACCCGCTTCAACGACATGAGCGGCACCCTGAAAATCGACGGCACCACCCTGACCAACCCCGACCTGGTGGCCGCCCTTGCCGGCATTCGCCTGGAAGGACAGGGCACGGTAGACACCAGCACCAGTCGCCTTAATTACGAACTGGGCCTGCGTATTGTGGGTGACATCCACAGTGACCGCGCCTGCCGCGTCTCCGACGTCGTCAAAAATGTGATTATCCCGGTAGAGTGCCGCGGCAACTTTGTGGAAAACCCTGCCGGCCTCTGCTCCTTTGACGGCTCACGCTTCCGCGACACCCTGCGGGATATTGCCGCCAACATCGCCCGCCAGCGGGCACGGGAAGAAGGTGCACAGATCCGCCAGCAAGCCGAAGACCGGGTACGCGAGGAGCTGGAGCAGCGCCTGGATGAAGAAACCCGTGACCGCGCCCGGGATGCCGTTCGGGGCCTGATTCGCCGATGAGCCAGAGTTTTGCCCATCGCCTGCTGTGCTGGTACGACCAGCACGGCAGGAAAGCACTGCCCTGGCACGAAGACCGTAACGCCTACCGGGTCTGGATCTCGGAGATCATGCTCCAACAGACCCAGGTAGCCACCGTCATTCCCTACTATGAAGCCTTTATGGCCCGTTTCCCTAACGTGGAGGCGCTGGCACAGGCAGACACAGACGAGGTACTGCAGCATTGGTCCGGCCTGGGCTATTACGCCCGCGCCCGCAACCTGCACAAAGCCGCACAACAGGTGGTAGCCGAGCATAGCGGCCAGTTCCCGCAGGACCAGGCCAAACTGGAGGCCCTGCCCGGCATTGGCCGCTCCACCGCCGCGGCCATCCTGGCACAGGCCTGGAATATCCGCGCCAGCATTCTGGATGGCAACGTCAAACGAGTATTGGCCCGCTACCACACCGTTGCTGGCTGGCCGGGGCAGACCGCCGTACTCAACCAGCTCTGGGCTTATGCCGAGCAGCACACCCCCAGCGAACGGGTACGGGATTACACCCAGGCCATCATGGATCTGGGCGCCATGGTCTGCACCCGCAGCCGACCGGACTGTGAGCACTGCCCGCTGCACGGGGACTGTCAGGCCTTCCGGCACAACACCGCCACCCTGTACCCCGCCCCGAAGCACCGCAAAACCCTGCCGGAAAAACAGACCTGGATGCTGTTGATCGAAGACGCGAACGGCCATCTGCTCATGGAACGACGCCCTCCCAGCGGCATCTGGGGTGGGCTCTGGAGCCTCCCGGAGCTGGACCCGGCCTATGGCGCCGATGAACTGGAAGAAGCCTGCCAACGCCACTTCGGCCTGCGCTGCGACGCCCCCGAGCATTTACCCGGCTTTCGGCACACCTTCAGCCACTACCACCTGGACATCCAGCCGGTACGCCTCAGCCTCACCGGCTACACCCATGTCCAAGAACATCAGGAACGCGTCTGGCACCACCCAACCACCGCCCTGACTTTGGGGTTACCCGCCCCGGTCCGCAAGTTGCTGAGTGCGCCGTTACAGCCTGAACTGCTCTGATTTGTTATGATCACCCACCAACCCTTACCACAGGCACAAGAGGGGCCCACATGAGCCGCACCGTTTTCTGCCGCAAGTACCAAAAGGACCTGGAAGGCCTGCCCTTCCCCCCCATGCCAGGCGCCAAAGGCCAGGACATTTTTGAAAATGTCTCCAAACAAGCCTGGCAGGAATGGCAGGCCCAGCAGACCATGCTGATCAACGAAAAACACCTCAACATGATGGACCCCTACGCCCGGAAGTTTCTGCAGGAACAGATGACCCGATTCTTCAATAACGAAGATTTCGAACAGGCCGAAGGCTACGTACCACCCTCAGAATAGGGGCAGAGAAACCGGTTTGGTCAGCAAACAACCAGACCGGATGCATCCGGCGATTTTTTTCTGCCACAGGCTTGACTGCATCCCGCCAAACCGGTTTAATAGCGCCCCGTTGCAGCTGACAAGCTCAACGTCCTCCACAAGAGGATTGCAGGTAACAGCCTGCCGGTGTCAGGCAAGCACCGCATAAAGACAGCAGCCAGATTGCCCGGATAGCTCAGTTGGTAGAGCAGAGGATTGAAAATCCTCGTGTCGGTGGTTCGATTCCGCCTCCGGGCACCACTAATTCAATAACTTAGCCCGCCTTGTGCGGGCTTTGTTGTTTCTGGTGTC
>JAIUMV010000030.1 GCA_022565395.1 Marinobacter sp.
ACCTCCTTCAGGATCTTGACGATCTGTGACTCGCTGTACCGTGATTTCTTCATGTCGTTCTCCGTTTGCCTCATTGTAGGCCGGAGAACTCTAGTTACGCATGCACCGATTTTAGGGGATGGTTACACTTCAGCTTACGAGGCAAGAAAAAAAGTGCAGGGGCAGTGGCAGCTATACTGCCTGGTGCACAACATTGAGAAGCTGATGAATTATGGACTGTTGGCGGCATGATTGGCGGCAAATGAGCCTGTGCATGCTGGATTTGCGGGCGTCTCGATCGCAACAGAGCGCGAAAATACTTACCGTCGCGTAGTCTTGATGTGCAAATAATATGCGCATATTATGAGTCCATCGTTCCCCGCGAGGACTGAGCCATGCGAGCTGCTGAAGTTACGAAATCCCCTCGAAAGCCAACGAACCTATCGCTAGACACTGCACTTCTCAAAGAGGCAAAAGCTTTGGGTATCAATGTCTCACGGTCCGCAGAGGCGGGGATCGCGGAGGCTGTGAAACTGCATAAACAGGAGAAGTGGCTGAAAGAGAATGCCAGAGCCCTGGCAAGCTCGAACGCATACGTTGAAGCTAACGGTTTGCCTCTCGCACGGCACCGTCAATTCTGATGGCCCGCTTCGACATCTTCGAGAATGAGGGTGGAGGTGGCTATCTGCTGGACGTTCAGTCAGACCTTCTCAGCGGCTTGAACACTCGAGTTGTCGTGCCACTGTTGCCCCAATCCTCTGCGCCGTTCCCTGCCCAGCGGCTGAATCCTGTATTTAGCATTGAGGGTCAGGGTCTCGTAATGGCCACTCAGTACATGGCTGCTGTACCCGAAGGTGAATTGCGTTCTCGTGTTGGTAGCCTTGCTGAGCAGCAGAATGAAATCTCCGCAGCGTTGGACATGCTGTTTTTGGGTTTTTGATGCAGAAAGTCATAATTTTCAGCGGCGTGCCGCAGTTGCCTAACGGGGCCAGTCGCGCGATGTCTTTTCCATTGCGGCTTCGCCTCCATTCCAAAGCCGCGCATGCTGGGCGACGTTGAGACTGTAGAAAACCCCAAAATCCAGCCAGTTTTGGTAGTGTAAACATCCCGGTTTCAGTTTCACTGTGTCGAATTTTTTATCCTGAGGGTGAAAATCGGATGCTTGTCCTCTTCGTCATGCGAGAGGCGCGGCAGCTGAGTGCGTACATGCTTGGCGGCGGTTGACCTGGTGCGTAACATGGGTGCTTGTTTCTCCGCTTCGCTGTGGCAATGTCATTGCTTTTATACTCGCGCCTCTGTGCTTGGCGCTAAACTCTGCCCTGGATAGTGAAATGAAATGGACGTTGTAACTATTTTCTTTTTCTGGATAGCCTTCTTTGTCGCCTTGCTGCTTATCCCTGTCCTCTTGGCTGCGGAACTCGCATGTATATTGATTCTGTCATACGGTCTGTTTTTGCGGATTTTCGAGCCCAGGCAATATCGACTGTTTCGTTTTTTTAGAAACGGTGGGGCGCTGCGCCTTTTGGTGGTGCCAGTACTTCTGACACTAGTTTCTGGCTTTTATCTCGCCAGCCAAACATGCTGCCAAACCACATTCGCCAGTTTCCTTTTCAATGTTCAGCTGGTGGTTTGGAGTGCGGGTATAGCTGTTCTGGTTTCTGCAATAGCATTGCGACAGCTCGTTCGGTGGCTGAGGTTATAGTAGTTAACAATTCGTTGTTCGCATGAAGGTGGGCGGTCCTATCTCGGTCTCCATGGGTGTGGCGCGTGTGACGCAAATAACCTTTTGCATGTGGGGTTCACGGAAAGACAGCCAGCGAGTTATGTCGCCGTACTCCAAGGTGTGGCGGAAGTTGTCTTATAGCAAGTGATTGTGGTGCCGCTTCTACGCTGGCGGAACCGCGTAACCAACCACTGCAACGGATGCCAACTCCGCTCATGCTCCATGGTCACCGGCGAGTTCAATCTCATTTTCTCTGCACCGTGTAACCAGCCCACTAAAACCCCTGCGCCCGCATAAAACTGGCCATTTGCTTCAGGTAGCGTCCCTGATCCAGGTGAATCAGGTGGTTGCCGGGGAACCAGTGCAGCTCGGGCTGCTGCCAGTGATCCCAGAGCAGGCGGCTGTGTTTTGGTGGCGCAAAGCGGTCACCTGCGGCACCGATAATCATTAAGCGAGATTTATCCAACAGCGGGTCGTAGGTCAGGGGATTACTGACGGCTGTCAGGCGGCGCAGGTCATGCACTGACACACCATTGGCCCGCATGGCCATACGCAAGGCCAGGCCAATGGGGCGCCATTGCAGCATGAGATCCACCAGGCTGATCACCGGTACATTGGGTATGGCAAATGCCAGCCTTGGTTCGACCGCTGCCAGCAGGGCGCTGGTGTAGCCACCCAAGGATATGCCGGTCACCCCGAATTGTTCGCAACCCTGTTCTTCCAGATAGTCCAGAAACAGCCGGAAATCATGCACGGCATGGGCGATAGTTTCGTTCAGGTGTGAGAACCCGTGGGCGAAGTAACCGTAGCCGCTGAAGGGGTCCAGCATGCCTTGGCGGCGCCCATGGAACGGCAGCGTATAAAGCAGAATGTCGTAACCCTGTTTGTAGAACCAGGGCAGCGCAAGCCAGCGGCTGTTCAGCCAGTAGGGGTCTGCAACAAAGCCGTGAATCATGCACAGGGTTGGGCGCGGTTTGTCGCCATGGCACCAGTGCTCAGCCCAGGCAATGCTGTTCCTTTTATGAGCCTGGTAGGCCGTGCGCAGCGCCGGATTCTGGGGCTCAAATTCACTTTTGAAGGACAGCACCTCCACCCGCCCTTCGCTGGGGCGGTATTCCAGCAGGCTGGCTTTTCGGCGTCGCACCGTTACTTTCTGTGAGGGTTTGGGGAAGAACCGCTCAGGGTCTCGCTGTATGGCAATATCACCGTAGTAGTCCGTCTGTGCCAGATCGCGATTTAGCCTGGCCGGGTGCATCGTGCGGGGCATGGCGGTCAGGGTGGTCAGGCTGGACAGCAGCGCACAACTGACGCGGTCAATTCCGGCTGTGGTGCGAACCATCAGCTGGGTCACCAGATCCAGGTCGAAATCGTCCGGATATTGATGAAAGAGCGGATCGAGGTTGTCCCACCAAGGCTGCTCAGGCATGATCGGACGGCTGTGCCGGTAAGTGTCGTTGGCGACGCGAGAGACATAGCGGGCGAAGTCTTTCATTCAGGGGCGCTCTTGTTGTTCGTTCTCTGTTGCGCAAGACTGCCGCCTGACGTCTGGCCAGACAATGGCAAGTGGAACCAGCCTGAATGACCAAAAAATTCAACCAAGCAGACCCTGATCATGCACAAGATGCCTGAACGCGACCTTGTTCTGGTAGGTGGTGGTCACGCCCACGCCCTCGTTATTCGCATGCTGGCCATGCGCCCTCTGCCCGGGGTGCGGGTAACGCTGATCTCCGACAGCGGCATGACTCCCTACTCCGGTATGCTGCCTGGCCTTGTGGCGGGTCACTACAGCCATGAGCAGGTACACATCGACTTACCGCAACTGTGTCGCTGGGCGGGCGTGGGTTTTATTGAGGCCCGTGTCACCGGCCTGGAGCCGGTCAGCAAGGTGCTGCACCTTGAGCAGCAGGGCGTGGTCAGTTACGAAAAGGTCAGTTTTGATACCGGGTCTACCCCCGATGTGCGGCTGCCGGGGGCGGGTGAACACGTGATCGGGGTTAAGCCCGTCAGCCGGTTTTTCGATAAATGGCAACAGCTCCGGGCGGTGGCGGAGCAGGGGCGGGGCGGTCACTGGGGCGTGGTAGGTGCCGGGGCCGGTGGTGTTGAGCTTATCCTTGCCATGGCGCAGCGTTTGGGGGCTGGCCAGTGTTTGGATGCAGGCAGCACCGTAAACTGGCATTTGGTGTATGCCTCTGATCGGGTGCTGGCGGGTTATCCGGACCGGGTCGTGGCGCAGGCGGAGCAAGCGCTGGCGGCCTACGGTATTCGTTGTCACCCCAACACCCGTGTTCAGTCGGTGGACGCCGGTGGCTTGACGGCAGCAGACGGCACCCGCCTACCCCTGGATGAAATTATCTGGTGTACCTCGGCTCAGGCCCCTGACTGGCCAGGGGCTAGTGGTCTGGCGACCGCCAACGGTGGTTTTATCGCCGTTAACGAGTACTTGCAGTCCACCTCCCACCCCGATGTGTTCGCCGCTGGTGATGTGGCGGAGATGATGGCTTCGCCACGTCCCAAGGCCGGTGTTTACGCCGTGCGTCAGGCGCCTTTTCTGTATCACAACCTGGCCCGGGCTTTTGCGGGTACGCCGCTGCGCCCGGTCCGTTTGCAGCAGGGATTTCTGTCGCTGATTTCGCTGGGTGCGCAGCGGGCGGTGGGGAACAAGGGGCCTCTGGCATTTGCCGGTGCCTGGGTCTGGCGTTGGAAGGACTGGATTGATCGCAAATTCATGGCGAAGCTGCAGGTTCAGGGGCATGCGGCGGGTATGTCCGCCGGCCATGAGGGCGCCCCCATGCCCTGCGCTGGCTGCGGCAGCAAGCTGGGGCCAGAACAGCTCCGCAAGGCGCTGAGCGAGTTGCCGTTACGCCCCCACCCGCAACTGCGACCCGCCCTGACCCGGTCGGAGGACGCGGCTATCTGGCGGCAGGCGCAGGGGCCCGCGCAGGTGCAGAGCATTGATGGTTTTCGCGCGTTTAGTGATGATTTTTACCGGCTCGGGCAGGTGGCTGTGCTGCATAGCCTCAGTGATCTTTATGCCATGGGGGCAAAGCCTTTGTGGGCGCAGGTGTGGATGAACCTTGCGTTCGCGCACCCCCGCCTGCAACAACGGGATGCCCAGCGCCTGATGGCGGGCGTGGCCCTGGCCCTTTATGACGAAGGCGTGAGCCTGGCGGGCGGGCATAGCACCCAGGGGGCAGAAACCCACCTGGGGGTGGTGGTGCAGGGCGAGCTTGAGGGGGGCGCGTGGTTGAAACAGGGCGGTCAGGCGGGTGATTTGCTGGTGCTGACCAAACCCTTGGGCAGCGGCGTGATCTGGGCCGCCGCCATGCAGAACCGAGCACCCGCGAGGGCTATTCAGGCAGCCTGGCAGGTGATGTTGCAGTCCAACAGGCCTGCCATGGAGGCCCTGCAGGCTGTTGGCGCTCATGGCGTGACGGATGTGACCGGTTTCGGCCTGCTGGGTCACTGCCTGGAAATGCTCGAAGGCACTGCGCTGAGGGCTGAACTCTGGCTGCATCAGTTGCCCGCCATTGACGGTGCTTTGTCACTGCTGGCAGCGGGCTTTCAGTCCAGCCTGGTGCCGCATCTGTCACCCGCGCTGCTGCAGTGTGAGCCAGTGGCGGATATGCAGGACAGCCGGGTTCAGCTGCTGCTTGATCCACAAACCTCCGGTGGCCTGCTGGTGGCCTTGCCACCCGACGCCTGGCCGGCGCTGCAGGCGCTCATACCCGGGGCCAGTGTTGTTGGCCGCCTGCACAGCCGGGCGGATAATCAGAAAATGATCGCGTTGGACGTGACACCATGACAAAGCTGGTATTACAACCGGAGCTGCTGAAAGACAGCTGGCAACAGCTGACACTGATTGATGTACGGGCGCCGGTGGAGTTCAAACAGGGCCATTGGCCGGGGGCCGTCAATCTGCCACTCATGAATGATGACGAGCGACACAAGGTTGGCATCTGCTACAAACAGCATGGTCAGGAGGCGGCCGTGCGCCTTGGGCACCGGTTGGTCAGCGGCGACATCAAAGCTGCCCGCATTCATGCCTGGCACCAGTGCGCCCGGCAAAAGCCGGAACACACAATCATCTATTGTGCCCGTGGCGGCATGCGCTCCAATATCAGCCGGGACTGGCTGCAGCAGGCCGGCATCACCCTGCCATTGATTGCGGGTGGCTATAAAAGCCTGCGGCACTGGCTGCTGCAACGCCTGGAGGACTTTATTCAACAGGCCCCCGTTTGGGTTGTGGCGGGGCGAACCGGCAGTGGTAAAACCCGGGTGCTGCAGGGTTGCAGCAATGCGCTGGACCTGGAGGGCCTGGCACATCACCGGGGCTCTGCCTTCGGCGCTCTGTTAACGCCGCAGCCCACTCAGGCCCAGTTTGAGAACGAGCTGGCGCTGGCCGCTCATGCGCTGGACTGGACGCGCCCGGTGATTGTCGAGGATGAGTCCCGCAATATCGGCAGTGTGCATTTGCCCCAAGGCCTGAGTCAGCGTATCCGTGAGGCTGAGGTGGTGGTCGTGCAGGAAAGTCTTGCCCAGCGGGTGGCCTTTATTCTCGATGATTACGTGGTGCAGCTTCAGCAACATTACCGGCAGCAGCAGGGAGAAGAGGCCGGTTTGCAGGCCTACCAGACCTACTTTGAACAGGCTTTTGCCCGTATCGCCCGGCGCCTCGGTGGCGAGCGTTATCAGCGGGTGATGGATGCCTTTCAGGGCGCCATGGCGGAGCAGCGGCGCACCACCAGCATCGCGGGTCATGAGGGCTGGGTGACGCAGTTGTTAACGGAATACTATGACCGCATGTACGACTACCAGCTAAAAAAGGCACCCCGCCCGGTGCGTTTTCAGGGCCGTGTCGATGAGGTCATTGATTTCCTACGGCAAACCGTGTGACGCTGCGGGCTCCCTGATACCCCCTGCAAGGAGCGGCCTGTGACCATTCGCATTCACCACCTCAACTGCGGTACCCTCTGCCCGGTTTGTCAGCGCCTGATCAACGGCTTTGGTGGCTGGACTGACGCGGCGGAACTGGTGTGCCATTGCTTGCTGATAGAAACACCCAAGACGCTGGTACTGGTAGACACCGGCTTCGGCCAGCAGGACGTGGCCGAGCCTGAGCGCCGCCTGGGCAAGTCTGTGCTGACCACCATGCGCCCCCGGCTGGACCCTGCTGAAACAGCCATTGCTCAGGTCAAGGCCTTGGGCTTTGACCCCCGTGATGTGCAGCATATTGTGCCTACTCACCTCGATCTGGATCATGCGGGCGGTTTGTCAGACTTCCCGGAGGCGAAGGTCCATGTGCTGCAAGCTGAGCTGGACCAGATCCTGAAGCCTACCCGCCGGGACCGTATGCGGTTCCGTAAGGTGCAGTTTGACCACCAGCCCGACTGGGCCGTGTATGACCAGCCCCAGGAGGCCTGGAAAGGTTTCAGTGTGATTCGCCCCATTCCGGAGCTGGATCTTGATCTGTTGATGGTGCCCCTGATCGGGCATACCAAGGGCCACGTGGGGGTGGCGGTGCATGACGGTAATCAGTGGCAGATGCACTGCGGAGATGCCTATTTCCACCACAGCGAAGTGACGGCGACGCCGGATGTGCCAAGGGGTTTGGCGGTGTTTGAAAAACTGGTACGCACCTGGCCGGATATTCACGCCGAAAACCAGCAGCGACTGCAGCAGCTCGCCCTGGGCCACGAGGACGTAACCCTGTTCTGCGCCCATGACCCGCTGGAACTGGCGCGGTATCAGAGCTAGCAGGCGGCGCTTGTTACCAGCGCCGCCTGCAATCTGCCATCAGACGTTAAAGCGGAAGTGGATGACATCGCCGTCCTGGACGATGTATTCCTTGCCTTCCAGGCGCCACTTGCCTGCGTCTTTGGCACCGGCTTCTCCGTTGTACTTGACGAAATCCTCGTAGCCGATCACTTCGGCACGGATAAAGCCCCGCTCAAAGTCGGTGTGGATAACGCCCGCTGCCTGAGGGGCGGTGGCGCCGACTTTGACGGTCCAGGCGCGGACTTCTTTAACGCCCGCAGTGAAGTAGGTTTGCAGGCCGAGCAGGGCATAACCGGCACGGATTACACGGTCAAGGCCGGGCTCGCCCATGCCCATTTCGTCCAGAAACATGCTCTTTTCCTCATCTTCAAGCTCGGAGATTTCGGCCTCCAGCTTGTTGCAGATGGGAACGACAATGGCGTTCTCGCTGGCTGCGATTTCCCGTACCTTGTCCAGGTGCGGGTTGTTCTCGAAGCCGTCTTCATTGACGTTGGCAATGTACATGGTGGGCTTGATGGTGAGCAGGCACAGCTCACGGATCAGGGCCAGCTGGTCCTTGTTCAGCGCCATACTGCGTACCGGCTTGCCTTCATTCAGCACGGGCAGCAGTTTCTCAAACATGTCCAGTTGGGCTTTGGCTTCTTTGTCGCCACTTTTTGCAACGCGCTGGACGCGCTTGATGGCTTTTTCGACCGTATCCAGATCCGCCAGGGCAAGCTCGGTATTGATGATTTCAATATCGGCGGCGGGGTCCACCTTGTTGGCGACGTGAATCACGTTGCCATCTTCAAAACAGCGCACCACATGGGCGATGGCGTCGGTCTGGCGGATGTTGGCCAGAAACTGGTTGCCCAGACCTTCACCCTTGGAGGCGCCAGCCACCAGGCCGGCGATATCCACGAACTCCATGGTGGTGGCGATCACCTTCTGCGGCTTGACGATCTCGGCCAGCTTGTTGAGCCGCGGATCGGGCATGGCGACGACGCCGGCATTGGGCTCAATGGTGCAGAAAGGAAAGTTCTCTGCGCCAATGCCCGCCTTGGTGAGGGCGTTGAACAGGGTGGATTTGCCGACGTTGGGCAGGCCAACGATGCCACAGTTAAAACCCATGAGGTGCCTCTGGAAAGTCAAAAAATGTTGAGGGCGGATTATACCGGTCTGGCGAGGGTGGTGCGAGGACGATCTTCGGCAGGTGTATTCTGGCCGGCTATGCCTTGAAGCTGTGCAGTCGGTTCATGGCCTGAGGCAGTTTGCCGGATGCGGCATCGGGGAGTACCCGCAGGGCTTCGTCAATGACAGCTTGCAGCTGTTCACCTTCCTGTTTGCCGATCCGGCCCAGCACGTAGTTGGTTACCTGGCGGCTGTCGCCGGGGTGGCCGATGCCCACGCGCAGGCGGTGAAAATGGTTGCCGCCCAGGTGGGCGATAGTATCCCGCAGGCCGTTGTGACCACCGTGGCCGCCACCTTGCTTCAGCTTGGCGGTGCCAGGCGGCAGGTCCAGCTCGTCATGCACCACCAGAACCTGTTCGGGTGTGATCTTGTAGAAGTCCGCCAGCGCCTTGATAGCCAGGCCGCTGCGATTCATATAGGTGGAGGGATTGAGCAGGTGCAGGTCTAATCCCTGCCAGTTGATGCGGGCATAGAGCCCGTGGAACTTTTTATCCGGTCTTAGCGACTGGCCCGCATCGCGGGCCAGTGCTTCAACAAAGAGGGCACCGGCATTATGGCGGGTGTTTTCATAGTCTGAACCGGGATTACCCAGGCCCACCACCATGAGAATTGACTGTGCCATAAGCCGTCTGCCCCAGGCGCGGGATTACTCTGCGCCTTCTTCGCCTTCTTCAGCTTCGTCTGCCTTGGCGCCTTTCGGCTTGTGCACGGCAGCAACCGGCAGGTCGTGGTCAGCACCTTGTTGCAGGGATGCAGAACGCACGCCTTTAGGCAGCTTCAGGTCGCTCAGGTGAATGACCTGATCCATCTCCACGTCCATCAGGTCAACTTCGATGAACTCAGGCAGATCCTGCGGCAGACAGATGATTTCAACTTCAGTCATCTGGTGAGAAACAACACCGCCCTGCAGTTTAACGACCGGCGCCTTGTCTTCATTGATGAAGTGCAGCGGTACGTTAACGTGGATTTCGTGCTTGCTGTCTACGCGGAGGAAGTCAGCGTGAGTGAACAGCGGCTTGTACGGGTGGCGTTGCATGTCCTTGATGATGACGGACTCTTTTTTGCCTTCCACGTTCAGGGTCAGGATGTGAGAGAAGAAAGCTTCAGTCTCGGTTGCCTTGGCCAGGTCTTTCTGTGGGATAGAGATGGCCAGCGGCTCTTTGTCGCCACCGTAGATGATGGCTGGTACTTTACCTTCATCGCGACGCAGGCGGCGGCTCGCACCTTTGCCCTGATCGTTGCGAAGGAATGCGTCGAGTGCAAATTCCTGGGACATGATTATTACCTCAGTAGTCACCCGGAGGGCCCGCGACCAGGCTGATTTCCGGGTGTTTCTTTAAGTCCCGGCGAAGTGACCGGGGGTTAAACGAACCGGGAGCGCCTGAGTGATCGGGCGCTCCCGGTTCGGAATCTTGTCGCTCAAGTCTGGGACGAATTATTCGTCAAACATGGCGCTGATGGACTCTTCGTTGCTGACGCGACGAATGGATTCTGCCAGCAGGCCAGCCATACCGAGGACGCGGATTCTATCACATTCGCGCGCCTTGTCACCCAGCGGGATGGTGTCGCACACCACCAGTTCATCCAGTTCTGAGGCATTGATGTTCTCAATGGCCGGCCCAGACAGGACAGGGTGGGTAATGTAGGCCACAACCCGCGCAGCGCCATGTTCTTTCAGGGCATTGGCGGCTTTGCACAGGGTGCCGGCGGTATCCACAATGTCATCCACCAGGATACAGGTCTTGTCTTTGACATCACCGATGATGTGCATGACCTGAGAGACATTGGCTCGTGGGCGGCGCTTGTCGATGATGGCCAGGTCGGCATCATTCAGGCGCTTGGCCACAGCGCGGGCGCGGACAACGCCGCCTACGTCTGGCGATACGACAACAAAGTTTTCGAAGCGCTGCTTCTCGATATCGTCCAGCAGTACCGGGGTGGCATAGATGTTGTCCACCGGGATATCAAAGAACCCCTGAATCTGGTCAGCGTGCAGGTCAACGGTCAGCACCCGGTCAACGCCGGTGCTGGTGACCATGTCTGCAACCACTTTGGCGCTGATGGCAACCCGGGTGGAACGCACGCGGCGATCCTGGCGGGCGTAGCCGTAGTAGGGGATAACGGCGGTGATCCGGGTGGCTGATGCACGGCGCAGGGCGTCCGCCATGATGATCAGCTCCATCAGGTTATCGTTAGTGGGATAACAGGTGGGCTGAATGACGAAGACGTCATGGCCCCGGACATTTTCGTTGATCTCAACGGTGGATTCGCCGTCGCTGAACTTGCCTACAGTGGCTTGGCCAAGGGGCATGTGCAGTTTCTGGGCAATGGCGCGCGCGAGTTCCGGGTGTGCATTACCGGAGAAAATCATCAGTTTGGACACGACGGCATCCTTCTCAGTATCAGCGGTTGATTCAGAGGGAATAGGAGATAGGTGGCTGGGGTGGTAGGACTCGAACCTACGCATGACGGGATCAAAACCCGTTGCCTTACCACTTGGCGACACCCCAGTATCGTGCTCTTTCGGCATCATCTTAGCTCAGTCAGCTGTTTGTGTAGAGGTGAATGGTTCACCCCTTTAGCTACGAACCCATCGATGCCGGAGGGTTTTCTTGCCCAGACTTGCCGGGCCTCGAATTCTGTAGGGAAACGCCCGAATATGCAAGCCCCGGTTCCGGTTAATCTTGCAGGTCCGAATTGTGATAGCCAGTTAAGGCTTTCCCTGACTTCTGGATACAGCATTGTCACTGTTTCCTCGCAGTCGTTTCGGTACCTCGAGGCGTGTCCCTCAAAAGCGGGCGCTATTTTCATTCTCGGGGTGTCCCTTGTCAACCCCTCCTGTGAAAAAATCATGGCGGTGTTGATGTCGCATGCGGGTTTCAGCACCACAAACCAGTCCTCGGGAGGATCTGCTGGGGTCAGCTGTTCGCCCACGCCTTCGCCCCAGGCTGCCCGGCCGCGCACAAATACCGGCACATCTGCACCGAGGCTGAGCCCGATGGTCGCCAGTTCATCCAGTGGAAGGTTCAGCTGCCACAGCTGGTTCAGCGCCAGCAATGTGGTGGCCGCGTCGGAGCTGCCACCGCCTAAACCTCCGCCCATGGGCAGGCGTTTGTGCAGGGTAATGCGTACCCCGGCCAGAGGCTCAGCCTGCCGCGCTGCCAGGGCGCGGGCGGCGCGGACAATCAGGTTCTGCTCGGCAGGCACCTCCGCCAGCGCCGGTTGCAGGCTGATCTCGCCGGGTTGCCCGGTCAGTTCAAAGGTCAGTTCGTCGCCATAGTCTAGAAACTGGAACAGGGTTTGTAGCTCGTGATAGCCATCGGGGCGGCGCCCCACAATGTGCAGGAACAGGTTCAGCTTGGCGGGGGCTGGCAGGGTCAGGGCCATGGCTCAGGGCTCCTTGCGCCAGTCCGTGATGGCCAGGCGCACCATGCGGTCATCCTTCAACGCGGTCAGGCGGGCCGGTAGTGCCGGTTTATCCGTGATGAACTGGCGCCAGCGATCAATCCGTATCTCCCAGCCGTGTTGGCGGATAACCGTCAGCCGGTCCTCGTCGTCAAACAGCAGGCGATAATCACCGTCGGGTGAAGGCAGCCCTTTGACCCACCAGGTGAGGCTGTCGATGGGGAGTTGCCAGCCGGTTGCAGCCAGTATCAGCGCTTCCGGATCATTGGAGTGGTAGGTCTCGCCGTTGGGCAGCGTGAGGCTGATGAAGCCCGGTACGCCCTTGAGTTCGGTGCGGCCCATGCCCAGCACAGCGGAGGACAGTAGCAGTTCGTAATGTTCATTCTGCTGGGTCCAGCGGTTGACCGAAGCGCTGGCGCTATCTCCGGGCTGTCGCACCGCCAGCTTGCCCTGCAGTTCCCAGTGGGTCAGCGCCATCAGGGCGAGGGTTGTCTCTGCCCAGTGCCGGGGTGGTTGTTCAGTCAGTCCGTCTGGCAGAGGGTCTGGTGGTTTGATGGCGCAAGCGCTGAGCAGCAAGCAGGCAAGCAACGCCACTGAGAATTTCAGATTGCTCAAAACAGAGACTCCTCACCCAGACGCTGGATCGCCTCCAGTATGTGTCGATTACCGGGGTGCTCACGCAGACCGCGACGCCAGATAATCCGCGCCTGCTCCTGTTGCCCGGCAACCCAGAGGGCTTCGCCGTAGTGTGCGGCGATCTCGGGGTCCGGATAGGCTTCATAGGCCACCTGCAGATACTGCAGGGCTTTTTCCAGATTGCCCAGACGGAAATGAATCCAGCCGACACTGTCGAGAATGGCCGGATTCTCCGGGTCTAGCTCATGGGCACGCTCAATCAGTGCCAGGGCTTCGTCAAGGCGATCCGTGCGAATGGTAAGGATGTAGCCCAGCGCATTGAGGGCGACTGAGTTGTCGGGTTCCTGGTTCAGAATGGCGCGCAAGTCAGCTTCAGCCTCGTCGGTACGCTCAAAGCGGTCAAAGGCCATGGCGCGGGCATACAGCAGGTTGATGTCATCCGGGTGCTGTTGCAGCGCTTCACTGGCGGCGCCGAGAGCGTCCGCATGCTGCTCCTGCTCAGCCAGCAGGTTGACTTCTATCAGCCAGAAATTGCGGGCCTCGTCGGGCCGCAGTTGTCGCAACTCCCGCAGCTCCATCACGGCATCGTCCAGCTTGCCCAGTTCCGCTTGGAGGCGGGCCACCCTGGCCACAGCAGGCAGATAGTGGCCGCCATTGCCAACCAGGCGGTAGTGAATAACGGCGTCTTCCCGGCGGTCGGTGTTTTCGGCAATCTGGCCAAGGTAGAAGTTGCTTTCATTAATGTGGTGATTGTTGTCCGCCAGCTCCTGCAGGTGGCGCTCCGCCAGGGCCTGTTCGCCATTTTCCAGTGCTACCAGGGCAAAGGACAGCTTCAGGCTGGGGTGCTCGGGAAACCGGCGCATCAGGCGCTCAAACTGGTCCTGGGCGGCCTGTAGCTGGCCATCATCAATCAAAGCGCGGCCATAGAGGGTGCCGAGCTGGCGGTTCTCCGGGTAGCGGCGGGCATACCGGCGCAAATGGGTAATAGCGCCTTCCCGGTCGCCACTACGATAGAGCAGGTCACCGTAGAGAACCAGTGCGGGTTGATAGTGGGGGCGATCCTCCAGTAATGGCGCCAGGGTGGTCAGCGCGCCGGATACATCGCCGGTGTTTTTTTGCAGCAGGGCCTTGCCGTAACGTATTTCACGATTGCCGGGGTGGCGTTGTTGCAAATCGTGGTACAGCTTGAGCAGTTCAGTCTGATCGTCGTGAGGCAGGCCGGTAGCCAGTGCAGCAAGGTTATCAAAATCCGCATCCTCGCCCCGGGAGAGCAGGTACTCCATATGCTCCAGAGCGTCTTCATACTGCCGGCGCTTGATGTGCTGTATTGCACTGATGCGGTGTGCTTCCAGGCTGTTGGGGTTGACCTCCAGCCATAGGCTGGCCAGCTGCCGCTGGGCGTTGTCGGCATTGAGGGACTGGGCAATATGCATGGCGCGGCGAATAACGCCCTGGTCGCGGGACTGCTTGGCCGCTTCAACGTAATTTACCAGAGTTACATCGAACCGCCCCCGCTGTACGGCGATATCTGCTGCCAGCAGCAGGAACAGGGTTTCGGTATCGAATTCCGCGTATTGGATTTCTGATGCTGTCTGGGAGGCAACCGGAGTCGCCGCGGGTGCCGGTTCAGGCGTATCAGCCTGTGAAGGCCCAGAGAGCATGGAGCAGCCCTGCAGGGAGGCGCCGAGCAGGCCCGCGGCCAGTAGCCAAGCAATCTGTCTCATGAAGTATCCGTCGCTGGGTAATGGGCGCCACCATGACCTCAGTCAACTCAATCTGGTGGCGTGGCCTTATCATGGCATAAGCGCGGGTGCTTGCCCAACCTCCAGACCACCTCAGTGAATACCGCTAAATAACGGCGGTCGGGTGGCGGTGGGCGGCCGCAGCCGGTAAAATAGCGTTTTACTAGAAGGCCGGCCGCCGCTGGGCGTTGCAGGCACTGAGAGAGACACTCGTCTTAGCCGTTGATGACGCTGATAACACTTGGGATCAACCACAAGACCGCGCCGCTGGAAATGCGGGAGCGCGTCGCCTTTACCCCGGAACGCATGGGGGAGGCCCTTGTGGGTGTGCGGCAGGTGCCCGGCGTGAGCGAAGCGGCCATACTCTCCACCTGTAACCGTACCGAACTTTACCTGGCGGCTGAGGGTGCCTGCATTCAGCGCGTCATGGACTGGCTGGCGACTTTTCATGGCCTGGATGCGGTCGAGCTGCGGGGTTTCAGTTACAACTACCGGGACGCCGACACCGTACGACACATGATGCGGGTTGCCTGCGGCCTGGATTCCATGGTGCTGGGCGAGCCGCAAATTCTCGGGCAGCTCAAGGACGCCTATGCCCAGGCTCGGGAATATGGAGCCACCGGAGGCCTGTTGTCGCGGCTGTTTGAGCAGAGCTTCTCGGTAGCCAAGCGTGTACGCACCAACACCGCCATCGGCGAAAACCCGGTATCCGTGGCCTATGCGGCAGTCAGCATGGCGCGGCATATTTTTGCTGATATGTCCCGCAACAGTGCCCTGTTGATCGGCGCGGGTAACACTATGGAGCTGGTGGCCCGGCACCTGCGGGATGCGGGCGTAAAGGATATTCTGGTGGCCAACCGCACGCTGGAGCGGGCTCAGGCGCTGGCATCCCAGTACGGTGGGCGGGGTATCGTGCTCAGTGAACTGCATCAGCATCTACCCCATGCCGATATTATTATTTCCTCTACCGCCGCCCCGTTACCCATCCTGGGCAAGGGTGCCGTAGAGCGTGCCCTGAAGCAGCGTAAACACCGTCCCTATTTTATGGTGGATATTGCTGTCCCCCGGGATATAGAGCCGGAAGTGGGTGAACTCGCGGACGTCTACCTTTATACCGTTGATGACCTTCATCAGGTGGTGCAGGAAAACGTACGTTCCCGTGAGGGTGCTGCCCAGGAGGCTGAACACCTGATTCAGGCTGGCGCGGAAGAATTCCTTTCCCAGTTACGAGCCCTGGACGCTGTGGCTACATTGAAACAATTCCGCGAGCGGGCCGAGCGCCTGCGTGACATTGAAGTGGACCGCGCCATGCGCGCCCTGCGTAACGGCGGTAACCCGGAAGAGCTGCTGCGCACCCTGGCCCGTGGACTGACCAATAAACTACTGCATGAGCCTTCTGTGCAGGTGCGCCGTGCCACGGCCGAAGGTCGGGTAGAGGTAACCGATTGGCTGCGTGAACTGCACCAGCTGGACGCCTTCGAAGGCCGCCCTCAGCTGACACCGGCAGGTGATGGCAAACCGGCCCTCACGCTTATAGAAAACCCCACGGCGGACACCCCGCCGGGCAAGCTGGCATCCCCCCCGGGCAAGCGATGATCAATTCGTCTGTTGCTGCTCCCCGTAACCCGTTAGTATGCTCCGCCGTGGCTGCTACTGTGGTCTAGCGACTTTTATCATCCTGCTGTTTTCCTGGCTCGCCGCTCTATTCCTGTTATTCAGAGGTTCGTTATGAAGCCTTCTATCCAGAACAAGCTTGATACCTTGCTGGACCGTTTTGAAGAGGTCAGCGCCCTGCTCAGCGAGCAGTCTGTGATTGCTGATCAGCAGCAGTTCCGCGAGCTGTCCCGGGAGTTTGCGGAAATTGATCCGGTCGTGAAATGCTACCGCCAGTACCGTGCAGCCCTGGCTGATCAGGCAACGGCGGAAGAGCTGATCCGTGATGGCGATGCAGATATGCGGGCCATGGGAGAGCAGGAGCTGGAGGAGTCCCGTGAACAGGTAGCTGATCTGGACGCGGAGCTGCAGCGCCTGATGCTGCCCCGGGACCCCAACGACAACAAGAGTGTGTTTCTGGAAGTGCGTGCAGGTACCGGTGGCGACGAAGCGGCCATCTTTGCCGGTGACCTGTTCCGCATGTACAGCCGCTACGCGGAGCGCCGCCGCTGGCAGGTGGAGGTGATCAGTGAGAGCCCGGGTGAACACGGCGGCTACAAGGAAATCATCAGTCGGGTGGCGGGTGAGGGGGTTTATGGTGCTCTCAAGTTTGAGTCCGGCGCCCACCGGGTACAGCGGGTGCCTGAAACCGAATCCCAAGGGCGTATCCACACCTCCGCCTGCACGGTGGCGGTGATGCCAGAGGCTGATGAGTCAGAGGCTATCGAAATCAACAAGGCAGACCTGCGCATTGACACCTACCGCTCATCCGGTGCCGGTGGTCAGCACGTTAACAAAACCGACTCTGCCATTCGCATTACCCACTTGCCGACGGGGATTGTGGTGGAGTGTCAGGAAGAACGCTCGCAGCACAAAAACCGCGCCAAGGCCATGAGCCTGCTGGCCTCGCGCCTGCAGAACGCGGAGCAGGAGCGCCAGGCCCAGGCTCAGGCGGCGACCCGTAAAAGCCTGGTGGGTAGCGGTGACCGGTCTGAGCGTATCCGCACCTATAACTTTCCCCAGGGGCGAGTGACAGATCACCGTATAAACCTCACTCTGTATAAGCTGGACGAGGTTATTGCCGGCGATCTGGACCCGGTGCTGCAACCCCTGCAACAGGAATATCAGGCCGAATTGCTGGCCGGAATGGCGGATGACTGAGTCACACCCTCTGACAACCGAAGCACTGCTGGTGGCGGCTGCTGCCAGCCTTGCTGGTGACACCCCACGGCTGGACGCCGAGCTGTTGCTGGAGGCGGTCACGGGCTGGAGTCGCACCCGTTTCCGCGCCTGGCCCGAGCGGGTGCCGGAACCCACCTGCCAGCGAGCCTTTCAGGCACTGCTTGCCCGCCGTCAACAGGGCGAACCCATCGCGCATATTCTCGGCAGCCAGGATTTCTGGTCGCTGACACTGAAAGTAAACACTCACACCCTGATTCCGCGTGCTGATACCGAATGCCTGGTGGAAGCCGCGCTGGAACTGCCGCTGCCGCAGACCTGTCGCGCTCTGGATCTGGGCACAGGCACCGGCGCCATCGCCCTGGCGTTGGCCAAGGAACGTCCGGGCTGGGTTGTCATGGCCACGGACCGGGTGCCCGAAGCCGTTGCCCTGGCAACCGCGAATGCCTTGCAATTGGGGTTGGGGCGGGTGAGCGTTATCCAGAGCCGCTGGTTTGATCAGTTGCCTGCGACCCGGTTTGACCTGATCGTCTCCAACCCGCCCTATATCCCCGCTGATGACGTTCATCTGACTCAGGGTGATGTGCGCTACGAGCCCGCCAGCGCGCTGGTGGCCGGTGCTGATGGATTGGATGACTTGCGGGAAATCATTGCGGCGGCGCCCCAGTGGCTGAATACTGGAGGCTGGCTGGTGGTGGAACATGGCTACGACCAGCAGGAGGCTGTGCAGGCGCTGTTTCAGGCAGCTGGCTTTCAGGCCCTTGAAACCCGCCGGGATTACGGCGGCAATCCACGGTTGACCCTGGGAACCCACCATGCTGAATGACGATGAATTACTGCGTTACAGCCGCCAGTTACTGATCCCCCGCTTTGATGTGGCCGGGCAACTGGCCCTGAAATCAGCACGGGTGCTGGTGGTCGGTGCGGGTGGCCTGGGTTGCCCGGTAGCCTTGTATCTGGGCGCTGCTGGCGTGGGACAACTGACCCTGGTGGATGATGACCGGGTGGAAGTGGCCAACCTGCAACGCCAGATTGCTTTCGATCAGCATAACATTGGTGACGCCAAAGCCGAGGCCCTGGCCGAACGGGTCAGGCAGATCAACCCGCTGATTCAGGTGGAGGCCCGAGTGGCCCGCCTGGACGACGCGCAGCTGGCAGCGCTGGTGCAGCAGCACGACCTGGTTCTGGATTGCACCGACAATTTCCACACCCGCTTCGCCATCAACCGGGCTTGCGTGGCGGCCAAGGTGCCGCTAGTGTCCGGCGCCGCCATCCGAGGTGAAGGGCAGGTGGCCGTGTTCGACACCCGTCAGCCGGATGCGCCCTGCTATCACTGCCTCTATGGCGAGCAGGAAAACGAAGCCCTGAGCTGCTCCGAAGCCGGTGTCATCGCCCCTCTGGTGGGTATCATCGGCGCCTGCCAGGCCATGGAGGCCATCAAGGTACTGTCCAACGTGGGCCAGCCCTTGGTGGGCAAGTTGCTGTTGCTGGATGCCTGGCAGATGGAATGGCGCACCCTCAATCTTGCCCGCGACCCTGAATGTTTGGTGTGTGGCGGGTAGTTTTTTTGCCGCGGAAACCGCGGAAGAACGCGGAAAAAGATAAAGACTTTTGGCCACGGACGGCACGGACATGCACGGACAAAAAATGATTAGCTTTCTCTGCGAGGCTAAAAAAATACACTTCCTGTGATGAAGTCCCCCTGCAAAACAAACGTAGATTTTTTACGTCCGTGCATGTCCGTGCCGTCCGTGGCTAAAATCTCTCAATCAGTTCTTTCCGCGTCCTTCCGCGGTTTCCGCGGCAACTCATCCTTTTAACAATTTGAACTTCTCGATGGCCTCCTCGCGGCTGGTTTTGAGGTCTACGATGGGGCGGGGGTAGCTGCCGGGGATGACGCCGGCAGTCCAGGGCTGGTGGATGCGTTTGTTGTCCAGCTTGGCCAGCTCTGGCACGTACTGGCGGATAAAGGTGCCCTCCGGGTCGAACTTTTCGCTTTGGCTGACCGGGTTGAACACCCGGAAGTAAGGCGCTGCGTCGGTCCCGGTTGAGGCGCTCCATTGCCAGCCGCCGTTGTTGGATGCCAGGAAGCCGTCCACCAGCCGGGACATGAAATAAGCCTCACCCAGGCGCCAGTCAATAAACAGGTTTTTGGTGAGGAACATGGCGGTCACCATGCGCAGGCGGTTGTGCATCCAGCCGGTCTGGTTCAGTTGCCGCATGGCAGCATCCACCAGGGGTATGCCGGTATGGCCGTGCTTCCAGGCTTCGAAATGGCTACCCGCCGGGTTCCACTGAAGTCCGTCGGTTTCCTCTTTAAAGGCCCGGTGCATGCTGACCCGAGGGAAGTGATACAGAATATGGATGTAAAAATCGCGCCAGCACAGCTCGTTGATCCAGCACTGGATGCCCTCCGCCGCGCTTTGCTGCCCCAGGGCCTGCTGTGCTGCATACAGGCACTGGCGGCCAGACAACACGCCGTTGGCGAGATAGGGTGACAGGCAGCTGGTGCCGGGCAGGGCAGGTATGTCCCGCTGCTTTTTATAGTCAGCGCCATGCTCTTCCAGAAAGCGGTTGAGCTGCAGATGAGCCGCCGCCTCGCCGGTTGCCACCAGTGACGGTGGGGTGTTGGCCGGCAGTTCCGGTATCCAGCGCTCTGCTGGCTGGCAGGGCTTGTCCACGGCTTTGGGTACTGGCCAGGGAGGTGTGGGCTGTTCCTCCAGCAATGCACGCCAGCGCCGGGAAAAGGGCGTGAAGACGGTATAGGGCTGGTGTTGCTGGGTGAGCACGCTACCCACCGGGGCAATGGTCTGGTCCCGATACTTGCTGACCTTGATACCCTGCTGGTCGGCCAGTTGCTTGCAGTGCTGATCCCGCCGCCGCTCATTAATGCCGTATTCTTCATTAAAATGCAGGTGGCTAACCTGATGAAACTCACAGAGCTTTAGCAACAGTGCAAGGCTGTCGGCAAAGGTGTCGCTTTCGGCAATCTCCAGCGGAACCCCCAGGGCTGCCAATTCATCTCCCAATGCGGCTACATGTTCTGCTACAAACTGCAGGCGTGCGGCTGACCAGTCATGGGCCTGCCATTGCGCCGGAGTGGGTAGAAAACAGGCGATTACCCGCTGCCCGGATTGGCAGGCGGCAGTGAGGGCAGGGTTGTCAGCTACCCGTAAATCGTTTCGGAACCAGACCAGATGCGCCATAAACAGACCTTTGCAGGAAAAACCGCGTAATCACAATAGGATAAGTATTCGCTGACGGCGGCGCTTTGGATTATAGTTGAAACAAAGCTACACCGAACCCGGATGCCCTCTAGGCACCCATAGCATCAGCAAAACAGATTAAGGCCCGCGTAAGCGCATGGACTCCACCACAGATCTCGCCGACGGTTGTTGGAACCAACCTTACACCCTCAGCTCCGGCCAAACCCAGGCTCATGAACTGAGCCACATGCGCCTATGGGTGACGCTGCTGGACAAAGAGTGGCAGATTCGTACAGAAAGCGCCCCAGCAGACGGTGACCGGGTGCGCTGGACGGAGGTTGTCAGCCATGTGGTGCCGGGGTCAGACACCAAATTACAGCGTTTTATCCGCCCGGACGAAGGGTGCGATGTCACCTATATGCCCGTGTTGCCTGACCGGCCTACGGTTATCAAACCCTACCAGCCGCTCACCATACCGGCCGCCAGTGAGTGCACGATATATGTTGGCGTGCTGGTCTGGATGCGCATCTTGGCGGGGCATACCCTCGCCCAGTTGGCGGAACTGCCCCTGGCAGACCCGCAAATGACCTGGGTGGGGCGCTCTACTATGGATGGTGAGCTGTGCTACACCGCTCCCAGTTATGCCCGCCTGGTATTGGAAGCCGTGCCCAAACGACCCTGGCGGGCGGTGGCACCGGTACGTATCTGCAATCGCCGGGATAAACCACTGCTACTGGAACGCTTCAGTTTGCCGACACAGCTGCTTTGCCTTTACCAAAATGACAAAGGCCAGCTTTGGACGCCCAAGGTCACTGTGGTATGCGAGACGGAGCTAAGCGAGGCCAGCCTGAAAGTGGACACTGATGTCATTGCCGAAGCCGGCCCGTGCAAACGCATTACGGACGCCCGGGTCAAACCAGAACGTGGCGGTTTCAGTAAAGCCATTGATAAACTCTTCGGCTGACGGTTTCAGAGGGCGTTATGACAGGTATTGAACAGACATTCTGGCAGCTGTTTGAGAGCATTCCCTGGGGCGCGTTGACCCGGGCGCTGCTGCTGTTTCTGTTTGGCGTGGGCCTGGCCGTCCTGGCGGGTCGATCGGTGGTGCGGGTGTTACAGTCGCGGACCTCGCGCCACCACACCGCGCTGATTCGCCGGCTGGTGTTCTACACCATAGTGGTGATTTTCGGTATCGCAGCAATGCGGGAAGCGGGCTTCGCGCCTGGGGTATTTCTTGGCGCCGCGGGCATCCTGACGGTGGCTATTGGCTTTGCCTCTCAAACCTCTGCATCCAATATGATCAGTGGCCTGTTCCTGATCGTGGAGAAGCCGTTTGAGATCGGTAACATGATTGAAGTCGGCGGCACCAGTGGCGAGGTGGTCGCTATTGATATGCTCAGCATCAAGCTGCGTACCCCTGATAACCAGTATGTGCGCATCCCTAACGAGACCATCATCAAGACCCAGGTTATCAACCGTTCCCGCTTCCCGATCCGGCGCCTGGATCTGGCCATCGGCATTGCCTACCGGGAAGACATCAAAAAGGTGGAAGATTTGTTGCTGAAGCTGGCGGACGACCTGCCGGTTTGTCTGCAGGAGCCCAAGCCTTTTATTCTCGTCAAGGATTTTGGCGCCTCCTCCGTTGACCTGCAGTTTTCTTACTGGGTACCCAGTGATAAGGTGCTTGAGGGGCGTAGCCGCATGATGAAGGCTATCAAATCTGCCTTCGATGACCAGGATATTGAAATTCCCTTCCCGCATACCAGTGTCTATGCGGGCAGCCGCTCAGAGCCGTTCCGTATTCAGTTGATGCCTGCGGCAGATTCCATTCAGCAGCAACAGGAAGCCAACAATGAACCAGGCTGAGGCCCAGCAGTCACCCACCTCAGAACTTAGCGCGCCCGCTGATAACGCTGTGATCAATCTCGGTTGGCGGGAGTGGCTGGCACTGCCGGAGCTGGGCATTGATCTGGTCAAGGCGAAAGTGGATACCGGTGCCCGCACCTCTTGCCTGCATACCTTCCGTACCGAACCTTATACCACCGAGGATGGCGAGCGCCGGGTAAAGTTTTGGGTGCACCCTGAGCAGAACAACCTGCACAAGGTGGTGGAGTGCGACGCCGCAGTTGTGGACGAACGCACCGTCACTGACTCCGGCGGCCACAAGGAAGACCGGCTGGTGATAAAAACGCTGGTTCAACTGGGTGGCCAGCAGTGGCCCATCGAAATGACCCTCACCAACCGCGACACCATGCGCTTTCGCATGTTGTTGGGGCGCACCGCCATGGCGGGCCGCTGTCTGGTGATGCCCGGGGCATCTTATCTGGCGGGCAAGCCCCGTGCCGCGGAGGCGCTTTAACCGCCGGAGATGTATTTGTCAGTGTACTCTTCAACCAGTGCCGCGACCCGGCCTTCACGCACCTTGCGTTCCATCACTGTGGTAAACGCCTGCCGGAATGCCGGTGAGTTGCACTGGGACTTTTTCGGGAAGGTGAAATAAAGGTTTTCCGAGCTGATGTAGTTGTCCTGGGGGGTAAAGCTGGCCTGCATGCCGCGCACCCCCAGTTTCACCTGGCCCTGCAGCAGTTCGTAGAGGACGTAATCCACCCGGCCCGCCTGTAGCATCAGGAACGACTGTTCGATGGAGCGCACGCCCTCAATCACCAAGTGGTCACGGGCATAGTCATCAAAAGCCTGACCAAAACTGTTATTAATGAGGGTTGAGCCCCGCTTGCCAGCCAGGTCGCCCCAGCCTTCATAAGGAAAGACCCGGTTACTGGCCAGCCATACCGCAGTGGGAAGCTGGATGATGGCGGGCATGATGTAATCCATATAGCCGAGGCGCTCTTCCGTCATGAAGGCGCCTGCCACCATATCCAGATAACCGTCTCTGGCCAGCTGCTGCACCCGCGCCCAGGAACCCATGTGGCGCACGGAGACGTCCACGGATAGCTCGCTGAGAATCTCTTCCAGCAGGGCGGGCACCACCCCGGTCAGGGTGTTTGGATCCTGTCGGTCACGCCAGAGTAACGGAGGGTATTCAGAATTGCCGCTGACCAGCAAACTTGAGCACGCAGGCGCGTTGATGGTTTCGATATCACCGGCGTCCGCTGCGTGAAGTGAACCGTTTCCAACAACACCCCACAAAGCCAGAATCCCTAACCAGCGGATCAGGCCGAACGGCGTGGGAAACAACCCCATAGATGAAGTCCCGAAAAGTTAGTTAAGCGGTTTAAATCTAGCACGGCTTGCGGATAACTGCTATCAATGGACTATGAGTGCATTTACCTTGTTCCTGCTCGTTGGGCCTCATGCTAATCTGCGCGCCGCCCGCCTCGGGTATCTGCGACCACTCTCCCTGTCAGACCGGTAAGCCGGTACTAAGGAAACAGCCATGAAAATTGCGGTACTGTCCCGGAACAAATCCCTTTACTCCACCCGGCGCCTGGTGGAGGAAGGCATTAACCGCGGCCATGAAGTGCGGGTGGTGGATTGCCTGCACTGTTACATGAACATCACCTCGGCCAAGCCGCAGATTCATTATCACGGCGAAACGCTGGATGATTTTGATGTGGTTATCCCCCGTATCGGCGCGTCAGTGACCTTTTACGGCACGGCGGTATTGCGCCAGTTCGAGATGATGGGCGTATTCCCCCTGAACGAATCCGTTGCCATTACCCGCGCGCGGGACAAGCTGCGTTCGCTGCAGCTGCTGGCCCGCAAGGGCGTCGGCATGCCGGTCACCGGCTTTGCCAACAAACCGGACAACGTGCCGGACCTGATCCGCATGGTGGGCGGTGCCCCGGTTGTTATCAAACTTCTCCAAGGTACGCAGGGTATAGGTGTGGTACTGGCAGAAACCCGCAAGGCGGCGGAGAGTGTGATCGAGGCTTTTATGGGGCTCAAGGCAGACATTCTGGTGCAGGAGTTCATCAAGGAAGCGGGCGGCGCGGATATCCGCTGTTTCGTTATTGGTGACAAGGTGATTGCCTCCATGAAGCGCCAGGCTGCGGACGGTGAGTTTCGCTCCAACCTGCATCGTGGTGGGTCGGCCTCCCTGGTGCGTATCACCCCGGAAGAGCGTCGCACCGCTATTGCCGCAGCCAAGGCCATGGGCCTCAATGTAGCGGGCGTTGACCTGTTGCGCTCCAGCCGGGGGCCACTGGTGATGGAAGTAAACTCTTCGCCGGGTCTGGAAGGTATTGAGAATGCGACAGGCAAGAATATTGCCGGGATGATTATTGACTGGACCGAGAAAAACCAGAAACCCAGTAAAACCGGCACCAAGGGCAGAGGATAATCTATGGCACGGGCACCCTTTCTGATTGCGGGCACAGAAATCAAAGCCGGTACCCGGCAAACCGTGGAGGTGCCGGTCGCCAAACTTTACACCCACACACCACTGCATATTCCGGTGGAAGTGGTGCATGGCCGCCGGGATGGACCGGTGCTGATGGTCTGCGGCGCTATCCATGGCGACGAGATCAACGGCGTGGAAATCATCCGCCGGGTGTTACGCAATTCGGCGCTGCGGCACCTGCGGGGTACGCTGGTGGCGGTGCCTATCGTCAACATTTTCGGCTTTGTGCAGCGTACCCGCTACCTGCCAGACCGCCGCGATCTTAACCGCTGCTTCCCTGGCAGCGAGACAGGCTCGCTGGGTGCCCGGATCGCCTACCTGCTGCGTACCCAGATCATGGAGCATGTCACCCATATCATCGACTTGCATACGGGTGCCATCCACCGCTTCAACCTGCCGCAAATTCGGGCCGAGCTGAAAAATCCGGAAACCGTGCGCATGGCAGAAGCCTTTGGTGCCCCCATCATCATTAACTCCGGGCTGCGGGAAGGCAGCTTGCGAGCCTATGCGGACTCCCTCGATATTCCCGTGGTCACCTTTGAAGGGGGCGAGGCATTGCGCTTTGATGAGGTGGTCATTACCAGTGGCACTAAAGGGGTGGTACGGGTCATGCGGGAGCTGGATATGATCCCGGCGAAGAAAGGCCCCCGGGCGCCGAAAAAACGCTTTGAAACTGCGGCCAACTCCCTGTGGGTGAGGGCCGACATTGACGGCATCATGCGTCCCATTGCCCGCCTGGGGCAGAAGGTTCGCAAGGGGCAGAGACTGGCCATGGTGGCGGACCCCTTCGGTGAGGCGGAGGTGGCCGTTACCTCACCCTGCTCCGGCATTGTGATTTGCGTAAACAACCTGCCGCTGGTTAACGAGGGTGAAGCCATTTACCACATTGCCCGCTTCGATGAACTCGGCGAGGCGGAGAAGGCGGTGGAGAACTTCCGTAATTCCATTGACGCCGAGATCAGCGAAGCGGTGGTGCCGGTGCACCCCTGGGATGAACTGCAGAAGTAGCCGCCCACGCCTTGCCATGCCTTGCGCCCTGTCACAAACGTGGCAGGGTGGCTGGACCTGTTGCCGTTGATCCCTTATCCTTACCGCCCTGTAATGCAGCACGTCACCTTCAGGGAGGAAGTATGTTGTCTATCGGCAAGAGTGTTCAGTTGCGTTCCAAGGCCAGCCAGGCCTTCAGGGAAATGGACCACCGGGACCTGGGGCGCTCCGGCTTCTGGCTGTCCCAGTTCTTCATTATTATTGCCACCATCGTTGGCGTTTATCTGGCAGCCAACGCAGGCCTCAAGCAGGCCATCACCTTTGACAACCTCACCGGCCATGAGCGCAACTACTACCTGCGGGTGTCCCTCCATGACGAGGTGCAGGACAATGTGACACGCCTGCGGGCCTATGTGGACGAAACCCTCTCCCGCAACCCGTCCCAGGCCGTGCTGCAGAACCAGCGCCCGGAGTTGCAGCAGTTCGTCTGGGAGACCATGCGTTTCTCACCCCGTACTCTTGAAACCCCCAGTATCTTCCTCACCGGTGGCCGTCGTTTTTACAGCGAGGCTCAGGACATTATCACCAAGGCGGAGCGACGTACCTACGGCGCCACCCATGCCGCCGGGTTGATGACCGCACTACTTGACCAGATGGAGCAGGATTACCTGCCACGCCTGCAAGCCAACTATGAAGCCCTGGGAGACTATCTCCAGGCGCAGGGCATGATAATCGACATTATCAAGGAGTAACCCCATGGCCGGGAAAAAGTACTGCCCTCATTGCGTCAATACCGTCCTCACCGTGAATCACTATCAGGGCGAGGAAGTGGACAACTGCACCACCTGCGGTGGGCTATGGTTCGAGAAAGGTAACCTCAACGCCATCATTGCCGCCAAGTGCCAGCATGTGGAGGAGGCCGACTACGTGGCCAACCTGGGCCCGGCCCTGGAGCCCTCCCACCGTAGCTGTCCGGACTGTGGCGACAAACTGCAGGTGTTCCACGTGCTTGAGGATTACCACGTGGATATTGAGGTCTGCCAGAGTTGTGATGGCGCCTGGGTTGAGAAGGACACCGCCTGCAAGGTGGCCAAGTCCTCAGCCATCAAACATGCCCTGGCGGACATGAACAAAAAGGTGAACTGGAAAACCTGGGTGTTCCAGGCCCTGTTGCGTATGCCGGTGGAGTACAACGTCAAACCCCGCATCACCCCCTGGGTCACCTATGCCCTGATTGCCATCAATACCCTGATCTTCCTGACCTACGCCTTTGACGAGCGCCTGACCTGGCAGATCTTTGATAACTTCGCCATGGCGCCTGCCAACATTCAGGCCGGTGACCACTGGTGGACCTTTATCACCGCCACCTTCCTGCATGGCAGCTTTCTGCACCTGATTGGCAACATGTACTTCCTCTGGGTGACAGGGGATAACCTGGAAGACGCCCTCGGGCGCTGGCGCTTCCTTGGGCTCTATCTGGTATGCGGTATCCTGGCAGGTGTTATCAGCGTGCTGGCTAACCTGGGTTCACCCATACCCTCGGTTGGTGCCAGCGGCGCCATTGCGGGCCTGTTCGGCATGTACCTGCTGTGGTTCCCCAATGCCAGCATGACCTTCATGTTCTTTGTCTGGCAGAAAAAGCTCGCGGTCATGTGGTACTTCGGTATCTGGCTGGCACTCAACTTCTTCGGCATGGCCCTTGGTGAACAGGGTGTGGACTACTGGGCCCATATCGGTGGCTTCCTGGCGGGGCTTGCCATTGGTGCTACCCTGCGCCAGCGGGTGTGGGATGCCAACCCCCTGCTGGCCCACCTCGCCGGCCCGGAAGTACAGGTCAAGCGTTAAACCTGCACAATCACCACCGCAGTCGCCGCTGTCAGCGCCCCCATCGCCAGATTGAACGCCCGCTGGCGGCGGGGGCTGGACAGCAGCTGCTGAATCACCACCCCAAAACCTGCCCACAGTGAGATGGCTGGCAAGCCCACCAGGGCAAACACCACCATCACCATCAACCCAGACACCAGATACAGGTCGCCGCTCAGGGTAAAACTGCTGATGGCCGCCAGCGCCATCATCCAGGCCTTCGGGTTCAGAAACTGAAAGGCCGCAGCCTGCCACCAGCGAAACGGCCGTGCCTCCAGCGTCTCGCCATCCGCGCTCAGTTCACCCACGGGTGCGGTCGCAATCTTCCAGGACAGCCACAGCAGATAGGCCACCCCGGCCACCTGCAATGCCAGCTGGCTCGGCGGAAAACGCATAAACAGCTCGCCCAGCCCGGCCAGTGTCAGCGCCAGCAACAAGGCCACCCCCAGCACAATACCCAGCATATGGGGGATGGTGCGCCGAAAGCCAAAGTTCGCCCCGGATGCCAGCAGCATCAGGTTATTGGGCCCCGGTGTCGCCGAGGTCACAAAGGCAAAGCTGATGGTTGCCAACAGCAGCGGTAAGTCCAGGCCGAGAGTCATGGCGGGTTCCTGTAAGCCAATGAGTTAATTGGCTTTCAGCATAGGGTTTGCAGCAAATTCAATACAGATGTAGATTACTTTAAATTGACCAGTACAGATTGAAGTAAGCCCTCAACTGTGCTGCTTTTTAAACCTTGAACTGTACTGACGCCCTATGACCCTCTACCAGAACATCGCCGCCACCCTTACCGACCACATAGAGCAGGGGGCTTACCGGCCCGGCCAGCGCCTGCCGGGCGTCCGCGCCCTGAGCCAACAGTTTGGTGTCAGTGTATCAACAGTGGTGCAGGCCCAGCGGGCACTGGAAAACGCCGGTGTGCTGGAGGCGAGGCCGCGCTCCGGCTATTACGTGCGGCCTCAGGTGTGGCAGCGGCCAGAACTGCCCGCACCGTCCCGTACCCTGCAGCGGCCCATGCCTGTCACCGGGCAGGAGCTGTCGTTGCACCTTGCCAATGCCGTCAACCAGCCCGGCATGATCCGCCTGGGGGCGGCGGTACCCCATAACGACTTCCTGCCGGTGCGGTCAGTACAACGCAGCCTGACGAAAGTGGCCCGCAACCAGAGCGCTCAGGCCACCCATTACGCTTTTCCCCCGGGGCTGCCCCAGCTGCAACAGCACATTGCTGGCCGTATGGCCCTGGCTGGCAGCCGGGTGAATGCTGACGACATTATCATCACCAACGGCGGACACGAAGCCCTGACCCTGGCCTTACGCGCCGTAGCCCAGCCGGGCGATGTAATCGCCCTGGAGTCGCCGACATTCTATGGCCTGCTTCAGGTGATCGAGTCCATGGGCCTGAAAGCGCTGGAAATCCCCACCGACCCGCAAACAGGCATCAGCCTGCCGGCGCTGGAAATGGCGCTGGAGCAATGGCCCATCAAAGCCTGTGTGCTAATCCCCAATTTTCATAACCCGCTGGGCTTCATGATGAATGATGCCCATAAACGGCGGCTGGCGGCCCTGGCCAGCCAGCATCAACTGATATTGATTGAGGATGACATCTACGGCGACCTCGGCCACAACGGCGAGCGGCCCTGTTGTCTGCATGGTCTCAATCCCGGGCAGGTTATTCACTGCTCGTCTTTCTCCAAAACCGTATCCCCCGGCCTGCGCCTTGGCTGGATGCTGGTGCCGGAGCGCCTTCGTCAGCAAGTGGAATATCACAAATACGTCACCAACCTGGCCACCAACACCGTGTCTCAGCTCGCCATGATCGACTACCTGGAACATGGCCACCATGATCGCTACCTGCGCCAGATCAGAGACCGTTACGCCCTGCAGGTCAGCCTATTCGCCCGCGCCATCAGCAAGTACTTCCCCGAGGGCACCCGAGTCAGCCAGCCCCAGGGCGGCTTTGTCCTCTGGGTTGAGCTGGCCCCTGACCTTGACGGCCTGGCCCTGACCCACCGCCTGCTGGAACACAAAATCAGCATCGCCCCCGGCCGCCTGTTCTCTGCCAACCAGAAATACCACAACTGCATCCGCCTCAACTGCGCCCAGCCCTGGAGCGCTGAAATGGACAAGGCCCTGATGACCATAGGGCGGCTGTGTGGAGAGGCGGGGTAGGGGGCTGTGCAATACGTTGTATTTGCACATGATATGGCAAGGGCAATTAAAAGCGGCTAGTCTTGGAGTGCAGCCCGTAAGAAGGGCTGCTGCCCGACACGCTATAGGGATGTACCGTGAGCCGCTTCGACCGTATTTACAAAATCCACGAATTACTCAAAACCGCCCGCCACCCCGTTCCCATGAGACGCTTCACGGCCGAGCTGGAAGCGACCCGCAATACCGTCACCCGAGACTTTGAATATCTCCGGGATACCCTGGGCGCCCCGCTGGAATACTGCCGCGAGCATAATGGCCACCGCTATAACCCGGGCGCGCCAGTGTTTGAACTGCCCGGTTTCTGGCTAAGCCCGGGTGAGCTTCATGCCCTGCTGGCCTGTGAGCAACTGCTTGAAAATGTGCAGCCCGGCCTGATCGCCAACCGCTTAGCGCCCCTGCGGGACCGTGTCCGTAAACTGCTCGGTGAGTCGGGCCATGCGGCGGAACAGATCAATCGACGGGTACAGGTTCAGCCCCTGCAAGTGCGCGGGGTGAACAGCCAGGTGTTTGACCCGGTGGCGGAAGCCACCCTCAGCCAGCGTTGCTTGCGCTTCCGCTACCAGGGCCGCTCTGGCGACCCGGCCCGTGAACGTACCGTTCACCCCCAGCGACTCCTGTATTACCGCTCTAACTGGTACTTGCTGGCAGTTTGTGATGACGCCGGCCAGCTACGCCTGTTTTCGTTGGACCGCATCAGCGAACCTGCCTGCCAGGACAGGCCCAGCGAGTCACTGAGCGACACCGACCTGGACGCCTTCGCCGCCAGCAGCTTCGGTATTTTCGGCGGCGCCCCCACCGCCACCGCCCACCTCCGCTTCACACCCCACGCCGCCCAATGGGTCGCCGAAGAAACCTGGCACCCGAACCAGCAGGCCCAGTGGCAAGGTGACGGATTCCACCTGTGGGTGCCTTACTCGGATAGCCGGGAATTGGTGATGGAAATACTGCGCTATGGGCCGGAGGTGGAGGTTATCGGGCCTGAGGATTTGCGGGGGAAGGTGGTGGAGCGCATCAGGAAAATGCAGGGGATTTACTGTTAATTTCTTCAGTGGTGCGGTGGTTGGGGCAGTGGGTTGATTAGGATTGCTGTCAGTTTTTAGCAAAATAGAAAAAGTGCGAGGTAGGCTGTGCCGCTAAAAAGAACAAAACCGATCTCTTCTCAACAAGCGGATGCCACTGCGCGCCGCTTCGAGGAGTGCCCCGCAAAATCGTTTACGGACAAGAGGGGACAGGTCCATCCAGGTCGCACAGTCTTCAATCATTGCCAGATCGTTGGGCTGGTTGCGAAAGAACTTATTGATCGCATCAGCGTGGCCGATCTCAAAGGGCTTTTTCCAGAGGGTACAGCTTACACCGCTGCGAGCCATGATATCGGCAAGGTCAGCCCAACTTTCTACAACAAGATTATGCGCGCCTGCGGGCTGCCTCTGATTTCCGGTGCTAACCCAGATTTAGAAAAAACGTGGGGTGGGCATGCGGGGATAAGTCAATTGACGGCCAAGCACCTCAGTGCGCCAGAGTTCGTCCCAGAGATTATTGGTCAGCATCATGGATTCTCGCCACCCGTTCATGGCAAGAGAGCAGGGGACGACATTTTTGGTGGCGCGGCCTGGCTGGCAGAGCGGGAGAAGCTGGTGGAGTCGTTGCAAGCAGCTTTGGGTGAATCCTGGGCGACGGTGACCTCTGTGGCGCAAGCCCGGCTTTTAGCTGGATTGACATCGGTGGCTGATTGGATTGGATCAGGACAACACTTTGATGATCCCGAGAAGCCTTGGGAGGGCGCCATTGCCAAGGCTGTTGATGAAGCTGGATTTATTACGGCGACTTATAAGCCCGCGCTAAGTTTTGAGACGGTATTTGGATTCTCGCCAAGGCTCGCTCAGTCCGAGTTGATTGATCAGGTTAATTGCCCCGGAGTTTATGTGCTGGAAGCGCCGATGGGGTTAGGGAAAACTGAAGCAGCACTTTATGCCGCCTACCGAATGCTGGATAGCAATCAGGCTAGCGGTATTTATTTTGCGCTACCAACCCAGTTGACCTCTAACAAGATTTTCGAGCGTTTTAACGATTTCCTTCAAGGTAATGAGACAAAGGGGATGGCCGGTATTCTGGCTGACGACTGCGCTCATCGGTCGTTTCTGTTGCATGGCAGTGCCTGGTTGCTTGAGACCGATATGGGCGAAGAGGGGCGCCCCGGCGGTGCGTGGTTTAATCAAAGCAAACGCGGCTTGTTGGCACCGTTTGCCGTCGGCACGATTGACCAGGCCTTGATGGCTGCAATGAATGTAAAGCATGGCTTTGTGCGGGCGTTCGGCTTGGCAGGTAAAGTGGTCATTCTCGATGAGGTTCACACCTACGATGCCTACACGGGCACACTGCTGGATGCACTGGTAAGTCTGTTGCGTGAGCTGCATTGCACGGTAATTATTCTCAGTGCAACCTTGAACCAGGAGCGGCGACAGACATTGCTGGGCCAGCCGGTTTCGTCCACAGACTATCCCCTGATTACCGCAAGCCCCGGACGCGAAGCCGTGGCTCTCCACGAAGTGAGTGTTCCGCCCGGCGAATCCCGCGTCGTCAATCTCCACGTGACGCATAACGAGGCCGAGGCAATTGAGCAGACCTTGATACGAGCCGAGATGGGGCAGCAGGTGTTGTGGATTGAAAACACCGTTAAAGAGGCCCAGCAGCGTTACCTTGATCTTGCGGCACGAGCGACGGAGCTGGGTATCGGGTGTGGCCTATTGCACTCGCGCTTCACTGCCGATGATCGGCAGCAACGTGAGGACATCTGGGTCAACCTTTTTGGAAAATCCGGCTGGGAGCAGCGCCAGCAACAGGGCCGTATTCTGGTCGGCACGCAGGTGCTTGAGCAATCTCTGGATATTGATGCGGACTTCATGGTGTCTCGCTTCGCGCCTACGGATATGCTGCTACAGCGCCTTGGTAGACTTTGGCGTCACGATGAAACCCCCCGTTGCCCAACGGCACACCCAGAAGCCTGGTTGCTGGCTCCGGTGCTAGAGGATGCAGCGGAACATCCCCTGCAGCACTTTGGTGCCAGTGCTTACGTCTACAGCCCTTATGTCCTTTGCCGCAGCCTGGAAGTCTGGCAATCCTTGAACCAGCTAAGATTGCCTGATGATATTCGTGACCTCATTGAACGCACTTACACCAGTCGCGCCGAGCAAGGACTCATGGCGCGTTGGCTTCATGAACTTGATGAAGGGAGCCGACAGCGTAAAGGGCGCAATGCTATGCAACAGCTAGCCCGGATAGCGTTGGCTGAAGACGGGAAAACCTTGCCGGAAAGCAAAGCACAGACGCGCTATAGCGAATCGGAGAGTTACGAAGTCTTGTTGTTAAAAGGGCTCCAGCGTGACCGAGAAGGCACCATGGCGACGCTGACTCTACTAGACGGGGAACAGGTTCAGTTACCTGTTCGTAACCGAAACCTTTTAACCCGAGCTGAACTGCGACAGCGCACTGCAAAACTGATGCGTCAGGTGGTGAATGTTCCGCCAGGTGACAAACCGCAATCTGTGCCTACGGATGTGCTGAGACATTTTGGTCTGCAGCACTGCTTTTACCTTGGTCATCCGGATTGGCCGGATGATGAGAGCATGTTGCGCGTGGCCTTGGTTGATAGCACTGGAAGTCTCAGAGGTATTGAGCATTACGAAATTCACGAAAAACACGCCTTGGAATACCGTGATGACCTGGGGTTTCGGGTTATCAAACATCAGGAAAGGTAACTATGGAAAACCGTTTTAATTTGATCGACGAGCCCTGGATACCTGTGGCTGACCATGGTCGAGTGAGTCTCAGTCAACTATTCAGTAACTCGGAATACCGGAGCTTAGGAGGCAATCCGGTGCAAAAAATTGCCGTGCTGAAACTGCTGCTGGCGATCGCCCAGGCAGCTGTCACACCAAAAGATGAAGCCGAGTGGAGGGCGCTAGGGGCGGATGGTCTGGCCGAGCGCTGTCTGGCTTATCTGGACCAATGGCGTGACCGGTTTTATCTGTATGGAGAAAGACCGTTTTTGCAAATGCCCGCTATTCGTGCGGCCAAAGTGCAACCGTTTGGTGCCGTTCTGCCGGAGGTGTCTACGGGGAACACCACGGTCCTTAGTCAGGTACAGGTCCAGCGGGATCTGGATGATGGCGCCAAAGCGCTTTTGCTGCTTACGTTGATGGGCTTTGCACTCTCTGGAAAAAAAACTGACAACAGCGTTGTTCTCACACCCGGCTATGCGGGCAAAAAAAACGAGAGGGGCAAGCCATCAACGGGCAAACCTGGGCCCTCGGTCGCCCATATGGGTCTTCTACACAGCTTTCTTTTTGGGCCTAGTGTTCAAGAAACCTTGTGGCTGAATACTCTGACCCTGAAACAAGTGCAACGGATGGGAATGTATCCCGACGGCGTGGGGCAGCCTCCGTGGGAAAGAATGCCGGAAGGCGAAGACTGTCCTCAGGCAAAAAGCTTGAAACGCTCATTGATGGGGCGACTCTTGCCTGTTTGTCGTTTTTGTTTACTGAATGACGAAGGGTTGAATTATTCAGAGGGCATTGCTCATTCGGGTTACAAAGAAGGCATGGTTGACCCAAGCATGGCGATAAACAATGCCGGTAAGGAGCCAAAAGCTTTGTGGGTTGACCCTGACAAGAGGCCTTGGCGTGAATTGACAGCCTTGCTGGGTTTTTTCAGCCAGTCAGGCTCGCAAGGATTTCAAAGCCTACAGATACAGAGTGGCCTTGATCGTGCTCGCGGTGCTGTTGCGACATTTGCCATATGGTCAGGCGGCTTACGGGTAAGCAGTAACGCAGGTGAACAGTATGCGTCTGGTAGCGATGATTTTGTGGAGTCGCAGGTCTGGTTGCATAGCGAAATTTTGGGTGAAAGCTGGTTCAGTCAGCTTAAGCAGGAGATGGATGCACTGGATGGTTTGGCCAAGAACCTTTATGGACGGGTTCTGGGCTACTTCAAGGAGCAAACGGTAGACGGTGGCAAGATTGCTCCGCAAGCAACTCAATTATTCTGGCAGCTCTGTGAGCGCGACTTTCAAAGCCTAGTTGATCAATGCGATCAAACTGAAGAAGCCGCTGTCGGGCGTCATAAACTGCGCCAGCATTTTGCTGGCTATGTTCAGCAAGCCTACGATAAATATTGCCCCAGAGAGACTGCCCGGCAACTGGATGCGTGGGCCAAGTGCCGCCCCAATAACAGCAACTATCTGAAACAGGAGGCCTGAGGCCATGCTAGAGAATCAATCGCCTGGGGAGTCAGGTAAGGAGAAAAGTCGCGATCAGCGTTTTGTCGAGGCCGTGATCGAGCGTTGCCAGAATGATAAAGGCTTGGCGGCTCGGCTTCGTCGCGCAGATAACCCGGTAACTGAATATCAGAGCTGGGAGTTGCTAGGCTGGTTCGGTGTGGATCTTGAAAAAGACTACGAGCGACTGCCTTTCGTTACGCTTGCAGCGACCATCGCCAAATCCAAGGTGGAACGAAACGGTTCCCTGACCCTGGGAAAGGCTATTGCGGCTTGTTATGAGGATGGCCGTGAGAGCAGTCAGGCCAAGGCTCGTCTGCGACGCCTGTTGGCAAGCAGTGAATTGGCCGAGGTCTGCCGAATTCTACGTCCGATTCTAACGCTGATTGATAGCAAGGTATCTCAACCGCTGGACTATGTACGTTTGCTCCGCCAGTTACGTTTCTTTGGTTTTGAGTCGGGGCAACGGACCAAAACCCAATGGGCTCAGGAGTTTTACGGACAGCCGGTTGAATCCGAGGGCAAGGAGGGGGCCGCATGACTATGATCGCCAGTGTACTGCATCTGGATCGCCGCGCGGTGAAGGCATTGCGGATTACAGACGCATACTCACTTCACAGAGTGGTCTACAGCCTCTATGAAGATGTGCGCGATGAAGCGAAGAAGCAGGCCAGCACAGCCAGCGGCATTCTTTATGCTGATCAGGGAGGCGATATCCGTGGCCGTAAGATTCTGATGCTGGCCAATCGGGAGCCGAAGGATGCCGTGGATGGCCAGCATGGTGAAGTCCACAGCAAGCCGATTCCCGAAAATTTTCTAGAGCACAACCAATACCGCTTCAAAGTCATCGTCAATCCAACCCGCCGCGATAGCGCCAGTCGTAAACTGCAGGCTGTGCGTGGTCGAGAAGCTGTGGCCCGATGGTTTGCCGAACGTGCTCGGAACAGCTGGGGTTTCGAAGTCGCACAACAGGCTTTGCAGGTAGACAAAATCGATGTGTTGCAGTTCAAGGACAAGCAACAACGGCGGGTCACTATTGGCCAGGCCCACGTTCAGGGGTTGTTACGCATCACTGATAAGGAAGCGTTTGCCAATAGCTTTACACAAGGTGTCGGTCGCGCTCGCGCCTTTGGTTGTGGCTTATTGCAAATCGTTCCCGTTATTGAAAACCCGTTTGACTAACTCCCTTTTGATGGAAGACAAGGATAATCGACATGAAGAATGCTTACACCAATACCCGTATTGAATACCACATCCTGCAATCATTCCCGGTTACCTGCCTTAACAGAGATGATGTGGGCGCGCCTAAGTCAGCCATTGTTGGCGGTGTGCCTCGTGCCCGTGTCAGCTCCCAGTGCTGGAAGCGCCAAGTGCGTCTTGCCATGCAGGAGTTTGGTATCAAGCTAGGTATACGGACGAAAAAAGCGCAGGAGATTTTCGTTAAAGCATGCTTGGAAGCGGGGGCGTCTGAGGCGCAAGCGGTAGCCTGTGGAGCCAAAATGGCTACTCAGTTAACCGATGATACGTTGTTATTCATTAGTGAGACGGAAGCGGCGGCATTTGCAGCCTATGCTGCGGAATTAGCATTCGATGATAGCAAAATCAAAGACAAGGACCTGGCTAAGGTTGCCAAGAAAGCGCTTAATCCTGCGGAAGATGCATTGGATATCGCGCTTTTTGGACGAATGGTCGCGAAAGCCGCCGAAATGAATGTGGAAGCCGCAGCCTCGTTTTCACATGCCATATCCACGCATAAGGTCAGCAATGAAGTGGAGTTTTTCACGGCCTTGGATGACCGGCAGGATGAGCCGGGTTCGGCTCACATGGGTAGCCTGGAGTTCAACTCTGCGACGTATTATCGCTATATCAGTCTGGATCTCGGCCAACTGGCCCAAACCATGGGTGAGGATGATCTCAAAAAGGCAGTAGAAGCTTTTACCAAGGCGTTGTTTGTTGCCGTTCCCAGTGCCCGTCAAACCACACAGTCCGGTGCGAGCCCCTGGGAGTTTGCCCGCGTCATGGTGCGCAAGGGTCAACGCCTTCAGGTTCCCTTTGAAACAGCCATTAAGGCCCGTGAGGGCGGCTACCTGAAGCCCAGTATTGATGAGCTAAAAGAATATCTCGATAAAAAAGAGAAGCTGGCCGGTTCTTTATTTGGTAAGCAGGCTTCCTATGACTGGGGCGAAAACGAAGATTTCAGCATTGACGCATTGGTGGAGTCACTGCAAAGCCATGTGGCATGAGGTGACTTATGAGTGATTCCTATTTACTGCTATGGCTGGAGGCCCCGCTGCAGTCCTGGGGGCATGATTCCAAGTTCGGGCGTCGGGATAGCCTGGACTTTCCGACCAAATCAGGCGTAATGGGTTTGCTCTGCTGCGCCTTGGGCGCTGGTGGAAAGCAGGTCGAGTTGCTTGCGAGATGGGCTGACCGCGACATGCAGGTGCAGGCGTTTGTCCTTCAGGATCGCCAGGGCAAACCCTTGCCTCGCCAACCTTTGATGCGGGATTTCCATATGGTGGGCAGTGGCTATAACGATAAAGACCCGTGGGAGACACTTCTGATTCCAAAGACTAGCGAAGGAAAGAAGGCAGTAGGCGGTGGCACTAAAATGACTTACCGCTACTACCTGCAAGACATGACCTTTGCTGTTGCCTTGCAGGGTCCCTTGGCGGAATTGGTCGAGCTGGAGGCCGCCCTGCATAATCCAGTGTGGGATCTGTATCTGGGGCGTAAGAACTGTGTGCCGACAGAGTTTATAACTCAGGGTATTTACGCGGATGCGGAACAGGCAATGGAGCGCTCCGTGCAGCTGGCGGAATCCAAGCGACGCCTGCCGGTATTCAAGGTACTGCAGGGTGAGCATGAAGGCGAAGTGCTCACCCTCAACGATGTGCCGCTGCAATTTGGCGAGCACAAGTTGTACCGGGATCGCCGTGTTACTGTAATACCGGTGACCTGACCATGGCTGCCGGGCAACGCTTGTTCGTCAAAGTCACCCGCGAATCCTTGCCTCAGGTGAAGGACAAGTATCCGTTCCTTTACCTGGAGCGGGGCAGGCTGGAGATTGATGACAGCAGTATCAAATGGATCGATTCTGAGAACAATGTGGTGCCCCTGCCGGTAGCAACGCTCAATGCCTTGCTTTTGGGTCCGGGGACAAGCATTACCCATGATGCAGTGAAAACTGCGACGGCAGCGAACTGTTCTGTCTGCTGGGTAGGTGAGGATAGTTTGCTCTTTTATGCCGCGGGCTTTCTCCCCACTGCCGACACGAGAAACTTAAAGCGTCAGATTGAGCTTTCAGCTGATCCGGAAAAGTCGGTAGCGGTTGCTCGGCGCATGTTTGCCCGGAGGTTCCCAGACGCAGACCTTAAGGACAAAAGTCTGCAGGAAATGATGGGCATGGAGGGGCATCGCGTTCGTAGCCTTTACCAGGCGAAAGCAGAGCAGTATCAAGTCGGTTGGAAGGGACGCAAGTTTGTGCCTGGAAAATTTGAAACCAGTGATCTAACCAACCAAGTGTTGACTGCCTGCAATGCAGCACTATACGGAATTCTGTGCTCTGCCGTTCACAGCATGGGCTACTCGCCTCACGTTGGCTTTATACACTCTGGCAGCCCGCTGCCCTTTGTATACGACTTGGCGGACTTGTATAAGGAGTATCTGTGTATTGACCTTGCCTTCTTGCTGACACGGGATATGGCAGGGCGGTACAACAAGCACAAGGTGTCGGACGCCTTTCGTGAACGTGTCGTTGATATGGACTTGCTTGCCAAGTTAGGTGACGACATCAACGAAATGCTGGGGGTGGCTCGTGCTCGTGGTCGTCGCAAATGACTTGCCCCCTGCTGTGCGGGGGAGGATGAAGCTCTGGTTCGTAGAGCCGCGTGCTAATGTTTTTGTTTCAGGTATCAAAGATTCCGTCGCTAAAACGGTAATTGATTACCTCTACAAGCACTGCCCGCCAGAGTCAGGTATCGTTATTTTTCGCTCCTTGCCCGGGCCACCGGGTTATGAGATTCGTACTATCGGCCCTACCCGAAAAGCACATATCGAAATCAGCGGATTGCAGCTGGTGATCGAAACCCTAAAAACGCTCTGAATCAAATATATTGTGTTTTGCGCGCTGCTCATTAACAATTTGTTGGTGTCTTCCCCACGCACGTGGGGGTGTTTC
>JAIUMV010000031.1 GCA_022565395.1 Marinobacter sp.
ATACATCGTAGGAGCTGGCCATGCCTGCGACCGCCTGCCACCGACAGGCTTTGCTCATCAGTTCGCTACATCACGAGGCGACCATCAATCTAGGTCGCGGTCATGGACCGCTCCTACAGGGGGCCTCCATGACCGCCATACATCGTAGGAGCTGGCCATGCCTGCGACCGCCTGCCACCGACAGGCTTTGCTCATCAGTTCGCTACATCACGAGGCGACCATCAATCTAGGTCGCGGTCATGGACCGCTCCTACAGGGGGGCGCTCCATGACCGCCAAACACGTAGGAGCTGGCCATGCCTGCGACCACCTGTCACCGACGAGCTTTGTTCATCGTCTGACCAGAGCGACCGGGGCGCGGTGTCAGTCTGCCAATGGCGGGAGAGCGCAAAGCTGGTGTCATGGCGTTTCCTCAAGCCTGACGAGATGACCCATGCCCCGCCCGATTCACCTATTTACCTTCGTTGTATTGATGTTCACGTCGCTACAACTTGCCGCTCAAAACTGGCAGCCCTACCCGGAGCATTTGCCGCAGTTTAGCTTCAGCGACCAGCAACTGGCGGAGCAATGGAGCAGCCTGACCGGCGACCTGCGCGGCCCGCTGCCGACGGCAGATGCCCTGCTTGCTGACGCGCAGCGGTGGCCCGACGCCTACCAACAAACGGCAAAGCTACTGAAGCAAAAAGCCGGCGAGGATGAGCGTTTTGCCGTCTTTAGCGAAGGCCTCGAAGGCCAGGAGGCAGCCTACGCCTATCTGGTACGTCAGGCTTGGCGCCTGCTGTTCGAAGGCCGTTTTCAGGAGGCCCGTGATCTCGGCCTGAGCCTGGGGCCTGCGGGGTACTTCCCCGGACTTTACGCACAGGCGCTGCAAGCCAGCCTGATTGAAGCCGATGCCAAACGCCGCGAAGCCCTGTTACAGGACGTGATTGACAAGACGGCGGCCATCCTGCCGCTGGCGCCAGAGCACCCAATGATTCGCTTTGGCAATGCCTATGGTAAAGCCCGCATTCTGGACGATCTCTCCCGCAGCGCTGCGATGGGCACGGGCTATACCTCCGAGGTGAAAGAGCAGTTGGAGCAGCTGATTGCGGAGAACGGCCGCGATGTCTATGCCATCACCCTGCTTGGCGGCGTGCACGCCGGCATTATCGACAAGGCGGGCAAAATGCTCGGCCGCATGACCTTTGGTGCCAGAGAAAACACCATGAATGAGATGTTTGAGCGAGCACTGGAGCTGAATCCTCATTACCCTGGCCTGTACCTGGAGTACGCGCGCGCGCTGGAGAAGGTGGAAGGCCGCAGCGCAAGGCGACAGATTCGTCAGCTGCTGGAAGCCGGTGCCGCATTACCCGCCCGCAGTGCCGAAGAAGCCCTGCTGGTGGACGCCAGCCAGCGTATGCTGGCAGACTGGTAGAGACTCAACGGATACCCATGGCTTCTGCGGCAATACGGTTCTTCAGCATGGGTAGCTGATTCAGCCAGCGCATGCCTGCATTGCGGGCCCAGCGAATGGCGGGGTCATCCTGGGCAAACAAGCGCTTGAATCCTTCCATGGCGGCCATCATGGCGAGATTTTCGGCCTTTCGGCGGCGCTGGTATCGCTGCAGCAGCAACGGCTCACTGGGTGTCAGCCCTGCCTGTTTGGCCTGCTGCAGCTCGTCCAGCAACACCCGTACGTCACCGTACCCCAGATTCGCTCCCTGACCCGCCAGGGGATGAATGGTGTGAGCCGCATCACCCACCAGTACCAATCCTTCTGCCACATAGTCCTTGGCATGACGCTGGCGCAAGGGGAACCCATGACGGGGGGATACTGCCACCACCTCCCCTAACCGGTACTCAAAAGCAGCCGCCAGCGCCTGACGGAAGTCGTCATCCGGCAAAGCCAGTAAACGCTTGGCCTCCAGGGTATCCTGAGACCAGACGATGGAGCAGCGCTGGCTGCCACCGGCTTCATCCAGCAAGGGCAGGAAAGCCAGCGGACCCGTGGGGGAGAAACGCTGCCAGGCGGTGTGCTCATGGGGGGCGCTGGTTTCGACGGTGCAGACAATAGCCAGCTGCTCATAATCCCACTCCCGGGTGGCCAGCCCCGCCCACTGGCGCAGGCGTGACATGGGACCATCAGCCCCTACCACAAGGCGCGCCTGAACCGTATCACCGGTGGCAAGTCGAATGACGGACAATCCATCTGCCTGCCGCTGCACACCCACCACCTGGGCCTGATCAAACACAGTAACCGGACTGGCCGCCAGAGCCTGGAACAAGGCCATCACCAACAGGCGGTTTTCCACGATAGTGCCCAGGCTGGGGCTGTGTAGTTCCGCGGCATCAAAACGGATGTCTGCGGTGCCGTCACCATCCCACACCTGCATAGCGGTGTAGTCGCAGTGCCGCCAGCTCATCAGCGGCTCCCACACACCCAGGGCATCCAGCAAGCGGGCACTTGCCAGCGAGAGGGCACTGACCCGGGGTTCAAAGTCCATCACTGATCTGGCAGGGGCCGGCGCTGCCACCAGTTCCGCCAGGGACTGGGCTTCCAGCAGAGCCACACGCCAGCCCTGCTGGGCCAGGCCCAGAGCCAGCGCACTGCCGGTCATACCGCCGCCGACGACGGCGATATCGAAAGGTGTGTCAGTGGCCATGCTTGCGCCCTTCTGCGTCAGTCACTTTTGCGCCCCATTGCTGTGCGCTCATGGTGTAATCACGACCGCCCGTGCCCATGGCCTGACGGGCGAACAGGCGACGCGCCTCCGGCACCAGATCCAACCCCAGCAGGCCCAAATCCCGCAGCGCCGCCAGCGCCGGTGAGCCATGGCCGAAAATCTGAATCAATGAGTCCGAGAAGCTGATGGTCTGGCGCATATCCTGCTCATGGGCCTGCTGATACTGCCCCAGAACCGCCAGGCTACCCAGGGGCCGGCCAGTTGCCTGGGCCTGCACAAAACAGGCCGTTAATGCCATCAGGCCCCGCAGCGCCAGATTGAAGCCCTGCCCAGCTACCGGATGCAGGGTATGGGCGGCATTGCCCACCAACACCATACCGGGGCGTACCGGCTGCGCGACGGTCGTCAGGGTCAAGGGGTAATGGGCCAGTTCCCCGACCCGGGTAAAGCGCCCCTGGCGCCAGCCAAAACGCTCCTGCAAGGTGGCCAGTCGCTCAGGCTCTGCCTTAGCCAACAATGCCTCCAGTTCGTCCGCCGCCAGGGTCCACACCAAGGCCGCCTCACCACTGGCCCGTTGCGGGTTGCCCCGGGGCAGCAGAGCCATGGGGCCACGGTCGGTAAAACGCTCAAAGGCGGTGAAGTCATGAGGTTTGTCAGTGGACACATTGGCTATTACGGCAAACTGGTCATACCCCTGCTCGTCCACCCGAAAGCCGAGCGCTTCACGCAGCCCGGAACGGCCACCGTCTGCGATCACCAGACATTGCGCGGTCAGCTGCGAGGCCTGCTCATCCGCCACCAGCGCCACCCTAACCCCGCGGTTATCCGGCAGGGCCTCGGCACCCTCAACCCGTGCCGGCGCGCACCAGTTGATTTGTGGGCAAGCCAGTAACGCCTGGGTCAGGGTTATGCCCAGCCAGCGATTATCTACCACATAACCCAGAGCCGGTTGCTGATGATCCAAAGCATGCAGACGGGTGGCGCCAAAGCGGCCGCGATCAGAGACATGAATGTGCGCAATGGGGGTGGCATGGCGCGACAGCTGTGGCCAGACGCCAAGGGCTTCAAAGATCTGCCGGGAGCCCCAGGCCAAAGCGGTAGAGCGGGCATCATAGCTGGGCTGGTAACTGTCTGCGGCGGCATCCGGCCGCAGCGGAAAACTCTCCACCACAGTGACACGTAACGCCGGGGCATACCGGGCCAGCGCCAGGGCCAGGGAGGCACCTGCCATTCCACCACCGGCAATCAGGACATCACAATCGAGCCTGCAGGGTGTATCCACCATCAAGCCTCCGCCATCAACGCTTCAATACCTTTGATGGTCTTCGGCACACCATCCGTGAGCACCCGATGGCCTTCCCGGGTGACCACCACATCGTCTTCAATACGGATGCCGATACCACGCCATTGCGGGTCCACATCCGTATTGCCCGGCGCCACATACAATCCGGGCTCCACTGTCATCACCATGCCGGGCTCAAGCTCACGCCAGGCGTCGCCAACCTTGTAGTCACCCACGTCATGCACATCCATGCCCAGCCAGTGACCGGTACGGTGCATATAGAATGGCTTGTAGGCCTCGGTTTCAAGCACCTGATCCAGGCTGCCCTTGAGCAACCCCAGATCCAGCAAGCCCTGTGACAGCACCCGCAAGGCTGCCTCATGGGGGTTGTTCCAGTGGTTGCCGGGGCGCACCGTGTCGATGGCGGCATACTGGGCCGCCAACACCACTTCGTAGAGGGCTTTCTGCGGGCCACTGAAACGCCCACTGACCGGGAAGGTGCGCGTAATATCAGCGGCGTAGCACTCCAGTTCGCAGCCAGCATCAATCAACACCAGATCGCCGTCTTTCAGGGGCGCGTTGTTGTCGATGTAGTGGAGAATACAGGCATTGGCACCACCGCCGACAATAGAGGGGTAAGCCGCGCTGCGGGCACCGTGGGTCATGAAGGTGTGCAGCAACTCCGCCTCCAGGTGATATTCAAAACCACCACGGCGGGCACGACGCATGGCATTGCAGTGGGCCTCAGCGCTGATTTCGCCAGCCCGGGCCATGACTTTGATTTCCGCCGCGCTCTTATACAGGCGCAGGTCATGCAGCACGTGCTCAAGGGCGATGAACTCACCTGGCGGATGGGCACCGGAGCGCACCTTGCTGCGAATCACCTTGACCCATTCCATGATACGGGTGTCAAAGTCCCGGTCTTTGCCCAGCGGGTAGTAGACCCGGCTGCGACCTTCAATCAGGCCTGGCAGGATGTCGTCAATGTCGCCAATGGGGAAAGCATCGTCCATACCGTAGTCACTGACGGCAGCTTCCGGCCCCACCAGAAAGCCATCCCACAGCTCTTTAAGGGGGTCCTTTTCGCGGCAAAACAGTACCGCCTCGCCATGCTCCCGCCCCGGGATCAGGGCCAGCACTGCGTCAGGTTCGTTGAAACCGGTCAGGTAGTAAAAATCGCTGTCCTGGCGGAAAGGATGCAGCACATCCCGGTTGCGAACCCGCTCGGGCGCAGCCGGAATGATGGCGATGCTGTCGGGCGCCATATGACTGATCAGTTGCTGCCGTCGGTTGGCAAATTCTTTCATGGGCATCAGGCGATTCATAACAACTCCGGGGTCACTCGATCCTAACGGGGCTTCAGTGCAGGGTTGGCTGGCCTTGCTTGCTGGGGGGGTTGAACTCCGTAAATACGGACAAGGCACCCATGCGGACGTACTCGGCGATCTCCATCAACTGCTGTTCGCTTTCCTCGCCTTCGCCGTCCGCGTCAGACACCTGACTGATGGCCACGAAGTCCTCAATCACCTCGCGCAGTTCCTGCGATGCCGCCCCCAGAGAGCCACTGGCGGCGACCGCCATGCCTTCCAGAAAGCCCCGCACCCAGCAGGCCAGGGATTGCACCCGCTGGTCAATGTCATACTCGTCATCAGGTAACAGAGGCCGAAAGCTCATGTCTGCCGCCTGCAGCTGTTGCAAGGTTTCCTGATAGACGGCCTGCAGAAAGTCTTTCACCGTCTCTGACCCTTCAAGGGTGTGGCAGGGCACGCCAATCTGCTCAGACGCCACCTCATGCCACTGCTGATCACTGAGTCTGGCGCCTGCAGCCAGGCGACCACACAGGCCACCATGCAGTTCTGAGGGATGACTGAAGGCCTTTAGCTGCGTATAGATATTGGCCCAGTCTTCAAAACTGGCGGGGGCAGCACTGTTTGGTGGAGCTTGGGTCATGGGTATGCCGTTGTCCTGTCTCTATTGTGTGAGGGTGTAAGGGCGTCAGGGAGTCTTTGGTCTACTATCGTAGCATTGGGCGGCTGGATTGGCACCGCTTGTCAGGACCATTGGGGCTTTTACAACGACCTCATATGTTATAACGTAACAGCCACCAACCTAATGGGAGATTCCGTTATGAAAGCCTTGTCACTGTCTCGCGCCATCCGTATCAGCCTACTGGCCTCCGGCCTTGTAATGGCCGGACAGGTTGCCTCCCACAGCAACCATGGCGCACACGATAACCCCGGCGCCCATGTCCACGGTGAGGCGCGCCTGCAAGTTGCGCTGGAAGGCCAAACCGCCGAACTCATACTGAACAGTCCCGCTGACAACCTGCTGGGCTTTGAACACGCGCCTCGCAATGACGCCCAGCGGGACGCGCTGAAAAACGCAGAAGCCTGGCTTAAAGCCAATCCGTTAATTACGCTGGCTGATGGCCACTGCGAAGTTGCTGCCGCCAGCGTCAGCCACACACTCGGCGAAGGCAGTCATGGTCACGACGAGAAGAAGCACGGCCACAGTCACGACCATGGACATGAACACGGGCATCGTCATGACAACAGACACAGCCACGATCATGGCCACTCCCACAGTCACGCCAAAGACAAGCATTCCCACGGGCATGATCATGGCCATTCACACGATCACGATCACGATCACGCCCACGCGCATGCCGACTTTGATGTCAGCCAGCAGCTCCGCTGTGACAAGCCTCTGGAAGGTCAGGCGCTGGTAGCGTTGGTCAAGGCCCAGTATCCGGGTATCGAAACCCTGACTATTGAGTGGGTAGGTGAACAAGGCCAGGGCGCCAGTCGCCTGACGGGCGATCAGACCCGCTGGCGCGCCGCACCCTGATCGGCAATAGCTGCACCCCGGCAGCGGTCGACGCTACCGGGGTTGCAGAGCGGTCAGAATACGTAACGCTCTATCTTCTCAGCCTCGAGGGTATAGGAGGCGCGGGCAATATCGTTTTCCAGCGTTTCGGTACGCAACACACCCTGGATCCAGAAGGGGTCGTAGAGCACTTCCAGGGTAAACCCCGGCGCATAGGTGACGTGAATAATCTGATTGGGCGGTGGCGGCGGCACGTGGATACAGGCGCCATAATAGGGCACCAGGAAGAACTCAATAATGCGCATGTCACCGGTGACCTTCAACGGCACCACGAAACCGGGAATGCGTGCTGCAACGCCATCCATTTCCGGCACAATACGCCCCGTCATGATTTCATCCGGCAACAGGAAAGGGCCATCGCCTTCATGGACAATTTCCGGCAGACTCTCCAGCAGCTTAACGTCCTCCTCCGGCATCAGCTCCAGCCAGTCCACTTCACGCCACTCGGCGCTTAGCGACAGCGGCGCGGCAAGTAACGCTAGCGTGAGCGCCAGGGCACGGACGGTGACAGCGGAAAATTGAGGAACTTTGAACATAGGGCATCTCTCTTAACACACGCCAACCCATCATACACGGAGCAGGCTAGAACCAACATGACCATTGTGACAAATGCCACACCGGGCAACCTTAGCCAGCCACTGGCCCTTCTCACCCATGGACTGAGCTTTCGTTGGTCAGAGCACGAAACCCCCATCAAGTTCCCCGACATTCAACTGCCTGCCGGCGAGCACCTGTTCCTGCAAGGTGCCAGCGGCAGCGGCAAAAGCACCCTGCTAGGCCTGCTGGCGGGCATGAGCCGCCCGACCGGCGGCCAGCTCTCGGTGCTGGGCACTGAGCTTGCCAGTCTTTCCCGCCGCAAACGGGACCGCTTCCGGGCCGATCACCAAGGCGTAATTTTCCAACAGTTCAATCTGGTGCCTTACCTCTCGGCACTGGACAATGTGTTACTGCCCTGCCGCCTGTCCAGCCATCGCGCCCGGCGTGCAACGCCCACCCCACTGCAGCAGGCAGAAACCCTGCTACAGGCTCTGGACGTACCCGGCAGCCATTGGCGAAAATCCGTCAACCATCTTAGCGTTGGCCAACAACAACGCGTGGCCGCTGCCCGGGCTCTGATTGGCAGCCCGCCCCTGATACTCGCCGATGAACCCACCTCAGCCCTGGATGCAGACAACCGTGACCGCTTTATCGAACTGCTGCTGGCGCAGTGCCAGCATAGCGAAACCTCGGTAATCTTTGTCAGCCACGACCGCAGCCTGGCCTCACATTTTCATCACCACATCAGCCTCACCAGCCGACAGGAGGAAGCCGCATGAAGATCAAACTGGCCCTGTCTCTGGCCCTGGCCAGCCTCTGGCATCGCAAGGGTGTACTCGCCCTGGTCACCCTCACCCTGACTCTCAGTGTCAGCCTTCTGCTTGGGGTGCAGTACCTGCGCCAGGAAGTACGGCAATCTTTCACCAGCACTATTGCCGGCACAGATCTTATTGTCGGCGCCCGCAGTGGCCCTCTCAACCTGCTGCTCTATACGGTGTTCCATATCGGTGATGCCACCAACAACATCCGCTGGAGCACCTACCAGTCCCTGAAAGAGGACCCGCGTATCGACTGGCTGGTCCCCATTTCACTGGGGGACAACTACCGTGGCTACCGGGTAGTGGGTACCGATCCCGGCTTCTACCGGCACTTCCGCTTCGGCAATGATCGCCCGTTGCAAATGCAGCAAGGCCAATGGTTCGACGGCGTGTTCGAGGTGGTCATGGGGGCCGAAGTGGCCCGTCGCATGCAGCACCAGGTGGGGGACAAGATCACCCTGTCCCATGGCACTGGCCGCATCAGCTTTCTGGATCATGGCGACCATCCCTTTACCGTCTCCGGCATACTTGCCCCGACCGGCACACCGGTGGACCGGGCTGTTTACATCAGCCTTGAAGGTATGGAGGCCATTCACATCGGCTGGGAAACCGGCGCCCCCATGCCTGGGCGCACCGTATCGTCCGAGCAGGCCCTGCAACGCGACCTGACGCCAAAAAGCATTACTGCCGCACTGGTGGGCATCGAAAGACGCGTGCTGACCTTCCAGGTACAGCGGGCCATCAACACCAGCAGCCAGGAACCTTTATCCGCCATTCTGCCCGGAGTCGCCCTCAGTGAGCTGTGGCGCTTGCTGGGTCAGTTCGAACGGGCCCTTCTGGCCATCACCGTGTTTGTGGTTATCACCAGTCTGGTGGGATTGGTGGCCGTGCTGCTAACACTGCAGGCACAACGCCGACGGGAGATTGCAGTACTGCGGGCCACCGGTGCATCACCCGGGCTGATAGCCAGCCTTTACGCACTGGAATGTACCTTGCTGGCCGTTACTGCCTGCGGTCTGGCGCTGCTGCTGGGCGCTACCGGCATCGCACTGGCCAGCCCCTGGCTGCTGGATACCTGGGGTTTACATGTTGCGCTACGCCCGCTGACCCCTGACGAATGGAAGATCTTGGCCGGGGTACCCGTAGCCGCACTACTGGTGTCCCTGCTGCCCGCCTGGCGGGCCTATCGGGGCAGCCTTCACCAGGGGCTGACACCGCCCGGGTAAACCCGCACAGCGTGCCCGTCACACAACAACCCATGAGCCGCTTTGCACGCAAATTGATTCCCGTGCAGGGCGGCTTTATAGTTAGAGAGCCACTGCACCTTTGCTGGCCCGCTTCTGTAGCGCCAGTGTAGGGCCAGGCATAGCCTTCTGTGCCCTTTCTTCAGTCCGGAAACGCATTATGCAGCAAAGCGAATTGCAACAGATGGCGGACAAGCTGGACCGCCTGCTCAGCCGCCTCCAGAAACTGGAAAGGGACAATAGTGCCCTGCGCGAGATTCAGGATGAACTGCAACGGGAACGTGCCCAGCTCATGCAGCAGAATGACCTGGCACGCAACAAGATCGAAGCCATGATTGGGCGTCTGCGCGCCCTGGAGCAACGTTGATGCCGACCACCCCCACCACTGTTGAGGTCAAAATTCTCGACAAGGACTACCTGGTAGCCTGCCCTGAACATGCCCAGGAGGCCCTGCAGCGTGCGGCCCGCCACCTGGACAAGAAGATGCGCGAAATCCGCAACAGCGGCAAAGTGTTCGGCCTTGAGCGCATTGCAGTAATGGCAGCGCTAAATATTACCCACGAACTGCTGGAAAACAGCTCCATGTCCGGCGCCGCCGCTGATTTGCTGCGGCAGATGGACCTGAAACTGGAAGAAGCGCTGGACGAGAAGTAAGTTTGACCAGGATCAAACGTATGGGTTTGCAATCGCCCCCCGGTTTGGCCCTATAATGGAACCACCTTCCTGGGCTGTACGCTGGCTGGATACGTCCTCGAGCCGATGCTTTGCACCCCGGTGGCCACTTCAGGGTATTGTGAGCACGTCCCCCGCGGGGGAAAGCCTAATATGCCACAGCGGCCGCCACCTTGAACCTAGGGTTCAAGGGCCACATCCAGTAACGGCAGCCCGGGAAGCTTACTACATCACACCATGACCCAAGCCATTGCCTCCCTGCCCGACACCACAGCAAGCGCCCGTAGCGCCCTGCGGCGCCAGTTACGTAATGCCCGCAATCAGCTCACGCCGCACCAGCAACAACGTGCAGCCGAGGGCGCAGCGCAGCAGCTCATGGCAGACCCCAGCCTTTACCGCTGCAGACACCTGGCGGCTTACCTGGCCAATGATGGCGAGCTGGATCCACACGCCTTAATCGAACGGGCCTGGGCACGCGGTATAACCGTTTACCTGCCGGTACTGCATCCCATCAGGGCCAACCGCATGTGGTTTTGCGCCTATACACCCGATACGCCGCTGGTGCGGAACCGCTTTGGCATACTGGAGCCGACTGACGTTGCCCATAGGCGCGCGCCCTGGGCACTGGATGTGGTGGTTATGCCCTTGGTCGGCTTTGATCGGGATGGAGGACGACTGGGTATGGGCGGGGGATTCTACGATCGAACCTTCGCGTTCAAACACCAATCACAGAGGCTTGGACCCAAGCTGATCGGTCTGGGGCATGACGTGCAGTGCGTGGAAAAACTACCAGTGGCGTCCTGGGATATCCCCCTGGCGCAGATCGTAACGGGTAGCCGTTGCTACCGCAGTAACGGATAACAACGGCGACGCTGTGTGCTAATGGCGCTCTGGGCGACGCTGATCAGACTGCGGATCAGCCGTTGCCACCGGGCACGATGGTCAGTTCGATCACCCGATCATGACCACGCTTACCGGATTCAGAGGCTTGCAACGATGTGATGCCCGTCGCCGCGAGACCGATGGCAAATACAATCACGACGGCACGGATAACGTCCGGCTTATTAGCCATGTCTATTCTTCCCCTGCTGACTCTTGGCACTGAGCGATGCGCTCCACGTGCTGAGAGCTGCTGTTCTAATTTTTTTGGATTATGTCTGCATGGCGGGAACTCATCTGTGAAACAAATCACACTGGATTCACTCACAAATCAGCCAACTACTGCATACTTCACGAAACGTTAACAAGAATAACATGCAACTAACATTTTACAATTTATTGCAGGTTACAAATGATTAAGAGATGTACCCTTTTTGTAAGGAGCCCCACCCCTCACTTCTTGCCATTCCCCGCCCCGAGGAACAACCGGTAAGCCTCGTTGTCGGTCACGTCCTTGTAGCGGAAACCCACCTTGTCCAGCATCACCAGAAACTCGGCCTGCTCATCATCCTCAACCTGCGCCCCCATCAGCACCCGGCTGTAGGCAGCACCGTGATTCCGATAATGGAACATGGAGATATTCCAGCGGGTACCCAGTGACATCAGGAACTTCAACAGGGCGCCCGGGCGCTCGGGAAACTCAAACTGATAGACCCGCTCGTTGGGCACCTTGGGGGCATGGCCACCCACCATATGGCGGATATGCTGTTTGGCGAGATCACTGTCGGTAAGGTCTGCCACCGGATAGCCCTCCTCCCGCAGCTCCCGCACCAAGTCATGACGCATATCACCGCCAGGCTGGATCTGGATACCAACAAAAATACGGGCTTCATCTTCATCAGAGTAACGGTAGTTGAACTCGGTGATACTGCGCTTGTGCAGCGCATTGATGAACTTGCGGAAACTGCCAGGCCGCTCGGGAATGGTGACTGCGAGGATGGCCTCCCGCTGTTCACCGATCTCAGTGCGCTCAGAGATGTAACGCAGGCGGTCGAAATTCATATTGGCGCCGCTGAGCACCCCCGCCAGGTTTTCACCCTCCAGCCCTTCCCGTTGCACGTACTTCTTGATGCCCGCCACGGACAGCGCCCCCGCGGGCTCTGCAATAGAGCGGGTATCCTCAAAGATATCCTTGATGGCGGCACAGATTTCATCAGTGGAAACAGTGATCACCTCATCCACATTGTCCTTGCAGATCTCCCAGGGGTACTCGCCAATCTGTTTGACTGCGACGCCGTCAGCAAAAATACCTACCTCACGAAGCACCACCCGCTCACCCGCCTCCAGCGCTGCCTGCAAGCAGTTGGAGTCATCCGGCTCCACGCCGATAACCCGGATTTCTGGCCGCAGATACTTGATGTAGGCCGCCATCCCCGCAATCAGGCCGCCGCCACCCACGGGAATAAACACCGCATGCAGGGGCTGGGTAAATTGCCACATCAGCTCCATGGCCACCGTGCCCTGCCCAGCAATCACATCCGGGTCATCGTAGGGAGGAATATAGGTCAACTGATGCTTCGCCATGAGCTCCTGGGCGTGGGCCGCCGCCTCATCGAAGGCATCCCCTTTAAGCACCACCTTGGCACCCCGATCCCGCACTGAGCGCACCTTGATATCGGGGGTGGTTTGCGGCATCACGATGGTGGCCTTCACGCCTAGCTTCTTCGCTGCCATGGCCACACCCTGCGCGTGATTACCAGCAGACGCACAGATGACACCCCGTGCCTTCTGCTCATCCGATAACATGGCCATGCGGTTGTACGCACCCCGGATCTTGAAGGAAAACACCGGCTGCAGATCTTCGCGCTTCAGAAGAATGTTGTTATTGAGTCGTCTGGACAGGCTGCGGGCTTCCGTCAGAGGGGACTCGATAGCCACGTCATAGACCCGGGCGTCGAGGATTTTCTTGATGTAGCGTTGCGGCATGGCAGGTTCAATCCGGTGCGGAAAAATAAAACCGACAGTGTATGAAGTTTGCAGCACTGTCGTCTATAAGCGCTGGGTTCCGAAAGGTATAATACGTGCCAATCTCTTCTCTGCAATCGGAGCCGCACCATGAACCAGGACGACCTGAAAAAAGCCGTAGCCCAGGCAGCCGTTGATTATATTGCACCACGCCTGACCCGCCACAGCATCGTCGGTGTTGGCACTGGCAGCACCGCCAATCATTTTATCGACCTGCTCGCTAAACACCGAGACGACTTCCAGGGGGCCGTCGCCAGCTCCGAAGCCACCGCTCAGCGCCTGCAGCAGCACGGCATTGAAGTGTTTGATCTGAACTCTGTCGCGGATCTGGAGTTTTATGTGGACGGCGCTGATGAAACCAACGCCTACCTGGAACTGATCAAAGGTGGTGGCGCGGCCCTGACCCGGGAAAAAATCGTCGCTGCCGTGGCAAAAACCTTTATCTGCATCGCAGATGAGTCCAAGCAGGTGGATGTGCTCGGCGCCTTCCCGCTGCCGGTTGAAGTTATCCCCATGGCGCGCAGCCATGTCGGGCGCGAGATTGTCAAACTCGGTGGTGACCCGGTGTATCGGGACGGCGTGCGTACTGACAACGGCAACCTGATTATCGACATTCACAACATGAGCATCAGTAATCCCGCTGAGCTGGAGACCAAGCTGAACCAGATCGTTGGCGTAGTCACCAATGGCCTGTTTGCCCATCGTCCTGCGGATATCCTGCTACTCGGCACCCAGGATGGCGTGAAAACCATAACCCGCTGAACACCTGCCCCCAGCCCTGGCAACTCAGGCCAGCGCTGACACGCCAAAACCAAGCGCTTGCTTGGTATCAAAAAATCAGTGACACTGACCTCCGGATTACATCTGGAGGTTGTCACCATGTCCGTTTATTTCAACGAAACCCACAACCAGGCGCGCGAGACAGCACGCCAGTTTGTTACCCGCCACATACTGCCCCACATCAATGACTGGGAAGAGGCCGGCGAATTCCCCCGCTCACTCTACCTGCAGGCTGGCGAGGCAGGGCTACTGGGCATTGGCTTCCCGGAAGCGCTGGGGGGCATGGGCGAAGGCGACATTTTCCTCAAGGTCGTAGTCAGTGAGGAGCTGATGCGCTCAACTTCTGGCGGACTGGTGGCAAGCCTTGGGTCTCTGGATATCGGCCTGCCGCCGGTGGCCAAATGGGCCAAGCCACACATCAAGGAAAGCATCGTGCCGGCAGTATTGCGTGGTGAGAAAATCTCCGCCCTTGCCATCACTGAACCGGGCGGCGGCTCTGACGTAGCGAACCTGCGCACCCGGGCAGTCCGGGACGGCGACCACTATGTAGTCAACGGCAGCAAAACCTTTATCACCAGCGGCCATCGCGCAGATCATTACACCGTCGCGGTACGTACCGGCGGCGAGGGGCACGCGGGTATCAGCCTGTTGCTGATTGACCGCGATACACCCGGCTTCACCCGCGGCAAAAACCTGAAAAAAATGGGCTGGTGGGCCAGCGACACGGCAGAGCTGTTTTTCGACAACTGCCGGGTACCCGCCGATCGCCTGATCGGTGCTGAGAACGCAGGCTTTATCGCTATCATGAGCAACTTCCTGCAGGAGCGGCTGATGCTGGCCATCATGGCCTACACCACCGCAGAAATCGCACTGGAAGCGTCCCTCGAATACGCCCGCAACCGGGAAGCCTTTGGCCGCACCATTGACCGCTTCCAGGTTACCCGGCACAAGCTGGTGGACATGGCCACCCAGGTGGATATTGCCAAGGAATACACCTACCGCTGTGCAGCACTGATGCAGGCAGGCAAAAATCCCATCAAGCAGGTGGCCATGGCGAAGAACTTCTCGGTCGAGGTATGCGAGATGGTAACCCGTGAAGCGGTGCAGATCTTCGGCGGCATGGGCTATATGCGGGAGTCCGTGGTTGAGCGGCTGTACCGGGATGCCAAGATCCTGTCCATCGGCGGCGGTACTACAGAGATCATGAAAGAACTGATCGCCAAGCAGATGAAGCTCTAAGGAGCCTGCGCCGCCAGAGACGGCAGGCCCGGCATCCATACGACGTAAGGAGGCGCTGTAATCAGCGCCTCCTTGGTTTCGATCCGCTGCAGACTCCCGTATAATCGCTGCACTTTTTTAGTTTGCAAGCTCACACAAACGGACTGCAGGAAACTGACCATGAACTTTGACCACATCCCCGCTGGCAAGAACCCGCCAGAAGACATCTACGTTGCCATTGAAATTCCCGCCAACAGCACCCCGGTCAAGTACGAGATCGACAAAGACATGGGCGCCCTGCTGGTTGATCGCTTTATGGCCGCGCCTATGTTCTACCCAGCCAACTACGGCTTTATCCCCCACACGCTGGCGGATGATGGCGACCCGCTGGACGTGCTGGTTGTCACCCCTTACCCGGTACAGGCTGGCTCTGTCATTCGCTGCCGTCCCGTTGGCATCCTGAACATGGAAGACGAAGCCGGCGGCGACGCCAAGCTGGTGGCAGTACCTCACGACAAGCTGTCCAAGCTGTATCAGGACGTGAAAGACATCACCGACCTGCCTCAGCAGCTGCGCGACCAGATCCAGCACTTCTTTGAGAACTATAAGACGCTGGAGCCGGGCAAGTGGGTCAAGGTACAAGGCTGGGACAACGCTGAAGCAGCACGCAAAGCCGTCGCTGATTCGGTTGCCAACTACCAGAAGTAATTCTGACTCTGGCCAACAAAAAACCCCGCCATGGCGGGGTTTTTTGTTGGCTGTCAGCCCTGGGAGAGCAACTGCCGCAGATCCCTCACCGCGGCATTGGTGCGGGAAATGTAGGCTCCCATGGTCAGCGAATGATTGGCCAGAACGCCAAAGCCGCTGCCATTGAGCACGATGGGACTACGCATCGGCCGCAGCGCGCCTTCCAGTTCAAAGATAATCTGCCGCACACTGGCCTGGGCATTCTTATCCTGCAACACTTTGCGGAAGTCCACTTCAATGGCCTGGAACAAATGCAATAACGCCCAAGCGGTGCCTCTGGCTTCAAAAAACACATCGTCAATCTCAGTCCAGGGTGTTTTTACCCGCTCCGCCGCCATTGCCTCTGCAAGCGGGTCATCCCCCAGAATAAGCAACGCATCGTGAATAGCATCCTTGCCAACACTCTCCCCCAACCGGCGAGACAGGCTGCCAAGCCGGGTCTCAATATCCGCAAGCCAATTGTTCAGATTGTCGGCCCGGGCATAGAACTGTGCCTGCGGCTGTTCCGGGTGCGACAGGCGGTCGAGGTAGCGCTGCATGGCACGAATGGCCCGGCGGTACTCACGTTCCGTGGAGGGCAGCATCCAGCTGTTGTTGCTGAAGTGCAGCTGTGGCTCAACAATCACCAGGTCGGCATCCTCAGCCGACTGGCTCTGGGAGCGGCTCAGGTCACGCCTTAATGCCCGCGACATATCCCGCAGCTGCACCAATACGCCGTACTCCCAGTTCGGCATGTTGTCCAGCCACAGGCCTGGCGGGAAAATATCGTTGGACAGGTAACCGCCTGGCTTGTCCAGCAAGGTTTCCGTCAGGCGGATCATGGTGGCCATGGTGGCAAAGCCTGTCACCGGCTCACGCTCCATCTCTGCGGCCACCTCCCGCACGTGCTCACTCACCGGGAAAACCTCGGGTGTTCGGCTCCACCAGATACCCAATACAATGGCCACTATCAGATACCCCGCCAATACAAACGCGGTCAGCTTGAACCATTGTCCGCTGTCCAGCGCATCGCGGAGATCAGCCATGGACTCACCCAGCCTTTGGCGAAATGCTTGCCACATAGTCACACACCTTAGTTGTTGGAATACTCATTTCGGCCCCTGGTGCCAGGGCTGCCGCGATCAGAACGTCACGTCTTGCAGGGGTAACGGCCGCCCCAGATGGTAGCCCATTCCACCATCAACACCCAGCCGCAGCAAGGCCTGCCATTCCGCCTCTGTCTCTATCCCGCTGCCAAACACCAGAATGCCACGACTGTGGGCAATCCGGATGATGGACTCTATGTAGAAGTGATTATCGTCATGCTGCTCCAGATCACGGACAAAACTGGGGTCCATCCGCAGGGCATGGAAGGGCAGGTTACGCAGGTAACTGAAAGGAATCCCCCCTACCCCGAAGCGATCAACAATGACCCGCACCCTGAACCTGACCAGCACCTTCACCAGCTTGCCCACATCTTTGCGATGATGGTGCACGACATGTTCAGCGATGCTGACCCACAACCGCGGCGCCACCGGCTGGTGCTGAACCAGCAGCTGTTCAACGGCTGCGCGAAACGCGCCATCGGAAATAGACGAGGAACCGAAGCTCACACTGAGCTCAGAGCCAGCATGGGTCTGCAGCAGGCCCAGCACATCCGCCAGCATAGGCAGATCAAATGCCGGCATCAAACCAAAGCGCTCAGCCGCCGGTACAAATTCCGCCGCCGGCACCCAGCCACCGTCCACCTGCAATTTAGACTGCACCTGGCGCAGTAAGGGCTGCTGACTCTGCGTGGGCAGCAAGGGCTGTAGCCAGAAACCCCACTGGCGCTGAGCTATGGCAGCAGCAAGCTGTTCACGCCAACGGGCAGGCCGTTCGATACTGTGAGCCGACTCAAAACAGTGGCAACCGCTGTCACCCCGTTGCTGCGCATCCCGAAGGGCGCTGTCGCAGGCTGCCTCCAGATCCTCCGCACTCAATCCCACCGACAACTCTGCCAGGCCGCCGTGGACGGCCACAGGACAACCCGGCGCACTGTCGGCATAGCGACCATCCACCTGCTGCAAGAGCGCCTTCGCCCAGTGCAAGGCATCCACCATGCTGGCACCCGGCAGGAAAACCTCAAATTCGGAGCCCGCACGCCGGGCGGCAAAAGCATGGGGGTGTTCGCGCACAAACGCCTGTAGCTGCGCCCCGACCTGGCCCAGCAGACGATCGGCCTCATCACGGCCAAAGCGCTGGTTAAAACCCGCAAAATCAGCCAACTGAAGTAACAACAGCACACCGCTGCGGGTGGCATCCCGGGATTCTATCTCTGCCTTTAAACGCAACTGGAAGGCGCGGCGGCTGGCCAGCCCTGTCAGTGGGTCTTCATTATTCTGTTTGCGTAAATGCTGGACCAGCTTGGCCTGCCCCTCAAACAACATGCCGAGATCATCGGCCATGCTGTTCATGGCGGTCACCACCCGCGACAGCTCACGGGTACCCGGCGGTTGCAGGCGATGACGAAAATTCTTGCGGCTGATGGCCTGGGCCTGCTCTTCCAGCGAGCGCAGCGGCCCGAGCACCCGATGTAACAGCAAGAACAACAGTACCAGAGCCAGGCCACCCACCATCAGCGCACCCAGCACCAGATTACGGGTAATGCTCCATAAGTCCACATAGGCCTGCCCCGGGTGGCTGACCACAACCACCTGCCCCAGCCGGCTCCAGCCCCGTATCACTTCGGCCCGACCTTCCGAGCGTGGCAGGTTCACCCACGCCACAAACCAGTCCGGCACCCTGACATCCCGCAACGGAACCTCTCGCTGGGCAATAGCTGCGCCCTGATTGTCACGATAGTGGATACTCAGATAGCGACCGCTGTCAAAAGTGGCATCGATAAGGGATCCCGCCGCCACCGGGTCACGACCATCAATGGCATTGGAAAGCGACAGGCCCACCGCTGTGGCCGCATCCTGGGCGTGCCCTGACAGTTGATCGGCCAGGTAGTTACGAAAGTGCTGAAAGCTGATGGCCAGGCTGGCCACCAATAGCAGCAGCACCAACGCACCGGTAAACAGCATCAGCAACGCCTTGAGGGAAATCAGTCCGGAGTCTCGGCGACGCATCCCGGTAACGCCTCCTGTTACGCACGGGTCATGGAGAACAGCTGAACAACTCCCCGAAATGAGACGGGGTCCACAACAGCCATTTGACCCCGGAGCACATGTTGACAAACATTTACAAACCAGTGGCTTCGCCCACCACTCTAAACACTATAGACTGTGCCAAGGGAGATGGCGCGTACTCCCACAGCACTATTCTTATAATAAAGGATCAGAGACCGGCTGATGACCGACGAATCCCAAAAAGAGAAACTCCGCCAGCACTTTGCCCGCCGGGTAACCGCCCAGGCCCGCATCGTCCTCGACCTCTGGCAGAAATGCAGCGGCGAGACCTCCATCGAAACGGCGCAACTAGACGAGTTGTCAGGCGCCACGGACAAACTTATCCGCTACGCCCAGCGTTTTGATATGGCGCGCCACGCCACGGCCGGAGAGCAGTTGCTTGCAGCGCTGCAGGCCCATCAGGCAGACGGCGCGGACAGCAACGTCACCCTGCCCACCATCCGGCAGGCGGTTGAAGCACTTAGCCAGGCAACCCTGCGTCGCAGCGACCAGAACCAGGAAGAGTCACCCCGCGCTTTTCGCAAGACACCCATCTATCTTGCCCTTTCAAGCCAGGAAATGGCCTCCCGACTGGTTCGGCAGATGGAGTTTTTTGGTTTCCGCGCTGCCGCCTTTGAAGATCCTGAGGAGCTTATCCGTGAGTGCCACCAAAGCAAACCGGAAACCATGCTGGTGGACATCACCTTCGGTGGCGGCCCGACCAGCGGCCTGGACACGGTGGAACGCATTCAGCAGCAGCACGAAACACCGATCCCTATTGTCTTTGTCAGCGAAGACGACGGCACCATCGAAACGCGCCTGCGGGCATCCCGCTGCGGTGGTGAGGAGTTTTTTTACCCCGCCGTAGACCCCGGCCAGCTCATTGAGAAAATCGAGACCTATACCCACGGCAATACAGTAGAGCCCTATCGGGTACTGGTACTGGACGATTCCCGCGCCCAGGCCAAGTTCATGGAGACCGTGCTGAAAAAGGCCGGCATGCGGGCCCATATCATCACCGACCCCATGCAGATTATCGATGCCCTGGATGAGTTCTCACCGGAAATCATTATTCTGGATATGTACATGCCAGGCTGCACCGGCATGGAGATCGCCCGGGTCATTCGCCAGCAGGACCGTTTCCACAGCGTGCCCATTATCTACCTGTCCGCCGAGGATGATGTAGGCAAACAACTGCAAGCCATGAGCCTGGGCGGTGATGACTTCCTCACCAAACCCATCGACCCGAAACACCTGATTGCCACCTTGCACAACCGCGGCCGCCGCGCCCGCTCACTGCTCGCACTGATGATCCGTGACAGCCTGACCGGCCTCTACAACCATACACACACCCTTAACCTGCTGGAGCAGGAGCTGGCCCGCGCCAAGCAGAAGGGGCATGGCCTGTGCTTTGTCATGCTGGACATCGATTACTTCAAGAAAATCAACGACAGCTTCGGGCACCCCATTGGCGATCGCGTGTTGCGTAGCCTGTCCATGTTCCTGAAACAAAGACTGCGTAAAACAGACCATATTGGCCGCTATGGCGGTGAAGAATTCGCCATCATTCTGCCGGAAACCTCGGAGAGTGACGCCCGCAGCGTGATGAATGAGATTCGCGAGCGCTTCTCCAGCCTGAAACAACCCGCAGGTGAGCAGGAGTTTTCTGTCACCTTTAGCGCCGGCGTGGCCGCCTGGCAAGGTGAAAACGCCCAGACCATCTGCGAACGGGCAGACAGGGCCTTGTACAAAGCGAAGGAAGCCGGACGCAACTGCGTCATCTCTGACAGCCAGCACACTGGCTGATGCGTCGAGACCCGCGGCCAGTCCTGCCGTTGCTGCCCGCGGAAAACCACTTGTCGGGCCTTGGTGTTATGCAACAGCGCCTTAGGTCGATGAAACCAATGTCGTATAGACCCGCGCGTGTTCGGAATCGAAAATGCCCGATATGACATATCCGCGAAGCCGAAAATAAGGTGCTGGCGGGTGAGGCTTCTTTACATTGATCAAAGGCCCCGCCAGGCTCATCCGATTTGTTAAAAAGTGTCGAATGCCCTTTGCAAAACTGGCATTATGCACTTTAAATGTTGTGAATTTCGGCGATCCTGTTTAAGGCAGCTAAACACTCTATGGCCACCATTCTTGTTTTGCACGGTCCGAATCTGAACATGCTGGGCGTCCGCGAGCCTGAGGTCTACGGTCGTGAAACCCTGGCAGACATCAATGACCGCCTGCACCGGCAAGCCAGCGAGCAGGGCCATCACCTGCTGCACCTGCAATCTAATGCCGAATACGAATTGATTGAACGGCTGCATGAAGCCCGTAGCGAGGGTATTGATTTCATCCTGATCAACCCCGCTGCGTTTACCCATACCAGCGTTGCGCTGCGGGATGCCATCCTGGCATCCGGCATACCGTTTATTGAGGTCCATCTATCCAACGTCCATGCTCGGGAAGCTTTCCGGCATCACTCCTACTTCTCTGACATTGCCGTAGGGGTGATCTGTGGACTCGGCAGCCATGGCTACGACCTCGCCTTGCAGGCCGCCCTACGGCGCCTGCAGCCAACCCCAACCAATTGATACTGTGCCCAATACGAGATTGATTATGGACATTCGCAAGGTCAAAAAACTGATTGAGCTGATCGAAGCGTCAGATATCGAAGAGCTGGAAATTAAAGAGGGCGAAGAGTCCGTTCGCCTCACACGCCGCCGTGACGTAGCCGCTGCCCCGGTTGCTGTCAGCTATGCGCCGCCCGCACCTGCCGCGCCCAGCGCGCCTGCAACGGCCGCTGATCCGGCCCCCGAAGCCAGTGCAGCGGCGGCCAAAGGCCACCAGCTTCGCTCGCCGATGGTTGGCACCTTCTACCGCGCGCCTTCACCCACAGCCCAATCCTTTGTTGAGGTGGGTCAAACGGTCCAGGCAGGCGATGTCATCTGCATCGTTGAAGCCATGAAAATGATGAACCAGATTGAGGCCGACAAGAGCGGCACCATCGTGGATGTACTGGTAGAAAACGGGCAACCGGTCGAATTTGACCAGCCCCTGTTTGTGATTGCCTAACCAACGATACCGATCCTATGGCTATTCTCGAGAAAGTTCTGATCGCCAACCGTGGCGAGATTGCCCTGCGCATCCTGCGTGCCTGCAAGGAGTTGGGCATCCGTACCGTGGCTGTCCACTCCCAGGTAGACCGTGAGCTGATGCATGTCCGTCTGGCGGATGAAACCGTCTGCATCGGCCCCAACAGCCCAACTGACAGTTACCTGAACATACCTGCCATCATCAGTGCCGCAGAAGTGACGGACTCCGTTGCCATTCATCCCGGCTATGGCTTTCTGGCGGAAAATGCCGACTTTGCCGAGCAGGTAGAGAAAAGCGGTTTCCGCTTTATTGGCCCTTCTGCAGATGTTATCCGCCTGATGGGCAACAAGGTATCCGCCATCAGCGCCATGATTCGGGCGGGGGTGCCGACAGTACCCGGCTCTGACGGCCCGGTGACCAGCGATGATGAGAAAACCATCCAGACCGCACGCCGCATTGGCTACCCTATCATCATCAAGGCTGCCGCTGGTGGCGGCGGTCGCGGCATGCAGGTGGTGCATACCGAGGCGGCCCTGCTGAAAAGCATCCAGGTCACCAAATCTGAGGCGCGCAATGCCTTTGGTGATGACACGGTCTATCTGGAGAAATACCTGGAGTGCCCCCGCCATGTTGAAGTCCAGGTATTGGCAGACACCCACGGCAATGTGATTCATCTGGGTGACAGAGACTGCTCCATGCAGCGTCGCCACCAGAAAGTTATCGAGGAAGCGCCAGCACCGGATATTGACCCGGAAGCCCGTCAGCGCACCCTGGACGCCTGCGTGCAAGCCTGCAAGGAGATTGGCTACGTAGGTGCCGGCACCTTCGAGTTTCTCTACCAGGATGGCCAGTACTACTTTATCGAGATGAATACCCGGGTTCAGGTGGAGCACCCCGTGTCCGAGATGGTGACTGGCGTGGATATCGTCAAGGAGCAGCTGCGCATTGCCAGCGGCCTGCCACTGACCTACAGCCAGGACCAGATCACCATCAGCGGTCATGCCATTGAATGCCGGATCAACGCCGAGGACCCCAAAACCTTTGTCCCCAGCCCTGGCAAGGTCCGACACTTCCACGCCCCTGGCGGCAACGGCGTCCGGGTGGACTCTCACCTCTACAGCGGTTACTCCGTGCCCCCCTACTACGACTCACTGGTGGGCAAACTCATCACCTGGGGCGATGACCGCGAGAGCGCCCGCAAACGCATGAAAAACGCACTGGATGAACTGGTGGTTGAAGGTATCAAAACCAACCAGCCACTGCACCGCAAGCTGATTCGTGACACCGGCTTCCGCAAAGTGGACTTCACCATCCACTACCTCGAAAAACTCATCAAGGATTGAGCATGGCCTGGATCCAGCTGAAAATCGCTACCGACCCTGAACAGGCCGAGCTACTGGAAGACCTGCTGATGGAAGTCGGTGCCTCCGCCGTCTCCATGGAGGATGCGGCAGACCAGCCCCTGTATGAGCCGGATCCGGGCACCACCCCGCTGTGGTCCCACACCCACGTTATCGGGCTGTTTACCCACGGTACGGACCCTGACACGGTCACCGGCCAGCTCAGCGACCTCTACCACCAGCACACCCAGCAGCCACTGGGGGATGTTGAAATCAGCGTGGTGGAAGATCAGGACTGGGAACGGGCATGGATGGATGATTTCAAGCCCCTGCAGTTTGGCCAACGGCTCTGGATTGTGCCCAGCTGGCACAGCGCACCAGACCCCAATGCCGCCAACCTGCTGCTGGACCCCGGCCTGGCTTTCGGCACCGGCACCCACCCCACCACGGCCCTGTGTCTGGAATGGCTGGACGGCATTCCCGTGACCGGGCGCAATGTTATTGACTACGGCTGCGGCTCCGGCATTCTGGGCTTGGCGGCACTGCTGCTGGGAGCCCGTCATGTGGTTGGCGTAGACACCGACCCGCAGGCACTGGAAGCCAGCCGCGAAAACGCCCGTCGCAACCAGGTGCCCGATGCCCAGCTTGACCTGTACCTGCCGGGCCAGGACCCAGACCACCAGACCGATCTGCTATTGGCCAATATTCTGGCCCAGCCGCTGATCCAGCTGGCCCCCAAGCTGGCCAGCCGGGTCAAGGATGGTGGCGATCTGATTCTTTCCGGGATACTCTCTACCCAAGCCAGAGAAGTCAGCCAGGCCTACGAGCCCTGGTTCGTTATGGAAGAGCCGGTGCAACGGGAGGAATGGGTCCGCCTGGTTGGCCGGCGCAAAGCTCGCGACAGGAATAACGAATGAGCGACAGCAGTATCCAGACCCGCTGCCCACATTGCGAAACGCGCTTCCGCGTGACGGATCAGCAACTTGCCGTAGCCGATGGCAAGGTGCGCTGTGGTAACTGCATGGAAATTTTCAATGCCCGCGAGCATGCCGTCGGAGATAGCGGTGGCGCGCCCGCGCAGGCCGCAACCACGGCACCGGCCAACACCGACAGCAGCGAGCCGGCCAGCAGCCTGAGCTTCACGCCCGACGATGACCTGATCTTTCAGGACGATCCTGACGAGGATGCCCAGGAGGGCGGCTACGCCGGCAGCAAAAGCCATTTTTCCGAGGACGAGCTGAGTGACAGCTTTCGCGCCATAGAAGAAGGTGAAGATCGCTTCGCCCTGGCGGACGAAGAGGACGAACTGGCTCCCGCGGATGAGAGCTGGGCTGAAGCCATACTGTCAGAAGTGGAAAAGCCTGAAAAACCTGCAGTGACAGCCCCGCCGGAGCCAGTCGCCACCCCTGTCAGCAAAACACCACCCCCTGCCCCCAAGCCGGAGCCTGAACCGGAGTCCTCCCCGGCCGTGGCACCCACTGGGGAGAAAGAGGACAGTGAGTGGTCGCTGACGTCCCTGACACTGGAAGCGGACGAGCAACCCGAGCCCCCGGCAGCGCCGCCCAGCAGCAAAAGACCCTCGCGCCAGTCCTTCCACGACTTGCGTGCTGAGCCCATTGCCATCGCCAACCGCGGCCGCCGCCGCTCCCTGGTCCGTGGCCTGCTCTGGCTGACCATCATACTCGCACTGCTGGCCGCGCTGGTGTCACAGATTGCCTGGTATCAGTTTGACCGCCTGTCGGCCATGCCCCAGTTACGCCCTTACTATGAGAAAGCCTGTGAGCTGGCGGGTTGCGAATTGAAGCCGCTCGTAGCGCTGGAACGAATCCAGAGTCAGAGCCTGGTGGTACGCAGTCACCCCGAAGATCGCAGCAGCCTGATCGTGGATGCGGTGATTGTTAACCGCGCCGAGTTCAGCCAGCCATTCCCCCTCATCGCCCTGAGCTTCTCCAACCTTAATGGCGACATTGTCGCCCAGAGCCAGTTCGCACCGACGCAGTATCTGGCGCAGGCAGCGGCAGAACTCACCCAGATGACGCCAGGCACCCCTGTGCGCATCTCCATCACCATCCGCGACCCCGGCCGGGATGCCGTGAACTACAACATGCAGTTCCGACCAGCGCCCTGAAACCTCAGGGCGCCCGCCTGTCACGTGGCCAACTGCGGCTGCGTCCGGTTACATTGTGACGAGCAAAAGTCAACCAGATAGAGCGAAAAATAATCAGTTTTTTCGCGCCTGTCCCCCTTCAATCACTGCAAGCTGAGGGGTATCATTGTCGCCCCCTGAGCTGGTCGACATTTGATCAGCCAGAGATCCCGGTGACCCTGTACTGCGCGCGGACTTCAAGCTCATGCTACCGACGGTAACCATTGGCCCCTACACCCTGCCTAACGCCCTGATCCTGGCGCCCATGGCAGGTGTGACGGACAGACCATTTCGGCTCTTGTGCCGTCGCCTCGGCGCTGGCCTGGCGGTTTCCGAAATGGTGATTGCCGACAGCAGCCTCTGGCATACCCGCAAGTCCCGGCTGCGTCTTGATCACACCGGCGAGCCGGAGCCCCGTTCAGTACAGATTGCTGGCGGCGATCCGGACATGCTGGCACAGGCGGCACGCCTGAATGCCGAGCATGGTGCCCAGATCATCGATATCAACATGGGCTGCCCCGCCAAGAAAGTCTGTAACAAGGCGGCGGGCTCGGCCCTGATGAAAGATGAGGCGCTGGTACAGGCTATCCTCACAGCCGTGGTCAAGGCCGTAGAGGTGCCGGTCACCCTGAAAATGCGTACCGGCTGGGACCGGGATAACCGCAATGCCCTGAACATTGCCCGCATGGCCGAAGACGCCGGCATCCAGGCCCTGGCCATTCATGGCCGTACCCGGGCTGACGCATACCAGGGCGAGGCGGAATACGACACCATCGCGGAGGTAAAGTCCCGGATCAGCATTCCGGTATTCGCCAATGGTGACATTACCACGCCGGAACAGGCCCGCCAGGTGCTGCAGCACACCGGTGCCGATGGCCTGCTGATTGGCAGAGCCGCTCAGGGCCGCCCTTGGATCTTCCGGGAGATTGACCACTATTTGCGGACAGGCACCCACCTGCCCGCCCCCTCACTGGATGAGGTTGAAGCCATTCTGCTGGAGCATGTGCAGGACCTGCACGGCTTCTATGGAGAAACCATGGGCGTGCGCATCGCACGCAAACATGTGGGCTGGTATTTGCAGGCCCACGATGAAAACCGACAGTTCAGAAAACGGTTCAACGCGATCGAAACGACCGCAGAACAGTTCGACATTATTCGACATTACTTTGCAAGCATCAGGAATGGAGAGGTATTTGCAGCATGACCGCTGAGACACTGGTAAATGACACTGCAATCACAGTGCAGGATTCGCAAAAACTGCAAGCGTTGACCCCCGATGGCACAGTCACCCTGCGCGACAGCGTGGAAGTGGCATTAAAGAACTACTTTACACAACTGGACGGCGCACCCGTCACTGACGTGTACCAGCTGGTTCTCAATGAGGTTGAAGCACCGCTGCTGGAGCAGGTCATGCGCTACACGCGCAACAACCAGACCAAGGCATCCGTTATGCTGGGTCTGAACCGTGGCACCCTGCGCAAGAAACTGAAGCAATACGGCCTGCTATAAGTTCAGCCTGTCGGCATCCGTGAGGGCCTTCTGACCACCGTGTCTGCGAGGCCCTTCCTCATGACTCCCTAATGAATCGAAAACAACCATGGCACACCAGGCAAACATCCCAGTCCGTCGGGCATTGATCAGTGTATCCGACAAATCCGGCATCGTTGAATTCGCCCAGCAACTCAGCCAGCGTGGCATTGCACTGCTGTCCACCGGTGGCACCTTCAAGCTGCTGCAAGCAAACGGCATAGCGGTTACCGAAGTTTCTGACCACACCGGTTTTCCTGAAATGATGGATGGCCGGGTCAAGACCCTGCATCCGAAAATTCACGGTGGTATTCTCGGCCGTCGCGGCACCGACGATGCCATCATGGCAGAGCATGGTATCGACGCCATCGATATGGTGGTGGTCAACCTCTACCCCTTTGAAGCCACCATCGCCAACCCGGACTGTGACCTCGCCACTGCGATTGAAAACATCGATATCGGCGGCCCCACCATGGTCCGCGCGGCTGCCAAGAACCATAACGACGTTGCCATTGTGGTCAATGCCAGTGACTATGATGCCGTGCTGCGTGAGCTGGATGATCTGGATGGCGCCCTGAGCTTTGAGACCCGTTTTGATCTCGCCGTCAAAGCCTTTGAGCATACCGCGGGCTACGATGGCGCTATTGCCAACTATCTGGGGGGCCGCACCGCCGACAACCAGAACGAAGACTTCCCCCGCACCTTCAATACCCAGTTTATCAAGGTGCAGGATATGCGTTACGGCGAAAACCCCCATCAGCGGGCAGCCTTCTACGCCGAGCGCAACCCGAGGGAAGCCTCCGTGGCTACCGCAAAACAATTGCAAGGCAAAGAGCTGTCCTATAACAACGTGGCAGACACCGACGCTGCGCTAGAATGCGTCAAACCCTTTGCTGACCCGGCCTGTGTTATCGTCAAGCACGCCAACCCTTGTGGTGTTGCCATTGGCAGCGATGTTCTGCAAGCCTACGAGCTGGCCTACGCCACTGACCCCACATCGGCCTTTGGCGGCATTATCGCCTTCAACCGAGAGCTGGATGCCACCACCGCAAAATCCATCATCGACCGCCAGTTCGTTGAGGTCATCATTGCCCCCAGCGTAACGCCGGAAGCGGCAGAGCTGGTCGCCAGCAAGAAAAACGTAAGGCTGCTGGCCTGCGGCGAATTTGCCGACAGCCGCGCCAAGGCCATGGACTACAAACGGGTGACCGGTGGCCTGCTGGTACAGGATCGTGATCTGGGTATGGTTGCCATGGATGACGTCAAGGTGGTCACCACGCGCCAGCCCAGCGAAGCAGAGCTCAATGACCTGCTATTCGCCTGGGAAGTGGCCAAGTACGTCAAATCCAATGCCATCGTCTATGCCCGTGCAGGCCGCACCATCGGTATCGGTGCTGGCCAGATGAGCCGCGTATACAGCGCCCGCATTGCCGGCATCAAAGCCGCCGACGAAGGTCTGGAAGTCAAAGGCTCAGTCATGGCCTCTGACGCCTTCTTCCCGTTCCGCGATGGTATAGATGCCGCTGCAGCCGCAGGTATTACCGCCGTCATCCAGCCTGGCGGCTCCATGCGGGACCAGGAAGTTATCGACGCGGCCAATGAACATGGCATTGCCATGGTATTCACCGGCATGCGCCATTTCCGTCACTGACAACAAGATTTCAACGAGGACGCTCCATGAATATCCTGATTATTGGTAGTGGCGGGCGTGAGCATGCCCTGGCCTGGAAAGCGGCCCGCTCGCCGCTGGCCGACGAAGTCTATGTTGCCCCGGGCAACGCTGGCACCGCCCGCGAGCCCAACCTGGAAAATGTCGACCTTGATGTACTGGACCTGGAAGGCCTGGCCAATTTTGCCGAACAGAATCAGATCGGCCTGACCATTGTTGGCCCCGAAGCCCCCCTGGTGGCAGGCATTGTCGACCTGTTCCGCAGCCGTGGCCTGCGCATCTTTGGCCCCACCCAGGGCGCCGCCCAGCTAGAGGGCTCCAAGGCCTTTACCAAGGACTTCCTCGCCCGCCAGCAGATTCCCACCGCCGCTTACCGCAGCTTTACCGAGGTGGAGCCCGCGCTGGACTATATCCGTGACCAGGGTGCGCCCATCGTCGTCAAAGCCGACGGCCTGGCCGCAGGCAAGGGCGTGATTGTGGCCATGACCGTGGCGGAAGCTGAAGATGCCGTGCGTGACATGCTGGCAGGCAACGCCTTTGGCGATGCGGGCAGCCGCGTGGTGGTTGAAGAGTTCCTCGACGGCGAGGAAGCCAGCTTTATCGTTATGGTGGATGGCGAGCACGTGCTGGCCATGGCCACCAGTCAGGATCACAAGCGCGTTGGCGATGGCGACACCGGCCCCAACACCGGTGGCATGGGCGCTTACTCCCCCGCGCCAGTGGTTACTGACGCCGTACATCACCGCATCATGGAAGAGGTGATCTACCCCACCGTGCGAGGCATGGCCGCCGAGGGACACCCATACACCGGGTTCCTGTATGCCGGCCTGATGATTGATACCGACGGTGCGCCCAAGGTCATTGAGTTCAACTGCCGCTTCGGCGACCCCGAGACTCAGCCTATCATGCTGCGCATGCAGTCTGACCTGGTCGCCCTGTGTGATGCTGCCATCGATGGCAAGCTCGACACCTGCAGTTCTGACTGGGATGAACGGGCCGCTGTGGGCATTGTGATGGCCGCTGCGGGCTATCCCGGCAACTATCCCAAAGGCGACGTCATCAACGGCCTGCCTAATAACGAGACAGACGGAGAGAAGGTGTTCCATGCTGGCACTCAGTTGCAGCAGGACCAGGTGGTCACCGCCGGTGGACGGGTACTCTGCGCCACCGCGCTGGGCCACTCTGTCACCGAAGCGCAGCAGCGCGCCTACGCCCTCGCGGCTACGGTGAACTGGCAAGGCGCCTTCTACCGCAAGGATATTGCCTACCGCGCCATTGCCCGCGAGCAGGGCTGATGTGAGGGGGGCTGCGATGGTACTGGCCAACCAGCGCTGTCGCAGCCTCTGCCAACAGGTTTTACTCCGCCGTAACATACGGTCACAGGCACTACAGCAGGTCTCCATCGGATACGAAAATGATAAACTCCGTAATGTTTCAGAGGTTTTCTGCTAAAAAATAACCTGTAGACTGTACAAGTTGGGCTATCTTAATGATTTGACGGCATTCAGTGTCGATCAGGTCACACTTTATGTCCATACTCAGGGTGCCGCAGAAATACAAACCCGTCTTACTGCGGCAGCACCGGTTTTTTTTCAGCGATACGCCGGTGGCCCAACAATAACGGTAAAGTACGCGACGGACTCTATTGAATGCTGCGTTTTTTCAGAGCGTTACCAAAGGCCCACAAAATTGCCCTGGCTGCAGCGGGCAGTGCTGTCGTGCTATTGACGGTTACCGGTCTCTCAGACCGGTCTGAGCCAATGACACCAGCTCAGCAGCAGCTCGCCAACGCCGCGTCTGACTGGTTGAGCCAGCGCAATCTGGCCTACAACATGCTTTCCAGCTATCAGGGCAATAACTGCCAGCTTACGGACAGCCCCCTGCGCAGCGCTTATGACGATGCGCCTGGTCTCGATACGGTGCTGATCAATGGCAATCTGGCGACTACACGCCCACCCTGCCTCACCAGCGAAGCCTATTTGATCGCCGCCACCTCCTACGTTGACTATGGCGACCTTGCCTTGTTCGGCGATGATGGCCAGAACTTCAGCGATGAACTGACCTGGCACACCATCACACCAGACCTGCAGGACCGCTGGGACAGCTACCAGGTCAAAGCTGGCGATACCTTTGCGGCTGTCGCCCAGCGCGAACTAGGGCTGGGCTACAGCGAAGCCATGCAGGTTCTGGCAGCATTGCCTGAACAGCGTTTGCTGACCCACTGGCGGGTCGGTGACAAGCTGGAGTTCCAGCGCGACCGTGACGGCAAGCTGTCGTCCCTGCGTCTGATGAAAGATGCCCGCACTGGCTACCTGATCGAACGGGATCTGGACGAACAGTTCGCCATCATCGACATTCGCAAGAAAGGCGAAGCCACCCAGCGTATGGTTGCCGGCAGCGTCAGTGGCAGCTTTGCCGCTTCCGCCCGGGCCGCTGGCCTTTCAGCCGGTGAAGTGGCGCAACTGACCAACCTGCTGTCAAAACGGCTGGACTTCCGCCGTGACGCCCGTGCTGGCGATGCGTTTCAGGTGCTGGTTGAGTCCGAGGTCGTGGATGGTCGCAATTTCGATACCCGCATCATGGCGGCCCGTTACACGGGGGCGCGCATGAACCTTACGGTTTTGCGCAATCCGGATGACAATCAGTTCTACACACCAGATGGCAAAGGCATTGAACCGGCCTTCGACCGCTATCCGTTTGCCGGCAACTTCCGGATCAGCTCGGCCTACAACCTGAATCGCAGACACCCGATTACCCGCCGCATTGCACCTCACCGCGGCACGGACTTTGCCATGCCGATTGGCACTCCGATTCAATCACCAGCGGATGGCCGCGTGGAGCGGGTGGGCAATGATCCCATTGCCGGCCGCTTTATGGTGATTCGCCATTACAATGGCTACCAGACCCGCTACCTGCATTTGCATCGCACCCTGGTTCGCCCCGGCACCCGCGTGGAAAAAGGCCAGCGCATCGCCCTGTCTGGCAATACCGGTCGCAGCACGGGGCCGCACCTGCACTACGAGGTGCTGGTCAATAACCAGCAGGTTAACCCCATGCGGGTGGCCCTGCCGGAAAGCCGGGCCCTCAGCGGTCGGGAGTTGGTGGCCTTCCAGCGCCAGACCCAGGTCATCGTGGCGGCCCTTGACGGTGGCGAAACCGGTACTCTTATGTTGGCAGCCTCTGGCCAGCGCAGTACGCCCCCGGACGAAGGTTAACAACCTTAACCCTCTGAATTCCTTACCTCTGGTTGCAGTAATTACCATTTCCGGCTAGTTTAGGACCCTCCTAGACTCGCCGGAAATGGACCCATGCTGCGTACTCATACCTCCCCTCTGTACCGTCTGCTGCTACTGCTGGTGCTGGCCCTGACGCTAGCCGGCTGCTCTCGCCAAACGCTGTTTGACACGGCCATGAACCACGAGCGCCGCGCCGCAGGGCTTGAGGTGCATACACTGCAGATCCAGGATGGCCAGATCACCATCAGCTATGCCACCAATGCCCCCCAGGCGGAACGTGACACCATTCTGCTGATTCATGGCTTCGGCGCCAATAAGGAAAACTGGCACCGCATGGCCCGCCACCTGACCGCAGATTACAACGTCTACGCCCTTGACCTACCCGGCCACGGTGCCAGCAGCAAACCGCTGGATTTGCCCTACGGCGTTGTCGATCAGGTAGGGTATGTATTGCAAGCGATGGATGCTCTTGCGGTGAAACAGGCCCATATAGCTGGGAACTCCATGGGGGGCGCCATATCCGCTGCCTTCGCCCGAGTGCACCCGGACAGAGTGATCACCGTCACCCTGTTTAACCCGGCAGGCTCCACCCGTTACCCGGCAGAACTGGATGACTATCTGGCTCGCGGTGAGAACCCGCTAGTAGTGGAAAAACGAGGTGACTTCAAACGGCTGATGGCCTTTGCTCTGGAAGAGCGTCCGTTTATCCCCTGGCCGCTCACCAGCGTGTTGGAAGACCGGGCCATGGCCAATGAAGAAATCAACAACATCATCTTTGCGGCGCTGCGGACATCCGGGGAAACCGGCAGCCTGGAAGACGAAATGCCCTATATCCAGGCCCCCACCCTGATCATCTGGGGTGACCAGGACCGGGTCCTGAACTATCGCAACGCCGAAGTGTTCAACGACCTGATCCCCGACAGCCGCAAGGTCATACTCCCCAATATCGGCCACGCGCCGATGATCGAAACGCCGAAAGTGTCCGCGGCCTTAATGACCGAGTTTATCCGGGAAGTGCAAAGTCGCAGTTACTGATAAAAAACAGGGTTAGCCGCGGAATCCACGGAATCCACGGAAAAAAACAGAACAGCCATGTAAAGACTTGCCACGGACGGCACGGACACACACTGACAACAAATATGTTCTTTCTTTGGCTTTTGTCCGTGTTGTCCGTGGCTAAAAGTGTCTTTGTCAGTATTTTTCCGTGGATTCCGCGGGTTCCGCGGCAAAAAACACCCCACAGATCAGATCAAGTCGCTGTCTCTGGGCCTTCTTTGGGTGGTTTGCCCTGGCGGCGCCAGGTGGCGAAGTCTTCGATCAGGCGGTAGAACAGCGGCACGAAGAACAGCGCCAGGGTGCTGGCAAAAATCATCCCACCTACCACCACCGTACCTATCTCCTGACGGCTGACCGAACCGGCACCGGTACTGAAGGCCAGCGGCAGGGAGCCGACGATGAAGGTCAGTGCGGTCATCATAATGGCGCGGAAGCGCTGGCGGGCGGCAGAGCTGGCGGCCTCGATGGAGGTCATGCCATTACGACGGTTCTGCGCCGCAAACTCGACGATCAGAATGGCGTTCTTGGCCGCCAGACCAATCAGCACCAGCAAGCCGACCTGGAAGTAGATGTCGTTGGGGAAGCCCCGCAACATGGACGCCAGGGTCGCACCCAGCACGCCAAAGGGCACCGCAGTCGCTACCGCCAGTGGCAGGCCCCAGCGCTCGTACTGGGCCGCAAGGATCAAAAATACCAGGCCCAGACCCAGCGCGAAGGCAATCAGGCCAGAGGCCGCAGAGTCCTTCAACTGATGGGCCTCACCGATCCAGCCGAGGGTGCTGTCACGATCCAGAATCTCCTGCGCGACCGCTTCAAAGGCGGCCAGCGCCTGGCCGGTGGTGTAACCCGGCGCCGGGTCACCCATCAGCTTGGCCGCAGGGTAGACGTTAAAGCGGCTCAGGATATCCGGCCCCTGGGTCCGTGTCAGGGTGACCAGAGAGCTGAGGGGCACCATCTCACCATACTGGGAGCGCACAAACACCTTGCGTAAATCATCCGGGTGACTACGGAAGTCCCCTTCTGACTGCAGGTTCACCTGCCAGTTACGGCCTTCCAGCGTAAAGTCGTTAACATACAGAGAGCCAAAGGTGCTCTGCATGGTGGCAAAGATCTCATTGATGGGCACACCCGCGGCTTCCGCCTTCTCCCGGTCCACATCCGCCTGATAGCGGGGGATATTGGCATCCAGAGTCACTTGCACGTTCATCAGCTCGGGCCGGGCATTGGCAGCTTCCACAAAGCGCTGGGCCATCTCGCCGATTTCAGCGGACGTCTTGCCGCCACGGCCCTGGATGTAACCTTCCACCCCGCCGGTCATGGACAGGCCCATGATGGGCGGCGGCGTAAAGGCAATCACAAACGCCTCTTCCACACCCATGCCAATACCCATGATTTTCATGGCAATCGCGGCGGCACTCTGATCCGGCCGGGTACGTTCATCCCAGTCCGTCAGGCTAATGAATGACACGCCAGCGTTGGTGCGCAGGGCTGAGGTGAGGATATCAAAGCCAGCAAAGGCAACGATGTTATCCACTTCCGGCAACTGTTCGATACGTGCGCTGATATCATCCCGGGCGGTCTCCGTTCGACTCAGGGAGGATACCGCTGGCAGCATGGTGGCCGCGATAACAAAGCCCTGGTCTTCCTGTGGCACCAGCCCCGTGGCCATGCGATCCAGCAACAACACAGTGCCGCCAATCACCAGGCCGAACAGCAAGACACCGACAACCGCGTGCTTGAGCAGCTTATTAACCACCCACACAAAGCCGTCGGTGACATACTCAAAACCTTTATCAAACCAGCGGAAGACCGCCAGCTGCTTGGTGGGCTGTCCACCCAGCAAAGCGGCGCACATGGCTGGCGTCAGGGTCAGGGCAACAACACCCGATATGATGACCGACACGGCAATGGTGATGGCGAATTGGCGGTAGAGCTCACCACTCAATCCACCCAGGAAGGCCACGGGGGCGAATACTGCCACCAATACCAGGGTCGAGGACACCACGGCACCCGACACCTGCTGCATGGTCTTCACCGCCGCCTGGTAGGCCGACAGGCCCTCCTCTTTCATCAGCCGCTCGGTGTTTTCCATGACGATGATGGCGTTGTCCACGACCACACCGATGGCCAGAATCAGACCAAACAGGGTCAACAGGTTCACCGAGAAGCCCATCATCTGCATACCGGCAAAGGTACCGATCAGGGACACCGGAATGGCTATCAACGGAATCAGTGTGGCTCGCAAGTGTTGCAGGAACAGGAAGGTAACCAACACCACCAGCAGCACGGCGATAATAAAGGTGGAGACCACCTCTTTGATGGAAATCTCAATAAAACGGGTGGTGTCATAGGGGATGTTGTACTCCAGCCCCGCCGGGAAGCGCACACTGATCTCCTCCAATGCGGCGCGCACAGCAGTCGCGGCATCCAGCGCATTGGCTCCCGGCTGCAGGTAAACCCCCAGAGGCACCGCCGCTTCACCATTGGTGATGGCGCTGAAATCATAGCTGCGGGCACCCAGTTCCGCCCTGGCCACGTCCCCCAGACGCAAGGTGCCGCCCTGCTCGTCACTGCGCAGGATCACCTGCTCAAACTCGGCCGGTGTGGTCAGTCGGCCCGGCGTGGTCACAGTAAAAGTAAACGCCTGGCCTGCCGGTGACGGTTCAGCACCGATACGACCAGCGGCAAATTGTGCGTTTTGTGAACGCAGTGCCATAGCCACATCCGACGGCGTCAGACCAAACTGTGCCATTTTGTCAGGTCGCAACCAGATACGCATAGAGTAGTCCTGGGCGCCGAACAGGGAGGCATCACCGATACCGGGCAAGCGCACCAGCTCGTCGAGCACGTTCAGCAACGCGTAGTTACTGATTTCCACCATGTTCATGCTGCCATCACTGGACGACAGGGTAACAACCTGCAGGATAGCCGTGGAGCGCGCCGCCACCTGCAAGCCCAGCTCACGAACCTGCTGCGGCAATCGAGCCTGAGCCTGCTGCACACGGTTGTTGACGTTGATGGTAGCCTGGTCCGGATCGGTACCTATTTCAAACGAGATGGTGATCTGGAAGTTGCCGGAGTCGGTGGCGCTGGACTCCAGGTAGATCATGTTATCGACGCCGTTGATTTCCTGTTCCAGCGGCGCGACAACGGATTCCGAGATGACTTCCGCACTGGCGCCCGGGTAGACCCCCTGCACCACAACCTGCGGGGGCACCACGTCAGGGTACTGCTCAACCGGCAGGTTCATCAGGGAGATGACGCCGGCGGCAACGATGATGATGGATATGACCGAAGCAAAGATCGGCCGGTCGATAAAGAAGCGGAGCATCAGCGTCCCTCCTGCTCAGCCACATTCTTCGCCTGGACCGGAATACCAGGCCGCAGACCCGCGAGACCGTTGAAAATCACCCGCTCACCGTCCTGCAAACCACTGAGAATCACCTGACGGCCATCCACCACCGGACCCAACTCAACCGGGCGCACCGCTGATTTGCCTTCGTCGTCCACCAGCATCAGCATGGGCCCCATGGGCCCCTGCAACACGGCACGTTCCGGCACGGTGATGACCTGCTCCAGGTTTTGCAGCAGCAGCCGCACCCGCACAAACTGCCCTGGCACCACCCGGTAATCCGGGTTGGGGAATACGGCACGGGCGGACACACTGCCGGTGCGGGCATCAATGATGCTGGCAGTGAAGTCCACTTCACCCGGCAGGTCATATTCGCTACCATCCGTCAGGATAAGGGCGGCGGAAAAGGTGCTGGTTTCTGATTCACCCATAGCCGCCTGGCGTGCGGTGCGGTGGATACGGGCATCATTTTCCGGCAGGCCAAAACGCACATGGATGGGGTCCTGCTGCACAATGGTGGTCAGCAAGGTCCCCTGCTGCACCAGGCTCCCCTCGGGCACCGCCTCAAGGCTGGTGGTGCCGGATACGGGCGCACGTACGTCGGTGTAACTCAGGTTAAGCTCAGCCTGGGCCAGGCCCGCCTCCGCAACCGCCAGACCCGCCCGCGCCATTTCCAGTGCGGACTGAGCCGTATCACGCTCGCGCTCGCTAACGGCGCCACGCTGGAACAGGGACGACACCCGGTTCCATTCCCGCTGCGCCTGCTGCAGATCAGCCTCTGCTACTTTCTTCTGCGCCTGCGCCCGTTGCACTTCCGCTTCTGCGGGTTTGCGATCAATCTGGAACAGCACATCATCCTGGGACACCATCTGCCCCTCGTTATAGAGGCGCTGCTCAAGGATGCCCTGGATCCGCGCCCGGACCTCAACTTCACGGGCTCCCCGCGCGCGGCCGGCGTAATCCTGCTCCACGGCCACATCCTGAGTGCTGACCTGCTCGTAAGTCACCGGTGGCGGTGGCATTTCACCCATAGCACCACCTTGCTGACCGTTGTCATTACCACAACCCACCAGAATCAGGGTTGCCAGTGCCAGCAGGGTTAAGGGAAACCCGCCAGGCCGGAAGAGGGTAGGCTGTGTCATCAGGTCAATCTCCATGAAGGTATGGGGCTGTCTAGTCAGAAAAAGCAAAGGCGCACTCGGACCCGATGACCTGTGCCGGAAGCACTCGGGACAGACGCCACTACATGACTGGGAGGCTAATGATACTAACACGACACCCATTTACATGCACCAGTGTATGTATAAGGGAAAAATACTATAGAATAGTGGCGCGAACTCGTAGCAACACCGGAGCCCCGATGGTACGCAGAACCAAAGCAGAAGCCGCCCAAACCCGTGAAAACATTCTGGATGCCGCAGAACAACTGTTTATGCAGCACGGTGTTGGCCGCACCTCACTGGAGCAGATTGCCAAAGCCGCCCAGTTGACGCGGGGCGCTGTGTACTGGCACTTCCGTAACAAAGACGATCTGTTTGATGCCATGCTGGCCAGAGTTCGGGCACCCATGGCCAGCCGCATGGAGAAGCTCGCCGCTGAGGGCGGCACCCTGACGGATCTCAGAGACACCTGCCAGTTCGCCCTGCAGCAACTCGCTGACGACCCACACTGCCTGAACGTCTTTACCATTCTGTTTCACCGCACGGAGTGCGACAACGGTCTGGCTCGCCAGAGGGCCATGGCGCAGGAAAGTCTGCAACAGCTGGAGGCCTTTTTCAGTCACCCCGACATGGCGCCTTCCCTGCACCCGAGCCTGACGCCAGCGCTGGCAGCCCGCGCAGTGCACGCACAGATTGCCGGTATTTTCCATGACTGGCTGCGAGACCCCGCCGGCTGGAACATGCGTGAAAAAGGCCCGGTGATATTCGAGGCAACACTGAGAGGTTTGCTAGCTAGCCACTAATCAGGGCTTATAGATTGAAACGCGCACGAAAATCCCGTTCCATGCTGGCATAGCGGCCTGAGTCCTTCAGCTCGGCCAACCCCCTCTCGAAGCGCTCCGCCAACGACTGGCTGCGCTCGCTATCTTCGCGAGAGAAAGCAATCCAGAAGCCGTCCATGGAAATAGTGCCCACTTTGTGGACACGCCCCTGAGCATCAGGCATATCCAGCAGGCGCAGGTAACCCGGCATTTCATTCAACAGAATATAGTCTACCCGCCCCGCCACCAGCATACGGATCAGCAGCTCGTCAGACTGGACCCCGTGGAAGGTAACATCTTCCCGCTGCATCAACTCCGTAGGGTAGGTATAGCCCAGGGTATAGGCGACCCGCTTGCCACTCAGGTCTGCCAGGGTCACGCCGTCATGAGGCGCTTCTGCCAGCCCGAAAATAGCCAGCGCTTCACGAAACATGGGGGTTTGATGCCAGTGGTAAACCTCCAGATTACCGGTGGTAATGGTGGCATTAAAGCAGCCGTCGACACGCCCTGTGGCCGCCATGAACATGCAGCGGTTGAAAGGTACCGCCAACAGTCGCACGGTGATGCCTTGGCTGTTGAAGGCGGCCCGCACAATATCCACCGCGAAGCCTTCGGGCTCCTGCCCCGGTGCCAACACGGCCGCATAGGGGGCCCAATCATCCTCCACCGCCAATACCACCTCGTCTGCCGCCCAGGCAGTACCGGCCAACAGCCACAAAGTAAACCAACGGCATACACACATGATTGCCATTCCCCAAAGAGTTCGCAGCCCCAATTTTTGGGACACAGCTGACGGACGACCACAGGATTGACCGCCATCTTAAACAGAATAGTTCAACTCCCCCACAGTCCGTTAATGCCAAATTTCCATAACCGGAGGCTACTTAAATCCTGAAATGCAAAAAGCCCGCTCATCAGAGCGGGCTTTTTGAGGGCCTGGCCGAAGCCAGGCACCGACAACTAAACCGGTCGATTAACCGAACTGGTTCATGGTGTTGTCTTTACCACCTGCCTTCAGGGCAGCTTCGCCAGCGAAGAA
>JAIUMV010000032.1 GCA_022565395.1 Marinobacter sp.
GAGGCACTTACGCCTCTTTATCGTCTGGAAATATCTGCGACTGAAAGCAAAAATGCCCCGGACGATGTCCGAGGCATTTTGTGGGCCTGCTCAGAAACTGTGTAAATCGAGTTTTTACACAGCCTCCCTGTGCGGGGTTTTTTTATGCTTAGTCACACCCCTGGGGATTACTCGTTGATTTTCGTATGTCGGGGGGCCGATAATCGAGCTATGTATCCGGCTGACACAAGGTATCCGTTCATGACGAAACAACGCTGCACGCTGGCTCTGGCCCTGATGTTTATGTCCAGCGCCGTCTCTGCCCAGGTCTACAAACACGTAGACGTCCACGGCAACGTCACCTTCTCTGACGAGCCCCAAAGTGGTGCAGAGCTGATAAACGTGGCACCCGTAACCACCATCACCCTCCCCAAGCCTCAAGATGTCCAGCCCCGGGAACGCGGTGAGCAGGGTCGTGACAGCACCCCCCGGGCCATCTATCAGCGTATTGGCTTTGACGCCCCGGCAGACGAGGAAGCGTTTCATAGCGGCAGCGGCGATGTGACATTCAGCGTGTCAAGCCGGCCAGCGCTGGCCCGCGGCCACAAGTTCGAGGTGTCGTTCAATGGTCAGCCTATTGGCCAGAACGCGCAGGGGGTGTTCACCCTGACCAATGTGGATCGCGGCACTCACCAGGCCAGCGTGGCCGTGGTCAATAGCCAGGGTCAGATCGTCCAGACAGGCGACATCATCACCTTTACCCTGCACCGCCCCTCGGTTCTCAATCGCCCATAAGCACCTTTTTGGTGCGAAAGCACCAATATAGCGCCATACTTAGCCCATCTATCGGGCATTTATCCTCGCGGGCCACTCCGGCCCGCACCAATACCGCCCGCCATGACTGGCCTGCAGCACACCTTGCCTCACTCTGGCACCTGGACCGTCCGGCCTGTGCCATTGTGGTTCGGATTTTGCAGGATGCTCCCCATTGAGAGAGGACTCCCATGGCAAGCAGCATGTACCGACACATTCTGGACCACCTGACAACAGCCGTTGTACTGCTGGACATGAAACTAAGGCTGCAATATCTCAATCCGGCAGCGGAAAGTCTGCTGGAGGCCAGTGGCAGTCGCGTACGCGGCATGGCGCTTGAGGACCTGCTCGTTGATCCCGGTCAGGGGCTGGATACTCTGCACGCAGCAGTCAAAAACCAGCAAGCCTACACCAAGCGTGAAGCCGATTTTTTGCTGGTGACAGGCACCCGCTTTATCGTCGACTACTCGGTGACGCCCATTGTCACCGAGAGCCTGGGGCTGCTCTTGGAAATGCAGCCCAGGGATCGGCTGATCCGCATCAGCCGCGAAGAAGACATCCTTTCGCAGCAGGAAACCACCCGTATCCTGGTGCGCGGCATGGCCCACGAGATCAAGAACCCTCTGGGTGGCATTCGTGGGGCAGCGCAACTGCTGGATCGCGAACTCAATGATGAAGGCCAGAAAGAGTACACCCGGGTCATCATTGAAGAAGCTGACCGCCTGCGCGGACTGGTAGATCGCATGCTGGGCCCACGCAAGGCGTTGCAAATGGCGCCCACCAATGTTCACGAAGTACTGGAGCGGGTAAAAACCCTGCTGGAAGCGGAAAGTAAGGGCATGATCCGGTTTGAGCGGGATTATGACCCCAGCGTGCCCGAGTTTGACGGAGACAGGGAGCAGCTGATTCAAGCCTTCCTGAATATCGCTCGCAACGCCATGGAGGCATTGCAGGAGGAACATGCCGGTGAACGCCAACACGCCCCCAGCATTCTGTTCCGTACGCGCATCCTGCGGCAGTTCACCATTGGCCATCACCGCCACCGCCTGGTTTGCCGCATTGACATTATTGATAACGGACCAGGCATACCGCCTGAGCTGTTGCAGAACATCTTTTACCCGATGATCAGTGGGCGTGCCAACGGGACCGGGCTCGGGCTCTCCATCACCCAAAGCATCATTGGACAACATCAGGGCCTCGTGGAGTGTGAAAGCGAGCCGGGGCACACCAACTTTATTGTCTTTCTTCCGTTGGAGAATCGAACATGAGCCGACCAGCCAATGTCTGGATCATTGACGATGACCGCAGCATCCGCTGGGTACTGGAACGCGCCCTCTCCCAGGCTGACCTGCAGCCCCGGGCATTTGAGAACGGCGACAATATCCTGCGTCTGCTGGCCCATGAAAAGCCTGACGCCATCATCAGCGATATCCGTATGCCGGGCATTGACGGTATTGCGCTGTTAGCGCAGATCGTGCAGGACCACCCGGAAATCCCGGTCATTATCATGACCGCCCACTCGGACCTCGAAAGCGCGGTCACCAGTTACCAGACTGGGGCCTTTGAGTACCTGCCCAAGCCCTTTGACGTGGATGATGCGGTCGAGCTGGTCAAGCGCGCTGTGGCCCACAGCCGCGAGCAGCAGGCGGCATCGGAGCCCCAGGCAGAGATCCCGCAACGCCACACAGAAATCATCGGTGAAGCACCGGCGATGCAGGAAGTGTTCAGGGCCATCGGGCGCCTGTCTCACTCCAACATCACCGTGTTGATCAATGGTGAGAGTGGCACGGGCAAGGAGCTGGTGGCACAGGCGCTGCACAATCACAGCCCCAGGGCATCGCACCCCTTTATCGCCCTGAACATGGCGGCCATTCCGAAAGACCTGATCGAGTCAGAACTGTTTGGACACGAGAAAGGCGCCTTCACTGGCGCTGCGGCAGCCCGCCAGGGGCGGTTTGAACAGGCCAACGGTGGCACCCTGTTTCTGGATGAAATTGGCGATATGCCTGCTGATACCCAAACCCGCCTGCTCAGGGTGCTGGCGGATGGTGAATTCTACCGGGTGGGCGGCACCACCCCTATCAAGGTGGATGTCCGTATTATCGCCGCCACCCACCAAAACCTGGAAAAACTGGTTAACGCAGGTTCCTTTCGGGAGGATCTGTTCCACCGGCTGAACGTTATCCGCATCCACTTGCCCCGCCTGGCGGATCGACGGGAAGACATCCCCCGCTTGATGCAGCACTTTCTCAAGCGCGCTGCAAAGGAGCTGGCGGTTGAGCCCAAGTTGCTGCGCCCCGACGCCGAGGAGTATCTGACAACCCTGCCCTGGCCGGGCAACGTCCGCCAGCTGGAAAATACCTGCCGCTGGCTGACGGTGATGGCCAGTGGGCGCGAGATCCACATCAGCGACCTGCCACCGGAGCTGGTCAGCCAGGAAGACAACGCGCCGTCCGGGCAAACCTGGCAGGAGTCCCTGCGCAGCTGGGCCGAGCTGGAGTTGCGCCGTGGTAAGGTGGGCATACTGGACACGGCAGTGCCAGAGTTTGAGCGCATCATGATTGAAACTGCCCTGCGCCATACCGGTGGCCGCCGCCGGGATGCCTCCAATCTGCTGGGCTGGGGTCGCAACACCCTGACCCGCAAGATCAAGGAGCTGGGCATGAACAGCGAGGACGGGGACGACGAGGATTAAGCAACCTCAGTCTGCCACCTCGCGCCAGTAGATAATACGGTCATGGCCACGAAACACCCCAAAGGTGGCCAGTGCACTGGGATTGGTCAATAGTCCACTGCCATCCCAGTCATCCTGCAACCACACCGGTACCGACCAGCTGAGGGTATCAGTACCGGTAGAGCCAGCAGGCTGGAGATTCAAGGGGCCGCCTTCACCACCCACCAACACCCCTGCGGCAGCAACCCGCGTGTGATGGTTGGCAGTACCCTCAACATCCGCACTGTCCCATTGCCAGCATCCATCAGCCAGATGGGTCTGGTAGCGGGTGCCCGTCCAGAATTCGGCCCGGAAGGGCATGCTTAAGACAGGGGCCGTTTCCGGCCCGAAAACATTCTCCATTGTCAGGCGCCCGTAACGTACCTCGAATGCAGCATCCGGAATCATGGCACGGGGTAGATCCAGAGCCTGCACACCGTCGCCATCCGTTACGGCCTCCAGACTGAAAGGAAGCAGAGGCGTAAAAGGTTGTACTCTGGCCACTGGCGCCTTGTCATACCACAGGCGGTCCTGATCGCTGAAGGTATAGGTCAACAGGCCAGGCCCCTGCACCGTCAGCTGGCCCGCCTCCAGCGTCGCCGACACCGGCAGCAGCACAGTATCTGTGCCTTGCGTCGCGGCATCCGTCACCGGCAGGTCACGGGTGATTCCTGCCGCCTCCAGACGCTGATAGCCGGGCTGGGTGTAATTCTGGGTCAATCCGCCCCCGACGGCCCGGGCTGAAATTTGCAGACTGGGGCGTACCCCCCAGCCAAAAGGCTGCCCGGTGTAGGTAAATGGAGTTGTTACCTCACAGCTCGCAGCCAACGTGCCTGGGTCATCGACAACCAGGAAGTGATCCGGATAAAAGCGCCCCACAGGTTCACTGAGCCCTCCGGCCATAGCGCCCCCCAGATAGGGTCCGGGCGCCGCCCGAAAACGGAACACACCAACCTCCGACTGGCTCACTGCCACCGTCGTTTCACCTGCCAACTGACGCTGATGCGTGTAACTGACGGGAGCAAGGCTGCCGGCAACACCATCCAGCGGCGACACCAGCTCGCTGCTGAGGGCAATACCCGTCAGTTCAAAATTGGGCGTGGGCGGGTTGCCACTGCAAAGGTCCGTGTCACCATCCGTCAGCCAGCCTACTGCCCGCAGTGTCAGATCAAATACCTCACCCGCACGGCGAAACACCGGGCAGCTGGCGTCACCACTGGCACAATGGCCATCAGCAAATACACATAACCCAACCGGACGGCTGGTGAACTGGGCGCCGACACCCGGCATATCAAGGCCGGCATCGCCACGCTCCTCACTGCCCAGGTAGCGGGCGTTAAGCTGCACGCGCCCTGCGTCTGCATAGGCGACGGTAATATTGGCTACGCCGCCAGTGCCAAAACTCACATCCACCGGCGTTTGCGCCGCTGCAGTAAGCCCTACCGGCGCGCCATTAACAGAAACCGGCCAGTTAACCGGCCGCCCCGACGGCCCTGGCACCACATAATCGCTCCAGAAGCGCACGGGCTTGGTGACATTCTCAAAAGCCGGCACACAGGCCTGCGTCTGGTCGTCCTGGCGAACGGCACGGATCTCTGCATTGGCCTCCGGACGATTGGCGACCAGATCAGGCACAGAGACGAGCAGTCCGGCGTCGACCATCGGCAGTTGGCAAAGCGCCGGTGACGGCCCGGCACCACCAGAGCGGCAGCTGTTGTTAGTTAACGGCCTAACCATGGGACTTGAGGTTGCCACCCCCAACACCGGGTTCCCCGGCGCCAGCGACGTGCGCTGAAAAAGCGCCGTGGTCATCCCACCGCTGAAGGTAACGGTATCCCCCCCGACCCAGCCACTGGGACTCAAGGTCGCAGTCACCTCACCGGTATAGAGTTCAGTGCACTCCGAATCCAGACAGGCCAGAATATCAACAGGCGTCGGCTGACAGGTCAAGCCCAAGCCAGGATGACGTAACTCAAAGTGATCAATGTACTCATTGACTTCTTCCAGCGCGAGGGCACATATCTGTAAGTTGTCAAACTCATGCACATTGGTAAGGTCACCGGTGGAGCCGGTAATGGACAACATCAGTTTTTCTGGCAATGCGGCCTGCCCGGCTTGAGCCAGCATATTGACCGGGCCTATCAGCGGGGTCATCCCGGACCCGGTGTTGCGGAACACCTGCACCAGCGCCTGCCCACCGGTGGTGGCATTGAGCTCTATGCGATAGCGGTGGGGCGTGACCGGACCGGTGCCGTCCACCGCCGGAGAGAGCGGGCCGACGTGGGTGATGTAGCGATAGCCGGTGAGACCACTGCCCGACCCGCGCAAGCTGACGTTCTGCGCCACAGTGGTGCCGGTTCCTCCCACGCGCCCTTCTGCTGCCCGGGGGAAATTGCCGTATTCGTCCAGGCCTATTCCGAGCCAGCCACCGGCAAATCCGGGGGTTCCGTCATCGCGCTGGGCATAGCCCAAGGCCCCGCCGAAACTACCTGGCTGGGGAGAAACGGCGGCATCCGAAAGGGTGATGGCAACGCCGTCGGCGCGGGTGCCACCATAGGCAAAGTAATCGAATTCCAGTACCACGTAATTGCCCGCCCCGGGAATCAGGCGCTGTAATGTCGCGGACGTGGATTGCTGAGTGCTAGCCTGAGTCATGCGCAGTCGGTTGCTGTCGATCTGCGGCATAAAGGTACCTGCCGTGATGCTGGTGGCCCAGTCTGTGCCCAAGGTGCTTCGCTCAAAGTTATCACTGAAACAATTTACCGGTGCACGCTCATAAGAGATCCGCACACGCCCACTTCCACCTTGTCCCCCAGACACAGACAGTGAGCAAGCGCTGCATTGAGCCGCACCACCGCCGCCGCCTCCAGGGCTCCCGCCAAGAAAACCACTCTGTGATAACAATCCACTTTGCCCCCCGTTGCCCCCCGCGCCGCCGTCAAGAACAGCGCTGCCTCCGGTGCGGTTAGAACCATTGTTGCCGCTACTCAGGGGGCCTGCGCTTCCGCCGCCACCACCTCCTTCATTAGCGCTGAAAAGCGGCGTTCTTCCATTCGCCCCAAATCCCCCAGAGAAAACCACATCGCCAACACTTAGCGAGGCTGCTCCACCGGATGCACCAGAGGAGCTTCCGCTCGCAACACTGCCCCCACCTCGTGCAAGCACTGTGGAAGTCGACCCAAACCAAGAGTCCCCCCCACGAGCGGTAGAATTACTGCCGGCACCAACTACAACCGTAAACACCTGCCCAGGGCTGACACTTAATACTCTCCGGGCATAGGCGCCACCACCACCGCCACCGCCGACGCGGTTTGTAAAAATGCTGAATCCAGCGTCTCCACCTGCTCCACCGCCTCCCCAAGCTTCAACAGTAATCTCAGAGACCCCGAGAGGCACCGTAAAGCTCTGTGAGCCGGGGGTGGAAAACACCACTGTTTCACTGGCATTTGCATGCAAAAAAGGCAGTAAAAAAGTCATGATCAACAAGGCACGGAAAACTTTTAAAACTGTTGACCAATACTTGCAAGTCATTGCACCCTCACCTCGACCGTTCGCGCCACCAAACCGGCGCCGGTACCACACTGCCCGGTACTAGCAATCAGGTAGTAGCGCTGAAATACGCCGGGCTCGGGCTCAAGGGTCACCTGGTCACACACCAACGCAGCCCGGCAGCCACTCAAGCCCGGTGGCGCGAAGGTGCCACTGCCCGGTACATTGGCCGGAACGGCGCCACAATTCTCGGCGGCCAACACCGCCCGCACTCCCAGCTGGGCGCCCGACTCCGCCGCCAGAAAAGCCCGCTGGGACTGCAGTTGCAGGGTGACCGACTCCGCCGTACTTACCTGCAACTGGGCCATTCCGGCCACGATCAGTGCCAGTACCGTAATCACAAACAGCGCCACCGGCAGGCCCGCGCCACGCTGATATAGAGGAGCATCAAGGCACATTGCGAATCTGTACCTCCTGACTGACGGCCGTGGTTTCACCTGAACGGGGATCCTGCAAGGTAAACGCAAAGCTGACCACCCCGGCGCGCTGCAGACTTGCTGGCGTTACCGTGAAACTGACGCTGTCGGGCACCAGCCTCGTGGCCAGCACCTCACGCCCTGGCGCACTGGCAGGCAAACTGGTAGCAATGGTGCTCTGGATACCATAATCCCGATAGCGGAACAGCTTACCGGCAACCTGACAAAGAGTAACCGGGCTGCCCATAACGAAGAAACGTTGCTGTGGCGACCCGCTGGTGAATTGATGCGGCGATGACAGGGTAACCGTCACCGTATCGGTACCCGCAGGCAGGGTAGCCGGTGGCGACACAGGCCCGGAGGCGCCCGGCGCGTAGAGGTTCCCGGCATAGGGGTAGACCACCACCCGCCCACTGGCGGAGCGACCGCCCGGTAATGCCACAGCGGTGAACTCATCAATCACCGCGCCGATGGTCAGATCCAGATAGCTGGACGCCGCCACAATGGGCAACCACTCCAGGCACCGCCCGTCACTGCTGGCACGTACCGAGGTGGGCAGAGCATCCCGCAATTCCCGGCTGATCTGCTCGCTGACAATGGCAGCAGACAACGCCCGCTGCTGGCGCGCACTGGTATCCAGGGCGCCCAGGGTAGACAGGGTGACAAAACGCACAGAGATGGTGGCAACAATAGCCAGCAGCACTATCACCATCACCAGCTCGATCAGGGTGAAGCCCCGCCCCAGGCGCCGCATCAGAAATTCACCCGGTAAGCGGCAAAAGCAAAGGACTGGCCTCCGGGCGTATCAATGGTCAGGTCAATCCGCTTGGCCTCAGATGCCGGCAGCGCCAAATCACCACCGGCACAACTGACACTGATGGAGACCCGGAATCCCTCATACCCCACAAGTGGTCCGAGCGGGGTACTGGGCACCGCATTATCGATGCCGTCATAATCATCCACGTCGTTATAGGTGGCACGGGTTTCCCCCGGCTCTGGCCCGATATTGCAAGCGCCACTGTAAGGGGGTACGCCACCGGGTGGGGTATTGTGGTCAAAGGCCTTGGTCAGGATTTCATCCATATATAGCTGGGCCAACGCCACAGCCCGGGTCTGGTCCAGCGGGTCGGCACTGCGCCCCGCCAGCAGGGCAAAAGCACTGGTCACGCCGGCAATCGCCAGGCTGATGATGACAATGCTCATCACCAGCTCAATCAGGGTGGCGCCCCGCTGCGGGCGTGTCATAGACAGGCCCCCTCATACACTGCGCCAAGAGAGCTGAGGCATAGCTGAAAGCTGCTGTCACCGCTGAAGGTAAAGGTCATATTCTGACGCGAGGCAGGACGCCCCAGCGTGTCAAAGGTGATGGTCACCGGCAGGCCAGTGGAGGCAGACAGTTCCGAGCCTTCCCGCGCCAGACTGAAGGTTTGTGCCGCAGCCGTACCCTCACCCACCACAAATTCAAACTGACTGGCACTCTGGCGCACCGTAAGGCTGCCATGATCAGCGCCCGCCAGCGCGGCTTGCTGCGCCAAGCGGGTGGCCGAAGCCAGCTGCTGGGAAGCCAGCATCGGACTGAACGCTGATTTGCCAGCGAACAGCCCGATGCCCAGCAGGGAGAGGATGCCGATCAGGATGATAACGATGACTAGCTCTACCAGAGTAAAGCCGATCTGCCTCCCTATCCACGTTGGAAAGTCCGCCATACCCGCAGCGAGCTGTTTGGCGTTATCAGCTACAGGTATCAAGTCCACCAAACGCCGGAGCCTGGCCTGCGCCCGCAGGTTGGGTGTACGTTACAGTACAGTCAGACGCGATAGTGATAGTAAACACACCTGCGTCCGCACTGGTTTGTACACCATCAATCTGAGCCGCCGCACCAATACCTGCAGCCGTAGCGGCGGGATAACCAAATACCGTGCTCACACTCACACCTTGCAGCGATATACTGTCTGTCGCCTCAGATACATCACAGCCACTATTCGCTGCGCAAGCCGCATAGGTAATGGCACTGGCGGAGCGTACTGCACCCACAAAGCCTTGACGAGAAGCCTCACGGGCATCACTGCCAAAGTCCGCAAACCGCGGCAACGCAAATGCCGCCAGAATGCCAAGAATGACAATCACCATTACCAGTTCGATCAGGGTAAAGCCTTTGTTTTTTCGTATCGTAGTCATGGACAACATACCCACTCCGCTAGTTTCAGTCTTTTCAGTTTAGTTACTTTTACGCTCTTTGCCTCAACCCTGAGAGCCATACTGCCAAAACGTCCTGCAACACTTAAACCGCTTCTGATTACTGCTCAACCCGCAACAACTCCATCCGGCCCGCCTCACCGGCAGGCTCCGTTACCGGGGTAATCTGCCAGCGCAACAGGCTTCCGGCAGGCCAGCGCTGTCCGGCCACGGTCTGCTCATACAGCAAGCGGTAACTCAGCTGTGCCCCTTCAAAACACCAGCTACCCGGCGGCTGGTTGGACGGCAGACAGGGCCCGTCCACCACCTGCAGGCCATGTTCGAGCCGGTCCAGCGGGTTCTCCAGTAACGATAGCTCAGGCCGGCCACTTGCCAGGGCGGACTTGGCCGCCAGCACCACCCGCAACTCATTGAGGGTACGCTGCAACCCGGCTGCCTCCGCCTGAGCGGCCAACTGTCCCGTACGGGGCATCAGCACCATGACAGTAATGCCGATAACAACCGCCGCCACCGCGATAATCAGCAACTGGTACACCAGGGTCGGCCGGTCGTTGCCCCCAGACAACCAGCGCGACATGAATCAACCGCGCCCCATGGACGCGGCCCCCAGATCCCAGATGGGCAGGAATACACCCAGCGCCAGAATCAACACCAACACACCCATGGCGACAATAAGGATAGGCTCAATAGATTCCGCCAGACGTTTGAGGCCATAGTCCACATCCTCATCATAGAAATCCGCCACATTGTTGAGCATTTCATCCACGGCCCCGGTTTCCTCCCCCACGGCGATCATCTGCAGGATCAGGGGGGTAAACATCTTGCTGGCCCGCGCGGTACGCAGCAGGCTGTCACCGCGCTCGATACCCTGCCGCATGTCACGGATATGGCGGCCAATCCAGGCGTTATCGGTGGCATCCGCACCCACAGACAAGGCCCGCGTCACGGGCATCCCGGCTGACAGCATGCTGGCGAAATTTCGGGCAAACCGACTTAAGGTCATCAGTTCCACCAGGGGGCCTATAATGGGGATTTTCAGCTTGTAGCGGTCCCACTGCAGCTGACCCTGCTCGGTATTGCGCCACTGGCGCAGCAGGATCATGGCGGCGGCCCCCGCCAACAGGATGACGTACCAGTAGTTGATCAGGAAATTGGAGGTGGCCACCAGCACCTGGGTAAGAAACGGCAGGTCCGCTCCCATACGGCTGAATACCGCCCCAAAGCGGGGAATAACCAGAAAGTTCACCACCATCAATGCCGCCAGCAGGGCAATTACCACAAAGGTGGGGTAGCGCATGGCTTGCTTCAGGCGGCGGCGGGTGTCCCGTTCCAGTTCAAGCATGTCGGCAATACGGCGAAAGGATTCGTCCAACTGACCGGTATTCTCGCCCACATGAATCATGGCCACAAACAGATCAGAGAATACCTTGGGATGCGCCTGCATGGCCGCAGCCATGGTGACACCACTCTCCAGACGGTTGGTGACGTCCTCCAACACCTCCGCCAGCGCTGGCGAGCGACTGGTTTCCGCCAGCCCGCGCATGGTACGGATCAAGGGTATACCGGCCTTGGTCAAAGCATACATCTGCCGGGCAAATACAATCAGTTCATCCAGGGTGACTTTGCGCCGGAACAGAGGCAACTGCCCCAGGCTGCTGGCACCCGCCGTTTGCTCGGTGGCAGGATCAATGGCCAGCGGGGTAATTCCCTGCCGCACCAGCTCAGCCGCTGCGGCATCCAGATTGCCCGCTTCCAGGGTACCCTGGCGCGCGCCGCCCTGCTTGTCTCTCCCCCGGTAACTGAACCGCATCAGTCCGTCTCCCCGTCCAGATCCAGACGGATACCCTCATCCACATCGAGGGGCAGCAGCGGGTCGGCCTCAGCCGCCATGGTCTGATGGCTCTCAATGGTGGCCGTAACCCGCGCCACCTCCTGCAAGCTGGTCACGCCTTGCAGGGCATAATCCATGGCGCACTGTCCCAGGGGGCGGAACAAGGAGCTGCGGCGGGCCTCGTTGGTGAAGTCCGCCGCATCCTGACGCCGCAGGGCGTCAAGCATGCCTTCGTTCATTTCCAGCATCTCGTAAACGCCAATACGGCCCTTATAGCCGGTATTGCCGCACTGGTAACAACCGCGCCCCTGTACGAAGCCTGCAGCAATATCCAGCGGGTCACGATTGAAACTTTCCAGCCAGATTTTTTCCTGCTCGGTGGGTTCGTAAGGGGCCTTGCAGTTGTCACACACCCGCCGGATCAGTCGTTGCGCCAATACCGCCAGCAGGGAGCTGGCCACCAGAAAAGGCTGCGCACCCATATCAATCAGCCGGATGGCACTGCTGATGGAATCGTTGGTGTGCAGGGTGGACATCACCAGGTGCCCGGTCATCGCCGCCCGCAGACCGATCTCTACCGTCTCCCGGTCCCGCATCTCCCCCACCAGGATGACATCCGGGTCCTGGCGCAGGGCGGCCCGCAGTACGGTGGCAAACTCCAGGCCGATCTTTGGATTGACTTGCACCTGGGTGATACGGGGCAGCCGATACTCCACCGGATCTTCGGCCGTGATGATTTTGACTTCCGGACGGTTCAACTCCGTCAGGGCGCCATAGAGGGTGGTGGTTTTACCGCTACCCGTCGGCCCGGTCACCAGAATCATGCCATGGGGCTTGTGAATCAGCTCCCGGAAACGGGCCAGCAGATTGGCAGGCATGCCGGTGCCCGAGAGATCCAGCGTGCCACCGGACTGATCCAGCAGACGCATGACCACTGACTCACCGTACTGCACCGGCATGGTGGAAATCCGCACATCCACACTGCGGCCCTTGACCCGCACGTTGAAGCGGCCGTCCTGAGGCAACCGTTTTTCGGAAATATTGAGGCCCGCCATAAGCTTCAAACGCAGCACCAGGGCAGAGGTGACGCGCTTTTCCTTCATCACCTGCTCCTGCAGCACGCCGTCAATACGCTGCCGAATGCGGACCACGGCCTCATCCGGCTCAATATGGATATCGGAGCTGCGGGCCTGTACGGCATCCTCAAACAGGGTCTGGATCAGCTTGACCACCGGTGCATCTGCTGCGCCTGACTCCACACTCAGATCAGCCAGGTCAAACTCATCCTCACCCAGTTCGTCTTCCAGCTCCTCAGCCAGCGAGGCGATCTCATCCGTGCGACGGTAAACCAGGTCCAGCGTGCTCAGCAGCTCACTTTCCCGTACCACCGCCTGACGGATATGGCATTTCAGGATGCGGGTCAGTTCGTCATAGGCAAAGATGTCCATGGGGTCCGCCATCCCCACCAGCAACTCGTCACCCTGCTTGGCCAGTACGATACTGCGAAAACGGCGGGCCAGGGCTTCCGGCAGCAACTTCACCCAGTCACTGTTAAACTGGTAATGACGCAGCTGCACGAAGGGAATTTCCAACTGCCGGGACAGGAAGTTAAGCAGCCGGTCTTCCTCCACCAGCCCCATATCCACCAAGGTGCGACCCAGTTTACGGCCGGTGTTCTTCTGCTCCTTAAGCGCGGCCATCAACTGATCTTCAGTGATGACGCCACCCTGTACCAGCATGTCACCTATACGCAGCTTTTTCTTTGGTTCACTCATGCGTCAGCCTGCCCTCAGTGCTGCTATCCGGGTACGCGCCCAGTTTTCCAGTGCCGCATCCAGCCCCGGCAGCAGTACCGCCTGCTGATAGGCCCGCAACGCACTGTCACGGCGCTGCTCGCCCTCCAGAGCAATAGCCAGACCAATCCACCAGCCGGGGATAGCATCATTCCAGGCCAGCAGCTCGGCCCAGAGAAGCGCGGCCTCGGCCGGGCGGCCCTGTTGCTGTAACAACGTTGCCAGGGTGACGTGATACTCCGGGTGTTCGGCCACCGCAGGCAGGCGTTGCTGCAACGCCGCCAGCGCCGCAGCTGGCTGCTCCAGCGCCAGCAAGGCCCGGGCGCGCAACAACCGCGCCGCAGGGTCAGCGGCGGTCTGGGCCGGCGTTAGCACCGCCAGCGCCTGTTCCGGCAAACCCTGCAGTAGATAAGCCCGGGCCTGAGTCAGGGGCTGCGCCTGCATGCTGGCACTGCCCTGTTGACGGACGGGAGGGCTGCTGGCCGATACCGTGCTGGTGACAGCCGGGGCTTCCAGGGTCACAGCCACCAGCGGTTCTGTGATCACAGGCTCCGTAACCGGCGCGATCGCCAACGGCGTTGGTTGCTCGGCCGAGGCCGGCGCGCGAACAACAGGGCCCGGTTCAGCCGCTGCTTCAACAGGCTTGGGTGGCGGGACGGACGGCTCCTCGCTACCCGCTGGCAGGCTTTGCGCCAAGGGCGCAGCAGCCACTGACGCCACAGGCAGCGCCTCAGTGACTTGCTGGCCGGGCGATGCCAGACCATAGAAAAGCCCACCCCCTGCCAGTAGCAGGCCTAAGGCCGCCAGCCCCCATGGCAAAAGGCGCCGGGCTCCGGCGGGGCGCGGGCCATCAGAGCGCGCCTGAACGTAAGCTGAGGGTGCTGGCTGGCCCTGGCCGCGGCGCTGCTCCACATTGCGCAGGGCATCGTTAAGCAGGCTCATAACACCCTCGCCAGCAAACCAGGCATGGCAACACTTTCGGTATCACGAATCGCCAGACTGACATGGCGCCGGCGCACCTGACGCACGCCCTGGCCCCAGGCCACCAGCAGGGCTTTGTGGGCCAGTACGTTCAGTAGCCGGGGAATCCCCCCCGAGGCGCGGGTAATCAGTCGCAAAGCCGGCGCAGAAAACAGATCCGTGCCTCGATAACCCGCCTGTGCCAGGCGGTGCCGCAGATAATCCACCGCTGACTGACGATCCAGTGGTGGCAACCCGTATTGAAAGGTGATGCGTTGGCGCAATTGCCGCAGGGTCTGCTGCGACAGCAGGCTATCCAGCTCCGGCTGGCCAAACAGCACCACTTGCAGCAGGCGCGTAGTTTCAGTTTCAAGGTTGGTGAGCAGTCGCAGTGCCTCCAGCGTTTCTTCCGGCATGGCCTGGGCTTCATCAATGATCAGCACCACCTGTTGCTGCTGTTCACTGGCCGCCAGCAAGTGCTGGGTGATGGTTTTCAGCACACGGTGGACGTTGGCCTGCTCTGGCAGCGTAATGGCGAGCTCATCCGCCAGCGCTTCATAAAGCCCCTCCGCCGAAAGGCAAGGATTGGGAATATAGGCCGTGCGATAGCCATCTCCAAGGGCGTTAAGCAGCATACGACAAAGCAGTGTCTTGCCGGTGCCCACTTCGCCGGTCACCTTGACGAAGCCTTCCCGCTCCCGCAGTGCCACCAGCAGCAATTCCAGCGCTTCCCGATGGCCCGGAGACTCCAGGAAGTAACGGGTATTGGGGGTCAATGCAAAAGGTGGTTCCTGCAATCCAAAATGCGCTTCGTACATGCGTAATTACCTGTCCACAGCGCGGGCTGGTTGTGGCATAACCGAGTCAGGAGACTCCAGCAGTTCCCGCAACACCTGCATACGCTCAGAGCTGGCGCGGATATCTGTTTGCTGACGTTCACGATCAGCCACCATAGGACGCAGTAGAATCACCAATTCGCTCTTGCGGGCCTGGAAGCGGCGCTGCTTGAACAACTCTCCCAGCAGCGGAATCTCGCTGAGGAAGGGCACCGCCGCAGTGATTTCTTCACTGGAATTCTGAATCAAACCACCAATCACCACGATCTGGCCACTTTCCGCCCGGATAACGCTGTCCGTCTCCCGTACCGTACTGCGCGCCAAAGGCAGCGTGACATCACGATCGCCGATGGTAATAATTTTCTGCTGATCCTCCACCTCACTGACCGCTGGATGCACATGCAGAATGACGCTGCCATCCTCCGCGATTTGCGGTGTTACATCGAGGGAAATACCTGAGAAGAAAGGCGTCAGTTCCACCGACGTTGAGGTGCGGTCACTGCTGCCGACGCCATCCCGCTCATCAAAGTCAATGTCAGTGACAAAGAACTCGTCAGTACCGACTTTGATGACCGCCTTCTGATTATTCACCGTGGCAATGCGAGGGCTGGACAGTATCTGCACATTCCCTTGGGTACCCAACAACTCGATAAAGCCCGTAAAGTCATTGATCTGCACACTGGCAGAAAAGATGCCCCCCAGCTGGCTACTGGTAAGCGGGCGACTACTCAGGCCCGCCTCATAGCTATCCCCATTGGAACGACGGTAGATGTCCGACCAATTGATGCCCTGCTGAAAACCCTCATTGAGGACCACTTCCAGAATTTTCGCCTCCAGGATCACCTGGCGCTGGATAATCAGCTGGGATTTACGCAGATACTCATCCACGGCTCTTAGCGCGGTACTGTCCGAGCGCACCAACAATAAGCCAGCGCCCGGTGTTGCTATCACATTGTGACCGGGTTCATCCCCCACAATCATGCGAATGGCCGCTACCACATCACGCCAGAAATCCGACTCCGTAGCGGTGGAAATCTGGGTACCGACGGCCGCTCCGCCCTGCCCTTCGCCACTGCGGGCGCTGGACACCTGGCCCGAGCTGACGCGGGTTTCCGACCCACCTGCCCGTTTGAAATGCAGGTAATCCACCGGGAACATTCGGGTTTGCAAGCCTGCGGGCATTACCCGATACAGGCGCCCGGTGCGCTGTATGTCATAGCCATACAGCTCCCCCACCACCTCCATTACTTCCGGCACGGTGACATCCCGCAAGCGCAGGCTGACGGTGCCAGTGATCTTGGGGTGAACGACAACGTTGTAACCCGTACCGTCTACCAGTCCGTCAAAAAACAGCCCGGCGTCAAGCTCACGGGCAACCACGTCAAAACGCTCGTCCTCTGGCGCGTTCTGCAAGGGTGGTAACAGCGCCTGAGTCACAGATTCGGGCAGCTCCGGCGACCTGATCGCAGACTCAACCGGAGCCGTGGCTGTGGCAAGGGCGTCTTCTATCGCCCTTACCCCATCGGTTGAGGTGGCCTGCCCGGTGCGCAACAGCGGATTGCTGGCACAGGCCGAGAGGAAGATAACAATGAACAGCGGTGTTATAGCTCTTGTAAGATTCATGCCTGATGCCGTTCCGGTTTAGGGTATGTGTCGAATCTGAGGCGGCGCAGGCAGGTGCAGCTCCTGCAATACACCCTCTACAAGCAGGCTGACCCTGTCTGCATGAATCCGCTGCAGGCGAGCGCCATCGAACTGCTCACCCTCACGCCTGGGAATACCATTGATTATCGCTGTGCGCCGCTGCCCACCCAACAAAATCGAGTCCAGGGTATAGTTCTGCGGCGCTACATCAGCAGGTTCAACAACACGCTGCCATTCAGCCGGGCGGGTAGGGTCCCGCAGCTCTGCCTGACTCACAGTGGCCAGCAGCATTGCCAGCATGACTGTGGGGATCATCATCCTGCTGCTGTAGCGCATGCCTACACCCCCAATCCGGTCGGCTCAAGGCTCAGGGTACGCACCCGCACCCGCGCCTGTCCCTGTGGGTAGGCCTCCACCCGATAGTCAAAGCCGGACCAGCCCAGCCGAGGTTCAAGACGCTCAATACGCTGCAGGTAGGCCAATACATCCAGATAACTGCCCAGCACCACCAGCTCAACCTCGTGAGCATAAAGTTCACCCCGGGCGCTTTCGTCTGATAACGCCTGTGGTGGCCGTAGCTCCAGGGCCTCCAACTGCAGGCCCTGCTGCTCTTCCAGCAAGGTGCGTAACAGCACTACCATATCTCTGGGCGACACCAGCCGCGCGGGACTGGCTGCAAGCTCGGCCTGTAACTCCACAACCCGCCCCTCGCGCCGGGCCAGCCGCTGGCGCAAGGCCTCCGTCGGGTCCTGCGCCAGCTGTAACGTCAAAGCCTGTTGCTGTGCCTGCCACTGAAGCTGCTGCGCCTGCAACTGGCCACGCTGATCCTGCAACCGTTGCTGGGCGTTCAGTTGCGGCGTCACCAGCAGTTCCCACCCGGCAAACAACAGTAGCACGCAGGCGGTCAGCAGTATCAGCACGCGCTCCCGCACCGGGCGGCTAACATAGGCCGCACGCCCCCCCTGCCACTGGGCTAATAATGTCTGACGATTCATGGCGCGCCCCCCACCGGTGTGGCAACCCGGAAGCTCACACTCCGGGGCTCATCATCCCCCCGCGTCAGCGCAAACTGGCTGAATGTGCGCCCGCGAAAGGCCGCCTCGCTGCCGAGGCGTTCCAGATATACCGGCAGCCATTCAGGCTGCCGGGTCTGACCTTCCAGCCGCAGCTCCTGGGTAAGCGGTAACAGCTCAACCCGTGTCAGCCAGACTTGCGGGATAGACTGACGGGCAAGCGCCGCCAGCGGTTCGGAAAAGCCACTGTCATCTGCTACCAGCGCCTGGATACGGTCCAACAGCTGTTGCTTTTGCTGAATACGCGCATTGCTGACATCCAGCGCTGCCTGCACCGACTCGGCCCCTGGTCGCGCGGCCATTTGTGCCGCCAGACCCGCCACCTCCGCGGCCCGGCGATCATTCTCCGCCGTAAACTGTTGTACCTGCCGCTGCAGGTCCGTAACCCCCAGACGGGCCCACACCATGCTGGCGAGCACTAACAGCACGGCTCCCAGCAGGACCAGCACTGCGTTATCTGCCCGCAAGGGTTCACGTTTGGGGCGCAAAGCATCCGTATACAGATTGATGCGCTGCATCAGTCGGCTCCCTCAACAACAGGTGACACCACCCGCCATTCGCACCAGGCCAGCAGGCACCGGGGATCCACCTCTCTGGGCAGGCCATACTGCTGCAGGTCCAAAGGTTCCACCGCAACAGCCACATAGGCAGACAGCATGGGGGCCAGGGGCAGGACACGATCCTGGGATAGCAGATGAATCTGGCGAGGTGGCAACTGGCCCAGCTGGCTTTCGAAGTAATCCAGCGACCGCTGGACCTCCAGGGCAAGGGATTGCACTGTCACTTCCTGACGACTGGCGTCCCGCAGGTCCGCCAGCGCGACATCCAGCCGGCGAGACAGGTACAGCGTATCGCCTCGGCACACCACCATCTGGCCGTAGCTTTCGCTCAGGTGGACCAGTGCAACACTGCGGTTGGCAGCATCCAACCCTGCGGCCAGATTGCGCAAGGCAAGTTCAGCAACATTTACGCTGTGCAGAACCAGGCCCGCCGCATCGAGCAGTTCAAGATAACCTGCCACCAGGGACTTGCGGGCAACCGCCAGGTTCACCAGCTCACCGCGGCCGCGACTGGCATCCACCGGGAACTCGAACACATCGCAGACCGCATCCGCAGGGGAATAGTCAATCATGTCCTTGAGCTTCCAGCGCAAGGCATCCGCCAATTCCTGACTGGCGATACCTTCCGGACGCTCAAGCTGGAACACCTGATAGTCGTCCATTGGCAACACCAGGTGCACGGGCGCACCTTGCAATGCCTGCGAGGTAATCAATTGCCGGAGAACGGAAAGACGGTCAGCCTCAGGACATGCCGTGAAGCCGACCACAGGGATTTGTTCGGGGGAGACAGGTTTGCTACACCACGCCACTCCATCAGGCCGGAATGACAGTGCGAGTCCCTTTCTTGATATTTTTCTTTTAAGGAGTCGCTTTAGCAAGTAAACACCCTTTTACGTCAGAAGGGGATATCGTCGTCGAAGTCATCCACGGGTGATGGCATCGCGGCGCCCTGGGCCGGGCCAGACTGGCTGTAACCGCCTGCGTTATTGTCGCGGGGTGCCGCTTGCTGGCTGTAACCACCCTGCTGTGGGCGGCTACTGGCGGCTGGCGCGTCCTGATTCATATTGCCCATATCGCCGGTGCGGCCATCCAGCATCTGCATCTGACCACCCATATCCACGACGATTTCCGTGGTGTAGCGGTCCTGGCCGTCCTGCCCCTGCCACTTCCGGGTCTGCAACTTGCCTTCGATATAGACTTTAGACCCTTTGCGCAGGTACTGCCCGGCAACTTCAGCAATCTTGCCGAACATAACGATCCGGTGCCATTCAGTCTTTGGCACCATCTGACCGCTCTGGCGATCACGATAGCTTTCGTCCGTCGCGAGACTGAGATTGCAGACTGCATTGCCGTTAGGGGTATAACGGGTCTCCGGATCCTGACCCAGATTGCCGATTAGAATTACTTTGTTAACGCCTCGCGCCATGTCATGCTCCTGATTAGTAAACGATGCGTGGCGGCTATCCCTGCCACGACGGAAAGAGAGATCAGCGGGGGGCATGCTGCACAAAAGGCAAACCATCCAGAACGGACGGTTCGAACTGCTCCCGGTCGATTTTAAGGTAGGCCGTGTTCAGATCATCAAGAATGACCACATCGGCAACGCCCGGCAGGCTTCTCAGAGCCATGTCCACATCACCCGGGGTATACGCACCCGCACGTTCCAACTGTAGCACGAAACTGACGTTGTGGCGTGGTTTTGCCATGGTAATTGCGAGCAGCCACCAGGCCGCAAGGGCCATCAACATCATCACCACGACCCCCTGAGCGCCATAGGCCTGCAGCACCAACCCGCCCAGTGCTCCACCGGCAAAGGCGCCCATGAACTGAGCGGTGGAGTAGACTCCCATAACAGAACCCTTGCTGGCCGGCGGGGCCGCCTTCGAAAGCAGGGAAGGCAGGCTGGCCTCCAACAGATTGAACGCCATGAAGAACAGGAACAGAGCAAACCAGAAGCTGGCTAACTCGCGGTGATCCACCAGAAACGCCAGGCCAGTCCCCAGCGCCAACAAGGTTACGGCGCCACACAACACCGGCTTCATCTGCCGCTTTTTTTCACCCAGCACAATAAAGGGCACCATGGCCACAAAGGATGTCACCATCACTGTCAGGTAGACCCACCAGTGTGACAGCACCGGAATACCGAGCTGTGTTGACAGCAACCCTGGCACGAGCAGAAACATGGCAGTCAGAACCATATGCAACACAAAGATGCCAGCGTCCAGACGCAGTAACTCCTTGTCCCGCAAGATACCCGTCAACTGGGCCAGGGCGGGCTGAGTTTCCGGATTGAACGGACTCTGCCGGGGGGTAGGCACCTGAGTTGCCACCAGTACCATAGCGCAGACAGCCAACAGCGCCGTCAGGTAGAAGATGCCCGCCAGACCTGCCACCTCAGCCACCAACGGCCCCAACACCAGGGACACCGCGAAGGCCAGACCAATGGAAATACCCACACTGGCCATCGCCTTGGTGCGCTGCTCTTCCCGGGTCAGGTCACTCAGCAGTGCCATCAACACACTGGCAATGGCACCGGCGCCCTGAAGAATCCGTCCGGCGATCACGCCGTATATAGACTCGGACATGGCCGCCACCAGACTGCCCAGCGCAAACAACACCAGACCAAAGTAGATTAAACGCTTGCGCCCGAAACGGTCTGACAGCATGCCAAAAGGAATCTGCAGCAGCGCCTGACTGAGGCCATAGGCGCCTATTGCCAGGCCTAACAGTGCGGGTGTTGCCCCCTGCAACTCATCGCCAAGCAGCATGAATACCGGCAGCACCATAAAAAGGCCAAGCATGCGGGCAGCATAAACCGACGCCAATGCGATGACAGAGCGCTTTTCCTGGGCATTCATCGGGGTAAAACCACCTCGGGCTGATTGGGTCAAAGGACGGCAGGCATTGTACCAGAAGCAATGCCGGTGTGATGCCGCTCGGCGAAACCGTTATACTGCCCTTTTTCCGTATTGAGGACTGTTATGGATCATATCCAGATCAAAGGGGCTCGCACCCATAATCTGAAAAACATCGACCTGGATATGCCCCGCGACAAGTTGATTGTCATTACCGGCCTTTCCGGCTCCGGCAAGTCATCGCTGGCGTTCGATACTCTGTATGCGGAAGGCCAGCGTCGCTATGTCGAGTCCCTGTCCACCTACGCCCGGCAGTTCCTCTCCATGATGGAAAAGCCGGATGTGGACCACATCGAAGGCCTGTCGCCGGCCATCTCCATTGAGCAAAAGTCCACGTCTCACAACCCCCGCTCCACCGTTGGCACCATCACTGAGATCTACGACTACCTCCGTCTGCTGTTTGCCCGGGCAGGCGAACCCCGCTGCCCTGATCATGGCCAGCCATTGGAGGCGCAAACCGTCAGTCAGATGGTAGACCAGGTCATGGCCATGCCTGAGGGCAGCAAGCTGATGATACTCGCTCCCGTGATCCGGGATCGCAAAGGCGAGCACCTGCAGATCATGGAAAGCATGAAAAGCCAGGGCTTTATCCGCCTGCGTATTGACGGCGTGGTGTATGACATAGACGATTTGCCCGTGCTGGACAAGAAACGCAAGCACCAGATCGATGTCGTAGTTGACCGCTTTCGCGTCAAAGAAGGGTTGGAGCTGCGGCTGGCTGAAAGCTTTGAGACAGCCCTTGAGTTGGCAGAAGGCATCGCGCTGGTGGCCCCCATGGACGGTGCCGAAGGGGAGGAGCACACCTTCTCCGCCCGCTATGCCTGCACCCATTGCGGCTACTCCATCAGCGAACTGGAGCCACGCCTGTTCTCCTTCAACAACCCAGCGGGTGCCTGTCCGTCCTGTGACGGGCTGGGCGTCAAACAGTTCTTTGATCCTGAGAAGGTCGTAATCCAACCCGGTGCCAGCCTGGCCGAAGGCGCCATACGCGGCTGGGACCGCCGCGCAGTCTACTACTTCCAGATGCTCACCAGTGTTGCCAACCACTATGGCGTCGATATGGACACGCCCTTTGAAGCGCTGCCCGAAACCTTCCAGGCAGTGGTGCTACAAGGTTCCGGAGAGGAAGATATCGCCTTTCGATACGTCAACTCCCGCGGTCATGTGATGGAGAAGCACCACCCCTTTGAGGGCGTGCTGCCTAATCTGGAACGCAGGTATCGTGAAACTGACTCGCAAAGCATGCGGGAAGAACTCGCCCGCTACCTCAGCCAACAGCCCTGCAAGACCTGCCAAGGCTCCCGGTTGAACCGCAGTGCACGGCACGTCTTCATCAACGAGCGCTCGCTGCCGGACCTCACCCGACTGCCGGTGGGTGAAGCCCATAGCTATTTTGGTAGCCTGCACCTGCCGGGCCGCCGTGGCGAGATTGCCGAAAAAATCCTCAAAGAGGTACGCGAGCGCCTGCAGTTTCTGGTGAACGTAGGGCTTGAGTACCTGACCCTGGAGCGCAGCGCTGACACCCTGTCGGGCGGCGAAGCTCAGCGTATTCGCCTTGCGAGTCAGATCGGGGCCGGCTTGGTGGGGGTCATGTACATTCTGGATGAACCCTCCATCGGCCTGCATCAACGGGACAACGACCGCCTGCTGGCGACCCTCACCCACCTACGGGACCTGGGCAATACGGTTATCGTGGTGGAACATGACGAGGACGCCATCCGGGCCGCAGACTATGTAATTGATATCGGCCCCGGCGCAGGCGTTCACGGCGGCCAGGTTGTCGCCAAAGGCACACCCACTGACGTCACCAACAACCCCAACTCCCTCACCGGCCAGTACCTCAGCGGCACCCTAAAGATTGCAGTACCGGAGCAGCGCAATCCGGGCAATGGTAAATTCCTCGAACTCAGCAACGCCACCGGCAACAACCTGCGAGGGGTCAATCTTCGACTACCCCTGGGGGTGATGACCTGCGTTACCGGCGTATCCGGGTCCGGCAAGTCCACCCTCATCAACGCCACCCTGTATCCGGTTGCTGCGGCCCGCCTGAACAAGGCCACCAGCCTCAGCCATGCGCCTTACGGAAGCCTCAAGGGCCTGGAACACCTGGACAAGGTCATTGACATTGACCAGAGCCCCATCGGCCGCACCCCCCGCTCGAACCCGGCCACTTACACGGGCCTGTTCACACCTATCCGCGAGCTGTTCGCCGGCACCCAGGAGGCTCGCTCCCGGGGCTACAAGCCTGGCCGCTTCAGCTTCAACGTCAAAGGCGGTCGCTGCGAGGCCTGCCAGGGAGACGGCGTGATCAAAGTGGAAATGCACTTCTTGCCAGACATCTACGTGCCCTGCGACGTTTGCAAAGGCAAGCGTTACAACCGCGAGACACTGGACGTACGCTACAAGGGCAAAAGCATCCATGAAGTACTGGAGATGACGGTAGAAGAGGCCCGCGAGTTCTTTGACCCGGTCCCTTTCATCGCCCGCCGTTTGCAAACCTTAATGGACGTAGGGCTATCCTACATCCGACTTGGGCAGAACGCCGTCACCCTCTCAGGAGGCGAGGCACAGCGGGTGAAACTGGCCCGCGAGTTGTCCAAGCGGGACACCGGGCAAACCCTCTATATCCTGGACGAGCCGACTACCGGCCTGCACTTCCATGACATCCAGCAGCTACTGAGCGTTCTGCAGCGCTTGCGGGACCATGGCAACACCATCGTGGTTATTGAGCACAATCTGGATGTCATCAAAACCGCCGACTGGATTGTTGACCTTGGCCCTGAAGGCGGCTCAGGCGGCGGCCAGATCATTGCTGAGGGCACCCCGGAGCAGGTCGCTGCACAACAATCATCCCACACTGGCCACTACCTCAAGCCCTTGTTGGGCTGATTTAGATGCTCACGCCATACGGCGCCACTCCGACCTGGAATGGCGCCCATCGGCTACATCCAGCGATATTTTTTAGACAAAAAAAACCGGATACCCAAAGGTACCCGGTTTTTCTGGACGAGCCGGAAGAACTTACTCTTCGTCGTCGCCGTCTACTTCTTCTGCTTCGATATCCAGCGGGCGACCTACCAGCTCAACAAACGCCATAGGCGCGTTGTCACCGGCACGGAAACCACACTTGAGGATACGCAGGTAACCGCCAGGACGCTCTGCAAAGCGCGGGCCCAGCTCATTGAAGAGCTTGGCCACAGCTGCGTTGTCACGCAGGCGCGAGAATGCCAGACGACGATTCGCTACAGAATCAGTTTTAGCGAGCGTGATCAACGGCTCTGCAACCCGGCGAAGTTCTTTCGCCTTGGGCAGCGTCGTTTTGATCAGCTCATGCTCAACCAGTGACGCAGTCATGTTACGGAACATGGCCTTGCGATGCGCACTGGTCCTGTTGAACTTACGACCACTCTTACGATGACGCATTGCTTCGATTCCTTACTTAAACTACCGATTCGGCGATCAACCGCCCAGAACCCGGTCATCGCCGCGAAGGCTTGCCGGTGGCCAGTTGTCCAGACGCATACCCAAGGACAGGCCACGAGAAGCCAACACATCCTTAATTTCGGTAAGCGACTTTTTACCCAGGTTAGGCGTCTTGAGCAGCTCTACCTCAGTACGCTGGATCAAATCGCCGATGTAGTAAATATTTTCTGCTTTCAAGCAGTTTGCTGAACGCACTGTCAGTTCCAGATCATCAACCGGGCGCAACAGGATCGGGTCGATTTCCTCTTCCTCTTCCACACGCTCTGGTTCTTTCTGATGATCGAAATCAACAAAGACCGCCAGTTGTTGCTGCAGGATAGTCGCGGCACGACGGATCGCTTCTTCCGGATCAATCGTTCCGTTGGTCTCCAGATCAATCACCAGCTTGTCCAGATCGGTGCGCTGCTCAACACGGGCACTTTCAACCGTGTAGGCCACGCGACGAACCGGGCTGTAGGTCGCATCCAGTTGGAGGCGCCCGATGGCACGGGTCTCGTCTTCTTCAAGACCGCGCTGATCGGCAGCTTCGTAACCACGACCGCGAGCAACCTTCAAACGCATGTTGATCTTGCCTTTATCACTCAGGCGACAGATCACGTGATCCGGGTTAGCGATCTCGACGTCATGATCCAGTTTGATGTCCGCTGCCGTAACGACACCTGGGCCAGTCTTGCTGAGACTCAGCTCGACTTCATCCCGGCTGTTCATCTTGATGGCTACGCCCTTGAGATTCAGGAGAATCTCAATAACATCTTCCTGGACACCCTCAATGGCGCTGTACTCATGGAGTACGCCGTCAATCTGGGCCTCAGTGATGGCAAAGCCCGGCATTGAAGACAACAGGATCCGGCGGAGTGCGCTGCCCAGCGTATGGCCGAAACCACGCTCGAGCGGCTCGAGTGTCACCTTTGCCCGCGTGCCATTCAGTTCCTTCACGTCAATGGTACGAGGTGTCAACAATTCATTTACTGAACGCTGCATTAGACGCCCCTATCTGCTCTCGTTGCTATCCAGAGATTACTTAGAGTAAAGCTCTACGATGAGGTTCTCATTGATGTCGGCCGGCAGCTCTGAGCGATCAGGCACTGCTTTGAATACGCCGGTCATTTTGTTGGCGTCGACATCAATCCAGCTGATCGGTGCACGATTGCCAGACAGTTCCAATGCGCCTTTGATGCGCAGTTGGTTCTTGGCCTTCTCGCGAACACTTACCACGTCGCCAGGCTTAACCTGATAAGACGGGATGTTCACGGGCTTATCGTTTACCAGAACCGCTTTGTGAGAAACCAGCTGGCGTGATTCTGCACGGGTAGAGCCGAAGCCCATCCGGTAGACCACGTTATCCAGGCGAGTTTCCAGCAACTGCAGCAGGTTCTCACCGGTAGCGCCCTTGCGACGAGCAGCTTCCTTATAGTAGCTACGGAATTGCTTTTCCAGGATGCCGTAAATACGACGAACCTTTTGCTTTTCACGCAACTGAACACCGTACTCAGACAGACGACCACGACGAGCGCCGTGCTGACCGGGAGGTGTTTCAAGATTACACTTTGAATCAAGCGCGCGAACGCCACTCTTCAAAAACAGATCTGTCCCTTCGCGACGAGACAGCTTACATTTTGGACCTATGTAACGTGCCATATCTAACTGTCTCCTGTATTACACGCGACGCTTTTTAGGCGGACGACAGCCGTTATGGGGGATCGGCGTTACGTCGGTGATGTTTGTGATCTTGTAACCACAAGCATTCAGCGCACGAACAGCAGATTCCCGCCCAGGGCCTGGACCCTTGACTTCCACGTCCAGGTTTTTAAGGCCGTATTCAGCAGCCGCGTTACCGGCTCTTTCAGCTGCTACCTGCGCAGCAAAAGGTGTGCTCTTGCGCGAACCACGGAAACCGGAACCACCAGCAGTGGCCCAGGACAATACATTGCCCTGACGGTCAGAAATGGTCACGATCGTGTTGTTGAAGGACGCATGGATATGAGCGACGCCATCAACAACCGTCTTTTTCACCTTTTTACGGGTACGTGTACCTGGCTTTGCCATGATTGCCTACCTATTACTTACGAATCGGTTTGCGAGGACCTTTACGGGTGCGAGCGTTGGTCTTGGTGCGCTGCCCACGGACCGGAAGGCCGTGACGGTGACGCAGACCACGGAAGCAACCGAGATCCTTCAAACGCTTGATGTTCATTTGAACTTCACGACGCAGATCGCCTTCGACAGTCAACTTGGTCACTTCAGTACGAAGCGCTTCGAGCTGATCGTCGCTAAGGTCTTTGACCTTGACGTCCGGCTTAACGCCGGTTGCATCGCAAAGCTTCTGGGCTGTTGTCCGACCGACTCCAAAAATGTAAGTCAGTGAGATAACAGCATGTTTGTTGTCGGGTATATTGACACCGGCTATACGTGCCATCCAAATTACTCCGCGTTCAAAGCTTTGCTGTGTGAATTTTCCGCCACAAAAAGGGCGCGAAATAATAGCGCTTGCCCCCCTTCGAGGTCAAGCGCTATTAACTTCTGCCCGCAACACCGGGGACTGATTGAGTCAATCAACCCTGGCGCTGCTTGTGACGAGGCTCGATGCAGATGACTCGAACCGAGCCATTGCGACGAATAACTTTGCAGTTACGGCAAATTTTCTTTACCGAAGCGCGTACTTTCATGGTCCACTCCAGTTTCTCTAAGGAGCCCCTTTACAGGCCCCGGCCATAGCCCTTGAGGTTGGACTTCTTCATCAGGGACTCATACTGATGAGACATCAGATGAGACTGAACCTGCGCCATGAAATCCATGACAACAACCACCACGATAAGCAACGACGTGCCACCGAGATAGAAGGGCAAATTACCCCAGGTAATCAGGAACTGGGGCATCAGCGACACCGCAGCAATATACATGGCCCCAAACAGCGTCAGACGCGTCAGAACTCCATCTATATAGCGCGCCGTCTGCTCTCCGGGACGAATGCCCGGGATAAACGCACCAGAACGCTTCAGGTTATCTGCGACTTCCTTGGGGTTGTACATCAACGCCGTGTAGAAGAAACAGAAGAACACCACCGCAGCCGCAAACAGGATAATGTAAAGCGGCTGGCTTGGCGCCAACACCTGAGCCAGATTACCTAGCCATTCCATACCTTCGCCCTGCCCAAACCACTGCCCCAGAGATGCTGGGAACAACAGGATGGAAGAGGCAAAAATCGGCGGAATAACACCCGCCATATTTACCTTGAGCGGCAAATGACTGGACTGCTGGGCAAACACCTTGCGGCCTTGTTGACGTTTTGCGTAGTTGATGGTCAGACGACGCTGGCCACGCTCCATGAATACCACAAAACCAACAATGGCTATTACCAGGATACCCAGGCCAAGCACCAGCAACACGCTCATCTCGCCACTGCGGGCCTGTTCAAGCGTCTGGCCGATAGCACTCGGCAAACCAGCCACGATTCCCGCGAAAATCAGCAGCGAGATACCGTTGCCCACACCGCGCTCGGTGATCTGCTCACCCAGCCACATCATGAAGACCGCACCACACACAAACGAAATCACAGCCACAAAGTGGAAGCTGAAACTGTCGTTAAAGGTGACGCCCTGTGAGGCCAGCCCCACAGAGATCCCCACACCCTGCACAAGTGCCAGCAGCACTGTCAGGTAACGGGTGTACTGACTTATCTTACGCCGCCCGGCCTCGCCCTCTTTCTTGAGCTGTTCAAGGGTTGGGCTGACTGCCGTCATCAACTGCATGATAATCGCAGCAGAGATGTAAGGCATGATACCGAGGGCGAAGATACTCATCCGCTCAAGTGCACCACCGGAGAACATGTTGAACAGGCTCAGGATGGTCCCCTGATTCTGATCAAACAACGCCGCCAGACGGTCGGGGTTAATCCCAGGCACTGGTATATGGGCACCGACTCGGTACACCAACAGTGCCAGGACGACGAACCAGAGCCGCGAACGCAGCTCTGCAAGTCCCTTACCAGCGCCCGCAGGCAATGATGCTGTCTTGGCCATTTAGTCCTCGACTCGCCTTAGTCTTCGACTTTTCCGCCCGCGGCAGTGATTGCTTCGCGCGCACCTTTTGTCACTCGCAGACCTTTAACAGTCAACGGGCGGCTAAGCTCGCCGGACAGGATCACCTTCGCTTCGCGAATCTCGTTACGGATGATGTCAGCACGCTTCAGCGCATCGAGATCAACCACATCACCTTCCACCAGCGCCAGTTCGTTGAGGCGGATTTCCGCAACGTAACGGGCCTGACGTGAAGTGAAGCCAAACTTTGGCAGACGGCGGGCCAACGGCTGCTGACCACCCTCAAAGCCCGGCGCAATGCTGCCGCCGGAACGGGAGGTTTGACCTTTGTGACCACGGCCACCCGTCTTGCCCAAACCACTACCGATACCACGACCAACGCGCTTGGCGCTGGGGCGCGAGCCCGGCTGAGGTGCAAGTTCGTTGAGACGCATCTTAATTCTCCTCAACCTGAACCAGATAGTTAACCCGGTTGATCATACCGCGAATAGAAGGCGTATCTTCCAGTTCAACGGTGTGACCGATTTTACGCAGGCCCAGACCTTTAACACACAGACGGTGCTTAGGCTGGCAGCCGATCGGGCTGCGCTTCAGTGTTACCTTGATTGTCTTTGCGTTAGCCATGACTTCAACCCAGAATTTCTTCGACGGTCTTGCCGCGCTTCGCTGCAATATCTTCAGGCGCTTGAGTCGCCTGGAGCCCCTTGATAGTGGCGCGCACGACGTTCACCGGATTGGTGGAGCCGTAACACTTGGACAGTACGTTCTGTACGCCCGCCACTTCCAGCACAGCGCGCATGGCGCCGCCGGCAATAACACCGGTACCATCGGACGCTGGCTGCAGGTATACCTTGGAGGCACCATGACGGGCCTTAACAGGGTACTGAACCGTGGTGCCATCCAGTGGGATATCAACCATGTTCTTACGTGCAGCTTCCATCGCCTTCTGGATCGCAACCGGCACTTCACGTGCCTTGCCGCGGCCAAAGCCAACACGACCTTTACCATCACCAACCACGGTCAATGCGGTGAATGCGAAGATTCGACCACCTTTAACAACCTTGGCTACGCGGTTAACCTGGACCAGTTTCTCCTGGAGCTCAGGCGCGTTCTGTTCGTTAACGCTCATCTTCTCCACCTCTTAGAATTGCAGACCGGCTTCACGAGCTGCGTCGGCCAAAGCCTGAACACGCCCATGATAGCGGTACCCGGAACGGTCGAATGCCACCTTCTCAACGCCAGCTGCCTTGGCACGCTCAGCGATCAGCTGACCGACCTTTTTGGCAGCATCCACGTTACCGGTCGCACCTTGGCGCAGGTCTTTATCCAACGTGGAGGCAGCAGCCAGCACTTTACTGCCGTCTGCTGTAGTGATCTGGGCATACATGTGGCGAGGCGTACGGTGTACGCAGAGCCTGTTGACACCCAGCTCACGGATTTTCATCCGCACTTTACGTGCGCGACGCAGTCTTTCGTTATTTGCGCTCATATCCGTCCCGCCTTATTTCTTCTTGGCTTCTTTACGTCGTACTTGCTCATCCGCATAACGCACGCCTTTGCCCTTGTAAGGCTCGGGCGGACGGAAAGCGCGGATGTCAGCAGCGACCTGGCCAACCTGTTGCTTGTCGATACCGCGAATGACGATCTCGGTCTGAGTTGGAGTCTCAGCAGAGATGCCGTCAGGCAGCACGTATTCAACCGGATGCGAGAAACCCAGCGTCAGGTTAATCTTCGTGCCCTGCGCTTGCGCCCGGTAACCAACACCGATCAACTGCAGCTTGCGCTCAAAACCTGCGCTTACGCCAGTGACCATGTTGTTAACCAGCGCACGGGTAGTGCCCGCAAGTGCACGGGACTGCTTGGCGCCGTCACGGGCAGCGAAACGAAGCGAATTATCTTCCTGCTTCACTTCCACTGCCTGATGTACTGTCAGTTGAAGCGCTCCTTTGGAGCCCTTCACGTTAATTTCCTGGCCGTTCAGCTTCACCTCAACACCGGAAGGAAGCACGACAGGATTATTGGCAACCCTGGACATGGCGTTCTCCTAGAATACGGTGCAGATGACTTCGCCGCCAACGCCAGCGGAGCGCGCAGCGCGATCCGTCATAACGCCTTTGGACGTGGAGACGATGGCGATACCCAAACCACCAGCGACTTTCGGCAGCTCGCCCGCGCCACGGTACTGGCGCAAACTGGGACGGCTGGCACGTTTGATTTCCTCGATGACCGGCTTGCCTTCGTAGTACTTAAGGCCAATGGTCAACTCAGCTTTTGCATCAGCTGATACGGAAAAGTCCGCGATGTAACCCTCATCTTTCAGAACCTGGGCTACGGACACCTTCATTTTAGAAGACGGCATCGTCACATCGGCTTTCGATGCCATCTGGGCGTTGCGGATGCGTGTAAACATATCCGCAAGCGTATCTTGCATACTCATGAGTATGAGCTCCTGATCTTTTTAGTTGTGCAGCGGCTTTGCCGCACCGCTTACCAACAGGCACCACGAGGGTGCCTATCTTACCAGCTTGACTTGGTCAGGCCAGGCACATCACCACGCATACCGGCTTCACGCAGTTTGATACGTGACAGCCGGAACTTGCGGAATACGCCGTGCGGGCGACCGGTAACCTGGCAACGGTTACGCAGGCGCGACGCGCTGGAGTCCCGGGGCAGCTTCTGCAGCTTAACCTGGGCATCCCAACGGTCATCATCGCTGGAGTTGGGGTTCTTGATGATCGCCTTCAGCTCAGCGCGCTTGGCGGCATACTTTGCCACCAGTTGCTCGCGCTTGGCTTCACGATTCTTCATTGACACCTTAGCCATAACACGCCTTCCTTATTTCTTGAACGGGAAGCCGAACGCTTTCAGCAGTTCGCGGCCTTCGTCATCAGTACGGGCGGTAGTGGTGATGGTGATATCCAACCCACGGATCTTGTCTACTTTGTCGTAGTCGACCTCAGGGAAGATGATCTGCTCACGCACACCCATGCTGTAGTTGCCACGACCATCGAAAGACTTCGGGTTCAGGCCACGGAAGTCACGAATCCGAGGAATCGAGATGTGGACCAGACGATCGAAGAAGTCCCACATACGCTCACCGCGCAGGGTAACCTTACAACCAATGGGCCAACCTTCACGAATCTTGAAGCCGGCAACTGATTTGCGAGCCTTGGTGACCACAGGCTTTTGGCCTGCCAGCCGCTCGAGATCCGCCAGGGCGTTCTCGATCAACTTCTTGTCGCCGACGGCTTCGCCGACACCCATGTTTAGGGTGATTTTCTCGATACGCGGCACTTCCATCACGTTTTTATAGCCAAACGTGTTCTGGAGTGCAGCTACCACTTCCTGCTTGTACTGCTCTTTCATATTAAGCATCGTAACCACCACCCCTTACTGGTTATCGACAGCTTCTTGCGTGGACTTGAAAATCCGCACCTTGGTGCCGTCTTCCTTGATCTGGAAGCCAACACGGTCGGCCTTACCGGTCTGCGGATTAAAAATAGCCACGTTGGAAGCCTGGATAGGCGCTTCTTTCTCGACAATCCCACCGGGGGTGCCGAGCATCGGGTTGGGCTTGGTGTGCTTCTTGATCATGTTGATACCAGAAACCACCAGACGGCCGTCGGTTTGTACTTTCAGTACTTTACCGCGCTTGCCTTTATCTTTGCCCGTGGTGACGACAACTTCGTCATCTCGTTTAATCTTTTTCATAACCGGCCTCTAGTCCTTACAGTACCTCGGGTGCCAGTGAAATAATCTTCATGAACTTCTCACTACGCAGTTCACGGGTAACCGGTCCGAAGATACGGGTACCAATGGGCGCGTCCTGGTTGTTCAGAAGCACAGCCGCGTTTCCGTCGAAACGGATCAGCGAACCGTCAGCACGACGTACACCTTTACGAGTACGGACTACGACGGCTTTGAGGACCTGACCTTTCTTCACCTTACCACGTGGGATGGCATCCTTTACGGTTACCTTGATGATATCGCCCACGGTGGCATAGCGTCGGTGTGAACCGCCCAGGACCTTAATACACATCACTTGACGAGCGCCACTATTATCGGCGACTTCAAGCATCGTTTGAGTCTGAATCATGGTTATTCTCCAGCAGAAACCACTTTGCCGTTACGACAAGACTCCCCGTCCGGGCGAGTTACACTTTCGCAGCGCGTTCGACGACTTCTACCAGGGCCCAGCTCTTGGTCTTGGAGACCGGACGGGATTCCTGAATAGTGACTACATCGCCGATGTTGCACTGGTTGCCTTCGTCGTGGGCATGCACCTTGGTAGAGCGCTTTACGTACTTCCCGTAGATCGGGTGCTTTACGCGGCGCTCAACCAGAACAACGATGGTTTTATCCATCTTGTTGCTCACGACCTTGCCGTTAAGGGTTCTGGCAGTCTTGGTAGCTTCGCTCATGTTACTGTCCTGCCTTTTCATTCATTACTGTTTTCACGCGTGCAATGTCACGCTTCACCTTGGCGATCAGGTGAGACTGATTGAGCTGACCGGTAGCCTTGCGCATGCGCAGGTTGAACTGCTCTTTGAGCAGGCCAATCAACTCCTGGTTCAGCTCTTCGACTGACTTTTCACGCAGTTCGGTAGCTTTCATCACATCACCGTCCTCGTTACAAAGGTGGTCGAAACAGGCAGTTTGGCCGCTGCAAGAGCGAAGGCTTCACGAGCAAGTTCCTCGGTTACACCTTCCATCTCATACAGCATTTTGCCAGGCTGGATCTCAGCTACCCAGTATTCGACAGAACCCTTACCTTTACCCATACGTACTTCAAGCGGCTTACCGGTGATCGGCTTGTCCGGGAATACCCGGATCCAGATCTTACCACCCCGCTTGATGCGGCGAGTCATGGTACGACGCGCAGCTTCAATCTGACGCGCAGTTATACGCCCCCGACTGGTCGCTTTCAATCCGTACTCACCGAAGCTCACCTTGTTACCGCGGTGTGCCAGGCCAGTGTTACGGCCTTTCATTACCTTGCGAAATTTGGTGCGTTTTGGCTGTAGCATTTGAGTGCCCCTTTACTTTGAACTCTTCTTGGCAGCAGAGGCTTTCTTGTCAGCACGGACTTGTTCCATGCCACCAAGAATCTCACCCTTGAAGATCCACACCTTGACACCGATAACACCGTAGGTGGTGTGCGCTTCATAGGTGGCGTAGTCAATATCTGCACGCAGTGTGTGCAGCGGGACACGACCTTCGCGATACCACTCGGTGCGCGCAATCTCGGCGCCACCCAGACGGCCGCCAACCTGAATCTTGATACCCTTGGCGCCTTGGCGCATAGCGTTCTGCACGGCGCGCTTCATAGCACGACGGAACATGACGCGACGCTCAAGCTGACCGGCTACGTTTTGCGCAACCAGGCGGGCATCCAGATCCGGCTTACGGACCTCTTCGATGTTGATGTGCACAGGGACACCCATCATGTCGCTAACTTCGCGACGCAGACGGTCAACATCTTCACCTTTTTTCCCGATAACAATACCGGGGCGTGCGGTATGGATCGTGATCCGGGCGTTCTGAGCAGGGCGCTCGATCACAATCTTGCTGACAGACGCCTTCTCAAGACGCTTGTCAAGGAACTCGCGAACCTGAATATCATTCAGCAGTTTCTTCGCGTAGTCCTTCTTTTCGGCATACCAAACTGAGTTGTGCTCTTTGATCACACCCAGCCGAATGCCGGTTGGATTTACTTTCTGACCCATCTGAGCATCTCCTACTTGTCGGCGACCTTGACGGTGATATGGCAAGTGCGCTTCATAATTCGATCAGCGCGACCTTTGGCTCTTGCCTTGATACGCTTGAGTGTTGGGCCTTCATCAACCATAACGGTTGAAACCCGCAACTCATCAACGTCAAGACCTTCGTTGTGCTCAGCATTGGCAATGGCAGACTCAAGTGTTTTCTTGATGATGCCAGCTGCCTTTTTAGGGCTGAAAGTCAAAATATTCAGTGCGTCCTCAACAGCCTTGCCGCGAACCTGGTCAGCGACCAGGCGCGCTTTCTGAGCGGAGAGACGAGCACCCTTAGTCTTAGCGGCTACTTCCATCTTTATTCCCTCGCTTAGCGCTTGGCTTTCTTGTCAGCAGCATGACCACGGTAAGTACGCGTTGCTGCGAACTCACCCAGTTTGTGACCAACCATGTCTTCAGTGACAAGGACGGGCACGTGCTGCTTGCCGTTGTGGACTGCAATGGTCAGGCCTACCATCTCCGGGAAGATTGTAGAACGGCGGGACCAGGTTTTAATGGGCCGCCGATCGTTGGCTTCCAGAGCTGCCTCGACCTTCTTCAACAGATGCAGGTCTATAAAAGGACCTTTCTTCAAAGAACGTGGCACAGCAATTACCTCTATGTAGTCGTTTACTTGGCTGAACGACGACGTACTATCATTCTATCAGTACGCTTGTTCTTACGAGTCTTATGCCCTTTGGTCGGAACACCCCACGGAGTAACCGGGTGACGCCCGCCAGAGGTACGCCCTTCACCACCACCATGCGGGTGGTCAACTGGGTTCATAGCAACACCACGTACTGTTGGCCGCTTGCCACGCCAACGTGATGCACCCGCTTTACCAAGCTGCTTGAGGCTGTGTTCGCTGTTGGATACTTCACCCAGCGTTGCACGGCAATCTACAAGCACCTTACGCATTTCACCTGAACGCAGGCGGATGGTGGCATACGCCCCCTCCCGAGCAACCAGCTGTACGGATGCGCCCGCAGAGCGAGCCAGCTGTGCACCTTTGCCAGGCTTGAGTTCGACGCAGTGAATCACAGAACCGACCGGAATGTTCCGGAGCGGCAGCGTGCTACCCACCTTAATCGGCGCGTCGACGCCGGAACGCACTTGATCACCTGCCTGAACACCCTTGGGAGCGATAATGTAGAGACGCTCGCCATCGGCATACTTCAGCAGCGCAAGGTGCGCTGAGCGGTTAGGATCGTATTCCAGGCGCTCTACAACAGCCGGGATACCATCTTTGTTCCGCTTAAAATCAACAACACGATAGTGCTTCTTATGCCCGCCACCAATGTGACGAACAGTAATACGACCGAAGTTGTTACGACCACCGGTCTTTTTCAGAGTTTCCAGCAACGGTGCGTAAGGCGCGCCTTTGTGCAGATCAGGGTTGGTAACCTTGATGACGTGACGGCGGCCAGCAGATGTTGGCTTGGTTTTGACGATCGGCATATTACGACCCCTTTACCTTATTCCACATCAAGGAAATCAATGTCCTGACCTTCTGCCAGCTTCACATAAGCCTTACGAATGTCATTACGCTTACCAAATCCACGCTGGGTGCGCTTGAGCTTACCCTTGCGATTCAGGATTTGAACACCCTCGACGGTTACATTGAACAGCTGCTCAACCGCCTTCTTTACTTCCGGCTTGGTGGCATCTGGCGCAACACGAAAAACGTACTGACCACGCTCAGCAGCCATGGACGCCTTCTCGGAAACGTGAGGACCCAACAGAACTTTGTAGATACGCTCCTGATTCATCCCAGCATCTCCTCGATTTTCTTCAGGGCCGGCACTGTAACCACGACCTTGTCGAACGCCACCAGGCTAACGGGATCCATACCAGCCACATCGCGCACATCCACGTGAGGAACGTTACGAGAGGCCAGGTGCAGATTCTCTTCCACGCCTTCAGCCAGGATCAAAGCGTTATCAACGCCGAGCTCTTTCAGCTTGGCATTGAAGAGCTTGGTCTTGGGCGACTCAACCGCCATATCTTCAACCACTACCAGACGCTCCTGACGAACCAGTTCGGACAGGATGGACTGCATGGCTGCGCGGTACATCTTACGGTTTACTTTTTGCTCATAGTTCTGCGGCTTGGCAGCAAAGGTTACGCCACCTGAACGCCAGATCGGGCTACGAATGGTGCCCGCACGAGCACGACCGCTACCCTTTTGACGCCATGGCTTCTTGCCACCACCACTCACTTCTGAGCGTGTTTTTTGTGCACGGGTACCCTGACGACCAGCAGCCATATAAGCTGTGACCACCTGATGAACCAGCGCCTCATTGAAATCTCTTGCGAATGCAGCGTCAGATACGGAAATACCCTTGCCACTGCCGGTAATTGTCAATTCCATCGCATCGCTCCTCAGGCTTTGACTGCAGGTTTGATGACAACGTTGCTGCCAGTCGCGCCGGGTACAGCGCCACTGACGAGCAGCAGGTTGCGCTCAGCGTCCACACGAACCACTTTCAGGTTCTGCACAGTGACGCGGCGATCACCCATGTGACCCGCCATCTTCTTGCCTTTGAATACACGACCGGGAGTCTGGTTCTGACCGATAGAACCGGGCGCACGATGAGACAGGGAGTTACCGTGGGTAGCGTCCTGCATGGAGAAGTTCCAGCGCTTAACGCCGCCCTGGAAGCCCTTACCTTTGGACTGGCCAGTCGCATCAACCACCTGACCATCTTCAAAGATAGCCGCAGTGATCTCGCCACCCGCCTGCAGGTCTTCGCCCTCGCCATCAGCAAGACGGAATTCCCACACGCCACGACCGGCTTCTACGCCCGCCTTGGCAAAGTGACCAGCGGCACTCTTGTTGACGCGGGACGCGCGACGGACACCAACAGTGACCTGGACAGCGCGATAGCCGTCAGATTCAAGCGTCTTCAGCTGGGTAATGCGGTTAGGCTCAACCTCAATTACCGTGACAGGAATAGCCTGCCCTTCATCCGTAAAAATACGGGTCATACCGGCCTTACGACCGACAACACCAATTGCCATGTTTCACCTCATTAGTGTACGGGGCTTGCACCCTCTATGGCCTTTGACAGTTACACTGCTAACGCTTACGCGTTAGCCGAGGCTGATCTGAACGTCGACACCCGCCGCCAGGTCAAGCTTCATCAAAGCATCTACTGTCTTTTCCGTTGGCTCAACGATGTCAAGCAAACGCTTATGGGTACGAATCTCATACTGATCACGCGCGTCTTTATTGACGTGCGGAGAGATCAGGACCGTGTACTTTTCCTTCCGCGTCGGCAGAGGGATAGGACCACGCACCTGAGCGCCGGTCCGCTTCGCGGTATCGACAATCTCTTGCGTAGACTGGTCGATCAGGCGGTAGTCAAACGCCTTCAACCGAATTCTGATTCTTTGGCTTTGCATTTTCACCAAACTCCACTGTATCAGCGACTGTTAGCCGACCTTCAAAAAAAGGAGCCGCATTGTATGCATAATGCCCAATACTGTCAAGCACCCAGAAAATGGCGCCGACAGCTCGGGCATTATGCGGATATACAAAAAGGGGGCCGCCTGGGCAGCCCCCTTTTCATTGCTTGGACTATCGATTACTCGATAATCTTGGCAACAACGCCGGCACCTACGGTACGGCCACCTTCGCGAATCGCGAAGCGCAGGCCATCTTCCATAGCAATCGGCGCAATCAGAGTTACTTCCAGCTTCACGTTGTCGCCA
>JAIUMV010000033.1 GCA_022565395.1 Marinobacter sp.
CCAGCGTACGAAGGTCAGCACCCAGTTCCGGGCATCTTCGATCGTGCTGAAGCCACTAACCGGGAACCCCGGGCGGAACTTCAGGGTTTTGAACAGGGACTCTGAGTAAGCATTGTCGTTGCTCACTGACGTATTTTCTAGCTCGGAATCAACCTATTTATTTCATAAAAATGTTACTGGTGACTAGTTTATGTCCAAATTTTTTATTGCTTTGTTGATGTTTTTTTCGGCTTCTAATGTTATTTATTACTTTGTGATAAGGTTTTCTTTGAGCAGGTCTTTGTATGATCGCGAGAGGGATTTTATCTATTTTGTTTTTATTTGTCAGAATTTTTCCATAGTAATTGCTTATAAGTTCTACGACATATATTTTCTTGTCTTGTTCTTTTGTATTATTTCGTCATATTTTGGTTTTTTTTGTATAAGGGGTAATGTGAGGTGATAAGGTTTTGGTGAGTTTTGATCGATGATTTTTGGTGTCAATTAAATGATATGGACAAGCCAAGTGTGTAGAGCTGCTTCCAGTAGGGCACCGATGACATATAGTGACAGGTATGTAGGACGAGGTATATAAAGGGATAGGCATGTAGGGCTACGTGCAGCCTGGTGAGTTATGGTGCTCCAGCTGGAGCGGTGGGGCTAGCAGGGGGCAAATTGTTAATGACGGTCGAAAAATTGTTAATGACATGGTGGATTGATTAGTGAATCTATTTGTGCATTTTGTTATTCTTTCTTTTACTCTTATTAATGTTGTTTTTTTCTCATATGTTGTTTTTCTTCGACGACGGTTGCTAACTGATCGTCAAAGAGATTTTGGTTATGGTGTTTTTTGTGCTCAGACTTTCGTGCTTGTTTTGTATTGGTTTTTTTTGGGCACTGATAGCTTTTTTTCTATTCTATATGTTTTATTTGTTTGGATTGGGTTCTTTTTGATGAGAGGGCGCGAGAAATATTTTTGAGTGTTTTGTTGAATTTGATGTTTTTTTGTTGTTGAAGTGTGTGTTTTAAGGTATTCAGGTGAGGCTTTAATCGCTAATTCTGCTTCGTTTATTGCGCGATATCGGCGGGCAAGTTAAAAAAATATTGATGGGTTATTTAAATGGACTGATTTTTTTAGGTGTTGGGGTAAGTATCGCTGGAAATTCGAAATTATTTATAATTATGCCAGTGTTTAAAATATGGATTTAGTTTGCAGCGATTTAATTCGAATGGAACATCCGCTAGAGCAAATGTTCAAGTCGCCCTTTTCGATTGTTCGGCTGGAGCGGATAGCTATCGGGCTACGATATTGATGACGAGGATACCAGACCGAGCAGCGGCTTTGGTTTTAGCGTATTCCTTTGTTTATGGCTATAGAGTTGCTACTGGCGAGAAAACTATTGGCAACAGGAGGCCTTAGAATAGTGAGGAAATATCTTAAAGAAGTTGACATTTTGGTGTCAAACTTATTTTTTGAAAAAAAGATCAGTTTCGTAAGGAAACCTGCTGTTATCTATATTTGCTTGACGAAATCTTGCAGAAAAATGTTTCTTCGATTTTTCAGAAATTAGCAATAAAGCTTTGGCCTATTGGTCAACTGCAATGTGGAGGTGCAGAGCGATACGTCCCTGATGTGATGTCAAGTGTATTGCTGATTGAAAAATAATATGACTTAAGTGAGTATTACAAGTATGGCGAATTAAAAGAAAGGAGTAATGAAGTTCTGAGGTTGTTGGAGGAAAGTGTTTCCAGTATTCCACCAGAATATATGGTCGATAAAGGTGCGCTATGCCAAGTTATTACTCAGGTTAGAAAGTCTGATGGGGTATATAGAAAGGAAGTTGGACGATGGGTGACTAATCCAGATAAGAGTGTGTCTGCATAGCTGTTTGTTGAGTACAACTCAAATGAAATTTTATTTTGGGTGAGGGTTATAAATAAGTCTGATGGTAAAGAGTATCGAAGGGTTTTTGCAGAGTTTGATCCTTTTAATACTCCGGTTCTTTATGAGCTCGGTAAAATTGAATTTTGCGACGAGAAAACGATAAAATACTCTCCAAAAAGTTACTTTAAAGATATTTATTTTAATATTTAGGTATTAAATATCTTGAAGCTCTGGATTAAGATAAAATTTCGTTTGCTCAAGCTCTTTAAAAGCGCCCTCTCGGTCATCGCAAGGTTCCTTCCTCTTCAGATCAAGTAAATACTTGGATGGCAAGCGGGCTGGATGATGCGGAGGAGCAGGCACGAAGTGCTACTATTTTTATAGGTGACTCGATGAAATTTTTTAGTTTACTAGTTTATGCTAGGGCCTGTGCATATAATGAAGCCCGTCTTGTGGCGGCTGAAGATGGCGCTGACAGTAAAGTCTTTTCAGCTTTTTTGGTTGGTATATTCGACGCTCCTTTGATAATGTTTTTTTTGTTGGTCGTGGATTCGTTATTTTTTGGGGGAGGGTGTGTTAGAGAGTTTTTCTCTTCAAACATTACAAGCGCGTTTAGTTTTGCGTTTGTGATCTTTGTTCTAGCGTTAGAATATTTTTATTATGTGGTTCTAAAGATTGGATTGAATGATGCTCGCCCAATGAGAAGATCTATTGGGATTGGTTATGCAGCCGTATCTATTATTGGTGGAAATGTTTTGGTTTACTCTATTTGGTGATTGTGTTTTGTTACAGGGTGACAAAGATGGACAGCGTGCAGGCCTGCGCCGAGCACTGAATCGCTGCGTCGGCTCCCTCTATCGAGCGAACTAAGTGTGTTATTTATACAAAAATATTAAGTTCTTATTTTGTAAGTAAGTTGTACTTGTTAGTGGTGTGCGTAGCTGTCCAAGGGCTTATTTTAGTGGGTTGGTGGTCATATGAAGAAAATTATTATTTTGGCTTCTTTGTTGATGGGTTTCACTTTTCCTGCCATGGCCACCACGCTGCAGCGTGGTGGCCGAGTTGCGCTGGTTGGCATGCGCTCGTAGGGGTGGTCCTGGAGGGCATGGCGACGCAGTTCACGGCTCAGGGTACTGGGTGACCTATTCAGGTCACGAGCAATGACACGGAGACTCGCTCCCTGGCGTTGCATAAGCATGAGCGTGACACGCTCGGTGGTGCTGAGGTGATGGTAGTGTTTTTTCATGGCAACACAATCCTCGATTAGAGGGTATTGCACTTAGTTGTTGAGGCCGCGGGGATTATCATGCTCCTTTGTCAGGCTGGCTATACGGGAACGACAATGAAAGCTAGGTCTATTACGGAATGCCCCCTCTGTGGCAACAGTAATCACTGTGCTCCTGCTCAGGCGGGCAGCTTCGATGTTGATTGCTGGTGCATGCACACCCCGGTCAGCCGTGAAGCCTTGGCGCGTTTGCCGGATGCTGAGCGGGGCAAGGCGTGTATTTGCCCGGCCTGCGCTGCGGGTGCTGATGTGGTTGAACTAAAAGCCAGCGAGGGACTTGGCGATGACAAAGAATAGCCAGCCCCGGATCTATCTGGCGGGTCCAGAGGTGTTCTTGCCTGCTGAGCTAAACAGGCAGGTCGTGGCTGCAAAAAAACGTATTTTGGCCACTCTGGGGATGGTTGGGTGTGACCCGCTGGATACAGAGATATTGCTGCCGCATGATGAAACACCGCAGCAACAGGCTGCCGCTATCTATCAAGCCAACATACAGCTGCTGTCCTCCTGTCAGGGCTGCATCGCAAACCTGTCTCCATTCCGTGGTGTCAGTGCCGATTCTGGTACGGTATTTGAGGTGGGGTATGCGCTGGCTGCAGGGCTGCCGGTGACGGCATTTTCGGTGGTTGCAGGGCACTATATGGATCGGGTTAACCACAGGGATGGCGTGGATGATAAGGGTTTTAGCGTGGAGCGCTTTAATCTCAACGATAACCTGATGATAGCGTGTGGCATCATCGCCAGTGGCGGTCAGGTATTCGCCGGCAAGTTTTCAGCAGCTGATGTACCATTACTGCCGGAACAGTTGTTTGACGAGTCGAGTTTTACCTCTGCGGCAGAGGCGTTGGGGCGCTTGTTGCGCTGAAACCTTGGCGGAGGAGTGGATACTGGGCTATCTAATAAAGGGTAGCTTGTAGTCCATTCAGCCGGAGAGCCTCCATGCGCAATCACTCCTTGCTAGGTGCACTCGTCCCGGTCAGTGCTGCAGTCGTGTTTGCGCTGGCTGGCTGTGATTCATCGTCCAGTTCCGGGCCCCGGGTGCCCCCTTATGTGCTGCAGGAAGGGTGTACCTTTACCCTACAGGTTTCCGAGTATGACAGCACCTCAACCACCATTGAAAAGGGTAACACCATGGTCTCGCTCACCTTGTCTATGGGCGGGTATCAGGTCAAGGTGTCTGATTGCCGGGTGGTAGAGAACCCACAAAACCTGCCTGTTCTGCGGGGCTGATTAGGAGTACTGATCCTTGCATTGGTTGATCCGTCAGCGGCCGACACGACTGCCGTTTCGTCGCTATGTTGCGCGCGCTGCAGTGGCGCTGATTTACAGGGTTAATGATCAGGGTGGGGAAGAGCTGTTGTTTATTCAGCGCGCTCACCGGCCCGGCGATCCCTGGTCCGGGGATATGGCCTTTCCCGGTGGGCGGCTTCAGGCCGATGATGGCTCGACCCGCGGTGCTGCAGTCAGGGAAACGCTGGAAGAGACCGGTCTTGATCTGGTGCAGTTCGGACGATACGAGCGCAGGCTTGCCGATGTGCTGACCCGTCATCACAACCGTTGGCGCCCTATGGTGGTCAGCCCGTATGTGTTTTCCTGGCAGGGCCCGGCAGAGGTTGCGCTCAATCATGAAGTGCAGAAGGTGGTCTGGGTACCGCTGGATTATCTGCGCAACCCTGCCCATCGAAGTATCCGCCCATGGCAAACCCCGCTGGGTGAGCTGCGGTTACCGTGTTATCGCTACCAGGGGCACTGCATCTGGGGGCTGAGTTACAGCATGTTACAGGATTTTCTTGCGAATCAGCGTGCTGCTGACAAAAAGAAAGCCGGCTAGTGCCGGCTCTCCTGCTTTTCGACCAGTGCCCGACAGGGCATGGCTTCTCAGCATGGTTACAGCGGTGTTACGTTCTCTGCCTGGGGGCCTTTCGGACCCTGGGTCACAGTGAACTGTACTTGCTGGCCTTCAGCCAGAGTACGGAAGCCATTTGAGTTGATGGCGCTGTAGTGAACGAAAACGTCACTGCCGCCTTCCTGAGCGATGAAGCCAAAGCCTTTTGATTCGTTGAACCACTTAACGTGGCCAGTTTTAGTATCGGACATGGTCTTACCTGTATTTCTGCAATAGTGCCCTTGCGGGCGGATTCACTCCCGTGGGTGGTGCCATTATCATTGGCTTCCGCCGCAGGGAACTTATGCCGGGAAAAGCGGGGTGGTTCAGGAAGGCAAAAACGAAGTGCGTTGCATGGCAAAACGTTGTAACACTTTCACTGAGATACCGCTGTTGTTTTCGCAGCAATTCCAGTATAGACAGGCTGCAGGGGGCGTCAATGATTTTTCAGCGGCCCCCGTGGGTGGACTCAAAAATCTTGTCAGCACTGGCCGCAACAAAGCCTCGATAGAGGTTGCCGGAGGCGTCCGGGTACCGGAGTGCAAATTCATAATAGCAGCTGGGAATGCCGTGGCGCTGGCCATTGGCAAAGTCCGCCGGGTAGATATCCGCCAGGGTGGAGGCCTGCTCCAGTAGTACCTGCGGTGAGCCCTTTATGATGCCGCCACTACTGTTCAGGGCAAACCCTTCGCTGATGAGGAAATCGGTAACGTCCTGTAGGCTGGCAAAGCGGGGCAGGTGGTTGATGCTGACGGTAAAGTGATTCGCCCGGAAGCCCCAGGCCAATAGCCAGGCGGCATACTCGCTTTCGGTGGCCAGTGCCTGATAGACATCGTAAGGTGGTGGTGCCCAGCAGCGCCCGGCGGTAAAGGCTTCAGGGCCGGGTGGCAGGGTTTCCTCACCCGTATGGATAGCGGCCAGCAGCGGGTCACGGGCGCTGGCGGGTAACTGGTCCAGCAGCAGCTCACTGAGGAAGATCAGGGGCTGTTCAGGGTCCTTATGGGTATAGCTCCAGGCATCCAATTTCTTTTCGGGAAAGTGGTAATGCTGGTCACGCATGTAGCCCAGGCTCAGCAGCCGGGGTTCCAGTTCGCTGATGCCATAGGGGCCGTAGCGGAGGGTGCGAAAAGCAACGTGATCATTCCGCACCGATCCATAGGCGCTGAACAGTGCGTGAATGCGCTCCGCCTGCGGGGTGATGGTGCGGTAGTCATCCCACAGGTGCTGGAAGAAGCCGTTGATATCCATCGCTAACCTCCTCTGGTTGAGGGGCGGGCCTTTATTGCAGCCTTGCGCCTATTTCTTCAAGGATAGCAGGATCGTCGATCGTTGAAGGTATGGCGTAGTCTTCGCCATCGGCAATCTGGCGGATGATCTTGCGCAGTATCTTGCCTGACCGGGTTTTCGGTAACCGGTCGACAACGATGGCCCGGCGAAAGCACGCGACGGCACCAATCTGCTCCCTCACCATTTCCACCAGTTCCTCTTCAAGCTCATCACCATTGATGGTGGCACCGTCCTTGATAAGCACCAGTCCCAAAGGAATCTGGCCCTTGAGTTCATCGTGCACGCCCACCACGCAGCACTCTGCCACCGCCGGGTGGGAGGCTACCACTTCCTCCATTTCACCCGTGGAAAGGCGATGGCCCGCAACATTAATCACGTCGTCGGTGCGTCCCATAATGAAAACGTAGCCATCTTCATCGATAAAACCGCCATCACCGGAGGTGTAATAGCCGGGGTAAGGTGACAGGTAGGTTTTTACAAACCTGTCCTCATCGCCCCAGACGCCGGTCAGGCAGCCGGGTGGCAGAGGCAGTTTGATCACCACCTGACCCTGATCGCCGCAGGGGACTGGTTGGCCCTGAGGGTCCACAACCTGCACGTTGAAACCCGGGGAGGGGAAGGTGGCGGATCCGGGCTTCGGGATCTCCATGCCAAGGCCAACCGGATTGCAGCAGATGGCCCAGCCGGTTTCCGTTTGCCACCAGTGATCCAACGCAGGCAGGCCGGTGTGCTCTGTCAGCCACTCATAGGTGGAGGGGTCAAGGCGTTCCCCCGCCAGGTAGATGCGTTTCAGGCTGGTGGGGTTGTAGCGGCGCAGGGCGTCCGCCTCGGGGTCTTCTTTACGCACCGCCCGGAAAGCGGTAGGGGCAGTGAACAGTATATTGACCTTGTGCTCATCACAGACCCGCCAGAAGGCACCCGCATCCGGTGTCCGCACCGGCTTGCCTTCGTACAGCACGGTTGTGCAGCCTGCCAGCAGGGGGCCGTAAACAATATAGCTGTGGCCGACCACCCAGCCCACATCGGAGGCGGCCCAAAACACATCACCCGCTTTGGCGCCATACACATAGGTCATGCTGTAACGCAGGGCCACGGCATGCCCGCCGTTATCCCTTACCACGCCTTTTGGCTTGCCGGTGGTGCCGGAGGTGTAAAGGATATAGAGCGGGTCGGTGGCCGCTACCGGTACCGGCTCATGGGGCTTGGCGCTGGTGGTGAGAGTTTTCCAGTCATGATCCCGGCCAGGCAGCAGGTCAGCCGTCACCTGGGGGCGTTGGAATACGATGCAATGCTCGGGCTTGTGCTGTGCCAGCTCAATGGCTTTGTCCACCAGCGGTTTGTAGGGGATAACCTTTTGGATCTCGATGCCGCAGGAGGCGGTCATTATGGCTTTGGGGGCTGCATCATCAATGCGTACCGCCAGCTCATTCGGAGCAAAGCCGCCAAATACCACGGAATGGATGGCGCCAAGGCGAGCGCAGGCCAGCATGGCAATGGCGGCCTGGGGGATCATCGGCATGTAGATGATTACCCGGTCGCCTTTGGCGACCCCCAGTGCTGCCAGTGCGCCGGCACACTGGGCGACTTCATCCCGTAACTGCAGATAGGTGTAGCTGGCTTTGGTCTGGGTTACGGGGGAGTCGTAAATGAGTGCAGTCTGGCTGCCTCGGCCAGCGTCAATCTGGGCATCCAGAGCGGCATGGGCGGTGTTGAGGCGGCCGTCCACAAACCAGCTGGCATGGCCGTGGGCATCCAGGGTAAAGGCTTGGGTGGGTCGGGTGAGCCAGGGAATCTGATGCGCTTGCTCAAGCCAGAAGTCGGCTGGGTCGTTGATGGCGCGTGCAAAGGTTGCTTGGTAACTCATGGCCCACCTCTTATGGTATCGGTCTGCTCCCTAACTCTAGGAGGTTGACGGCAAAGAGGTTAGTAGACCTAAGGCTAAGGGGGTTAAAGCGGCAGGCTTTGTTGTTGCAGTTCAGGACCATCTACTGATGTTACCGTGGCCTGAACCTGGCCTTTGCCAAGCCGCGCAGCAATAGCATCGCCGGGTTTCAGCGTGCTGGCATCCTTGACCACTGCCTGATCCTGGCTGCTGATGATGGCATAGCCCCGTCCCAGGGTGGCCAGGGGGCTGACCGCCTGCAGGTTTTGGGCAAGGTAGGCCAGGCGCTCCTGGCGTGGCGGCAGTATGCGATGGGCATGGCTTTCGAGGCGTGCGGCCAGTTGACTGAGCTGCTGTTGGCGCTGGGCCAGGGCGCGGGCCGGGGACTGATGTTGCAGCCGGCTCTCAAGGTGGCTGAATTGGGTTGCCAGCCGCTGCTGGCGCTGTTTGATGGCATGGGTCAGGCGGGCTTCCATCTCATCCAGCTTCTGGCTGGTGTCCAGCAGTTGCCGGCGCGGGTCCCGCAGGCGTTGCTGCAGATGGCTCAGGGCAGTCTGATTACGCTGGCATTGCCGGTGTACACTGCGGGCCATGGCCTGCTGCAGTTCCGTCAGGCGGCGCAGCCAGTCCTGCTGGTCCGGCGATAGTTTTTCCGCAGCAGCAGACGGGGTGGGGGCGCGCAGATCAGCAACAAAATCGGCGATAGTGAAATCCACCTCATGGCCAACGGCACTGACCACAGGAATGCTGCATTGGGCGATGGCGCGGGCCACGGATTCGTGGTTGAAGCACCAGAGGTCCTCCAGCGAGCCACCGCCGCGGCCAACAATCAGTACATCCGCTTTGCCGTGGCGTTCAGCGAGGGCAATGGCGCGGACTATTTCTGCGCTGGCGGCGTCGCCCTGCACAGCGGTGGGGTAGAGCGTAACCGGGATCGCAGGAAAGCGCCGTTTAAGCACTGTCAGGATGTCATGGATGGCGGCACCGGTGGGAGAGGTCACCACGCCAATGTGTTTTGGCAGCGCCGGCAGGGTGCGCTTGCGTGCGGGGTCGAATAACCCCTCTTGCTGCAACTTCGCCTTCAGAGCCTCAAACGCCTGCTGCAGGTCGCCTACACCGGCGGGTTCCATGTGTTCCACCATAATCTGGAAGTCACCACGGCCTTCGTACAGGGTTACCTTGCCCCGTATACGGACCTTGTCCCCGTCTTTAGGTGTCTGTCGCACCCGCTGATTGAAGCCGCGAAACATGGCGCAGCGCACTTGGGCGCGGTTGTCTTTAAGGGAAAAGTACCAGTGGCCCGAGGCTGGGCGAGAGAAGCTGGACAGCTCGCCTTCAACCCAGACCTGCATAAAGCTCACTTCCAGCAGATGCCGGGCCTGGCTATTGAGTTCAGATACGGATAGGGCGCGGGGGCCGCCGGACAGGGTGCTTGACATGGTGTAAGAAATTTCCGAAACGACAAGGGCTCAGGGAGGCTCCGAAACACCGCCAGCTAGGCGGTAACGGCACTGGCGCTGGCCAGTTTGCCCACACGGGGTGCACGTAAGCTACGCTTTCGTGTCTGTTTTTACCTTACGGCGCCCGCGCTGCCGGTTTTTTTGGAGCGGTCCTAAAAACAACGAAATTTCAAAAAGATGGAATAATGACCAAACAATATCGTTATTTACTGTGAACTACCAGCCTTTTATAATGTGCGGCTAATTCAAGCGTTCTCAAAAGGCGGGTCCCAATGCTGCGTATTGCCGAAGAAGCCCTCACATTTGACGATGTCCTGCTCGTCCCCGGATATTCAGAAGTGTTGCCCAAAGATGTCAGCCTGAAAACCCGGCTGACTAAAGACATCACTCTCAATATTCCGTTGATATCGGCGGCCATGGATACAGTCACCGAGGCAGAACTGGCTATCGCCATGGCGCAGGAAGGCGGCATCGGTATCATGCACAAGAACATGACCGCTGAGCAGCAGGCTGCTGCGGTGCGCAAGGTCAAGAAGTTCGAGAGTGGCGTGGTTAAAGATCCCATCACCGTATCTCCTCATACCACGGTGCGTGAGCTGGTAGACATCACCATGGCCAACAGCATCTCCGGCCTGCCGGTGGTTGATGGCCGTGACCTGGTGGGTATAGTCACTGGTCGTGATATCCGTTTTGAAAGCAGCATGGACACCAAGGTGTCCGAAATCATGACGCCGAAGGACAAGTTGGTAACCGTGCGTGAAGGCGCCGACCTGTCTGAGGTCAAACACCTGCTGCACAAACACCGGATCGAAAAGGTACTGGTAGTCAACGATGATTTCGAACTCAAAGGCCTGATCACCGTCAAGGATATCCAGAAAGCCAAAGACTACCCCCTGGCCTGTAAAGATGAGCAGGGCCGCCTGCGCGTCGGTGCGGCCGTTGGTACTGGCGGTGACACCGAGGCCCGGGTTGCGGCACTGGTGGATGCGGGGGTTGACGTAATTGTGGTGGATACCGCCCATGGGCACTCCAAGGGTGTGATTGACCGGGTGCGCTGGGTCAAGCAGACCTACCCACAGGTTCAGGTTATCGGTGGTAACATTGCAACCGCAGACGCTGCGCTGGCCCTGGCTGATGCCGGTGCGGACGCCGTGAAGGTGGGTATCGGCCCTGGCTCCATCTGTACTACCCGTATCGTGGCGGGCATTGGCGTGCCACAGATTACGGCGGTATCCAATGTGGCTGCCGCGCTGAAGTCACGGGACATTCCGCTGATTGCCGACGGTGGCGTGCGCTTTTCCGGCGACATTGCCAAGGCTATTGCTGCCGGCGCTTACGCCGTGATGGTGGGTGGTTTGCTGGCCGGCACCGATGAGGCCCCTGGTGAAGTTGAGCTGTTCCAGGGCCGTAGCTATAAAGCCTACCGCGGCATGGGTTCGTTGGGTGCCATGGGGCAGGGCTCCAGTGACCGTTACTTCCAGGATGCCAGCGAAGGCGTTGAGAAACTGGTGCCGGAGGGCATTGAGGGTCGTGTGGCCTGTAAAGGTCCCATGCGCAATATTGTGCACCAGTTGATGGGCGGTCTGCGTGCCTCCATGGGTTATACCGGCTGCGGCACGATGGATGAAATGCGCACCAAGCCCATGTTCGCCCGGATTACCAGTGCCGGTATGCGCGAAAGCCATGTGCACGATGTAACCATTACCAAAGAGGCGCCCAACTACCGCGTTGGTTAAGGGCAGCTTTTAATCTGTTTCAGCTGGCCAGGCTCCGGTTACGGAGGCCTGGCCTTTGTGCGTCATAGCATCCCGATACCCGGGGCTGGCAGCACGTTATTTCTGACTTGAGGACACCATGGCCCAGAATATCCATGATCACCGCATCCTGATTCTTGATTTCGGCTCCCAGTACACCCAGTTGATTGCCCGCCGGGTTCGTGAAATTGGCGTTTATTGCGAAATTCGCGCCTTTGACATCACCCTGGACGAAATCAACGAATTCAACCCTAAGGGTATTGTGCTTGCGGGAGGCCCGGAGTCGGTGACTGAGCTGGGCGGTCCCCGGGCACCGGAAGGTTTGTTTGAGCAAGGCTTGCCGGTGCTGGGTATCTGCTACGGCATGCAGACCATGGCGGAGCAGTTGGGCGGTAAGGTCGCCAGCTCCGACAAGCGTGAGTTCGGCTATGCCCAGGTCAAGGTGCGTACCAACAGCCCGCTGTTAAAGGATATCGCCGACCATCTGACCGCCCAGGGCGATACCCTGCTGGATGTATGGATGAGCCATGGCGATAAAGTGGTGGTGCTGCCGGAGGGCTTTGAGCTGGTGGCGTCCACCGAAAGCGCCCCCATTGCCGCCATGCAGGATGCCACTCGCCACCTGTACGGTGTGCAGTTCCATCCGGAAGTGACTCACACCCTGCAGGGCAAGCGCATGCTTGAGCATTTCGTGCGGGATATCTGCGGCTGTGAGGCCCTGTGGACGCCCGCCCATATTGTAGAGGATGCCATTCAGCAGATCCGTGCCCAGGTTGGTGGTGACAAGGTACTGCTGGGGCTTTCCGGCGGTGTTGATTCCTCTGTCACGGCGGCGCTGTTGCATCGTGCCATCGGTGATCAGCTCACCTGCGTGTTTGTGGACAACGGCCTGCTGCGCCTGAACGAAGGTGACCAGGTGATGGACATGTTCTCCCGTAACATGGGGGTGAAGGTGATCCGGGCGGATGCCGAGGACCTGTTCCTGTCCCGTCTGGCGGGGGTTAATGACCCGGAGCAGAAGCGCAAGATTATCGGCAACACCTTTATCGAGGTGTTTGATGACGAAGCGACCCGCATCCAGGACGTTAACTGGCTGGCCCAGGGCACCATCTATCCGGATGTCATCGAGTCTGCTGCATCCAAAACCGGTAAGGCCCATGTCATCAAGTCCCACCATAATGTGGGTGGCCTGCCGGAAACCATGAAGATGAAACTGGTAGAGCCACTGCGGGAGCTGTTCAAGGACGAAGTGCGCAAGATCGGTCTTGAGCTTGGCTTGCCCTATGACATGGTGTACCGCCATCCTTTCCCGGGCCCTGGCCTGGGTGTGCGTATTCTGGGTGAGGTGAAGAAAGAATACGCGGATATCCTGCGCCGCGCTGATGCCATTTTCCTGGAAGAGCTGCACCGGGCGGATTACTACCACAAGACCAGTCAGGCGTTTGCCGTATTCTTGCCGGTGAAGTCCGTGGGCGTGGTGGGTGATGCTCGTCGTTATGAGTATGTCATCGCCATCCGCGCGGTGGAAACCGTGGACTTCATGACGGCGCGTTGGGCGCACTTGCCCTATGACCTGCTGGAAACCGTCAGCAACCGGATTATTAACGAAATTTCCGGCGTTTCCCGGGTGACGTATGATATTTCGTCCAAGCCCCCCGCCACTATTGAGTGGGAGTGAAGGCGGCCACGGCGATGGCTGAAAGTGCACGGGATGACGAATACTGGATGCGTCGGGCACTGGCACTGGCCAGCCTGGCCGCTGCCGATGGCGAAGTGCCTGTAGGTGCGGTGATTGTGCGCGACGGCAGGGAAATCGGGGCAGGCTACAATCGCCCCATCAAGGGCTGTGACCCGACGGCCCATGCGGAGATTCGCGCCCTGCGGGATGCGGCAAAGCGGGTAGGGAACTACCGGCTCAATGGCGCCACCCTGTATGTAACACTGGAGCCCTGCACCATGTGTGCCGGGGCTCTGGTGCACAGCCGGATATCCCGGCTGGTGTTTGGTGCCCGTGAGCCCAAGGCAGGGTCTGTTGTTTCAACGGCGCAAACCCTGCATCATGAGGCCCTCAACTGGCAGGTGGCCGTTACTGAAGGCGTGCTGGCGGATGACTGCAGTGAGCTGGTGTCCGGATTTTTCGCCCAAAGGCGCAAGGCCCACAAGGCGCGTAAAGCGCAACAACAAGTCATTAATAAGGATGTGATATGAAAGTGTTGGTCACCGGCGGAGCCGGGTATATAGGCAGCCACGTGGTCAGGCAACTCGCCGCTGCCGGGCATGAGGTGGTGGTGTATGACAACCTCTCTACTGGCCATCGCTGGGCCGTCACCAGCGGCGAGCTGATTGTCGCCGACCTGGCAGACGAGACAGCGCTGGATGAGGTATTTGGTCATCACCGTTTTGAGGCAGTACTGCACTTTGCTGCCAATATCGTGGTGCCGGAATCCGTCGAAAACCCCCTCAAGTATTACAGCAACAACACCCGCAACACCCTCAACCTGCTCAAGGCCATCGACAAGCATCAGGTGCCCTATCTGGTGTTTTCCTCCACGGCAGCGGTTTATGGCATGCCGGACGAGCGGGTGTTGACGGAAGATATGCCCCTGCTGCCCATTAATCCCTACGGCGCCTCGAAGATGATGAGCGAGCGGATGATCATGGATCTGTCCGCGGCCTCTGGTCTCAAACATGTGATCCTGCGTTATTTCAATGTGGCCGGCGCCAACCCGGAAGGGTTGATTGGGCAGGCAACCCCCGAGGCCACGCACCTGATCAAAGTAGCCTGCGAATGCGCCACCGGTGCCCGTGACGGTATGAAAGTGTTTGGCACCGACTACGACACCCGCGATGGCACCTGTATTCGTGACTACATCCATGTTGAGGATCTGGCCAAAGCCCACGTGATGGCGCTGGACTATATGGCGGCAGGCGGCCAGTCCGAGGTGCTGAACTGTGGCTACGGCCGCGGTTTTACCGTGCGCGAAGTGATTGATGTGGTGAAGCAGCTGTCGGGCCGGGACTTTTCCGTCACGGAAACCGGCCGTCGCGCCGGCGACCCGGATGCCCTGATGGCGGATAACAGCCGCATTGTCCGCACCCTGGGCTGGACCCCGGATTACGACGATCTGGAAACCATCGTGCAGACTGCATTGAACTGGGAAGAGATCTGGCAGCATCGCAAGCCGGGCAACCCCTGATAAACGACCTGCGACGGCCTCGGCAACCTTGTTCAACAGTTCCCGTGGCGGCGCCTGATGACGAATTGATGACATATAGAAGGACGTATTGTTTATGAAAATCACGATTTTTGGTACAGGCTATGTGGGGTTGGTGACCGGTGCCTGTCTGGCTGACGTGGGTCATGACGTGCTTTGCATGGATGTGGACCAGCAAAAGATTGATAAGCTCAAGAGGGGGGTTATTCCTATTTATGAGCCGGGCCTGGAGCCCATCGTCAAACATAACTACGAATCCGGTCGCCTGAAGTTCACCACCGATACGGCCGAAGCCGTGGCCCATGGTGTCATCCAGTTTATCGCGGTAGGTACGCCGCCTGACGAAGACGGCTCTGCTGATCTGCAGTATGTTCTGGCCGTTGCTCGCTCTGTGGGCCAGCACATGAATGGCTACAAGGTGGTTGTGGACAAGTCCACCGTGCCAGTAGGTACGGGTGACAAAGTGGCGTCGGCCATCCGCAACGAGCTGGACAAGCGGGGCCTGGAAACCGAGTTCGACGTGGTGTCCAACCCTGAGTTCCTCAAGGAAGGGGCCGCTGTTAACGACTTCATGAAGCCAGACCGCATTGTGATTGGTACCGACAGTGAGAAGGCCCAGGAAGTGCTGCGGGAAGTCTATTACCCCTTCAACCGCAACCATGACCGCATGATCTACATGGATCTCCGCTCAGCGGAGCTGACCAAGTATGCGGCCAACGCCATGCTAGCCACCAAAATCAGCTTCATGAATGAAATCGCCAACCTGGCAGAGCGTCTGGGCGCGGATGTGGAAGCGGTGCGCCGGGGTATCGGTTCTGACCCCCGTATCGGTTACCACTTTATCTACCCGGGTTGTGGTTATGGCGGCTCCTGCTTCCCGAAAGATGTGCAGGCCCTGGCCCGCACCGCCGATGCCTGTGACTATGACGCCAAGCTGTTGAATGCCGTAGAGGCCGTCAACTACGCCCAGAAGCACGTGCTGTTTGATAAGGTCAGCCACTACTTCCAGGGCGCGCTGCAGGACAAGGTCGTCGCGCTGTGGGGGCTGTCCTTCAAGCCAAATACTGATGATATGCGCGAAGCCTCTTCCCGTGTGTTGATGGAATCCCTGTGGAAGGCGGGCGCGAAAGTGCAGGCATTTGATCCTGAGGCCATGGAGGAAACCCAGCGCATTTATGGCGAGCAGCCCGGGCTGCAGCTTTGTGGCACCAAAGAGCAGGCCCTGAAGGGTGCGGATGTGCTGGTCATCTGCACCGAGTGGAAAGAGTTTCGCTCTCCGGACTTTGACGCCATCAAGGCGGCCCTGTCTGAGGCAGTAATCTTTGATGGTCGTAACCTGTATGAGCCTGAAGTCGTTGCTCGCCATGGTCTGATGTACTACGCCATTGGTCGCGGCCACAACCAGTTCAGTCAGGGGCAGTGACAGCGAGGGGCAGGTATGGCATCAGACAAAGTGTTCGAAATTCACCGGCGGCTGGCAGCAGACACCCATCTGTTGGGTTGTGGCCAGCTGTGTGAAGTGCGGCTGATGAATGATGCCACCTGGCCCTGGATTATTCTGGTGCCCCAGCGTCCGTCAGTGCGGGAAATTTACGAACTGACGGAAGTTGACCAGCAGCGGTTACTATGGGAGTCCTCAACTCTCGGGCGCGGCCTGATGGCGCTATTCGGAGGTGACAAGCTTAACGTGGCTGCGCTGGGTAACATGGTGCCCCAATTGCACCTGCATCATATCGTTCGTTTTGAGGATGACCCCGCCTGGCCCGGGCCCGTGTGGGGCAAGCAGTCGCCCCGTAGCTACGAGCCTGAGGCGCTGGCTGGCATGAAGCTGCGGCTGCAGCCGCTGGTGGAGAGTCTGGCCCGGGGCGCTTAGGCAGCGGCGCCTCAGTTTTTGCGGGCTTGCTGACGTTGCGCTTCCCGCGCCATCATCTGGGCGCCAATGAGCACCATACGTAGCTCGGTTTTCAGTTTTGCCTTGAGGATTTCCTTTTCCTTCGGAGTGGCATCAAGGGCCTCAGCACCCTGATTGAACACCAGCGTGACCATGGCCTCAGCCACCAGGCGCGGGTCGGAAAGGGGCTTGCCCTGATCTTCGCCAAAGCGGTTCAGGTCGTCCGCCAGCTCCGTGACGAAATGGTCAATCTCGGCCTGAATAGCCGTACGAAACTGCTTAGAAAGGCCCGTGCGCTCCCGCAGCAGCAGACGGAACAGGTTGGCGTTGTCCGTCAGGTACTCCATGAATGTTTCCACCGAGGTATTGATGGCGCTGCCATTGCGGGCGATACGCTTGCGAGCCTGGCGCATCAGTTGTCGCAGGGCGACGCCACCCTCATCCACCAGCGCCAGTCCGAGTTCGTCCAGCTCAGCAAAGTGGCGGTAGAAGGAGGTGGGCGCTATACCCGCCTCGCGCGCGACTTCCCGCAGGCTTAGGCTACCAAAGCCACGGTCAGCGCTCAGTTGCCGCAGAGCAGCATCCATAAGAGCGCGGCGGGTTCTCATCTTCTGTTCGGCGCGGGCCGACATGGGCGACTTCCTTACGTCATGCAAAGAGGCAATTCTAGCGGGCCGGGCCCTGTACGTCATCCACACAGACGAGGGTCGCGCAGGCTGGGATAGATATCACGCTATCCGGCGCGCTAACGCTCCTGATTTTGCCGCGCTTTATGTTTATAATGTGGCCCTTTTTTCAGAGGCTCCTCGGCCCTTCGGGTAAACGCCCGCAGCGCCACGGCAAGCCCGCTGATATGAGCAAGGCTGGTTTCCTGACCTGGGGCAGCTGGTGTTGGTTATGTTTTGGGGTAAGAGTTATGCCGATATACGAGTATGTATGCGATAGTTGTGGTTTCGAGAAAGACGTCCTGCAGAAAATGAGCGACGAGCCGCTCAAAGACTGCCCGGCCTGTCAGGCACCGCAATTCCGGAAGCGCATCTCTGCAGCAGGGTTTCGCCTTGCGGGTGGCGGTTGGTACGAGACTGATTTCAAAACCGGTACCAAGAAAAACCTGGCTGAAAAGGGCGGTGGAGCCAGCGCCAAGACAACGAGTGATACAGCCGCCGGCTGAGCACACAGATTCACACTGAACGAACGGGATAGGCTATGCGCAGTCATTATTGCGGGGGAATCAACGAGTCTCATATTGATCAGGAGGTCACCCTGTGCGGGTGGGTTCATCGGCGCCGTGACCACGGTGGCGTGATCTTTCTGGACCTGAGGGACCGGGACGGCATTGCCCAGGTCGTCGTTGATCCGGATACCCCGGAGAGCTTCCAGCTGGCGGAAAAGGTTCGCAGCGAGTTTGTTGTCCGGATTACCGGCCGCGTGCGTCGTCGCCCCGCGGGCACCGAAAACGCCAACATGGCGACCGGCCAGGTGGAAGTGCTGGGGCGTGAACTGACTATCCTCAATGCTGCTGCAACCCCGCCGTTCCCGCTGGATGAGTATGTCGATGTGGGCGAGGATGTACGCCTGCGCTACCGCTTCCTGGACCTGCGTCGTCCGGAAATGCTCAATCGTCTGCGGTTTCGTTCCAAGGTCACCAGTTACATTCGCAACTACCTGGACAACAAAGGCTTTCTGGATGTGGAAACTCCGATCCTGACGCGGGCCACGCCAGAAGGTGCGCGGGATTACCTGGTGCCCAGCCGGACCCACGAAGGCTCTTTCTTTGCCTTGCCGCAGTCGCCCCAGTTGTTCAAGCAGCTGTTGATGGTGTCCGGGTTCGACCGTTACTACCAGATCGCCAAGTGCTTCCGGGATGAAGACCTGCGTGCAGACCGTCAGCCGGAGTTCACCCAGATTGATATCGAGGCCTCATTCGTCAATGAAGAGGACCTGATGGGTGTAACGGAAGGCATGGTGCGCGAGCTCTTCCGTGACCTGCTGCAAGTTGACCTGCCAGCCTTCCCCCGCATGCCTTACGCTGAAGCTATGCAACGCTTCGGCAGTGACAAGCCTGATCTGCGGATTCCGCTGGAGCTGGTGGATGTGGCAGACCTGGTTGAGGGCGTGGACTTCAAAGTATTCGCCGCGCCTGCCAAGGATCCGAAAGGCCGTGTGGCTGCGCTGCGTCTGCCCAAGGGCGGTGAGCTGAGCCGCAAACAGATTGATGACTACACCAAGTTTGTAGGCATCTACGGTGCCAAGGGCCTGGCTTACATCAAGGTCAACGAGCTGGCCAAAGGTGCTGAAGGGCTGCAGTCCCCCATCGTCAAGTTCCTTGGGAATGAAGTGGCTTTGGCCATTATTGAACGTGTGGGCGCGCAAGATGGCGATATCGTTTTCTTCGGTGCGGACAAGACCACCGTGGTCAACGAAGCGCTGGGTGCTTTGCGCGTCAAACTGGGGCATGACCTGGATCTGATGACGGCGGCCTGGGCGCCAATGTGGGTCGTGGACTTCCCCATGTTTGAGGAAACCGACAGTGGCAAGCTGACGGCGATCCACCACCCCTTTACCGCGCCCTCCTGTGGGCCGGACGAGCTGGCTGCAGCGCCTGAAACGGCCCTGTCCCGCGCCTATGACATGGTGCTGAACGGTACCGAACTGGGCGGCGGCTCCATCCGTATTCATGACGGCAACATGCAACAGGCGGTGTTCAATATCCTGGGCATCGATGAAACCGAAGCCCGCGCCAAGTTTGGCTTCCTGCTGGATGCGCTGCGGTTTGGCTGTCCGCCCCATGGCGGTTTGGCCTTCGGCCTGGATCGTCTGATCATGCTGATGACCGGTGCCAGCTCCATCCGTGACGTGATTGCCTTCCCGAAAACCCAGAGCGCCACCTGTCTGATGACTCAGGCGCCCGGCACGGTTGAGGAAAAGCAACTGCGGGAGCTGCATATCAAGCTGCGCAAGCCGCCGGTGGCGGCCCCGGCAGCTGCGGATGCCGAGACACCAAAAGACGCTTGATGGCGTCACGTGGCGGGGCATGCGGGGTGGCGGTACTTGCGCCACCCCGCATGCGTATCGCGCCTGATCAACTGGGGCTCTTCCTGCGACGCCAGCAGGGCCTTTGTGGCCTGGACCAGCGGAGGCATCATGCCAATTATTCTGGGGGTTGATCCCGGTTCCCGGATTACGGGTTACGGTGTTATCCGCACTGAGTCAGGTCGTATTGAATATATCGACAGCGGCTGTATCCGTATGGGTGAGAAGCCCATGGCAGAGCGCCTGCAAACCATCTTTCAGGGCCTGGCGACACTGATCGCAGAGTACCGGCCTGAGGAATTTGCCATAGAGCAGGTATTCATGGCCCGCAATCCTGATTCCGCCCTCAAGCTGGGGCAGGCCAGGGGGGTAGCCATAGTGACGGCGGCCAACAGCGGGCTCCCGGTGCATGAGTACTCCGCACGACAGGTCAAGCAAGCGGTGGTTGGTACGGGTGCTGCGGATAAAAGCCAGGTGCAGCACATGGTGGCTGTCATCCTGCGTCTTGATCGCAAGCCTCAGGCGGACGCCGCAGATGCCCTGGCCATTGCTCTCTGTCACGCCCATATGAGTCAAAGTGTGCAGCGCCTCACCGCCCAGGGCCGGGTGCGGGGCGGCCGGGTACGCAGCACCTGAACTACAACAATCAAGGGACAGCCCAGTGATCGGACACATCCGTGGCGTACTATTGAACAAAACACCTGGCCAGGCGCTGATTGAATGCCACGGCCTGGGGTATGAGGTGGATATTCCCTACACCACCTTCTTCCACCTGCCGGACATCGGGCAGGATGTCGCACTCCATACCCACTTCGCGGTTCGCGAAGACCATCAAAGCCTCTTTGGCTTCGCCCATACCCTGGACCGGGACCTGTTTCGCCTGCTGATCAAGGTCAATGGCGTGGGGCCGAAGCTGGCTATTGGCATTTTGTCCGGCCTGGAGGCCGAGCAGTTTATCCGCTGCGTTGAGGTAAAAGACCTGAACGCCCTGGTCAAACTGCCAGGGGTGGGTAAGAAGACGGCTGAGCGCCTGCTGATTGAAATGGCGGATCGCATCAAGCAACTGGAGTCAGGCTTTCAGTTACGGCCTGCGTCCCCGTCCGTATCAGGCAGCGGCACCACGGCGGCGCTCTATGATCCCGCGGAAGAGGCTGAAGCGGCGCTTATCGCACTCGGCTACAAGCCGCAGGAGGCCAGCAAGGCCATTGCCAAGGTGGCAGAGCAGGGCATGTCACGCGAGGACATCATCCGGCTGGCCCTCAGGAATATGATTCCGACGCAAGCTTAGTTGCCTGGGACGGGTCAGTTGTCACGGCTGCGTCTTTCCGATATTCCATAGGCAGGTTGTGTCTCGTGCACTGAAAACGTGCCTGAAACCCTTCTGCAACCTGTCTCCCGCGTAATATGAAAGCATCTGGGCGCCAAGTACAATGTTGCCAAACCAATGGGAAGCCCCATGATTGAATCTGACCGCCTGATTTCGTCCGCTACCGGAGATTACGAAGAGGTCCAGGACAGGGCCATTCGTCCCTCACTGTTGAAAGACTACGTGGGGCAGCCCGCTGTTCGTGAACAGATGGACATCTTCATCGCCGCCGCCCGCAAGCGGGATGAGGCCCTTGATCACGTTCTGATCTTCGGTCCGCCCGGCCTGGGTAAGACCACGCTGGCCAACATCATTGCCAATGAAATGGGGGTGGCCATCAAGACCACCTCCGGCCCAGTATTGGAAAAAGCCGGTGATCTGGCCGCCATGCTGACCAACCTTGAAGCCGGTGACGTGCTGTTTATCGATGAGATTCATCGGCTCAGTGCGGCGGTGGAGGAAGTGCTCTACCCGGCCATGGAAGACTACCAGCTCGATATTATGATCGGAGAGGGGCCTGCGGCACGCTCCATCAAGCTGGACTTGCCGCCCTTCACGCTGGTGGGGGCAACCACCCGGGCAGGCTTGCTGACTTCGCCGTTGCGGGACCGCTTTGGCATTGTGCAGCGCCTGGAGTTCTATAACACCGAGGATCTAACCCATATCGTTCTGCGCTCCGGTGGTCTGCTGGGAGTGAAGGTTGATCAGGGCGGTGCCCATGAAATTGCACGGCGTTCCCGGGGCACGCCGCGGATCGCCAACCGCCTGCTGCGGCGGGTGCGGGATTATGCAGAGGTTCGCGCAAACGGTGAAATTACCGCAGACGTCGCGGATCAGGCGCTGAACATGCTTAAAGTGGACAATCAGGGTTTCGACCACATGGACCGTCGCCTGCTGCTGGCCATGATCGAGAAGTTTGACGGTGGTCCGGTGGGGGTTGAAAGTCTGTCTGCGGCTATTGGTGAAGAGCGTGGCACCATCGAGGACGTACTTGAGCCCTTTTTGATTCAGCAGGGTTACATGGTTCGCACGCCCCGCGGGCGAATGGTCACCTCCAGTGCCTATCTGCACTTCGGCTTTACCCCCGGCAGTGATCCGGAGGCCCGTGGTGACTGACTTTGTCTGGCAGCCGGAAGAGCGGGCGGGTGTGTTTCATCTGCCTGTCAGGGTTTACCTGGAGGATACGGATGCGGGGGGTATTGTTTACCACGCCCGCTACCTGCACTTCATGGAGCGAGCCCGTACTGAGTGGGTGCGATTTCACGGCATCGCGCTGCGGGCCGGGCTGGATGACAACATCAGCTATGTGGTGCAGAAACTGGCAGTTCACTACCGGCAGCCGGCCAGGCTGGATGACAACCTCTGGGCCACTGCTTCACTGGTGGCATCCGGCCGGGTCTGGATGGAGTTTGAGCAGCAGGTGATCCGCCAGCAGGATCAGCAGTTGCTGGCGAGTGCCAGCGTACGGGTTGCCTGTGTCAGTCTGGATACCGGCAAACCCAGAGCACTGCCAGATAATTTGAAGTCACTGGTCAAACGCCAGTCAGAGTAATGTAGCAACCGCGCCGACAGTGCGCTGGTGCATAACGTCAGGAGCGAGTGAACGTGCAATCTGAATTGTCTGTATGGTACCTCATTGCAAGTGCAGGCCCCGTGGTGCAGTTGGTGATGCTGTCCCTGGTGATGGCGTCGGTTGCCTCCTGGGCATTGATTGTGCAGCGTATCAAGCTTTATAGGCAGGCGCGTGCCGCTCAGCAAAGTTTTGAGGAGCAGTTCTGGTCAGGCATGGACCTTGGCAAGCTCTACCGCGACGTATCCGGTAATCCGACACCGAATTCTGGTATGGAGTCAGTGTTCCGCGCCGGTTTCAAGGAGTTTTCCCGCCTGCGCCAGCAGAGCCAGGACGGCGACGCGGTCATGGATGGTACCCAGCGAGCCATGCGGGTGGCCTTGTCCCGGGAGCAGGAGCGGCTTGAGGCGCAATTGCCGTTTCTGGCCACCGTGGGCTCCACCAGCCCCTACGTTGGTCTGTTCGGCACCGTCTGGGGCATCATGAACTCGTTTCTGGGCCTGGCTCAGGTGCAGCAGGCCACGTTGGCAACAGTAGCGCCGGGGATTGCTGAGGCGCTCATCGCTACCGCCATGGGGCTGTTTGCGGCTATCCCGGCGGTTATTGCCTACAACCGCTTTGCTGCCATGTCGGATGCACTGCTGAAAAACTACGAGACGTTTGCGGAAGAGTTCTCCAGCATTCTGCATCGTCGCGTTCACAGCAGCGAGAAATCAGCGGCCTGACGGGAGAGTGTTCATGCGCACATCAGGGTTCAGTAACCGCGAACGCAAAAAACCCATGTCAGAGATGAATGTGGTTCCGTACATCGACGTCATGCTGGTGCTGCTGATTATCTTCATGGTTACGGCGCCCATGCTTACCCAAGGGGTACGTGTGGATCTGCCTCAGACCACTGCCGATACCATTCAGGCGGACAAAGAAGCACAGTCCATTATCGTATCTGTGGATGCCAATGGCGCCTATTTCCTGGAAGTGGGTGACCGGGGTGGCGACCCCATGGGCTTGCGCGAACTGGGCGAGCAGGTTGGCAAGTTGCTGGCGGAGCGGCCTCAGAATGAAGTGTTGGTCAGGGGTGATCGCAACGTTGATTACGGTACAGTGGTGACCCTGATGGCGGTGCTGCAATCATCCGGTGCTACCAGCATTGGCCTGATCACTGAGGACCCGGGGACCTGAGCGCCGTGAATGATAACACGCGTGACACGCCGCCAAAGCAGCCAGAGGACTGGCGTCAGCCGGTACTTATTTCCCTCGGTTTGCATGGCCTGATTGTTGTCGTCGCTCTGTTGGGGTTGGCGCTGGGGCCCAGTTTGCCTGAGCCTGAGCCGCGCTCCATTGCTGCACGGCTTGTGGTGCAACAACCACAACCTGAGCCAGAGCCTGTCGCTGTGGCGCCAGCGCCCGAACCACAACCTGATCCGGCCATTGAACAACGGCGCAGGGACGAGGAAGCGCGTCGCCAGCGCGAGGCGGAGCAGCGCCGTCAACAGGAGGCAGAGCGCCAGCGCCAGCAGCAGGAGCAGCAACGTCGCGAAGCGGAAGAGACACGCCGCCGGCAAGAGGCTCAGCGAGCAGAAGAGGCTAGGCGCCGGGCCGAGGCCGAAGCGCAGGAGCGCGCCCGTCGGCAGGCGGAGGAAGAGCGCAAGCGTCAGGAGGAAGCGCGGCAGCGTGCGGAGCAGGAACGCCGCCAACGGGAAGCGGAAGAGCGCCGTCGGCAGGAGCAGGAAGCACGGGCCAGGGAAGAAGCCGCCCAGCGCAGGGCCGAGCAGGAGCGTCTGTTGCGGGAGCAGGCCCTGGCACAGCAAGCTCAGGAGGCAGAGGCCCAGCGCCGTCAGCAGGAGCAGGCGGCCGCCGCAGCAAGAGCCCGTGAGGCCCAGATGGCCAGTGACCGGGAGCGCTTTGGTGCGCTGATTCAGGAGCGTCTGCGTAATGCCTGGTACATACCGCCAGCGGCGACCAACCAGATGCGGGCAGTGGTACAGATCAGCCTGCTGCCTACTGGCGAATTGCAGTCTGTGCGGCTGGTGAGCGGCAGTGGCAACACCGCATTTGATAATTCAGCCATCAGTGCGGTACGCGGCGTTCAGCGGTTCCCGGTGCCCTCGGATCGGGATACATTTGAGCGATACTTTCGCCAGTTTACGATTGAATTCAATCCGGAACGGATGAGATAGACCATGCTGTCAATAAAAGGCCATAACAGGGTAAGCCTCTATACACTGGTGTTGCTGGTACTGTGCATCGGCTTGCTGGCTGCCCCACAGGCGCGCGGGGAGTTGCTGATTCGGATCACCGAAGGCGTGGAGTCGGCAATTCCAATTGCCGTCGTGCCCTTCAAGGAGACCGGACAATTTGGTCCGGATGAGAATGTCAGCAATATTCTCCGTGACAACCTGCAGATGAGCGGCGAATTTAACCCCTTGCGTCCAGCCAACATGCTTAGCTTGCCATCCCGTGGCGAAGAGGTCTTTTACCGTGACTGGCGCATGCTCGGGCAGCAGTATCTGGTGGTCGGCGAGGCCGTGCGGCAAGGGGATCAGGTACAGGTGCGCTACGAGGTGTTCACCGTCAACGGTGAGCGTCGCATTCTCGGCGAAACGGCCACGGCGCCCATCACTAACATTCGCGGCCTGGCGCACCATATCAGTGATAAGGTGTACGAAGCGATCACCGGTGTCCGCGGTGCCTTTTCCACCCGGCTGGCTTATATCACTGTGAACCTTGAGGACAATCGCCGTATTTACCGCCTGCACGTCAGCGATATGGATGGGCGTCGCTCACGGGTCCGCCTGGAAAGCAACGAGCCGGTGCTGTCTCCCAGCTGGTCGCCGGATGGCCGCAGTCTCGCCTACGTGTCATTTGAAAGTGGTAAACCCGCCATCTACACCCATGAGCTGGCCACCGGTCAGCGTGTCAAGGTAGCGGATTTTCCGGGTCTGAACTCGGCGCCAGCCTGGTCGCCGGACGGACGTTACCTGCTGTTGACGCTGTCAAAAGATGGTAACCCGGAGATCTACCGCCTTGATCTGCAAACCCGGGCGCTGCGGCGTCTCACTAACCATGCGGCCATCGACACCGAGGCGGACTGGGATAGCCGTGGCCGTGGCTTTGTATTTACCTCAGACCGCTCCGGCGGCCCGCAGGTTTACCTGATGGAGAGTCTTGACGCTACCGCCAAACGGCTGACCTTTGGCAGTCGTTACAATGCCCGGCCCCGTTTCAGCCCCGACGGCAAGTATGTGTTTTACGTTCATCAGCGGGAAGGCGCTTTCCATATCGCCCGCCTGCACATTGAATCCGGGGAGGAGACTGTTCTGACCCGTACCCGACTGGATGAGTCGCCCAGCGTATCCCCCAATGGCCGGATGCTTATCTACGCCACGCGGGAGGGTGAAAATAGCGTGCTCACGGTAATTTCTGTCAACGGAGGTGCCCAGTATTCATTGCCTGCCCGTCGTGGCGATGTGCGTGATCCGGCCTGGTCACCGTTTATCAATTAACAATCACTTGAATAATGACTGAAAGGAAGAGAACCATGTTCATGAATATGCAGAGCAAAGCGGTTGCCATGTTGTTCGCTGTCGGCCTGGTTGCAGGTTGTAGCACGACCGGTGATATGGAAGAGGGTGATGCCTGGGGTAACGGTATCCCGATGGATGAGCAGGCGGGTAGCAGCGTGTTTGCGGATGGTTATGATGACGGCATCTCCACCCAGGCGATGACTGAAGAGGAGCGTCGTCGTCTGGAAGCTCAGGCCGCTGAGACCGGTGAGGCCGCTCTGCGTCGTATTACGGTGTTCTACTTCGACTTTGATGCTTCTGAGATCAAGCGTGAAGCCCAGGACGCCCTGATTGCCCATGCTGCATTCCTGCGTGCCAACCCCAACCGTCGTGTTCGTCTCGAAGGCCACACCGATGAGCGTGGCACCAAGGAATACAATATGGCACTGGGCGAGCGTCGTGCCAACTCGGTGCAGCGCTTCCTGGTGGTAAACGGTGCATCACGTAACCAGATTGAAGTGGTAAGCTACGGCGAGGAAAAGCCAGCGGCAATGGGGCAGGGCGAAGCTGCCTGGGCTCAGAACCGCCGTGTAGAGCTGATCTACCGTTAACTCATTCTTGCAAAGCGGGGTAACCATGAGAAAGATCCTCATGGCGGCTATGGTACTGTCACTGAGTGGCACTGCCGTGGCGCAGTCATCCGGTCCAGCCTCCCAGGCGGGGGGCAACCAGTCCAATGCCGAGCTGTTCTTTATGCTGGAGCAGTTGCAGCGCGAAATGCGCCAGCTGCGCGGCGAGTTGGAAGAGCAGCGTAATGAGCTGGATCGGCTGACCCGTCAGTCCAGAGAGCGTTATATCGATCTGGATCAGCGGCTGCTCGATCTGAGCAGCCAGCCCCGCCCTGCACAACCGGCTGCCGGCGCCAGTGCCGCCACGACCGGGCGCCAAGCGCCATTGGTGGCGCCGGTGACCCGGGACTATCGGCCTCCCGGCCAGCAGGAGCGTGCCAAGTATGATGAGATCATTCGCCTGATCCGTGAGCAGCGGGCTTATGATGAGGCCATTGACCGCCTGTATGCCTTTATCGGGGAATACCCGGAAGGGGATCTGACGGTCAATGCCTATTACTGGCTGGGTGAAGTCTATCTGGTCAAGCCCCAGTTGGAGCAGGCCAAGCAGGCGTTTACTATAGTGACCACCCGTTTTGCCGATCACCGCAAGGCGCCGGATGCAGTGTTCAAGCTGGGCATGACGCACGACCGCATGGGTGAGAAGACTGCAGCAAGGGAACGAATGCAGCAGGTGGTCAATCAGTATGCAGATTCAGACGCGGCTCGACTGGCGAAAGATTACCTGCAAAGAAATTGAAAGAAACTGGCGTAAAATTTTCTGAAAGGGCTTGAATGCCTGAAAAATTTCATTAATATGTGCGCCTCGTTTGGGTCGTTAGCTCAGTTGGTAGAGCAGTTGGCTTTTAACCAATTGGTCGATGGTTCGAGTCCATCACGACCCACCAATCCGAAAAGGAGTCGCAGTCATGCGGCTCCTTTTTTTATGGTCTTCTCCCAGCTTTTCCCGTGGCTGCCCGCGCTGCCGGGCTGTTGTGTCTGTGGTATAATTCCGCCACCTCGTACACCGGAACCTGATGGAAATGAGTAGAGCCGAAGATAGAATTCTAGTGCAGGAACACCTGGCCCACGAAGCTGAGCCCCGTCCCTTGTCAGATGACGAGCGCGAGCGGCTTGAGGCGGAGATTCGTGCGGAACTGATTGCCCAGGACGCTGTGCTGGTTGCTCACTACTACACGGATGACACCATTCAGCGCCTCGCGGAAGAGACCGGTGGCTGTGTGGCTGACTCGCTGGAAATGGCCCGATTTGGCAATCGTCATCCTGCGTCCACCGTGGTGGTGGCCGGGGTGCGTTTCATGGGCGAGACCGCCAAGATCCTGAATCCGGAAAAACGTGTGCTGATGCCGACGCTGGAAGCAACCTGTTCGCTGGACATAGGTTGTCCGGCGGAAGAGTTTGCTGCTTTCTGTGATCAGCATCCGGATCGCACGGTGGTGGTGTACGCCAACACCTCCGCCGCAGTGAAGGCACGGGCAGACTGGGTGGTGACCTCAAGTTGCGCCCAGGCCATTATCGAAGACCTCGACAAGCGCGGTGAAAAAATCCTGTGGGCGCCGGATAAGCACCTGGGTGGCTACATCCAGAAAGTGACGGGCGCCGATATGTTGTTGTGGGACGGCTCCTGTATTGTCCATGAGGAGTTCAAGGCTAAAGGTGTTGAGGACCTGAAAGTCCTGTATCCCGATGCTGCCGTACTGGTTCATCCAGAATCGCCTGCCGCCGTGGTGGAGCTGGCGGATGTGATCGGTTCTACCTCACAGCTGATCCACGCGGTACAGACGCTGCCCAATGAGCGCTTTATTGTGGCGACGGACAACGGCATTTTCTACAAGATGCAGCAGCTGGCACCCAATAAGGTGCTGATTGAGGCGCCTACTGCGGGCAGTGGTGCCACCTGCCGCAGCTGTGCGCACTGTCCCTGGATGGCCATGAACGGTCTGGAGAATCTGCTACAGGTGCTCAGGCAGGGGACGCAGGAAGTGCACGTTGATCCGGCGCTGGGCGTACGGGCCATGCAGCCGCTGCGCCGTATGCTGGACTTTACCGCTAACATGAACCTGCAGGCAGCAGGTAACGCCTGATTACGGAGGCGTTACCTCAGGCTGGCGGGCAGGTTGGCGGATATCTGGCTCAGGCGTTCCGTAACCACCTGCCGGACAGGTGTGCCTGGCTGAGCTTTCTCCTGTGCCTCTCGCAGCTGCCGGACGGCAGCATCGGGGTTGCCCATCAGTAGTTCATATTCGGCGCGGGCCCGGTGTACACCCACAATGTCCCGCGCGAGTCCTTCCGCTTCTGCCAGTCGTGACCAAAGTTCGGCCCGCTCCGGGAAACGCCGGGTCAGCAACCGGTACTGCTCAGCTGCCCGCGGGCCATTGCCCAGTTTCAGTTCCGCCTCGGCCAGAGTGACAGAAATAGGGTAATTGCGTGGATTGCGGGCCAGGGCCTGCTCCATCAGTGCCCGCGCTTCTTGTGCCTGATCTTGCAGCAGGTGGATGTTGGCCAGCGTCACCAGATAGCTGATACGGCCCGGGTAGTCGGCAAGCAGGGCTTTGATAACAGATTCCGCCTGTGTCAGGTCACCCTGACGTTTCAGTGCCACCGCCAGCCCATAATGGGCCGCCGGTGGAGCGTCACTGCCGGCGTCTTTGATGTAGCTGGCAAAGGCATCCGCCGCCTGGGTGGCTGATCTGGCATAGCGCACCTGCAGGCGAGCGCGTACCAGGTGATACTCCAGTGCATCACTGACCTCATCCACCGGGTACTGTGCGGCGCGACTGCGAGTGTCCGACACCCGGCTCTGTGTGAGGGGGTGGGTGGACAGGTACTCAGGCAGGTGGCCGCCTTGCATCCGGTTTTGCCGCATCATGATCTCGAACATTTCCGGCATGCCGCGCGGGTCCATACCTGCTTTGGCCATGATTTCCATGCCAATGCGGTCAGCTTCCTGTTCGTGGGCGCGGCTGTATTGCAGCATGTTCTGGATGGCTGCGGCCTGAGTGCCGGCGATGGCGGCAATGCCAATATCAGAGCGAGTGACGGCTGACAGCACGATGCCGGCAATCACACCGGCAATGGTCAATGGGGCGTTAGCCTGTTGCTGCTCCATGCGGCGGGCAAAGTGGCGCTGGCTGAGGTGGGCAAGCTCGTGGGCAATGACCGACCCAAACTGCTGCTCAGTCTCCGCATTCAGGAACAGGCCGCCGTTGACCCCGATGATGCCGCCGGGTACGGCGAACGCGTTGAGCATCGGGCTATCGATGACCACCAGTTTAAGGTTCCGGTTGTCCAGTGGGGTGAAGGGCACCAGGCGATACACTACGTCCGCCAGGTAATCTTCCACCAGAGGATCATGCACCTGGCGGGCGGAACGGCGGATGGAGGTCATGACCATCTCGCCGATTTCGGTCTCCATCTGGGAGGAGATAAGCCCGCCACCCACGCCACCCAGGGAGGGCAGGTCCGTGGTTTCACTGGCAGTCACGGGTGTCACCGCCAGCGCTGCCGCCAGCACACCGCAGCCAAGCCGTGTTGCCCAGCGGTGTCTTGCGGGCGGCGTTAAACCTTTGAGCGTAAGGGCAGTTCCTGACAACAGTTTCATGTTCAGATTGATATACTCCGCCGGTTCTCCGGGTATCCTGCCATACTCTGGCATAATGCTGATTTACAGGCCCAAGGAATTTGCAGGGCAGATTTCCAAAGACTTCATCGGATCATTGACGCTATGACAACCCAATCGGTTGACGTATCCCTGGATGCATCAGGTTTAACCTGTCCAATGCCGCTGTTAAAGGCAAAACTGGCCCTTAACGGTATGCAGGACGGGCAGGTTCTCGAGGTTATTGCCACCGATGCCGGTTCAGCCCGCGATATACCCGCCTATGTGGAGCTGTCTCCCCATACCCTGTTGAGCGTCCTTGATCAGGGTGAACGCTATACCTTTTTCATCCGTTGTGGTGCCAAGTAAGTTCAGGAGCCGTTGATGTTACGAATTCTAAGAGGTTTAGCCGACAAATACTTTTCAGATGACGAAGCGGTAATTCTGTTTCTGGTGCTGGTGGTGGGTACCCTGGCGGTTATCTGGCTCGGCAAGATTATGGCGCCAGCCATCGCCTCCGTTATCATCGCCTTTATTCTTCAGGGTCTGGTGACCAAGCTGGTGCGCTCGGGGGTGCCGGAGTTGGCTGCCGTTATTCTGGTGTTTTTACTGTTCATCGGTATATTGCTGGCGGTGCTGCTGGTGCTGCTACCATTAATGTGGACCCAGATGATGAGTCTCGCCGGAGAAATGCCTCGTATTTTCAGAGAGTTGCAGGTCTATCTTGCAATGTTGCCTGAAGAGTACCCGAATCTGGTATCTCATGAGGCCATTAATAATGTGTTTCAGATGATTACCTCGGAAACCGGCCGTTTTACCCAGTGGCTGGTGTCCTTTTCCCTTGCCAGCATTCCGGATTTGGTGGCTATTTTAGTTTATATGGTGCTGGTGCCCATTCTGGTGTTCTTCCTGCTTAAGGATCGTCGGCTGCTGGCGACAGGTGTAGCACGTATGCTGCCAGCTCGTCGCGGCATGATGACCCGCGTATGGAGTGAAGTGAACCTCCAGTGTGCCAACTACGTTCGGGGCAAAGCGTTGGAGATTCTGATCGTTGGGTCGGTCACTTACGTCTGCTTCAAAGTGCTGGGCGTGCCTTACTCGGCGTTGTTGGCGCTGCTGGTAGGCTTGTCAGTAGTGATTCCGTACATTGGTGCTGCGGTTGTGACGGTGCCTGTGGCGCTGATTGGATTATTTGCTTTCGGCTGGGGCACTCAGTTTATCTGGCTCATGGTGATTTACGGTGTGATTCAGGCGCTGGACGGAAATTTGCTGGCGCCACTGTTGTTCTCTGAGGTAAACAACCTGCATCCGGTGGTGATCATCGTGTCGGTGTTGTTCTTCGGGGGCATCTGGGGTCTTTGGGGCGTGTTTTTTGCCATCCCCCTGGCTACGGTGCTTAAGGCGGTGTTTGATGCCTGGCCGGTTCGTGAGGATGAGCCGCCTCTCGATCCGGCAGTCTAACCTGTTCAGCCGGCCACTGCAGTGCGCGGCGACCGGCTGAACAGGGTTCAGAGTGCTTTCACGGCCGCCAGCACTTCTTCAACGTGGCCTTTGACCTTCACGGCACGCCAAGCCTGACGCAGGGTGCCTTCCTTGTCGATCAGGAAGGTGCTGCGGTCAATGCCCAGGTACTCCTTGCCATACAGCTTCTTCAGCTTGATGACATCAAAGTGTTTGCAGACAGCTTCATCCGCATCACTGATCAGGTGAAACGGGAAGTCGTGTTTGGCGCGAAAATTCTCGTGAGTTTTGAGGCTGTCACGGGACACGCCGAGAATCACCGTATCCAGTGCCTCAAACTCAGCGTGATGATCCCGAAAGTCCTGACCCTCGGTGGTGCAGCCGGGGGTGTTGTCTTTTGGGTAGAAGTAAATCACCAGATTATTCTTGCCCCGGTACTGCGCCAATTCAATGGTTTGGTCGCCTGTAGCCTGGGCCGTGAAATTTTCGACAGGTTTTCCGATTTCAAGGGTAGTCACAGTCGTTCGCTCCTTGTGTTAGCGTTCGCCCAACATTACCATTACCGTTTTATCCGGACGGAGTCTATATGATCACTGGTAGCCTTGTCGCGCTGGTTACGCCGATGCACCCTGATGGCAGTATTCATTGGGAGCATCTGGACCGGCTGGTGGACTTTCATCTCGAGAATGGTACGCACGGTATCGTGGCCGTGGGCACCACAGGTGAGTCCGCGACGCTGGACCCCGACGAACATTGCCAGGTGATTGGTCATATCATCAAACGGGTGGCCGGGCGCATCCCGGTCATTGCCGGCACTGGTGCCAACTCCACCCGTGAGGCCATAGAGCTGACGGAAGCGGCCCACAGTATGGGTGCGGATGCCTGCTTGCTGGTGGTGCCCTATTACAACAAGCCAACACAGGAAGGTCTTTACAGGCACTTCAAGGCTATTGCTGAAGCCGTGCCGGTGAACCAGATCCTTTATAACGTGCCCGGCCGTACCGCCTGCGACATGCTGAATGAGACCGTCGCACGCCTGGCGGATATCCCCAATATCATTGGCATCAAAGATGCGACGGGCAATATCCCCCGTGGTGATGAACTCCTGCGCCTGGTAGGCGACAAGCTCGCAGTATACAGCGGGGACGACGCCACCGCGGTTGAACTGATGCTGCTGGGGGGGAAGGGCAATATTTCGGTTACGGCCAATGTCGCGCCCAAGGGCATGTCGCAGTTGTGTGAAGCCGCCATGGCGGGTCGTGCCGATGAGGCCCGAGCCATCAATGAAGGGCTGATGCCACTGCACCACAAGCTGTTTCTTGAGGCCAATCCTATTCCCGTCAAATGGGCGCTGCAGCGCATGGGGTTGATTGATGGCGGAATACGCCTGCCCCTGACTGAGCTGGATACGCGCTTCCATGGTGAAGTTGAAGCTGCCCTGGTTGCTGCCGGTGTACTGTAACACCTGCCAGGTTTCACCCGGCTACCGGAGTCAATAGATGGCCAAACCCATGACGAAAACCTTAACCCTGCTGACACTGGCAACTCTGGCCCTGGGCGGCTGCGGCGTGCTTGAAGACCGTTCACAACGCTATGTGGATGAGCCCCTGGGGCAGCCCTTGCGGGTGGCAGAGGGGCAGCAGGGCGAGCGTATCCGGGACGCGTTTCCCATTCGCCCGGTAGACACGGGCAGTGTGCCTGAACGCGGCACCTTCAAGCTGCCCGCGCCGCCGGACATGACCTCCGACATTCTTGATCAGAACTATGTGGTGGAAACCCTCGGTGGCCAGACATGGCTGCTGGTCAATGAAGTACCGGGTCGCGTCTGGCCTGCGGTATCGGCCTGGAAAAGTGAGCGGGGCCTGGGTGTAGCACGGGATAACCCACAGATTGGCCTGATGCAGTCTGATATTGTTAATTTCAGTCGCCGGGCGCGGGACTTTGTTGGCTTGGACGACGCCGACGATGCGGACAACCTGCGGGTGACTCAGGCACGGATTGCCCCCGGCGTGCGGCGCCGTACCACGGAGATTCAGATCCGTCTGCGGGGCGTGGAAAGCGCGCCCCGTGAACTGCTCAGCTGGGCCGCACAATCCGAAGCGCTGGAAACCGAGCAGGCCCTGCTGCAGGACCTCGCAGAGTTCCTGAAGGCGCGTGAAGATACCAAGTCTTACTCCCGTGTTGCCCTGGGCATTACCGCCGAGCCGATGGTGCGCCTGGTGGCCGGAGAGGATGCCAGGACCCATATTGTTATGGACCTTGAGTACGAGCGGGCCTGGTCTGAAGTGTCTCGCTCCCTGGCAGAAGCTGGCGTTCCGGTAGTCGATCTGGATCGCAGTGCCGGGCAATTCTATGTGGACTTTCGGAGTCAGGACGAGCTCAAGCGGGGCTGGTTCCGTCGCGCTGCAGAGCCTGAGTTTACCTTCCTGGTGCAGTTACAGCGCCAGGATGACGGCGTGCACATGACCGCCAGCCGTGCCCCTGACCATGCCGGCCCAGACCGCTCCGAGCGTCTCTTGTCTGAGCTGTTTGAATATCTGTATTGATGTGGGCGGGCCTCCCGCCCCACTGGAGAACCTTGATGGAAAAGCGTGAAGAGCTGTACGCCGGTAAAGCCAAATCTGTCTTCCGGACTGATGACCCTGATCTGTTTGTGCTCGTCTTCCGGGACGATACCTCAGCCTTTGATGGCGAGAAAATGGAGCAATTGGCACGCAAGGGCCGGGTGAATAATCAGTTCAACGCGTTCATTATGGAGAAGCTGGAAGCCGCAGGCATTTCCACCCATTTTGAGGGCCTGCTGTCCGCCAACGAATCCCTGGTGAAAAAGCTGGACATGATTCCGGTGGAGTGTGTCGTGCGCAATATTGCCGCAGGCAGCCTGTGTCGGCGGCTGGGGGTTGAGGAGGGCAAGGTGCTCAATCCGCCGACCTTTGAACTCTTCCTCAAGAACGATGCCCTGCATGACCCGATGGTGAATGAGTCCCTGGCCATAACCTTTGGCTGGGCCACAGAGCAGCAGCTGGCGGCCATGAAGCTGCTCACCTTCCAGGTGAATGATGTGCTGAAAGCGCTGTTTGATGCCGCTGGCATGATTCTGGTGGACTACAAGCTGGAGTTTGGTATCGATGCCAGCGGGCAGATCACCTTGGGTGATGAGTTCAGCCCGGACGGCTGCCGTATCTGGGACAAGGAAACCCGCAAGAAGATGGACAAAGACCGCTTCAGGCAAGGCCTGGGTAGCGTGATTGAAACCTACGAAGAAGTTGGCCAGCGCCTGGGTATCAGCTTCGACTGAACACAACGACCAACAACAAGAAGGTGACGTATGGGTAAATTGATCAGAACACTGACCGTAGGCACCGTGCTGGCAGCTGCACCCGGACTGGCCAGCGCGCTGGTAAGCGTAGGGGCGGAGTTCAACTACTGGGATTCCAGCCTGAGTGGCAACGTCAAGTCAGGTGGCGACTCCGCCAATGTGGACCGCGACCTTAACCTGAGTACCGACAGCACCTTCAACTTTACGGCATTCTTTGAACACCCCATCCCGGCATTGCCGAATGTCAGGGTCAACTACACCTCCATCAATCAGAGTGGCAACGGCACCGTTAGCAATGGCTTTGGTGGTGTCGTAGGTATTGATCGCCCGGTGCGTTCACAGCTGGAGCTTGATCAGCTAGATCTGACGGCCTATTACTCGCCCCTGAATAACTGGGTGAAGCTGGACCTGGGTCTGACGCTGCGTAATCTGGATGGGGAGGTGGATATCCGTGACCGCCTGATTCCGGCGAACTCGGAGCGCGTCACTGTGCGTGGCACCTTGCCGATGCTCTACGGTGCGGCACGCCTGTCCATTCCTACCACTGATCTGGCGGTAGGCGGTGAGGTCAACTACATCAGCTTTGATGGTGACTCCATCAGCGACTACAACCTGTATGCACAGTATGATGTGCTTGGTTTGGTGCGGCTGCGTGCGGGTTATCGGGAGCTGAGTGTGGATTTTGAAGACGGCAATGACAAACTGGACCTGACGTTGAAAGGCCCGTTTTTCAGTGCCGGCATCCGGTTCTGACACTGGCTTTACACAGGGAATAATACGTGAAGATTCTGGTCACCGGCACCGCCGGCTTTATTGGCTTCCATTTGGCTCAGCGGCTGTTGGCCCGGGGTGATGAAGTCATAGGGGTGGACAACCTCAATGACTACTACGATGTCAGCCTGAAAGAGGCGAGACTGGCCCAGCTGACGCCGCATCCAGCCTTCACCGAGGCCAGAATCGACATTGCGGACCGCAGCGCCATGGAGGCCCTGTTCGCTGAGCATAAGCCGGAACGTGTCGTCCATCTGGCGGCCCAGGCGGGGGTCCGCTATTCGCTGGAAAACCCCCACGCTTATGTGGAAGCGAACCTGGTGGGGTTCATGAATATCCTGGAAGGCTGTCGCCATCATGGCGTCAAACATCTGGTCTACGCCTCCAGCAGCTCCGTCTACGGGGCCAATGAAACCATGCCCTTCTCGGTGCACGACAATGTGGACCACCCCCTCAGCCTGTATGCGGCGTCAAAGAAAGCTAACGAGCTGATGGCCCACACCTACAGCCACCTCTATGGGTTGCCCACCACGGGGTTGCGTTTCTTCACCGTTTACGGCCCCTGGGGGCGCCCGGACATGGCCCTGTTTATCTTCACCCGCAAGATACTGGCAGGCGAACCTATTGACGTGTTCAATCACGGCCACCATAAACGGGACTTTACCTATATTGACGATATCGTAGAGGGCGTCGTTCGCACCCTGGATCAGGTGGCAACCGGCAATGGACAGTGGTCAGGTCAGAGCCCTGACCCGGGTACCAGCCGTGCACCCTATCGCATATACAATATTGGCAGTAACAACCCGGTTGAACTGTCCCGCTTTATCGAGATTATCGAGCAGAAAACCGGTAAATCCGCAGTGAAGAACCTACTGCCCATGCAGCCGGGTGATGTCCCGGCTACCTATGCAGATGTGGATGCACTGATTGAGGACGTGGGCTATAAACCCGATACTGGCGTGGAAGAGGGTATTGGTCGGTTTGTCGATTGGTACCGGGATTTCTACAAGGTATAACCCGTAAGCCGGCGCTCTGCCGGCTTACAGCTTTCTGGCGGCGCTGATGTGGCTACCGAGCGCCTCGCGCCGGCTGGTTACCCGCCCAGCTTGTTGAGCTGAGGGGGCAGGCGCTGCTCCACAGAGCGCCTCAGCAAGGGGCAGTCAAAGCTCAGGTACACGGCGGTGAGTTGCAGGGGCTCGCTGCCAGCCTTCCCGTATAGCCGGTCGTTGACGATAGGATGGCCGATGCCCGCCAGGTGCTGCCGAATCTGATGCTTGCGTCCGGTTTCTATGGTGACCTGCAGCAGGGTGGTCTGGCTGTCCACGTCCTGGCTGAGGGTGGTGATGCGACTGATGGAGGCTTTGTTATCCAAAGGCGCGTCTATGATCTGGTTATCACTATCCAAAAGACCCGTAACCCGTGCCTGATAGACCTTGGTCATTGTGCGTTCGACAAAGCACTGAGAGAGGGCTGCGGCAGCCTTGGGATCATGGGCGATAACCATCAGCCCGGCGGCGTCAGCGTCCAGCCGGTGAACCAGAAAGCAGGGTCGCGCCAGAGCCTGCTCTGCCAGCCGTAGCAGCGCGCAATGATCGCCCCACTGTGAGCCCTGTGCCAGCAAGCCGTGAGGCTTATACCAGAAGCTATAGTGGCCATGATCGGCTAGTAGCAGCGGTTGCTCTGGCGTGCGGGCCAGCACCTGCTCGTCGTAGAACAGCTGCAGCCGTGTTCCGGCCTTCAGTTCCCGTTTGGCCTTACGCAGCCGTACCTGCTTGCCTTTATAGTTCCACCAGCAGGCGCCTTTGGCCATGGCATCCTTGATGCGCTGCTTCGGCAGCCCAGACTCAGCAGCCAGTACATCAACGGCTACACCGGTGCTGGGCAGGACAAGATCGATGATTTTTCTCATAACAGGGGTGCCGATAGCGGAAAAGAGGGGAGTATAACCGAACCCGCTGCTGGAGAGGACCAATGTGCACGCCACAATCCTCGCCCTTTCAGGAAAGTGGCAAGCCGCGAGATCCCGGCTTTGACCACCTAGGTCTGTACCTGACATAACCCTCTCCCCTCAAGGGAGAGGGGCTAATACGAGACGAGTTCGACCGCGATATTCTGCCAATATGCACAACGTAATGCCCTCTCCCTTGAGGGGAGAGGGCAGGGTGAGGGTGAAATAAAACGCCCCGCAGGGGCCATCCTCTGTGTCAGCCCTAAACTTTTATTTTGTTGGTAGAACCGGGCGGATGATGCGGGTTACGCCCTTACCCTTCGGGACCGTTGCGGTAGGTCGAAACCGCCGATCTCTATTTTACCAGGGCAAAGATGTGGCCCCTGCGGGGCGCGCCAGCCACCCTCACCCCAACCCCTCTCCCCTCAAGGGAGAGGGGCTAATACGAGACGAGTTCGGCCGCGATATTATGCCAATATGCACAACGTAATGCCCTCTCCC
>JAIUMV010000034.1 GCA_022565395.1 Marinobacter sp.
CCTGATCGTAGTTGTAAAACCGGAAGCGCGGGGTTGTCATGGTGCCAATCCTGATCCTTGGTCGGGTTTAGGTCATCCTATCAAAGCTGAGGGGCAAATTTTGTGGCTTTTTATACAGCCTCAACGCTGAGCGCACCGGTGGCCTTTACAGAGCGAAGCGGCGTAAAGGGCATCCGCGTGACGCGATTTGTTAGCGAAATAATTTCGAAAATTCAATTAGATACTCCGAGAATATTTCCTTGAATGAACTTCCGTCGTGGGCAACGGAAACTCCTCTTGAGGCCAACTGAATTTGCATAATGCAGGCCGCAAACGCATATGCTTCATTATCATCATCGATGCCAGCCTCCGACAAGCAGTAATCTATCCTCTCAAAGGTCGGGGGGTGAGTTTGCAAGACATCTCGGGTTCCAGGGCTAGCAATGGCTTTGAGTGAGAGGATTGCCGCCACGACACCGTATGTTCGCTTTTGCAGTTGTTTCGAGTCGTGGCACTTTTCGAGAATCCAGCGGGTCGCCGCAACATCTGCTTCTTTTTCTTCTTCTTGCGATCGTGAGGTTATCGCAACCCCATGCCCTAGACGAATATGCGCTAGTTCATGGTGCATAATCCAAGCAAAGGCCGACAGGAAAAGCTCATTTGCTACGTGGACATCTGAGTGATGTACAGGCTCTGCGATTGGCCTCACAAAGTTGTCGGGCCAAGGCTGTTTACCACTACCAAAAATATTTCCGACGGCCCATTTGGCTAAGTCTATAGCCGCAGCGGACCTTTGAGTGCCACCTGTATCAAATGCGTCCTCCCCTCGCTCCTGAGCTTGAGCGTATTCATCATATAAAACCAAATGAACATATGTCGTTGACCAGAGAAATTCCAAAGAAGCGATGCTGGTCTGGATCTTCTTTTCCAACGGATACACATGAAAGGTAAAGCCAGGCTGATCCACTATATCTAGGAAAACGCCCTCTACGTCGCACCAATCTCCTAGCTCCTGTTCTCTCTCCGGAGCTATTCGGTAAGGGGCAGCAGCGATTGCTGATTCCAGTTCAAGTATCGGTGATCGCATACTTTTTCTCGCTAACGCCCGCAATAAGCGGCCGAGTGAAACGAGGTCCGGCGACCGCAGGGAGCGTACTTGATTGCTTGGTTAGGCATTTGCTTCCCACCTCTTACCAGTTTGGTCAATGACAAAGGCTTTAGACAAAGAGAAAAACTCCTCATCCCGCTTCAGATATATATCAAATACCTGCTCTGACTTTGGCGGCAAATGATCAATACTCGAACCTTTCGCTTCTTCCATATACTGGCCTTTTCGGACCAGGGCTGCACGCTCCTCGCCAGAATTGGTAACCACACCAACTTTTGAAAGTGGCGCGGTGATACTCCCTCGGTTTCTAACTGTAACCGTATAAATCTCAACCATACTGTGTCTTTTCCATGGCTCCGCATCTTCGGTCTCAGCAAGTTCACGAAGGTTTTCTGCCTGCCGAGGATGATCAGCACAAGAAACAACTAAACTAATGTTTTCTTTGTTTTTAGCGTGCCGAAAAGACAAGTAGTTAATCAGCAATGCAACTGACCCCGTGACAGCACCAAGTAGCGCAAGCCAGTTTTCAAATATCCAATCCAGCACACTTCCTCCTGATGCCTAACGCTTGCAGTTGCGGCAGGTACGGAGCGCAGCGTAGTACCTGTCCGACAACCTGCACTTGTTAGGGGCTGACCCATCACTTGATGCGATAGCTCAGCCCCGCATTACTTACTTGCCTTTAGATGGACCATTACCACGACCACCGCCTGATGGATTACCTGACGTGCTCGGCCAGTTTCCACCTGGCCCTGGGTGACTAGATGGCCCGCGTCCACCACCATTTTTACCGCCAGTGCTTCCACCTTTAGAACCACCACTACCTTTTGCCATATTTGATCTCCTTTATTTGCCGATTTCGTTAAGACAGGCAAACCATGCCGGCAACAGAGAATGCCCATAACGCCAGCGCACAACGGCGCCCTTGTAATGGAGGCGCAGCCGCAATGTAAAGGGCGTCCGGCGGCCGCAGGCCGCGAATTGATGCGCTTTGTTATGTTGAATTTGCATATGACAGCAGCCGCGTTTTTAGCTGGTAGAACTGGCTCTTCTTGTCCTCTGATATTGGCACGCCGCCTGAAGAGGCGAGCTCTTGCTCTGATTTTGGCTCCGGAAGGTCTTTTGAAATTAACTCTGAAAACTCGCGCGCGGCCGCCTCAAATTCCCGCCTCTCCTTGCTTGTCAGGAAATACTGAAATATCTGGCAAGCTGTATCTAGCTCTGATTTCTCATTCTTTAGTTTCGAAAGAACATGATTTGGCCAATGCTTGTTAACATCGGGTACGCCCTTTGTGTATTGAAGCACCCTATCTCGATAATCCGCCGAAGCCGCTGCCATCCGGGCCTTCTTATCTCGAGATGACGCAAAGAAGTGGAAGACAACCCACCCCACTATCGGAATGGCTGCACCGGTCACGACGGCTATCAAGGTTGAATTGGCGCACTCAGGCTCCATGGGATCTCCTCTTCAACATAACGCGGAGCGAAGCGGCGGCCCGTCAGGGACGTCCGACTTAAGCGGTTTGTTAAGGCTTCCCAGGTAACTGGTAACTCACCTTCGAGCCGTTCGTAATAACGATTTTTTGTCGGATTAGTTCGTCCATAATTTTTGCCAGCTCGTCTTCTTCGAGCTTTTTCATGAACAATGAATTTATCGAGTTCGAGAGTGTTTTTACCGCTCTAGGCTTAGCTGCTCCGCGGGCCTTTAGAAAATCCACGATAGCGTCGATACGCTCCACCATTGACTTGGAATTGGAGATCTTGAGAAGCGGTATTTCCGAGATATCCTTTTCTCGCTGCGCATAGATTCGCTTAGTCTTCAGGTGCTTAATCAGAGGATCGAAGCCAGTATCTTTTGAAATAATGTGGAAGTAGCAGTTTGGATCCTTTGCGGCAATGTTTCCAATGTAGAACGCGATGTGGAAATCCAACGCATTAGGGCCATTTCCCTCAATCTTCACATACTCTGCGTCAGCGCCCAGAGACTGCATGGCGCAAGCGAGATCAAACGAAATCTTTACCTGTTTTGATCCGACGAAAACGATGACTTTAAATCCATGCCCCTTGAGTAGCTCAAGATTTTTTGGCTGAACGTTTTCAAAATCAATCAATACGTAATTGGTTTTCAAGGATACTTCCTCGCTTCCCTGCTCTTGGCCTTAACGCAGAGCGCACCGGCGACCTTGACGTAGCGAAGCGGAGACAAGGGCGTCCGAGTGCCGCGTTTGGTTAAATTGCTATCGTTCACCCTCAAGGCCATGCCACACCCGGAGGATAATGATGGCACTGGCATGAACTGAATATCGAACGACGTATTTTCCGAAAACCATATCTCGAACAGAGTCAGGCACCGGTGCCATCTCAACTGGTGTGCCCATTTTGGGGAAGTCTGGAAGTAATTCAATTTTGCCAACCAGTTCAGTGGCAATCCTGGCTGCCGCCGTCGGGCTGTGCACCGCAATGAACTCCCGGAGGCGTTTCAAATCATCAATTGCGTCGTCCGTGTAAACCAGCTTCACTTACCTGACCTCGGCGCATCCTGCTCGCTTTCGGTTCCCCAGCTATCAAGCCAACTGTGAACCTCGCTGGCATCAACAACCTTGCCTTGGGCAGCAGACTCCATTGCCTCTAACGTTTGTTTCCACCGCTCTTGCTCAAGCTGCTGCTTTTCTATGTATTCCGACAATGCCTGGTTGATCACCCAGCCTTTGCTACGCTGCAGCCTGCTGGCGATTGCTTCCAGATGCTGTTCAACTTCTGGTTGAAGGCGAACTGTGGTGACGCTCATGACTATGACCCCCGAATTTATTGACTACAACGTATTACATCATAGTCTACAAGGGTAGGCAAAAAATTTAACGCTGGTGGTAATGGGCGGCAACGGAGCGCAGCGTAGTTGGCGTCCCGTTGACCACATTGTTAGAGCATGATGCGCTCTGGCAACAAGTCAAAAACCTGTTCACCAGCCGTCCATCGAGTCTCAAGATCAGGGTCTTCAAGGGCTTTCAGCACCCCTTGCGACAGCTCCACGGGATGCATTACGACACCTTTCTTCTTGTAAGTCTGGATGACTTCATTTGCCAAAATCTTTTCCGCGTTTCGAAGCTCTGCATCCTCAATTGCAGCTTTGTTTTGTGCGCAAGCAGACACACTGCCAGAAAAGTATGCTCTGCATTTATGAGGTCGAACCGAATAGATTTCACATTTCCCCGCATCAGACAAAAAGGGACAAGGATTCTCGTAATATTTAAACTCTCTTCCAGCAGCGTAGCTCGCCGCTTTTTTCAAACGTTGCAAGAATTTACTTCGTGTCTCTGACTCCAGACCTTGCAGATGCTTGACAATGCGAAATACCTCCGGGGGGAGCGCTTCAACTCGCAATGAACAGCAATGACTACAACCCTTCTTACACTCAAACACTGGGGGATTTGGGTCGCTCAGCCTAGCGGTAGCGAGCTCATCGGTCGCGTTATGGAATTTCGCTATGTTATGAGCCAGAGCTTGTGGGGCCGGTGATCGCCGAAGGCTGCCACTGATGATTTTTTTATGCTTCTCTATAATTTTTCGGGAATCCATTTGCCGACTCCAACTCCTTAAAAATGGGCTCTAACGCCAGCGCACAACGGTGCCCTTGGAATGGAGGCGCAGCCGCAATGAAAAGGGCGTCCGGCGGCCACCGGCCGCGTATTGCTGCGCCTTGTTAAATGGATGCTTACATCCACCATTGATACAAGCCGACCGCACCCAATGAGGGGATTAGAATCATCGCTGCCAGCACTCCAAGACACCCACCATTTCTGCTTGTCTGAGTATTTTTCTGCCGTGGATTATTGTCCAGCCATTGACGATGGCAGCCCTGACAGTAAAGTTTGAGAAAACCGTTGTTCCAAGCCTGGATGGTTCTTGAATCAAACTTTGAGATGGCCCTGCAACGTGCGCAGGTAAAACTCTTTTCGATAGGCTTTCGCTGTCGATTCAGGATGAAGAACCCTACGACTGCAGGCACACCATAAGCCCATGAGCTTTCGATTGATTTGGTCTGATAAAACGCGAATCCAATAGCCGCAAGCGAGGCTAAAATGACCAGAATAGAAATGTAATCGATAACATTTTTTCTTGGCGGCTTGATTGCACTGTGGCTTCTTTTCGCTGTGGTCTCCGAGGCTTTTGTAACGCCGTCAATGACAACACCCTTTGCCCTCAATCTATTCTGAGAGTCCCGTGTTTGATCGTATAATACGCAATCCCCAACTTCAGGCCGCCTCGTAGTAGTTTTGACGCTCGAAATGTGGAAAAAGAGCTTTTCGGAACCGTTCTCTGGCTGAATGAAGCCAAACCCTTTTTCATCTTGCCACTGACAAATTTTCCCTTTCATGACTACTGCAATACTCCTTGAGTCTGATCAAGCTATTTAACGCTGGGCTTTGCGGCGGTTTTGGAGGAGCGAAGCGACGGAGAAACCGTCCGACAACAGCCCCTGGTTAACTTTCGTCTTTCAATTTCTCTGGCAACATCACCTTGCCACTTTCAACATAGTCTCCGAGTGTCCGCATACGTCGATAATGAGCCATAAGAACTTTCAGCGCTGTATCTGGATCTCCCGCTCTTTCTTGAAGCTCCTTCAAGGTGGAGAAGCCTAGATTTTTTGCTAACTCCTCGGCCATATCATTGAGCTCTTTTGCCTCTGCTGCCGTCAGAGCCGCATACTCGCGTTTCTGTTCACGTCTGCGCCTTGCAATATCGAGACGAGCTCTATCAATTTGTTTAAAAGCCTCTACCGCGGTTACTCCGGCTCCAAGCAACACGCCAACCGACTTAGCCACCTGAATCGCCACATCTGGGTTTATTAGTAAGTCGATCCAACCAGGAGACGCGTACTGAATTGATTGAATGGTTGGACGATGATTCTTTGGAATGTGATTGGAAAGCACTGTGTAAAGGTTGACGTAACTGAATCCACCCCGCCATGGATACTCACTGAATGTCCTGCTAACCCTCTCTACTATTCGAGAGTCGAGTTCTTGGGAGCTATCGAAATGGTATATGAACGCATGGGCTTGAGAATACGTGTGCGGAAAATCATAGAGATCTTCAAGAGCCCATCTCTCATCCATTAGTACTCGATAAATGCTGGTGTCTTCCACACTTTCTCCCTAGAAAGTTAACAGCTTGTTAGATAGCACGCTCCACGAACGCACAAATTTGACTGCTTCATTATTACAAAACAAAACCCGAACCCAAAAACCAAAAATCCCTTTCAAAACAAAATCCTGAGCCCACCCCAACAGCCACCCCACGTATTCGCAACGCACCCCAATTGCCACCGGCCCAATCATACTGTACAAAACCACAGCGAGCAGGATTCATAGCCAGGCTGAAATCCACCCAGGCAGCGAGAACGAAACTAAGGGAGGGAAAAGACACCGACAAAAAATACGCTACCGCCCTGCCGGCTACCTGACATCCAATCCCTGGAAAAAAATGCACAGCCACTGAATCGTCAATATCCGGGCCGTTATCTGTGTTTTAATTTAATACCCACCATGCACCTTCGCAAGCCAAAAACCCACTCACCGCTCAATCACCCGCCGAAACGGTGGCAATGAATCGAGCAGTAGTTGGCCATAGCGCCGGCTGACAATGCGCCGGTCCAGAATCGTCACCCTGCCCCGGTCCTGCTCTGTTCTCAGCAGTCGGCCCACCGCCTGTACCAATTTAATAGAGGCGTCAGGCACGGTGATTTCCATAAACGGATTGCCACCGCGCTGGGTGACCCACTCCGCCAGGCTGGCTTCGATGGGGTCGTCGGGTACGGCAAAGGGTAGCCGGGTGATGACCACGTGGCTGAGGTAGTGCCCGGGCAGGTCAATACCTTCGGCGAAACTGGCCACGCCGAACAGGACGCTGGGTTTGCCTGCGTCTACCCGTTCACAGTGCTGGCGCAGTACTTCTGCCTTGGCCATATCGTCCTGAGTCAGGATCAGGTCTGGGTAGCTGGCGGCCAGGCGGTCGCGGGTTTCTATCATTTGTCGGCGGGAGGTAAACAGTACCAGGGTCGCCTTCTCTTCTGCCCAGAGGGTGGGCAGCCGCTCTGCCAGAGCGTCGGCAAAGGCATCGGCGTCCGTAGGCAGTGCCGTCATGCTGGGTACTTCCACCGTCGCCATATCGCTATAGCGGAAGGAGCTGGGCACCACCAGGTACTTGCTTTCTTCCGGCAGGCCAGCGCGGGCTTTCAGGCGGTCAAACCGGCCCAGGGCTGTGAGGGTGGCGCTGGTGAGTATGGCGCCATAGACCTGACTCCACAGGCGGGTGTACAGCAGGCTGTCGGCGAGGACGGGACTGCTGAAGAAGGAGATGTCTTCACTGTGCTCCCAGCGCTGGCGTACTGACCAGCGGGCTGGCGGGGGGCCTCTGTCATCTTCGGCACGCTGGGTGGTCCAGGCTTTCCAGAGGCGCATCTGGTCTTCGGCGCGGGCATGGAAGGCGCCAATTACAGGGTACCAGGCTTCTGCGGTGTCCCGGTCCAGGTCCGGGTCCCGTTTGTCGTCGAAGGCTTTCTGCAGTTCTTCCACCAGTACACCCAGATGGCGGGTCAGTAGTGCTGTGGCATGCAGAGATTCCAGTGCCAGTGCCTGCAGGCTTTCCGGCAGCTCGCCGTCTGGGTAACGCCACTGGGCGGCCCGGCGTTCATCGGTCATGTCCCAGGGGGTTTGTGACTCCGCTTCCTCAAATACCCGCTGCAACACGTTATCCAGCTCCCGGCTGGCTTCGCTGATGCGCTCCACACTTTTGGCGGCGAGGCTGCTGGGAGGCAGATACGGGGGCATCTTGGCCAGCACCTGTGACATCTGCTTGAGCCAGTATTGGGTGCCGTGCAGGGGCACCTGCGCAGCAAAATGGCTGAGGGCTTTGTCTGGCAGGTGGTGGGCCTCATCAAAAATGAAGATAGCCTTGTCCGGATGAGGCAGTATGGCGCCGCCGCCGAGTGCGAGGTCAGCCATGACCAGGTCATGGTTGGCAACAATCACGTCGGCGGTTTCCAGATCCTTGCGGGCATCAAAAAACGCGCAGCTGTCAAAATAGCTGCAATGGCGATTGGTGCATTGACGGTGATCGGTGGTGACCTGTCGCCAGATCTCATCGGGAATCTGCTGGGGCCAGTGATCACGGTCGCCATCCCACACCCGGCTGCCGTATTTGCCGAGCATATCTTCGTAGAATTCACGACTACCGGGCACTTCGTCCGTCTGGTCGTCCAGCAGAAACAGCGGCAGGTTGTCGCTGTCGGTGGCACCCTGCTCGTGCAGGCGGCCTTCCAACCGTGACATGCAGAGGTAGCGACCACGGCCTTTGGCCAGGGCCCAGGTGAAGCGCAAATCTGTATGCTTGAGCAGGTCTGGCAGGTCTTTGCTGACGATCTGGTCCTGCAGGGCCACAGTGGCGGTGGAAACCACCAACTGTTTGTCCAGCGCCTTGGCCATGGGGATGGCGGCCACCAGATAGCCGAGGGTTTTACCGGTGCCGGTGCCGGCCTCCACCACACAGGCTGACGCCGGGGAGGTGCGTTTACCGTCCTGCTCGGTAATGGCAGACAGATAGCGGGCGATCTCTGCGATCATCAGCCGCTGACCATAACGGGCATTGACGCCCTTGCCTGCAAGCAGGTCACGGTAAGCCTGCTGGATTTCCTGTTTTACGCTTTCGGGGACTGACATTAACGAGGGCTTACCCAATCTCTTACCACGCCTACCCGGAAGCGTTGGCCATGCATCATCAGGACCACACCGTCTGATGTGATCTGCTCAACCCGTATACCGGCAAAGCTGTCGCCTGGTGCCAGGTAATGGTCGTTGATGATAACACGGCGGCCCGCCGGATCTGAGGTAAACAGGTGGCTGTTGAATACCAGATTCGGCACAGCACGCTGAAATGCCAGAGGCATTTCTATCAGGTGGGGCACGCGGCTGGTTGAGCCCTGGGCCAGATCAGCCGGTAACACCCGTGGGTTGTTTGATGGCACGATGAGCGTGGGCGCTTCCTGCACCTCGGCTACGGGCTCAGGCGCACGTTCTTCAGTCGCTATGACGGGTGGTTCCGGCTCAATAGCTGCGTTTTGCGGCGTTATCTCGGAACCCTCAACAACTGTGGATGGTGCCATGGATGGTGCCGGAGCTTCTATCGGGGCTACGGCTTGCACCGGCGCTTGCGCCACGTCCGGCGCGCTGCGATCTGGCCACAGCCATACCAACAGCACCAGTGCATTGAGGGTCAGCGCCAGGGCAAGCAGTGCCAGCCAGGGCATCCGGCGGCGGGGCGGCTTATGTATGAGCTGGAATTGCTGGCCAAGATCGGGCACGCGCCCCTGCTGACGTTCAGCCTCTGACTTACGAAGTGCATCAAGAATATAGGACATTACTCAATCTCTGCGGCACGGGCATGCAGGGTGGGCCCGGCGGTCAGTCTGGGCACGGAGCGGCTAAGCTCACTGTTGATATGAATCAGCGTAACCGCGCCGGGAATACCATCCGTAGTAAGGCCCTTGATACCCTGAAACCAACGCACCTGGGCTTCCAGCGGTGCGCCCAGCAATTCGCGGGTCTGCGCCGGGTCATCGGTATGGCGCTGTACCAGTTGCATCATCTGCATGGATAGCCAGGTACGGGCTTCGCTGCGTTCGCTCAGGTCAATCACCGCCTGCCCGCTGGGGGGGAGTCGCCACAGCAGGGTGAAATCCCCCATCCAGTAACGCTCCAGATCCTGTCGGTCCAAGGTTACCGACTCATCCGCCATCAGCACTTTTACTTTATCCCCTTCCACGCTCTGCAGGGTGAGATAGAAATCACCCTTTTGTGGCACGCTCAGGCGCAGAATCGCCGGGCGATCCAGGGTGGTAAGGCTGCGCCAGCTGCCCTGCCGGTGTAGGCAGCGTAAACCTGCGGTATCCGCAAAGTTGCAGGCAATGGGGCTACTAGCTGGCTGATAGTCATGGCCCCAGAGACGGAACAGGGCGGCAAAGGCATCAGCACGGGTTAAGGTGTCCGGCAGGGTGGACAGCAGATCATCCAGGCGCAGGCCCGGGGCGGGAGCAGGCGGTTCAACAGGCGCCGGTGTTACAGCGGATACGGACGGCTGAGGCACCGGTTCAGACTCAGTGGCCTCGGCGGGTTCGCGGTCCACAACCCCCTGCCCCATGGGCACTGGTGTGGGTTCTTCCAGCGCTTGTACCGGTTCTACAATGCCACGATCGAGAACGTAGAGCATGGCAGTCGCCATCACCAGCAGCACCGCCATGATGGGGAGCCATAACCGCCACCAGGGTTTTGGGCGGGCGCTGGCATGAATACGCTGAGCGCCAAAAACCTCTTTCGCCGCCTTTCGGATATGACTGGCCTCAATGCGATGGGTGCCTTCCGCATAAGCACCCAGCAGGGCGCGATCGGCAATCAGGTTGATCAGCCGGGGGATGCCCTGGCTGGCGCGGTAAAGAGCTGCAATGGCGGGTGCGGTGAAGATATCCGCCGTGCGCTGGCCCGCCACACTCAGGCGGTATTTGAGGTAAGGCACCACCTCGTGGCGTTCAAGAGCGTCCAGATGGTAGCGGGCGGTTACCCGCTGCGCCAGTTGCCGTAGCTCCGGTTTGATAAGCATGTCCTGCAGTTCCGGCTGCCCCAGCAAAACGATTTGTAGCAGCTTTTTCTCTGCCGTCTCAAGATTGGTTAGCAGGCGAAGCTGTTCCAGTACGTCGGCAGACAGATTCTGCGCCTCGTCGATCAACAATACGGGGTGCCGGCCCGCACTGTGAGCCTTCAGCAGATGCTGGTTGAGCAGGTCAATCAACCGCTTGAAGGAGGCCCCGGCAGGGTGAGGAATTTCGAACTCGTCGCAGATGGCAGACAGCAGTTCCCGTGCCGACAGGCGCGGGTTCAGGATCAGGGCAATGTCCACATGCTCCGGGACATTATCAAGAAAACAGCGGCTTACGGTGGTTTTACCGGTGCCAACCTCGCCGGTAATGACAATAAACCCGCCCTGCCCCTTCACCCCATACATGAGGTGCGCCAGTGCTTCCTTGTGGCGCTCGCTGAGGTACAGGTAGCGGGGGTCAGGCGCTATGGAGAACGGGGGTTCCCGCAGGCCAAAAAAGTCGTAGTACATAGCGCTCCGTCAGCTGCTTTTACCGGGTGAGACCAGTCGTAGCTCTACCCGGCCGGTCCGTTGCTGAGCTTTGATTTTGTTGACGCACCGTTCCAGGGTTTGTGCCACCTTGGCGTGGGAGCGGATCATGGAGATCTTGGGCCAGGTGGCCCGCTCGCCTTCCAGAGTCATACGGCGGACAAAGGCCGGGTCGGGGTTGCTCAGCATCCGGCTGTAGTGCCAGATGTTGTAGCTGGGCGCTATGGTAACATCGCCGGAGTATCGCTGCGCCATGATTGTGTAGAGATGACCGGCCACCTGCCGCAACAACTCCGTACCCACACGCTTGCGCAGGAAGTCAAACAGCCCCCGGCCGTGGAATTTGATTTCGGATTTGAGCAGGTGGAATGGCAGGCCCGGTATGGAGACTTTTTCATCCCGGCCATGGCTGCTGAGGAATGGCACCACATGAGGGTTGGTTTGGCTGACAATCATGAAGTTCACATCATGCAGGTGCATGAGCCGCTCCACCGGCAGGTCGCTGACCACCGAGCCGTCCACGAATTTGAGCCTGGGCATGTAGGGCAGCACGCTGCCGTGCATATCCTTTTTCATCAGGGTCACCGGCGGGAATATGCCGGGCACCGCTGCTGATGCCAGCGCCGCGCTCCACACCAACATATAGGGTGAGGTATAGCCACACAGTAAACGTGCCTGCTGATTACGCTGGATGGGGGACACGCTGATATTGATGGAGCGGCCGGTACGGCGGAAGGCTTCCTCAAAGGTATACTCGCCGATGTTGGAGCGCAGGTTGTCCTGCAACTGCTCCTGCTCCATAAACCCTTCACCCCGCAGGCCGCTGATAATGCCCCGCCAGCGCCAAGCTTTGAGGTTGTGGGTTTCCGGGTTCAGCATATCCGGCAGCTCGGCATCGGTGTGGGTGCCCAGCATGCCGGCGATAACAGCCCCCACGCTGGAACCCGCCACCACCTGCGGTAACAGGCCGCGCTCCCACAGTGCTTTGATAACCCCCAGGTGGAACATGCCCAGGGTGGCGCCGCCGCTCAGCAGCAGCGCGGGGCGACCGTAACTGCGTCGGGTATCGCGGAAAAACTGCAGTTTCTCCTCCTGCTCAAAGCCCGGTATGGCGTGGTCACAGAGAAACTCCAGAGACTCGCTGACCTGCTGCAGATAGGCTTCAATCAGGTGTTTGGTGCCAACATGGGCATTGGCGTAGAGGGCTGGATTGGCGAGGTTACCGACATCATGATGCAGGCCTTCCCGCAATGACCGTTTCAGGCGCTCATAATCCTTGTTGCGCTGGTACTGGCGCAGATTGGAGAGGCGCTCGTAGATGAGTTCGTAGTGGTAAAGGTCAGAGACAAACTCCTCCTTCCATTCCATCTTGCCCTCAAGGTAATCGAGCTCCAGCGCTGCCGCTTTCCAGGTTTCATAGTTGGTCGCCTCCGCCAGCATGGTGCGGAATTTCTGTACGCGACTGTTCACCATGGTTCACCTCGCCGGTCGTCTGCTGACCTCAGAAATCATCCAGCCAGTCGTCGTCATCTGCAAAGGGATCGGAGAGCACCCGGCCTTCGTTGATGAGAAAGTCACGACGCTGCATATAGGCATTACGCATAAAAGTATAGCGGTCACCGGTGATAAAGCCTTCCACCGGTATAAGTTCGGAGCGGATATCCACCACCTGCATGGCCCGCAGCGCATACCATTCCGGGCGTTCAATGTAGTCCCAGGCCGTTGGCACAATGGTCATGTCAAAGGCAAAGCCCGTCAGGTCACGGGGGTTGGATGGCCCCAACAGCGGCAGCATCAGAAAGGGGCCGCTGTTGACACCGTAGTGCCCCAACACCATGCCGAAGTCCTGACGCTTCTCAGGTAACTGAAACACCGTTGCCACATCAAACAACCCGCCCAGACCAAACACGGTATTGTAGGTAAACCGCCCGGCCGCGGTGACTGAAGACTCAAGATCAAGCTTCAATACGCTGTTGGAAAAGTTACGAATCTCACCAAGGTTGCTGAAAAAGTCCGTAAACCGGTTACGCACGAATTCCGGTGTCACCTTTCTATAGGTAGACGCCACCGGCTTGAGGAAGTTCCGGTCCACAAACTCGTTGAAGCTGAAGACCCGACGGTTCCAGTTTTCATAGGGGTCTTGGACAGAGGCGGCACGGGGCTGCTGAAACTCATCCGCCTCAAAGTCCTGGGCCAGTGCGGGCGTGACCAGCAGCAGACTGAGGCTGAGTATCAGCATGCGCCAGAGCGCTGAAACTCCGGGGCGTTTTTGTTGTGAACCGTATTGTGACATTATGCGTTGCTTGATCTGTAACACGTGTATGTTAATCCCGGGAGTATGACAGCATGGCCGTTCAAGGTAACCTGGCCCACAGCATTTTGATCCCCTTGCGATGGGGTGATATGGACGCCTACGGGCACGCCAACAATACGGTGTATTTCCGTTTCTTTGAAGAAGCGCGCATTAACTGGCTTTCCAGCCTGAGCCTGAACACGACAACAGAAGGCACAGGGCCCATCATCATTACCGCGGGCGCGACCTTTCTCAAGGAGCTGAACTACCCCGCCACACTGGAAGTGAAAACCTACACTGGAAAGGCAGGCAATACCAGCCTGGAAACCTTCCATGAGGTGATCGACAGCGTTACAGGGGTGGTTTATGCGGAGGGTTACGCAAAAATCGTCTGGTTTGATCACCAAACCCGGGGCTCAGTGCCACTGCCAGAGAAACTCCGGCAGCTGGCGCTGTAAACCGCACGGTCTATCCGCAGGCTTAACGTTTGCGGATGACCACGCTGCCAATGGAGTAACCTGCACCAAAGGAGCAGATTACGCCCAAATCACCCGTGGCAAGCCCCTGCCGGTGCAGGTGGAAGGCGATAATAGAGCCGGCGGAACTGGTGTTGGCATACTCGTCCAAAATCACCGGAGCCTCTTCCTCTGTGGCATCACGCCCCAGAATACGGCGGGCAATCAGCTGGTTCATGTTGAGGTTGGCCTGGTGCAGCCACATGCGTTTCAGGTCCGTGGCCTGCAGGCCGAGGCTTTCGAGATGGGTCTGGATGGTTTCAGCCACCAGCGGTGACACTTCTTTGAAAACCTTGCGGCCCTGCTGGATGAACAGCTTATCCGGCTTGCCGACGCCTGACTCATCCGCACGGTTCAGGAAGCCGAAGTTGTTGCGGATGTTATTGGAGAAGCGGGTCAGCAGCCGTGTACCCAGCACATCAAAACCGGCCCCTTCAGCCACTGCATCTGCACGTTCCACGAGAATCGCGGTGCAGGCATCGCCAAAGATAAAGTGGCTGTCACGGTCACAGAAGTTCAGGTGACCAGAGCAGATCTCCGGGCTGACCACCAGCACAGCCCGGGCGGTGCCGTTCTCGACTGCGTTGATGGCTGCTTGCAGGCCAAAGGTGGCGGAACTGCAGGCCACGTTCATGTCATAGGCAAAGCCGTCAATACCCAGGGCCTGTTGAATCTCGATAGACATGGCGGGGTATGGACGCTGGAAGTTGGAACAGGCTGCAATAACGGCATCAACGTCTGCCACGGTACGACCGGCCTGAGCCAGAGCCTCGCGGCAGGCGACGACGGCCATTTCACACTGCACACTGGGCTCATCGTCGCTGCGTTCTGGAATGCGGGGGCGCATGCGGTCCGGATCAAGAATGCCCTCACGGTCAATAACATGACGGCGCTTAATACCGGAGGCTTTCTCGATGAATGCGCTGGAACTGGGCTGCAGGGCTTCGAGAGTGCCGTTGGCGATGGCCTCGGCATGAAGCGCATTGTACTTGTCTACGTAGGCGTTGAACGCCTCGACAAGTTCGTCGTTATCGATGGTCGCTGGCGGTGTGTAGAGGCCAGTTCCGCTTATCACGGCTTTAATCACGCGAAACCCCGTCTTTTTTGGTTATGGTCATCGTTATTAAAATACTAACACAGCTACCACAAGGGTAGCTTGGTACAAACGTCTTAGAGCATGCTTCATCATAACGCAACGCCCCGGCGGCTACCCTGACCCTTCGGACACTTTCCGATGCGGTATGGGGCAAACGTCCAGATCAGGTTCTTACCAGGGCCCATTGTTTTTCCAGGCGCTTGGCGGACACAGGCACAGCAGTACCCAGCTGTTGGGCGAAGAAGGACACCCGGAACTCCTCCAGCATCCAGCGGTAGCGTGTCAGCTCCGGATCAGCGATACCTTGTTGGCGGTGAGCCTCCCTGCGCTTTTCGTACTGCGTCCAAAGGCCTGGGAACAAATGCAGGAACTCACGCTCCCGGCCCATCTCCCGGGGCATTTTCTCATGCCTCAATGCTGCCGCCTGGAAATAGCGGGGATAGTGGGCCAGCCATTCTGCCGGGGTTGCCACCAGAAAACCGGGATACACCAGATGCTGAAGCTGGAATTTCATATCCGCCAGGCTGTTGGCCAAAGCCAGATTAATCTTGCCCTTCAATTGCCGGGCGATGCCCTGGTAAGCCTTCATGATTTCCGCCAGCAGCCGGGAGCGACTTTCCAGCGCCGCAATAAAGTCACCGCGCCCCTGCTGGAAACACTGCTCAAAGGCAGTTTCATCCCGGGGGCAGCCCGACCGAAGGAAGTGATCCTGCGCGGTTGCCAGCAGCAGATCATCCCACAACTGTTTCTTCTGGCCGATGGGGGCAAACAGCAGGGCGGCGTCATGGAATCCCGGCAGCTTGCGATCGAGCCCGTCCAGGTTGCTGGCGAGACGGTTCAGCAGCAGCCTTGCAACACCCTGGCGCGTCATCTGATCGGCCACCAGGGGGTCAAGGCAACGGGTGGCCCTGACTTCATGGCCGCGGTCCTCCAGCGCCGGGTACACCCTGACCTGCATACCGCCTTTTTCCGTATGCACTTCTTCCGGCAAGCTGCCAAAGCACCAGCGATCAACTGCACTGGCGGCCTGGGGCGCATTGGCCAGCTCTGTCTCCACCGCCGCCAGGGCTGCTTCCGCCCTGCCCTCCAGCTCCGTTTGTAATTGTTGCAGGTTGCGCCCTTCAGCCACGGCTTTGCCGCTGTCATCCACCACCCGCAAGTTCATGCGCAGGTGGTCTGGCAGTACATCCTGCGGCCAGTCAGCGGGGTCCACCAGGATACCGGTCATGCGCCGTAGCTGCTCTGCCAGCTTCTGGGTCAGGGGTTCATTGGAAGGGTTCATACCTGCCAGGGCTTTATCCACCACGTCAGGCACGGGCACAAAGTTCCGCCGTATGGCTTTGGGCAGGCCTTTGATCAGCTGGATGCATTTTTCACGTACCAGCCCGGGCACCAGCCAGTCCAGTCGATGAGCGGGTACTTGGCGCAAGGCCATCAGCGGAATCTGTAAGGTGACACCGTCATCATGCTGGCCAGGTTCAAACTGGTAGGCCAGCGGGTAGCGCACACCTTCCCATTCCAGTTCGTCGGGAAACGCCTGCGCAGTTGCTGCATCCAGATCCCGCTGCATGATGTCGGCTTCAGTGACTTCCAGAGCTTTTACCTGATCCTGCGCAAGGCTTTTCCACCAGCTCTCAAAATGCTGGCCACTGACAATGGTGTCGGGCAGGCGCTGCTCATAGAAGCCCACCAGAGTTTCATCATCCACCAGCAGATCACGGCGGCGGATCTTGCGCTCCAGGTCCTCGACCTGTTCCAGGAGCGCGTTGTTGTGAGCAATAAAGGGAGCTTTGGTACGGTAATCACCCTCCACCAGGGCCCTGCGGATAAACAGCTCCCGAGCCTCCTGTGGATGTACCTTGGCATAGTTGATGCGCCGTTTGGGGACGATATCCAGGCCGTAAAGGTTGACCCGCTCATACCCCATTACCTGGCCGCGCTTTTGCTCCCAGTGGGGCTCAAAGTAATGGCGCTTGACCACATGCCCGGCCAGCGCTTCAGCCCACTCAGGTTCTATACGGGCCACCATACGAGCGAAAACCCGTGAGGTTTCCACGATCTCAGCGGCGACGATCCATTTCGGTGCCGTCTTGGCGACCTTGGAGCCGGGGAAAATCATCACCTTACGGTTACGGGTCGCCAGGTATTCCCGCTGTTCCAGCTTGGTGGCAATCTGGCCCAGCAGCCCCGCCAGTATGGCTTTGTGCAGAGCATCATAATCCGCTGGCTTGTCGTTAAGGGTCAATGCCTGTTCCCGGCAGAGTATGGTGAGCTGGTGATGGACATCACGCCACTCCCGCATCCGCATGTAAGAGAGGAAATGCTTCTGACACAGGCGCTTGAGCTGATTCTGGGACAGTTCCTGGCGCTGTTCCTCGTAGAACTTCCACAGATTCAGCAACCCGGCAAAGTCTGAGTCTTTATCCGCAAAGGCTGCATGGGCCTGGTCTGCCGCCTGTTGCCGGTCTTGCGGGCGCTCCCTTGGGTCTTGCACGCTGAGGCCGGCAATCACTACCAGCGCCTCCCGCAGGCTGCCCGCTTCTCCGGCCGCCACCAGCATGCGGGCCAGCCTGGGGTCCACCGGCAACCGGGCCATGGTGCGGCCCAGCCGGGTCAACTTGCGCTTGTCATCCACGGCCCCCAACTCTTCCAGTAACTTGTAGCCATCGTTGATCTGACGGCTGTCAGGGGCGTCAAGGAAGGGGAAGCGCGCGATTTCACCCAGCCCCAGGGTGGCCATTTGCAGGATAACGGACGCCAGATTAGTACGCAGGATTTCCGGGTCGGTAAACTCCGGGCGCCCGAGGAAGTCTGGCTCATCATACAGGCGGAAACAGATACCCGGCGCTACCCGGCCACAGCGGCCTTTGCGCTGATTGGCACTGGCCTGGGACACAGGCTCTATAGGCAGACGCTGGATCTTCGAACGCACGCTGTAGCGGCTGATGCGGGCAACGCCGGTATCGATAACGTAGCGTATGCCGGGCACGGTCAACGAGGTTTCCGCCACATTGGTGGACAGCACAATACGGCGCCCTGGGTGACTCTGAAATACCCGGTTCTGTTCCTTGTTGCTCAAGCGGGAGTACAAGGGCAGTACTTCCGTGTGGCGCAGCTCTGCGTGGCGCAGGCTTTTGCTGACGTCACGAATCTCCCGCTCGCCGGGTAGAAACACCAGGACATCGCCCGGCCTTTGGCCTGCGGCACGTTCGTGGGCTTCAATTTCCCCCAGCGCCGAGACGATGGCTTCGGCCCAGCCCTGATCCTTCTCTTCCGCATCCCCCAGCAACGGGCGGTAGCGTAAGTCCACGGGATAGGTGCGGCCGGACACCTCAATCACCGGTGCATCCACAAAAAACCGGCTGAAGCGCTCAACTTCTATGGTCGCGGAGGTGATGATCACTTTCAGATCCGGGCGCTTGGGCAGTAACTGGCGCAGATAGCCCAGCAGGAAGTCGATATTCAGGCTACGTTCATGAGCCTCATCGATAATCAGGGTATCGTAACGGTCCAGAAAACGGTCATGCTGGATTTCCGCCAGCAGGATACCGTCGGTCATCACCTTGATCTGGGTGTTGTCACTGGTATTGTCTGCAAAGCGAATCTGGTAGGACACCCGGCCGCCAATGGTGGTTTGCAGCTCCTCCGCCAGACGGCTGGACACGCTGCGGGCCGCCAGACGCCGGGGCTGGGTGTGCCCGATCAGGCCGCGCGTGCCGCGACCGTGGTTCAGGCAGATCTTTGGCAACTGGGTGGTTTTACCGGACCCTGTCTCACCCGCCACGATAATGACCTGATGCTGCGCCAGTGCCCTGGCAATATCATCCGCCCGGTTGGATACCGGCAGCTCAGCCGGATAGCTGACTTGCCCGTGCGCCGCCCGGAAACGCTCATAGGCGGCCTGCCCCTCCTGCAGCCAGCGGTTGATCTGCTCTGCCTGACGGTCATTGAGCTTGCCCTGGTTGCGCGCCATCAAACGGCGTATGCGGGCAACCTCTTGCTGGCGGCAGGTGTCGGGGTCAAATGAAATCATAGGGGCCTGTGCTATTAACGAAAAACCCCCACCGGGAGAAACGGGCCGCTGATCCGGCCCGCTACTACTGGCAGGGGTTTGTCTACTTCAGTGTTACTTCTGCTTTTTCAGCTCTTCATCGCGCAGTTCACGACGCAGAATCTTGCCGACGTTGGTTTTCGGCAGCTCCTCGCGGAACTCGAAGAACTTGGGCACTTTGTAGGCGGTCAGGCGCTCGCGGCAGAACTCTTTCAGTTCGGCCTCTTTCAGGTCGGGCGAACCGCTGACCAGGAACACTTTGACAGCCTCGCCGCTCTTCTCGTCAGGCACACCCACCGCGGCACATTCAACCACTTGTGGGTGGCTGGTTACCACGTCTTCGATCTCATTCGGGTAGACGTTGAAGCCGGATACCAGAATCATATCCTTCTTGCGGTCAACAATACGGATATAACCGTCTTCCTGCACCACAGCAACGTCACCGGTTTTCAGGTAGCCGTCTTCGGTGAAGGATTTCTGGGTTTCTTCCGGACGCTGCCAGTAACCTTTCATGACCTGCGGACCCTGAACACAGAGTTCGCCCGGCTCACCCACTGGGGTCTCGTTGCCGTCGTCATCGATAGTCTTGATGCGGGTTTTCGGGATCGGCAGGCCGATGGTGCCCAGCTGAACCGCGCCGACCGGGTTGAAGGTCACTACCGGGGAGGTTTCAGTCATCCCGTAGCCTTCAGTGATTTCGCAACCGGTCACACGCTGCCACATCTTGGCGGTGTCACTGGTCAGGGCCATACCGCCAGAGGAGGTCAGCTTCAGGGCGCTGAAGTCCAGCTTCTTGAACTCTTCGTTGTTGCACAAGGCAACAAACAGGGTGTTGAGACCCAGGAAAGCGGTAAATTTATGGTTCTGCAGCTCTTTGACAAAGCCTGGAATATCCCGCGGGTTGGGGATCAGGACGTTATGAGCGCCCGCTTCCAGCATGATGCCGCAGTTCAGGGTGAAGGAGTAAATGTGATACAGCGGCAGCGGTGCAATAACCACTTCCTGGCCCTCGACCACGTTTTCACCCATCATCGGACGGGTTTGCAGCAGGTTGGCCACCAGGTTGCCGTGGGTCAGCATGGCGCCTTTGGCCACGCCGGTGGTGCCGCCCGTGTATTGCAGTACCGCCAGATCATCCTTCTTCGGATACACCGGGGTGAACTTCAGCTTGGCGCCTTCCTTGAGGACGGCTGGCAGGCTGTTGGCATTGGGCAGGCTGAAGGCAGGTACCATCTTCTTGACGTGCTTGACCACAGCGTTCATCAGCGTGCGCTTGAGGGTCGAGTGCATGTCCGCGATTTCGGTGACGATCACCGTCTCAATACCGGTGTTAGGCAGTACTTTTTCCGCGTTGTAGGCCATGTTCGCGAGAACCACCAGCGCCTTGGCGCCGGAATCATTGAACTGGTGCTCCATCTCGCGGGTGGTGTACAGCGGATTGGTGTTGACCACGATCAGGCCTGCCCGCATGGCACCAAACACAACCACGGGGTACTGGGTGAGGTTCGGGCTCTGCACCGCGATACGGTCACCGGGCTTCAGGTTGGTCCGGTTCTGGATCCAGGCAGCAAAATTGCGGCTCTGTACATCAAGGTCGCGGTAGGTCAGTGTCGCGCCGACGGCAGAAAATGCAGGCCGGTCAGCAAACTTGCGCACAGCCTTCTCGAATACTTCAACCATGCTCTCGTACTGGTTGAGATCCACGTCAGTGGCTACGCCGGGGGGGTATTTGTCCTTGTAGAATTGCTCAAAATCCATCACACCATCTCCTGAGTTGTCGCTTGTGCTTATAGTCTTCGACAGGGTTCGGTCAACTCTCAGCCCCTGCGGGGTGTGTCGACTTCTGTTTTTGATTACACCATTCCGTAACGACGGCAGAGAATATCAGTTTTAAGGGGGATGAGGTAGCATTTGGTGCCATGACGAAGGGCTTGCGCGGTGCGGAATCTGTGATGGCCGCACTTGCGCAACTGGCTGAGATTCCTATCATTTAGCTTTACCTAGCCACGCCTACACGGGCACCGGACGCCCCGTTTTGGCGCGGAACTACAATAACATTCGCCTGATGAAGGACTTACCGTTGAATATTGCCATGGACATCAAGGACTTCCCGCTTCCAAGCCGGAGTCCCGTGGTCGCCGCTGATGGCCACCAGATCCCTCTCCTGCACTGGCCCGCCAGCGGGCAGGCTCGCGCCATTGTCCATCTTTGCCATGGCATGGGCGAGCATGCCGGCCGCTATGAGGAGCTGGCCCTCAAGCTGAACCTTGCCGGGTATCACGTTTACGCCCACGATCACCGTGGCCACGGCCCTGCCACTAACCCGGCAGATCTGGGTCACTATGCGGATGAGGACGGCTGGAACAAGGTGACCAGTGATGTTGTGGCCGTACAGCAGCATATTGAAACACTGCACCCCACCTTGCCGCGCTATCTGTTCGGCCACAGCATGGGTTCGTTTATTGCCCAGGGCGCATTGGTGCGCCACCCCGGAGAACTGAATATCGCCGGGCTGATACTCTGTGGTTCTACCCGTGACCCCCTGGTCAAGGTGCGCGCCATGCAGTCCCTGGTCAGGCTGGAGAAGCGCCTGGTTGGCGGCAAAGCGCCCTCACGTCTGATGGGCACCCTCACCTTCAAGGCCTTCAGCCGCAAGATCAAACAGCGTTCTACTGAGTTTGACTGGCTGAGTCATGATGCAGACGCTGTTGCAGCTTACATGGCGGACCCCTGTTGCGGTTTTGACTGTAGCACCAGCCTTTGGGGAGACCTAGCCGGCGGTCTGGCGGAACTACAAGCCAAAGGCGCGCTGGAGCGCATCCCTGCGGATCTGCCAATCCTGATCATGGGGGGCGCGGAAGACCCGGTGAGCGATTGCGGCAAAGGGCTCAAACGTCTGGCAGATGCCTATACCCGCAGCCACCACAAACAGGTGACCTTCAACCTGCTACCGGCCATGCGTCACGAGCCGCTGAACGAAACCCGGCGGGCAGAGGTTCACAGCCTCATCATTAACTGGCTGAGTCACCACTGACACAGCCAAGGCGGACGACTGTGCTATAGTTTTCCGGCATTGTCGTCCGTTACAAGGAGCGGTTCCCATGAATTCGCCACAACACCTAGAAAACATCACCTATGACGAGCTGTCCGTCGGGGACAGTGCCAGCTTTTCACGCACCCTGACTGAACAGGATCTGGTGCTGTTTGCCGCCGTGTCCGGTGATGTTAACCCCGTGCATCTGGATGAAGCCTTTGCCGCCACTACGCCCTTCAAGGAACGCATTGCCCACGGCATGTGGAGCGGCTCGCTGATTTCTGCCGCGCTGGCAACGGTGCTACCAGGGCCAGGCACCATTTATCTGGGCCAGAGTCTGGCCTTCAAACGCCCGGTCAAACTGGGAGATACCCTGACGGTGAAACTGGCGGTACAGGAAAAGCAGGAGAAAAACCGTGTGGTGATTGGCTGCAGCGTCACCAATCAGAACGGTGAGGAAGTGGTATCCGGTGAAGCGAAGGTGATGGCCCCTACCACCAAAGTGTCCGTAGCGGCCCCGGAACTGCCCACCATCAACATCGGCTGATCGTCAGCAGACCTGCCGTAGCATCATCACTACGGCAGGCCCTCAACACTCCGCTTACTTGCTCAGGAAGCGCATGGCGCCTTCCAGCCCGTCAATAGTCAGCGGATGCATCTGGCCTTTCACCAGCTGCCGCGTCATTCCCAGGGAGCCGCCGTCGCCCCAGTAGCTCTCCGGCAAGGGATTCAGCCACACCACCCGATTGAAATGATCCATCAGCCGCTGGAACCAGACCGCACCGGCCTCTTCATTCCAGTGCTCAATGGAGCCCCCCGGATGGGAGATTTCGTAGGGTGCCATGGAAGCATCGCCGACAAAGATCACCTTATAGTCCGGTGTGTATTTGTGAATGATGTCCCAGGTGGCCGTGGTTTCATTCATCCGGCGGATGTTGTCCTTCCACACACTTTCATAGACGAAGTTGTGGAAGTAGAAATACTCCATGTGTTTGAACTCCGCACGGGCGGCGGAGAACAGCTCTTCACACACCCGGATGTGCGGGTCCATGGAGCCACCCACATCAAAAAAGATGAGTACCTTCACTGCGTTGTGGCGCTCAGGCACCATTTTCAGGTCCAGGTAACCGGCATTGCGGGCGGTTGAGCGAATGGTGTCGTCCATATCCAGCTGATCCGCCGCGCCCTGGCGGGCAAACTTGCGCAATCGACGCAGGGCAACCTTCACATTGCGGATACCCAGAGTGATGCTGTCGTCCAGGTCTTTATAGCCCCGTTTTTCCCATACCTTGACGGCCCGGCCCTGACGCCCATCCTTCTGGCCGATACGGAAACCTTCGGGGTTGTATCCGTTGGCACCGAAGGGCGAGGTACCGCCCGTGCCAATCCACTTGTTACCACCCTGGTGGCGTTCCTTCTGCTCCTCCATGCGCTGCTTGAAGGCTTCAATCAGCTCCTCCAGGCCGCCCATGGATTCAATCTGGGCCTTTTCTTCCGCTGTCAGCTGCTTCTCAAACTCGGCCCGCAGCCAGTCTTCCGGAATCAGTGCCGTGATGAGTTCATCCAGGTTTTCGATACCTTTGAAATAGGCGTCAAAGGCACGGTCAAACTTGTCGTAATGGCGCTCATCCTTTACCAGACACAGGCGCGCCAGGTAGTAAAACTCTTCCATGTTGGCAAACGCCAGCCGCTGCTGCAGCGCGTTCAGCAGATCCAGAAACTCCCGCAGGCTGGCTGGCACCTTTGCACGCCGGACTTCCATAAAAAAATCAATCAGCATATGCCTCTCCTGTGGCGGCGGCCCGGCACCCCGGTACAACAGGGTGCGACCGCGCCTGCCACATTCAACCGCGACGCCGCGCCATGAATGCCAGTTTCTGCAGCAGGTGAACGTCCTGCTCGTTTTTCACCAGTGCGCCATACAGGGGGGGCAAGGCGGTGCTGTTGTCTTTTTCCTGCAGCAGTTTCGCGGACAGTTCATCCGCCATCAGCAGTTTCAGCCAGTCAATCAGCTCAGAGGTGGAAGGTTTCTTTTTCATACCCGGCACCTTGCGCACATCGAAGAAGACTTCGAGGGCATCCCGTACGATTTCCTGCTGGATGTTCGGGAAGTGCACGTCCACGATATCCTTCATGGTGTTGTGATCAGGGAAGCTGATGTAGTGGAAGAAACAGCGGCGCAGAAAGGCATCCGGCAACTCTTTCTCGTTGTTACTGGTGATGACAACAATGGGACGCTTCTTTGCTTTGACCTGTTGCTTGGTCTCGTAAACGAAGAATTCCATACGGTCCAGCTCCAGCAACAGGTCGTTGGGGAACTCGATATCCGCTTTGTCGATTTCGTCGATCAGCAGCACCACCTGATCGTCTGCATCAAACGCTTCCCACAGCTTGCCCTTGACGATGTAGTTGCCGATGTCCCGCACCTTTTCGTCCCCCAGCTGGGAGTCCCGCAGGCGCGATACCGCATCATACTCATACAACCCCTGCTGGGCCTTGGTGGTGGACTTGATGTGCCAGGAGATCAGGCGCATACCCAGACCTTCAGCCAGCTGCTCTGCAAGCAGGGTTTTACCGGTGCCAGGCTCCCCTTTAATCAACAGCGGGCGCTGCAGGGCAATAGCGGCGTTAACCGCCATCTGCAGGTCTTCGGTGGCTACATATTTATCGGTACCGGTAAACTTCATGGTTGCTTTCCTATCTGTATGATCAAGTGCTGCCGGGCCATCCCCTGGCTGCACGCCTTTATTTCTGGTCCGGGTCTTTACGAACCTTGTCGTCGTCAGGTTCAGTATCATCCGGCAGGTCGTCTATATCGGCCAGGTCAAAATCCTCCAGGCCAAATTCTTCCTCGTCATCAGCCTCTGGGATGGCCTCCGCCTCCGGGAGCGAGGTGTCGTCCTCCAGCGGGTCCAGCGGGTCTTCATCGGTATCCAGCGCCTCATCGAGTATGCGATCAATATCATCTACATCCTCGGGTTGCACGACCGGCAGGTCGTCCTCGTCATCTGATGGCTCAGCGTCAAGCTCGGGCTCTGGTTCTGGTTCTGGTTCTGGCAGAGGGTCATCGATAACAGGTTCAGCGGAGACATCATCGGTCTGTTCCGGCAACCCGGCAGCGTCCTCGGGCGCTGCGCTTTCATCCGCCGCAACACCCGTGGCTGCGACCGCCGCGGCTGGCAGCAATTCGGACAGTTCATCATCGGCATCGTCAGTGACGTCATGCTGTGGCAGATCCGTCACCGGCGCAACCTTGCTCTGCCGTTTCCGCCGCACAAACCAGAAGGCCCCGCCAGCCATAAGCAAGGTCAGCAAGCCACCAACCCCGGCCCAAAGCATCCAGCCAGCCATCCCCGCCGGTGCTTCTGGCTCATCCTCCAGCGGCACAGCCTCAATCACGGCCTCTTCGGTATCCGCCAGCTGGCTGAGATCAATGGGGCCATGATCAGGTATGGCGGTGACCGTCGGCATCAGGGGTGTCACAGCTGCCGATGGCGTTGCGGTCACCAGCGGGAAACGCAGTGCAGGCTCATCCTCACCCCGCGGGAACCGGGCGGTGAAGCTATCCGGTGCGTGCACAAACTCGCGTCCATCCTGGGTCAAACCGCGAAAACGCAGACTGACCTGGTAATCCCCTTCACCCCGCTCTCCCTGCAGTGTGGCACGCCAGACACCAGCCTCGGCGTCAAACGTCAGCGCCACCACTTCGCCAGCATCCCCCTGGAATCCCACCTGCATGGCGGCCTCGGAACGTTCCAGTGCCAGCTCAGGGTGGCGCGGCACCACAGTAATCTCGTAACGCGTACTGTCGCCGGCGCCCAGCGGGTTCACCACCATGCTGACGGGCGGGTTCAGTACCAGGGGGCGGGTGTATTGCCGTGAAAAAGTCTGACCATCTGCAAACAGTGTAAGCTGATAGGTGCCGGGGATATCGAGCCTGCGTATGACCTCTCGATAGATGCCATCTGCCGGCGGCACATCCGGTGAGAGTGTGCGGGTACCTGAACGTCCATCTTCCGTGGTGAGGGTCATGTCCAGGCGAATAATGCCGAGAAATTCCTGGTTGGTAATCACCCCGTCCGGGTCATGGAATGCGGCTCTGACCGCCAGTTCCTGACCGGGGTAAAACTGGCCGGGCAAAGGGTCAACCACCAGTTGCAGATCGCTGACCACGGTGACACGACTGCCCGCCCCCAGCTCACCCAGTACCTGCCACTCTCCGGCCTGGGGCTGGCGAACCGTTATCAGGTCATAGGTTGAGTCGGAGGTCCAGCGCAGCTCAGGGGATGCGTCCGCCAAACTCGCCCTGCTGCCATCGGGCCGCTGCAGTTCCAGGCGCCCGCGCGGTGCGCCGTCATCCCGGAAAATAAGCGCCGTGAACTCACGGATTTGTGCGTCCACGGTAAACCGGTTGTCACGGAGGGGTATCTGAGGCTGCGGCGCAGCGATATCCAGGGCGTCCATGAACACCCGGTTCAGATCAGAGGCCTCCCGGGCAATGTGGGTTGAGCCTCCGGTGGCGGCGGCAAAGTCCTCCATCAGCGGGTGGTCAGCCTCATCCGACAGGGCTACGGTGTGGATACGGATACCGCGCTGGGCGAAACGTGGGATGATGTCCCGCAATATGCGGGCACGTTCGCGCTCGTTTACTGACTCGTCGTGTGACAGATCAACTTTACCGTCCGTCAGCAGAATGAAGTGCGTGTTGCTGTGGTCCCGGCTCCAGTCGATGTCATAGGCGGCACGCTCCAGGGCGGCGCCTATGTTGGTCCAGAGCGCGACTGAGTTGATCTGCTCCGAGCTGGCAATCGCCTGCGTACGCCAGGCGTCATCAATCTCGCGGTGTGGGACGAGCATGTTGACATACATGCCGAAGGTCCAAAGACCTGCGGTGGTGTCATCAGGGAGCATTTGAGCCAGCAGCCGAACGGCGGGTTGACGCAGATTGTGGGGGTCCGTCCATCGCATGCTGCCGGAGATATCCACCAGAATACGGATATCGGGCGAGGACGTGACGGGGGTGGCTGACACCGGGTTGACCCAGACAAGCATCAGCACCAATAACCAGCTTAAACCGGAGCGCCCTGTGTCCCGAACTGTCAGCCGAACTGTCATTGTCAACCTCTCCCCTGGCAGCAGGTGGCAGGTTTACCTGCTGCTAACGCCGAACCAGTCGATAGCGGACCAGATCAAGCATCCAGACCAACAGCATGGCTACTGATGCCATGGCCATGTTGATCCAGGCCCGCATGGCTTCCTCACTATCCCCGAGAATACTTTCGTAGCCGCCGTGCAACCAGGCAGGCATCCACCAGCCCTGCACTTCCGGCGACTGTACCGGCACCAGAAAGGCCACCACCAGCGCCGCTTGTAACAGGGTTCGCAGCCCGTACAGGGGCAGTATACGAAACAACCTGGACATCATCAGAAAAAAGACCAGAAAAGCCACGACGTAGATGATCCAGAATACAGCGTAGGCGGTTTCTGCTTCAGGTGTCATATCAAAGTACCCAGTGAATAATGTGTTCTTCCCAGTCCTGCTCTGGCACCTGATCCTCAGACATCACCCGGTTGCGGACCGAAACACCAGCCTGGTGTACCGTGTCAGGATCTCCGGACACCAGCGGATGCCAGTCCGGCAAGGGTCTGCCCTCCGCCAGGGTGCGATAGGCACAGGTGGCCGGTAACCAGCCGTAATCCATCACCGTGGCTGACGTCAGGGTAAGACAGCCAGGCACTTTCTCGGCGCGGGATTCATAAACCGTGCACTGACAGGACGCCGTATCCATGTAGCGACACACCAGCTCGGTATAGTAAACCTCACCCGTGTCTTCATCCTCAAGTTTGGCCAGGCAACAGAGGCCACAGCCGTCACACAGTGACTCCCATTCTTCCCGCGTCATCTCATGGAGACGCTTACGCTGCCAGAAAGGGATGGCTGCAATCATGACGGGCGCCGCTTGAGCTTTTCCTTAAACTCTACCACATAACCATCTAATTTTTCTGGCATCTGCAGAAAGAAGTCTTGCCGTTCAATGGCCTCCAGCACGTTCGCACCGGTGGTCTTGGCGAGTTTTTTATCCGGCGTCAACAACAGGTCCATGGCATGCTGGGGCGCACCAAAGGCGTCCCGCAGGGCGTCTGGCAGGGTGTTCCAGTCGTGGCCACGACGAACATAACAGTAGGTGTCTGCATTTTTGCTGCTGCGAAAAACGGAGATAAATTCCCGCTTCATGATTCCAGTATTCCTCTTATTTCATCTGCTATGGGTGCCGTCAGACCCCCGCGCCATCCCTCCAGCACAAAGGGTTCGGAACGGTCACCGCACAACCAGCCCTGCACCATCTGCTCGAGTCGCTTGCGGGGGGCAAACAGTTCAATGGGCACATCGGCCTGTTCCGCCACCGTCGACAACAGTTTCTTCAGGCTTTTAAACCTGCCCTGCTCTTCCCGGGGTAATGGCGGGGTAATGGGGGCTACCGGTACCAGGGGCGATGCCTGGGCGTCGCTGACCTGTGTCACCAACCACTCACCATAACGACGCACCACAGGGGCCGGCATTTCCGGCAGCCTGCTGAGGGCACCCAGTGTGCAGGGCTGTTGCTCGGCAATGGCAATCAGCAAGGCATCTGACAATACCCAGTTGCGGGGTTTGTCACGCTGGCGGCTTTCCGCCTCGCGCCAGGCCGTGAGCTTCTGCAGCAAGGCCTGTTGCGCCGGTGCGAGGTGCCATGCGCCGCGCAGTTTCAGGTAGTAGTTTTGCGGGTCATTCTGGGCCTGTTGTTCGAGACGGTAACGGTCAGATTCCTCCGCCATTGCCGTTTGCAGACCCCGCTCCTCAAGCCGGGCGGTCACCCATTGGTAGATAGGCAGCAGGAAGCGCACATCCTCCAATGCATAACGCTGTTGGTCAGCAGTCAGTGGACGCGCCAGCCAGTTGGACCGGGTGGCACTCTTATCCAGTTTGGCGCCAAACAGGCGCTCAACCAATGCCGCGTAGCCGACAGAGAATCCCGCGCCGGCCAGGGTAGCGCCTAGCTGCAGGTCCAATGCCCCTTCAAGCTCCAGCCCTAGCCAGTGGCGAATAAGGTCGAGATCTTCACTCATGGCGTAGAGCAGCTTGACCCTGCTGCCATCCGCGAGAATGGACCGGAACAAGGCAGAGGCCTCGGCCACCGAGGGTTCTAGCAGACGGTAGTCTTCCCCCAGCCCGAGTTGCACCAGCCCGGGGATGGCGAAGAACGTATTAACCCGCTCAAACTCGGTATCCAGCGCCAAAGGCTGGTGCTGACCAGCGGTCAGCCAGGCGTCCAGCGAAGCGACATCCGCAAGCCATTGGGGCTCGGATGACATGCCCTGTTCAGAGTTCATTGGCAGGTATTCCATCAATCGGTCAGGGGCTTGCGCCCACGAAAGGCATGGCTCAAGGTAAAACCATCCACGTAGCCCAGCTCACCGCCGACAGGAATGCCATGGGCAAGACGGGTTACCAGAACGGGCTGGTCCTGCAGACAGTCAGCGATGTAATGGGCAGTGGCCTCACCTTCAACCGTGGGGTTGGTGGCGAGTATCAGCTCACTGATCTGCTCTTGCCGCACACGCCGCAACAGGCGATCCATACCGATTTCCGCAGGCCCAATGCCGTCCAGGGGAGACAGGTGCCCCATCAGGACGAAGTAGGCCCCCCGGTAGTCACCGGCCTGTTCTATGGCCAGCAGGTCCGAGGGACTTTCCACCACGCACAGACTGCCGGTACGCCGGGTGTCATCGGTGCACAGAGGGCAAACCGGGGTGTCAGAGAAGTTCTGGCAGGATTCGCAGCGCTGGACACCGGTCATGGCCGCCGCCAGGGCACCCGACAGGCGCTCGCCACCAGCCCTGCCCCGTTCCAGCAAATGAAACGCCATGCGCTGAGCGGTTTTCTGGCCGACGCCCGGCAAACAGCGCAGGGACTCTACCAGTTCATCAACAAGAGGACTGAAGGCCATGATGTTGGTCAGAAAGGCATCTTGAAGCCGGCAGGCAAGCCCATGCCCGCTGTCATTTTCGACATCTGCTCACGCTGGTTCTGCTCCACACGGCGTACCGCGTCGTTCACAGCCGCCGCCAGCAGATCTTCCAGGATTTCTTTGTCTTCTGACATCAGGGAGGGATCAATCTCCACCTTGCGCACATCATGGCGGCCATTCATGGTGATCTTGATCATTCCCGCCCCGGACTCGCCAACGACCTCAGCCTTGGCGATATCTTCCTGGGCCTTCTGCATCTGTTCTTGCATCTTTTGCGCCTGTTTCATCAGGTCGCCCATTCCATTAATCATCGCTGCTACCTCTTAAACGAAAAATCAATCCAATTGCTGATTGCTAGCCCACCGGCGCGATGCTGTCTGGCACCACGCGCCCCTCAAAACGGGCAACGATAGCCTGCACATGGGGATCATTGGCGATAGCCGCTTCGGCGGCCTGCTGCCGGGCAATACGCTGGCGCTCTTCCCAAGCGGCGGGGGTTTCGTCCCCCGCATCACCTTCCATCACCTCAAGTTTTACGCCCTGCCCAAACTGTGAGACCAGCGCATCCAGAATTTTCTCCCGATGGCGTTCATTCAGCAGCCGGGCATGGCCGCTATCCAGCGTGAGAATACAACGCTGGCCTTGCTGGCTCAGGCTTGCCTGGCTGGCGAGACTGCCGGGCATACCCATCAAGCCCAGGGAGCGGAAATCCCGGGGCCAGTAGAAGGTGCCGTCGGCCACCGGTGCCTGGGGATAACCTGCTGGCTCCGCAATGCTCGCCACTGGCTGGGTCTGTGGCAAATCCGCCTCCAGGGCAAACCCGGACGGTTCAGTCGTCTCGCCAGGCTCGATGTTGTCCAACGGCGTTTGCTGTTCCGCAACAGCCTCAACAGGGACCGCGACTTCGTTCGTTGACGGGGGCTCTGCCGTGGCGTCGTCCGGCACTGCCTCCACCACCCAAGGGGGTACATCATCCACAGGCGCGGGCGTAGGCTGCTTGGCAACCTCGGGCTGCGGCGTGGCTGGGACCACAGGACTCGCCTGGGCGGTAACTACCGTGGCAGCCACATGACCGTGATTGACGTCTGCCTCGACCGTAATCTCGGCCGGCTCGGACGCTGTGGGGGCCACGGTGGTATCGGTTTGTACAGGCGCTGCTGTGGACGCAGGCTCAGGTTCAGGGTCCTGTGGCAGTGCCGCTGAACCCCCACCCGCCGCAACCGGTGCCGGTCGCTCAGCACCCGGCCGGAAGGCCAGCATTCGCAACAGGGCCATCTCAAAGCCCATGCGTGCATCCGGGGTAATCGCGAGGTCTTTACGCCCCATCAGGGCGGTCTGGTAGAAAAGCTGGGCGTCTTCGGCGCTGAGGCGTTTGGCCAGCTGCTGCACCTGTGCCGCATCACCCCTGGCATTATCCGTGCTGCCCGGCACCACCTGCTCCAGAGTAACCCGGTGGAACAGGGAGAGCATATCCGTGAGTATGGCGCTGTAGTCTGGTGAAAAGGCAGCAATACGCTCAATTTCCGCCAGCAACCTGGGGCCGTCGTTCTGAGTCAGGGCGTCAACCAGCTGTACGATGTCCCGCTGATCGATAGTGCCCAGCATGGCGCTGACGTCACTCGCTGCCAGCCGTTGGTTGCCGAAAGCAATGGCTTGATCGGTGAGGCTAAGCGCATCCCGCATACTGCCATCCGCAGCCCGGGCCAGGGACCAGAGCGCATCGTCCTCAAACGGGATGCTCTCCTCCGTCAAGACATGGCGGAGGTGCCCTGCCACATGCTCTGGTGTCATGCGTTTCAGGTTGAACTGCAAACAGCGAGATAGAATGGTGACCGGCAGTTTCTGCGGATCGGTTGTCGCCAGCAGGAACTTAACATGCTCGGGCGGTTCCTCCAGGGTTTTCAACAGGGCGTTGAAACTGGAGTTGGAGAGCATGTGCACTTCATCGATCAGGTAGATTTTGAAGCGGCCGCGGGTGGGCGAGTACTGGACGTTATCCAGCAGCTCGCGCATGTCTTCCACTTTGGTGCGGGAGGCCGCATCGATTTCGATCAGGTCAACAAAACGCCCTTCCAGCACTTCACGGCAGCTGTCACAAACACCACAGGGCGTGGCGGTTACTCCGGTTTCACAGTTAAGACAGCGCGCCAAAAGACGGCCAATAGTGGTTTTACCCACACCACGGGTACCGGTGAACAGATAGGCGTGATGAAGGCGCTGGTTTTCAAGAGCGTGTACCAATGCCTTGAGCACGTGCTCCTGGCCAACCATGTCCTGGAAGGTTTTGGGGCGCCATTTTCTGGCTAATACCTGATAGCTCATGGGCCGCTATGTATCCATCAATGGGGGCAATTTGTTGTGGAGGTAACCATAGCATGGTCAGGGGCATTGCAGAAGCTCATCGCGCCTGCAGCCTCGGTGTGTTAGAGGCCGTTAAACAGGGAAACAAAGAGCTGAAATGGGGGGTGGCCCCACCAGCAACACTCCGGCACCCAAATCCACCGCTGCGGCTGCTCCCTTCCGGGCCTGACCGGGTTCACGGTTTCTTGTTGCGGAGGCACCGGCAGGGCCACCATAACGTTCCGGATTTCCTCCGAAAGCGGCGGCATATTAACAGGCTCATCAAACCATTACAACGGCAGCGGCACTTCATCCTGGCGGAACCAGCAGGCAATGCTCAATCGCACGGCGCTGGCCGGCAGTACTTCATGGGGTACTTCTTCACTCAGAAACAGGGCCATGGTGCCAGCGGTGGGTGACAGGCAGGTCAGTGCCTGTTCTGGCTGATGCCGGTCATAGATTACAAGTTCACCGCCCTGGTCTTGCTGCCAGCCGGGATTGAGGTAGATCACCACACTGATAACACGGGATGCCCGCCCTCGAAAGCTGTCGATATGACAGCGGTAAAAATCTCCCGGCTCATAGACCGCGTAATGCGCCTCAAAGCGCCGCAGACCGACATACAGGTGATAATTCAACGACTGCCTGAGAGCCTCCAGCCAGGAGAACAAAGCAACCTGTGTCGCGGAATTACCTTCGAGCCAGGCAATCTGGTCACGCCGGATGCCGCGGTCAAGGATCAGCTCTGTGCCACGCCCCACCCCTGCGCGTTGCATGGCATCCGCTTCCCGCAGGCGCAGCGCCTCATCCCGCAAGGCCGCTAACAACTCATCCCCCAGTGCCTGACGAGCGTCCACAACCGTCCAGCCCTGGCTTGCCAGATCTTCACACAGACGGTCCACCTGTTCCGCGGTCAGGGGCTCCGCCGTGCGGGGCGCAGCGAGAACCGCCTCCTCAGGCTCAACCACCAGCCCGGTTACTTTGAGATCCATACTCGTCCTCTATAACTCAACAAGGGGAAGCTATTGAACAGGTCCCTCGCTATAATCCGGTGTTGTACGCAGCTCCTGGCACATACCAGGCTGCCGACGTTGCTGTTGCATAACAACCAGGACACAACAAATGAGCATAACGTCATATCTGAGGGACCTGATTGTCCCGAAGTCTCTGGAAGAACAGATAGCCCGGGTGGACAAACCGATCGGTTCTCTGGGCTATGACCCATGGGGTTATAACAACGAAACCATCAAATTCGGATTTTCGCTGGTAAAGCCCCTGTATGAGAAGTACTTTCGCGTTACCGCGCAGGGCGTAGAGCATGTTCCCGCGGAAGGCCCGGTGCTGATCGTTGCCAATCACAGTGGCCAGCTTCCTATTGACGGCGTGCTGATAGGCTATGCCCTCGCCTCACGGGCCGAACGTCCACGTATTCCACGCGCCATGATTGAACGGTTTTTCCCCACCGTGCCCTACCTGGGCAACCTGCTGAATCAGGTGGGTGCGGTATTGGGCGACCCGGTCAACTGCGCAAAAATGCTGGCAAATGGCGAAGCCATTATCGTGTTCCCAGAGGGCGTGAGGGGGTCTGGCAAACTCTACCAGGACCGCTATCAGCTCAAGCGCTTTGGCAACGGCTTTATGCACCTGGCCATGAAACATAAGGCGCCGATTATTCCGGTAGGGGTAGTGGGCTGTGAGGAAACCATTCCCGCCATCGCCAACATCAAGCCCCTCGCCAAAGCCCTTGGCGTGCCTTATGCGCCGGTTGCCCTGCCCTTCGTGTTCCCTGCCAAGGTCCACCTGAATTTTGGTGAGCCCCTGTATTTTGATGATCAGGAGTTGCCCGAAGAACAGGTCACCGAACGGGTTGAACAGGTCAAAGCGGCTATTAGCCAGCTGATTGATAAAGGTCTCAGTGAAAGGAAAAGGCTGTTCTGATGACTGGACACACACGCCCACATATTCTGATTACCGGTGCTGCCGGCGCCCTCGCCCAACAGGTTATCAATCGCCTGCGTGACACCTGCGACCTGGTCGCAGTGGATTTTCGTGAGCAGGTGGACCTGGGCGCGGATATTCCCAGCTACCGGATTGACTTCACCAAGCGGGTGTTTGAGGATTTGTTCCGCCGCTATGAATTTGACGGGGTGATCCATCTGGGCCGCATCATGTCCAGCCAGGGCACCCGGATGAGCCGTTACAATGCCAACGTGCTCGGCACCCAGAAGCTACTGGACCTGGCCCATAAGTACGGTGTCAGTCGCGTGGTGGTGCTCTCCACCTACCACGTCTACGGCGCCATGGCCTATAACCCGGCACTGATTGATGAGGACGCACCTCTCAAGGGGGCTGGTTTAAGCAGTGACCTGGTGGATTCCGTTGAACTGGAAAACCTGGCCACCATCTACCTGTGGCGGTATCCTGATTTGAATATCGCTATTCTCCGCCCCTGCAATATCGTGGGCCCGGGGGTTCGTAACTCCATCAGCACCCTGCTGGAGAGCAAGCGCGCCCCGGTGCTGAGCGGTTTCTCCCCCATGATGCAGTTTATCCATATCGACGATATGGCCGATGCACTGGTGCTGGCGTACACCAATCAGGGTCACCGCGGCATCTATAATGTTGCACCTGCCGACTGGGTAGCCTACCAGCATGCCCTCAAGCTCGCTGGCTGCCGCCGCCTCCCGGTGCCATCCATACCACCGGTACTGCCAAGAACCATTCTGTCATTGCTGAACCTGAGAAGCTTCCCCCCTTACCTGATGGATTTCTTCAAGTACCCGGTTGTCATTGACGGCCAAGCGTTCGCCCGTGACTTTGGCTTCAAGCCCAGGCGTCCACTTAAAGAAATTTTCAGGTATTATCGGGAGAGTAAAACCTGAATCCTCTGAGTAGCACGGAAAGCACCACGCCATGACAGACTTCAGTCTGCTCAGCTATGCCTCAACCACGGTAGCCTACACGCTGCTGGCGATACTGGTTGCCCAGAAATACCTGCGTCGCTATACCGACCGGGCCCTGCTTACCGCCAGCATACTGACCGCGACCTGGGCATTCGCCCTGGTCGCCCAGTCCCTGTGGGGCTATCCGGGTTTTCATATCCGCTACACACTTGAGTTGGTGCGGGATGCAGCTTGGATTGGCGTGCTGCTTGCGCTGATACGGGACGCCGGGCGCACCGGCATTATCTCGCCCCGACTGTTCCGGCTTGCGGGCATTGTGACTGTGGCACTGGTGGCCATTCTGCTCGGCAACAGCCTGCTGGATCACGTACTGGATGCCAGCCTGCTGGACGGTCGTACCCGGGTGGTTGGTCAACTGATGCTGGCGCTGCTCGGCATCTGTCTGGTGGAACAGATCTGGCGCAATACCACATCCTTCCGCCGCTCCAGTATCAAGTATCTGTGTATTGGCGTTGCCAGCCTGTTTGCCTTTGATTTTCTGATGTACGCCGACGCCCTGTTGTTCGGCAAGATTTCCGAATCCTTCTGGAGTGCGCGGGGCGGTATCAACGCTCTGATTGCCCCCCTGTTCGCCATCAGCATGATCAACACCCGCAAACAACCCGTTGACTTCCATATGTCCCGGGCCGCCGTGTTCCATGCGGGCACACTGGTGTTTGCCGGGGTTTATCTGCTGTTTGTAGCGGCCGGCGGCTACTATGTACGTGCGCTGGGTGGCGAATGGGGGGAGGCACTGCAGGTTCTGGTGATGGCGGCGCTGCTGACCTTCCTGGCCATGCTGTTGACTTCGCGCCGGTTCCGCTCCCGGCTGATGATGTTTATCAGCCAGAACTTCTTTGACTACAAATATGACTACCGCGACGAATGGCTGAAAATGACACAGATTTTCGCCAATCTGTCCGATGAACCACCGTTGCCGGAACGGGTCATCAGCATTCTGGCTAATCTGGTGGAAAGCCAACGAGGTCTGCTGTGGATCAGGGACGACCAGGACAACTACACGCTGCAATCAGCCATTGGCCTGAAACCGCCCCGCTTTACTGTGATTGACAGCAATGCCGAGCTGGTGACCTTTTTTAATGAACGGGAGTGGATCATTGATCTGGCGGAGTACGCCAGCAATCCCGTCATGTACAACCTGATGGAAATCCCCGATGCCATTCAGGATGTACAGGACAGCTGGCTGATTATCCCCCTCTACCTGGGTAACGAGCTTTACGGTATCTGTGTCGTCGGTAGACCCTATGCGAAAGTGGAGCTTAACTGGGAAAACTTTGACCTGATCCGGGTTGTGGCTCGCCAGAGCTGTAACGTCCTTGCCCAGGCCGAGGCTCAGGGCCGCCTGTCCCGCGCCATGCAGTTTGAAGCCGTGAACAAGGCGTCCGCCTTCATGGTTCACGACCTGAAAACCCTGATTGCCCAACTGACGCTGCTGGTGCGCAACGCCCCCAAACACCGACATAACCCGGCCTTTATTGATGACATGATACAAACCACCGAGCACGCGGTGCGCAAGATGTCCAACCTGGTGGAGCACATCCGTAAACCCCAGGAGGACAGCGATGCACTGCAACCGGTGGATCTGTACCACATGCTGGAAATGCTGATGGACAACCATGCTCACAGCCAGCCGCAACCACAGCTTGACCCCTCCAGCCCCCGTGCCACCGTATATGCTGATCCGGAGCAGCTCAGAACCATTCTCAGCCACCTGATCCAGAATGCCCTGGATGCCACGCCGCCGGACGGCGAGGTGCTGCTGACCATGAAAACCAGTAAAGACCACGTGGTACTGTTCATTCAGGATACCGGCTCGGGCATGACCGAGGAGTTTATCCGCATTCGCCTGTTCAAGCCGTTCGAGAGCACCAAAGGTCTTACAGGTATGGGCATCGGCGCCTATCAGGCCCGTGAGTACGTGAAGCAAATCGGCGGCTCAATTGATGTCACCAGTGAGCCGGGGGTTGGCTCATGCTTCTCCATACGCTTCCCCCTCGCGGCTCCGGTCAGCAAGAGAAATGACGACGATAGTTTGACGGCCATCAAATCAGCCAGCTGATTACATTGCAAAGTGTCAAAGAACAGTTAAGAATTCACATTATTGAACAGCTCATCCGTTCACGCCGAATAAAGGAATAGCTCTGTCGTGACTAAGCGCCTGCTGATTGTCGAAGATGACCCCGGATTGCAAAGCCAAATGCGCTGGTGC
>JAIUMV010000035.1 GCA_022565395.1 Marinobacter sp.
CTGCCGACCGCCGATGTGCGGGGCACCGCCCCGCCCCTACAGGCAAAACAAACCACCAGACACCACCAGATCCACCAGGTACACGTATCCGCCTGGAAGCAGGGTCAAGGGGAGTGGTGCGGCCCGCCGCCCATAAGGGCGAGGACACGGCCCCTTGACGCTGCTGGAAGGCTCACAGCCTCCCGGCCAGGGGCAGGTAAGGGCACAGCCCGCCGCCTGCACACTGAGCCCTCGGCGGCAAGAGCGGGGCGTGGGGCAGAGCCCCACCAGGGGACCCCGCAGGCGGGGATCATTGCGCGGTGTTGACAGCGAAAGGCCGAAGGCCTGTAGCTGTCATGACCGCTGAAAGGGAGGCGCTAAACAGTCTCCCAGGGGGGCGCAAGGCGCACCCCTGGGTGTCTGTTGCCGACATAAACAAAGGGGTCCAGGGCTAGCCCTGGTCGCCGGGACGGCGAAAGCGAAAGTGGGGTGGAGGGCGTCAGTCCTGGCAACGCCAGGATGAGCGAACAGCGAACCCGGAACCACACGGCCCGTAGGGTTCGCCTTACTTCTCTTTCTCACACCGGGCCATGACCGTCACAAACTTCACCCGGATAGCTTCCGCTCGTACTTCAGAAGGCCTTTTTGCTCAGCTAACCAGCGCGGCAAGATCACAACATGACGACCATTTCCCACATCATAGATCAATGAGATCTGAGACATCGGTAGTACGTAATCCTCCCCACAAAGTTTGCCCATGTAGAGGCTTCCATAATTGAAATGACCACCAGTAACTATGTAAGCCCTTGGCGTAGCTCTCCTTATCATCACTTCAATCGCACAAGTATCAACCATTCCTAAGCGCCACTCGAAAATATAGGTTTATCGACAATTTCCAGCCAATCGGTATCCTGCGTTTTCCGCATCCGCCGCGCTAACAAACTCCACCAGGTTCTCTGAATTGATCCTTGAGTAGCTAGGGCAGCCGTGGGGTAGGTGATATATTCTGCTCGCGGCATTCCCTCTCACTGGATGATGGCCTCGCTGGGTTTGCGACTCAGCCATTTCCAGCCCAGCGCCGGACAGGGTGATCCAGGGTGTCCACTCTTTCTCTCCCGTCACAAAGGGATTTCCGTGGCCCATAACCTCCTCAATACGCCGGTTGCGTTCGCGCTCCCATTCAGTTACCGGGAACTGCCTGTCCCATAGCATAAAGAGCTTTACCTGGGAGGCTCCCAGCCTGAGCAGGTAGCGATCAGCCATGTAAAAGTAGATACGTGCTACTTGTCCCTTCACCTCGTCTCTTGGCTCGGCAACCCGCTGTGAAAAGTCTACCCGAAAATCGCAAGCACCATGCTGCAGCCGCGTATTGAACAGCATGCCGAACCGGTAATTGGAGCGATCAGCGTTTATCTCTCCGATGGATGGCACCAGGTTGTGCATGTCAGCCTCCATCACCCGAAACACCGGATCTGTCTCGATGCAATTTTGGCGCCCACCGTTCTGCCAACACTGCCTTTGGTGACCCAGGACCCAAGCAGGTACAACATGCTCCCACTCTATTCGGATTGCCCGATTTTCTTGTGCTCTCACCTGGTAACCACACGACTCCAGATCTACCCGCCCACCATGACGCCCAGCCCACTCCCACTGACACCCACAATAGAACGTACCTTTGTCAGCCTCCTGACGGTCGTGGTACACGAGGTCACGTAGGGCATTTTTGGCAGCAGGGAATGTTGCTGGTTGTGCAGCAGCACTTCCCGCAACTATCAGCACAAGCGCAGCAATAAACATCCTTTTCATCAACATCACCTTTATTCGTTCATAATGAACTCAATGAAAATCAACCCGACAAGGCCACTACAATGTGCGGTCGCTTTGCACTTCATACCCCCGCCAGTCTCATCGCAAAACGCTACTGGAGCATTAACAAACCGGTGGGGGATCTGATCAGCCGTTACAACATCACGCCGGGATCGCAAATCCTGACCGTCCGACCCCATGAAGAAATTGAACCCGTATTCAGCCTGGCTACCTGGGGCTTCCGCCCGGGCTGGGCGAAACAAGGAGCACCGACGCCCATTAATGCCCGAATTGAATCCTTGAACAAGCCCTACTTCAACGACGCTTTTAAACATGCCAGGTGTGTTATACCAGCCAGCGGTTGGTATGAATGGCGCACCGCGCCAGACGGTACCAAAGAGCCTTATTACATCACCAGGCCCGACCAGGAACGAGGCGAAGCGCTCTTGTTTGCGGGTCTTTATGCGTACACTGGCCAAGGTACAGATACCTGTGCGGCCATTATTACAGAACCGGCCAGCGCCCTACATGACCGGCAGCCGGTGCTCCTGGACCCACAAAGCCTATCCGCTTGGCTTGATCCAGGAATCACGGCCACCGAAACGCTGCGGGGCAACATCGCGCGTACAGATCCAACCCTGCTACACCACTGGAGGGTTTCAACTGCAGTGAATCGGGCCACAACCGAGAACACGCCGGCACTGATCGAGCCACTCGCAGGATTTGAAGCGCCCGGCACGTAGATCCTATAAAAGCCTGGCTATTTAAAGCGAATCATCGTGTAGCTACCCGGCTCCAAATAGAACCGGCCATCTTGGTTTTCTATATAGTAGCGACCATCAAACGGTACTACACCCAACGTCCCGGTGAGCTCACAATCCTCGCTACAGGGCTGGAGCACCACGGTCGCGCCTTCGACCTTCCAAAACATCGCATAGATATTGCGCATGTTCAGAGCAGCCATGATAAAGGCCAGCACTAATACGATGAGTGCGGCCTTAACGGTTTTCGTCATGTTTACCATCCTGCCACCGTTGTTGGAATGGGATTTCCACTCCTTGCGAAATGAGATGTTAAAGCTTGCCATATCTCTGAATAACTTGTTGCTCGTTCAAAACGCCCCAATCTTTGATTACATACCAGCCTGACACTGACCCCGGCGGCCGCACATACTCCATAACCAAGCCATAGATCCGCTCCATGTCCGCCTGATGGCGAACAAACGAATTTCGGCTGATGCCCAGCTCGGCGCAGATATCCGTGCTATTGACGGATCGCGTGGCAATCATGCCAGCGATCCGCATCCATTGACTGGCTCGGCCATTGATATTTTGGCGCGGACGCATGGTACGTCCTTCGGGGTGACTGGATGAGCCCATGGGTGATTACCCGCCTTCTTGCTTCGGTTTCTTAGCGCCCGCCTTCTGCTGATTGCGGCCAGACCTATCAAGCGCTGCCAGCTGCTCCTTGAGCTGAATTACCTGAGCTTCAAGCTGGGCGACCTTTGCAGTGGCCTCACTGCGCTCGGTTTCTGCCGCTGAGGCTCGACGCAACACACCGGCCTCCCGCTCACTCAGCGTAGCCAGCTGAGCCTTGAGCTCGCCCCTCACATCAACCAGACTCTCTCGCTCTTTGCGCAACTCATCCACATCCTGTTTCAGTCTGTCGCGTTCCGCTTTGAGGTCCGCCTTGTCCTGGGCCAACTCTGCATTGCGCTGCTTGAGATCCGACACTGTTGTTTCTGCGGTAGCCCGCTGCTCTTGTTCAGCTTCTAGCTTGCCGTTCAGCACCGCAACATTCGCTTTCAACAAGGTAAGAGCATCGTGCTCCGCCTCCCCGAAAGCCACCGCTTCCGCAAGTTTGGCTGTCAGCTCTGCGTTTTCACGCTGCAACCTTTCCAACTGCTTCTCCAGGTCTTCAACGGTGGCCGCCGCATCTGCTAGCTCTGCCTCTGCTTGATCCTGGGTTTCCCGCGCTCCAGCCATCACGTCAGCCACCCGGCGCTCCGCCGTCTGCACCGCAATAGTGTTGAGGCGGACAGCCATGCCTCTAATTTGATCAGCCAGCGCACCCGTCAACTGCCGCAATAGCTCATCGACCTCAACCGGCAACTCCTGGACCGGCTCCGACTCCACCACCTCCTTTCGCTGCTGGTGAGCCCTCCAAATGCGTATATGCCGGTTAGGGTCGCCGCCACCCACAAGGCGCCGCAACGCATAGCCCGTCACACGCCGACCAGCCTCAACCAGACTCTCGCCTACCTGGATCACCCGCGCATCATCGTACTCGCTTGGCCGCCCTACTCTGCCGTCCTGTTCCGCAATCTCAGTCATACCGCACCCCTTGGCAATGTTTAACCAAAGGATACCACAACAAAGAAAAAACGCAAGAAAGAAAGAAACAAAGAAAGACAGAAAGAAATAAGCTATAGCTGCCGCCCCTCCATCGTTTCCCGGTAGGTATAAATACTTAGTGCTGTTTGGTGGATCACCGCCGCATAAGCGAGCGGATTTCCATAAATACAAGAAGAAGGTTGTCTTATTAACTTAACAACCACCAACGATAAGCGAGGTAAACAAATGGAAATACGAGAAATAGGCCCCCGGAAAGCCGGGATAAGATTGGTCTTCGCCGGGTTTGGCGCAATAGGCACAGCAATATCGCTGGCTGCGTCCTGGCCCAGTGTCCTGATAGCACTACTGGGCACCTTTGTCATAGTGGCGGGGGTTGCTCTGTGCTGTTGTAGGTGACGACTTCATCTGATGCGATTATTGCCGGTCAATCGTTGTCAAATTTTATTATTTTGACAACACCTGCCATGATGCCTAATTTGCAGTCGATAGACAGCGAAAAGCCCTGTCAGTTTGCCAGGCCTTTGGCGCGACTAGCGTTGTCAGTTTTCTTGTTAAATGTAACCATACGCCCTGCCCGGGCGGAAATTTTCAACGGTGGACAGCGGCGCATGACTCACCCCTTACACATCACCAGATCTGCTACACCCAGCAACCCGCACCCCGCTGAGCTGTTCGCCGGGCGTATCGAGATAAACTGGCCATACCTGGTGGAGCGCCGTCCTCTGACACTCCAACTGTACCCGGAGCTGCCAGCTTATCTGCTGCTGCCAGAAGTTCACCAGCTGCTCGATGCCGCCACGCACCCGCGTGACCACCTTTTGGCATCACTGCTATGGCATACCGGTGCGAGGATCTCCGAAGCTCTGGCGGTAACCACCGAACACCTGGTACTGAAAGATCAGTGGTCGTCCGGGGTGCTCCTGGACCAGCTCAAAAAACGCGGCCGCCCCCGCCTGGCAAAACGCCAGGTGTTACGCAAACGCTGGGTACCCATCACTGATGAGGCGTTTATCCGGGAACTGCAACGCTATATCGAAGGCCAGAGTATCCGCGCCGGTGAGCGGTTGTTTCCGTTTACCCGTCAGTGGGGTTACAAGCGGATCACCAATTTGGCCGCCCGCGCCGGGCTGTCGATAGGGGTTCACCCTCACACCCTGCGCCATGCGTTCGCGTGCAATGCGGTTCTGCATGGCCAACCACTGACCGTGATCCGGGATTGGCTCGGTCATGCAGATATTCAGCAAACGGAAATTTACACACGGGTGCTGGCGACCGAGACCAATCACCTGATGCGGTACATGGCGTTCTAATGGCCTACAACAACGATAGGTCCACATGGACAGACCCCGCCAGGCACTGACTACGACCTGGCAGCCCTCTGTTGATCACTCCTTTCCCTATAGCCCTTGACGAAGGAGCCCCGCAGCTAAACTTTGCCATCGAGGTGGCAGACCCTTCCTGGGGCCCCGCCTGGCGCAGCCAGGAAGTCGGGGAACACTTTTAGGCCAAGCGAAGCTTGGGGCGGAGGCGGGAACCGCCGGAGGGTAGGCGATGTTTTGATTGAAATTTTCTGGAGATAGGCTTTATCCACAGGACCCTGCTTTTTAATTCTTTTTATTGTTTTTAAACCTTTTTCTTCTTGTTTTTAGGTGGTTTTCAAAGTCTAAAAATGCTTTTAAGTCATAGTCTTAGCGCTTCGTATTTTCTCCTTATCCCTACAGATTCCGAATTTACCCCTACAGATTCCGAGCTTTAAACCTACAGATTCCGAGCGCCATCCCTACAGATTCCGAGCTTTAAACCTACAGATTCCGAGCGCCATCCACAGCCCCTACAAATTCCGAGTGGCGCTATTTTTAATTCTTAAAGCCCTATAGATTCCGAGCAATTCGGCTACCCACAAAAAAACCCCTACGGTTTTAGAGAATGTAGTGATAATCTTGGTCACTACAAACAAAAAGGAGTGTAGGGATGAAAGGGAAGCCATTAAGGGTTGCCAAAGGCAATGCGCTTATCGAAGCGTCATACAAGCTGTCGCTCAACGAGCAGCGTCTACTGCTTGCTGTTATCGCCAGAATCGACTCCCGCCGCTCGATGCGAGAATACAAATTCAGCGTTACCGCCCATGAGTTCGCTGAGACTTTTCAGATTGAACTCCACACCGCGTATGAAGCCCTCCAGGACGCTGCTGCGTCGCTCTTTGAGCGTGACATCAGAACCTATGATGGACGCCACAGAGAGCGTTTCCGGTGGGTTGATCGCATCTCCTATGTCGATGGTGAGTCCAGAGTGGAACTCAATTTCACCATCCACGTTGCAGCCTACCTGACCCAGCTTCATAAGGAGTTCACAGCCTACGGGTTGGCCCAGGTGAGCAACCTGAAGTCCGTGTACTCCATCCGGGTCTTTGAGATGCTGATGCAATACCGAAAAACAGGGTGGCTACAGATCTCGCTCGATGACTTCCGTGGCCGTCTGATGCTGGAGGACGCTTACACACGTTTCGACAACCTGAAAGCCCGTGTGATTAAGCCCGCAGTCAGCGAGCTGGAAGAAAAGTCAAACCTCAATATCCAGTGGCGGGCTGTCAAGAATGGCCGCAAGATCGTTGCGTTACGGTTTGATTTTGCAGAGAGTGAACAGCCGGATCTGTTCAAAGAAAGCCTGGATGCTTCTGGGTAAGCTGCGCAGGTCACGCAGGAGGCAGAAGAAAGGCCGCACGCCGTCACCGCGCCAGACACCAGGCCTTCACGCGGCCGAAGCCCAACCCATGCCCTGCCGACCGCCGATGTGCGGGGCACCGCCCCGCCCCTACAGGCAAACAATGCCTACAGCACCACAAGGCCTGTCAGATCACGTGCCCGTGGCCAGAAGCAGAGTCATGAATGTCTGGACTGAAAGCCCGCATCCATCATTTAACACCAATCCGGCGGCGTCGCCTGGCAGTCAAAAATGACGTTAACGTCTTTCTGCGTGACGTTACCGGCCCGATTCTTCACCCGCACTGAAATGGTGTGTGGGCCATTAGGGAAGGAATTGATGTTCAGGCGGTAGAACATGCTTTGGTGCGGTGACGCTAGCCCCCATTCTTCACCATCAACCAGTATCACTACGGGCTCACTCACGCCTGACACGCTGTCATCTAAATCAATAGCGGCCATAATATTGAACGAACTGGTGATTACGTCACCTTCCATCGGGTTGTTGACCACAACATTCACCGGCGTGTTATCAATGGTCACAAGCCTGGTTAGGGCTGATGTATTACCGGCAGCATCCGCCGCCTCAAAGCGGAAGGTATAAGTCCCATCCACCAGTGTGGTGGTATCCAGATTCACTGTTTGTGTTGAGCCGGGCTCCATCGCCTCAAGTTCATCGCCATTGAGCAGTAACCGGCTACCCACTAACGCCAGGTTATCGGTGGCCATGAGCTGAATGTCCAGGTCGCCCATGACGTAGGACACCTGGTCAAGCGACCACGCCAGCCATGGCGGCGTGTTATCAACCAGGTAGCTAACGCTACGCTCAGTCTCAATACCGGCGCTATTCGTGGTGGAGACTGTGAATTCATGGGGTCCATCCAGCAGTTGACTGGTATCCAGGGTGTACACCGGTGCTGTGCCGGATTCCGGGGTTACCTGGAGCCCGTGGCTGAATGTAAAGCCCGTATTGGCAATACCAGCAGCATCCGCTACAAACGCCTGATAGGTGGTTATGCCTCTAACCCAAGCGTTAGGCTGAGGATTTTCAATGACAATCTCAGGCGCAGCGTTGGCGACCCTGAATGTAATCGTTTCCGTCACCTCGGTGCCAATAAGTCCCAGGGCCCTGGCAGCTAGTTTATGTTGGCCATCAGCAAATAACTGTGTATTCACTGTTGCGCTGATCAGACCGTTATCAGATAGCGCTATCTGATCATCGTTGAGGTACAAAGCGCTTTCCTGGACGCCGATGAGGTCAAAAAACTCTGCTTCAATGGTCACTTCTCCAGACAGCAGCTGGCCATCCTGGATGCTAAGCTCTACCAAGACGGGTTCACCAACGTCCAGTCGCCCTCCAGCACTGGTTACCAAGCTGGTACTCCTGTGGCTCCAGGCCTCGGCATAAGCAGCATACTCGGCCAACTTCTCAGGGCTATCCGTGTGGGCGACCGCTGCTTGCAGGAACGCTGTAGGCCAATGTAGCCGGTACAGATTCGCTCCTGGACAGACGCCTCCCAAACATAAGGTTTGATTTACTTCTCGCGCGTCCAAATGACCGTCACTAACATCCCGCCGCATCAGACGTAGCAATGCAAAATACGGTATTTGTGGGCTGACGCTGTATGTATCTGCCAGTTCGATTAGGGCGCGCTCAAGCAGCTCGCCCTGCCCGGGCGGCGCATCTTCAAAGGAGCGTACATTAAACCCCAGCCACGCAGAGAAAGCTTCAAGAGCATCACTCAGTGCCCGTGATTCGGTTTTGAAATAGCGGTCCCTGTCTTGCTTTGCTAAGTCCGCGATCAAGGTTGATAGCGCTGAGAGACTAGTTGTTACGGTCTCCCCTGCACTAGTTACCGGCACCAGACTTACCAAGTATTCGTCACCAGCCATCCTCAAATTGCCCAGCTTGCCATCGCGGTATTTGATCATAAGAACTGATGATCCTACAGGCGGTGTCACCTTTAATGTGAAAGTGCTGTTCTGGCCCATCTGTGCCTGACCCAGAAAAACATTCCCACTCTCTGACCAGGTGTAAGCGTAAACGCTGCCGTCTTGGAAGACTGAACTCACCACGTGTCCAGCTATTTCCAGCTCTCTAAGCTTGCTCTCGTTTTTATCATCGCATCCCGCCATTAAGGCTAGAGCACTTATTAACAGCAGCCGTTTCACTATAGGTTCCCTCCAGGGCATAACATGAAAATAGCCGCAAAAGCGGCTATTTTTTACTCGCAGTTTATAGGGTAAGTCGGGTGGACTGTTCGCAGATTGCTCACAAGACCATTACTGTCAGCAATGCGAATTCTCATATGGACCCGAGTACTGCTACAACGATTCGTGATAACTCTGATCTTATCTAGATCAAAAGACACCAAACCCCTACTACCTAATGGTGCCGGCGACCAGTTTCCTCCGTGAATATCTGAGTGTTCAAGAGAAATTAGTCTATACCCTTTCGTTGAGTCAAAGTTTTCAATTTCAAATGTGACGTTTGTGTAACCATGCCTTCCGATCGTCTGGCTACTATTCTCTAAAACCCGAAGAGCAGGAGGTTTATGGTCTAGCTTTACAGACGAGCTGGCAGCGGCGGAGAACCCCACTCTATCATACGCTATCACCCTGATCGGATAGTTTCCATTCTCCATATCTGAAACATTGACTCGGACGTTTACCATTCCGTCATCGTCCGGCTCCACAAACCACGATGGCAAGTCACCAACCAAAATCTCTACAGTATCAACACCAACCTCATCATGAACGCGGGCTGTCACATAGAAGTCTTCCAAAAAACGATCACCAGGGAATGGACTAAGTATCGATACCTGTGGTGGCGTATTGTCAAAAAATACACTTCTGGACAAAGAGCTGACATTCCCTGCCATATCGACCGCACGTATTACAAAGTTCTTTTCCCCATCACGTTCGATGGCTGTGTTGAAATCGATAATATAGGGTCCGGCTGTGAATGATCTGAGAAGCTCCCCATCCTTGAAAAATTCAACAGTTTTCAACCCTCCCGCATCGTTAATGCTTGGCGATATTGCCATAAACCCTCGGTGCGCACTATTTTCTTCCACACTCCAAGATATAACAGGCGGGGTATTATCAACTCTGAACTGGATCTCTTTTGACTTGGTGAAGCCAACGTTATTTTTAACTTCAATCTTGAGGGTATGAACGCGCTCATCCATCACAGAAGTATTAAGCTCCCACACTGGAGCGTGGAGCGACTGTGGGTAAAATACAGTTTCTCCGTTCAAAATGAACCGCACCATTTCCAGCCCTGCAGAGTCGGTTATCTTCGCGCTGATCGGGTACACACCCGACACCCAACCGTTATTTGCAGGTGAGACGTCAGAAATCGTCGTGCCAGTATTGGCTACAAACAAATCCAGATTCGCGGTCGTAGTAGCTCCAACTACATTGCGAGCTTCCACCGTGAAGAGGTTAATACCATCTTCCAGAACAGTGCTGTCAAACATGAAAGTCACCCGGCTATCAATCCGCGTATCCTGGAGCACTCCATTAACATAAAGACGGATATCCTCTAGACCGGTTATGTCTACAATGTCCGCAGTCAGGTTCAGTGTACCGGAAACCACATCACCACTGGTGTAGGACAAATTGCTGATAACAGGCCGGTTCTCTGCTAGCGACTTGATAGGCGTACTACCAAACATCGACGCATTACTTTCGTTGAACTGTACCGCCATGGGCAATACATCAGCAGGTGTCAGGTTTGTTCTGTTCTCTGAATGGTTGGCCATCACAAGCATGTTTGTGGCAATACCATGGCGGTATACCTCTGGACCCAGTGTAACGACGCCCTGAGCCACGATCCCATCTTCCGCGCGGCCATCGAGCCGCCCATCCGACCGAATATCCCGGTAGGCATCACGTGCAAAGCGAATTGAGTTGTAGGGATCATGAACTGGTACATTATTTTGCTCAGAAACCCAAGCTGTCAGTGCAGATATTGATGCTGTAGCGAAACCATAGAGGTGGCCATCGGTAACCTGCGGCGTGGCATTTGCCGCATTATCAATTTCAAGCGGCATCACATGACGAATATTGATACCGATGAGGTCCTCAATACTTCGGTTTGCCTCGCGCACGGCAGCTACCGGCGTAACACCTGTGCTTACCATGTACTCCGCCAAACCTGTTGCCAACATAGTGTAGTAGGTCAATGCTGTGGTGAGGGCTTCGCCTTGTTTGTATTCATAAAGCGCATACAGACGGTCACCATCTTTAAGACCAACGCTTTTCCGGCTGGCCTCCTCAACATATCTACCGCCGGTGACCTCAATGAGCACAGGCTGACTGGCCACCTGGTCCAGGGTCACGGAATACTCACCTTGGCTATTGGTGCGGCCACTGCCCAGCAGCTCACCTTTGCGGCCATTCCAGGCATACACCCGGATATCGCCATTGATGATCAGGCCATCAAAGGCCACACCGGAAATAGTGCCAGAGGGACGCTTTTCAGGCACGCCACTGCTGCCTCCGCCCTGATTACAACCGACCACTGCAAGGGATGCAGACAACGCTAAACACGTCAGTATTTTTTTCATGGTAAAGGTTCCTTTTTTCCTTTGTTCCTAGGCAAAACTAAAATTGATAACGCAAACCAGCGCCGAGGCCGTAGCCATGCAGGCCATCCGAGAATGGCACTTCATACCGGGCTTCCGTCGCAAACACCCAATACCTGGTGATTTCCCACTCCAGGCCCGTCAACGCGATGGCCGACATAGTAGAGTCGGTGCGATCAGACAGACGCTCGATCAGAAAACCATCGCGGTCAGTGCGGTGCCGGTCCGACACATCCAGAACGGATGACACTAAGCCCCCGCCAACCCAAGGGCGAATATTCCGGGTCATGCGGAACCGATGTTGCAATGCGGTGGTGAGCTGCCAGCCTTTCACGGAGACACCAATCCCCCCTTTTCCGGCTGGAATGTCAAAGTCTGCGTAACGCAGATCGGTGACCACGCGGTTGATGCGGTTGAGGTTGAAAGTAACGCTGATCGACAGCGGATAAGTGATCATTTCCCAGTCAGTATTAGCCTCGGGCTCCTTCGACTGGTAGTTCATCACCATGGGGGTGGCACCAACAGATGTTTCCACCTCCCACGCCGCTACTCCTGGGCTTACAGCGCTGGCCAGGACGGCTACAGCGCAAAGACCTATCCTTTTCATTCCCTGTTCCCTATTGCTTAATTAAGCCCTGCCCGATGCCGGGCATCTTGCTCCATTTTCTCCACCTGGTCTGCCAGGTCATCCGGCAGAACCACTGTCACTTGCCGCCACCCGCCCGGCACCGCAAAGGAACGCAGCTTCCGGATGACTTTAGCCAGTGTCGTGGAGTCTATTTTCGCGTCATCTGCGACAGATTGAATTTGCTCTCGCTCAACCAGGACACGCTTCGCGCGCCCTACGTTCTGGGCACTCAACGGGCGAAAGGCTTCCCCGTAGCGCTGCACCAAGTCATTGAACTGAGTCTCAGTGAGGTACAAGTCCTGTGTTTGGGTCCCAGCCAGGAATGTTCTAACTTGCTTGCGTATGGCTTCGGCGCTCACCCTTTCCGCCTCAGCAACGTCAGATACCTGGTCTCCATCAACCAGTACGCGGCGCAATCGCGCCAAAATTTTTGGCGCGAACTGCTGACGTTCGGCCAGGAGGTCGAACCGCGACGGAGGGATTTTCTTATACAAGGCAGTTTGTTCCATGTCCAAAAGGGCTCCATTGTAGCATTTTTGAGGAATAGGGCAGATTTTGCCCACCCCTCAAAGATACCCTTTTACATACCCTAAAACAACTCTAAACTAAAATGTTCGCTCAATTTGAACCACTCCACGTTGCGGCTGCGCGACCACAACATAAGCGGGCCGCCCCAGCGCGGCGTCGTCGCTGCGTTCGTTCTCCCGTAGGATTTGGTCTAAGGTGGCTTCTGCAGCTGCTCCGCCCACTCCTGCCGCACCTAACGGCGCCTCTGACAACAGCTCACGGCCCAGGGTATTGGTACCTCGCGCTGTTGCCCGCGCCAATGACCTGCCATCAGACACGACACGCGCCACTAGCCCCGGCTCGCCCGCGTCCGTGAAGACATGCCCGGTCACCTGGAACTCTTTACCATCGGGGGTAATGCCCTGGAAAACCGTCAAATACAGACTTTCTGAGCCCAACACCGCGCTTGCCCGGGCAAACAGTGTTGAACCAGCAGGCAGGGTCTCCTGCCGCCCTCGGATCGTTTCTTCAACGGCCAGAGCGATAGCCCCTGGCTGGACATTGCTGGCGCTCCGGTCCAGCCGCACACGAATGCTGCTGCCAACCGGAATACCGAACCGCACTTGGTTACCTTCGGAACGGACAACCACACCTCGGTTGGTCTGGCGCGGCCCGCCTGTCTGGCGCAATGATGGTGAAATGAACGTAGTATCCGGCGGCCTGGGAGTAGCCGCCCGTGGCGCAGGCTGGGCGGGCTCCACTCGCTGCGGCTCCTGCTCAACGGACGTCGCCCCCACAGACCGGCCTGATTCGGACACCTGACTGGATTGACCTGGCGTTGCTGGCATCTCGGTACCGGCCCCCTCCCCGTCTTCCCTATCGCCCGTACCTGTCTCGCGCTTTGTGTCTATATCCACCTCCACAATACGCTGTACGATTCGACCATCCGGCAGCTGTACCGCACCTTCAGGCAATGTCCCAACATCTTCCAGGCCAGGCACCAGATTGTGCAGTTGATCATGACCAACTAGTCGCCGACTGTGATCAAGCCGTTCCTGGCCAGCACCAATTGCCCTGCGGTATTCGTCGTAGGTTAGCTCCGCCATAGTCGGCATACTGGTGCTAAGTGCTATAAAAACAACAACGCTGCGCGCCCTTACCATAGGACCTCCACAGTGCCTCTGTCCGTGGTGATTTCCATTACCCCGCCTGTGCGAGGCATGTCTTGTGTTGTGGCAAAGGTGAACGCTGCGACCTGGTTAATTCCAAGGCGTGGCTCAATGTCCATATGCCCGGGAACCGGCACCCTCCGGTCCCGTCCGTCCGTCAGAGCCACTTTCACATCCTGGATGTAAAGTGGCTGTACTCTTGAGTCATTTTTCACTTCTCCCGTGATCACTGTGAAAGCCCCAAAGCCTTGCATTCTGCGGACATACACCTCAACTTGGTCACCATTGGAAAGCCGCAAAGAGTTATCTTCATGGATTCGAATGTTTCTAGGACGCTGAGAAGCTAAGTTACCGACTAGCTTTAGGGCCTGGCGGTTCACGTCTTCTTCTAAGCTGGCCAACTTTTTTTGGTATTCCGCATCCAGGGCTTCCAGGTGTTCCTTTCGCTCGCCTTCCCGAATGCGCTGTAGTTGCTCCTCCGTGAAGTCGAAAATCACATTGGTGCAGTGGTTACGAATATCCGGGTCTGCCTTCAGCGTGATTGAAAACACATGATGGCGAGTAGCTATGGTGAAGTCGGTTAACTCACCCCACTCGCCGGCAAAGCTCTTAAAGTACACCGGCACCATGTTTGTGCCGCCTGCCGGACTGAAATTCCAAATTTGATCGAAGCTCAAACTGTAAGTCGTTTGCTGGTCCTGCAAATCGAAAGGAAAGATCAGGTTGACGCCACGAAATGGCGTCATCGGAACAACGATACGAGTAAGCTCTGATACTTCTATGCGCCTTTCGCAAGGCATCACCACCTCGTCCGGAAGGACGTTTGCAGTAGCAAAATTGGTAGCAGCCACCGCGATCACCGCGGTAGTCCATTTCACGCTTTGTTTCTTCATTGCTCTGATCCTTCAATAAACGGTGTTTTGGCCACATCGGTCCAGGACAGAACACCTACCCCATCCGTGTTGTCATCGGTTTTTTCTACCGGCACCAACTCCAGGACGATATGCAGCGGGTACGTATCCCGGTTGTTGAGTACGATTTGTGCCTGGTATTCAACCCGCATGCTGCTGCCCTGGCTGAGCACCTTGTTTTGCGCACCTTGCCAGCGCACGCGGGAGACCGTGTTGCTGGCTCTTACCCGGCGAACAAGGTCGCTTTGCGCCAGATACTGAAGCCGATTTTGCTGCAACTCAGGGTTGGCCATCATCCGTATTGCGCGGAACTGATCATATTCAATAGTCGCGCTGTTCAGGCTATAGAACGCATCAATGAAGCGGCGGCCGCCGTTTATCATCTCGGCTTCACTTCGGTAGATTCCCTGGTCAACCTGGGTGACGCGCTGTTTCAACTCTGCTGCTGCAAAGGCAATCGCCAGCGTCACCATTAAGCTGAGGAATACCAGACCATAGAGCACCCTAACCTTGAAGGTCTCGCGGGCCGCGAGCGCTCCCACCTTGGCCCGTCTAAACTCAGTTACGTCGGTCATCGTTCGGTCCACGGTCGTTATGTGAATCAGGCGTTAGTGAACCCAGATCATTGGCCGGACGCTGGCCTTGGCTGTCACTGCCTGTCTGTGGTTCGCTTGTGGAGGCTGACAAACCACTAGTCAGATCGGAGGCTGTTGAGGTCTGACCTGCTGGTGACGCTGGCGATTGCGGAGCGGTTGAACTGTCCATGCCAGGGCTAGCTGTACCGTAAGTTTGTTCACCTTGGCCTGTGGGGTCTCCAGATCCCGCGCTTCCCGTCGCAGACGGTGCGTCCATGCCTGACGCGGGGGAGCCTCCGGCAGATCCAGACGAAGGATTTGTATGAGGCGTGTCAAGCGCAGACAGGTCATTAGCACCTTTGCCACCGAAGAGCTGGCCAAGCGGCGTATTCATAGTATCGCCGACGCTTTGGGCAAGCCGATCACGGGTGCGCGTTCCTTCCCCAGACGGCAGCATGCCACCGACCGTATTGGATGCAGATTGCGCAGTCATGCGAACAATCTGATTTGCGACCATGGCACCCAGTGCAGCAGGGCCAGCCCCCAAGGCGCCGACCATGCTGTCATTACGCGCCAAGTACAGCGCTAAAAATGGAGCGATGATTTTGATCAGTAGCACCAGAAACATCATTACAATAGAAAACATATACCAGAGCGTAATAGCCGTGGTACCAATGTCCGACCCAGCGTGATGAGCTGTCAGCCACTGAACGGCACCCAGTGACATCAACCACACAAACCACAACAACAAGGGCTCAAGGATCGCCCATATCGCAAAGGTCAATACAGTCTTGGTAAACCCGGGCAGCAGGTTAAATTCTTGCCGCATCACCCGCGTAGCAATAGCGATAAATCCCCAGCCATAGGTAAGCGCCAAGCCCAGCGCAAACATCACATCAATCAGCTGGCTTAGGAAGATGTAAAAAACGCTGAGGAACTGGTAGATCCCCCAAACAGCGCCAGCACTGAATATGTTGCCGATATCCATGGCTGCACGCCAAAGCCGTTCATACCACGCCCTTTGCTGCTCTGGATCGGCCATCAGGGTCTGCCGCAACTCCAGCATCTGGTTGTGAATCAGCTGCGTGCCGCCAAAGCTCTGAAACAAGTTTGAGAGAATCAGGATCAAACCAAAAATCATAAAGCCAGCAGCGGTGTAGCCCAAATAGAACAACAAGGCTTTGTTCGCATCACCCAACGCCGTCGCTAATGCTGCCTTGCCGGTAATAGCATCCGAACTTTCCTGTACCACCCGGATCATAATGAACAGGATGAACAACCAGGGCACCACCGCTGCAACACTGGCGATGTAGAAGAAATGCTCATAGATCGCACTGGGACTAATGGTGTTAACAATAAAACCCGTAAATGAATTGTTGTTACCAAACACCTGGTCTTCCATTACCGACGCCTCCCTCCTAAAAACTGGGTAAATTCATGCTCCCACTCGAGTTGTTGCATCAACCGCTCACGCCTGGCCGCCTCGGCCTCCAACCGTTCAATGCGCTGCTCCAGCAAAAGAGCGGCTGTCATGGAAGTGGCTGTCGCTGTTTGCTGATGAAGCTCTTTGCTGGTAGCTGAACCGCCAGGCTCCACTGCATTCTGCACAAACATATCCCTTAGCATCTGCAGTTGAAGCAAAGTCAGTTGATCAAGGCGCGCGGCCTCTTCACCTGTTTCACGGGCTGCATCAGGCGCGCTTGAGCGCTCAAAGCGGTTGTTCAGCTCTCGCTCAATCAGAGCCCAGCGCTGTTGCCAGTTTTTACCGCCCAGTTCGTTCAGGGTTGTGAGGCCATCCGCCCATTGCGCCAGCTGATTCAATTCCCGCTGTGGGTCGAACCGCTGGACAAACTCGTACTCCTGGCGCATGGCTGAGAGATAGTCACGCGCTTGGAACACCTGGTCGTTGACCGCCTTGAGTTCTTCTAACTCCTTCTTGATCAGGTCTACCTGCTCTTTGATTGCCAGGTACATCTGACTTAGTAGGCGCGTGTCCTGGGGCGACAGGGAGGCCTGAGCTGGTGACGCCAGGGCCATGACGACAGTGAATGCCAACGCCTTAAATAAGCGGTTCTGTGGGTTTTTTTGTTTCATCGGCACGCTCCTTGTTGGATGTTTTAGCCTTTAACTCTCGGAACAGTTTTATTCTCTCGTAGGGGTCCTTCGCCGCCATATAGACCTGCTCTCGCAGTTTTTTATCTGACCCTTTGGTGTTCATCAGATCCAGGTGCAGCTGCGGAAAACGGAGAAACAGCTTGTGCCAATCACCAAGCTCTTGAACCAGCGCTTCCCGATAGCCCAGGCGGTCCATAACTTCCGGCTTTTTAAAGGCCCGCCAGGATTGCACCAGAGAAGGCGGCATCTGCAATAACTCGCCAATGGCCTGGTGGTCATCTTCACGACTCAACAACGTCCGGCTTTGAATGCTGGATAGCGCTTCGGGGTCAACAGAGCGGATCTCTTTTAGGCCCTGGCTGATTCGGGTCAAGCCGACCCAGTCTTTCCGGCCCATGCGGTCTATGGTTAACGTAATCCAACGGATGGGATCGCCAGCATTCTCCAGGAGCATCCGGTACTCATTCAGTACGATCTGCGAACGCAGACCTCGGCTCATGGCGTTGGTGGCGAGGCGAGTCACCATAAACGTCATGTAGAACTTGAATAGCTCGCCGGTGAACCCACCGAAGTCGATGGCATTGGCGATAGGGGAAATGGTGAATTGATCGTTCTCCGTAAAAGCGCTACCAACCTCTGTTTGCAGGAATTCGTAGAGATCAGAATGGAGCTGATCACGCGCCGCCTGCTGTAGATCGGAGGTGACTTCAACCCGCTCAAAAGCATCCAGGATGAAAGGCAGTGTTGGCGCAGGTTGATTATTTGGCGCTTCATAAAGTGACCGCAGGATGCGGTTCACAACCACTTCCTCGGCGCGGTTAAGCCCTTTACTGTTAAGGCCTTTAAAGATTGGCGTCAGAATGTCGCTTTGCGCGCGGATAAAGTCGCCGTCGATTTTCCCGTGCCCAGCCTCAGCCAGCGCTTTGGCTGATTGATACTCTGCATAGGTCGCCAGCGGATTGATAACCTGCTCCCGGGCACGACAATAGGAGCCTCCGACGGCTTCTACAATTCCTTGGTAGGAGTTACCCATCTCAACAATGTCGTAACGGATCAATGGGTAGGTTTCCAGGAACTTGAGGCCAAACTGTGTATCTTTCCCGCCGCCTGTCTGAGCCACAACCAGCTCATGGGGTACTTCCAGACGGCTCGGCGCGAAGGCGACCAGTTGGCCAGAGGTAGTGATACGCAAGCATTCCGGCGTCTCGGTGGCGCCTTGCGGGAAGGTAGTAAAGGGCATCATGGCTGCGATAACTTCGGCATGATCCTCACGGGCAAAGAGTGTGTTGCGACCCAGGCCTGGAAGCCGCACGTCAAACAGATCTAATTGCAACTCCAGGTCGTCCTGTATCAACCCTTCTCTAGTGCTGACATCACGTCGGAGATAGTTTTCCAGCCCCTCAAAACTCTCCGGTGTCGGGCCGGATAGTGTGATGATGTAGGCGTTGTCTGCTACAGGCAGATCCCGCTCACTGACATAAGCGCGGTATTGCGCGGACTCACTTAATTTAGACAGCGTCTTTTCTGTGCCGCGCGTCTGACTGAGCGTATCCCCCTCATAGCCAGCATCTTTCCGGGCTTTGTCCAAAGCCTTATCCTGGTCTTTGGGTATCACGATCTGACATACATGAATGTCGTGAGGCGCTTCGCTAAATCCCAACGTCCAGTCGCAACCTAAGTTTGGGTAGCCTTGCAACAACAACACCCTGTAAAACCGATTACCCAACCGTAGGCAGCGATCTTCGATGACAGGTTTCTCAGCTACCAACTGGTCAGCTAAGGGGTGCCGCCACTCAGGTACACGCAGGGGGGCCGTAGGCGCGCGAACGCGCTGAATAAGTTGCTGGTACTCATCAGCATTCATCAGCCGCGAATGTGGGAGCTCTGGCGAAACCCGCTTGAAGATCGCTAGCAGCTGGTCATATAGCCCTTTGGCTGTCCGGTTCCGCTTGCCTGGCCGTGGCAGCAGTCGATCCAGAAAACCATCGACGCGAGGCGCACCAAGAGATAACACCGTTACGATGCGATTTGAGCGTGCGAGCGGCCGATACTGCTCAACCAGCTGCTTTCGTATATCAGCAACGATGGCCGGCGGCTTATCGCCATAGATCGTTTCGCCGTAGGCTAGATATTTGTCCGCCAGACTGGAGTCATGACCACGGATGAAGTGGTTCTCCATCACCAATCCGTGCTCATTAGCGATCAGCCTCAGCAGGCCGATACGCCGATCAATCTCACTCCATCTGTCTGACTCACTGGCATGGCGGTCCTGGATGCCCGCCCAATCAACAGCAACAGACACAACATCGCCTCGATGGATCAACCCGTGATCCCCGATTTTGGTGTACCAGGTAAATCCATCCAGATAGGACTTCGTTTGACGAGCTGCCCATAAGGGCAGCTTGCTCCGTGCTTTTCCACGCTCCATAGATCGTCTCACCAGCCATTTTGGATACCAACGTGCGGTATCCCAGACCATATAAATCAACCCAACTATCACAACGCTCAAGGCAAATTTAAGGGGCAGGATAGGCACCATGACCACCATGAGCCCCATCACAAAGATGCCAGGAACCGCGAAGAAATGAGGCTCTGGAAAGCCCGCAATCCTTCGCGGTTCAATGCGCTTGTTGTGCGCCCTGATCACCGGAATACACCGCCCAGGAAGGCAAACAGCACGTGCACCACACCGGTAGCCGCGCCCACCAATACACCACCTTTAATGGCTTTCATACCCAATTGGGTGTTGCCAATAATTGGCAGACAAACCACCAGGCCAGCAAGCACAGCAATTGCCGAACCGGCATAAGCGAAGTAGGCCAGGAACTCAACAATGCGGTTAACGCCTTGGTCAACCTGCGCCGTATCAGCGCTGCCCTGCATCAGCGATGGGCGGTTTGGGTTGAACGCCTCCGCAACCCGGAAGCTGAACAGTGCCCACATGGCCATCGCGGTGCAGAACACATAACGTGCAAAACGGTAAAAACTCCAACCTGCCATTCTCATTTTGGTATCTCCTTTTTAATACCCTTTTACATACCCTAACACAACTTTGTGAAAAACACGATTAAATTAATCGCGACATGCGGGGCGCCAACCCTGGCCTGCGCTCTACAGTCCTCCTGGGCTCATGGTTACTAAACTCCCTGTCCGTTAGAGCTTCGGTGTTGCTGCCCGAGCGCTCTCCCAGGGCCTTCGTCAATTTGCCTACATCGTCAGTGAAAACCTTGGCTTCACGCTCCGCCCTGGTGAGAGCAACCATGAAGGATTTCTGGTTCACAGTATTGATGCGCCTAGAGTCCATCAGCGCCAACACATCCCTATCCGTTTTGCCCTGGACACCGTAGGCGGTCCGGGCGTAGTCATGTTCGAAATGGCGATGCCGGGTGTCTCCTAGAGACAGGCTGTAGCTCTTACCCTTGCCATCCTCTAACCGGACCCAATCCTTATGCCCTCGGACAACGGTCAGTTCTGTGTTGCGCTTTAGCCCTTCTGTGTTGGCATTATCTAACCACTTGACCCGGTCCCCTTCGGCCAAAGAGATACTGCTACGCTCGTAGACCTGAATGCCGCCAGGGCGATGGCCACCAACTGAAGCCGGATCAATCACAAGGGTTTCATTACTGTTTTCTCGCTTGAGGGCAATTTTGTTTGTAGTCACATTTCTACCAATTACTTCGTAATACTCGTGACGCTTCACAGCTGCCTTGCCATCAGGTGTTTTCGCGTCGTAATTGAAGCGGACAACCTGACCCTTTTCATACATCTGGGCCATGCGCTTCTCTTGCTCGGATAGCCGCACATCCGCATAAACGCTCACCGTAAAGTCGTGACCACGAATAGTCCCCTGCTCTCGTAATCCCTCCCGAATCCAGTGATTAACCCGCTCACGCTGTTCATTTGTTGGGGTAACAACGAGCGTTTGGCGCTGATGCTCCGGGACACGCCTGAGATATTCGTCCGCTAATAGTCTCTCCAGACCCTCTTTGGCCTGAACCACTTGACCTGCCCCCGCCATCAGCCCCAGCGCCTGTCCGTAACGCTTATCCATAACGTGATCAACAACCGCCTTCATGTGGTCGTTTTTCTGACGCATCCGCTTGTCAATAACAGCCAGGTCGATACCACCCTCCTGGAGCTGTCTAAAGGCCCGCCCGGCACCTACCGACTCCAATTGCTGATGGTCGCCGACAAGTAAAACTCGAGCGTTGCGCTCCTCCGCCTTTATCATGATCTGATTAACCTTTTCGGTATCCAGCATCGAGGCTTCATCAACGATCCAGACCTGGCGTGCCAATGACCCGCCTGCCCGCTGCGCTCGGGGATCAACCAAGAAACGGTCTACGGTCATGCCAGCGATACCAAGACTTTGCGATAATTCATTCACTGCTTGGTAGGAAGGGGCGAAGGCCATCACCTGGTACCCGGCCTTTTCGAGCGCCTGCTTATACACCCGAAGGGTCGTTGTTTTCCCAACCCCAGGGTCACCCTGGATAGCGAAATACCGGCTTCGGGAACGTGCAGCGGCAATAACCGCCTCCCGCTGCTGATCATTTAATGATGTGCCTTTGAGGGCTTTCAGTAACTGCTTCTCGCTCAGCAAAGCTTTCTGAAAACCCTTGCCGCGCTTCAGCGTGGATAGCAGCCGTTCTTCAGCCTGCTTGGCACGGCGAGTGGTAAGTAGACGCTCTTCGCGCTCGGGATCGTGACGGCCTTCCAACAGCTCACCGCGTCGCTGCATTCTGCGGATCTCCGCCTGCACGTCGGCCAGACCAACCCGGCCCAAGCCGAGGCGCATGGTCTCCGTCATCAGCTCCAGTTCCGTGAAACTCATCTCGCCTTCCTGGAGGTGGGTAATAGCGTTTAGCAGATCCTGTTTGACCGTACCAGTCGGCACTCCAACGGACTGGTGCAAACCGTCCGCCAGTGAATAAGGGGCAGCACGCTCTCGCCAAAGCTCGCGCAACTCTTCTCGTGGTACATGCTCCTTTTTCCGACGTGTCGCTAGCGCCACCTGTTTAGCGTAAGCAGAATCGTAAGTCAGACCTCGCCGGTCAAAGTAGTCCTGGATCTGTGCGGCACGCTTAGAGAACTCCGTCATCAAGGCTTCCGGCACCCCCTTGACCTCAAACAAGCGAGGGTCTCGGTGCTGCTCCAGCTGAAAGCCCAGACCGGTTAGCTCTCGCGCAAGAGCAGCCCTGTAGGCCATTCCCGACGCCATGATGGCATTGCGGTCCATCAGTTTTTCGTTGGCGATAGAGCGCCACCCGTTGGGGGTTTTGGTGGCATTGAGAAGCACCGCATGGGTGTGTAACTGCGGGTCCAACTCCCTGGAAACATCATGCGTAAATGTCGCAAACAGCGCGTTATCTGTTGGCAGGCGCAACACCTCGCCATTTACGGACAGTCGAGTTTGCAGATAGTTGGCCTCTACAAAGCTCAGCGCTTCCTGCACCGCCTGCTGATGGGCCTGGCGAACGGTCTCCATACCGTATACTTCCGACAAGATGGAAACTGACTTGGGCGCAGAGAACGTCAGATCCCAGCCTGGCCGATGCTCAATGCCCTGCTCACTCATTCGACCAAGCTGAACGCCATCAACTTGCCCGTGCATGAGTGACGCAAAGGTGTCAGGCTGAACCCTACCGTCCAGACCCAACTGAGCCGCCCCTTGCCCGTACCAGGCTGAGTGCTCGATGCCCTCATCCTGGGTGTAATAGTTATCCTGACTGTAGTACCTGGAGGCATCCCCAGTCGATTTAATAGCGCTGATCGTCAACATCCTTGTTTCCTTAGATTAATGGCTCCAATTTCGGCTCACTACCATCCTCTCTTCTATCCTCTGCCTCATTCTGAGCATCTTCTTTGTGTTTATGCACACGAACAGGCGCAGGCAGTGTGCGCTTCACAAATGACTCGGAATTTGTAGGCCATTCCCGATACGTAAACTTGGTTAGTGTCGTTGGCCAGTCTCCGGCGAAACGGACATACGCTTGCAGATCCGGCAGGATGGCAATCTCTGACGCGGTAACCAGGGCTTGCCGTTCACGACGATCCGATGAAGAAAGGTTGTCATTGGTGCCGAACGAAATTCCCTGCTGTTCGGAAATCACATCTTCTTCAAGCAATAGTTTGGAGTTCCAGGCGGCGGCATCCGGTTCAGAAGTGCGATAGATGACCTTGGTGCCAAGCATGGACATGAACCCCTTGACAGTGCGCTCGCCATAAATGTCATGCAGGGCATTTACGCTGGCGCACCCAACGAACATTCGCAAACCATGCTTACGGCCTTCGAACACCGACTTGCCCAGCGAGTTGATTTTTTCAAAACTCTGGAGCTCATCAATAAAGCCCGCAATCACCCGCGTACTGCTCTTAGGGAGCGACAAAATTGTCTTAATGAGCGTGTCAATCCACGCCGTCACAACAGGGTTAACGCTATCCAATTGATCGTCAGAAACCCTAATAAAAATCCACCCCGTTTGAGTGTCATCCCCAGCCCAATCCCTAATGGAAAATTGCCGTCTTTTTTCCAGCCCGCGCAAGTAAAAAAGACTACGGATTTTAGGAATGATACTGGCCAAAACAGAGCCCGCATGTTCTGGCGATGACGGGTCAACAACGATGTCTGCCAGCGTCCCTTTAAGCAGCTCGTTAACGCCTCGAATTTTGACAATTCGCTCCTGCCCTAGCGCATCCGCTTCTACCCGCTCATGACTCATAGACAGCACATCAATTAAGTCATCAACTTCCGTGCGACCCTGCTCAAAAAGACGGTAAAAAAGCCAGCACAAAACCGTGACGGAGGCCTCTGGCCAGTGGTCATCTTTGCCGCCATTTTTTGTAGGAATAAAGGACTTCGCCAACCGCTCAAAATCATACAATTCCTGGCCTTCGTTGTAAGGCGTCCAACCGTGTGTACGGTCATCAAACGGCGATAAAATAATGTCCCGGTTTGGATCATAGAGGTGCTGTACAAACTCGCCCGTCTTATCGACGATAAACCCTTTGAATCCTTCCCCTCTTGCCCAATCTGCGGCCGTCAACAACGCCTGACTTTTCCCGGTGCCCGTGTCACCAAAAAAACCAAAATGGCGATTCAGTAGCGACCTCAAAACCGGCAATTCCCCTAGCATTAATGTAGAGTTCTCATCCGCTCTTTTTATCGCGGGTACGAGTACACCCAGCTCGACAAAACGACCACCGCGAATAAACTCCGCATCGTTTTTCCTCGCCTGGTAATTCACCAGGTAATGGGCAGTCAGATAAGAAAAGAAGGCAGCAGACACCAGTGACGCGATACCACTCAGCACCGCCGTTCGCTCGATGATTGCAACAGAGGCTCCCAACTCAGGTATAGAATTCCTCTCACTAACGGCGAAGCGAAAGGACGCCCCTGCACTGTCAACGGCGCTCAAAAATTCTCGGTTTGGCAGTAGGTATCCGCGCTCGATCAGCCCTGCAAACTGGAAGGCAAGATAGTTGGAAAGATCTGCCGACGAGACAAAAATCACCATCATAAGGATAAAAAAAATGATGGCATAGAGCGCAAAAAAACCGATCAATAGAGCGAAGGAAGTCAGCTCCAAAGACACCCCTGTAACTGCTCGCTTATAGCCTTTCCAGAAATCAAATGCGCTCATAGTCGATTCCATTCTCCACGATCAACGCCCGCAGCGTTGGAAGCTCATCCTGGAACTTCTGATCATAACCTTGAAGCACATCTTCGCCACGACTGCGAATCAACTCCCTCATGTAATAGAGGGTTTTGAGGCTAGCCAGCTCAAACAGGTTTTCCTGCTTTTGAAGCCTCTCTTTCAGCACGAGAGCATCATCCAGGAGCTGATTAGTGACAGACGTGAATGAACCTTGAGGGGTTGAGTCAACGACAGACATAACTCTTTCGTACAGCTCCTGGTCCATGTTCAGCGAAACTTTAGGCATTCCCTATCTCCTTGTAAAAACTGACAATAATATAATGTATTCTTGAAGAATACACAATCATACGTTGAAGAATATTTTATAATACCGATTTAATCTTTTAAAAACAGTCGTTTATACTAACTCCAACCATGCAACGTAGTTGCGTATGGTATGTAGCTTCCTCCTGGCCTTACCGGGAGGAAGCTACCCAACAGCGGATTCCGGGTCAGGACACTGACCCGGAACAGAACCCCCTCATTTCGGCGCGCCGAAATGAGGGGGTCGCCGCCATGCGGCGGGGCCATAGGGAAAAGGGAGTGTGCAGTTAAGGGGGCCAGTACGCCACCATTTCGGCGCGCCGAAATGAGGGGGTCGCCGCCCTGCAGCGGGGCAATAGGGAAAAGGGAGTATGCTGTTTAAGGGGACAGCGCGTCACCATTTCGGCGCGCCGAAATGGGAGGCTATGCGGCAAGGTGAGCACACTTCACCAGCAGCACGTGAACCACAAAAAAAGGGGCCTAAGCCCCTAAACGATCCTTGTCAAAAACTCAGCAGCTAGACAGCCCATCCCCCCCTATCGTTGCGGTCAGCCATCACAACCAGGTTGCCCAACACTACCAACACAGCTGCGTTTTCATTTTCCATCATGTAGCGGTTTGCATCACCATCTGTGTCAGCCACCGCTACTACCTTGAATAAACGGCCACAATGGGTAATCGTCAGCCTCCCGCCTTGGGGCTCAATCAACATAACCAGCCTCCCCTACCCCAGCCAAATCGGTTATACTGGCTCGGTCCGCATCTCTCTTAGTCGAAGGATCGGACGGCCTCGGGGGCGTGGTGGCCTCCGGGGCCACCTTCAGTTGACGCACCACCGCACGAAAAAAAGCCCCTGATACCGCCCCCAACCTCACAGCCTCACCTCGCGCCATTGCAGATCTCATACGATCACAAACGGTAACAACCCGCGACTCCATCATAGAAACATTTTGCATACCGATTCCCCTGTATGGTGCCCGGCGGTGTATCACCGCCGGGCACCCCGTTTTAGTCGATTATGCGAAAGATCGCGGCGGCTTGTGGGTGGTGAAGCGCATACTCCCGCAAGCGCTCAAAGTGAACCTGAAAAACACGGTCACGTGTGGACCAAAGCAGATGGTTATAAGCCATCAGGCAAACCGCAATTCCGGAAGCATCGGCGGACATAATTTCATCTGCAAAATTTTCTGCATTTTGGAGCTGAACAGAACCATACTCCATCGGTGCCATGAAAAAGCCACCGTTGGAAAGCTCGAAGAACTCCCAGTATCCGCCGTGGTAGGCGTCACACAGTTTACCCATGATGTGATAGACAAAAGGCTCAACGTCCGGGCAGAACTGACGGAAATGCTTAGGAAGCATTTTCAGCCGGTCCGCGTCAGCTACCTGATAGGCAGATACTTTTTTGAAATTCTGAATGGCATTTTCCATTTTATTAACCTCTAGTTAGTCGAAGGATCGTACTGGTCAGCGCCGGTGTGGTGGTGGCGTTCCCTAACCAGTAAAAACATTATATACCGCTACGGTATTTTTAACAACTTATTTGCTACAGAGAATACAAAAAATTTCCTGTTTCGGCGCGCCGAAATCAGCGTCCTCCCGCCCCTGAGCGAAGCGAAGAAAGGCCGCACGCCATCACCGCGCCAGACACCAGGCGTCCACGCGGCCGAAGCCCAACCCATGCCCTGCCGACCGCCGATGTGCGGGGCACCGCCCCGCCCCTACAGGCAAAACAAACCACCAGACACCACCAGATCCACCAGGTACACGTATCCGCCTGGAAGCA
>JAIUMV010000036.1 GCA_022565395.1 Marinobacter sp.
ATGGTGATCGCCACCACGGTGCCTTCGGCCACGTCGGTGGTTTCGCCACTGACGCTGACGGTCGCCGCATCGTTATCCACGCTCGCATTCACGCTCAGCGCAGACTCAACCGCATCCAGTACCGTTGGGACTACCAACCCGCCCGCACTCGCTCCAAGTATTTGATCACTGGTAGCTGAAGTTATTGCGACATCGGATAATGCGGCTGGCGCAATGTCTTCTACGACCCGCAACAAACGGACGAAACCATGACCTTCTGCATCTGAACCACCGTCGATACCCGCCGCAGGCTCCTCAACAAGATCCAACAGGTCCTGATCTGACTCAAGCGCCCCAATCAGCGCCTCAACGGTTTCGTTTGCAAGGAACTGGGAGGTTTCATCTGGCCCCAAGCCATCGGCAACAGCGGGTATTGCGAGAACAGATTCAGCGCCAAGCGTGAACTCCACTCCATTTATAAGAACCACCGCCAGAGAATCAACTGGTGTACTCAACTGCCAACCCGCTTCATTTATTTCCAGCGCTTCACCGGCAGCCAACATCCTGACAAGGCCCGAGGTATTAACCAAGGAAAGTGAACCTTCAATAGATTGAACCTCAATGTGAGCACTTGTCATGTTGATACCGTTTTACGTGATGAAATGGACAGCTTGCCATCGTATAGGGGAAAACTCATCGCGGGTACTGGACTCTGGTACAGGAATGGCACCAAATAGCCACCGCTGAACCAATAGCTGGGCAGGAACTGTCGAAAAAGCACCGCCTTACGTTTACATCATTTAACATGGCGCCCACTTAACTTCACAATTGGAATGGCGTAAGCTCTTGACGCTGTGTTACCCGCCAATTCTCTGTGTTCGTTATTGCTCGATAAGCTGCATCTCTATCGTCGTGCAAATCGTAACTGCTACATCAATTTAATTAATGCCAGAACAAGCCTCTTTGAAATGGATGCCCCTATGATCAGGAATAAAATTGCAGGTCTGGTAATCGGTATAACCCTATTGCCAGTTTCAACCTCAGCTATGACGTTGCAGGATGCTGTCAGAGAAGCGATTGAGCGGAACCCTGACGTTCAGGCCAGCTGGCATTCCTTCCTGGCATCACAGCAGGATCTGCGAGCGGCTTCAGCAGGTTTCAGACCAACGGTTGATATGAATGTACGATATGGGCATGAATGGCGAGACTATGGTCCGCGGGACCATTTCGATGGCACCGATGCTGAGCTTACTCTTATTCAGCGGCTTTATGATGGCTTTGAGACACGGAACGACGTGGCCCGGTTCTCCGAACTTCAGCTGGTTCGCTACCATACTCTGATTTCAGATGTGGAGCGTACCGCGCTTGAGGCATACAGAGCATACATGGATGTCATCAGACGACGAGAATTAGTAGCACTTGCACAAGATAATGTACACAGGCACAGAGAGGTTTTTGATCAAATCATTGAGGGCGTGACGGCGGGCGCAGTCCGCACCGCAGACCTGGAGCAGATCAGTGGCCGGCTGGCGCTTGCGGAGGCAAACCTGATCACCGAGCAAGCGAACCTTCATGATGTAACCGCACGCTTTTTGCGCATTGTTGGCCGTTTGCCCGGCCGTAACCTGCAAAGATTTGATCCCGACCGTGACGAGCTACCCTTGTCTTTACAGCGCGTTTTAGAACGCGCATACGAGCAAAATCCAGGATTTCACGCTGCCATTCGCAATATACACGCAGCTGAGTCGACTACCGAGTTTCGTCGGGCAGCCATGCGTCCCCGCCTGAATCTGACGGCCCGCTACGGGACACAGACCTATGATGATTTCGGCGCAAATAATGGACGGACTGATGCCAGAGTTAATCTTGAGCTCAGTTACAACCTTTATCGCGGAGGGCGTGACAGGGCAAACATTCGTGAAGCTTACCAGCAGGTCAATGTCGCCAAAGACCTTCGTGACCGTGAATGCATCGATTTACGCCAGACAGTTCAGGTCGCGTTCCACGACATACATGCTATTAGCCAGCAGCTTCCAGCACTGAATCAACACTGGCTTTCTTCAAGCCGGGTTGTTGTGGCGTACCGCGATCAATTCCAGATTGGTCAGCGCAGCCTGCTTGATGTGCTCGATGCAGAGAACGAAGCCTTTCAAGCTCATAGCGCGTTCATCAATGCAGAATTCGATCTTGGCCTGGCGGTCGCCCGCACCATGACAGCGACAGGCGACTGGCTGGTACACGTAGGTGTGGTGAGGGATGGCCTGCCAACGCTACAGGATCTTGGAGCCAGACCGCTCCCTGTTGACGGTGCAACAGCATGTCCCGCCATGACTTACGCAGAGATTGATTCGGACGGTGATGGTGTGCCGGACTATCTCGACTTCTGTCCTAATACACCTGCCAACCACAAAGTTGACGACCGAGGCTGCACCCAGTTTGAGCGTCACGAGCGGGTTTTTGATGCCAAGGTCACCTTTGCCAGTGGCTCTGCACAGATTGACAGTCTGTTCTATGAAAGCCTCGAGGACGCGGCTGCCTTTATTGTGGCGAATCCCGATGCGCAGGTTATTATTGAAGGGCATGCATCCCGTACTGGCAGTCGCATGTTCAATCAGGCACTGTCTGAACAGCGTGCGAATGCCGTTGCTGAACTACTCAAAAGCGAATTCGCTGTCCCGGCAGAGCGCTTGGTGACGGTTGGTTTCGGCTTTGACCGACCTTTGGTTGAGGGCGATACACCCGAAGCTCATAACGCCAATCAACGTATCGAGATTCGCGTTACTGCCGAGGATAGCCGCGCGATCATGAGAGAGTAATAGAAATACATAACGCCTGCAGGCTCATCTACCGGGGCTGGTGAAGCCAGCTCCGGGCCAGTACTCCCCAATCCGGAGGGCTCAAGTAATCGAAAACCTGCTGGATCCGCTTAGAGACTGCCTGTTAATTGTTGGTCGCCATTATCAACTCAATGGTACGCCAGACAGCCTTACCAGTGGCCTCCCCTTGCCTGATGGGAAATTGTCGCCAGCGACAGTTGAACGCGCAGCCGGTCGCCTTGGCTTGAGTTGCAGGCAAGCTAAAGTGTCGCTGGATGGGCTTAACCGAGCGTTGTTACCTGCCATCGTGCTGCTGGAAGATAACCGGGCATGCGTCCTGACCGAAATCACGCCGGACGGGACGGCGGTGGTTATTTTCCCCGAACTCCCAGACGGTGAGACCAGGCTCTCGAAGGATCAACTTCATCGTCAATATCTTGGCCATGCCATCTACTGTAAGCCCATCTATCGCGCTGAAAAACGCGCGCGTAGCTTGGTCAGTAATGATACTGGTCATTGGTTCTGGCATGTACTGGCAAAGAACAGACCCTTGTATCGAGATGTATTGCTGGCGTCACTGCTGATCAATATTCTCGCCCTCGGGATGCCCCTGTTTGTTATGAATGTCTATGACAGGGTGGTGCCAAACCATGCCACGCATACGCTGTGGGTGCTCGCCATCGGTTTGTTGGTAGTGCTCGCTGCGGATCTCGCACTGAGACTTGTGCGCACCTGGTTTGTGGACCTGGCAGCGCTACGCGTAGACACCCAGGCCTCATCAGCGGTAATGCAAAAAGTCCTCGGCATTGGGCTTGCTCACAAGCCGGCCTCAACTGGCGCGCTCACAACAAGTGTTCAGGGCTTTGAAAGCGTTCGCAGCTTTATTTCTTCATTAACGATTCTCGCGTTGATCGATCTACCCTTTAGCCTGCTATTTATTCTGATCATCGCCTGGATTGGCTGGCCGCTCGTGTTCCCGATCATCATCGGCGCACTTCTTCTTTTGCTCTATGCTGCCAGTGTGCAACGCCGGCTTAAAGCCATGGCGGACGCCACCATGACGGCAAGCTCTCAACGCAATAGCATCCTGATAGAGAGTGTCAGCAACCTTGAAACCGTCAAAAGTTTTAATGCCGAGGGCCAGATTCAGCGCACCTATGAGACGAGCACTCTGGAGGTAGCCCGCCAGGGCGCAGCTATGCGCTTACTTTCAGGGTCTGTAAGTCAGGGTGCCGCGTGGGCACAGCACTCCGTGGCCGTTATGATTGTTATCATTGGTGTGTACCTGCTTATTGATGGACAGCTATCACAAGGAGGCCTGATAGCCGCCTACCTGCTCTCTTCCCGCGTTATGGCCCCTATCAGCCAGGCAGCAGGACTCATGGCCCAATACCACAACGCCGCAACCGCCATGGAAACCCTTGACCGGATGATGGCCTTGCCACAAGAGCGGCCGGCGGAGAAAGAGTGGATTAATCGCCCCACAATGCAGGGGAAAATCGAGTTCCGAAATGTCAGTTTCAAATACCCTAATGAAGAACGCTACGCGCTAAGGAATGTCAGTTTCACTATTCAGCCCGGTGAGCACCTTGTCATTCTTGGCAAGAATGGCTCTGGCAAATCGACCCTGCAACGACTCATGCTTAACCTCTATCAGCCTGAGTCTGGCTCTGTGCTATTTGACGGAGTGGATGTGAGACAGCTTGATCCGGCCTACCTGCGCAGGCAGATTGGTTACGTTCCACAGGACATACACCTGATGTATGGCACATTGCGCAGCAACATACTGCTTAACAACCCAGCTGCGACAGATGAGGCTCTGCTCAACGCCGCCACACTGAGTGGGCTTGAGGGGATGGTAAGCCAGCATCCGGCAGGCTTTGATTTGCTGATTGGGGAGAATGGTTATGGTTTGTCCGGTGGACAGCGTCGCACAGTGGGTGTTGCACGGGCGCTGATCAATGACCCGCCCATCATGATTCTGGACGAACCCACAGAGTCCCTGGACCACTCAGCCGAGTCCCTGCTGTGTAGAAACCTCAAAACCGCGTGCTCAGGCAGGACAATGGTGACGATCACTCATCGTTCAATGCTGCTTGAGTTGGCAAGCCGGATTATTGTGTTGGACAACGGCCAAGTGGTTGCCGATGGGCCAAAGCAAGACGTAATCGATGCTCTGAAAAGTGGTCGTGTTTCAGGGGGCAGCGCCTGATGACACCTCACCAGAAAAAAGCAGAGAAGCCGTCCGAACAAAAACGATTCGAAGGTATGGGACGTCTATCCCGCCTTTTTGCCAACCGCGTGCCGTTGGTCGATCGATTGCTGGCGCGCTGGGCATCACAACCTAAACTTTCAGACTGGCGCGCCGAAGCAAACTGGGCGGAGTTACAGCAGACACCGCTGCGCGCGCGGGCACTGCTTTATCTATGTGCGCTAACGCTTTTTGCGTTGTTGATATGGGCAGCTTTTGCCCAACTTGATGAGGTTACCCGGGGTGATGGCAGAGTCATACCCACATCACAGCTGCAGGTCATTCAGTCGCAAGATGGCGGAGTTGTGAGGAGCATCATGGTCAGAGAGGGGCAGTTGGTTGAGGCTGGCCAGCCACTTTTACAACTGGACCAGACACGTTTTCTGGCAGATGTCAGAGAACGCCGTGCCCGGATCATGAGTTTAGAAGCAGAAACAGCTCGTCTCCGGGCATTAACAGAGATGCAGCCATTAAATATGCCACCCGAGCTCTCCGAGCTTATGCCACAACTGGTGGAAGACCAGCGCCAGCTCTACGAAAGCAGCTTATCCGAACTCAACGAGCAATTGCTTGCGCTTGACGAGCAGCGCGTACAAAGGCAGCAGGAACTGCGCGAATTTCAGGCAGCTGCAAGACAATCGCGAAACGTCAGAACGCTCGCACAACAAGAGCTCGATACGACGCGCCCACTACTCAGATCAGGCGCTGTCTCGGAAATCGACATTCTGAGACTGGAGCGGGAAATATCGCGCGCTTCCGGCGACATTGAACGCGCCGAAGCTCAAATCCAGAGGGCAGAGGCTGCAATCAGAGAAGTAGACATTCGAAAGCGCGAAGCGCAACTCAGCATGGTGAACCGGTGGCGCTCACAGCTTGCTGAAGCTCAAGTGACACTTCAGGCGTTACGCGAAGAAGAGGCCGGCCTGGCGGATCGCGTGCAACAAACCGAGATCCGAGCTCCGGTTGCGGGTATCGTACAACGGCTCTATGTGAGTACCATCGGTGGTGTGGTAATGCCGGGACGGGAGCTGATTGAAATCGTACCTATCGATGATCAGCTCATTATTGAGGCCCGTATCGCGCCTAACGATATCGCGTTTCTGCGCCCCGGACTGCCAGCGGTAATCAAACTATCCGCCTATGATTTCAATATTTTCGGTGGTTTAAGCGCAGAATTAGAACACATCAGCGCAGACACCATCACCGACGAACGTGACAACACCTTTTACCTGGTTCGCCTGCGAACACTCTCAAACGAGCTTGCCGGCGACTTACCGATTATTCCTGGTATGACAGCTCAAGTGGACATCGTAACGGGTAGAAAAACCGTGATGGCGTATTTGCTCAATCCTGTTCTCAGAGCAACCCGAGAGGCGATGCGAGAGCGATGACAAGCACTGGCCATCTTATACTTACAGATACTGCGTTCCGGAACGGGGCATGGCCCAACGACTTTCTGCTAACGCCCCTGCAGCAGGATGCTGCCCTGACGCAGCCACCAGAAGCACGTAGCGTGTGGGTATGTACTGCACTCAGGCAGTGGCCTGACTTGGTAATGCAATTGCGTGATTGGGGTAAGCAGGTCGCTGTTCTGTCGCTTGCGCCCTCTCTCGAGCAGGCGCGCACCGCATTTACGCTTGGCGCCCGTGCCTACACAGAAGCTACAGCACCCGCAAATGACCTGCGGCGGATTGCTACCAGCCTCGAAGCGAACGGCTTATGGCTACCGGAACAGCTCATGCTGGCGTTGCTGCAACAGCTTCCAGGCATGATAAAACAGCCTGTGAGTAAGGCAGACAAGACACTTTTTGAAGGCCTTACCCCCCGCGAACGGGACGTCTGTGCTGAGGTTACCGCAGGCAAGAGCAACAAAGTCGTGGCCAGAAATCTCGGCATTACAGAACGGACTGTAAAAGAGCATTTGAGCAATATTTTTAACAAGCTCAACGTGAAGGACCGGATGCAATTGGCTTTGATGTTTCACCAAAGCGAGCAAGCCGACAGCAACAGGGCAACATAAGTGATGTTTGTACAAAGAAATGAAAACGGGGAAATCATTGCAATAAGCCGTGAAGCCACGCCTGATATCCGCGAAACGATAGACCAGGACTCCGTCGAACTCATACTATTTCTGGCTAACGGTAAAACTGAAAACCAAACTGAATTGAGAGCGTCTGACCTTGAGCTTATAAGGGTGATCGAGGATCTGGTCGATATCCTCACAGCAAAGGGTGTGTTTCAATTCACCGAGCTGCCATCACAAGTTCAAGCTAAACTGAATTCCAGAAGGGTAATGCGCCAAAACAATGCCCTACTGGATCTTCTGGACAGTGAAGAGGATGACCTTCTGCTGCCCTGAGTTCAGTCAGGGCTCAAGCGTCTCTGAACCCGTCAATGCCGCACCTCACCGCCAATGAAGTACTTTTTTCATCAGCGTCCACGCTCGCGATAATGCGAGTACCTACCGCATGAGCCATGCTACACATTCTCTGAACAAGTAGCTCCTTCTCCCGATGGTCGGCAATATCAGCAACAAAACCGGCCTCCAGTATAATGAACTGAAGCCCTGCCGTAGCCAGCATATCCGACGCGACAAATGCGCTACCCGCATCAACAAGACCCACTTTTACACCTAAAGGTGCAATAAAGCGTACAAAAGATAGAAAAACCTCGGGCTGACTGGTGGCGACGGTCTCCGGAACGGTAACCAGTAACCTTTCTGCCACAACAGCCTGCTCGCTCAGGCCTCGCCTCAAGGTATCAAGCAGCGACAGGTTGTTGATCGCTTTGTGAGAGAGCTGAATCATTAACGTCCCGCCAATATCGGGCATCAATTGCAAAGCGCTCAGTAGCAGCTGCCGATCGTATTCATCTTCCAGAGCAAAACGCCGTATCCAGGGGCGCAGTAATGCTGGGTCTGCTGCGCCTCCGTCATCGTTTATCAGCAAGTGCAACTCGTTGAAGAGCTCCCTGCCCTCTGGGTCTACCGCCTTGGCAAAGCTGGTCGCTGTGCTGTGATCATCAAATGATTGATTAAGTAGCCTGCGCATTTCATCAACGGGTTTAGCGGGGCGCTTTTCATCGGGAGAGGAAACTTTATAGCTGTGCTCTGGCCATCCTAATTCCGCTTGTGCCAACAAGTGATCAACACGGGTGAGAACGGCGGAGCGTGCTTCCGTTGGCGTGAACGTGTCCGCAGCTATAACCATCGGCGCAAAATCACCCGATGCTTCGTCCACTTGGCTCAGCATCAACTCTATACGTCCGATAATCGCCGGCGCACCCTCGATAAGCAGCGCAAAATCCCCACCGTTGAGACGACCGGGTAAAGCCGTTATACCCTGCGTCAAAAGGTGCTCACGCTCGGCAACCAGCAAGTTGGCGACGCGCTGCAAAAAATCATCGATCTTCGATCGGCCAAATTCACGGTTTAATTCGGCAAGATCGAGTACGCGAACAATCAACAAGGTATAGCGATCATCCAGCGATCCGCTAACCAATAAACTATCCATGCGCTGCAAAATAACCGGGCGGCTAGCCAAACCCGTAAGCTCGTCGTGCTCGAGGGCAAAGTTTAGCGCCCTGATATGCTCACGCTCTGCGCGGAACAACTTCTTAATCCTCGCGGCCAGGCGATTCATAGCTTTAACCAAGCGCCGGAGCTCTTCAGTGTCAGGCTCATGTGCCTCGAGAAAACGCTGGTTACCTATCGCCTCAGCTTGCTCAACCACGGCGGCCAGAGGCTTGGTGATGGAGCGCACGAGGAAACGAGCAGCGACAGCGATCACCAAAAGCAAAAAACCGAGCCATAATGCTGTGCGATATACATTGGTCCATAGCAGCACGTAAGCGTCCTCTACACCACTGACAACCACTAACTGACCAAACTCTTGCCAGCCGTCCATAACCCGAGCAGTTGCACGTGGCGAACGAAGCGGCAAAACTGACTTGAACCACTCCGGCACAGGCCGACCAGCACCACCCACTTGCGCATCAAACACATAGTCATCACCAACGGCAATGCGCAGAGAAATAGACTGGAAGTGCCCCATATCAAACTGCGTGGAAAGAAAGGTCTCAATCAACGCCGGGTCTTTTTCGGCATGAGTCAGAACCAGCGCCAGCGCATTCGCAGTATCCGTGTTTTTGAGTCTGAGTTGATCCTCGACATAATTACGGATATTGATGCTGCTGAACACAAGGCTGCCAGCAAAAGCGGTAACCAACAGGAATGCGATCAACAGCCATAGTTGCCGGCCCAATGTCATAATGTCACCTTTGTCACGTTCATCGTCCACTCGAAAAAGTTACGGCTCATGCCAATGGATACCCTCGGCCGTCATCCTCATGAGCGCATCACGCCAGCGGGATAAGCGACCGGAAGCCGTACCTTGAGCCCGCTCAGTCCCAATCCATAGCCCTTCGCTGTTGAAGCTGAATACCGGCGTCAAGTCAGGCCGCTGGCTTGCCGGGCGAATATCTGGCAGGAGACTATCGAGGATTAACGGGTCAGCAGTGGGAGTTTCGTAATAAGCGAGCACCATATGCGCACGTGATAAAGGGGAACCATCGCCACCTATACGGGCTCGCACATAGATAAGGCGTAACTTTTCATCCGGAACACCCAAGTGTAACAAGCTGACATACTTGGCAATAACATAATCCTCGCAGTCACCACGGCCCATACCGAGGGTTTCAAGGGGCGTTGCCCAATAGTCCGAAACCCCCCAGACTTCCGAATCCTCTGCGTAAGTGACATGACGATGAATAAATCGGTTAACAGCCTGTAGCTGCTCCCGCTCTGGCCTATCTCTGACGTCTTCAAGGGCAAGCTGCCACGCCGCTAGTGTACGGGCTGGGTCCGGACCGAATCGTGAGGATGCAAGCTGTATCAATGTTGAAAAATCTACCGTTAACACCGGCTCTTCATCATCAGCCAGCACAATCACAACAAATAACAACGCACCCAAGAACACCAAAGCCAGCCAAGGGAGGATAATGATATTCCCTTTAAATTCACGCCTCGTCTGCATCTCCATCAACCTAGAGATCACCCAGATCCAGCACTGACTGGGGAAAACCTGGCAGAATGGCCTGTGCGGGTCCTTCATCAACATAAGGTTCTGGCACCTCGCCAGCCTCAAGCAGGCGTTGATAGGCTGCCTCAAAGGCGGCAATACGCGCCTCGCTGTCCGGGTGTTGACGCGAGAACAGCCAAGCGGTGTAGCGATAGCGCACCAGCGTACCCTGTAATCCATCCACCGGGTGTTCTTGCAAGGTAATAACCATAGGCTGTTCATAATTGAGCAGATAATCGCCCCGCCCCCGCTGCAACATTTCAATGGCGGAACGGTGGGTGGGGGTTTCCGCTACACGAATGTCATCACGGCTATATAGGTAACTACGCAGGCCACCATAGGTGTAACCGGTGATAAGAATCACCGTGCGTCCGCTCAAATCCTCAAAATGCTCAAGCGGTGGCAGGTGCTCCATATGCCAGGCCCGCAGCGGCACCCGGAAGCCACTGATACGGCTGGCAATGGCAGCTTCTTTCAAGCGGGGAATACGGGTCAGCCCCGGCCACATATCAATCTCGCCACTATCCAGAAAATGATAGGTGCGACTGACCGGCAGGTGAAGAAACTGCAGGTCAAAACCCGCCTCTTCTGCCACCTTGCGCGTCAGGTCCGTCAACAAGCCTCGTGGTTGGCCGTCTGCGTCCTGGTACTCAATGGGGGGGAAGTCCACGTAGCCAACACGCAGTAAAGGTCGCTCTCCCTCTGCGGAAACCCCGCTTGCCAGGGTCAGGAGCATGGCAAGCATCCATACCCGTACGACCCAAAGCCACGCTAGTCGGCCATGACCGGGTTTTGCCAGTGTCATCGTTATGTGTGACCTTATTATGTTTTTGGTCAATTCAGTATAGGGTCTGAAATCCGAATGTGACACCTGTAACGCATACAAAAAAACCGGGCTGCCAACCCGGCTTTTTGATCTTCTGACTCATAACCGTCAGGCGTCTAACGCAGTATCACCAGCGGGGTACGGGTGGTTTCCAGCATGGCCGTGGTGGTGCTGCCCACCAGGAAGCGGCGGATGCGGGAGTGACCATAGGCCCCCATCACCAGCAGGTCGATGTCATGTTCCTGCTGATAGGCATGCAACACGTCCCGGACCTTGCCCTCACGAATCGCCAGCCGCACGTCACAGCCATTGTCCGCCAGCGGCTTTTCCGCCGCCCGCAGCTGGGCCCAGCGATCAGGGGTGTCCGCACCCACCATCACCAGATGCACCGGCATACCGCGGAAAATCGGGCTGCTGGACAGCAGTTCAATACCCTTGAAGACCGTCGGGCTGCCATCAAACGCCAGCATGACACTACGCGGGGCCTTGAAGCTGTCCGGCACAATGACGATCGGGCAATGCAGGGTGCGAATCACCGTCTCCAGCTGGCTGCCCACATGCAGGTCACCATCGGTGCTGGTTTCCCCGTGCAGGCCAAGAATCACCAGGCGAATGGTGTCTTCAATATCCCGCAGGGACTCCGCCAGGCTACCGTGGCGCTGGCGCTTGTGCAGGTCCGTCACGCCTTGCTGACGCAGGCGTTCGGCCGCTTCCTCCAGCATCAGATTGCCCTGCTCCATGCCCAGCTTGGCACGGCGGCGATCAAGCTCAGCCAGTTCCGTCAGCAGGTGTTCACGGCTACCCAGACCAATATTGCCGGATAGGTCCGGCTCCTTGGGATAGCGGCTATGATCCAACACGTGGAATAAGGTCACCGGTGCCTGCAGGCGCTGGCTGGCCCAGGCCGCTGAGTCACACACCGACGGGCTGGCCCGGGAGCCGTCAATACAGGCTACCACCTGTTGTGGGGTGGGCATGGCATCACCTTTGTCGTTGGTTGTCTGGACGGACATATTATTATCAGTCATATCAGTGGCCTCCCATCAGCTTGGCCACCTGGTCTGGCTTATCGTGCACTCCGAAGCGGTCGACGATGGTGGCGCTGGCCTCATTCAGGCCCACCACTTTCACTTCGGCACCTTCCCGGCGTAACTTGATCACCACCTTATCCAGCGCAGCCACGGCCGTAATATCCCAGAAATGGGCACGACTGACATCAATCGTAATGCGGCTGACGGCCTCTTTAAAGTCAAAGGATGCCATGAACTTCTCCGAGGAACTGAAGAACACCTGACCGGTGACCGTGTAAGTGCGATGGTCTTTTGCTTCATCGTAGTCCGACGTCACCAGCATGAAGTGACCAATCTTGTTGGCAAAGAACAGCGCCGCCAGCAGCACACCCGCCAATACCCCAAAGGCCAGGTTATGGGTGAACACCACAACGATAACGGTAACCAGCATCACCACATTGGTAGACAACGGATGCTGCCTGAGGTTAACCACAGAATCCCAGCTGAAGGTACCAATGGATACCATAATCATCACCGCTACCAGAGCCGCCATGGGGATCAGCACCAGCACCGAGTCCAGCACCAGCACCAGCACCAGCACCATAATCAGCAGGAACACACCCGCCACCAGAGTGGACAGGCGTCCACGGCCACCGGATTTCACGTTGATAATGGACTGACCAATCATGGCACAACCCGCCATACCCCCCAGCAAACCAGAACCAATATTGGCGATGCCCTGGCCTTTGCACTCGCGATGGCGGTCACTGGTGGTGTCTGTCAGGTCGTCCACGATGGTAGCCGTCATCATCGATTCCAGCAGACCTACCACAGCCAGTGCCAGCGAGTAAGGCAGGATGATCCACAGGGTTTCCAGGTTCAGCGGCACATCCGGCCAGAGGAAGATGGGCAGGGTATCCGGCAGCTCGCCCATATCACCCACCGTGCGGATATCCAGCCCCATGAACACCGCCACCAGCGTCAGGCTGACGATACACACCAGCGGCGAAGGAATCAGCCGCCCCACCACGGGCAGATAGGGGAACAGGTAAATAATGCCCAACCCTGCGGCGGTCATGGCATAGACATGCCAGGTGACATTGGTCAGCTCCGGCAACTGCGCCATGAAGATCAGGATCGCCAGGGCATTCACAAACCCGGTCACCACCGAGCGGGACACAAACCGCATCAGGGTCGCCAACCGCAGGTAGCCGGCGGCAATCTGCAGCACCCCGGTCAGCAAAGTGGCCGCCAGCAGGTATTCCAATCCAGGATCCCGCACCAGGGTCACCATCAACAGCGCCATGGCACCGGTGGCCGCCGAGATCATACCCGGCCGGCCGGCCGCCCGCCCGCAAAGGCGATGATCACAGCAATACAGAACGAGGCATACAGCCCCACCTTGGGATCAACCCCCGCAATGATAGAGAAGGCAATGGCTTCCGGAATCAGCGCCAGCGCCACCACGATACCCGCCAGCACATCACCGCGGATATTGGAGAACCAGTGTTGCTTGATGGTCGATAACATAGACAATCCAGTTTTCACTTATGACTTGAACGGGCCGCAGCCCGCTTACACGAAACTCAACACCGCCAGCAGACCAACACTACCCAACACCAGGGTGTAAGGAATTGCCATGAACACCATGCGCCCATAAGACAGCCGTACCAGCGGCGCAATGGCTGAGGTCAGCAGAAACAGGAAAGCCGCCTGACCGTTAGGCGTCGCCACACTGGGCAGATTGGTACCGGTATTGATGGAGATCGCCAGCCGCTCGAAATGCTCAGCGGTGATGGTGCCCGCCTCCAGCGCCTGGCGGACCTCGCTGATATACACCGTGGCCACAAACACATTGTCGCTGATCATGGACAGCACGCCATTAGCGACAAAGAACCACCCCGGCTGCTGGGACTCCGGCATGGCCAGCACCGCATTGATCACCGGGGTGAACAGATGCTGCTCATGAATCACCGCGACTATGGCAAAGAACACCACCAACAGCGCGGTAAAAGGCAAAGACTCCTGAAAAGCCTTACCAATCTGATGCTCATCGGTAACGCCGTTGAAGGACGTGGTCAGGATAATCACCAACAGACCAATCAGCCCCACTTCCGCGATATGGAACGCCAGCCCCACCACCAGCACCACCGCAGCAGCGGCCTGAACCCACAGGGCAGCCTTGTGGTTGTCGTTACGTTTCTTGCGCTCCTCCTCGGCAAAGTCCTGCAGCACCTGACGCACTGGCTTGGGCAACTTGCCGCCGTACCCGAACCAGCGTAGCTTCTCCAGCAGCAGGCAGGTGGTAAGGCCCGCCACCAATACTGGCAGACTGACTGGTGCCATAGCCTTGAAGAAACCGACGAAGTCCCAACCCACGGTTTTGGCAATCAGCAGGTTCTGTGGCTCACCCACCATGGTACAGACACCACCGAGGGCGGTACCCATAGCACCGTGCATCAACAGGCTGCGCAGGAAGGCACGGAAGTTCAGCAGGTCTTCACGGTGCAGCTCAATAACGTCCTTGTCACTCTTCGCATTGTGGTTATCGTGATGGTAGCCCTTGCCTGACGCCACCTTGTGATAGACCGAGTAGAAGCCCACCGTGACACTGATGATGACCGCCGTTACCGTCAGCGCATCCAGAAACGCCGACAACACCGCCGCACACAGGCAGAACAGCAACGACAGCTTGGACTTGGACTTCACCCCCAACAGGATGTGGGTGAAGGTCACCAGCAGCAGATCCTTCATGAAGTAGATGCCGGCCACCATGAACATAAGCAGCATGATCACCGGCAGGTTCACCAACACCTCGTGGTAGACCGCATCCGCCGTCGTCATGCCGATCAGCAGGGCCTCCACCGCCAGCAGACCGCCAGGCAGCAAGGGGTAGCATTTAAGGGCCATGGCCAGAGTGAAGATAAATTCAGCAATCAGCACCCAACCGGCAATGGTCGGCCCCAGGCTGAACAGAATGATGGGGTTCATCACCAGAAACAGAACGATGGTCTGCTTGTACCAGGCTGGCGCCCGGCCGAGAAAGTTGTGGGCAAAGCCCTGAAAGACATTGGATGACATCAGCGCACCTCAGCGGCGACTTGAAGCAACAGCTTCAGAAAACACAACACAGAACCGGACCACGGCGGCTAAAGCACGGCAGTCCGGATAACAAAACCCGTTTTAAGACAGGAAAAGAAGATCCGCTAGGGTGGCGCGGTAACTGCGGCAGGGCTCTGGTTCATGGCGTTAGCGACTCGGCTAAATGGAAAAGGGAGGCGCCGGATTATATCAGGGCTATGTAGAGGGAGCAGGTTTATTTTTAAGCAGTGGCGCAACATTGGACCTGCCCCCAAAGACTGCTAAAGTCCTGAAAAAGAATCGCAGGAGCAGGCCGTGCAGGGCAGCAGTAATCAGTCGATGAATTTTGGCTTTCTGGCGGAACACGACACCCTTTTCGTGGAACTGGCGGCATCTGCCGAGCGCGCCTTCGCCAGCGACCCCAATACCACCCTCATTAAGCTCCGCCAGCTCGGTGAGGCACTTGCTCAGCATCTGGCGGCCCTCGCCGGCATCGAGTTTGACGATCAAACCAGCCAGTCGGAACTGCTCTACCGCCTGAATCGGGAATTGCGGCTGGAGCCCCAGATCAAAGAGCTGTTCCATATCCTGCGTATCGAAGGCAACAAGGCGACTCACCAGTTCCGCACCCAACACAAAGAAGCCATGGACGGGCTGAAAGTCGCCAGAGCACTGGCGGTCTGGTTTCACCGCTCCTTTGGCAAAGCCGGCGCCAGCTTCAAACCGGGCCCTTTCGCTGCACCTGCTGACCCCAGCGCCCAGCTACGCCAGCTCCAGAGTGACATTGAAAAGCTCCGCCACGACCTGCAACAGACCAACATGGCGCTGGACAGCAGCCAGCAGCTCAGCCAGCTGATGGAGCAAGAAAAGGCCGAGTACGAATCACTGGCACTGGCGATGGACCAGGAGTCCCGAGCGATGGCCGCACAGGCTCGCCAGCACGAACAAGCCCTGATGGAGCAGCAACAGGCCTACGAGCAAAAGATTAAAACCCTGCAACAACAGCTCAGTGCACAGGGCCAACAAACCCTGACCCAGCAACGCCAGCAGGTTACCCGACAGACCAAAGCCGCCACCGACACCCTGGTGCTGAACGAAGAACTGACCCGCATCCTTATTGACCAGCAACTGCAAGAAGCAGGCTGGGAGGCCGACAGCCAGGACATCACATTCCAGAAAGGTGCACGCCCGGAAAAAGGCATCAACCGCGCCATTGCCGAGTGGCCCACCCACCACAATGGCGACAAGGGCCGGGCGGATTACGTGTTGTTTGCAGGGCTCGCACCCCTGGCCGTGGTGGAAGCCAAAAAAGAGAACACCAACGTCGCCGGTAAAATCCGACAGGCTGAGCGTTACAGCAGGGGCCTGAAGGTCGAGGCACCCCTGGTCGGCGCCTGGACGCTGACAGGGCGCACCATCGCCTGGCCCGATGATGACAGCGGCCATTACCACGCCCCTTTCGTGTATTCCTGCAATGGCCGCCCTTATGTGCCGCAACTGGCAGAACAATCCGGCACCTGGTTCCGGGATGTACGGGAGCCCAGCAACCTGCGCCGCGCCCTGCCCCGGTTCCACACCCCCGGCGGCTTGCTGAATCTGTTGGAACGTGACCGGGACAACGCCGAAAAGCTGCTGAAAAACGAACCCTTCGGCTACCTGAAACTGCGGGACTATCAGCAACAAGCCATCACCGCCACCGAACACGCCCTGGCCCGGGGCGTGCGCACCGCGCTATTGGCCATGGCCACCGGCACCGGTAAAACTCGCACCATCATCGGGCTGATGTACCGGTTCCTGAAAGCCGAACGCTTCCACCGCATCCTGTTTCTGGTGGACCGCACCGCGCTGGGCCAGCAGGCCATCGACGCCTTCAACGAAGCACCCCTGGAGCAGAACCACACCCTCAGCAAGATTTACAACGTGGCCGAGCTGGGCGACATGGCCGCCGAAGCGGAAACCCGCATACAGGTGGCCACTGTGCAGGCCATGGTGAAACGCATCTTTATGAGCGATAACGCGCCAGCCATCGACCAGTTCGACTGCATCATTGTGGACGAAGCCCACCGGGGCTATACCCTGGACCAGGACATGACCGAGGGCGAACTGGCCCTGCGGGACACCAGCCAGTACCTGTCCAGTTACCGCCGGGTTCTGGATTACTTTGACGCGGTAAAAATCGGCCTCACCGCCACCCCGGCCAAACACACCAGCGAGATTTTCGGCAAACCCGTGTACACCTACTCCTACCGGGAAGCGGTGGCGGATGACTGGCTGATCGACCACGAGCCCCCCATCCGCTACGAAACCCTGCTGACCCAGAACGGCATCACCTTTGAGAAGGGTAAACCGGTCGAAGTCATCAACACCCAGACCGGCGAAGTGGACACCACCGAGCTGGAAGACGAACTCAATTTTGAGGTCGAGTCCTTCAACCGCCGGGTCATTAACGAGAACTTCAACCGGGTAATATGCGAACAGCTGGTGCAGGAACTGGACCCCTTCGGTGACGAGAAAACCATGATCTTCTGCGCCACCGACCTGCACGCGGATATGGTCAAACGCCTGCTGGATGATGCCTTCAAGGACCTCTACAACGGCCGCTACAACGAAGCCGCCGTGGCCAAAATCACCGGCCAGAGCGACAAAGTGGAACAACTGATCCGCCGCTACAAGAACGAACGCTACCCCAACATCGCCATCACCGTGGACCTGCTCACCACTGGCATCGATGTGCCGCGCATCTGCAACCTGGTGTTCATGCGCCGGGTACGTTCACGCATCCTGTACGAACAGATGATCGGCCGCGCCACCCGCCGCTGCGACGACATCGGCAAGACCGTGTTCCGCATCTACGACCCGGTGGATATCTACGCCGCCCTGCAGGATGTGAACACCATGAAGCCCCTGGTGAAAGACCCCAACATCACCCTGGAGCAACTGGTGGGCGAACTCACCGACGACGAGCAACTGGAAAAGGCCCTCGCAAGCCCCGGGGACGCGCCGGATGAAAGCCAGGCCGATGTGGTACTCAGCCAGCTCAGCCAGAAGCTCATGCGGGTACTGCGAAAAGCCGACACCAAAGCGGAAAGCCGCCCGCAACTCAAACAGAAGCTGGACGAACTGCACCAAAGCTGGGGTGTGGAACCCAAATCCCTGCACACCCACCTGCGCCAACTCGGCCCACGGCAGGCATCCGAGTTCATCAAGCAGCACAGCGGTCTGCTGAACCAGTTGGCGGAGTTGAAATCCTTGGTGGGCAGCGACTACATGCCGCTGATCTCCGACCACGAAGATGAGATTCGTGAACGTATCCAGAGCTATGGTGTACACGACAAGCCGGAAGACTATCTGGACAGCTTCAACGAATTCATCAAACAGCAACTCAACCAGTCGGCCGCGCTTGCAGTCGTGGTCAACAAACCCCGCGACCTGACCCGGGAGCAGCTACGGGAAGTCAAACTGCTACTGGACAACCACGGCTACTCCGAAGCCCGCCTGCAAAGCGCCGTGCGCAACCAGACCAACAAAGACATCGCCGCCAGCATCATCGGCTACATCCGCCGCGCTGCGCTGGGCGAGCCGCTGATCCCCTTTGAACAGCGCGTGGCCGAGGCCATGGACCGCATCCTCACCCAGCACAGCTGGACCCCGAACCAGCGCAAATGGCTGGATCGCCTGGCCAAGCAGCTGGTGCATGAAGTCATCATCGACCGGGAGTTCGTGAACCATCGCTTTGCCGATGACGGCGGTGCCAGGCAGATGGACAAGGTGCTGGGGGCGCAGTTGGATACGGTGCTGGAGGAATTGAATGAGGCGATGTGGCCGGAGCGGAGTGCCTGATCAAAGCATGTTTACGGCATCGGCATCGACATTGACCTGATTTGTATCCGATGTTCTTTACCACAGCATACACAAGCATTTTTATGTACGGTCGCCAATACAGTAACAAGCTTACGTATGGCATTTCCCTTTTCCTAATACACAAATAGATTTTTGTATGGTAGATTCGACACAAATTGATTTGCGTATTGGATAACGGACAATTTCATACAAAAGGATGCCTGCCACTTGGAACCCTACATCCCTGACGCACTGCCCCTCAAAGAACTGGATTACGCCCAGATCATCACTCTGGTTGGGGAAGCCAATTCAAAGTTGGCCGAGTACAGTGGCCTCCTGCAAGGCATTGTAAATCCCGCTGTCATGCTCTCTCCCCTGACCCAACAGGAAGCTGTGCTTTCTTCCAAAATCGAGGGCACACAGGCAACCGTTGAGGAGGTTCTGGAGCGAGAAGCCGGCCAGAAGTTCGACGACCGAAAGAACGAAGACATCAACGAAATACTCAATTATCGCAAGGCGTTACGCCTTTCCCAGGATCACCTGAGGGATGGCAGGCCTATAACACTGAGCCTGTTGCTGCAACTTCACAGCATTCTGCTGGACAGCGTTCGAGGCCAACACAAGTCTCCAGGTCAGTTCAGAAAAGAACAGAACTGGATTGGGCGAGTTGGCTGTTCAATTGAGCAGGCGACTTTTGTACCACCCAACCCATTGCAGCTGCCGAATTATCTGGAGCATTGGGAAAACTACCTGCAAGTGGATGATTTTGACGTGCTGGCACAGACGGCAATTGTCCATGCGCAGTTTGAATTACTGCACCCATTCAAGGACGGGAATGGTCGGATCGGCAGGCTTCTGATTCCCCTTTTCCTTTACTCGAAAAAACGGCTCTCAAGCCCGATGTTCTACCTCTCTGACTATCTGGAATCTCACAGAGAAGAGTACTACCAGCGACTGTCGGCCATTTCTCAACAGGGGGACTGGACCGGGTGGATCAAGTTCTTCCTTGGTGCCATCGTCCAGCAAGCAGAGGTTAACCTCCGTCGGGTTCGGCAAATTATGGCCCTCTATGAAGACACCAAGACCTGGATCCGGGAAACAACTCATTCCCAGCATACCCCGCTACTTCTGGACGGGATTTTTGACCGCCCCATTTTCAGTACCAGTGATTTTGCCAAACGCACGGGTATCCACCGGCAAACACTGCACGGGCTATTGCGCCAACTGGTAGCCGAGGATGGCCCCCTGACCATCCTGCAGCCTGGCCAAGGCCGCAAAGCATCAATCTATGCCTTCCCGGCATTACTTAACATCTGTGAGGGGAGAGAGATTTTCCCCACTTCCAACCACGGCTGAGCATTACCATGACCAACAACGACATCGTCCAAAAACTCTGGAACCTCTGCGACGTACTGCGGGATGACGGCATCAACTACTCGGACTACGTTACCGAACTGGTGTTGCTGCTGTTCATCAAGATGGTGCATGAGAACACCGAAGCCGGCACCCTGAAAAAGCACCCGCTGCCGGAAGGCTGCCGCTGGAGCGACCTGAACGGTAAATCCGGCATCAACCTGCTGAACGACTACAAACGCATCCTGCTCAGCCTGTCCACCGGCAAGGACGGCGACGGCAACCTCGTACACGACGACCCACTGATCAGCGCCATCTACGCCGATGCCCAGACTCGCCTGCGCGAACCCCGCCACCTGGAGCAGATGATCAAAACCCTGGACCAGATCGACTGGTTCAGCGCCCAGAAAGACGGCCTGGGCGACCTGTACGAAGGCCTGCTGGAGAAGAACGCCAACGAAACCAAATCCGGCGCCGGCCAGTACTTCACGCCCCGCGCCCTGATCAACACCATGGTCCGCTGCCTCAAGCCCCAGCCCGGCGAAATCATCCAGGACCCGGCGGCGGGCACAGCGGGCTTTCTGATTGCCGCTCACGAATACATCAAAAGCCAGACCGACGACCTGTACGATCTGACCACCGAACAGAAAACCTTCCAGACCACCAAAGCTTACGTGGGTATCGAACTGGTACCCGGCACCCGCCGCCTGGCCCTGCTGAACTGCCTGCTGCACGGTATGGAAGGGGATGCCGAAGGCGTCGTGCATCTGGGCAACGCCCTGGGCCAGACCGGCGCTGGGCTGGCAAAGGCCGACGTGATCCTCGCCAACCCACCCTTCGGCACCAGCAAAGGCGGCGACGCCAGCATCACCCGGGACGACCTGACCTACAAAACCAGCAACAAACAGCTGGCCTTTTTGCAGCACATCTACCGCAACCTCAAACCCGGTGGCCGCGCCGCCGTGGTACTGCCGGACAACGTGCTGTTCGAAGCCGGCGTGGGCACCGACGTGCGCCGGGACCTGATGCACAAGTGCAACCTGCACACCATCCTGCGCCTGCCCACCGGTATCTTCTACGCCCAGGGCGTGAAAACCAACGTGCTGTTCTTCACCAAAGGCAGCGCCACCGACAAGTACCAGGAAGAGAACTGCACCGAACACGTCTGGGTCTATGACCTGCGCACCAATATGCCCAGCTTCGGCAAACGCACGCCATTTGGTGACCAGCACCTGAAGCCGTTTGAGACCGTGTTTTCTCCCCTCTCCCTTGAGGGGACAAGCGAAGCGCAGAACAGCCGCAGGCTGGCCCAAAGGGCGAACGAAGTGAGTAATGGGGCTGGGGGTGAGGGTGGGGACTCCACCGCCCACCCTTCAGGCCGCAGCGAAGGCGAATACAGCTTCCATTCCGAAGACATCGAACTGCCCGAACACAGCGACGAGAACGAAGGCGTTGATCCGCGCTGCTCGACCGCCAGGGATGGCGGAAGTGCCGAGAATGCAGGAGCAATTCTCGGCCACAGCCGCTGGCGCAGCTTCAGCCGCCAGTGGATTGCCGGGCACAAAGGTGACTCGCTGGATATTTCCTGGCTGAAGGACAGCAACAGTGTGGATGCGGCCAATTTGCCAGAGCCGAGCGTGTTGGCGGGTGAGGCGATGGGGGAGCTGGTGCAGGCGCTGGGTGAGCTGGATGCGTTGATGCGGGAGTTGGGGGCTGAGGAGGAGGCTGATGGGGCTAGGGTGCTTTTGGGGGAAGTAATGGGTGAGGTTAAGTAATGGCCCAGCTCAAATTTCCCCATGAATGGCTTCAAGTTCAGCTTGGCGATGTCGTTTCCTATGGTAAAACTCAGAAGTGTGAACTCTCGGATGTCACTGACGACACCTGGGTGCTGGAGCTTGAAGATATTGAGAAAGAAAGCTCCCGAATAATCAGTAGGAAGACGGCCACAGAACGGCCATTTAAAAGCACGAAAAACCGGTTTGAGAGAGGGAATGTTCTATATGGCAAGCTGCGCCCCTATCTCAACAAAGTTGTTGTTGCCGATACTGACGGAGTTTGCACCACAGAAATCATCCCTCTGAATTCTGAGCCATTCGTACTATACCGATACCTGTTCCATTGGCTTAAAACCCGCGATTTCTTGAATTACGTCAACGACGTCAGTTACGGCGTAAATATGCCTAGGCTTGGCACTAAGGATGGGGTAGCTGCGCCATTCGTGCTGGCCCCCCTCGCCGAACAAAAAGTCATCGCCGACAAACTCGACACCCTGCTGGCCCAGGTGGAAAACACCAAAGCCCGCCTCGAACGCATCCCGCATATCCTCAAACGTTTCCGCCAGTCCGTGCTGGCTGCAGCAGTGAGTGGGCGGTTGACGAAGGAGTGGAGCTGCACAAACGTAGAATTGAGAGAAATCGCTGAATTTCAGAACGGATATGCGTTTAAAAGTGGCTGGTTTGAGAACTCAGGAACCCACCAAGTAGTGAAATTGGGCAATATCCGAGATGGCCATATCGCACTTGAAAACTCCCCTGCCTATGTCGGTGACGAATTAGCGAAGGAGTTCAGCAGATATACGCCTAGTCCCGGCGACATTTTAATCAGCATGACGGGAACACGCTTTAAGAAGGACTATGGGTTCGGCTGTATGATCAAAGATGAAAAAAATCTTTTGATTAATCAGCGAGTAGGGCGCGTTATCCCAGACCGGGCAAAGGTTAGCCCAGAATATCTATCCCTGTTCGTTCGATCAGATGTCTTTCGTGATCAATTTTTTGATGGAGAAACGGGGGGAGTTAACCAAGGAAATGTTGGGTCCAAACACATTCTTTCCATTCTCATCGAACTACCAACCATAGATATTCAGAGGGGAATCGTCCGCCGAGTAGACCAACTCTTCGCCCACGCCGACCGCATCGAACAACAGGTCAACAACGCTCTGGCCCGCGTCAACAACCTCACCCAGTCCATCCTGGCCAAAGCCTTCCGGGGCGAACTCACCGAGCAATGGCGCAAGGACAACCTGGCACTGATCAGTGGGGAGAACAGTGCCGAGGCGTTGCTGGAGCGGATCAAGGCGGAGCGGGCGGCGGTGGAGCCGGCGAAGAAATCCCGAAAAAAGGCATCATCGTGATTTGGGTGCAGCCTTACGTCCCTGTAGCTGAGGCCCAGCCCGGCCATCCGTGGCCGGTCGTTCGCCCCTCTCGGCGTGACGTTAAGTCACCCCTCGCTCGCTACGCTCACCGGCACTCACCCCACGCCGACCGCATCGAACAACAGGTCAACAACGCCCTGGCACGCGTCAACAACCTCACCCAGTCCATTCTGGCCAAAGCCTTCCGGGGCGAGCTCACCGAGCAATGGCGCAAGGACAACCCGGAGCTGATCAGCGGGGAAAACAGTGCGGAGGCGTTGCTGGAGCGAATCAAGGCGGAGCGGGCGGCTATAAAGCCGGCGAAGAAAACCCGGAAACGGAAGGCATCCGCATGAGTGATATCAAGCTGTTTCAGCTGTCAGGCGACGACGCTACCGAGCTGGCCGGGAAAACGGTAAAGCTGGAGAAGGAACTTCAGGGCCATATTGAAGCCAATATGGATGTGTTAATTGGCGTTCGTCTGCTGGCCAGCGAATACAGTACCGGAAAGACCCACAAAGGCCGCATCGATTCTCTGGGACTGGACGAAAACGGTTGCCCGGTGATTGTGGAGTACAAACGCCACAGCAACGAAAACGTGATCAACCAGGGCCTGTTCTACCTGGACTGGCTTCTGGACCACCAGGCCGAATTCAAATGGCTGGTGATGGAGAAAATCGGCAAGGCCGAAGCGGAGAATATTGAGTGGGGCGGCACCCGGCTGATCTGCATCGCCTCGGACTTCAACAAGTATGACGAACACGCGGTTCAACAGATCAACCGCAACATCGAGCTGATGCGCTACCGCTATTTTGGTAACGAGTTGCTGTTACTGGAACTGGTTAATGCCCAAACCGCTAACCAGGCATCCTCAACCATCAGCACGGCCCCCATCCAAAAGAAGACCGGAAAAAACAGCAGCAAAGACAAAAGCCAGGAAGACCGACTGGCTGAAGCACCACACAGCCTGCTTGAGTTATACCAAACTGCCTGCAGCTATATTGACCAGCTGGGAGACGAGGTACAACGCAAAGAACTCAAGCTCTACACCGCATTCAAGAGCATCCGGAATTTTGTATCGATCGTCGTGCAACCCGGCAAGGATGCTCGCTTACAAATGTACCTGAAGCTCCCTGGCGAACTGGCCGAAGAAAACAGCTTCAGCCGGAACGTAACCAACATCGGCCACTGGGGCACCGGCAACCTGGAAGTCAACGTGCGCTCGGTGGAGGACTGGGATAAAGCGAGGGAGTTGGTGGACAAGGCTTACCAGGAAAGCTGATTCAAGCCGGCGAGTAGTGGGCGCCGCACAGTTTATCGTTTTTAACCGGGTGGTTGTTTGACAACCAACCCGCACCCTATCAGACTTCAAATCACATCCGCCCCTTGGCAGTAAGCCAACCTCAACTATCCCGAGGCTGTGCCGAGCCCCTGGGGCTTTTTCTCTTTTATTGAGTATTCCGGAACCCCACAATGACCACGGCAAACATCAACACAGACATGTTGACCTGGGCGCGGGAGCGCTCTGGTATCTCTGTGCCTGACTTTGCCCGGCGATGCGGCGTTTCTGAGGAGCGACTTCTGGAATGGGAGTCTGGCGAACGAAAACTGACGTTCAATCAGGCAATGCGATTCGCTGAAAAAGCGCATGTGCCGTTTGGCTATCTGTTCTTGGCAAAGCCACCCGAGGAAGTCTTACCCATCCCGGATCTGCGCACCCTCGAAGGCCAGGGTGTACAGCGCCCGAGCGCAGAATTGCTAGACCTGGTCAAACTGATGATGCAGCGTCAGGAATGGTACCGGGAATACCTTCAACAGCATTTTGCCCAGACCAACCCCTATGTCGGCCGCGCCTCCTATTCTGACTCCGTGGAGTCCATTGTCGAAGACATGCGCGCGTGCCTGGATGTTGAGCCCCACCCGACCAGAGGCAAATGGGATGATTACTATCGGGATTTAGTCCAGCGTATTGAGTCCTTGGGGATTCTCGTTATGCGTCAGGGCAATCTTGGGCACCATAACCGTCCGCTCAACGTTGATGAATTCCGTGGGTTCGCGATTGTTGATGAGTATGCTCCGATCATTTTTGTGAATCACAGCGACGCGCTGGGTGCGCGCCTTTTCACACTGATTCATGAACTTTGCCATATCTGGATTGGCCAATCCGGGGTCTCTGACGGCAACACCAATACCCATCGTCAAGAAGAGGTTCTGTGTAACGCTGTGGCGGCAGAATTTCTGGTGCCTGCCGAGGAATTCAGGGCACTCTGGCAACACGATTCTGAAAGCTGGGAAGACAACCTGCCGCCACTTGAGGCTCATTTCCACGTAAGTACCTGGGCGCTCGCCAGGCGTGCTTTAACGCTCAATTTTATTTCCCAGCAAGAGTATGGCCGCTACATTTTTGAGCAGAAAATGCGCTACGAACAACGGAGAAGAAGCGGTGGCCCGACTTACTACCAAACCAAAAAGGCACAGATTAGTCGCCAATTCTCCCAGGCCGTTGTCGCTGAAGCCTTGAGTGGCCAACTGTTGCTGAGGGAAGCAGGTGAACTTCTGGGTGGAATCAAACCGGGGAAGATTGAGACATTCGCCAGGGAGTTAGGGTTTTGAGATATTTGCTGGATGCGAATACCTACATACAAGCCAAGAATCAATACTACGGCATGGATATCTGCCCCGCGTACTGGGACTGGCTGGACTTACAGTTCGAGCAAGGCCTGATCGGCAGTGTGGATATGATCGGCCGGGAGCTACGGGACGGCAACGATGACCTGGCGGACTGGGTGCGAGAAAGACCTGGACATTTCATCAGCAATGACGACGAAGCAACCCAAAGTGCCTTTGCCGCCATTGTGCAATCCGTCATGGAAGGTGATTACAACGCCGGTAATCGTGATAGTTTTCTGGCAAAAGCCGATCCCTGGATTATTGCTAAAGCACAATGCCTCGGGGCTACTGTCGTCACTCATGAATCGGTAGTTGCACCAAACGCCCGGAAGGTAAAAGTTCCAAATATATGTCAGCAGTTTGACGTTACCTGCATCAATACGTTTCAGTTCCTTCGAGAGCTAAATGCCCGATTTGTGCTGGGGACATAAGGAGCTCAAACGATTTCAGACTTTGCCAGCCAGTCACCACGATCAAGGCGACTGCTCCCGCCATAAGCTTCACAACCCATGTCCCGGTGGCCACTACACAGTCTTCCACCTCCATGGAGGCTGGTGGCCATACGTCGCAGGGAACATGTAACTCTCAACAAAGCAGTAGGATATGAGTAAAAAAATAGAAGCGTCTGACATCGAACTGGATTGTCCCCACTGCTCAGAAATCAATGCCGTGAATTTCGGTAATGCGATCACCTGTGCAAAATGTGAAAAACCTCTGACGGGGCATCGTTATCGCATCAAGATATTTTCTCTGGGGGTTATACCATTTTTGGTTGGATTTGCAGGCTATGGCTATGTCGATCGGAACTACCTCAGTGAAAGTCGCTATCCATTAAACGTGGAGTATTCCATGGTTAATACTTCGCGGCCTCAATAACTAAGTGCAACACCCTCTAATCGAGTATTGTGTTGCCATGAAAAAACACTACCATCACCTCAGCACCACCGAGCGTGTCACGCTCATGCTCATGCAGCGTCAGGGAGCGAGTC
>JAIUMV010000037.1 GCA_022565395.1 Marinobacter sp.
ACCTGAATCTGCCGGCCCCAAGGATCATCAGGGTCTTGGAGCGCATCATCGCCTGGCGAGGCTACCCCGCCAGATTGCGAATGGATAACGGCCCTGAGTTCATTTCCATCGCCCTGGCAGATTGGGCTGAACAGCACGGCATCTCGCTGGAGTTAATCAAGCCAGGTAAGCCGACTCAGAACTCCTACGTGGAGCGCTTCAACCGAACTTACCGGGACGAGATCCTGAATATGTGTGTCTTCCGGAATCTCACCGCGGTCCGGCAACTAACCGAATCGTGGATGGCCGAATACAACGACGAACGTCCCCACGATTCACTGGAAGATCTGACGCCGTGGGAATATCTGGCGAAACACCAACGGGCGGAAAACTCTAGCCAGCGGTGCAACTGAAACAGGGATGTTTACAACCACTAAGCCGTGCTTAGACGTGGTTTCGAGGCATACACCTCTGGGACGGTTTCCAACATCAATTTGCGAGATTCAGGTTCGATCTTTCGCTTTGCTGTAAACATCTCCGCGCTCGCGCCGCCCCACGACCACTACAGTCACTAAAACCTCACCGTCCTCAACCTGATAGATCAAGCGATACCCAACACTCTTCAATTTTATTTTATAGCAACCTTGCAGCCCCGAGAGGGCGTCACCTGGAACGTGAGGGTCATCAAGGCGTTTCGTAAGCTTTTTCTTAAACTGATCCCGTATTGCCGGAGCGAGCTTCTTCCATTCCTTCAGTGCTGAGGGCTTGAACGCTAGCGAATACTTAAAGCTCATTCAGATCGACCCGAATGCTTGGTTCTGCGCTTCGCTCTTTCACAATGGCCACCAGCTCCTGGTCGTCCAGTCTGTCGAGCATGGCTTCGTAGATTTCGGCGGGAACGCAGTAAAAAGCGGGCTTGTTTCTGTTCAAAACCGCGATCGGAAATCCTTCCCCGGAATCGACAGCCGCCATAGGATTCTTTTTAAGTTCAGAAATACTCGCGGTCACTTCAGCGAAAATCTGGTTGGTCATTTGCTCACCCCATTAAAAGACCTATTAACTGGTTTCATGATAAGCAAAGCCATAACTCTGAGCAAGTAAAGACCTTTTAACCGGTCCGTGAGCGAGTAGGTTCAACATAGCGAATTCGGATTACGATTTCACAGCGGTTATCGCCGCTCTCCGCCTCGTAAACTTCGTATCCCACGATCTTCCGGCTGTACACGTCCTCAAAAATATACAAGCAATAGAGCTGCCCACGGACGGTCGAAGCGCAGTAGATAATGTCCCAGCATCACACCTCACAGGGGCCTGAAGCATGGTGCGTGGTCGCTTCCCCCGAGCGCTGGGGGGCAAGGCTTTGACCGCGATGGTTCAATTGATTGTGAGCTTTCAGTATCCGATAAAACGACGACTCAGAGGCCAGGTACAGCCCCTCGTCCATCATCGAAGGGACAATTTCCGTGGTTTGCCCGGGGGCAGATGCAAAGCTGCCGGTTCAAAAAGTCGCAAACGTAATCTGGGATCCATACTTTCTCGAGTCCAGCGCTTTGCCTATCCGCAAAGACCGGGGGCGAGCCTGTCGATGAGCCATGCCTTACACCGTCAGTTTGAACATTACGCTCATCGGTCCACTACCCTCATGCCGCTGATAACTCACCGGCCCGAAATAGGTAAACGGTGACGCCTTGCCATTTTTCAATTTGTTTTGGCGAACAAACAGGTGCACGGAAAGCCCCAGCTCTTTATGGTGAATAAGCTCCCGACCTCGCTTGTTGTCCGGGGTTGTAGAATTCTGGCTCTGCCAGTGGAAGGTTGTCTCATCAATCCAATGATCGACGTAGCGATGCTGCTGACTTTTACCCTGTTTGTTAAGGGTGACCAGTAAAACATGGGCCGATGCATCCTTTAGGAAGACATGCCCACTTTGCCAGTTGCCCCGGTTAAATTCTGCGCCGAACAGAGCCGGAATATCTTCTCGCAGGAAGTCCTGACCCACGGCCATCTCGAGAGGACTGATAACGGCTTCAAGTCGTGCGAAGGTGCGGAACTGCTCGCTGAGTTCAGGCGTGATAACTATATCGCCGTAATCCGAATTGGCGGCACGAAGCACATATTCACCGCCCGCAGACTTCAATATAGTCCGTAGCAAGTATTGTGTATCGCCGGCCTCATCAACGCGCTCAATGGCCAACGTTTTGCCTGTAATACCACCTGCTTTATCCGGGTTTATCTGTTCCAGCAAAAGGTAGTCACCGTCATAGATCGGGCGCTTCCCTCCATTCATCGAATTACCCGATGCCTGGGCAATGAAGTGCCTGCCAGGGTCAAGACGGCCATACCCTGACCCTACCGTTCGATATTCCTCAGCCTCTGCACGGCTGTTTCTGAAGTGACCACAGGCAATTTTCAGTGTGCTGAAATAGGGTAACTCGGTACCCCCTAGATGACTTGGCTGCGCCATTGGCACGACATTATCAGCTGCGCCCGGAGCCCTTGCATCTACCCTCGCTTCGTACCGCGCTAACTGGTAATCAATCAGTTCCTGCAACATGCCCTCAAAGGTGCTGACGGATGCAACAGGGATATCAAAGGCAGGGACAAAACGATCATGCTCAATCAGAAAAACAGCTGGCTTCTTGTTCGTCCAATGGTCCACTGGATTTTTCTTCCAATACTGCTGCCACTGCGCCGAGTCTCCCGAGGCAGATTGGGCTGATTCAGCCACCTCCTGAAAATACTTCGGCCGCCGTTTTAACTGACTCCAGGACTCTCGGGCGAGTTCAGTCAACAGCAGCCCTTTCGACTGCCACCCGCCGGCTGCCTGAAAGGCCTCCAGCAAGATCATCTTGAAGGATTTGTTCATCGAGGTCGTTTCTACTTCTCTCAGAAAACCTTCAAAATCATTGACCAGTGGTAGCTCACTATCCCCAAGATCGCCCATATCTTTGAGTAAGCCAAACCAGCAACCATGCTGCTGCCTGGCTTTAGTCAGGTTTCCGCCAAAGTGGTAATACTCGGTTAACGTGGGCCTACGCCCCAAGGTGTCCTTGAGCGCCTGGTAATCTTTTTCTGCTCCGTTCTGATCAAGCGATTTCAGAAATTCGATAATTTCAAGGTCATAATTGATAAAGCACCCGTCCGGGAGGCTGAGTCGCTGCTGTTCTGCCTTTCTTGCAAATTCAGCAAGCGCTCGGTGATTCATGGCCTCTCCCATCAATGCCTGAGGCTTATGGAGAAAGCTCTGGTGATTGCCTACAAAGTCCAGAACAACAAGCTGCTCTTTCCCAGGATGCTTCCGCAGACCACGGCCGATTTGCTGCAGAAACAGGATTTTTGACTCTGTCGGCCGTAACAGCAGAACGGTATCTATCGCTGGCAGGTCGACCCCTTCATTAAACAGATCAACAGAAAAAATTACGTCCAAAGCCCCCGAATTTAGTAGCTCAAGAGCCTCGCCCCTCGACAACTCCGACTCCCCATGAACCGATGCCGCTTTAATGCCGTGTTTCTGGAACTGCTCAGCCATAAAATCTGCGTGTAACCGAGACACACAAAAAGCCAGCGTGCGCTTTTGCTTATGCTGTCGCCAGACTCTCAATGCATGTCTGGCCCGGCCCAACGTAGCCAATTTGTTAGCCAGCAAGCCGGGGTCAAACTTACCGTTACGCCAAGGGATCTCAGCGTATTCAACGGTGTCATCGAAAATGCCGAAATAATGGAAAGGAACAAGAAATTGCCCCCTCACCCCTTCAAACAAGGGATACTCATAGACAAGGTTGTCATCACAGAGCGACATGATGTCTGAACGATCGGTACGATCAGGTGTTGCCGTCAGTCCCAGCATGAACTGGGGGGCAAAGTAGTTCAGCAACCGGTGGTAGGTTGGTGCAGCAGCGTGGTGAAATTCGTCCACAACGATGTAGTCGAAGTGGGCTGGGCTGAACCGGTCGAGATGCACCTCCTTTCCTAAGGTCTGGATGGATGCACAGAGAATATCAACGGCATAGTCCCGTTGCTGACCTTGATAGAAGCCCACTCGCGAATCTGGCTTAATACGAATAAAAGTTTCCGCAGCCTGATTCAATATCTCTTCTCGATGAGCTACAAACAATACCCGTCGAGCACCCATCTGAACTGCATCAAAGGCGGATAGCCAGGTTTTACCCAAACCCGTAGCCAGCACAACCAAGCCCCTGCGATAGCCGCTCTGGCGACTCTGATCCAACGCCTCCAAAGCCGCTTTCTGAACCTGCGTGGGAACAGGCGGCGGCTCCTGTTCTGTGCTCCCAGGCGCTATCGAACGCGGCGGCGGCACTCTCCGCTTAGCGTAGTCGTCCACCCATTGGTCCGTAAGCGTTACCACATTGGGGTGATCAAACAGTTCGTCAAAACGGCTGATCGCCTCCAGATATCCTGCATCCTCGGGATAGTCAATCTGATAGTTCCACTCAAGACCATCCTGCAAAGCTTGCCGGCTGATATTGCTTGATCCTATAAACGCTCTCCCCCAGCGCCGGCCCGCTTTACTCAGGCCTGCAAAAAGATAGGCCTTCATGTGAAAGCTACTACCTAGGCTCTGATAGATCCGGACGTCAGCGCCCCGTTCTTGCAGCAATAGCAGTTTTCGCAGGGCTTCCGGATCGGTGATGTCGAGATAGTCACTTGTCAGAATTCGCAATCGAGCGGGCCGTGTCTCGCGTTGCAGTGCTGCAACAATATCCGGGACCAGCAGATTCAGCCCCGTCACCTTAACGAACGCAACCGCCATATCGATGGTGTCAGCACGGTTAATCGCATGACAAAGCTTGGGTAAAAAATGGTGATGCTCGCCCCCAACGGTGAGCTTATCGTGGCCAGCAGAACACTTGGTAAGCAAGATGTTCAGCCACTGATCAGGACGATCAGGGCGCTGGTCTTCAGTACGCCACAACTGACAGCCGCTTACCTCCGGCAATTCGCTAACCCATGAGGACGCAGTCGTTTCATTAGCGTCCGTAAAATGACGCCCGTTATCAACTCGCTCGCCCATTCCCACTTTGAAGCTCAGGTAGAAGGCACCGCCTGGCTTCAACGCGTTCCATAGAGCTCGTAATGCGCCCTGTAACTCGTCCTCTGGAAGGTGCAGTAAGCTGGCGCAGGCCCAAATACCATCGTATAAGCGATCAACATCAATCTCGGCAAAGGTCTTTTGCTCAATGGGAAGCCCGGTCCTGTCACAGGCTTGGCGGACGACTTCTGCAGAGGCGTCAAATGCTGAGACCTGATACCCAAGCCGATGGAAATGAAGCGCATCCCTTCCTGACCCGCACCCTGCATCCAGTATATGACCCCCTTTACGGACATGAGGTAAGAAGGCGCGGTAGAGCGGCTCCATCGTTACCATAAAGGTCGACTCAACGAACGCATCCGCGTTGCTGTCGTAATAAGCCAGCGTATCTACCATGCTTCAAAGCCTTCCCGGTGCCGACGGAGAGTTATTTTTAAGTCGCTCCAGGTTACCAGGCGACACATAGCCCTCCAACCTTTCGGGAAGTTCACTGGTACGAAGGCATCCACACAGACTACCCAATACGAGAAATGGCAAACTCATCAAGCCACCACTGGTCAGACTCGACCCGGCATTCCGCGCACAGTTGGCTGAACACCGTAGCGACCTTCTGTGACTTCCCTCACCCTCATACCACTACAATCATTAATGCGCTGCTGACTGACCGAGAGGCCGCTTTTGCCGCTCGATCCAGACAAAGTTGTCTGCAGTGAGCACCTTTTCACCCCCGTAGCGGTAAGCGCAAAGCTTGCCGCCCTCGCCGCCTGCAACACTGTAATCAAGGCAAGCAACATGCTCATTCAGCGGGGCAGGTTCGCCCTTCAGCCAGTAGTGGCCGACAAAAACCGGTTTTTCACCGTCGTAGCCGGACAACACGGATGAGGCCACGGGCTCATGGGGAATGCTGTCAATGACGTCCTCCGGCACCATGGCCAGGTCACGGTAAGTCAGATTCCCCTGGCGCCACCATTCTGTGCGTATGTTGGTGCGCTTGTTGCGGTCTTTGTCATAGAAGTGATGGTCGCCCGGCAGTGGGATTTCCAGCCCCTTCAGTAGGGTTTCAGCGGCTTCATAGGCTTCACTGCCCTCTCGGCTGGTGTGTACCCAGGCTTCGGGCAAAAGTCGATTTTGCGAGTCGGTGTAGTTACGAATCAGCTTGATCGATTCCGGCGACCAGCATGCATGCACAACACGAAATTCAGGCAGGTCCAGATAAACGGGTAAGGTTTTGAACCACTCGATCATGCTTTGGTGGGTTACGCTGCCCTGGCCCACTTGTTCCAGAAATGCCTGGTGTTGACGATAGTTTTTCTCGGTGTGGGGCCTTAGGTAGCAACCGGAATACTCTGGGTCCTCAGTAGCCCAGGCTACTGCGTTGAACTCGTGGTTACCCATCACCGCCAGAGCGCTACCGCGCTCCACCATGGCGCGGGCAAGCTCGACGGTTTCCACCTGTTCAGGACCGCGGTCCACAAAGTCGCCCAAAAAGATCACTCGTCGCTCAGGGTGCTGCCATACGCCGTCAGATACACCATAACCCAGCTTCGTGAGTAAGGTTTTGAGCTCAGTAGCGTAGCCATGGATGTCACCGATCAGGTCGTACATGGTTGATGATTTCTCCCTTCCAGATTTGCAACACTGACATACAGACACCTGAATTAGCGTAACACGCTGACACGACAACCTATGTCGCAGATATAGATACTCACGCAGCTTTAATAGCCACATCCATTACGGACTACAGGTCCCACAAATGCCCTTTCCGATTGAAGACAAACTGGTTATTGCCGTAGCCTCCAGCGCTCTGTTTGACCTGTCCGAATCGGACCATGTATTCAGAAGTCAGGGGGAGACGGCCTACCGCAAGCATCAGGAAGCTCATTTGGACATGCCGTTGCCTAAGGGGGTGGCGTTTCCCTTCGTGCGGCGCTTTCTGGCTATCAATCAGCGCTTTCAGGATGAGTCGCCTGTGGAGGTGGTTTTGCTGTCACGTAACTCCGCCATCACGGGCAAACGGGTGTTCCGGTCCATCCATCATCATGGGCTGGATATCAGCCGGGCGGCTTTTCTGGAGGGCAAGTCACCCTACCCTTATATTCCGGCGTTCAATGCTTCTCTGTTCCTGTCAGCCAATGAGCAGGACGTGCTGCAGGCCATCGATTATGGCCATCCGGCGGGCACGGTGCTGCCCAGCCAGGTGGTGGATGATGAGGGGGATACGGAGCTGCGCATTGCGTTCGATTTTGACGGGGTGATTGCGGATGACGCTTCCGAAAAAGTATTCAAAGATCAGTCACTGGAAGGCTTCCAAGCGCACGAGACCTCACGCTCCCACATCCCTCACAATCCAGGCCCGCTGGCTGACCTGTTCAAGAAGCTCGCCCTCTTGCAGCAGCTGGAGAATAAGGCGGTGGAGGAGAACCCTGCTTACAAACGCGCACTTAGAACAGCCATTGTCACTGCCCGCAACGCCCCGTCTCATGAGCGCGTCATCACCACACTGGAGCACTGGGGCGTGAATGCCAATGAGGTGTTCTTCCTCGGCGGCATGAAAAAGGACCGCATATTGCGGGTGCTGAAACCGCACATGTTTTTTGATGATCAGCGCTCACACCTGGAATCCGACGGCGGAACGGTGCCTATGGTGCATATTCCGTTTGGTGTGGCGAATGTGTTGTAGGCACTGGAAATAAAGGGCGCTGCCCGGCTGAACCGGGCTTGCCCCACTCAATCACCGGGCCTCACCCGGTAACATACTTCAGCAGTTCAACCACCTGCTCCGGGGTTTGTGCCCAGGCCATGGCCGCTGCGTCCACTTCCTTCAACGGGTGCACAATATCTTCTGCGTGGAGGGTGATGTATGGCGTGCCCATCGCGGCACAAAAGCCTGCATCAAATGCGGCATTCCATTGTTTGTACTTGTCGCCAAAGCGGATAACGGCTAGGTCACACTGTTCAAGCAAGGTTTTGGTGCGGATTGCATTCACCTTGGAGGACTGGTGATCGCGCCAAAAGTTGCTTTCCGGTTTACCCAGAACGTCCCCGGCAGCATCACTGGCGTCGTGGTCGGTCACGGGCGATGTGAATTCGACCGGCAGCCCGGCCGCTGCAGCGCCGGCGGCAATCTGCTCCCGCCAGTCGGTATGAATTTCACCCGAGAGGTACACAGTCCAGATCATCGTAGTCTCCAGTCAAGAGGTTGTCAGATAGCGAGGGGGTGATGATACGGCAATGGGGAGGGATGTTCACACTGTTACATTCGTTGCTCACAAACAAGCTGGACCCTGTGCTATTCCGGCAGCCCTACTTCAACACAGCTGAGCTAGCCAATTATCAGATTTTCCCGCTCAGCGGGCTCCGATCACTGAACTACAGTTACCTTATTGCTTGGCCGACAATGGCAAAACGACGGCGATTCAAGGCGTTGAATTCAGATATTGCCAGCAATTGGTTGGTTCGCAACCTATGCAGGGTCCATATCGCCACAGGCATTTTGGCTCCGCTCATATGTATTTTTTATTTTGCCTCGGGGGGCTATGTGTTGTTTTTTACATAGGGAGCCTCTGATTAAACCGCCTCACGGCGATACTGATCCGGCGTCTGATTGAACCATCGTTTGAAGGCCCGGCGAAAATTGGCGCTGTCGTGGTAGTTCATCAGCTCGGCTATGGCATCGACGGACATCTGGCTGTCCCGCAAATACCGCGCGGCCTGTTGTGACAGGATATCGTCCCTGATTTGCCGAAAACTCGTACCTTCCTGTTTCAGCCGCCGCGCCAGGGTGCGTTTGGACATAAACAGAGCTGCGCCCGCTTCTTCTTCACTGACCAACCCCGGAGGTTGGGACAGCATCATCTTCTGGACCTGATATTTACAGGATGTTTTATCCTCTTGCAGTTGCGCCAGCATGGCCTGGCACTGCTGTAACGCCATCATGTAGTTTTCATGATTGGCAGAGGCGTTAGGCACCTTGCACAGCGCCAGCGGGATTTTCACCAGGGTCATCGGGGCGTCGAACTCGATGGGGCCCGGGATGTGATCGGCGTAACGTTCTCGGTAAGGCGGTGCCGGGTGGGTAAAGCAGCTGATAACCTCGTCTACCGGGCGGCCGACGATAAACTCTGCGCTGTCGAAAAAAATAATCACCGCAATTTCGCTCAGCACCCGCTCAAGCTCCCCGGTAAGGGGCACGCCGAAAATAAGCTTCACCTCCAGCCAGTCGCCCCTGGTCGCCAGCTCAAGTCGACCAAGATTCATCCGAGTGGGAATAAAAGCCTGGAAGGCTTTGAGCGCCGTTAGCAGGTCGGGGCTGCTGTTCACCAGAAAGCCCATGGCACCGTGGGTAGGCGATGTCAGCCGCTGCCCAACACGTAACCCGAAGGCATCGTCATCGGCTGTACGCAACGCGTTTTTGAGAATTTCCAACTGCTGCCGAGGGCTCAGCAGGGTGTCTTCCTGCAATAACTGATCGACTGAAAGCTGAGTCCTCGCCAACAAATTGGGAATATCCCGGGCCTGCAGGCACAACTCCCGGGCAATCAACCGGCTGTAATTGGAGGGAATGCACGCCATACCCGGGTCAATGAACTGCATCTTATTGTTATATCCGTTCGGTGGCCGAAGGTGTCAGATCACGGGCGTTGATATAGCCCAAATCGAGTGTCTTTAAATGACCCCCTGATGTCAAGTAATGACCTGCCCAGACCTGCGCTTGCCCGGGTAATCTGCGGTAATGCCATGACTCCCCGGCACAACATACAAGAGGTAGTTTTATGGGCCGTATCACGTTCATTGAGCACAATGGTAGAGAGCACGTCATCGAAGCAGAGACCGGCCAGTCCCTGATGCAGGCCGCAGTAGACAACAACATTCCCGGTATCGACGCGGACTGCGGCGGTGCCTGTGCCTGCGGCACCTGCCATGTGATTGTCGAAAACGGCTGGCTGAAGGCCACCGGCGACATCAATGCGGACGAGCAAGGCATGCTGGGATTGACGCCTGAGAAGGCCGAAACATCCCGTTTGTCTTGCCAGATTATTGTCTCCGACGCTCTGGACGGCATGGTCGTTCGGCTGCCGGAATTCCAGATGTAAGCTGCACCCGCAGTTATCCCCCTGTCGCCAACCCGCCAATGACGACGCCACTCGTCAGCTTGAATCGAAAAGGTGCTTCATGAACAGACTGAGACCCCTGCTTGAACCGGTAATACGGCCAGCACTGGACAAGGCCGCGGCCATTGTGCCCATTCACTGGCAGATTAAAGGTGCTCACACCTTTCAGAGCCTCAAAAAGCGTGCCGGCATGGACCGGGCGATACCGGTTTTCCGGGAAACACCCCTGCCGGATGTATCGACCCTGAAGCTGTCCGAGATCGATGTCAGCAATCCCTTTCTTTACCGGCAGGGACTTTGGCAGTCCTATTTCAAGCGGCTGCGGGATGAGTGCCCGGTTCACTATCAGGCCAACAGCCCTTTCGGTCCTTTCTGGTCGGTGACACGGTTTGAAGACATCATGTTTGTGGATACCCGCCATGATCTCTTCTCCGCCGAACCGATCATTTCCATCGGGCCTCAGCCTGAGGGGCTCGAAATTGAGACATTCATCGCCATGGACCCGCCAAAGCATGATGTGCAGCGGCAGGCCGTACAGGGTGTGGTGGCACCGAAAAACCTGGCACAAATGGAAAGCCTGATTCGGCAGCGTACCGCCGATGTACTGGACCACCTGCCTGAAAATGAGCCCTTTGACTGGGTGCAGCGTGTGTCCATTGAGCTGACCTCGCGGATGCTGGCGACCTTGTTTGATTTTCCTTTCGAGCAGCGCCACAAGCTGGCCTACTGGTCGGATGTGGCGGCCGGCGCACCGGAATCCACCGGTGGCTCCGCCAATACCCATGAGTTCTTCACCGCAGCCGCTGACATGGCGCAGCACATGTCATGGCTATGGCGAGAAAAGGAAGCCCGCCTGGCCGCTGGCGAGGCCCCGGGGTTCGATCTGATCAGCCTGCTGTTGGCCAATGAGGACACCAGGGACATGATCAAACGCCCTATGGAATTTATGGGCAACATGGTGCTGCTGATCGTGGGTGGTAACGACACCACGCGCAACTCCATGACTGGCGGTGTGCTGGCCCTCCACCAGTTTCCGGATGAATTCGATAAACTCCGGCAGAAGCCGGAACTGATCCCCAATATGGTGTCGGAGATCATTCGCTGGCAAACCCCGTTGGCCTATATGCGCCGGGTTGCCAAAGAGGATGTGACGCTGCAGGGACAAACCATCAAAAAAGGCGACAAGGTTGTCATGTGGTATGCCTCGGGCAATCGGGATGAACGCGCCTTCGATCAGGATCCGGATCAATTTATTGTTGATCGCAAAAATGCCCGGAAGCACCTGTCCTTTGGGTTTGGTGTGCATCGCTGCATGGGCAATCGTCTGGCGGAAATGCAGTTGCGTATTCTGTGGGAAGAGATACTGAAGCGCTTCGATCGCATTGAGGTGCTGGATGAACCGGGCTATGTGCAATCGAACTTTGTGCGGGGCTACACCAAGATGACCGTGAAGCTTACGCCTCACCATGACCGACCGTCCTCATGAGCCAATACAGTAGTGCTTAATGTCCGCACTGCAAAACAGGCTCACGGATGCAGGCGCTATTACATTGCTTTTTTCAACGCTGGAAAAAAGAAGCACTAGCGCCGCATTCTCATGGACAGACGTGCAAATATATCAAGGTGATTTTCGACGCATCAAACCTGATCAGATTCTATCCTGCGTTTTTGCCTGGCCTTCATACTGACAACAAACACGATACTCATCCCCCGGCCGGAGGATGTTATTGGAAACACTGCAGGTGCCTGCACTGCTGCCGGTGCATGGGTGGCGGAAGTGAATGCACCCTTCGCAGGAACCAAATGCTAACCCTTCAGGCTCTGGAGCAGCTGCAGAACCCAGCGCGACAATAAGCTGCTGGATATCCAGCTGCAGCTGCTTTTGTCGGCTGTCGGGCAGGCTTGCTATGGCGCTCATCAATTTTGCCGCAGGGTCTTCAGTCAGCAAGCTCTGACCGCTGGGGGTGATACGAAATGCGACACTTCGCTTATCTCCCGGATTAGCTGCCCTCGATAGCAACCCTTCGCTGACAAGACTTTTTACAGTCTGAGAGGCGGTGCCTCTGGTGGTGCCGTGAAACTCTGCGAAAGCGGAAGGCGTGCAGGAACTCTCCGCGGCATGCGCAAAATATCTCAGCGCAGACCACTGCGCTGCCGTCAGTTTACTGGCCGCTACCGGCGCAGCCGCACGACGAGCTAGATGTATCAGCAGATCGGCGAGTAATTGTGGACGAGAATGATTAATAGTCATGGCAAGATAGTATCGTATCGATATTATTTTGACAAAGACTTTAGTGCGCCTTAGTATTGATAGCGTTTCGATACCACTTGCCCTCAGCAAGTTTTGCTTATCATACCGGTGCACCATGCCAGATATCATGTTCGATAACAGTTATGCCCGCCTGCCTAACGCCTGTTACCGAGACGTTATGCCGACGCCAGTGCCGCAACCTGAGCTGGTAGTTTTCAATTGGCCTCTGGCAGAACGGCTTGGCATCTTCAGGGAAGCGCAACCCGCCGATGACGACCTTGCTGACGTGTTCTCGGGCAACAGGATTCCCGCGGACGCGCAACCACTGGCGATGGCCTATGCAGGACACCAGTTTGGTCATTTTGTACCTGCCCTGGGCGATGGCCGGGCTATCTTGCTGGGCGAGGTCATCAGCCGTTGCATGCGCCGGTATGACCTACAACTTAAAGGCGCGGGGCCGACGCCCTTTTCCCGCCGAGGGGACGGGCGTTACGCGCTCGGCCCAGCGCTGCGGGAGTACCTTGTCAGCGAAGCCATGCATGCGCTGGGCATACCGACCACTCGTGCACTCAGCCTGACGTTGACAGGCGAACCTGTCCGGCGGCACATTCAGCACCCCGGCGCGGTACTTTGCCGACTGGCAGAAAGCCATCTTCGGGTGGGCACTTTTCAGTATTTCGCAGCCCGCAATGACCTGCGAACCCTGCAGGCACTGGTAGATTACAGTATTGCGCGACTGTGCCCGGAAATCGCCTTCAGCGATGCACCGCTGCTCAACTTTATCCGCCATGTTCAGACCCGGCAGGCCAGCCTCGTCGCCCACTGGATGGGCATCGGCTTTATCCATGGCGTCATGAATACAGACAATACGTCACTCAGTGGAGAAACACTGGACTATGGCCCCTGTGCGTTTATGGACACCTTTGACCCTGATACGGTATTCAGCTCCATCGACACGATCGGCCGTTACAGTTGGCATCAGCAGCCGGTAGCAGCGCAGTGGAATCTGGCCCGCTGGGTCGAGGCATTACTGCCGCTGTTTGATGGCAATGAGCAACAGCGCATCAGTCAGGCTAACGTACTGATTGCCGAGTTCAGTTCCACCTTTACACACAACTGGCACCGACAGCTTGCTGGCAAGTTGGGCATTGCTGACTATCACCACGGTGACGAAAAGCTCGCACAGGAGCTGCTCGATCTTATGGCTGCCAGTGAGGCAGATTTCACCGATACCTTCAGAAGCCTCGCAGATATTGCCGAGAACGCTGCGTGTTCGGCGTTGCCAGATGAACTATTTGCCAACAACGGCGCCTGGCAACATTGGCGCACCCGCTGGCTAGCCAGGCTCGGACAAGAAGTATTGCCGCTACCGGTGATCGCCGAAAGGATGAGAGCTGTCAATCCCGCGATCATCCCGCGCAACCACGTGGTTGAGTCAGTTATTGCTGCCGCCGAGCAAGACTTGAACTTCATGCCGTTCTATCAGGCACTCAAAGATCTGCGTCATCCCTGGGATGCGGAGGCAGAGCGTCGTTTTGACTTCAGCTCAGTCTCCGCTGCAGGCCGCGACTACCGGACCTTCTGCGGCACCTGATGTCAGTGATAACGTGACCCGAAACCAATATGCACGGGTTAAAGGTGGCCTGTTTTCACCCAAATCACAGTTTCTTCTTCCACATAAGGGTGATGCTGACTGAGATGGGGGCTGCGTATCCAGGTGCCTGCCGGGTAGGCCCCGTGCTCATCCCGAAATGTACCGCTGAGCACCAGGATTTCTTCACCGCCGAAGTGCCGATGAGGTAAAAAGCGCTCGCCGGCCGGCCATTTCACCAGGGCTACCTGCTCGTGCCCGAACTGGTGCAGGGGCATGACTTCAAGCCCACCCTGCCCCGGCAGCCAGGGTTGCTGGCGGGTGTTTATCCGCACCACAGCCTGATCCGCCGGGTCCATCTGATGCAGTTTTACCAACAGCACACAGCCCTGCTCACTGAACGGCGCATGGCTGCTGCCGGGCGGGTTACGCAGGTAACTGCCAGCGCCGTAATCGCCGGTTTCATCGGAGAAAACACCTTCCAGTACCAGAATTTCCTCCCCCTGCGGGTGGCTATGGCGGGAAAACCGGGAGCCGGGCTGGTAACGTACAATACTGGTGGCATGGCCGGATTCGGCGTCCTGCCGCGCCAAGGGCTTGCGCGACACCCCTGGGGCCGGGCTTGGCTGCCAGTCTGTGCTGGCTGTGCTGATCACAACGCGCTTGCTGAAGTCCATGTTGAGCATGATGGGGCTACACTTGGTGGGTTGTGGTTCTTGCTACGAACCCCACGGGCGGATGGTTCAACCCACGGGATTAAGGACGCTGACAATGATGATGAAACGCCGTTTACATATTATGGCACTGATTATGTGTCTGCCTCTCGCCGTAGCCGCTGACTATGGCGACTGGACAATCACGGCAGAGGTTGGTCCTGTCTGGTTCTCTCGTAATGATGTGCGCATCCCCAACGACACCGAGAGCGACCGTTTTGACTTGCTGAAACTGACCGGGCAAGGGGCCGACCCTTACCTGCGTGTGCGACTGGCCTATCAACTGTCTGATTACCACTCACTCAGCCTGCTGTATGCCCCGTTGCGGGTCTACGGCAGCGGCATCCTGGCAGAGGATGTACGTTTTGCCGGGGAGACCTTTACCGCAGGCAGTCCGATAAAAGGGGTCTACAAGTTCAACACCTATCGCCTGGGCTGGCGGTATCACTGGCCCGGGCAAGGCGCCTGGCAGTTGAGTGCCGGAGCCACCGTACTGATCCGGGATGCCAATGTGCGACTCAGTCAGGGCTCAACCCGGGCGGATGATCCGGACCTGGGCGTGGTACCGCTGCTGTCATTGCAGGCGCGCCGGATGCTGGCACATCAGTGGGGGCTGGAACTGGACCTGGAGGGGTTGGGCGCGCCCCAGGGCCGTGCCATTGATGCCTCGGTTGCGCTGGTCTATCAACTGTCACCACAGCTGGAGGGGCGGCTGGGCTACCGGACTCTGGAAGGTGGCGCAGACAATGACAGCGTCTACACCTTCGCCTGGACCCACTTTGGTTTGCTGGGTTTGAGCTACCGTTTCTGAGGCGGCTCTGCCTGCTCCAGCCATTGCAGGGTCTCCAGCTGGGTCAGCAGGTGTTGCAGGTAGGCGGGGGCAGTATCCTGCAGGGTTTGCAGGGCTTTGACGAATAAGCGCTGCGAGTTGAGAGGGCCCGCATCAGGGGGTAGCTGATCTGCTATGGCCGCCAGCAGCTGGGCAACATGCTGGCGATTACGTTCGGGCTGCAAGCTGGCTGCGGCCCGCAGTCCGCTGGCTGAGCCTGCCTGCAGGCTGTCGGGGGGCAGGCCACTGTGCTGTTGCAAGGCCGCCATGGCCTGTTGCTGCATCAGGTTTGTCAGGGAGGGCTCATCCGGCACCGGCTGGGTGTCGCGGCTATCAAGCTGTCCCAGCAGCGCCCGCAACCCGGCACGCCCCGGCGTTGATACAGTCTCCACGCCACCTGTTGGTGTTGATGCGGACAGGGCTGGCCAGTGGCGTTGCGCGCCGTCCTGCAGCACCGCCTTCAACCGGGTCTCCACTGCCGTGCGCAGGGCCGCATGGCGGCACCGGGCGGCACGTTCCGCCAGCCCTTGCAGATAGCGGCGTTGCACCGGGTTGCGCGAGGATTCGTCTGCCGCAATCAGGGCCGCCAGAGGTGTGACGCTGGCATCAGTCATCGCCGCGTTGCTCCGCACTGACCCGGGGTACGGGTGCCATTTCCACCCGACGGTTCTGGGCGCGGCTCTGATCATCCTCGTTGGCCACCACGGGCTGATAAGGACCAAAAGCAGCCGCAAACACCCGCTCCGGCGGCATACCCTGTTCGACTAGGGTACGGGTCACCGTCAAGGCGCGCTGGGCGGACAAGTCCCAGTTATCCGCAAACCGCAGGTTGCCGCGACTGATGGGCAGGTCATCGGTAAAGCCGCTGATCATCAGCAGCTCATCCCGCTCCGCGAGATAGACCTGCAGCGGGCCGATCAGGGTGTTGAGCAGTTGCTCTCCCTCTGGCTGCAACTGATCTGAATTGAGCCCGAACAGCACGCTGCCGCTGATACCGATACGACCATCCACAAAGGTGACGCGGCCACTGGCCAGAGGGTCCGCCAGGGCGTCTTCCAGGGCCATGCGGCGCTGTTCCTCAGCCTGGCGCTTGCTGACTTCCTCCTCCAGGGATTTGGTCAGCTCCAACTGCAAACCCAGCACCCAGACCAGCACCAGCACAAACACCCCCACCAGCCCGGACATCAGATCACCGAACATGGCCCAGATAGGCGTCGCCTGGGGGTTGGCATCCTGCATATCGCTCATCAGCCGGCCTCGGTCACGGCCTGGCTGGCTTTGCCACTGCGGGGCGCCAGCTGCCGGAGGCTGTCGATGACCTCACGCTGAGACAGCATATTGACGTCGATAATCTCCCGCGCCTGCGCCACATAGTAGGCCAGCTGCTCGTCATGGCGGCTAGCAGAGGCGTCCAGTGCCTGCTCGATGCGCTGCAGGTTAGCCAGTAACTTGTCGCTGGCGGCGCTGAACAGACCCATGGCCGCGGTAAAGGCTTCGCTCAGGCTGGCCACATCGGCACTATTGGCGGTCATGCCTGCCACCAGTTCTGTGAGTCCGCTGGCCTGTTCGCTCACCTGAGCAGCGAAGCCATCGGCGACCGTCTGTAACTGTTCAGCTGAGCCGTCCACCAGCGCACCAATCGCCTGTTGCTGGGCATCGGCGGCGCGGGTCTGGGCCGTGAGCAGGTCGTCCAGCTGCTGCAGAATACGTTGACGCTCTTCCAGCAGGGCATTGTCCCGGGCGGTGGCGTTGGTCATTTCTTCACGCAAACGGCTGATGACCTCTGCCGCTGCCCGTGGGGTTTCCGATGCGGTTTCAATCAGCCGGGTCATGGGCGCTTCCAGTGCTGTTCCCAACTCAGTTAAATGTCGGGTAACCACACCTTCGAGTTGTGCCAGCTGCTGCACGGCAGCCTCGCCGCGCTGGCTTTCGTCAGCACGCAGTTGCTGCAATTCCTCGCGAATGGCGCTGCTGAGGGCCTGCAAACTGTCGCGCTGAGTTGCCTGCCACTGGTTCTCGGATGCCAGACGTGAGGCCAGCAGGGCCTCTGCTGACTGCAGCATATCGCCGGTCTGTGCCAGCAGGCGGGCCTGGCTCTCGCTTTGCGTCTCCTGCAGCCGGGTCGCCGTGCTGGCCAGGGTATCGAGAATCTGCTGTTGACGTTCGCTCAGGTGCCCGCTGGCAGCCTGCCACTGGCTTACCAGTTCGCTGGCCAGTTGCTGTAACTGCTGCTGCCACTGCCCCAGACGCTGGGCGTCGCTTTCACTCTGCCGGGCCGCGGCCTCGTCCAGCGTGCGACTGACCTGCTGCAGTAAGGATTCGCTGCGCTCGGCAAACAGCTGGCTGTGCTGCTCCAGCCCGGCCTGGGTTTGCTCAGCCATTGCCAGCTGATGCTGCTGGGACTCATTCAGGCCGCTCTGCCAGCGGGTGGCGACCTCGTCAGCGGTGGCCTGAAAGCGCTCCGTTAAGGTTGCCAGCTGCGCCTGCGCCGTGCTGGTCACCTGCTGGTGGGTGTTGCGTGCTTCATCGGCCAGACCACTCAACGTGTCGGCGACGATGGGACGTATGGTGTCTGCCGTCAGGCGGGCACTGTCCTGCAGGTGCTGCTGAAGCGCTGCACTGACACGGCTGGCGAGGGCCTCATACTGTTGCGTGGTGGCTTCGTGAAAACGGGCCTGATTATGTGTCAGCGCATCACTGACCTGGTGGCTCATGCGCTCCATCTGATCCGCCATCTGCCCCAATCGGTCTACCAGGGCAGGCAGCGCCTGGGACTGCAGCTGTATGGCGTCATAGGCCTGCTGCCGGCTATGGGCCAGGGAAAAGGGCCGCAGCTCACTGGCTATGGCGGTATCCAGCTCACGCCCGGCCAGCATCCGGTCCCGGCGACTGAGGGTGGACACCAGCCCCAGCATGGCGGATGCAGCAACGCCAGCCACCGAGGTGCCGAAAGCCAGGCTCAGGCCCTGAATGGGCGCTGCCAGGCCGTCACGGATGGCCTGCAGTTCAGTGGTGCCCTGCAAGGCAAACACGGCCCCCTGCAAGGTCACCACCATGCCAATAAAGGTGCCCAGCAGGCCCAGCATCACCAACAAGCCCACCAGATAGGGGGTCAGCACCGGCCCCGGTAAGGGCACCGGCGCTCCCTCAATACGGCGGCGCACGGCGTTGCGCAGGGACGGGTGCAACTGCGCCAGCCAGCTCTGCAGGGCGGTGCTGTCCGCCGGCCTTTGCAGCAGGCTCTGGCCCAAGGTGTTGGTGGCACGCCGGAACTGGATCTGTTCCACAAAACCCAGCACGTAAACGGCGCCAATCACCAGGGTAACCGTCAGGGCCAGGGTATCCACACCCCGGAAGCCCAGGGCGATCCAGCTGACGGCGGCGGCCCCCAGCAGGAAGGCCACAACAAACAGAAAACGACTCATGCTACCTTGTTCACCTCTTGATTAAGGGCTTCCACCAGGCCAACAACGGGCTCCAGGCGGGCATCCAGTTCTGCCACCAGCACGGCCTGCAGATCCCGGGAAAATTGTGTCAGCCAGCCATCCGCAGCCAATGCGGTGGCAACCGTCAGGTCCGGCGCAGCCTCCTGCAACAGGTCGAATCGCCGTCGCAACAATGCGGGAACCCGACTGAAACACTGGCGGGTATGGGCAGCCAACGGGTCATCCACCGCGGCATCCAGGCTGGCCAGTTGTGCCATGGCAGGCGAGTGGGTTGCCAGGGCCTCACGCACAGACACCCGCAGATTTCGCACCATAGTCGCCATCTGGCGCTGCTGGGCCTGATAAAACAGCAGATAGGGATTCCAGGCGCCCACGGCCTCGGCGGTGGCGTCCGGTTTCGGGCGCGGCAAAATCACCCGCCCGGGCAACACCTCAGGCTGGAAGCTCTCCGCCATAGCCCGAATCATGGCCTGCCGGGCTTCCAGCACATCGTGCTGCAGGGTATCGGCACACACCTGCGCTGGCGCATGCTTGCCTGGGCGACGACGCAAGGCGCCATCGAGGGTAATGGCATCAGATATGCCGAACAATGGACTCAGGCGTGTCACAACACAGGCCAGGGGCGCACGCGGGCTAGCCTGACTCAGGCCCGACAGCAACTGCACCAGGCGGGAAGGCTCCGCCGCGGCTATCTGCGCTGTACGTTTTGGCTCCATCAAATCTTCGCCCATGGCCTGACCATAGCCCCCATGAAAAACAGGTGGCTATTCTAATCAGTATTGGGCAGTGATGATATGTTACGGCGCCCTGTTATGGCAGGGCGCCGCAGTCAGTGTGGCGGGTACAGAATGAGCAATCACCGATGATTGGTGGCTTAACGCTGTTTTGGCACCTGTTTGACGGTCTGCAGACGAATTTCAACCCGGCGGTTCATGGCGCGACCTTCAGCGGTAGCGTTATCGGCAACGGGCTCGGCTGGCCCCATACCGTAGGCTTCGATGCGCTCTGGTTCGATGCCATGCCGATTGACCAGCAAGGTGCCGACAAACAACACGCGCTGTTCTGACAAGCGCTGGTTGGCCTCGACAGAGCCCACGCTATCCGTATGCCCCAACAGCTGCACCCGGGAGCCCGGATTCTGTTGCATCAGCTCCGCCAGTGCCGCGACCGCACTCAAGTTCGCCTCATCGTCAAAGCGGGCGGCCCCCGAGGCGAAGGTGACCGGCAGGTCATACCGAATCACCTCAGGAATCATGATGGGACAACCCACTTCATCCACCGCCCAGCTTGAAGGCGTATCAGGGCATTGATCGAGATGATCGGGCACGCCATCACCGTCACTGTCGACGATCACCGGCGCAGGCTGAGGCGCTGGCGATGGCCGCTGTCGTTGGTTACCCAGGCTCAGGCTGATGCCCGCCTGGACCTGGTGATCCCGAAACTTGTCACGGGTGGTGAAAAACTCCCTGACATCCGCCCGCAGCGCCACTCTTGGGTTGACCTCGTAGCGCACCCCAAGACCATAGTTGAAGCGGGAGCGGCGGTAATAATCAAACTTGATATAGTCAGCGCCAAGCACCGCGTAATTGCTTAATCCTTTGACCGACCAGGGCGTCAGGTCAAAGTAGTAAAGCCCGTCAAGGCGCAAGCCTAGGTGCTCGATATCATTGTTGCCGTTGGCGGTATCAGGCTCAGCCTCACTGAAGCTGAGCTCAACCCCATAGCGGGAGCTGAACCGGTACTCGTAACCAATGGTGTAGATAGCATCATCAGCGAGGCCCCGCCTGTCATCAAACCAGACATAGCCCCCGGACAGGTTCAGATAACCATAGGGTGCGAGGTTCTCACTTGCTGACACATTGGATAAAGCACCCATTGCGCCCAGACAGGCCATCGCTGTCGCTTTTACTATGCTTCTCACCGAACGGGATCCTCGCGTGATGGCTTGGGGGTGTGGCTGTGGTGTAAAGGTGTGAGCACTCATCAGAATACCCACCCCAGTTGCGCCAGCAGATTAACCCGACTGGTTTTTTCGGACTGGGCCTCACTGGTCAGGCGGGCGGCCGCATAGGTGCGCAAAAACAGGCCATCTTGATGGGTCATGCTCCAGCCCACACCGGCATCCGCGAGGGTGCGCCAGCTGTCATCCTTGCTGCGCTGGGCGCGGCCCATGTTACTGAGCAGATGCGCCTGATGCTGCAGGCCACCCCAGGCCGGCATGTTACGGGAAAACTCCAGCCGCCCCAGCAGTGCATCGCGCCCGCTCTGCTCACCGGAGGGATAAGCCATAACGCCGCCGGAGCCGGCAATTCCCATGCGCTCGCTGCCGTCCAGATTACGGTCCAGCCCTTTCTGCCCACGCACACTGGCGGTTGCTGTCAGATCCCAGGGCAACAACAGACTGGCCGCCGCATTGAGATTAACCCGACTGAAAGTACCGTTAGTGCGCGGCCCACCTGGCGCCTGATCCGCCGCGAGACTTTGTTCATCACGGATGTCCAGATCACCGATGGTGTAGCTGGCACCCAGACGGAACAAACCACGATAACCCATCACTACACGCTCCTCACTGAACAGCGTATCAAGGGCCAAGGTATCGGAGCGTTTGCTGATACGGGTGTCGGTAAGGCCAATCTCATCTGTCAGCCGGCGATGGGCCCGGGTCACACCCACAGTGAGGTTGCGCCCGCTGCTGCGGATGACGGGGTAGCTCAGCCCGGCTTCCAGCGAGCGGGCCTCACCTTCCGCTTCCAGGGATTTGAATTCATCACCCAGTTCATACTCGGTCTGGGCAAAGGCCAGTGTGCCTGTAAGGCCATTACTAGCCAGCAGCGTACTGTACTCCATCCGACCATTGATAAGGTTGCCATCATCGGTAGTCAGACCACTGAAACTTAGACGATTACCACGCTGGAACAACGAATTAACATCCAGATTCGCGGTCAGGCGGTACTCACCGGTGGACTTTAACCCGTGGTTATCTGCTACCAGATAGCCATTAACCCGAGCAGTGGGCACGGTGCCAATATCAAAGTCAGACTGGCCCGTTGCCTGCCCTGGGCGGACATCCGCCCGGGAGACCTGTGCGCCCGGCGTGTCGTTGATAATCAGTAAGGCACGCTCCAGCGACTGAACCGAGACGACTTCATGATCTGCCGCTCTGGCCAGCACACCGGCGATGATATCGTCACGCACCAAGGACTCGTTGGTAAGGTCAAAGCTACCGTAACGCCCTTCCACAATCTGGAACCTGATAATACCGTCAACCACTTCCTGGGCCGGCACATAGGCACGCGCCAGAAAATAGCCTTGGCTGCGATAGTAATCAGATAGCTGACGGGCCAGGCGTTCCAGATCTACGAGGCTGTGACGTTTACCGGATTCATCCGCCAGCAGCGCCAGTAACTGGTTACGCCCGATAACCGTGTTGCCTTCAATATCGAAGCCATTCACCAACAGCCGCGGCGCACCTTCAGGAAGCTGCCGCATGGGCGGGTCCATGGGAATACCGGTTACATCCGGCAGCACCGGCGCGGTGCGCTGCGCTGGTGGCTCCGCCGGGAGCTGTCTCAGTACATCACCAATATCAGGCGGTGTTTGCGCCAGCGCCGTTGGCGCAAGGCACAGGCTCACAGCCATCGCCAACAGGCGGTGACGCCCGGACATACTTTGTTGCCGACCACTCGTGGTTTTTGTCATCAATAAAGATCCCGGTCCGTCCATTATCGTTTGGTCACAAACATGATTTGTTCTACGCCCTCTGGCAGAGCCACGCCACCATCAACAACATCCACCAGCGAGCGGTTGTTCAGGGGTACGCGGATCCGGCGACGTTCACGGCTGCTGTCAACACCGGCCTCTTCCGGCAGGGCAACCATCTCCGCTACCTCTGACAGGGTGACGGTAGCGGTCTGTTCGCCGGGCCGGGGCTGGGCAACCAACTGCAGGCCCGCGCCAGGTTCAAACTGTGCGGCCAGGGAGGCGGATGGCTCATTAACCGATACAAACCGGACGCCAGGCGCCATGCCAGGGCCCTGAGGTGATGGTTTTGCCAGCAATTGTGGCGGCACCACTTTGGTTACCGGTGACTCTGCCGTCAACTGAGCGTTGGCCTGGCTGTCCACGATGATCTGTTCCGCGTTCGGTAACTGATCAAAGATAGACAACGGCCGGATGTTGGCAAAGGTGGTGGCCGCGGTATTCAGCAGGCGATAGTTACCGGCATCGGCTCCTCCCAGCAGGATCTCCGTCACCAGCACCAACCTGTTCTGACCGGGCTCTGCGCTGACAAAGCGTGAGGTAAAGTCATAAAGCAGCTCATCTTCAAGGCGGATACGGTTGTCGCCAATGGTGACATTGGCGTTCAACGTGCCATCAAACATCTTGTCCAACGCTGTCGCCGTGACCGCCAGGTCCCGAGGCGTGATGCTCGCCGCAAGGGTGCTGATAGGCTCAATGGTGTAATTGCCCGCGTGTTCACCTGTCAGGGTGGGCTGACCCGTGGTCACCGTGATGTTTTGCCCTACATTGCGGTCCGCAAACTGGCCGGAAAGCTCTGCCAGGGCCACATCATCATCCGCGATAATGCCGTTGAGTATGGCCAGGCTCACATTGATGCTGGCATGGGTGGTGCCATCGTAGACCTTGTCCAGCGCCAGCAAGTTAACCACCGTCAGTGCTTTCGGTGTGATGCTTGCCGTGGTGCTGGCCTGATCCACAAACACGTAGTTGCCCGCGTCCGCACCGCTGTAGCTGCTGGCCAGAGTCACGGTACGATCGGTGCCCACGTTGCGGCTGTCAAAGGTGCCGGTGG
>JAIUMV010000038.1 GCA_022565395.1 Marinobacter sp.
CACCATCCATTTCGATGCGCTCTAACGTGCGGGCTGAGCGCTGCGTGTGCCGCGCGATTGCTGTCTGGCTGGAGTCCAGCTGCTGGCGCAGCGACCGCACTTCCGCAATCAGCTCCCGGTACTGCGTGGCACTGGCGCCCACGCCCCCTGATGCACCCGCTTGCACGACGACCGGCGCAGACCGAACAACCGCATGTTCGATGTTCTCCAGCGCCTTGATCTGCTTCTCCTGCCCCTCTGCCGTGAGCTGATACTGTTGGTCCAGCACGCTCAGCATGCGCTCCTCAACAGCCACCTGTTCACGGGTGATGGCGTCCAGATCGCTCAGCACCGCCCCCGTAGCCGCCACTTCACGCAGGTAGTCGTCAAAGGACGCGAACTCAGCCATGTCAATGCGTGTTGCTGCGGCCAGCGCACCCGTCAACTGCGCGCCATCTCTGACCACACCGGCATCCACCATCCGGCGCAGATCCCGCAGCGCAGTATCGCGTCGCATTGACGTTGCGCCTGGCATGCCTGCCGTCAGCCCAGACAGCGCTTGAGAGATAGCGCGCGCAGCAGACTGAGCTTCCCGCAGGCGCGTATTGATCAGGCTTTCTTGCCTGCTCAGGGCCTCACTTTGACGCCGCTCCAGCAACGAGTAGTAGCGATCTGCGGCGCCCTGGAGCCGCAGCAGGGTTGCAATGTTCTCGGCACCGGCCTCGGTTGTGGCGTCCTGCGCCTGCATCAGCGCCCAGTAGCCGTCACGGGTGGCGGGCAGCGCCATACCTTGTTGCTGCAGCGCCCGGGTAATGTCATCGGCATAGATGGCAAACTGGCGGCCTTCGCTGGCGAAGTTGCGAATGAAGCCCTCCATTGCATCCACAAAATCACCCACGCCGCCGGCGAGCTCCGTCAACCGATCACTGACGGCCGCAAGCTCAACACCACTCAGCTCCGCAAACTGGAAGCCCAGGCGGCGGGCGGCCTCTTCAGTGACCTGGCTTTGGCTGGCCACCCTCGCCAGCGTCTCCCCCAGGCCTTCGCCCGCCCGTTGAAATTGATCCAGGAAGGGCACAACGGTGCCGGCCAGGTCATCAAAGATCTTGCCGAATACGGCCTCAATTTCAGCTTGTTGGGCCGCTGCGTCCAGGCCCTCCAGGCTGATGCGCTGGGTCTCAATGACAAAGGCGTCCAAGGCCCGCTGCACGTCCGCAGGCGCCATCCGCAAAGCCACGGCACCCGCTTCGACGCTATCCCATATGGACCCAAAGACCACCTGAAACTGACGCTCCACCTCAGAGCTCAGGCGCTGAGATTGCTCCCGGGTGCGGCTGCTACTGAAAGCGTTGCTGCGGGTGCGGAAGGTGCCGTAGGCTTCAATCACCGCCCCATCGATCATCTCGGCCAACGAGCCGCCCAGGATGTTGATACCTTCATCAACCTGCCTGGTCTTGCCGCCCAGGGCCTTACCGATGGAACTGAACAGACCCAGGGTGAGCCTGTCTGCAAAGTCCAGCCCTTGCCCGAGCACGCCCGCCAGCGCCATCCCACTCGGCGCCAAACCCGCTGCGCCCAGCATGCCGACCCCCACTTGCTGAGAGCGGCTGAGGTGAGAGCCTGTGCGTACACCAAAATCGACCCCGCCAGCGCCTCGGGCAATGAGCGTAGAGGCGCCCGAAATACCCGCCTGGACACCGCGCAGGGCTATTAGCATGTCGCGGTTAATGCCCACGAGTTGGTCCGTGCCTACGGCGATGCTGCCCACACCCTGGGCGATGGACTCAGATTTGGCGTTGATGGAACCGAGCACGGAACCGGTACCCTGAGCCGCCTGGCGCGCCTCGGTCGGGTCCCAGTCATCGCGGAAAAACTTGGCAACGGCATTTGCAGCCAGGCCAACCAGGCCACCGGCAACCGCACCAACAACCGGGCCAAGAATCGCCCCGGCCGCAGCGCTGGCGAACTGGCTGGCAACCTGCTGGGACACAGCGCCGGCAATGCCACCCGCCAGGGCACCACCCACGGTAGCGCCAATACCGCCCCAGTCACCGGAGATAATCGCGTTCTGCAGGCCGGAGGCGATGCGCTCAGAGGCGTGTGAAAATCGGTCTGCCAGCGCATTCGCCGCTTGGTCGCCGCCCAATTCAGCAGCGTCCGTTAGTCCCGCAACCAGCTGCTCAATGAAATTATCCCGCTGCTCCGGCGTGATCAGCCCGCGTGCGGCCGCCTCAATCAACATTTGCTGCTTCTGGTAAACCGCCTCAAACTCCGCCCCGAGCGGGTCCAACTCATTGATCAGCGCCTTAACGCCATCCTCAAGGGCCTGGGTCGCTCTTTGCTGTTCTTCCATAGCGGCAGTTGATTGAGCAATGGAGGCAGCCAGCTCAGCTTGTTCAGCGGTACCACCAGCGGCGAGCACGTTGTACCGCGCCAGTTCTACTGACGTCATGCCGAAAGTGTCACGCTCTTTTTCCAGCTGCCCTATGATGCGGGCAACAGCGTCCGGGATCTGAGAAGCCTGTTCACGATGTCGCCGCAATGCCTCTGTGAGGTCGTCCAGTTCTGCCGTTACCCCCGCGTACATATCCCGGGCAACATCAAGTTTGATGTTTACGATCTCAAACCCTGTTGCTTGCTCTTCCAGCAGCTTGATCTCGGAGGCTAGGGACGCCTGCATGTCCAGCAATTGATTGCGACGAGCGGCCATCTGCGCCTCGGAAAGCCCTTTGTAGCGCTGTTCCAGCGTTAGTAACGAGTCGCTCAGAATTCTGGTTTGATGATTAAGCGCCGCAGTAGTGTCAGCGGCCTCTCGCTGGCTACGCACGTAATTGAACAGCGCCACCGAGCCAGCACCCAAGACCATGATTGCCAGGGTAAGCGGATTGGCTGCGGTGGCAGCATTGAATGCAACTTTGGCCGCAGTGGCTGCAATCAACGCCAGCCGATAGGCCCCGTAGGCAGCCACAGCGCCAAGCAACACGGACGTGGTTGACGTAATTAGGTCAAAGTGCTGATTGAACACTTCGATCAGCGGCAGCAGCGCTGCACCAAGCAGCTCTCCCGTTTCGGTCCGCATTACAGCAAACCGCCCAGATAGTTGCTTCATCTGCTGATCAAGCGTGCGAGACATCTTGTCAAATGCAGCTTCAGTCGCGCCAGTTTTCTCGGCCATGTCTTCAAGCAGACTTGCAAGCGTTCCGGCCTGAGGGCCTGTTAGTGCGATTACTGCGTTCAGTGCTTCTACCGAACCAAACAGGCGGGACATTTGATCCAGGTTCCCGTCTGTTGCCTGACGAACGTCGTCCAAAAAGCCAGCCAAGCCCTGAGATCGCAGCGCGGCAGAGTTGAATTCAAGCCCCAGCTCTTGCGCAAGTTTAGCAGCATCGCCTGTTGGCTTGATTACGGAAACGATCGCCTGGCGTACCTGGTTCATCGCTTCCGAGGTGCCTACACCACCCGTGGTGATAGCCGCCACTGACGCTAGCAACTGGTCAAGGTCAACACCTGCAGACGAGGCAATTGACGCAACGCCACCTATAGAGCTGGCAATTTCATCAACGGTGGTTTTACCGCCCCGCATGGCCACGAAGAACGCATCTGAAACCTCACCGGCCCTGCCACCCTCCATCTGGTATGCATTAAGCACACTGGTCAAACCGTCGACAGCAGTGCCCAACTGGGTGACGCCACCGATGGTAAGCCGGTTGGCATCCTGCAGAATGGCTGTCGCCTCGGCCGCATTCTCAGCACCTGCGGAATAGATGTTGTAGAACGATTTGACTTGATCTGTGGGCAGCCCACCAAACTGACGGGTCAGATTGGACGCCTGGGCCGCCAGAACATCCATCTCGGATAAGTCGTCCATCAGAGTGGACACTTCTGCCATAGCTGCGCCAAAAAGCTGAGCGTCGCGGCGAGCCGTATTCAGCTCCCTTAGGGCCAAGGCTCCACTGACAAAACCTGCCAAGCTCTTGGTGAGGTTTTTGACCGAATCATCCAGGCTGTTGACAGTAGGCCGGGTTCGGCGGCCCGCCTTGTCGACCTCATCAACACCTTGAGCGCCAGCCCTGCCCGCATCGGACGCATGCCTCATAGACTGATTCAGCTGGTCAATCTGGTCCTTGCTGGCGCGCACAGTACCGGTAAACCCGCTGCCGTCAGCTGTCAGCCTCAGTTTCAGGTCCAGGTTGCTCACGATTGCTTCTCTCTCATGGCATCAAGTGCACCCGATTCGATCAGGCGCACGCGTTCAAAGGTGTCACGGATTTCACGGGCATCTTCGATGCCAAGCATGGCCATCACGGCGCTGAGCGCGGTGTAGTCAAGCCCGGTGCAGGTGCCGGTCATGCCGGCATAACGCCACTGGGTATTGCATGCTGCAAACACTTCAACGGCTCTGAAGTTCTCCGGCAGCACCATAAACTCGCTGGATTCGGTGGTTGCGGGCACTTGGGCTGTGATGCCGAAGGCCTGCATGTCGGATTCCAGGCCGCCGGGATCAACCCCGGCGCCTGTCACCCAGAAACGGCCCGCTGCAATCAGCTCCGCCCTTGGTTCTTTTTTGTGATGGACTCGCTGTAGGCAGCACCGATGGCCACCGCTACAGCAGGGTCATCTTTGAGGGCCGTCAGCAGGGCTTCACCCGTCAGCGGGTTGCCATCATCGCCTGCCACCTCTACGCCATTGACACCGACCAATACGGAGTCCAGCAGGGAGCGATCCGCCGGGTTTGCCATCAGTTCACGCAGGCCAGAGTTGGGCAGCACTTTGAAGGTGGCGGTAAATTCCCCCTGGTGCTCCTGGTCACCATCAAAGATGTTGACCTTGACCGGGTAGTTATAAGTGCGGTTAGGGTTGAGCTTGAACATAAATGAAGGCCTTACTTAACAGTGATGACCAGCTCGTCGTTGCCAGCATCGGGGTTGATGGTCAGGGGCACAGACAGCATCTGTACGCCGTTCAGGTCTTGCTCGGTGGGGCTGCCGTTAGCGGTCTTCGGCGCAACAATCTCAATGATGTTGCCCGGCGTTGTGCCGTGGGTCAGCGTCAGCTCACCCAGCGCGGCATCGCGCGCTTTGGTGTACAGATCCAGGGTCGCCAGCGCAGGCTCTTCGATCACGGCGGTACCAGACGGCGCCCGGTCAACGATCATGATCGAGCTGGCTGCTCCCACTACCTGGTGTTTCACCGCCTCAACCGCAACATCGATGTTAAGCTGGCTGAAGCTCACAAGCGCCCCATGCAAACTGAGCGTTGAGGTGTACTCATTGGTTACCGGCAACGGCACCTGGAATGCGGTGTAGTCCGCCGTGGTCGGCATGGCTTCATTGCTGATGGTGCCGAGCAGCCCCAGGAAGGTGAATGTCATGTAGGGGATGTTGTTAACGCCCAGATTGAAGCTCACGGAGCCCCGGCCGCCGGTGAACTTGTGCAAAACACCGTCGCGATGAATCCAACAACTGATGGATTCTTCACCGCCGGTAACTGGGTTGTACGTGACGTCAACGCCCGCATCCACAGTTTCGCCGAAGCCGCAGGCACGCAGCAGCGGCCCCCACGCAGGCGCTGTGCCAGCAGCACCAGATCCGGCCAGCTCCACTTCCATCGTCAGTTCCACGTGCTTCTCGCCCGCAATGGACTGACTGTTGCCGTAGTAGGCGCGCAGCAACGGGCGGTCGATGTCGTCGCCGGCCAGGGGCGTTACTTGCACCGTGCGCGTCAGAATGGCATTGGCCACTGGCGTGAGACCAGGGTCAGTGCCATAGGTGCTTTCAATCGCCGCAAGCACGAGCCGGCGACGCATTTTGAATCCAGCCATAGCGGCTTACTCCTTCTCAGGCTCAGTTGTCTGTGCCGGCCGGGCAGGCGCCTTGATTAGCTTGCCCTTGCGGCGCTCGTAGCTGCCGCCCTGCTGGGGCAGCGGTTTGCGTTTTTTGGTCATGGCGTCCACCAATAGTCCGTCCGGAAAGCATCCACCCAGTACAGTGCGGAGCTGGTCAGCGCCAGTAATTGGCCACCTTGCCAGGTCACCTCCGTATCAGCGCCATCCGGAATCCAGTTAATCAAGGCATGCAGGGTAGGCCCGCGTAGTTGACGCAACTCATCCACCATCTGCTCACCCAGCGCCTGGTTGCCTCGTCGCACACCCGTGACAACCAGCACCTCAGCGGTGACCCTATGGCGAGATCCGGCGCTCAGCGCAGCTGACGCCACTTGGTCACGGCCCGGTACCAGCATCACTGATGGCAGCCGCGCGGCCTGCTTTGCTGCGTCCAGATTGGCCGCAAGGTCCACTTTCAGGGTTGGCGTAGCAATCCGGTCTGCCCATAGCGTCAGGTTCAGCATCAGATGTACCCCTTGCTGTCCGAGCGATCCCAGATGCGACCACCAGACTGCATCTCCGCACCGTCGTTGGACTCCGGTGACTCACCAGATTCAGACAACCCCAGTGACACCTGGCCCGACGCCAGGCGTTTCAGCAGATCCAGCGCCGCTTTGTAACGAGCCTCTACGGTCTCAGGCAGGTTGTCGTCGTGCAGGAAATACCGCGCCAAATCCGCGCATACGCGCACCAGCACCAGCGGAGTGGATGTCAGCGGCAGCTGGTACCTGGCAGCCAGGTAACCATCAATCTCCGCAGCAGCATCCAGTAAAGCGCGATCCAGCACATCCGTATCAATCGCGCCCGTGTGATCACGGTCAGTGAGCCGAATAAGCTCCGCCTCACCAAACCGCTCAATCATGTCCGCATGGCTGGCGTAGCTCATTTGCGCGTCACCTTCACATGCGGGTCAGCCTCAAGGGCAGCGGCGGCCGACTCAGAGACGCGCACCACTTGAGGCACCCGGGTCACCACCACACCCGCGCGAACTCGACGCTCCAGCTTGGTCACCACTTCCAGCTCAACTTCACTGGCAGCGTGCGGCTTGGCAGCCGGGGTCTTGCCCCCCGGCTGCTTTGCAGCAGCCGGGGCGACCTTCTTTTTGGTGTCAGTCATCAGTTACGCCCTCAGTTCAGCCAGGGCGTTACCAGCAGCTCCGCAGAGTTCTGGTAGACGTTGGTCGCGCCAGAGGCATCACGCTCAGCCTTGATGACTTCCAGGGCCGCGCTCTCAAGTCCCGCAGGCACCACCAGCATCGTCGGGCGAATACCCAGCGGGCGACCGCCGTCCGCTTTGAGCTGCATCATCGCGGTACGCGCGGCGGCGTAGTTTTCCTTGGTCAGCGGCTGCTGGCTCTTGTAAGCCATTTGCCAGAAACCGAAGCCGACATTGGAGCGGGCCCGCACGCCGTAGCGGTACTGGTCATCCGTGAACACCGCCTCGTCCTCTTCCTTGGTCATTGCCTGGAAGTTGGCAGGGATGCGCTCCTGGTAGATCAGCGGTTTGATGGCGCGGCTCACGTCCAGCAGGTACCAGGCGGGGCCCGGGCTTTCTGCCGGAATGCTCTGGTTGGCTACCAGCGTGGGAGTACCGGTACCGTCCACGTTCGGGTACACCGGGTGCTCGTCGTCAAAGAAGTTCTGACCGTCGTAGCAGAGGGTTGAGCCACCAGCTGCCAGCAATGCCCAGATCAGCTCATCCGGGTGAATGGCAGCGGCGCGGCCCATCTCCTGAAACAGCGGCGCATAGATGCCAATGTTGTCGTCCTCAATGTCGGTGCGCTCAACACCCACCGTGGACTCAAACAACTTGTTGGTAATCTGGTAGCCGTGGGCTGCCATATCCTTGATCACCCGTGACCCGATCCATTCCCGGAAGGTCGGGAACTGGCCCAGCCAGCCGTAGGTGTTGGATTTGGACGAGCTCGGCACACGAGTGGCCACTTTGTCCCACTGCGGCGACACCATGGTCTGACCAGCCTGAAACTCCTTCTTAAAGCTGGTCATCAGCGTGGTAAGCAATGTAGGCGTGATGATCATGCCTGCTTCTCCTCGATCTTGACGCCTTTGGCCTTGAGGAACTCCTCAGGCGTCTGGTTCATGAGGCGACACACAGCAAGCTCTTCCTCAGTCAGCTTGTGATCGCCAACCGTCACGGTCTTGCCCGTGGTTTGCTGTGCTGTCAGTGCCGCAATGGGCTGGGCAGAGCTGAGATAGCTGCGCAAGGCCGTCACATCTTTAGTGCCCAACTCCCGTGCCCACTCTTCCAGGGCAGGCAGCAAGCGGCCGTCTTCCAGGCCTTTGGCAATCAGACCGTCCACTTCACCAGTCTGTATTTGCGCAGACAGGGCGGCGACTTGAGTCTGTACTGCCTGCAAGGCCGACACGGGCACAAACTTGGCAGGGTCAGGGTTGGCGGAGTTGGCGCGCAGCGCGGCCACCGCGGTCTCGGCATCGTCGGCCTTATCCTTCTGGGCCTTGATCGCCGCTCGAATCTGCTCCGGCGTGGCATCTTTTGCCAGGCCCAGCAGCTCCAGGGTTTCTTCGTCCACGGGTGTAGCCTCCTCGTGTTGTTGGGTAAGAAAACGGGCTGCCGCGACATCGCCGATACCATCAATGGCCGGGTTGTTGGTGATGGCAGCCATCAACAACTCGGTCACTTCGCCAGTGTGCTTATCAAAGCTGAATACCGGTGAGAGGTAGCGGTACTCATCCGCCTCAATCATTGCGGACGCTTTTGCGGTCCACTCCACGTCCACGGCGTAGAGCCCATCGCCTTCACGCCACTCCAGTGTGTGAAACCAGGCTGCCGCTGGCGCAGCAGTGCCAGAGGTTTCGGCGTAAAGGGTTTGATGCTCGTAATCGACAACGAAGGGGGTTTGCCGGGCCTGGGCCCGAGCGATCAGCCGCGCAGCGACCTCAGCGTCCAGGCGCCAGCCTTTGATTCCAGCGGGGCGGCCGTCGCGGGCGCTGAACACGCCAGCGGGCAGCAGCTGGATCTCAGAGCCCGGCTTTCGGAGTCGTGCCGCGCAAGCGGCGATTTGGATGCGATGTTTGGTAGCCATGCCGCCAGACTACGGGGCAGGCCAAACAAGGATAAGGTGAAGGGGTTCAGGGGTGGCTATAAATCATACAGAGCGAGGCAGCCTGCTGTACGCAACACAACACAAGGCCAGCAATTGCTATCCGAACAAGTAAACGAGCCCAAATCCAATAAGAATTAACGTGGCTACTAGCGGAAGGGATGACAAGAACAGCTTGAAATGCAGAATGGCCATTTGATCAATCGACATGCCAACGAATGTCACATCCACTTTTGACGGAGCAGCTGCGGCCGCCTTTAACTCTTCAAGATTCTTATTCATCACATCCAACTTGTTTGACAGCTCATCAATCACGTGTTTGTCCAGTTCGCTCACAGCCACGCCTCGCAGTTTTTTTCGCCAGAGAAAATATAGCATTTCTACCAAAAAACAGACTAAAACGACATGAGCTTAACCATTGTGCGACCCAGCCTCAAGTCAATAGCGTTAGAAGCGCGTTAGATTCGCCGTGACTGCCTCCGGAAGATTTTGCCGGTGCCATCGCCTGCACTGGCCGGCAAATCGGATTACAGCGCCTCTGAGAGGCTTACCAAAAACCGCCGGTAAGATGATCCTGGGCAATCTGCAGGATTGTGCGGCGGTCATCATCGCTAAATCCCAGGAAAGGCCGTGCCGGAATGTCACCCCACAGATGCGGGTGCTGGGCCTTGGTGCCACCAAACTGCATCATCGCCGCCTGGACCCGGTTGGCGTGCAGCTCCAGTGTATCCCCCGTCACATCAGGGTTTATGAACAAACGCAGGCCGCCTTCTTCCGTCAGGATCTTGTCAGCATTGCGGGTTTTGCGTTCGAGCGTCACGGGCGACAACGGCTGCCAGGGCGTGCCGTCTGGGGCCTGTTCCTTGTCAAAGCGCTCGCGGGTACTGTTCAGCAGCGCTTCGCCAATATCCCTCAATACCGGTTCCAGCGTGCCAGAGCGCTGCAACAGCTGCTGGAATGCCCGTTGGACCGCCTGGTCATCCAGTTCAAATTCAAGTCGTGTGCCGGCCATAGTCGTTCTCCTGCCTGGTGGCTGTTATACTGTTTCCATAGCGCGTTTCGCATGGCCGCACCTGAAGTTGCGAAACGTGGCGCCGGTTCCTGGTGCGGTGGGAACAGGGCGTCCTACGGACGCTGATACAAAATCTTGCCTTGTCTTTTTGCGTTCAGTCGCTTTGGGTCAGTCGTCAGGAATGTCCAACCCACAAGCTGGCCGCCGACCGCCTCCATCACTGCCATAACGCCGCGATCCCGCCCTGTCTGCACGGCTTTAAGTATCCGCACCCTCAGAGCCACGCGGCCGCTTTCGCGGCTACGCTCAAAGGTTGCCCAGACTTCTGCCGGATTGTTCAGCACCTCAGATATCAGAGGGATAAAGCGGCTGCGATCCTGGCCCAGATGGCTGCCCAGAGTCTCAGCATTGATCAGCAACGGATAGTTGAATGACCCCGTAGCCACCGTGTACACCCGCTCATCCACACCACCAATGGCATCTTTCACCGCAGCGATCAGGTTCTCGCGCCCGGATATCTGTCGGCCTGTGGGCACATTAACCCGGTCAACCGGCAGGGCATCCGGCAGGCCCAGTGAACGCCAGTCATCCCGGGCCATGGACTCCCAGCGGCGCTCGTTCGCCGCCGCCCAGGCCCGCTCGCTGACCGGACGACCCCACGCGGCCTCACCGATGTTATGACGAAACCCTTCGCCAACGGCGTCTGTATTGTCCGGGGCCGTGGGCGCAGGGTCTGGCCCGGTCTTACCCATGGCCTCCAGCTCTCGCTGTGACACCGACTCAACAAAGCACCCGCAGCCAAAGTCATTCGGCGGGTAGTGGAAGGACCACCACGGGTCATCGTGGCGCAGCACCATGCCATTCCATGCAAGGTGCCGCTCCCTCGGATTGGCGGCGTTGCCGCTGTGCCGGTAGCGCCAGTAAGGCCGTGACTGAGCCACCGCTTTCATCTGTTTGTAGCGGCCCGCATGGTAGCTGCTGCGCAGGTTGGTCTGGTAAATGGTTCGGGTGCGCCAGGCTTCGCCTGCAGCGGTACCGGAGCCGGTCCAGCCCGTCCAACCCCGGGTCTTGACGATATCCGCGAAATCCCTACGGAACTCCGCCAGCGTGGTGCCATGCTCAATCGCCTTGTCTACCGCTTGGCGCAGGTCAGCGACCAGATCATCTCGCATCGCACCTGCCACAACGAACGCCCGCGCATGGGAGGCACCTTCAATGTCTCGCCAGGTGCGGGTTGGCAGGCTGACTTTACTGCGGAAAAAGTCCAGCTGCTCCTGGAACGGACGGCTGCCGTAACTAGCCATTACGGCCCTCCGGCGTTTCTTCATAGCGGCCAGCCAGTTCGGCAGCCATCAGTGCATCACCGATCAGGCTGCTCATATCCTGTGTGTCCAGGCCCGGATACAGGGTCAGCAGTTCGTCTGCCAGCTCTTCCATAGAGCCGACACGCTCCAGCAGCTGCTGAATCTGGCCAACCCAGTCTTGCACCATTGGCTCCGCATCGCGCCCCAGTCTCTGGGTCTGCTCATCAGGTGTGAGCGGCGTCGCTTGCTGAGTGCGCAAAACGGCAACAGGGGCTCTATTGCGCAGCGGCGCAAACCCGGATGCCTGACCAAAGTCCAGCACCGGCTCGTCCCCCTCGGGCTGGGGGATACCCAGCTTTTCATGAGCCCAGCGAGCGGGGATCTTCATACCCCGTGCCAGTTTTGGCAAGGCGTCGGCGTAGAGCTTCAGGTCCTCCGGCAGGCTGGTTTCAAACACAAAGCTGGGCATGCGCTTCATCGGCGTGTTCAGTCGGGCCAGCGGTGCCACCAGGTCACGGGTCAACGAGCGTGCGATCTGCCGGGCATCGCTCACCAGGATGTCGTGGCGCACCTCGTTGTGCACCTGCCCCAGGGCATAGGCACCGCCACCGCTTTCGCTGGTCTGGCTGGTAAGCGTGCCCCCCAGAATGGCCTTGCTCATGCTGGACTCAGCCCAGCGCATCATCGCCATAAAGGGGTCAGAGGCACCCTGGGCCGCCTCCTGGAACTCCAGCTCCATGCCCTGGGGAATGATGCCCGCAGCGGCGTGACCGATGTTCATCACCGCTTTCATCAGTGTGGACTTCTCGGTCTCACTGGCCCCAGCGGGATACTTGCCGAGGCGCAGTGGCAGGCCATAGATTTCAAGGAACTCAGCCAGGTCACGGGCGGAATAGTTACGGAACAAGTAGGGCCACGCCAATATCCGCGCCAGACCACCCCGCGCCAGGTAGCCAGACTTTGACTTGTGCACATGCACAAGCCAGCCCATAGGCTGCAAGAATTCGCCCATGCCGTCAGCCGTGCGCAGTACCAGCTTATCCCGATCATGGGCGGGCGTGGTGAACCAGTCCGGCTGCCGGTAGTCCGCAGCCTGCAGCTGCCACTGGCCGTCGCTGCGCTCCCAGTCATATTCCAGGCAGGCATAGCCGTACAGGATGGCCGCTGAGGCGTCGTAAACCATGCCTTCCCAGTCCATATCCCGAATCATGCCTTCGATGCTGGCCGTCCAGACTTTCTCCTGCGCAGTGGCATCTTTCGGTGGCCGCAAATCCCAATTCAGTCCCAATAACGCCCTGCGCCGCTTGCTCAGCTCCGCAAACAGATGGGCATCTTTTTCTTCCATGTCTTCAGCCAGGCGCGCCTGGCTGATCAGGTTACCTTGCTCTGCCTCCTCCAGGATGCGGGCCAACTTTGCCGGAGTAAGTCCACGGCTGGGGTGGTCTGCAAACTCCCGGTAAAGATGCCCCACGCGGGCAGTCTGTGGCGATGTGGATGGCCCCGCCGGGGGCTTGCGGGGCATCGGCTGCCCCTTGTGATCCAGAATGTCTACCATGCGCCAACCTCCGTAGTGGGCAAGTCGTCGATGTCGCCCAGGTCGCCTTCAACCTGGTCCCAGCGGCTTTTGAGGCTGGGGATAGGGGTGTACTCAATAGGCGCAGGATCTTTGCGGCTTGCGTACCAGGCCAGTGCCAGCGCGATGGCAAAGTCACCGTGACGGCCATCTTTGCGCGTGTTGTTTGGCACCTTAGCCACACCGTTGATGGTCTGCACGGTACGCATGTCATCAACCAGGTAGCTGTCTGCGGGGATCTCCAACATGCCGTCTTCGAATGCAGCCTTCAGCGGAGGCATGTTTTCTCGGTACCAGCTTTCAGACAGCATCACCTCTTCAATGCGATGGCCACCATAGGCCTGAGCGGTCACCTCAGCCAGATAGGCGCCATTACCGGTGGCGTCCATGGCACCGCCTTGCAGGCGAGGTACCCGGTCCAAGATGTAGTGGAGGATCTGCCGTTGCTGCTCAAAGGGCACATTGGCCAGCTCTACCACAAATGGTGTTCGGCGAACCAAGTCCTTGCCGATCAGCAGGGGCGCTATGACAGTAAGGTCCGCTCGCCGGGCAAAGTCTTCGCCGAATGCCAACCAAAGATCATCAGGCAAGTCCATCAGCAGGGTTTTTAAGTGCAGCTCGCACCAGTCGCGGATCTCCGCTTCGCGCATGGCTGATGGCCACTGCTTGAAAGCATCGTCCATCTTCAGCCGCAAAACCGGAATGCCCTTGCGGGTACGGTCTTCCACCAGTGCTCGTGGCAGCCAGTTACCTGAGCCCTCAGCTGGAATGGCATCCAACTCTTCCGCTGCCGCTTCGCCGTAGAAGTCATAGACCTCTTTCACCCATGCGTCCTGCGCAGCCTGAGTCCAGTCCCTGCCAAGCCGCATACAGACCCGCTCGTACAGACCTTGGCCCACAGCTTCTTTGAAGGTGATGCGCTGTACGGAGCCCTTACGCCGTCCCGCCCGGATATCGTTGATCAGCAGATTAAACGGGTTTTTGTCGCCGTTGTGCGTGCTGATAACGCGGACCTTGCCGCCCCAGATCAGCAATGCCAGAGCGGCCTTGAGTAACTCGCCAAGCTTCTCGTGAAACGCGGCTTCATCAATCACCACCACGCCCTGTTTGCCTCGCAAGTTGGCAGGCCGGCTGGACAGCGCAACGATACGGTGGCCGCTTTCCGGAAACCGGATGGTGTACGTCTTGATGTTCTTATCGTCGTTATCGTCTTCCCAGAGGCCTTCCTCCACGGCACTGGCCGCACGATTAAACACGCGGGCCCAGAGTGCACAGGCCTCCACGTACTCTATGGCCATGTCCTGGTTGTATCCGATGTAATAGACATTCTGGCCACCGGCGGGCTTTGCGGCCGCAGCAATCAAAACGTTGTCAGCAGACTCTGCCCAGGTCAGGCCGGTGCGGCGGCTCTTCTCGCTCACCTTGAGCTGGCTGTCGTCAGCGATCCAGGCCTGCTGATAAGGCAACAACACCGGCGGCGGAGCGTCGGCGTTGGCACCAGGTGCGTTAGAAAGCGGGTTATTGGTCACTTGTTCAAGAATCCTCTAACGAACGCCGCCACGACTATTGCTGTGGCAATGTTCCCAGCGCCATCAACGATCGCTTGGGCAATGGTCAACTCTTCCATCAGGCAATCCCGAGCAGTTCGCGGCGCAGGTCGTTGACCACCTCAGCGGATAGCCCACCACGTTTGGCCACCTCAGCTGCTTTATCGGCGGCTTCGCGTGCCACTTCCTTGCGTACCTCCCGCGCCCATTTCTTCTGGTTGATCGTCATGCGGCCGAGATCTGCCAGGGCGTGACTCACGGTGGCCATGTGCTTGGCCGCTTTTTCCGGCTCATGTTCTGCCTTGCTCAGGGCCAAGGTGATTAGCATCAGGTTGTTCTGAACCATCTGAGATGTCGCACCCATCAAGGCGCCTGTTGAGTCTTCATCTGACTCCGCCCAGGCCTTGGCCATCTCCGTGCTTTTCCGCACCGCACTCATGCATTCATCAAATTCTTCCTGCAAAGCGCTCCCATAGCGGTGAACAGCAGAGCGGGACAGCTTGAACCCATTGTCTGCCAGCCACTGAGTCAGCCCCTCATAGTCCTGAAAACCATTGCTGACCAGCTTCTGATTGAGCTGATCGCGCAGCTCCTGGGGAAGCTCGTAGATCTTGGAACGCGGGGGCATGGGTTAACCTCCTGGCCGTGGCGCTGCGACACCAGGCTGCTTGGCACGACCTTCGGCCACATCACCACCACGGGCCGTCAGCGTGATTACCCACCCAGCACGAGGCTGCTGGACAATCACCAGGCCTTGCTCTTCCAGCCAGGCTAGGTCCGTATGCAACTGATCCTTGCTGACGTGATGGCCGTAGTGCGCCTGCAGCTCATCGTTCAGGCTGTACTCGTTTGCGGTGAACATTGCCCGCCGAGACAATATTCGGAGCATCCCCAGGCGACGCCCTTCTGTCTGGAAATCCTGATAACTCATCAGCGACTGTCTCCTTTGTTGTGCAACAGGTACTCATTGACCATCGAAAGCTGGTGTGCAACGCCCATCATCTGCCCGCTCAGGCGCTCCATGTCGCTGGCCACCGTATTCAACCGGTCATACATCTTGGCTAGATCCTGGTGCGAAGGCGCCGCCGACACGCGGCTTTCCAACACATCTTGGTGGCGCTCTACCCTGGACTGGCGCTCTGCCAGCTTCTCCAGATCAGACTCAAAATCCTTGCGCATGGCGTTTATAGCCTCGGCATTGGCCTTGGATTTGTTGGTAATGTGGGTGTATATGCCCAGTAGGCACAGCCCCAACAGCTGTATCAGCTGCAAGCTGACGCGCACGCCGTCGTAATCAATATCCATGGGTACGCTCCCTCAGCTCATGATCTTCCTGACAACTCACACAGCGGCGGGCGCTGGGGTAAGCGGCCAGCCTGGCAGGTGTAATGAGGTCGTCGCAGTCGTCACAGCGGCCGTCTTCCGTGGCGCTGGCTTGCAGCGCTAGCCGTGACCGCATCACGCCATCTTCCACTTCACTCAGCGCCAGTTGGTTGGCGCGTTCGTAATCGCTCTCGTTCAACACAGTCCTGGCTCCAATGTTTGACCGCGTCCAGGCGCACCCAGCCCTGAGTGGCCCATTCATGCAGAGCGGCGATGTAGTTCGCCGCGTCCTTCTGGGAGTAATCGCCCTGAGGCCTTGCAGGTTCAGGGCGGGCTCGTGTCATTTCTGTTGGCGGGCTGCATACTGGGGCCATCCGTTGCGGCGGAGGTATAGGCAAAGGTTCAGACCGGGTTGCACAGCCTGCCAGCGTCAACATGACCAGCAAAACAAAGCCCTTCATGGCAGGCCCTCCAACACACGACGCAGCACGGGCGCAACCGGGCCGTCGTCTTCTGGCGTGGCCTGCTGAATCTGATTGCGCAAGGCATCGTAGTGCTGGCGCTGGCCGTCCAGGCGAGTATCCAGCTGCTGCAGCGCTAACACGGTTTCATGCTGCAGCCGCCTCAGGGATTCGAGATCCTCGGCGTAGGCGGCGGCTGTGGTTTGCCACAGGTCACGGTTAACGCGCAGCGCCTGTGCCTCACAGGTCAGCACCTCAATGCGCAGCGCATCACGCGCTGCCTGCCGGTCCTGCCAGAGCCAAAGCCCGCCAGCGGCCAGCAGCGCCAGCACTGTGCCGCCACCCAGCCACTTCATCAGCGGCGCCAACATCAGTCTCACGGGCATGGCGCTGCTCCGGCCCAGCCCGCAGTGCGGTATCTGGGCTCTAACTCAAACAGGATGCGGTGGGGGTAGTGTCGGTTCTCCCGCCGGGCCCAGTCGGCCCTGGCGGTGTGATATTCCACATGCCCCCACCAGCGGTCGGGGTCTGCGCCTGCGGCTTCAGCGAGTCTCCTGTCCCTCGGCAGCCAGCCGGGGCCTCCGTTGTAGGCCGATAGCGCAAACGCCCAGCGATCACAGGCAGGCACATCCCTCGCATACCAAGGTTTGACGCGGGACAGGAGGTGGCGGTTGTAACGGAGCATGGCGCGAATGGCCCAGCCAGGACTGTAGGGCGCAGCGGCGCCCAGATCCGGGTAGATCTCGCTGATCCAGGTAGCGGTATCCGGTGTGAATTGCGCCAACCCTTCGGCGTAGGGGCTGCGGGCATGGGTGCGCCAGCTGGACTCCTGATGGATCTGTGCCGCAAACAGCGCCACAGGCGCAGACATACCAAACTCCTGACGGGCAAGCCGGGTCAGTTCCCGCTGGTGCTGCTGAGCAGCTGGCGGAATGACGCCGGCCTCGACAGGGGCAACAGCCACCACGCAGCCAAGGGCAAACACCAGAAACAGCAGTGCCATCAGGGGCCGCATGTCAGACCCCCAGGCCGACAGCGACAATGGCGGCCGCCATAATAATGGCGCGGCGCAGCATTGCCGTGGCGGTGGTGACTGGATAGTCCTGGATCTCAAAATCACCCGGGCGGGCGTAGTAGAAAATGCTGCGGTCGATCCAATACCCGGTGTACGCGCCGGCGCTGAGCTTGGTCAGGCTCCACAGCAGTACCCCCAACTGGTGGGGGTACAGGAAGCCGATCACCGTGGCCATGAGTAAGGTGGCCACCAGCCAGGGTCCGGCGCGGAGTTTATCAACCAATTTGCGGGATAGTTTTTTCATGCCCCCAGAGTACGGGGCAGCGCGGGGCGAAATAAGCTGAACGGGTTCAGGGGTAATGCTGGAGCGGGGCTACGTGAACATCATAGTGTCAACACCCACAAACGACAAGGGGCGGTTTTCCGCCCCTATCTAAGCCGTCACTTCAATAACGCGCAGGGCGAATTTGCTCTATCACTGCGGCCGCCTGTCGATCCAGATATCCCAGGAGCTTGGCGAGCGCATCGCGATCCACCACATGCAGATCGGCGCACGGGACAATCAAATCGCAGACGGCCCGACGGCAGTCCTGCAAAAGCTCCAACTCGTCCCACGGGGTATCGTTACTTTGCACGTCACATCTCCTCCTAGAAAAACACAACTCCAGTCTAACCCAGTTTTGCCTCTCCAAACGGGGTCTGACCCATCTCGTCCAGAGCGCTTTCTGACCGGCCATCCTCACTGACGGGCGGTGTAATTTTTGGACGTTGTAGTTGAGTAGCGAGCAGATTCATGACCTCTCGCGTGTGATCAGCGTTATCGATAATCGCACGCGTCACGTTGGCAAACAGCACCAGACTAAGGCCTGTGACCGCGCCAGCTGCAGCCCCAATGGCAACGAGAGGGCCGTACTTGATCATGAGTGGAAAAATGGCAATTAAGGCACTGACCACCACGAGCCAGCCTACAACCTCAGTGAGAATGGTCAAGCCGATGCCAACTTCATAGCGACTGTTAAAGCTGTGCTCAGTAACTGAGTAGGCAGGGCGTGTTCCGGAAACTTCCGCCGCTTCTTGCCCAGACCGTCGATACAGCGTCCACCACGCTCCAACCACCAGTATGAGTCCCAGCCCACCAAAGAAAATCGTTCCCCAAATGCCGTTTGAGGGGTATGTAAACAGTAGCGCTAGTGCCAGCGCAGTTGTCACCACTATCAAAATCGCGGGTCGGACAAATCTCATAACAATCTCCTTTTACTGTCCTGTCGTCATTAGGTCGTTGAGCTTAACGCTACTTCGTCGTTCAATAAAACAGATCTTGCTGCTCGGTATCCGGCTCTCTGGCAGAGGCCAGAATGCTGAACACCTGCCGCTCAGTCAGTCCGGCCCACAGCGCGATTTGGGCTACAGTCATGCCCTGGTTGCGAGACTCACATATCGCGCTGTTGCGGGCAGCGCGCAAGGCCTCTGCGCATCTAGGCACCGACAGTTCGCCACCACAGATATGCGCTGCCAGAGCTTCAGCCGGCTCTCGTCCAATCCAGGTGACCAGAGGGTGGCTGTCATCAACAGACTGTGGAACCCAGACGCGAGTGCCGCCCACGCGCTCAACCAGCTGGAGTACAGGTGTCAGGCCAATAACATCAACCAATTCGGCAATGGTTGACGGCAGGTAGCGAGTATCCAGCACGAGCGCCATGTTCACCCCCTGGGCTTTTGGTACTTGTTGACGTCCACACCCAGCCTGCGCATTTGCTGTTCCCACTTGCGCTTGGCTTCTTCCGGGCTTTCATCCAGGCCCTGCTTTTTCTCAACGATGTTCGGGCGTCTATCCGTTTCAACCGCAGGTTTACGGGCATCCGGCGCAACGCTGGCCAGCACCTGCTTGAGGTAGTTGTGGTTCGCCAGCGGCTTGCTTTCGCCACGCTGACGCTTCTCCTGCAGGCTGCGAATGGTTTCATTCAGCGCCGCAACCAGGCTGTCCTGGTCTGCAATAGCCAGGGTTTCCTGTGCCAGCCGCAGAGCGCGGGCGTTACTCAGATCCGATTTTGCCGGGCGAAACAGCGCCAGGTACTGCACCAGCGGCCGGGCTGTCGGGCGGCCCAACCCTGCCAACAGGCCCAGCAGCTCGCTGCCAGCATCGTCCTGGATAAGGGCGTCCAGGTGCAGGTGGCTGTGGCATACGGGGCAGCGGCCTAACTTCATAGCGCTGCTCCACGGTGCGTTGCCAGCCAGGCATCTGGCTGCTGATAGTGGCTGCACAAATAGACCAGGCATTTTCGGTTCCGCCGCCAGTTCTTCGGCAACTCAGAGAACCTGGCCTCTACGTCATCCAGCGTTAGAGACTGGGCTTCCAGAGCCACTTCTAACGCCAACAGCAGGTTGCGCTTCTCCAGCTCCACATCCAATGCAGCGATCACCCCGGTAAAGTGTTCAACCGTTTTCAGCCACGCAACCCGTTCAACCTTGTACTGGCGCTTGGCGATGGCGTCGGCATAGCTCCAGGGCGCTTTCAGCTCTGCCAACAACGCCTCAATCTTCTGCAGCATCGGCTGGGCGTCCAGGTTGTTCGGCTTGCCTGGATACTGCGCCACGCGCTTCCGGGGCTTGGCCTTAAAGCCGCGTTCCTTCATGTGCTGCACAATCTTGTGCAGCTCTGCCACGTTGCAGTCAGAGCAGGAGCGCTTGCCACCGGTAACGGTGGCGATCATCTGGCGGTAGGTGTCTTCATCCAGGGCCAGCTCTTTGCGGGCAATGTGGATCTGGGCGAGTACGCCCTTTCGGGTACTCATTGGTCTACTACCTCTCCCGGCTCAACAAGCCTGCATTCGGGGAAATGCTTCTTCAGGTGCGCCACTGCGGACCCTGCCGTTCCGAAGTCTGGCAAGAAACCAACCACGCGAGGAGTAATCATTTCCTCCGCTTTCTTCTTGCCAAAAACCTTCTTCAATTCTGCAAACTTTGAGCGCTTCCAGATGGCTCGCTTCATCGGGCGGAAGAAGCGGCCTTCAGGGTACTTTGGCAACCCGTCCTGCTGGCCGGTCCAGCGACCCTCGAAGGCCCCATTCACCCAAACCTGCACCCATATCTTTTCGCCGTCAGACGCCTTCACTAGGTCAACAATGTATCCATCCGCCTCAACCTTCACTTGCCCATAGGAATGGCGAAGTGCCTCTTTCATTTTTTGCCACTTGTCCATTGCCGTCACCCTTGTGCTCTCATCCCCTTTTTTCATACTCCCGCTCCTCGAGGGTTTAACTTTCGGTCACGCTTCGCTATCACAGAGGGCAGCTCGTAGTAACAGGCTTTGCAAGGCTGCGTCGGCTGACCTTTATTAAGAAAGAAGAATTCGGCATCATCAGGCCAAAATTCTCCGCACTTGCTGCAGCGTCGCTCTGTGCCGAGCTCGGTGATTTTCGTTTTGGGGGCCATAGTTCCCTCCGGTTTGGCTGCTCATCAGTACCGGGCCACCACGCCCGGCAGACGCCCCGGCTGGGGCGTTTCGCTTAGTGGGGCTTTTGCTGTGGAACCACCTTCAGTTCTTCTTTTGTCTCGCCGAACAGGTCCTTTAGGAGGCCTCGCATGTGATCTAGAGCGGCAATGGCCAGGGTTTGCACTTCGGAGGGATTTTTCACCCGAAAGGGCTCACTGAATGCAACATCTATGCGGGTGCCACCGGGCATTTCGGAGATCGTGAGAGTGGCACTGGATGGCGCCGCCTCTGCCTTTTTTACGGGATCAGCCATGATTAATCGCCTCTTTCAGTTTTGTATTCACAGTTGTTACCTCTTGGGTTGCTTGCCTTAAGGCGAATCCGGGCGGACGTTGATCATGCCCAGCGCCCACCGTATGCCATCAAACACACCTTCTTCGTAGGTGCCTTCCTCGTGCTCGGTGTGCCCGGCCAGGGCATGTTGCTTCGCCCACGCCAGGACTTCTTCCAACTCTGTTTCGCTGACTTTTAGTTCCGGCATGCTGCCCCCTCATAGCGCCGCCACATCAAGTGGTATCTGACGGTACGGGCCATCCAGACCTTCCCGCTCGTAAAAGCGCAGGTAGCTTTTGCTGCCGGTGATCTGGATGGAATCCATGATCGCCTGCATGGCCTTCAGCCACTTCTCGTCCTGGATCTTCAGTGACCGCAGGCCCAGCACCCGGGCGGTGCTCACCGTGCCCGCCTTGTCGGTCTGGAATGCGTGCTCCACCAGTGCCTGCACTTCCGAACGGCTACCGGCCGTCCATTCGTGAATGCACTGGTCGATCAGCCCCTTGGCCACTTGCAGGCGCTCGTCGAACGCTAGGTGATCCGCCACGGCCCGCTTGATTTGATACTGCCCATCAAAGCTGGCGAGAGTGACGTTGCCCTTTTTTCCGCCATAGGCGGTGTCGTACTCACTGGCACTCAGCGCCAGGAAGGCCTCAACCTCAGCGGCGATGGTCGCTTTCACCTGGCGCATGTGGTGCTGCAGAGTCTTAACCCGATCAATGACCTGCTGCACCAGGTCGTCACGCAACAGATCGATGTCTTTGATCTGATCCAGCGGCACCAGATGGCCCCGCGCGTTGCGCCGAAAATCGTCTGTGTTGGGTGCGTTGTTCATACTGTCCTCACGTAGTTTGGGGTTGTGGGTGGCGTGTCCGCTTAAAGCAGCTGGCAACACCGCGACGCTTTGGGTGGCGCTTATGCCTCAGGGGCTCAAACGGCCGCACGTTGTTGCGCGGCAGGCCGTCCAGCTCACGTTCAATCTGCAGGTTCAACTCCTGCTGGATTTCCTGCCGGATCAGCCTCACCCGCACTCGCGTTTGCGCCAGTAGCAGTGGGAATGGTGCATGCAGCAGGTGCTCATACCGAGCCGGGTCGGCCAGGTACTGGTCCAGGCTGACACCGTGCCGGTGCAGCTGGTTGGCGGCGTATTCATCCGCATGGTGCTCAAGGTAGGCTGTAGGGTGCATGGTCATTGGCTACACTCCTGTATCGTCCCGGCAGGGGTTGTTAGGGCAGGCCTGACATACTTTCCAGACTCTCATCGCCATGGGGTTATGTGTGGGCGCTGGTCGGTCGCGGTATTCCCGGCACTGCTCGGTGCTGATGTTGATGCCCTGCGCTGGACACTGAATGCCATCCAGCGCGGCAAGGATCCGCTTTTCCATCCGCGCAGTGCTCGGGCTGGAATATCGGTTCGCCAGCAGCAGAGACACTGCCGTGCGGCTGATCCCAATGCGGTCACCAGCCGCCGTTCGGTTGGAGGATTCCACCTCTTTTGCGAGCAGCTCTATCCAATGAGGGGGCTGCTCACCCCAGTTAGAGATATCTACTTTTCTGGCCATCACTCGCCCCCCTCAGCAATTGCATGGCGGCGATAAACCACCTCCCCGGTGTTGGGGTCGTACAGCTGCTTCAGGCGCTGGATCATAGGTGCGCGCGGGCCGGTCCAGCGGCTCGGTACCAGGCGATACCTGGCCGGCACACCGGGGCTGCCCTGGCGTGTAATGGTCAGGTAGCCGGCGCCGGCAAGCATCAGGCAGTAGTCTTTTGCGGTCAGCTCCGCCACTTCGTGGGCTGGCGTTGATGCCGCCTGGGCCAGCTCGCGGCTGGTGAACTCACCGATAATTTTCACGGTGCGCCACATCTGTTCTCGGCCACGGCCTTGGGTGACCTCGCTGCCGTCTTTACGCACTCGCGGCGCGTCCACTCCGCAGTCGTTGGCCAGCTCATATCCCACGGTTTTGCCCGGCTCCCGAGATAGCTCTCGCAGGTAACCGGCAGCCGACAGACCAACAATGTAATCTCTCACCCGGCCTCGGGGGCCCCACTCGGCGCCCATTTCCCAGACCCTGCGCACGGTGATGGGCTCGCCGGACTTGTGGAGCTTGCGTATGGCTTCCCACATGCTCTGTCGGTCGCCTTTCGGGCCTTGCGCCTCCAGGTGTACGGGCTTGCGTGTAACGTTCCCCACAATCAAGCCCTCCGCGCCGGCGGCTGACCGGTGTGGATGGTGCGCTCACCCCAGATGCTCAGGTCGACACGCTCCCAGTTATGAGCCATCGCCTCGCTGTAGATGCGATAAAGGTTTACAGCAATCCTGCGCAAGCAGCCCTTAACGCGAGTCCGCACCTCGTCAAGCAGGTCTTCGGCAATGTCGACATCGGGGTAACTGTTCTGAGCCAACTCGATCACATCACCGAGGCTTGCCGCCTGCGCTGGCACCCATTCCAGAACCCGGTTATGCAGGCGCTCAAGGCGGGCCATTGATGCCGGCACTCGCTCTTCACCAATCAGAATCAGGGTGCCCTGGCTGGCGTTGTAAATGTCGGTCAACACGTTGGCTGCGGCTTTGTCGATCACGTACTGAACATCGTCGATGATGATCGGGCGGCCGGAGCGGCTGAGCTGTTCTGCCACCTGGTCAACCATCTCGCTCAGCGTTTTCATGGGGATAATTCCCATCTCCCGCAGGATGGCGATCAGGAAGGCTTTCTTGGTCCAGCTCTCCCGGCACTCCA
>JAIUMV010000039.1 GCA_022565395.1 Marinobacter sp.
ATGGCTAGCGCCTCATGCAAACGGCCACAATTCTCAATGTACCTTGCTCTGAATTCCGACAACTCTGTATCCGTAGACTGGATATAACTCATTGTTTGAGAGTTTTCGAAGGAAATTCTTGAAAGAGTTTTGTGGAGTGTTTCTAGCTTATAGCGCTCCAACTCGACTTCAGCTTTTAATCTCTCATCTAACAGCCTATCTGACTGTAGTTTCAGGTCTTTCTCGGAGTTGTCCTTCGCTATCTGGAGCTGAACAGAGCTTGTTAAACGTGCTGCAACATATCCAATCACGGCGGTGAAAATTGCTCCTAGAAAGAGAAACATCTCCTTTTGCACATAGTCTCCTTAAATGCTTAACATTTTATTCTACGCCAGAAATGACGATATGCACGGGAAGTGGTGGTCAGTGCCAGCGCCAACATTTTGTAAACTATAGCAACAAAATCAGTAAGTTGGTCAACGCTCGCCTGGCCAGAGTTGCGACAATTTTTCCCGACAAAAGCGACAACGTGGCTGTATATTCCAAATATACCGTCAAAAACGGCGACTATTTGCTGAATATCCGACAAAAGCGTCATTTTTGCCATATTTTTCGTGACTCACGTCTCAGTGGGTTCTCCCACCCTTCGCGGGCCAGGTATCCCGCATCTCTCGCGGTTGAAGATGCAGGGTCCGGTGGTAGGGTTTGGTTACGGAACTCTCTGCCAGTGGCTGATCTAATCCTGTGATCAGATTTTCCCGATGATTGGTGTTCAAAAACAGGGATTCATCCCCGGTGCGCGCAGGCGTATGTTGTAAGTGTCAACTGTAAGGAGATCGAGCCATGAAAACAGTGCATAAGTATCGTCTTGATGGTAGCGGCAAGATTGACAGCTTCAAGGTGAGGGAGGGGTATCGTATTGTTCACAGTGAATACGTGGTGACTGAGAAGGCGGTGTTTGTCTGGCTGGAGGTGCCGCTGGATCTGTCAGTGCCGGAGACTGACCTGAAACTGCGGATTTTCCGTACCGGCGAGGCCATTCCCCGGGCCTATGTTCATCTGGCTACTGCGGTGGATGCGTTCGGGCCAGAGGCCTATCACGTGTATCGGGTTGATGCTGACACAACACAGCTGAAAAAGTCCGCCTGATGACGTTCACGCGTCATTAAGTAAGCCCCTGACAGGCCGCAGGCTTTTCAGGGGTTTTTTGTTGGGGCAGGGCGCTATTGTTTGATTTTCTCTGAGGCGTATATGGCGGCCAGCACCACCGCAGAGATGGCGATGCCGAAGTAGAGGGTTTCCAGCGTCGCGCCCACTTCCACGGCCTGTTCGAGAAACAGAATGATGAGGATCACCACGGACACCTGAATCAGTGCCACTTTCAGGTCGTGAAAGCTTTTGATGTGTAGCACGCTCAATATGGTGCTGCTCTCGACTTTGAGCGGTGTGATAAACAGGCGGTAAAGGCTGACGGAGAGCAGGTGAAAGGTGATAGCAATCAGCAGCAGGTCCAGCATTTTAAGCAGGGTGACCGCCAGGTTTTTTCCCGCCTCAGTGGTGCCGGGAATGCCGGTGACAAAGTTATACCCCACGCCAGCAAGGATATAGATGCTGGAGATGTAGAGCAGCACCGCGGAGACAGCTGTAGCTGCAACCGCGATCAGCACAATCAGCCTGCTACTCTGGAACGCTTTTTCGATCATGGAGCGGCCTGCTAGGGTCGTGGCCAGTAGGGCTGCTTGTCCGCGTCCTTCCGTGGAGTTCGCGGCCAAAACAGTATGTTCAGTCCTTCCGTTTACCCCCGCCATTATCCGGCGGAATCATGCTTTCAGGCCCAGGCTCGAAGCCTGAGTAGAGCTTGTGGGTTTCTTCGTCGTACTGGTCACGCAGCTCGTCTTTCACGGTGCCTTCCCACAGGGGGGTGCCCATGAAGTAGCCCGCCCGGCCGATAACGTGGGCGGCGATGGGGGCGGTGATCAGGATGAAGATGATAATGGCGATAGCCCGCGCCACCACCACGCCATCACCGAAGTAGATGGCGACACCCGCCATGGTGAACATGGCCCCCATGGCACCGGCCTTGGTAGAGGCGTGCATGCGGGTGGGCAGGTCCGGCAGGCGGAGGATGCCGATGGCGGCCAGCAACATGAAGGATGCGCCGCCAAGCAGCATGATGGCTACAATAATCTCACTCATCGCGACGACCTCCGCGTTCCAGGAATCGGGCAAACCCGATAGCCGCCAGGAAGGCGGTCAGGGCGATTACAATGGCCACATCCAGCATGCTGGATACGCCGGTGCTGATGGCATAAACCCCCACATAACCCACCACAATGGAGGCAATCAGCTCCAGGGCCACAACCCGGTCCGCCAGTGACGGCCCCCGGGTCAGGCGGATGAAGGCAAACAGCAGGGCTGCTGACAGCATCATGTACACAATATTGATAATCAACGGATTCATCATTTTCCCCTAGCGCATGATTTCCAGGATGCGCCTTTCCAGTTCCTTCAGATCCCTGCGCAGCTCGTCTTCATCCTGCAGGAACATGGCGTGGATAAACAGCATGCGCTTGTCATCGGAGACGTCCAGGCTCAGGGTGCCTGGTGTCAGGGAGATCACGCTGGTCAGGAACATGATTTCCACGTCGGTTTTGGCTTCCAGCGGCACGCCGATCACGCCGGGCTTCATGTACCAGACGGGGGTGGCCACGTCATAGGCAACCCGGAAGTTGGCTTTGATCAGTTCCTTGATAAAGAACAGAACAAAGCGGATCACCTGCGGGATGCGGCGGGCATAGCCGTTCAGTGAGGGGACTTTGATCTGCATGACCAGCAGTACAAAGTAGCCAAAGATAAAGCCCGCCAGCAGGTTCATGGCTGAGAAGGTGCCGCTGAGGGCAACCCAGGCCAGGGCCAGCATCACGTTCCAGAAAAAGCCGATCATGGTTGCTGCCCTCCCAGTACCGCGTCAATGTACAGTTGTGGGTTCAGTAGCTGGGTGGCGGCTTTTTCTGCCAGCTCATAGATGGGCTGACCGTTGAGGCCGATAATCAGCGTACACACCGCCAGCCCCACCACCGGCACATAAAAGGCCCAGTTGTGCTTGTCTTTTATCCGGCCTTCCAGGCGCGCGGTGTTGGTCACGTGCTCGGGTAGTTTTTTCCAGAACACTTCGGCCCAGATCTTGATCATGGAGTAGAGGGTTAGCAGGCCAACCAGCAGGGCAATACCGGTCACCACATAGGCCTCCGCCTCGATACCGGCCCGGATAACGATGAACTTGGCGAAGAAGCCAGACAGAGGCGGAATCCCCGCCAGTGACAGGGCCGGAATCAGGAACAGTATGGCCAGCCAGGGTTTGTGTTTGTAAACGCCGCCCAGGTCCTTCAGTTCATAGCTGCCCAGCAGGCGGTAGGTAATGCCGCTGACCAGGAACAGGTTCGTCTTCACGATGATGTGGTGCATGATGTAGAACACCCCGCCAATCAGCGCCAGCGGTGTGTACAGGGCCAGGCCCAGCATCATGTAACCGATCTGGCTGATGATGTGGAACGACAGGATTCGGCGGAATTCAAACTGCGCCGCTGCCCCCAGTACCCCGGTCAGCATGGTCAGGCTGGCCGCCCACAGCAGGATGGTGTGGGTGTAGTCCACGTCCTGGGTGAAGATGAGGGTGAACATCCGGAACAGGGCGTAAACGCCCACCTTGGTCAGCAGCCCCGCAAACAGGGCCGATACCGCCACCTGTGGCGTGTGGTAGGACGCCGGCAGCCAGAAGAACAGCGGGAAGGCCGCCGCCTTGATGCCGAAGGACACCATAAACAGCATGGCCACCACGGTGAGCATGCCGGGGTCTTCCACCTGGGCCACTTTCTGCGCGATATCCGCCATGTTCAGGGTGCCCACCATGCCGTACAGCAGGCCCACCGCCGTCAGGAAAATGGCGGAGGAGAACAGGTTCAGGGTCACGTACTTGATGGCGCCTTCCATCTGTGCCCGCTCGCCGCCAAGGGTCAGCAGGGCGAAGGAGGCCAGCAGCATCACCTCAAACCACACGAACAGGTTGAAGATGTCGCCGGTCAGGAAGGAGCCCGCCACACCCGCCAGCAGCAGGTGCATCAACGGATAGTAGCCAAACTTCTCATGGCCACGGGGCGTGGACACCAGGGAGTAGATGGCGATAGCGAGACCGATAATGCCGGTCAGCACCACCATGATGGCGGCGAGCACGTCGGCCACCAGCACAATACTGAACGGCGCAGGCCAGCTGCCCATTTCCATGGTGACGAAGCCATGCTCCATGACTTCCTGCAGCAGCCAGATGCTGGCCCACAGCAGGGCGGCATTGAACACGACGCCCAGCGTGCGCTGCCAGCGTACGGAGCGCCACAGTGCCAGCGAAAGCGCCCCGGCCAGCAGGGGCAAAAGAATCGGGTAAACGACAGCCGAGCTCAAGTGTCTGTATCCTTCATCTGGTCAAGGTCATCTGTGCCCACGATTTCATAGGCGCGGCGAATCAGCACCACAGCAAAGGCCAGTACGCCAAAGGCGATAACAATGGCCGTCAGGATCAGGGCCTGGGGCAGCGGGTCCGCCACCGGGCCGAGAGGGGCAGACGCGCCCTCCGGTATCAGGGGCGGTGCTCCACGCTTCATGCCGGATACCGCAAAAATCAGCAAGTTGGCTGCATTGCTCAGCAGGATCAGGCCGATAACCATCTTGACGATGGAGCGCCGGAGCATCATGTAAATGGCGGCAGCAAACAGAATGCCGATGACATAGGCCATCAAACTTTCCATCGGAAACCTCCCGAGGTCAGTGAATTGGTAATGGTCATTCGTCGGACTCCATCAGGCCCACCACGAAAATCATGATGGTGCCCAGCACCGCCAGATAAACACCGATATCAAAGATCAGCGGCGTGGAGAGCTTCAGGTAGCCGTCGCCGGGCAGCGGTACTTCCCACCAGTGGGCGGTCAATGCCGGTTGCCCGCTGAGCAGCGAGGGAATGGTGGAGGCCAGACCAAACAGCAAGCCTGCTGCCAGCAGGTCACGGGGAGCCACGCGCAGTAGCTTACGAGTGGACTCTGCGCCGAAGGAGAAGGCATAGAGTACAAAGGCGCTGGCAGCCACCAGGCCGGCAATAAAGCCGCCGCCCGGTTCATCATGCCCCCGCAGCAGCAGGAAGATAGAGAACATCAGCTGCAGCGGCATGATGAACAGTGCCGCCGTATGCAGGATGACAGTGTTGGATTTCATCTTCATGGCTTGTGCTGGTCCTCCGCTTTGAGCTTCAGCATGGACAGTACGCCCAGCGCGGCGAGTGACAGAACAAAGATCTCACCCAGGGTGTCCAGCGCCCGGTAATCCACCAGAATCACGTTGACGATGTTGCGGCCGTAGGCCAGCGGGGCACTGTTCTCGATGTAGTAACTGGAGATGCTCTCGAAGTACTGGATATCCAGCGTGGCGAGTACCACCAGCACCATGACAACCCCCGCAAACACCGCCACGGTGAGGTCACGGTAGCGCTCAAACGGCGATGACAGATTGACGAATTCCGGCAGTTTGAACAGCACCAGTACCAGCAGGATAACGGTCAGGGTTTCCACCAGCAGCTGGGTAATCCCCAGATCCGGCGCGCTGAACAGAATGAAGGTCAGTGCCACGGCGAACCCGAGTACCCCCATGGAAGCCACCGAGCCGAGACGGGAGTGAGTGCTGCTGGCAAAAACAGCGGACACCACCAGTAACAGGGCAATACCCCATTCGTAGAAGTGGCTGTCGCCCAGTTGCAGGCTGAGGTGCAGGCCGTAGCGGGTGATCAGGGTATACCCGGTCAGGCCGAAGGTAATCGCCACCATGATCAGCAGGTACATACCGAGAACGCCGTTCTGCAGCACCCGCGTTTGCCAACTGGCGATGTGAGTAATGCCTTCCATGACCTTGAAATAGCCCGCCTCGGGGCCGAACCGACTGGCGGCAGTGTTGACCGCATACAGGCCGGGCTGCAGGCGGGGCCACAGGGTCAGCAGGCCAATACCCGCTAGCAGGCTGACGCCTGACAGCATCAGTGGCAGGTTGATGCCATGCCAGAGGGACAGGTAGGTATCAATGGGCTGGCCATATACCGCCTGCATGGCCGCCAGCAGCACCGCATTCTGGGGAATGAAGGGTAGCAGGCCGAACAGCAGGGCAATAACAGACAGGACCGCAGGGCCTGCCAGCATGCCCAGTGGGGCATCGTGCGGGTCTTTCGGTGTGTTGCCGGGCTTGCCGAAGAAGGGCTTCACCGCCACCAGACCCGCCACGCCAACCACCAGCATGGCGGAGACAACGGCAGCCAGGGTGGCCGCAGTGGACCAAAACGGCGCTTCCAGTACGGCTTCAAACAGCAGCTCTTTGGCGATAAAGCCAAACAGCGGTGGCAGGCCCGCCAGCGACAAGGCCGCGAGGCAGCCGAACAGGGCGGTCATGGGCATCTTGTGCCGCAAGCCACCCATTCGGGTAATGTCTTTGGTGCCGGTCTCATGGTCCAGCGCACCGGCGATCATGAACAGGGCGCCCTTGTAGAGGGAGTGGGCTACCAGGAAGCAGACAAAGGCTGTCATGGCCAGTTCAGTGCCGACACCGATCAGCAGAGTCAGGGTGCCCAGGGCCATCACGGTGGAGTAAGCCAGCACCTTTTTGATGCCGGTGCTGCTGAAGGCGAAGTAAGCGCCCACCAGCATGGTGGCGCCGCCAAACAGCATCAGCACCTGGCCCCAGAGCTCACCGTCACTCATGGCCGGGTTCAGTCGGGCCATCAGATACACGCCCGCTTTTACCATGGTGGCTGAGTGCAGGTAGGCGGATACCGGGGTGGGGGCGGCCATGGCGTTGGGCAGCCAGAAGTGGAACGGGGTTTGTGCAGACTTGGTAAAGGTGCCCGCCAGTATACAGATCAGTGCGGCGGTGTAGAGCCCGTGGCTACCCAGCGCTTCGCTGCTGTTGAGAATCTCATGCAGCGAGTAGGAGCCTGTCATTACCGCCAGCAGAATCAGGCCCGCCATCAGTGCCAGGCCACCGGCCACCGTCACAAACAGGCCTTGCAGGGCGCATTTGCGGGCATCCATGTCTTCATGGTTGAAGCCAATCAGCATGTAGGAGGTGATACTGGTCAGCTCCCAGAACACAAACAGGGTGATCAGGTTATCTGACAGCACCAGCCCCAGCATGGAGGCCATGAAGCAGAGCATGATCACATAGAACCTGTTGAGGTTCGGATGCCCCTTCAGGTAGGACCCGGCATAGATGAGGATAAAGGTGCCTATGCCGCTGATCAGCAAGGCAAACACCAGCGACAGGCCGTCGAGCAGGAAGTTGAGGCTGATATCCAGCCCTGGCATCCAGGTGTACTCGATCAGCAGGGCATCGCCGCCCTGTATCTGCGGGATGAAGCTGGCGAAATAGACGGTAAGGGACGCTGGCAACACGGCCAGCAGCCAGCCAATACTTTTGCCTGCCATGCGGGTAAGCAGGGGGGCAAAGGCGGCCAACAGGAAACCGGAAAGGACAGCAAGTAGCATCGTGCTCTCTGACTCCACCAAAAGGCTTTCTAAAATACCGAAACGTCATGTGCCGGGGCAAGCAATACCGGTTTTGCTAAGGCATTGAAATAGAAAGCCTATGAATATAATAGATAAGACCTATTACCATTTACAGGCTGCGCCGGTCCACATAGGGTTTGTCTGGCTGACCACTGTTGCGGGCAATGGCAATCCGCTGATTGGTGCGCGCCAGAACTTTTTTCTGCAGCTTGGTTTCCCAATCCAGAGCGGTTTTGTCACCTTCGCTCCAGGTTCGGTTAAACAGCAGCTTAGACGCTGCCACTGCATCTGGCGATCGCGTGGCCAGTTCCCTGGCAAACGCTTGCGCTTCCGCCAATGGGTCTTCGCAAACCCGGCTCACCAGGCCCATGGCCTTGGCCTCTTCGCCATTGAAGCGGCGGGCGGTCATGGTCAGCTCTTTGGCCAGATCAATGGCGATCAGTTCCTTCAGGGTGACCGCCAGGCTCATATCCGGAATCAGGCCCCACTTGCTTTCCATAATGGAAAACTCGCAGCTTGCTGTGGTGAAGCGGAAATCCGCCCCCAGGGCAATCTGGAAACCGCCACCAAAGCAGTAACCGTGAGTCACCGCAATCACCGGGGCGGGCACCTGCCGCCACAGATAGCCAACATCCTGTGCCAGGTTGCTGATCTTACGACCGGGTTTGGCCAGCAGTTTAAGGAAGTTAAGGGGGTTGGATGACACGGTTTTGACATCCAGGCCGGAACAGAACGCTTCACCCTCACCTTTGAGAATGATGGCGCGTACGCTGCGGTCTTTCTTGAGCTGCCGGGCGGTCCGGGTGATGCCCTCAAACATGGGCATGTCGAGGCCGTTGTATTTGTCTGGCCGGTTCAGAGTCACGGTGGCGATACCGTCCTGGATATCCAGCAGGACGCGATTTCTTCCATTATCAGACATGGGTGATGTTCCTATCAGCAACATATATAGAGAAGGGTGATGGCTCCGACCCCCATTGGCAGGTTCTCAACATACCCCAGAACGCCTGCTATGCTACCATGGCTTTTCCTGATGATTGACAGAAACTCGTTGCACCACACCAATAACCTTTAAGACACGACGACCATGACCACACCCTATCCTCACTTGCTCAAACCCCTTGATCTGGGCTTTACCGAACTGAAAAATCGCGTGCTGATGGGTTCCATGCATACGGGCCTGGAAGACCGCTTCTGGAACATTGGCAAGCTTGCACGCTACTTTGCCGAGCGGGCCGAAGGTGGCGTGGGGCTGATCGTAACGGGTGGTTATTCCCCCAACCTGGTGGGGCAGTTGTCGCCGCTGGCGTCCACTATGAACAACCGGGGCACCGCTTACCTGCATCGTCAGGTGACCGGTGCGGTGCATGAGGCGGGCGGCAAAATCTGTCTGCAACTGCTGCATGCTGGCCGCTACGGGTATCAGCCGCTGATTGTGTCGGCGTCGGCCACCAAGGCGCCCATCAGTCCCTTCAAGGCGCGCGCGCTGTCCACCAAAGGGGTGGAGAAGCAGATCAATGATTTCGTCAACGCGGCGAAGCTGGCCAAATTCGGCGGTTATGACGGCGTTGAGGTGATGGGCTCGGAAGGCTACTTCATTAACCAGTTCCTGTGCGAGCGCACCAATAAGCGTACTGACAAATGGGGCGGTGCCTATGAGAACCGCATGCGCCTGCCGGTAGAGATCGTCCGCCGCATCCGTGAGGCGGTAGGTCCGGAGTTCATCATCATCTATCGCCTGTCCATGCTGGATCTGGTGGAAGGTGGTCAGACCTGGGACCAGATCGTCACCCTCGGCAAGGCCATTGAGCAGGCGGGTGCCACCATTATCAACACCGGCATCGGCTGGCATGAGGCGCGGGTGCCCACCATCGTGACGTCGGTACCCCGTGGTGGCTTTGCGGATGTGACAGCCAAATTCTACGGCGAGGTGGATATTCCGGTCTGTACCACCAACCGTATCAATACCCCGGAAATTGCTGAGGACATTCTGGCCGCGGGCAAAGCGGACATGGTGTCCATGGCGCGGCCATTGCTGGCAGATGCGGAATTTGTGCGCAAGGCCGAGCAGGGCCGAGCCGATGAAATCAACACCTGTATCGCCTGTAACCAGGCCTGTCTGGATCACGTGTTCAAGGCCAAGCGGGCGTCCTGTCTGGTGAACCCCCGAGCCTGTTACGAAACCGAGCTGACCCTGACGGTGGCGCCGGTGCAGCGTCGGGTGGCGGTGATAGGTGCCGGCCCTGCCGGGCTGGCGGCGGCCACTACGGCGGCGAAACGTGGCCACAAGGTCACGCTGTTTGATGCGGATGACAAGATTGGCGGTCAGTTCAATTACGCCAAGCGCATCCCCGGCAAGGAGGAGTTCTATGAAACCCTCCGCTATTTCGGTAAACAGATTGAAAAGCTTGAAATTGACCTGCGCCTTAACACCCGCGTGGATGCGGATTTGCTGGCGCAGGAAGGCTTTGATGATGTGCTGATCGCCACCGGCGTCAAGCCACGTACCCCGCGAATTAACGGCATTGACCACCCGAAAGTGCTGGGCTATCTGGATGTACTGCGTCACAACAAGCCTGTCGGCAAAACGGTGGCGGTTATTGGTGCCGGGGGCATTGGCTTTGATGTCAGCGAGTTCCTGACCCACGACTTTGCCAAACAGCCGGAGGGCGAGCAGGTCAAAGTAGCAGACTGGCAGCAGGAATGGGGTGTGGACGGTACCTTTGAAACCCCGGGCGGGCTGGCGGAACGGGCGCCCACCGAGACGCCCCGCAAAATCTACCTGATGCAGCGCAAGGCCAGCAAGGTGGGTGCAGGGCTTGGCAAGACCTCAGGCTGGGTTCATCGCAGCAGCCTTAAACACCGTCAGGTGGAAATGCTGCGGGGTTGCAGCTACGACCTGATCGATGATCAGGGCCTGCATATCACTATCACGCAAAAAGATGGCAAAGTGCAGAAACGCCTGCTGGCCGTGGATAACGTCATTCTGTGTGCCGGTCAGGAGCCTCTGCGGGACCTGCATGAGCAACTGACCCAGCGCGGTATGGCCAGTACCCTGATCGGCGGTGCCGATGTGGCGGAAGAGCTGGACGCCAAGCGCGCTATCCGTCAGGGCACCGAGGTCGCTGCCAAGCTGTAACTCAGGACGGTGCAAGGCCATGGGGGCATCCTCATGGCCGGGATAGCCGGGATAGAGAGTGGCAGGACAGAGGCGTGTCGCCGGTATGAGCCGTATAGCAAAAGCAACGGGATTGCTGGTACTGGGTTGGCTGCTGGCGGCCTGTACCGAACCACCGGCGGTGCAGCCCGCGCCGGTGGTCAATGAGCCGGCTGTACTGAGCGTTCATACCAAACCTGATAACCCGCAGTTTCACTATATTGAGGGCACGCTGGAGGCGGACGGCCTGTTGCTGGCGTACTGGGAGACCCTCTACCTTGAAGCAGCGCCGGTAACTCTGGCGGAAGCCCGCCCACAGCAACGCTTGCAGTTGCGTTTCTATCCTGCGCCTTCAGAGCGGCTGACCCGCCTTGCCGGCTATGCCGGTGTTGCCGAGGTCAGCCGTATCCTTGTCTATCGGGGCAGCGTGGATGCGCCCTATATCGACAGTCTCCATACCGGCTATGCCCCCACTGAAACCGCTGCGCTGGCAGATGTCCTCGCTGTTTTCGATGACGTACCTGACGGCTTCCGGCGCTATCGGGAGGGTTATGTGGTGCAACCGGTCCGTGCCCGCCTGCAGGGCTTCATCCGCTTCGTGGAAGGGGATCATCGCTTTGTTTACAGCCGTCTGTCGGTCACTGAAACCCTGGCGGGGCCAGCGGCCGGCCAGACGCCTGTGCCTGACTTCAACCCGGACACCTATTTGGGTCAGCCCTGGCGCCTGCTCTATAGCGTTGCCGAGTTGACGCCGCTGCGCCTGGGGCCGGGGCATGATACCGCGGTGGTCACTGAACTGCCTGCCGGGACAGTGACTGTCGAAAAACTGACAACCGTGCCGGGCGGCTGGGTCAGGGTGCAGGTGGTGGATTCGCTGGGGCGGCTGCAGTCCGGTTATGTGCCCGAGGCGAGTTTGTGGGTGATCAACTGATCCTGCGCAGGCTGCCCAGCGTACCGGCAAGCTGACACAATAGGGGCGGCTTTGGTCGAAAACGGTGAGTCTGTGACCGGTGACTTGTTCGGTGAACCCAGTGAGGTGAGGCTTGGGGACGGTGCGCACTTGCTGAAAGGCTTTGCGCTGGCGGAAGCGGCACGCCTTCTGGATGGTGTGCGGCAGGTGGCTGAGGTGGCGCCTTTTCGTATCATGCACACGCCTGGCGGTAAGCCTATGTCTGCCGCCATGACGGGCTGCGGATCCTACAGCTGGGTGTCAGATCGCGCCGGCTATCGTTACAGCGCTACTGACCCACAAACCGGCCAGCCCTGGCCTGCCATGCCCGCGGATCTTCTGGCCCTGGCGCAGTCTGCTGCGGCGGCAGCCGGCTATCCGGGTTTCACCCCGGATGTGTGCCTGATCAATCGCTATGAGGCCGGCAGCCGCATGGGGCTGCATCAGGACAAAGATGAGCGGGACCTGTCCGCGCCCATCGTATCCGTCTCCCTGGGGCTGCCGATGACCTTTCTCTGGGGCGGCCACAAGCGCAATGACCGACCGGCCCGGCTATTGCTGGAACACGGCGATGTGGTGGTCTGGGGCGGCCCTGACCGCCTGCGTTATCACGGTGTGGCCCCACTCAAGGCCGGCAGCCACCCGCTGACCGGTGGCTGCCGTATCAATCTCACCTTCAGGCGGGCAGTCTGAGCCTCGCCCAGAAACTCATGTCGATGGATTCTGGCTCAAGTCGTTGATTGGTGGTGATCTGTTGTCAGGCGGTGGCGTAGCTTCGAGAAGTGCGCACAGAGGAGATTACCATGGCACGGGTTGGTCGTTTAGTTGCGGCGTTAATCACGGTAGTGCTGTTTACTGCAACCGCTCATGCTGAGGCGCGTGATGCCGAAGTCGCTGCCTGGCAGGCCCTGCGGGACGGCGAGGCGGTCTTGATCATCCGCCATGCGTTGGCGCCGGGCACGGGTGATCCGGCCGGCTTTCGCCTAGGGGACTGCCGTACTCAGAGAAACCTCAATGAGACTGGGCGTCAGCAAGCCCGTGCCTGGGGAGATTTTTTGCGTGCTCAGGGTATTGTTGAGGCTCGGGTGCTCAGCAGTGAGTGGTGTCGGGCCTGGGATACGGCAACAGGTATGGCGTTGGGGGCAGTTGAAGCCTTGCCCGCGCTCAATTCTTTTTTTCAGGAAAGGTCACAGGGGCCCGCGCGGTTGTCGGCACTGATAGCGTTTGTGAACACACAAACTCATACAGAGCCCTTGGTGCTGGTTACACACCAAGTGAATATGACCGGCCTGACGGGGCTTGTCCCTCGCTCAAATGAGGGGTTTATACTGCCGCTGCCTCTGGAAGCAGGCAGCCCGGTACTCTTGCGGGTACTACCGCGGGTACTACCGCAGTAACCAGACTGATCGGCTATTGAGTCCGACAGGCTGGTTACGTCTCATCGTGTTGCGACGGTTTTAACGGCGCCCGTTGAGGGCGTCACTGATGGCTTGCGCCTCTGCCGCCAGTACACGGTACAAAAGACTGTCAGTGTGCTGGCTGGCCTGAAGGAGTTGTTTCTGCTTCAGATCGTAAAGTCTGCTTAACAATGCGGTCTGGTTACTGCTGTTTGATGTGCTCATGGTTACTGCCCTCTCCAAGGCCCCTGTCGGGGACTCTTACACTTTACATCGGCAAGTCCCTGCTCAACTTTAGTCACGCATATAACGTGCCAGCTGGTATCATTGCGCTTTAGCTGGACCCGCATCACCGGAGTGCCCATGAGCGAATTGCCCAACTGCCCGAGCTGTAATGCTGAATACACCTATGAAGACGGCGCGCTGCTGGTGTGTCCGTCCTGCGGCCATGAATGGTCGCGTGATGCAGCTACAGGGGCGGCAGATACTGGCCTGCAGGTGCGTGATGCCAACGGCAATCCTTTGCAGGATGGTGACACGGTGACGGTGATCAAGGACCTCAAAGTCAAAGGGTCGTCGCTGGTAGTCAAGGTGGGTACCAAGGTCAAGAACATACGGCTGGTGGACGGTGACCATGATATCGACTGCAAAATTGACGGTATTGGCGCCATGAAACTCAAGTCCGAATTCGTCAAAAAAGCGTAAGCGTATAAAAACCTGACAGTCCTCCAGCCGTTGCGGTTGCGGGGACCTGTGCTATTTTTTCCCTAACGTGTTGGCGTAGCCGGGCGAGTAGCCGCGCTGGACAGGGACGTTGCCGGGTACGCCTAGCTGCGATAAACCCCTGTCTGATTCCCACTGATGATGTAATCGCCCGATAGTCGCCAGCCCAGCATACAGCGCGAGGGCTTGATTATGGCTTTGGTACGTCTCTGGCTGACCCTGTGGGTCGCTTTCTGTCTTCTGGTGTCAGCGGCTGCCTATGCCAGCGACTCTGCCGTGTTGTTTGAGCACGTCCAACTTTTTGACGGTAAGTCCGATCGCCTGCTACCGGGCACCCATCATGTACTGGTGGTGGGAAACGGCATTGAGCAGATCTCCCGCAATCCCATTGACTTGCCGGAAGACAGCCCCGCGCTGCGCATTGATGGCCGCGGTCATACCCTGATGCCGGGGCTGATCGATGCCCACTGGCACTCCATGCTGGTGGGCGCTGGCATGCTGGATACCATGACGGCTGAAGTAGGTTACCTGAACATCAAAGGTGCCCGGGTGGCGGAAGCAACACTGCTGCGGGGTTTTACCTCCGTCCGGGACATGGGCGGGCCTGCCATGGGGCTGCATCGGGCCATTGAAGAGGGGCTGATACGGGGGCCCCGTATTTTCCCCTCCGGTGCCATGATCTCCCAGACCGGCGGCCACGCAGACTTCCGCTTGCCCACGGACATTCCCCGCGCCAGCAATCAAAGCCTGAGTCATCCCGAACAGATGCGCGCTGCCGCGATAGCCGACGGCGTTGATGAAGTGTTGCGGCGGGTACGGGAACAGCTGATGCTGGGGGCCACTCAAATCAAGCTGACAGCGGGCGGCGGAGTGTCCTCCATGTATGATCCGCTGGATGTGACTCAATACACGCTGGATGAGATGCGTGCAGCGGTAGCGGCAGCAGAGAACTGGGGCACCTATGTAACGGTGCACGCTTATACGTCACGGGCCGTACAGCAGGCTATCGAAGCGGGTGTCAAAGTCATCGAACATGGCCAGTTGATTGACGAGGCGACGGTCCGGCTGATGGCCCGCCAGGGCATCTGGTGGAGCCTGCAGCCATTCCTGGACAATGAACTGGCGAATCCAAAAACGGGTGAATCCCGCCTAAAACAACTGATGGTGTCGCAAGGCACGGACCGGGCCTACGAGTTGGCTAAAAAGCACCGGGTTAAAGTGGCATTCGGAACGGATATTCTGTTTACCGGCGACGACGGCCACAAACAGAACCTGCTGCTGAACACCCTGGCCCGCTGGTACAGTCCCGGTGAAGTGCTGAAAATGGCCACTGGCGACAACGGCCAGCTACTGGCCCTGACCGGCCCCCGCAATCCTTACCGCCGCGCGCTGGGCGTTATTGAAACCGACGCCATGGCCGATCTGATTCTGGTCAAGGGTGATCCCACCAGTGACTTGTCGCTGGTAACACGGCCGGATGAGAACTTCGTGGTGATCATGAAAAACGGCCGGATCTATAAGAATAGCCTCTGATAGCGGCTATACCGCGTTGACAGCGAAGGCCTGCTGAACTATTTGTTAGGTATTGCAATTAAGTTTGGTTTGCAGCCATATAACGGGAGGGATTGCCGTGCTTGGCGCACCAGAGACACCCGCCAGTATCTGGGTGGATCTGTTGGTCTTTGGTCTGATCCTGTTGTTTGTAGTGGGTGAGCGGTTTGCACAGTGGCCAGAGTCCGATAGAGGACAATTTTCCGGCTCACCTCGGGATTACATAGATAATGCCCGTTACTCCACGTTTTTTGCCCTTTACCTCCTCACCTTCCTGCTTTTTGTCCTTGTACTGCAGAGTCTTGGCGCCAATGTGGTGTTCCAGCTCATGGGCGCCATGGGGGCCGAGCCGGTAGGTGTGCTGCAGGCGCTGATGGGGGACCAAACCTACAGTGTCACCGCCCTGGCATTGGTCGCCCTGCTCAATGTGCCGCGCATCAGTCGCTATGACGAGTTGTGGCGCAGCAAACTGCAAACCTGGGCCCGTATTCCGAGAGCGGTTGAAGATGTGGTCCATCAGCTGCGCTCCTCGCCGGACAGTTTTCAGCCCGAGCCCCAGTACCTGGAGCGCCTGTTCAAAGGCTGGCAGGGCACCCCTGATGCTCACTACTGGCAGGCGATGAAAGACCGCCTGGCAGAGGAACAGACGAATAATACGCTGGCGTGGCGGTACTTGCGTTCGGCGTATCTGCTGCTGGTTATCAAGGACCTGGGCGCGAGCAATTTCAACCGTGATGATGTTGATGCGGCAGAACGCAAGCTGGAATACAGCCACCACGTGCTGCCGCGGCTGGAGGAAGGCTCAGAGCTGTATATGACCACGCAGCAGGACCTGAACCGGCTGGATGCGACCCTGTGCGAGGCTTTGTGCAAGTTTGTGGTTCGCAAGTACGCCAAACAGGCGGACCAGTATATGGTGTTGAAAAACTACGGTCTCAAGCTGCGGATTGGTGACACCCGTGAGCTGCGGCTGCTGGAGCCCGCGGCGTTGAGCACGTTAGCTGTGTTTGCGGTTTGTATGCTCACCGTGCTGGCCTACCTCAGTTACCGTGGTGCCACTGGCGGGCCAAGTTTGGAGTTGGAGCGCTGGGTGCGTTGGTCACTGGGCAGCAGCCTCTCGTATCTGGCGGCCCTGTTAATCGGGGTGGTGTTTGATCGGGTGTCCCAGGCCAAGGGTGGTGTGCCCGGTATCGGGGTTTACCTGGCCGCCGTGTTGTCGGCAACGCTCGCGTCCTACATGTACTTCAATGTGGTTGCGCTGGAGCTGGCCGGCCCGCTCCATCGTCATTTGGCCTTTGCTGCCTTGGCGTTAACCTTTGGCATGATGGCTGGCGCCGTGATCAGAAGTCTGAGCACGGATACCTTTTCTGACCGGCGTGAAATCATCGGTCATGCCACCCGGCTGGCACTGGTGTTTGCTGTGTTGGGCGGTGGGCTGCAGGCGCTGGCGACGGTGGCTTTTGCCTTCCCGCGGGGTGGGCCTGACCTGGCACAGCTGGCAGGCAGTGCGGTGTTTGGTGCGGTGAAGGCGGGGGGCATTGCCTTCTGTATCGGGTACATCATCCAGGAGTTTATCCGCCGCCAGCTGGTGGCGGCCATGCGTTCATCACCCCGCCGTCGCCATCTGGCTCATATCCAGGCAACAGACGGCGATCACAAGGTGTCTTTGCTGATAACCAACATTTCACGCACGGGGCTGCGGGTCAGAACACGGGACGTCGGTACCGACAGCGTCTGGCTGAAACTCAAGTTTCCGTTTGCCAACGTCGGGGCGCGTATTGTCTGGCGGCACGGCCATACTGTGGGGCTGGCCTTTGACCGTAGCGACCCCAATCTGGAGCAGCTGAAAGGCTATATCCGTAACCGCTACGGCGAGTTTTACGCCTGACCGGCCCCCTGATGCGTCAGCGGCTGAATCTTGCCCGGTACTGGCTGGGAGACAGGCCCGTGTGGCGGCGGAACAGGCGGGTAAATGAGCTGACATCGCTGTAACCCACCGCCTGGGTAATCTGCTCCAGGCTGTCTCGGCCAGTTTCCAGCAGGGTGCGGGCCACTTCCACCCGCAGTAACTGCAGATAGGTATGGGGTGTTTCTCCGGTGGCCTGTTTGAAGCGCCGGAGCAAGGTGCGTTCGCTTAGGCAGCTGATCTGGCAAAGGGTGTCGATGGTGATAGCATCGCCGTAATGGCTGTCCAACCAGTTTTGCACTGTGAACACGGCGGGGTCGTTATGGTAGCGCCGGCTTTGCAGGGCGGAGTAGGGCGCCTGGCTGGTACGACCGGCGTCAATCACAAACGCCTTGGCTAACTCTCGGGCGGTTTGTGGCCCGGCAAAACGCTCCACCAGATACACCCCCAGATCCCACCAGGCCGTGCCACCGCCCGCACAGGCGATGGGGCCGTCCACGGTTACCAGTTTTTCCGGGTGTAAGTTCACGGCCGGAAACTGGCGCCTAAACTGATCGCCAAAGCCCCAATGGGTGGTCGCCTCCCGGCCATCCAGCAGCCCCGCCGCTGCCAGCAAAAATGCCCCGGTACAGTTACTTGCCACCCGCACCTCACGCTCCGGCAGCACCCGAAACTGCGCCAGCCACTGCACCAGCGCCTGATTGCTTGCCAGAATCTCGGCAATGGGCGCGCCGATGGTCGGAATAACCAGCAGCTCATCATCCCCCAGTGCTCCCACCTCCTGCCAGGCCCCATCAGCAACCAGTGTCAGCCCATTGATACACCGACAGGGCGCGCCCTCTTCTGTTAACAGCCGGGTTTTGAACAAGGCAGTGGGCTGCTGACCGTGAATCCTCGCCCAGGTAACCCCCGCCAGACGGAACAGGTCAATGATGCCGGTGATCGCGCTGGCCAGCGCACCGTTGAAGCCGATGATGGTGACGGTTTTCAAATTTGGCTTTCTCCTGTCTTAGAGGAAACACCTTGCGCGACCAAGGCTAAACTCTGGGGCTGTTGCGGGTCGGCTCTTCCGGGAGTGTGCGCAGCAGGGATGCTGCGCTCAAGGCTACATGGATGTATTTACGGCGTCTCCCGGAAGAGCCGACCCGCAACAGACTTGAGTAATGCTCAGGCATAATGACGGTTTTCACCAAAAACAAGTCAGAAATGACAGTTCCAACACCATACTGCTTATGAGAGGCTAGAGGCAATCAACTGGAGAAGAAGAATGACCGACACGCTAATCGACCGCAGAGACCTCGACTTTCAACTCTACGAGGTCTTGAACACCGCCGCCTTAACACAGCGCGAGCGCTTCAGCGAACACAGCAAAGACACCTTTGACGCTGTTATCGAAACTGCCGACAAAATGGCGAAAGAGAAGTTCGCTAACCACAACAGCGCCGCCGACAAAGACGAACCGAAATTTGTCAACGGCCAGGTGGACATGCTCCCTGAAGTGAAACAGGCTTTCGACGCTTATGCTGAGGCGGGTTTCCTCGCGGGTCGGTATGACTACGAACTGGGTGGCATGCAGCTGCCGGAATCCGTGATGGCGGCTTGTAATGGCTTCTTTACCGCCGCCAACCCCGGCACGGCGGGCTATCCATTCCTGACCACCGCCGCCGCTAACCTGATCCGTGTGTTCGGAAGCGAGGAGCAAAAAAGCAGATTCCTGCCTCACATGCTCAGTGGCCGTTACAGCGGCACGATGGCGCTTACTGAGCCCCATGCAGGCTCAAGCCTTGCCGATATCCGTACCTCGGCTACTCCGACCGAGGACGGCCACTACCTGATCAAAGGCGCCAAGATATACATCTCCGGTGGCGAGCAGAGCATTACCGAAAATATTGTTCACATGGTGCTGGCCAAGATCAAAGGCGCGCCTGCAGGCGTTAAAGGTATCTCTCTGTTCATCGTCCCGAAATTTCATGTGGACGAAAATGGCACTTCAGGTGCGCGTAACGGTGTCAGCCTTGCGGGCCTCATCCACAAACTGGGCTACCGGGGCACCACCTCCACCGCGCTGAGTTTTGGCGACGATGCGCCGTGCCATGGTTATCTGGTGGGTGAACCTCACCAGGGTCTGAAATATATGTTCCAGATGATGAACGAAGCCCGCATCGGCGTGGGCCTTGGTGCAGCGGTCATCGGTTATCGTGGGTACATGCATAGCCTTGCCTATGCCAAAGATCGCCGGCAGGGCCGCAAAGCGAGCGAGAAGGACCCGGAAAGCCCGCAGGTACCCATCATCGACCATACGGACGTACGTCGTATGCTGCTTGCCCAGAAAGCCTACAGTGAAGGCGGCCTGGCCCTGTGCCTGTATGGCGCCCGGTTGATGGACGACCAGCACACCCATCCAGACCAGCAAAAGCGCATGGAGGCGGCCAAGCTGCTGGATCTGCTTACCCCGGTGATCAAAGCGTGGCCCTCCGAGTTCGGCCCCAAAGCCAACGATCTGGCCATTCAGGTCTACGGTGGGGCTGGCTACACCCGTGAATATCCGGTTGAGCAATGCTGGCGTGACAACCGCCTGAACCCGATTCATGAAGGCACCAACGGCATCCAGGCCCTGGACCTGCTGGGCCGCAAGATCTGGCAGGATCAGAGCCATGGCCTGCAACTGCTGATGCAGGAAATGCAGGTTGACCTGCAAGCGGCCACCACCGCCCGTTGTCAGCAGTGGGCACTGTCCCTGAGCGAAACCCTGCAACAGGCAGTGAAAGTTACCCAGAGCCTGGGCAAAACCCTGATGGCGGGCAACGTCGACAAGGCGTTGGCAAATGCCAGCTGCTACTTGCACCTGTTCGGTCACATCATCGTGGCCTGGATGTGGTTACGTCAGGCCAATGCTGCCGCCAAGGGGCTGGGTGCTGCCAGCAGCGACAGCGAGCGCAACTTCTATCAGGGCAAGCTCCAGGCGGCCCAGTACTTCTTCCACTGGGAACTGCCGACGGTAGCTCAGGATTTGGTGTTGCTGCGTAATGAGGACGAGACCTGCCTGAATATGGAGGTTGACTGGTTCTAGTTTTGCGCACCGTATCTGATCGTGACCTGCAGGACTGGGTGCTCGCACACCCGGCCCGTAGACCATTACGGGGCACCCCGACAAGCACGTGCAAGTGGGGGAGTTTAGGGGCCTCCCAGGCCCACGACGGGGCCGGGAA
>JAIUMV010000040.1 GCA_022565395.1 Marinobacter sp.
GTGGTGCCCTGCAACAGCAGGGTCAGGTCCGCACGGCGGGCACAGTGGATGCCACGGCGGCATCCATCACCATGACCGCCAGCGCGCTCACGGACGCCAGCGGCAACCTCCGCTACGCTACGGCGGGCGACCTGCAGCTGGGCCGTCTGGCCAGCGACGGGTCCATCAGCCTGCTGGCGGCCACCATTACCGTGGCCGGGCTGGATGCCGGCCAGCAACATCTCACTGCGGCACAAGTGCGACTGGACGCATCAGGGGGTGTGGGCACAGGCATTGCCCCGGTGCTGACACAGATCGGTGGTCTGAGTGGCAATGCTGCCAGCCTCTATCTGAACAACAGCGGTGAGCTGACCATTGCGAGCACAGGCAGTGTGGTGACGCAACGTGTCACTCAGGATGGCAGTACTGAGGTCATCACTGATGCGGCGCTCGATAACCTCGTGACCCCTGGCACTCTGGTTATTGTCAACCAGGGTACCCTGACAACACGGGCCAATGGCGCCCTGACCGCGGGTGGCAACCTGCTGTTGCAGGCGCTGGGCAACGAAGCCGACATGTTTTTGCAGGGTGATATCACCAGTCAGACGGGCCATATCAGCCTGCACGCTGGCCGGGATCTCCGTCTGCAAAGCTTGATTGAGACTCTGGCTCAGGGGCATACCGTTGAGCTGGATGTTGCTCGCAGCCTGATGATGGAGGGTGACGGCCAAATCCGCACCCAAAACGGCGCGGTGCGGCTGAATGCCGCCAGCGGCGCCACGCCGACGGCGGTGAATCAGATGGTTGTTGGTCAGATTGATGCAGGCACTGCTGGTGTGAGCCTGCGCGCTGGTCAGATTCTGGCACTGGGGGATACCTTGACCCATGTGCGTGCCGGTGAGTTGCGTTTGCTGGCGGTACAGGGTGTGGGCAATGACGGCAGCCTGGTCAATCCGCTGCGGGTTGAGGTTGACGTTTTGGCGGCTCGCGGTCGCGCTCAGGGCGTGTTTGTGCATGGTGAAGGTCATTTGACCGTTGGGCGTGTCGAGACTATTGCGGTCAACCGGGTTGAGCAGACTGGTAGTCTCGCCGCCGGCCTGGTGATGGATGGCGCCATGGAAGATGTGGAAACTATCCTCAACGGTGCGGTTGTTATCCGTGCTGATCAACTGACAATTAGCCAGGGCTCCGACACCCCTCGCGGTGTCAACGCAGTGGGTACTGGTAACGTACTGCTGGAAGCCCGTAATGGCGATCTCAGTCTGCAGGCTCGCGTGTTGGGTGATATCGGTCACGTAGCGCTGGTTGCAAGCGGGAACATTCGCCATGCGGGCCTGGGCACCGGCAATAACCAGAGCGTAGTCGATGTCCGTGGCACCAGTATCACCGCCCATGCGGGTGGCCAGATCGTCATGGCTGACATGGCCAACGTCACCACCGGTGGCGGTAACCTCTATTACAGTGCCGGTGATGATCTGCTCGTGGCCAGGATCACGGCCGGGCTTGGCACGGTGGTGCTGGAGTCTCGTCAGGGCGGCATTGCGGATAATCAGCTGACACCCACTGCCAGTGCAACCAATATTCTCGCGGGCGGGCTGGCACTGATCGCGGAGTACGACCTTGGCACGCTGAGTAACGGGCTTGAGTTGAGTGTTAGTCAGTTGTCGGCGGTTACCACTCAGGGTGCCATCAATCTGTTCGAAGCCTCCGGGCTGACAGTCGATCAGGTTGAGGCTGCTTTCGGTCGTGTGGGTCTCGATGGTGCTTTGGTGAACGTTGAGCTGAAAGGCGCATCCGGTCTGCTGAGTGAAGGTGATGGTGATATCCGCCTGCGGGTACAGAACAGTCTTGCGCTTGCTGATGGCGTTGCGGTGCGCACCGAAGGTGAGGGAGATATCTACCTGACCACGGTCAGCGCAACCCAGGGCAACATGCTGCTGGGCCGAGGTGAGCTGGGCACAGCGACGGGTAATCTGGTGCTGAGCAGTGCCCGTGCTATCGAGTCTGATGCTGTCACTCTGGCGGTGGCCGGTGACGCCATGATTCAGGCGGATGATGCCGCCAGACTCAACGGAAACACGACAGTGTCCGGCACACTTGACCTGACCAGTGTTGGAGATACCGAGCTGGCAGGGTCGTTGGTGGTTGCGGGCACCTCAGATATGACTGTTGGCGGTGCCCTTTTCGTAACGGGCAGCTACACCGGCGGCGACAATGTAACCTGGGCGGTTACGGGTGCCACGGATGTGGACGGTGTCCTGGATGTAACGGGTGACCTGACCCTTTCGGGAGCCGACGCGATTAAACTGGTCGGTCTCTTGACGGTAAGTGGTGATGTCAGCCTGGATGGCAGCGACCGTATCGTTATCAATGTGACCGGCGATATTGGTGGCGCCCTGCAGGTTATGAGCATCGGCGACCTGATGGTGGAGGGTGACCTCAGGGTTGGCGCAGTCACCTTGCTGGACGCTCAGCAAAACACCACATTCGAAGGCGCTCTGGTTACAGCGACGTTAGTTGCACAGGCGGGTAATGACCTGACCATTCGTAATCAGTCCGCGACCTTGTCAGCCGAGCGCTTGCAAGCGGGTGGGGTCATAGATGTCCAGACTACGGGTTCCCTGACGTTGCTTGCAGGCATGCACCAGGCACATAGCAGCGCGCTGTTGGATGTAGGTGATGTATTACACACGCACGCTGGCAGCGAGCTGTTAAGTCTCAGTGGCAATGTCGAACTCAATGTCGGCCGATTGGAAATGGCTGCTGGCAGCGTGGTAGGTGCCGAGCTGGGCAACGTCGCGATCACAGGTCAGGATGACCTTAATCTGGCGGAGATCCAGGCAACTGAGGGAGCGGTGCAGCTCAGCAGCCGCGCAGGTCTGCTGTTCAACAGCGTTGGCAATACCCGTATCAACGTGGTTACGCTGGACCTAAGTGTCCGGGCCCAGGGCCACAAGATCAGTGACCCGACCAACGACCTGTCCCTCGCCCTTGCTCAACTTGCGGATCAGGTCATTAGAGTAGACGTTGCGCGGCTTGTGGACGTAAATCAGATGACACGGCTGGTTAACGTGATCGATGACGAAGGCAACGGCAACCTGCTAGAGGTTGCCGGCCGCAATAGCTGGCAACATTTGATTGATGTTGATAACCGTGCCGACAAGTCCCGCGTGGTCAATGTTGATCTGCCCTTGCCCGTCTATGAGCTGATGCGTAGCCCGCTGGTTCGTGGTGACCTGGTTTCAGAGCAGGAGGCACGGATTGCCAGAGCGGAAATGCGCACATTGAGCAGCGAAGCGCCGGTAGCTGAGAGTGGTTTGACGACGCTTGAGCAGCAATTACGGATGGAAATGTTGGGCCGCGTGGGTTTCAACATGGGGGGCGGTCAAGCCAGCCGATTTGAAATGCTCGACGTGACCCGGTGGGGTAAAGACGGCAGGGTGACGCAACCAGACTTCAACCTCAGTAATCTGGCGAGAATGTCCCATGTGCTGGGTCGAGTGCCTGGTCTGCAGCCGGATGTTATGGGTACCGTGCCGCTGAATCCCTATCTTTACGACCTGTTTGTGGAGGATTACACCCTGACACTGTAAACGCATCAGCGCTGGTGCCGAACCTGTTGCAAGGTTTGGCAAGAAAAGTAGCCTTGAGCATTTGTCGTTTTGTGACTTAACTTTCTGCTACGAGTGATGGTTTTTATGGGTTCAGACTATATTGATAGCGCAACTCAAGCCAGCGGGGGCGTCGTGGTAACGCGACAGCCGCTGGCTGTGCTTCCTTTGTTCAAGGGATATAGCACTATCAAATAGGCCGTGCCTACCTTATTTCACAAGCAGGAGATGACATGTTCACCAAGTTAGTACCCGTTAACAAAGACCAGCACGCAGATCTCAAGGTGAAGCCCATAGCGGGGTTTGGCTTCGCCAGCAAGTTCCACATTGCCTCCCTGATGGTGCATGAGTTTGCCCGTGCCGCCGCGGTGTATCCGATTGTGTTTATTGAAGACAAGAGCAAAGACGAGTTCCGTCCCGTCGTCATGCTGGGCCTTGATGAAGGTGAAAATCTGTTTGTGGCTGAGGATGGCAAGTGGCAGGCATCCTATGTCCCTGCGATTATTCGCCGCTATCCTTTTGCCCTGGCAAGTACTGGAGAGGAAGGGCAATTTACCGTCTGTGTTGACGAAGACAGTGAGTTTGTTGATCGCAAGGAGGGCAATGCCATGTTTGATGAGCAGGGCCAGCCGACGCAGGTAATCGAAAACGTTAAGCGTTACCTGAGTGAATTGCAGCAAATGGAAGTCTTCACCAACGAGTTCTGCAAGTTCATGGCGGGTCACAACCTGTTCACGCCGCTGAACATGCGCGTTCGCCAGAATGAGCAGATGAAAAATATAACGGGCTGTTATGTTGTTAATGAGGAGCGCCTCAATAATCTCTCTGATAGCACCTTTCTGGAATTGAAAAAGCGCCGTTACCTGGCGCCGGTTTTCGCTCACCTCACCTCCCTGTCACAGATCGAGCGTCTGGCAATGCTGAAGGACGGCGTGACGGGACTGACCAAAACGGATTCGGATGCAGAGAGCAAGGTCCACTAATCAACTATCCCCCCGTGAGCACCCCGGACCTAAGGTCCGGGGTCGAAGTTTCCCTGGGTACCGGTGTGCGGGTGAATAAACCTGAGTGATGAACATGAACAAAGTAGCTCGGCGTTCCTGGTTGTGCCTGATGATACCTCTGTGGGTAAGCGCACCCAGTGTTACTGCAGACCCTGTCGCCAGCCTCGCCGCCAGTCAGGGGCACTATGCCAATCTGGAGGGGCAACGCCTAGGGCAGCGGGAGCTGCTGTTAGGAGTGATTGAGCGCAACGCCAGCGCCCTGTTCAGCCAGTTGCAGCTGCAGTTGGCAACCGATGATATTGACCGCCAGCGCAGCGCCTATCAGCCGAGTTTTTTTGCAGAAAGTCGTTTTACCAGCCAGCGTTCGGAGAACACCGCGTCAGACCGCTTGTCCAGTGTTCAGCGTCTTAACCAGGACGTTTTCCGTGAGAAACGTCTCAATGTTGAGACAGGCGTAAGGGTGCCGGTTAAAACAGGTGCCGATGTGAGTGTCAGCTGGACCGCTCTCAAGCGGGAAAATAATGTCATTCCCCTGTTAAACAACCCCTTATCAGGTGATCCGGTGAATGATACCGAGTATGCCGGCGCGTTGAATCTGGTGATTCGACAGCCTCTGCTACGAGGGCTGGGTAACCGAAGTGTGGAATGGCAAATCCAGGAAGCGGAGCTGAACGAAGTGCTCACGGAGCAGCAGTTCCGTCAGCAGCTATTGCGCGTATCGTCGGAGGCTTTGTCTGCTTACTGGCAACTCTTTCGTCTGAATCAGTTTGTCAGCATACGCCAGGTTGCCCTGGCCAATGCCCGCAACATACATCAGGAAACCGAGAATCAGGTGCGTGCTGGTCGCGTGCCAGGGTCAGCCCAACTTGAGTCTGAATCGACCATCCTTGAACGTCAGGCAGAGCATGAGGCCGCACTCCAGGCCTGGCATGACCTGCAGGCCGAGCTGCGCACGTTGCTGAATCTGTCAGGGTCGGAATTCCAGAATCTGACCTTTGTGCCTACGGACGCGCCCCAGATGGATGCCATTTCTGCTCCCGAGGACTTTCACAGTTACACCGAACGGCTGCTGGCGCAGTGGCCGGGTTATCTGATTGCTGAGAAAACCCGCGAGATTGAAGCGCTCAAACTGCGCACGGCCCGTGAGGAAAAACGTCCGCAACTGGATCTGGCTCTGGGCTACAGCACCAGCTCATTGAGTACCCGCAGCCGCGATCCGATGGAGCGGGCGTTTGATACGGACTACCCAACCTGGTACGTGGGATTGGAGTACAACATGCCGCTGGGACGTGACATGCGTGGTCAGGCTGATGAACGGAGCGCCCGCACCCGATTGACCCAGGCAGAGCTGGACCTGCACGCCATTCGAGTCAGTGTCAGCAATGAGCTGCGCAGCCGTCTGAGACAGCTTGATCAGGCCTATCGTGAGTTGGAGTTGAGTGATCGCCAGCAGCAGCTTCAGGACGAGCTTTTCAACACGGAGCTGCGTCGCTTCAATGCGGGCCAGACCCGTCTACGGGATCTGCTGGAACGGGAAGATGACCGAATCCGGGCCCAGCAGCGTTATGTGGATTCGCTGGTTCGTTATCAGCTGGCGATAGTTGCACTCCGCCTTGCAGAAGGAACACTCTTCAACGATTATGGTATTACCATTCAGAGTCAGCGCGCTTTGGCTGACGCTTCGCTTCCCTAAATTGACTGAACAGCCAGGCCGAACTGCTAAGTGCGGCACTTGGTGGTTCGACGCTAACCGGGTTTAATACTTTGTACGCCAACACCTGCTGTCATGACCCTTTGACCAGAATTCTATGGGTGATAGGTCTGATCATTCTCTCTTGTCTGCCTCTTGCCAAAGTAACTGCCGAGACCCGCGTGGTAGCGGGCGTCATCTACCCGTTGGAGGAGCGCACCTTGGCTATGAGTGTCAGTGGCCTGGTGGCAAGCGTATTGGTGCGCGAAGGCGAGCGGGTCACGGCGGGTCAGCCGTTGTTGCACCTGAATCGTCAGGCTCAGCAACTGGAGGTGAGCCGTCGGCGCCTGCTTTGGCAGGATGACACGGAAATCAAGGCGCTGACGCAACGGTTAGCTATTGTGCGTGAACAGCTGCACATTCTGGAAGATCTTTACGAACAGAGCCGTTCCATCAGTCGGGATGAACTGAACGCGCTGCGGCTTGATGTGATCAATACCGAAGCTCAACTGGCGGGATCCAGGGTGCAAAAGGAGCGAGAGAGAATTGAGTACGAGTTGGCTCGTAGCGCCTTTGCCGAAATGGAACTGCGTGCGCCCATTGCGGGTGTGGTGACCCGTGTTGCCAGACGAGATGGAGAGTGGGCGCCAACGGGTGAGCCTATCCTGCAACTGGTCAATCTGGAGGTAGGGCTGCTGAAAGTCAGCATACCTGATGTCGTTGCGCGGCGGCTAGTTGTTGAGCAGCCCGTGGTCGTCAGTGTTGATGGGCTCGGCGAGCGCCCTGGTCAGCTTGAATATCTCGCAGATGTTGCAGACCCTGCCAGTGGTCTGGTGGAGCTGCATATTCGCATCGACAACCGCGACCATGCCATCAGGCCTGGCAGCAAAGCTCAGGTCGCTCTCTAATGTTCAGGCAGGGAGTCGGCGGTGAGTGTTGACGTCCGAGGGATTATCGAAGACCTGCGCAGCCTGAGGCTGAATGCGGGGGCCGTCGATGAACGCTTCTGGTCCAGTTTTGTTGGGCGCTTGCGCGTCCTTTGCCTGGCAGAGACAGCCGCGATTTATGCTCAGACTGAGACCCTCCAATGTGTGGTAAGTGACCCACGGGACTGGCAGCCGGAGGCGGCTGATGCCCCATGGCTGACAGGTTTGATACAGCGCGCCGTAAATAATCAGTTTGCCGTCAGCCCGCCGGGGCCGGGCAGTCAGGATATGGTCCGGGTGGCCATAAGACTTATGGGCGAGCCTGCGCACTACCTGTTGTTGTGGGTGAAGGCAGAGCTGATGCCCCGGCTTAATGACATTATTCTACGTGCAGAACTGGTGGCGGATATCCCGGTCAGGCCCCCGTCGGCCCCATCAGACAGGGCGCCGGGGCTGCTGACCCTGTTAGAGCTGGTACCTGAAATCTACCAGGCCAAACGGTTTTCCACCGCTGCCTATGGCTTGGTCAACAGTCTGGTCAGTCATAGCGAGGAAGTTGACCAGGTGGTACTGGGCTGGCGCCAGGACCACTACATCCGCGCTCAGGCCATCAGTCATTTTGATCGTTTCGAAAAGAAAACAGAGCTGGTGAAGTTGCTGGAAGCGGCCATGGAAGAGGCGGCAGATCAGGCCGTGAGCATTTATCATGATGAGCGGGTATCGACGCCTGCCGGCCAGATCAGGCTTGCTCACCAGCAGTTACGGGTACAGACCGGCTGCAACACGGTGTTTACCCTGCCCTTGGGCGACGCAGACAGCACCCAGGGGCAGGCAGTTCTCATGCTGATCAGCCATCATGGTGGATTCTCCGATGAGCTGAAGGAAGCTGTACACTTCATTGCCCAACTCCTTTATCCCCGCCTGTGTCAGCTCAAAGAGAAGCAGGATGGCTGGTTGCTACGAGGCTGGCGCAACGGCAAGCGCCTGCTGGCGTGGTCTTTTGGCCCTGAACATCTGTGGACCAAAATACTCAGCCTTATAGTCACTCTTCTTCTGTTGTATGGCATTTTTGGCACTCTGCCTCACCGGGTGGAAGGTAGTGCCAAGATAACCACGGAAAGCATCCGGGTTATCAGTGCGCCGTTTGATGGCCAGGTGGACCAGGCTCTCGGCATGGCAGGTGATCCGGTGTCTGCGCATGAGGTGCTGGCCATCATGGATGTACAGGACCTGCTGTTACAACGGGCGGAAGCGCAGGCGGATCTGCAGCGTTATCTGTCCGAGGTTAACCGTGCCCGCGCAGCGTTGAACCTTATTGAGCAGGAAATCGCAGCGGCTCGGGTTGCCCAGACGGAGGCGCGGCTGAGCCGTCTTGCGGTGCTGTTAGAGCAGGCCCGCCTGCGGAGTCCTTTTGATGGCGTAGTGGTGGAAGGGGAGCGACAGCAGTTACTGGGTTTGCCTGTTTCCAAGGGGCAGCAGCTCTACCGGGTGGCGCGTATCGAGGGTATGTATCTGCAAGTAGAGATCAGGCAGGAGGATATCCACCATATTGTTACCGGTGACCGTGGCGAGTTTGTGTTCCTTAGCCAGCCCGACCGCAAGCTGCCCTTCACTGTCACGGGCATTATACCCATGGCTCAGGTGAGGGATGCCAGCGGCGCCATGTTCCAGCTGCGGGCCGAACTTGATCAGCCCGCCGAGGACTGGTGGCGGCCAGGCATGAGCGGTGTTGCCAAGGTGGATAAAGGCCGCAGACAGGTGCTTTGGGTCATTGGTCACCGCTTGATGAACCGTTTGCGATTGTGGCTATGGTGGTGAGCTATGCCCTCTACCTTCAGTGAGTCTTGGTATCAGATTGCGCCCCTCAAGCTCGGACTGCTGCCCAGTGCCAGGGTGCACAAGCAACTTTACCATGGCGAAGAATGGTATGTGCTGCAGGATATCGGGTCGGAAAAGTACTATCGGTTGCGACCGGATGCCTACCGGTTTGTCTGCGCGCTGAGCCCAAGGGAAACCGTCGCTGAAACCTGGGCGCGTTTTGTTGCCCGTTATCCCGAACAGGCCCCGGGGCAGGAGGATGTGCTCCAGTTACTGGCCCAGCTGCATCACGCCAACTTGCTGTTTTTTCGTTCAGAGTCTGATAACGACGCCATCTTCAAGCGCTATCGCAAACAGAAAACCCGGGAGAACCTGGGGAAGCTGATGGCGTTTCTCTATGTGCGGGTGCCCCTGTGGGATCCTAACGATTTTCTTAATTTCTGGCGCCGAATACTGTCACCGCTGTTTAGCCCCGTGGCATTGTTGATTTGGGTGGTGGTGGTTCTGCTGGGTGCCAAGGCCGTTGTGGAAAACTGGGGGGCTTTGTGGCAACAAGGCCAGGGCATCCTGGCGCTGAGCAACCTCCCCTTGCTGTACATCAGCATCTTCGTGTTGAAAATCTTCCATGAAATGGGCCATGCCATCGTTTGCAAGAAGTACGGCGGCCAGGTGCATACCATGGGCATCATGTTTATTGTGTTTACACCCCTGCCTTACATTGACGCCACTGCAAGCTGGTCCATGCGCAGTCGCTGGCACCGCACCTTTGTCGGCGGTGCGGGTATGTACGTTGAGCTGTTTTTTGCGGCCTTGGCGGCCATGGTATGGGTTGGTACGGGGCCGGGCCTGGTGAACAGTATGGCCTTTAACCTGATGGTTGCAGGATCGGTTTCCAGCATTCTATTTAATGGCAATCCGCTGCTGCGCTTTGATGCTTATTACATGATGGCGGACGCCATTGACATCCCGAACCTGTATCAGAAGGCCAATCAGCAGTGGCTTTATTACGCCGATCGCTGGTTGCTAGGTACAGAGAAAGCAGAGCCTGCAGCACATACTGCGCGGGAAACTGCCTGGCTGGTCACCTATGGTTTTCTGAGTTTTTTCTACCGGCTTTTTGTCATGGTGGCTATCACCTTAATGGTGGCGGATATCTGGCTGGGGCTGGGGCTTGTCATGGTAATCATGATGCTGTTCATCTGGCTCCTGCTGCCGCTGCAAAAGCTGCTGAAATATCTGCTCACAAGCCCCAGGCTCTACCGCAATCGCAGCAGGGCAATCTGGGTCTCCGGCGGCTTGCTGGCGGGACTGCTGCTGGTGATTTCATGGCTGCCTCTGCCTTACTCTCTTAAAGCACCGGGGGTGGTGGCCGCGGCCCAAACCACGCCTCTGTTTAGTTTTGCGGGTGGTCGGTTGGATGCCATTCATGTGGCACCCGGTCAGCCGGTGATGGCTGGTAAATTATTGCTGGAGTTCAGTAATGACGAACTGCAGCAGGATCTGGCCATTACCCGGCATCAGCTGACGGAGGCGCAATGGCGCTATCGCCAGGTACTGGATATCGCTGGCACAGACCCGTTACCGTTCCAGCAACAATTGGCTGCCCTGCAGGACAGGTGGCAGACCTTAAACAGCAGGGTTGAACAATTGCAGGTGCGAGCGCCACATGAAGGTGTTTGGGTCACGGAAAGTCTGCATCAACGGTTGGGGGACACCTTGCCCCGTGGGCAGAGTCTTGGCCAGGTGGTCAGTCAAGGCAACTATCGGTTTATTGCCGTGGTCAGTCAGGCGCAGGCAGCGGAACTGTTCGGGCGGGCTATCACAGGCGCTGAGGTGAGGCTTAATGGCCAGGCCTACAGTACTTTGCAGAGTGAAACTATACAGTTCATTCCGTTCCAGCGTCAGGTACTCCCTTCACCTGCCCTGGGTTTGTCGGGTGGTGGCTCCATTCTCACTCAGAACGACGGTACCGGGCGTGAAATTACTCGCGATGCCTTCTTTGAAGTGTTGGTTGGTCTGCCGTCACCGGACGTTGTAAGTCTTCACGGCGGGGTGACAGGGTACATGCGTATCCCCTTGGAGCCACGCTCGCTCGGTTGGCAGTTGCGCCAGCGACTGTTGCAACTGGTTCAGAGCCGTTACATGCTCTGATGGATCGATATCATGGCTGACTCCTTTTCCTACATCGAGCCCCGGCCTCTGGCTGCTCCTCCAAACCGATGGCTGGCGAGCTGTCAGGTTTTTTTGCACCAGAGGCTGGAGAGGCAGACACTCGCCCGATATTGGGATGAGATTGAGTCTGTTAATGCCAGTGCACTGACCACGGCGGCCATGGACCTGCAGCAACTGCAGGCAGCTCTTGTGCCTTACCGTAAGCTGGCACGCGCTGGCCGCCTGGTTGCGGACCGTCCGCGACTGCATGAGGCACTGGTTCTGCTGCGGGCCCTGAGCGAACTAGCCCTGGGAATGCGTCCCTATGACGTGCAGCTACTTTGTGCCCTGGCGCTGTTGGATTGTCAATTGGTGCAGCTGGCGCCCGGTGAGGGTAAAACACTGACCCTGGCCATAGTGGCGGTGATCTTCGCCTGGAGTGGTCGCCCCTGCCATGTTGTTACGGCAAATGACTACCTGGCTGCGAGAGATGCCGAGCTCATGCAGCCACTGTTCGATGCCTGTGGGCTTAAGGTTGCGGCAGTGGGTCCTGACACAGATGCCGAGGAAAAGCCGGTAGCCTATGGTTGCGACCTGGTTTACAGCACGTCCAAACAATTGCTGGCGGACTATCTCCAGGACATCATTGCTGCTGGGGGCCCTGTATCACGTTTGAGCCTGAGTATGGATCAACTGCGTGGCAAGCAGGGCAGCAGCATGATGCGAGGGTTGTACGCCGCCATCATCGACGAGGCTGACAGTATTCTCATTGATGATGCCACAACGCCCCTGATTATTTCGGGGCCGCAGCCGGATCCTGTACTGGAGGCGGGTGTGAGGCTCGCCCGGGACATTGTTGACCGGATGCAGCCAGGGCACCATTACCAGTTCATCGAAGCATTTCGTGAGGTCAAGTTCACCCGTGAGGGTGAAGCGCTGCTGGAGGCGGAAACGCCGCGGCTGCCTCCCCTTTGGCGCCATCCCGACAGACGTTATGATCTGCTCCAGCAGGCCGTGGTTGCGAGGGATTACTTCATACGAGACCGGCATTATGTGGTTGTTGATGATCAGGTGGTAATTGTGGATGAAAGCACAGGTCGAATGATGCCTGGGCGCACCTGGAGTTACGGCTTGCATCAGGCTATCGAGGCCCGCGCCGGGGTGCCACTTACACCGCCTAATAACACCCTTGCCAAGATGAGCTTCCAGAACTTCTTCAAGCTTTATCACCGGTTGTGCGGTGCTAGCGGAACCCTGCAGAACATTGAAGCGGAAATTTACGCCAATTATCGGATTCATACCCTCCGCGTACCTTCCCGGCTGCCGTCCAGGCTACTGGTAAAGCCATTCCGACATTATCCGACGCAAACACGTAAATGGCAGGCGGTAGCAGCATTGGTGAGGGAAAAACACCAGCAGGGCTTGCCTTTGCTATTGGGCACTCGAAGCATCACTGATAGTGAGCGGCTGGCGGACCTGCTTGCCGCAGACGGCTTTGATTTCGCCCTGCTGAACGCAAAGAATCATGAAAATGAGGCCATGATTGTTGCGGCTGCTGGGCAAGCGGGGCGCATTACCGTTGCCACTAACATGGCCGGGCGCGGCACTGACATCAAAGTCCCGGCTGAGGTTCTTGAACAGGGGGGCTTGGTGGTGGTGATGCTGGAGCCCCATGAATCTGCCCGTATCGATTGGCAGCTTTTCGGCCGTGCAGGCCGCCAGGGTAATCCGGGAGAGGTTGTTCCAATGGTCGCAGCTGACGACGAACTGCTGAGTAAGCATCTACCATGGTGGCTGAGCCCATTGCGGAGACTGTGGGCAGCTGGTTATAGCCATGGCTGGTTAGCGGGTTTGGCCATCAGCCGCGCGCAACGGCAGGCGGAGCTCAAGGCATTTCGGCAGCGGCAACAGCTTAACCGGCAGGATCGCAAGGCACGGGAAATGATGAGCTTTATCCGGAACTATTAGGGAGCCTCTAATTAAGTCTCGGCATTACTGCAGCAAGGCACTACCGCCCTGCCATAGCAGCCGCAGCGCCAGGAGCGTCAGCAGCAGGTTGAACAGCTGGTGAAAGCGAGCATTGCTGATCTGTTTCAGCAGGTGCAGACCCAACCACGTGCCGATGAACCCGAACGCCACCATGGCCAGGATGAAGGCCAGCCACTCGGTTAACAGGAACCCAGCCAGACCGAATACGATGGCTTTGGGCGCATGCTGCAGCGTCATAGCCGCGGCAAAGGTGGCGATAGTACGGAAGCGGTCACTGTGTATTTGTTTGATAAAGGCAGCGACCAGGGGGCCGGTGGCACCAACAAACAGACTCAGGAAACTCGTCAGCAGGGAGGCCAGGAAGGTGCCTGCCGGGCCCAGTGCCAGTTTGGGCAGGGAAGGTCCCCAGCACAGATAAATCACGAACAGGGCAATGGACAATTGCAGCACCGGCGGTGGCAGACTCACCAGTACCAGGCTGCCGAGCAGTACACCTACCACCACGCCTGGCGCAAAGGCGGCAATGACCCGCCAGTCTACATGGTGCCAGGTCAGCGCAACACGCCCGCCGTTAGAGCCCAGCTGAATCAGACCATGCACGGGGATGATCACCGCGGGTGGCAGCCAAAGGGCCATCAGGGCCAGCAACAGCACCCCGCCTCCCGCGCCCAGGCTGGCCGTTATCATGGAGGTGACCACAGACGCCGCCAGCAGCAGTGCTGCCGTGGTCATGCTCAGGCTTTCCGGTAAAAGGGTCAGTTCCAGGGCGGTGTTCCTCAGTCAATGCAGAAGTCAGTCCCTTTGAGTCGAGCCGTTTGGCACAGGGCTTCCGTTGCCAGCTGAATATCAGCGACATAATACAGGGACGCGAGCCCAAAGCGGTTGCGCCCCAGGTTATGGAACACCAGACCGAAGGCAATGTCACCGGCGCTGAAGCGTTCATGGTGTTCGGCAAAATAGGTTGCTGCTTTTGACAGTTCAGGGTCCTGAAGCAAGGCGATGACCCGTCCAGCGCCGCCATGATAGGCCTGGATCAGCAGCAGGGTAAACAGCCGATCCTGTTTGTCGTCCGGCAGATGCCCAAAGGTAGTGTCAAATGCAGGGCGCAGGTTGCGGGCATTCTGCTGGGTCAGGCGCATGGCGCAGTCCAGCTGGGCCATGCGGTGCCAGTGGCTGCGCCTGGGAATGCCGCAGTCATTCAGTACCGGCTCCATCAGCTGCATGATACCGATGGCCCCGGCACTGGAGCGCGCGCGTGTGCGTGCGCCGCTCTCAATCAGCAGGGTACCGGCCAGGTACCGTGGCAGCTCCGGGGGTAGCGACAGCCGCTGTTGCTCAACCCGCTTCTGGTAAATGGCCAGCAGTGCGTCGTGCAAGGGAATAGGGGCATCCTGGGTGCCTAGGGACAGGTCATCCCAGGTACCCCAGATACGATCACTGGGCTGTTGCCCCAGATAGCGGGCCAGGGCATCGGGCAGGTCCACATGGGGTTGGTCACAGGCTAGGGCAAAGGGGTAGCCGACCCTGCCGGGGGCACCTTCCACCCAAACGTCGCTGCGACCGTTGCTGACCAGTCGTTGACGCACGTCATTGAGGCGCTGCTGGGTTTGTTCCCGGGACGGGCTGTTGCTGAGCCAGGTCAGGAAACGCCCGCGCCGGTCGTAAAGAATGTGCCGCTGGGGTTCGCTGCAGTAACTGCTGGAGCGCAATACCCATTGCCGGATGGTGACGATGTTGTCGTGTACCCCCTGGCTCATCCAGTAGGGTGTTTCCCGCACCACCTGTGTCCAGTCTTCGCGCTGCTGGCCATGGCTCAGCAGGGGCAACAGGCTCGTCAGGGCAACGGCTATCGGCCAACTCAGTCTCCGTTTTTTACTTTGCCTGTGAAGGATAGTCGTCATATTTCACTCGCTGTGCCATCTTGTTCAGGTTAGCAGGACAACGGCAGGTGCATTGGTTACGATGCGTTAAACCAATAGCCCGATCACAGTGTGAGGAGCCAGGTGATGAAACGTGAGGAGTATCTGCAACAGGACGCCACAGGCCTTGCCGGCCTGATTCGTGACGGCGAGGTGACGACTCAGCAGGTGGTTGCCGCTGCGGTGGACTGGGCGGGCACGGTAAACCCCACCATCAATGCTATATGCCAGCCGCAGTTTGCTGAAGCACTGTCCACCCAGTTGCCTCCTGCCGGGCCTTTTGCCGGCGTGCCGTTTCTGCTCAAGGATCTGGCACAGGAGCAGGCCGGTATTCCCTGTACTTATGGCAGCCGTGGGTTGCGTCACTTTGTGCCGGAGCAGGATTCTGACTATGTGGCTCGCAGCAAGCAGGCGGGCCTGGTCATACTGGGGCGTGCAGCAACGCCAGAGCTGGGCTTGAAAGCCATTACCGAGCCGCGGCTTTGGGGCGTCTGCCGTAACCCCTGGGACACGGCATTGACCCCGGGCGGCTCCAGCGGTGGCTCCGGCGCCGCTGTGGCGGCCGGCATAGTGCCCATGGCCGGTGCTAATGATGGCGGTGGCTCCATACGCATTCCAGCAGCCTACAACGGCCTGGTGGGACTGAAACCGTCCCGCGGACGGGTCCCCGCTGGGCCGCGGGTGGCTGAGAACTGGACCGGTGCCTCGGCGGACCATGTGGTGTGTCGGTCGGTGCGTGACAGTGCCCGCATGCTGGACGTGTTGGCAGGGCCCGCCAGTGGCGATCCTTTTGTGATTGGCGCGCCGGACCAGGCATTTGCCGAGCTGGCCGCCCAGTCACCGCGCACACTGCGTATCGGTGTGTTTACCGAGTCGCCCTATGGCACTGAGGTGGCGCGGGAGTGTGTCGAGGCGGCTGAGAGCGTAGCCAAGCTGCTGGAGTCATTGGGGCACAATGTGGAGTATGCCCGCCCGGCCATCGACGGTAAGGCGCTGGCCCGCTGCTACCTGGGACTCTACTTTGGCGAAGTCTCCGCGACCATGGCCTGGGCCAGAAAACACCTGAATGCATCGGACAGTGACTTTGAGCTGGAAACCCGCCTGCTGGGCATGCTGGGGGACAGCCTGCCGCTGGCAGACTATGTCAACATGCGTCGGCAGTGGAACGATTTTGGCCGGGCACTGGGGCAGTATTTTGAAACCTACGACCTCTACCTGAGCCCGACCACCGGTCAGTTGCCTGCCCGTATCGGTCAGCTGGCCACGCCAACCCATCTGCAGGCGGTGGCACGGCTGATGTTGATGCTGCGGGCAGGGCGGTTGGTACACTTGTCGGGGGCCGTGGAGCAGATGGCGCTGGATAACCTGGCCCGTACGCCCTTTACCCAACTTGCCAACCTGACCGGGACGCCCGCCATCTCGTTGCCTTTGCACTGGACCGCAGACGGTCTGCCGGTGGGGGTGCAGTTGGGGGCGCGCTTTGGCGATGAAACCACTCTGTTGCAACTGGCTACACAACTGGAACAGGCCCGTCCCTGGGTTGCTCACCATCAGCGTCTGTTCCAGAAACTGGGGGCTTCAGACCCTCGCAAGTGATCTTTTATTGCACTATTGACGTTTATCTTTGCGTAGGTGACGCGCTATGCTGTAACCAAGGCCGGTCTGAAAACGGGCCGAGCTGTCCCCGCGGGTGCGTCTTTACGCCCCGTCTGTTGGCATCGAGGAGGTAACCGAATGATGACTCACACGATGGCAATTGAAGAACTGGTATCTGTCGCTCAGGGCGAGGCCATGGGTGAACTGGATGCGCCGATGATGGCTATTGTGCTGTCACCGGAGCAAAGCTATGACTTGCCGATCAACTCACTGGAAACTGATGCTGACAAAGCACGCTGGGCGCTTATTCTGCGTGCTGCCCGCGAACATGTGGAAGCGGATGCGGTGGCTCTGCTCTATCCCGCCTGGACCACCATCCGTCACAAGGTTGAAGGACCGGACGCCAGCGGGGAGGACGGTGCAGGCCCGATCGATACACTGTTTATCCAGCTCCACACCAGAGACAAGGTGTATTGGCGTGGATTCGAACAGATCCGGGACCCCCGGCATCAACGTATTGTTGGATTCAGGCGCATTCGTGAACTGTCGTCAGAATATCTGCGAAATGATGCGCCGAATGTGACGGCTTGGCTGAACGGTCTGTTTGATCCGCTGACGGATCAGCAGGATGAGAGTGAAGTGGATCAGCAGTTGGCCAACCTGCTGGAAGAGCCAGAAGTCAGTGCGGCCCTGTATCCGCGGCAGCTGCGCGCCTTGCACTGAGGCGCCATGGGACAACAAGCCGGGCCATCGGAGGCTGTGTGAAAACAGCCTCTAGAGCTGGCAAAATAACCGCGACATAGCTCGCGGTTATTTTTTATGAGACACCTTGAAGGCACCCCTCGAAGTCAGACGCTGTTGCTCCCACCTAGCGTTGAA
>JAIUMV010000041.1 GCA_022565395.1 Marinobacter sp.
ACCCCACCCCCTCTCCCCTCTAGTGAGATGGGCTAATACGCTAAGAGTTCGACCGCTATATTCTGCAAATATGCACAACGTAATGCCCTCTCCCTTGAGGGGAGAGGGTAGGGTGAGGGTGAAATAAAACGCCCCGCAGGGGCCATCCGCTGTGTCAGTCCTAAACCTTTATTTTGTTGGTAGGTCCAGGCGGATGACGCGGGCTGCGCCCTTACCCCTTTGGGGCCGTTGCGGTAGGTCGAAACCGCCGATCTCTATTTTACCAGGGCAAAGATGTGGCCCCTGCGGGGCGCGCCAGCCACCCCAACCCCTCTCCCCTCAAGGGAGAGGGGCTAATACGAGACGAGTTCGACCGCGATATTCTGCCAATATGCACAACGTAATTCCCTCTCCCTTGAGGGGAGAGGGCAGGGTGAGGGTGAAATAAAACGCCCCGCAGGGGCCATCCTCTGTCTCGGTTCTTATCCGGTATTTTGACCAACAAAAAAACGCCCCTATAGGGCGTTTCTTTTGTTGGTAGGACCAGGCGGATTCGAACCGCCGACCTCTACCATGTCAAGGTAGCGCTCTAACCAACTGAGCTATGGTCCTGTCCTGCAACGGGGGTGAAATATACTGATCAGCGTGGCTTTGGTCAACCTCTTTATCCGCAGATTTTCGGATTAAGCCCAACCCAGTACATCACTTGATCACTCAGCCCGCCGGGGGCGCAGCCGCTGGCGGATCAGGCGGCCAATCAGCGTCCAGCGGTTGATGATGAGGGCGGCGAATATCAGCATGCAGCCGGTGAACTGGATCAACGTCATGGTTTCGCCAAACCAGGCCAGGGCCAGCAGCGCCACCCAGATGGGTTCAAGCACCAGAATAACGGCGCCATGGCTGTTGGGGGACAGGCTTTGTGCGTAGGTCTGCAGCAAAAAACGTGCTGCCGTGCCCACCAGGGCGCTGAGCAGAACCCATGTCACCAGCAGGCCGCTGATGCCGCCTTTCAGTGGGTGCCAGGCTTCCGCAAACAGTGAAAAAATAAGGGCCAGTACGCCGACGGTCATCAGCACCAGTGCTGTCAGGGGCAAGGCGGGGATGCGGGTCTTTTCCACTGTCTGACCACGGCGGTCAGTCTCCTGGCGGGTGTTGGCAGCGCGGGTGTTCAGGGTAAAGTAGAGTGCAAAAATGGTGGCGGCAATAACAAAGTACGCCTGTCCGATTTCCGGCTGGAAGCCATTTTCAAGGGACAGCAGAGCCAGACCCGCTACTGCCACCGGGATAGCTGCCCAGGTAGCCGGGCTTTGGGGTTCCCGGAATATCAGCACGGCAATAATAGGCACGATCACCACCCCCAGGCTGGTGAGAAAGGCGCCTTCGCCAACATGGCTGGCATGGAAAAGACCCATGATCCAACAGCTCATGGCAACCCCGAACACCAGCCCGACGCGCACGCTGCGCCATATCTGATCCCGACTCAGGGTGCGTACAACCCGGTGGCTGATCAACGCAAGCACGGCACCAGCCAGCAGAAAGCGCACCGCAATAAAGAGGATGGGCGGCATCATCAACACAGCCTCCTTGGAGAACATCCAGCTGATGGCGGCTAACAGGGTGACGATCACCATATAGAGATCAGATTTGTGTGCGTCGGACATACGGGAGGCTTAGGCAAGGTGGCGGTATGGATCTGGCATTCTAGCACGCTGAAACTATAAGCCGCATTCAGCTACGCTGACAAAAGTAATGCGTTCTACTAATAGTTGAGTATCAGTAATTTTGATTCGCGCTGAGACAGCGCTTTGGCCATACTCCAATGGACCTTTGGTCTACTATAAGACACTGCAACACTTCAGCTGGGGTTTGATCAAGAGGCTGGTGTGCGAGTACCTCTGTAAGCACATAACAATAAGCAGGTAAGGCATGGAAAAACCAAAAGAACTTCCAGGTTGGCAGTGGGGGCCTTTTACCTTCCGCGTGCCTTTCTATCATACCCGGCTGCTGTGGCCGGAGTTTCTGCAGGGGCTGTTTGTATCAGCGGCAACGGGGATGGCCCTTGTTCCGGTCATGATGGCTTTTTTTGGCCTGACCTTTGAAGAAGCGGTAGCGCTCTCCCTGATTCATACCGCCCTGATCGCCTCGGCGGTGATTGTTTTCGGCGAGCCTTATGCGGCCGGCTGGATCACACCCGCGTTGCCGTTGATTCTGGCCTTTGTGGTCGGGGGGTATGAAGAGACGGACGCCCGATTCCAGGCCATGGCGGCTTTGTCCATCAACTTTGCCATACTGGTGTTCCTGCTGGGTATAACCGGCATGGGCAGGCGATTTGTGATTTGGTTACCGGACACCCTCAAGGCCGGGATTATCCTTGGCGCAGCCATTGCGGCCCTCAAGCGGGTCTTTATTGATGATGCTGAGCGTTTTCTGCTTGAACAGCCCATCGCAACCACGGTGGCTTGTGCCATCTGTCTTATCTTTACGTTCTCCATCCCGATGCAGAAACTCAAAGCGCGCAGCAAATTCTTCTTTATGCTGGGCGCTCTGGGGTTGTTGCCCGGGTTTATTGCCGCAGGTATCATCGGGCCGCTGGTCGGTGAGGTTCAGTACGATATTCAGTGGGGGATTCTTATCCCGCCCTTTGCCGATGCGTTCGCAAAGGTGTCTCCCTTTGCCATTGGCTGGCCGTCCTGGGATATGTTCCTGGCAAGTATTCCGCTGGCACTGATCGCTTACATCATTCTGTTCGGGGATTTGGTTACCGGTAACGAAGTGCTGCGGGATGGCATGAAACACCGCAAGGATGAGCATATTGAGATCAACCTCAACCGTACCCACTACTCTCTGTCGCTGCGCAACCTCATCATGGGGATTTTTGCTCCCTTCTTCCCAACCCAGGGGGCAGTCTGGACGGGGGTTCATGTGATCATCGTCCAGCGTTGGAAGCAGGGTCCGCGGGCCATGAACAGCCTTCACAGTGGCCTGGCGTCCTATTACCTGATGGGCATTCCGCTGGTGTTCCTGTTCCTGCCTCTGCTGACCGGGCTGAAGCCGTTGCTGGGCATCGCGCTGTCGCTGACATTGATACTGACCGGGTTTGCCTGCGCCTATATCGCCATGTCTATTCCCCGGGAAAACACCTCCCGTGGCACCGTGGTGCTTATTGGAGCCTCGCTGGCATTCTTTGAGCCCTGGGTAGGTCTGGCCATTGGTGTGGCTGCCACGCTTTTGCTGGTGGGCTGGGATAAGAATCCTGACCCCATACCCCACGATTAGCAAAGCCAGCGCTTTTGCCACAGCGCCACCTTCGGGTGGCGTTGTCTGTTTTACGGCGCCCTGAATCTCGACGTAGAATAGCAGGATGGCTTCATAATCAAGGGAATACCCCCATTGCAAACATCCACCGAACTTGAGCTGGTTATTGATGGCGCGGTTGCGACGCTGACCTTTTGTGGGGAGGAACCCCACTGCTGGACGGAGGCTTCGTTGCTGGCGTTCAATCAGCACCTGCTGGCATTGGGGCGTGATCACACCCAGGTACGGGCGTTGGTGATAACGGGTGAGGGTAGCAGCTGGTTCTGTGGTGGGCTCTCTTTTGATTCTCCCCGCAGTGATCATCCGGTGGCGGGTACGCACTTGAGCCGTTTGTTTGCCCAGGCCTTCGGGGCCTTGCGGCGCTTCAACGGAGTTACCGTAGCCGCGGTGAACGGTGCAGCCCGTAATGAAGGTATTGATTGCATGCTGAGCTGTGACTTCAGGATCATCACACCGGCCAGCCATTTTGTATTTAACCGGGGCAGTCAGGGGCTGATACCCTTTGGCGGCGCCACGCAATTACTACCCCGTATACTGGGGGAGTCCTGGGCCAAGCGCATGCTGTTGCTGGAGGAGGTTATTGAGGCGCCTGCCGCCCTGGACATCGGGCTGGCAGACTTCTGCGCGGAGCCCGACCAGTTACTGGCGACCGCGTACCGGATTGTTGACCAGGCACTGAAACAGTCGCCCATGGCCAGTCGGGCGGGCCGAATGCTCATCGAGCATGCCCGTATGCGGCCACTGGAAACAGGTTTTGCTGCAGAGCGAGACTGGTTGGTGCATATACTGGATGCAGCCGCACCAACCAGTGAATGATGGCCGGGGGATTATTCCCCGGCTTTGTAGATGTTTTCGTACACGTAGTTGGTGGCTTCTACAAACCCATCGATGCTGCCGCAGTCAAAGCGACGGCCTTTGAACTGGTAGGCCAGCACACAGCCGTTTTTGGCTTGTTCCAGCAACGCGTCGGTAATCTGGACTTCACCGTTCTTACCGGGCGGCGTGCGCTCGATAATGTCAAAGATATCCGGCGTCAGTATGTAACGGCCAATGATCGCCAGGTTTGACGGAGCGTCCTCGGGCGCTGGCTTCTCCACCATATCAGTGATGCGGTAGAGGCCGTCCTTCATGGATTCGCCCGCAATGACACCGTATTTGTGAGTCTCTTCCTGGGGCACTTCCTCAATGGCAACGATGGAGCAGCGGAACTGGTTGTACAGTTTGACCATCTGGGTCAGTACACCGTCTTCGCCGGGCTCTGCCACGCAGAAGTCGTCTGCCAGCACAACCGCAAAGGGGTTGTCACCCACCAGATTGCGGCCCGTCAGGATGGCATGGCCCAGGCCTTTCATCTCGTTCTGCCGGGTAAAAGCGAAGGAATTGTTGTCGATCAGGTCCCGAATGGACGTCAGCAGGTTTTCCTTGCCGGAGCCGGCAATCTGGTGCTCCAGCTCGTAACTGATATCAAAATGATCCTCAATCGCCCGTTTGCCGCGCCCGGTAACAAAACCAAACTCATGAATGCCAGCGTCGGCCGCTTCCTCCACCCCGTACTGCACCAGCGGTTTGTTAACAATAGGGAGGATTTCCTTCGGCATGGCCTTGGTTGCGGGAAGGAACCGGGTGCCATAGCCGGCCACGGGAAACAGGCATTTCCTGATCATGCGTAAAGTCCTTGTTGTCGGGCGTTGAGGTTATCGCAGCGGCGCTGCTCACGTGCTGCAGTTTACCCAAGATAGCGTCGAATCGCACCCCCGGTAGCGGATGGTATTGTTGACAAAATAGAGGTCTGGGCGTATGGTTCGGCACATATTAAGCTATTTTGTTGACAATCCATGTTGCTATCTCCTGTTACCAGCAAAACTCGCGCAGATGAGGCGTTTGATCGTCTGCAACTGGCCATCGTCAAGGGTGAGCTGGTGCCTGGCGAGAAGATCGGTGAAATGGAGCTCTGCGAGCGTTTTCAGCTCACCCGGGGGCCCCTGCGAGAAGCCCTGGGGCGCCTGGAGTCCCGTGGTTTGCTGGTGCGTCGTCCCCACGCCGGGGTAAAGGTGGTCTCCATCAGCGCGGATGAACTGATTGAGCTTTATCAGGTCAGGGAAATCATGGAAGGCCTGGCCGCGCGCCAGGCCGCTGAGCGCATGACAGACCAGGAAATCCAGGAACTGTTGGCTATGCTGGATAGTCACGAGCAGGCCATTGAGCAGGCCGGTGGTCAAGCTTACTACCAGGAAGAAGGCGACTATGACTTCCACTACCGCATCGCCACTGGTAGCCGCAACACCCAACTGAGCCGCATGTTGCTGGGTGACCTGTATTACATGGTGCGCCTGTATCGCTATCGGCTCAGCACATCCGCAGGCCGCCCCCACAAGGCCCTTAAAGAACACCGCCAGATTGCAGAGGCTATCGCTGCCCGTGATGGCGAATTGGCAGCGTTCCTGATGCAGAGACATATCAACGCGGCTCGCCAGAATATTGAACGCAAGATCCAGGAAGGTGTTCTCACCTTTTGAACCTACCCGGAAATGACACGAGGTAACCCTATGAGCTCCAAGCTTTCCCCAGGCGCACGGTTTCGCAAGGCGCTGACTGAAAATACGCCTTTACAGATTGTCGGCACCATCAACGCCTATACCGCCATGATGGCATCCCGGGTTGGTCACCAAGCCATTTACCTGTCCGGTGGCGGTGTCGCCAATGCCTCCTACGGGCTGCCCGACCTGGGTATGACCAGCATGAATGATGTGCTGGAAGACGTACGCCGTATTACCTCTGCGGTGGAAACGCCGCTGCTGGTGGATATCGACACCGGTTGGGGGGGCGCTTTCAACATTGCCCGTACCATCCAGCAAATGGAAAAGGCCGGTGCCGCCGCAGTGCACATTGAAGACCAGGTTGCCCAGAAGCGTTGTGGCCATCGTCCCAACAAGGAAATTGTCTCGAAAGACGAAATGGTGGACCGCATCAAGGCCGCCGCTGATGCCCGGCAGGACGAGAACTTCTTCATCATGGCCCGTACCGATGCCTTCCAGAAAGAAGGTCTGGAAGCGGCCATTGAGCGGGCCCAGGCCTGTGTCGAAGCGGGTGCCGATGGTATCTTCGCTGAGGCCGTGCACGAGCTGAGTGATTACAAAGCCTTCGCCGATGCGTTGAGCGTGCCTATTCTGGCCAATATCACCGAGTTTGGCGCCACCCCGCTGTATAACCGCCAGGAGCTGGCAGACGCCGGTGCGGCCATGGTGCTATACCCCCTGAGCGCCTTCCGCGCCATGAACAAGGCGGCGCTGGCGGTGTACGAAAACATTCTCCAGAAGGGCGACCAGAAAGACGTGGTGGACATGATGCAGACCCGTATGGAACTGTATGACTTCCTCAACTACCACGACTTCGAGCAGAAGCTCGACCAGCTCTTCAAACAGAACAAAGACCAGTAACGCATCGACCCATATAACGACGACCAGAATCCGAGGGAGAGAACCGATGGCTGAAGCAAAGAAACTCGAAGGCGCGGGCCTGCGTGGCCAGGTGGCAGGGCAGACGGCACTGTGTACCGTTGGCAAAAGCGGCGCAGGGCTGACCTACCGGGGGTATGACATCAAGGTGCTGGCAGACAATGCCCAGTTTGAAGAGGTGGCCTGGTTGCTGCTGCGGGGCAAGCTGCCCACGCAAAATGAGCTGGACGGTTACAAAGCCAAGCTGAAAGGCTTGCGTGAACTGCCTGCGGCATTGAAAACCGTGCTGGAGCAGGTGCCCAAGTCAGCGCACCCGATGGATGTGATGCGTACCGGCTGCTCCATGCTGGGTAACCTGGAAACCGAGCAGGCGGATTTCTCGGACCAGCTGGACCAGATTGACCGCATGCTTGCCATCTTCCCCTCTATCATCAACTACTGGTACAACTTTGCCCACCACGGCAAGCGTATCAACACCGCCACCGAAGCCGACTCCATCGCCGAGCACTTCCTGTGGACTCTGCACGACAAGCAGCCAGACCCGCTGCATGTGAAAGTCATGCACGCGTCACTGATCCTGTACGCCGAACATGAATTCAACGCCTCTACTTTCACCGCCCGCGTTTGCGCCTCAACCCTGTCGGATATCCACAGCTGTGTGACCGGCGCTATTGGTTCGCTGCGTGGTCCTCTGCACGGCGGCGCCAACGAGGCTGCCATGGCCATGATCGAGAACTGGACATCCGCTGACGAGGCGGAAGAGAACATCATGGCGATGCTGGCCCGTAAAGACAAAATCATGGGCTTTGGTCACGCCATCTACAGCACCTCAGATCCCCGTAATGCCATTATCAAGGAATGGTCCAAAAAGCTGGCAGAGCAGGTGGGCGACACGGTGCTGTACCCGGTTTCTGAGCGGGTGGAAGCCGTCATGTGGCGGGAGAAAAAGCTGTTCTGTAACGCCGACTTCTTCCATGCCTCGGCCTATCACTTCATGGGCATCCCCACCGAGTTGTTCACCCCGATCTTTGTCTGCTCGCGGGTTGCCGGCTGGACTGCCCATGTGATGGAACAGCGTGCCAATAACCGCATCATCCGCCCCAGCGCCGAATACACCGGCCCTGAGCACCAGGACTGGGTAGCGATTGAGCAGCGTGGGTAAGTATTGATTTGCCGCGGAATCCGCGGCCCAACCATCTTTTGAAGAGCCAGAGCAATGAACACTCAATACCGCAAGAACCTGCCAGGCACCGACCTGGATTATTTTGATACCCGCCAGGCGGTGGAAGACATTCAGCCCGGCGCCTATGACACCCTGCCATACACCTCCCGTATCCTGGCGGAGCAGCTGGTGCGTCGTTGTGAGCCTGAGCTACTGACGGACGCGCTGAAGCAGTTGATCGAGCGCAAGCGGGATCTTGATTTCCCCTGGTACCCGGCGCGGGTGGTGTGCCATGACATTCTGGGTCAGACCGCGCTGGTGGATCTGGCGGGTCTGCGGGATGCCATCGCCGAGAAGGGCGGTGACCCTGCCAAGGTCAACCCGGTGGTGCCTACCCAGCTGATCGTGGACCACTCCCTGGCAGTTGAACATGCCGGCTTTGAGAAGGACGCCTTCGAGAAGAATCGCGCTATCGAAGACCGTCGTAACGATGACCGTTTCCACTTTATCAACTGGACTAAAACCGCGTTCAAGAACGTGGATGTGATCCCGCCCGGTAACGGCATTATGCACCAGATCAACCTGGAGAAAATGTCGCCGGTGGTTCAGGTGCGTGATGGTATTGCCTTCCCGGATACCTGTGTGGGTACAGACAGCCACACCCCCATGGTGGATGCCCTTGGCGTTATCTCCGTTGGTGTGGGTGGCCTGGAGGCGGAAAGCGTCATGCTGGGTCGTGCCTCCTGGATGCGTCTGCCGGACATTATCGGTGTCGAACTGACCGGCAAGCTGCAGCCCGGCATCACCGGTACCGATATGGTATTGGCGCTGACGGAGTTCCTGCGTCGGGAGCGTGTGGTAGGTGCCTACCTGGAGTTTTACGGTGAAGGTGCCGACAGCCTGAGCGTAGGTGACCGCGCCACGATTTCCAACATGACACCGGAATACGGTGCCACTGCTGCCATGTTCTCCATTGACGGCCAGACCATCGACTATCTGAAACTGACCGGCCGGGATGATGACCAGGTTACGCTGGTGGAACAATACGCCAAACATACCGGGTTGTGGTCCGACAGCCTGAAGAGCGTCCAGTACGAGCGGGTACTGACCTTTGACCTGAGCAGTGTGACCCGCAATCTGGCTGGCCCGTCCAACCCCCATGCCTTGTTGCCGGTATCTGAGCTGTCCAAACGCGGCATTGCCGGTGCCTGGACTGAGGAAGAAGGCAAGATGCCGGATGGCGCTGTTATCATCGCCGCTATCACCAGCTGCACCAACACCAGCAACCCCCGCAACATGGTGGCGGCTGGTTTGATTGCCCGCAACGCCAACAAGCTGGGCCTGACCCGCAAGCCCTGGGTGAAATCCTCCCTGGCGCCGGGGTCCAAGACCGTCAAAATGTACCTGGAAGACGCCAATCTGCTACCGGAGCTGGAGCAGCTGGGTTTTGGTGTTGTGGCCTTTGCCTGCACCACTTGTAACGGCATGAGCGGTGCTCTGGACCCGAACATCCAGCAGGAAATCATTGACCGTGACCTCTACGCCACGGCAGTGCTGTCCGGTAACCGTAACTTTGATGGCCGCATTCACCCTTACGCCAAGCAGGCCTTCCTGGCATCACCGCCGCTGGTGGTGGCCTATGCCATTGCCGGTACCATTCGCTTTGACATTGAGAAGGATGTGCTGGGGCACGACCAGAACGGCAATCCCGTCACCCTGAAGGATATCTGGCCCAGCGACGAGGAGATCGACGCTATCGTCAAACAGGCGGTCAAGCCGGAGCAGTTCCGTCAGACCTATATTCCTATGTTTGACATTACTCGTGAGACCCAGGCCCAGAGCAACCCGCTCTATGACTGGCGCGAAATGAGCACCTATATCCGTCGCCCGCCATACTGGGAGGGCGCCCTGGCCGGTGAGCGAAGCCTGAAAGGCATGCGGCCGCTGGCGTTGTTGCCGGACAACATCACCACCGACCACCTGTCACCCTCCAATGCCATTATGGCCAGCAGTGCAGCGGGGGAATACCTGGCGAAAATGGGCCTGCCGGAGGAGGACTTCAACTCTTACGCCACCCACCGGGGTGATCACCTGACCGCTCAGCGCGCCACCTTCGCCAACCCCAAGCTCTTCAACGAAATGGTGCTGGACGAACAGGGCAATGTGAAGCAGGGCTCCCTTGCCCGGGTGGAGCCGGAAGGCCAGGTCATGCGCATGTGGGAAGCCATCGAAACCTACATGAACCGCAAGCAGCCGCTGATCATCATCGCCGGTGCCGACTACGGCCAGGGCTCATCCCGTGACTGGGCCGCCAAAGGTGTCCGTCTGGCGGGTGTTGAAGCTATCGCGGCGGAAGGCTTTGAGCGCATCCACCGCACCAACCTGATCGGTATGGGCGTGCTGCCACTGGAATTCCAGCCCGGCACCACCCGCAAGACCCTGGGCCTGGATGGCACGGAGACTTACGACGTGAAGGGCGAACGCACCCCCAGAGCGACCCTGACCCTGGTGATCAACCGCAAGAACGGCGAAACCATCGAAGTACCCGTTACCTGTCGCCTGGATACCCAGGAAGAAGTCTCCATCTACGAAGCCGGTGGCGTGCTGCAACGCTTCGCCCAGGACTTCCTGGAGGCCGAAGGCGCGGTGTGATTATTAGCCGCGGAATCCACGGAAGGACGCGGAAAAGAGCTTTATAGATTAGCCACGGAATCCACGGAAGGACACGGAAAAGGCTTTTTGGATTAGCCACGGGCGACACGGACCGGCACGGACAAAAGCTAAAGATTTTTTATCGGTTTTTCGTCCGTGTGTGTCCGTGTCGTCCGTGGCTATCTTTATCTTTCCTTCCGCGCAGTTCCGTGGATTCCGCGGCAAAAAATTCCTTAAAGAGGGCAACGCCAAGTGAGCAAAGTTCCCCAAATCAAAATCCCCGCGACCTACATCCGCGGGGGCACCAGTAAAGGTGTGTTCTTTCGTCTTGAGGACTTGCCGGAGGCCGCACAGGTGCCCGGAGAGGCCCGGGACAAGCTGTTGCTGCGAGTGATCGGTAGCCCCGATCCCTACCAGAAACAGATCGACGGTATGGGGGGCGCCACCTCCAGTACCAGCAAGACGGTGATTCTCAGTAAGAGCCGTCAGCCGGAGCATGACGTGGACTACCTGTTTGGTCAGGTGTCTATCGACAAGCCCTTTGTGGACTGGAGCGGCAACTGCGGCAATCTGACGGCAGCAGTAGGCGCCTTTGCCATCAGCAGTGGCTTGGTTGATCCTGCCCGGGTGCCGGCGAATGGCATCTGCACCGTACGTATCTGGCAGGCCAATATCCGTAAAACCATTATCGCCCATGTACCCATAACCCAGGGAGCAGTGCAGGAAACCGGTGATTTTGAGCTGGACGGGGTGACTTTCCCGGCGGCCGAGGTACAGATCGAGTTTATGGACCCGGCGGACGGCGAAGGTGCCATGTTCCCCACGGGCAACCTGGTGGACGAGCTGGAGGTATCGGGTATTGGCGTGCTGAAGGCGACGCTGATCAACTCCGGTATTCCCACCATCTTTGTTAATGCAGCGGACATCGGCTATACCGGTACCGAGCTGCAGGATGACATTAACGGTGATGCCCAGGCGCTGGCCCGGTTTGAGGCCATTCGTGCTCAGGGTGCGGTGCGCATGGGGCTGATTGCCGAAGTGAGTGAAGCGGCGGCCCGTCAGCACACCCCGAAAGTGGCCTTTGTGGCGCCTCCTGCCAGCTACAAGGCGTCCAGCGGCAAGCTGATTGAAGCTGCGGATGTGGATCTGCTGGTACGTGCACTGTCCATGGGTAAGCTGCACCATGCCATGATGGGCACCGCCGCGGTGGCCATAGGCACGGCAGCCGCCATCCCCGGCACGCTGGTGAATCAGGCCGCTGGTGGCGGTGAGCGCACCGCTGTGCGCTTTGGCCACCCTTCAGGGACCTTGCGGGTAGGTGCCGAGGCCCGGCTGGTGGATAGCGAATGGACGGCCACCAAGGCCATCATGAGCCGCAGCGCGCGGGTATTGATGGAAGGCTGGGTGAGGGTGCCGGGTGACAGTTTTTAAGTCGCCTCAGCTATGCCTAAAAAAACCGCTCTGGTGACAGGGCGGTTTTTTTGTCTGGCGGAAATGCTCAGGGGCTGTCTCAGTAATGAGATTCCGCTGATGAGGTCTCTATGCGGTACTTTTCCGTCAGGTTGTAGAGGGTCGGGCGGGTTACACCCAGCAATCGGGCGGCCTGTGTCATGTTGTAGTTGCTGGTCTGCAGAGCCTGACATATGGCTGTTCGCTCGGCGTCTTCCCGCACTTGCCGCAGATTGAGCTGGGTGTCACCGGGTACCATGCCGCGCGGTTCAAGTTCAAGGTCTTCGGCCGTCACGCGCTTGCCATCCGCCATAATGACCGCACGCTTGATCTTGTTGATCATCTCGCGGACATTGCCGGGCCAGGGGTGCTGCTCAATGGCCGCAATGGCGTCCTCCGAGAAGGACAGGCTGGCCCGGTCCATATGTTTGCCAAGGCTCTTAAGCAATGACTGGGCGATCACGATGGCGTCACCACGTCGTTCCCTGAGCGGCGGGATATCCAGCGTGATCTCGCTTACGCGATAGTACAGATCCTCACGGAAATGTCCCTCTGCCACCAGTTGCTGAACATTCCGGTGCGTTGCACAGACCACCCGCACATCAACGGGCACGGACTGAAGGCTGCCAACCCGGTCAATCACCCGTTCCTGTAGAAACCGCAACATCTTGGCCTGCAAGGGCATGGGCATGTCACCGATTTCATCCAGAAACAGGGTGCCGCCGTTGGCGGTCTCAATCTTGCCTTTCTTGGCCTGGGTGGCGCCGGTAAAGGCACCCTTCTCAAAGCCAAACAGCTCGCTCTCCAGCAGATTCTCGGGGATGGCTGCACAGTTAATGGCGGCAAAAGGTTTGTCACAGCGGCCACTCAGGTCATGCAGAGCGCGGGCAAGCAATTCCTTGCCGGTGCCTGTCTCACCAATGATGAGGGTGGTGACGTCTGTGGGGGCGACTTTTTCAACGGTGCGGCAAATGGCCATCATCTGCGGGCTGGTGGCAACGATGCCCTTGATGCTGGTGCCATTACGTCGGTTAAGCTCCTGATTTTCCCGCTCCAGCTCAGCCAGACGAAAGGCCCTGTTCACCACGAAGGTGAGGATATCCGGGTCCAGCGGCTTCTGATAGAAATCGCTGGCACCCATACCGATGGCTCGGACAGCGTTTTCCTTGTCTTCCCGACCTGTTACCACCACCACTTTGGTACTGGGGGCGAGCCGAAGGATATCCTCCAGCAGAGCAAATCCTTCGGTAGCGCCACCGGGATCAGGCGGTAGGCCAAGGTCCAGTGTGACAACCTGAGGCTCATGACGTCGCAGAGCTGCGAGAGCGGTTTCCCGGTTACTGGCAACAGCGACTTCAAGTTCGTCACTGAAGCACCAGCGCATTTGGCTTTGCAATCCGGGGTCATCTTCGACAATCAGCAGGCGCTTAGTCACGACAGAGCTATTCCTTTATTCGGCGTGAACGGATGAGCTGTTCAATAATGTGAATTCTTAACTG
>JAIUMV010000042.1 GCA_022565395.1 Marinobacter sp.
AGGCACTTACGCCTCTTTATCGTCTGGAAATATCTGCGACTGAAAGCAAAAATGCCCCGGACGATGTCCGAGGCATTTTGTGGGCCTGCTCAGAAACTGTGTAAATCGAGTTTTTACACAGCCTCCTGTCGCTGGCTTTTTTGGTTTCCTTAGACCTTTTGCCAATTTCCGTAGCCTGTCGACAGGGTGCAGTCTTGGAGGGTAAACAAAAACAATTAACGGAGATCGTCTATGTCCGATAAACCCAACGACGCTGAGCAATACTGGAAGGCGAACCTGCGCCTGATATTCATCAGCCTGATCATCTGGGCCCTGGTGTCCTATGGTTTCGGTATCCTGCTTCGCCCCATGCTATCCGGCATCCCCATTGGCGGCACTGACCTGGGCTTCTGGTTCGCCCAGCAAGGCTCCATCCTCACCTTTATCGCGCTGATTTTTCATTACGCCTGGCGAATGAACAAGCTCGATAAAGAATTTGGTCTCCACGAGGAGTAATGCCGGATGAGTCAATTTACCATCAACCTGATCTTCGTCGGCGCCTCCTTCGCCATCTACATCGGTATTGCCATCTGGGCCCGGGCGGGCTCTACCAAAGAATTCTATGTTGCCGGTGGCGGCGTGCATCCGGTGACCAACGGTATGGCCACAGCGGCAGACTGGATGTCTGCAGCCTCCTTCATTTCCATGGCAGGTCTTATTGCTGCAGGCGGCTATGCCAACTCCAGCTTCCTGATGGGCTGGACCGGCGGCTATGTTCTGCTGGCCATGCTGCTGGCACCCTACCTGCGCAAGTTCGGCAAGTTCACGGTGCCAGACTTTATCGGTGACCGTTTCTACAGCTCCAAGGCGAGGCTTGTGGCTGTTGCCTGTCTTATCATTGCATCCGTCACCTACGTTATCGGTCAGATGACCGGTGCCGGCGTTGCCTTTTCCCGCTTTCTGGAAGTGGATAACAACACCGGCCTGATGATCGCTGCCGTAGTGGTGTTCCTCTACGCGGTACTGGGGGGCATGAAAGGTATCACCTACACTCAGGTTGCACAGTACGTGGTACTGATCATTGCCTACACCATTCCCGCAGTGTTTATCTCATTACAACTGACCGGTAACCCCATTCCCCCGCTGGGTCTGTTCTCCACCCATACAGAATCCGGCCTGCCGCTGCTGCAGAAACTGGATGAAGTGGTAAGGGAACTGGGTTTCCAGGACTATACCGCTGATGTGGCCAACAAGCTGAACATGGTACTGTTTACCTTGTCGCTGATGATTGGTACTGCCGGCTTGCCTCACGTCATCATCCGTTTCTTCACCGTACCGAAAGTGGCTGATGCCCGCTGGTCTGCTGGCTGGGCCCTGGTATTTATTGCACTGCTGTACCTGACTGCACCGGCCGTTGCCTCCATGGCACGCCTGAACCTGATGACCACCATCTACCCTGACGGTCCTACCGCGGACGCCATACTCTATGAAGAGCGTCCAGACTGGATTCGCACCTGGGAAGATACCGGCCTGATCCGTTTTGAAGATAAGAATGCCGATGGCCGCATCCAGTTCTATAACGATGTGCCCGCCTTCAACGACACCGCAGAAGCCCGCGGCTGGCAAGGCAATGAACTGACCGTCAACAACGATATTCTGGTTCTGGCCAACCCTGAAATTGCCAACCTGCCACCTTGGGTTATCGGCCTGATCGCAGCGGGTGGCCTTGCGGCGGCGCTATCTACAGCTGCAGGTCTGTTGCTGGCAATCTCCTCGGCAGTAAGCCATGACTTGATCAAAGGCTCCATCAACCCCCGCATATCGGAAAAAGGCGAACTGCTGGCTGCCCGTATCTCAATGGCCGTTGCTATCGTAGTGGCCACCTATCTGGGGATGAATCCACCCGGATTCGCGGCGCAGGTGGTGGCCTTGGCCTTCGGCATTGCCGCGGCGTCCATCTTCCCTGCGCTGATGATGGGCATTTTCTCCAAGCGGGTTAACAACAAAGGCGCCATTGCCGGCATGCTGGCAGGCTTGATCTCCACCTGTGTGTACATCTTCATGTACCTTGGCTGGTTCTTCATTCCTGGCACCGCAACCTTTGCCAACACGCCCGACAACTGGTTGTTTGGCATTTCACCCCTGTCCTTTGGCGCAGTGGGTGCGATGATCAACTTCGCCGTGGCCTTCAGTGTCTCTGCCCTGACTGAAGAACCACCGCGGGAAATCCAGGATCTGGTGGAAAGTGTCCGCTACCCCCGCGGCGCTGGTACAGCCACCGGGCACTGAGCCATAATGCCCTAGTGCGTTAATCCTACGGGCTTCCCCAACGGGAAGCCCGTAGCCTTTTCAGGAAAACAATAACTATGTTCTGGAACCTTGTTGCCACCCTGTTTGCCGGGCTTGGCGCTGCCGGTATCGCCCTTGCCATTCGTTCATTGAGTCGCAAACGGGCGCCGAAATGGATGATCCCGGTGTTTGCCGCCATCGGCATGCTCAGTTATCAGATCTACAACGAGTACACCTGGTTCGACCACAAGCAAACCCTGCTGCCGCCTGAGGCTATAGTCATCGCCACCGAGGAACGCCGCATAGCCTGGCGCCCCTGGAGCTATCTGGTACCGCAAGTGACCAGCTTCACGGTGCTTGATACCCAAAGTATCCGCCGGGAACTTCCCCAGGAAGATGTTGCCCAGTTCTATCTCTATCGCTTCGAAAGGAACTATGCTGATGTGGTGACCAGCCAGGTATACCTGCTGCACTGCAGCCGGCAAGAGCTACTGCCCCTGGGCAATGATGGCGAGCCAAAGGTCGATCGGCTGCGCCAACTCTCACCTGACACGCCTTTGTTCAATCAGATCTGCCACTGAGTGGGCAGACTAAGCAGGATTCGATACAGCTGCAGCGCCTATGATCAGTGTCTGGTTACTTGTCCTGATATCCATTGCCTACATCTCCCTGTTGTTCGGGATAGCCTGGGCAGGCGACCGGCACCCACAGCTTTACCAGAAACGTCTTGCCCGCACTCATATCTACGCGCTGTCGCTGGCCGTCTACTTCACCTCATGGACCTTCTATGGCGCGGTCAGCCGAGCCACAGATGAGGGCTTCGGTTTCCTGCCGGTCTACCTTGGGCCTTTACTGGTTTTCCTGTTCGGCGCACCGCTGATACGGCGTATTATCTACATCAGTAAACGCAGTAACAGCACCTCCATCGCTGACTTCATTGCCTCGCGCTATGGTAAATCCCAATCACTGGCGGCGCTGGTGGCCACCATCGCGCTGATTGGCAGCGTGCCCTATATTGCCCTGCAGCTGAAAGCGGTAGCCATGGGCTTCAGCCTGCTGACGGAAACAACAGATAGTATTGCCGGAGGCGGTCAGGCCGCCTGGGCTGATGCCGCCTGGTACATCACCCTGGCACTTGCAGTCTTTACTATCCTTTTCGGCACCCGCCACCTGGAATCCACGGAACATCATCGCGGGATGATTCAGGCGGTCGCCTTCGAATCGGTGGTCAAACTGGTAGCTTTTGTCGCCGTGGGTCTGTTCGTTATCTATGGCCTGTTCAACGGCCTGGGGGATCTGTTTGGCCAGGTCTCTGCCGCTGGTCTGGCCCCCACCCTGACCACCGCCAACATTGAGGCCCCTGCTTTTATCACCCAGACCATTGTCGCCATGCTGGCCATCATGTGCCTGCCCCGTCAGTTCCATGTCATGGTGGTGGAGAATACCGACCATCGGGATTTCGAGACCGCGCGCTGGTCTATGGTGGTATACCTGATCATCGCCAGTGCCTTCGTCATTCCCATCGCAGCCGCAGGCTTGCTGGTGCCAGTTGCAGACCCAGGACGAGAGGCACTGATCCTGACACTGCCCATGCTGGCCGACGCCCCCTGGCTGACCATACTGGCCTTTCTGGGTGGCGGTTCAGCCGCTGCTGCTATGGTCATTGTCTGCTCGGTAGCCGTTGCCACCATGATCAGCAACGAAGTGGTGATGCCGGCATTGCTTAAATTCTTCCGTACCCGGATGAGCCGCCGAGAGGACCTCAGTTCGCTGCTGCTGAGTATCCGCCGCGTGGCTATCTTCCTTATCCTGGTAGCCGCCTACGGGTTCTACCGCATGGTAGGGCAGGATTACAGCCTGACCGCCTTCGGTTTGCTGTCCTTTGCCGCCGCCGCGCAATTCGGCCCCGCCCTGATCGGCGGCATCCTGTGGCGTAACGGCAACCATACCGGTGCCCTATGGGGCTTGGCCGTCGGCTTTGGTCTGTGGGTCTATACCTTGCTGATACCGGTACTGACCGCCACCGGATGGCTCGGCAGCACACTGCTGGAGCACGGCATTCTGGGTATGAACTGGACACGGCCAACCGCACTGTTCGGCATGGAACTGGACATGATGAGCCATGGCATCCTCTGGAGCCTCGGTGCCAACACACTGATCTATATCGTGCTCTCCGCCCTCACGCGTCAGCGGGTGCGCGAAAAGATACAGATAGCCGCCTTCTTCCAGGATCCGCAGCCCCGCCCGGAAACCCATCATCATCAAGCCTGGGAAGGGGAAGTACTGACTGCTGATCTGCAGGCACTGGCCGAGCGCTTCATGGGCGAAGAGCGCGCCAGCCTCTCATTCTCCAACTATGAAAAACGTAACGCGATCCGCCTGGTCCCTCAGCGGCCCGCTTCAACCCACCTCATGCGCTATGTAGAGAAACAGCTTGCCTCAGTGATCGGCGCATCGACGGCCCGGGTGGTCCTGGAATCGACCCTGACAGGTCGCGACATGCAGATTGAGGATGTGGTCAGCATCGTCGACGAAGCCTCCAAGGCCATGACCTTCAGCCGCGAGCTGCTGCAGTCTGCGGTGGAAAACATCCATATCGGCGTATCGGTGGTTAACAGCCAGCAACAGCTGGTAGTGTGGAACCGCAAGTATCTGGAATTGTTCAACTACCCTCAAGGCTATGTACGTGTGGGGCGCCCCGTTGCCGAGCTAATGCGCTACAACCTGGTATCCACCAACCTGCCTGCCCGCAAAGTCGAGGACTTTATAGAAGAACGCTGCCAGCTAATGCGCGATGGCAAGCCTATGGCCTATGAACGCCACCGGCCCGACGGTACGGTGCTGCAGATTGATGGCAGCCCTATTCCTGGTGGCGGCTACGTCATCACCTTTCAGGACATCACCGCCATTCGCCGTACCGAGCAGGCCCTAAAGGAGACCAACATTTATCTGGAGCAACGGGTTCGCGAGCGCACTCAGGAGCTGCAGGTTATTAACGAGCAGATGCTCAAAGCCAAATCCACCGCTGAACAGGCAAACCAAAGCAAAACCCGTTTCCTGGCCTCTGCCAGCCACGACCTGTTGCAACCTTTGAATGCCGCACGACTGTTTACCTCCGCCCTGGTTGATAAAGCGAGAGATCCCGATATCAAAGGTCTGGCGACACACATCGACAGCTCTCTGGAGGCGGCGGAGGAAATCATCAGCACCCTGCTGGACATATCGAAGCTAGACTCAGGCGCGCTGGAGCCCAAGATCACCCGTTTCGCCATTACCGACATTCTGCGCAACCTCACCAACGAATTCAGCGCCATCGCCAAGGATCAGGGCCTGACACTGGAGATAGTACCCAGCAGCGCCTGGGTTGAGTCAGATCCTCAGCTACTGCGTCGCGTTATCCAGAACTTCCTGTCCAACGCCATCCGATACACACCCCAGGGGCGCATCCTCTTGGGTTGCAGGCGTCTTGAGGGCTACCTGCGCATCGAAGTCTGGGATACCGGCCCCGGCATCCCGGAGGATCAGTTCGCAGGCATCTTCGAGGAGTTCCGCCGACTGCAGCATGGCCGTGACAAAAAGGGCCTGGGTTTGGGATTGGCGATCGTTGACCGTATCAGCGGGGTGCTGAATCACCCGGTGAACGTGCGTTCCTGGCAAGGCAAAGGCAGTGCATTCAGTATCACTGTGCCCATGGTTGCAGCACAGCAAGCCGTCGAGCAACCGGCGCGCGCCAGTAGTCGCAGCCTGTCCAGTTTGCAGGGGCTGCGGGTGCTCTGTATCGACAATGACTCGGCAATTCTTGAGGGCATGGTAGCGCTGTTGCATAACTGGTCATGTGTTGTTGTACCGGCCACATCACTACCCGCCGCCCTGACCAGCCTGAACAATGCGGCGCCTGACATCATGCTGGCTGACTATCAGCTTGATGATGAAAAAAACGGGCTGGATGCCATGGATGCACTGCGCCGCCATTTCAGTCAGGCAATTCCGGGAATACTGATTACCGGCTACACTGCAGCGGAAGTTCGCGAAGACGCCAACAACCGTGGTTATCAAGTGCTCTATAAACCCGTCAAACCGGCGGCCCTGCGCGCTCTGGTCAATAAACTGCTGCGACAACGGACACCCGCCAACTAAATGGCAATATTTATTGCCCATCAGGTTGTTACAAAAATGCTCTTTAACTACATTTTACTCAGGGCAAACTGTACCAACCTATGTTCCGCTGCTCACCACGGACCACAAACTCCATGTCCAATAACGAAAACAACACGGGCAATCCATTCCGCAAGCTGCGGTACCTGATTGTCGATGACTTCGAAAACTTTCGGCTATCATTGCGCCAGATGCTGCGCAGCTTTGGCGCCGACCATATTGAGGTGGCCGCCAACGGGCAAACGGCCGTGCAGCGTTGCACCTATGAACACTTCGATGTCATTCTTTGTGATTACAATCTAGGCAAAGGCAAGAACGGCCAGCATATACTGGAAGAACTCCGCCATCGCAAACTGCTCAAGCGCACATCACTGTTCATCATGGTCACCGCGGAGACGTCCAAGGAAATGGTCATGGGCGCCCGTGAGTACCAGCCTGATGCTTACCTCACCAAACCTATTAACCGGGCCATGCTGGATAAACGCCTCGGTGATCTGGTTGAGCAGCGCAATGCGCTGCTGCCCATCAACCGTGAAATCGACCTTGAAAACCTGCCTCAGGCCATCACACTGTGCCGACAGGCACTCCAGGACAAGCCCAAGTACAAAACCTGGCTGCTGAAAACTCTGGCTGAACTCTATTTCCAGTTGGGTGACTACACCCATGCCCGCAAGATTTATGAAGACGTGGTGAGCCAGCGCAAACTCTCCTGGGCCCAACTGGGTCTGGCAAGGGTCCTGCTGGCAGAGCAGCACTATGACGAAGCCTGTAGCGCTCTCAACGCCCTTATCGAAGAGCAGCCAGACTTTGTTGAGGCCTATGATGTTCTGGCCAAGACCCTGGCAAAGCAGGGCAAGGCCGCCAAGGCTCAGAAGATGCTGCAGAAAGCGACAGAGCTGTCTCCCAACGCCCTGCTAAGGCATAAATCACTGGCAGACATTGCCACCCAGAATCAGGACATGGAGACCGCAGCCAGCGCCTGGAGGACCACCGTTACCCTCGGCACCCACTCCGTCCATGACAGCCCTGAACACTACATTTCGCTGGGGCGGTCGCTCTCTGACCTAAGTGACGGCGATCAGACTGAAGTCGGCCAGAATTACGCCGGTGAGGCACTGCGAATCGTCTCGGTGATGGAAAAGCGTTTCCCGGAAGCCGTCGGTGTCAGCACCAAAAGCAAGCTGATCCAGGCCCGTGTGCATGCGGGGCAAGGCCGCAGCCGCGAAGCCAACGCCGCCCTTGAGCAAGCCAAACTTGATATTGATCCGGAAAAACTTGATCCAGACCTGGGACTCGATCTGGCAAAAACGTACTACAGCGTGGGCGCCACACAACTTGCTGAAGCTCTGCTCGGCGACTTGGCAAAGCGCTTTGAGAACGACCCTCAAGTGCTGGGGCAGATCGAAAACCTGCTGGATGAACCCGTATCCTTCCGCCAGAAAGTCAAAGCCCGCGCCCTGAACCGAGACGGCATCAAGGCCTTTGAAGGAGAGAACCTTACAGACGCTGCCAGCGCCTTCCGCGAAGCCTTAGCACTGGTACCGAATCATGCAGCCCTTAACCTCAACCTGATTCAGGTAATCCTGCGGCAAATCGACAAGCAGCAGGTGGGACGGGAAGCCCTGCAAGACTGCAAGCGTTGTCTGGACGCCCTAAGCAATCTGCCCACTCAGCACCGGCAATATCGCAGGTATCTAGCCCTCAAGAAAAAAATAGAGTCGATGAACCATGGCTGAACATCTAACGGACTCCCGGGACGACAACGACCTGAACTTCTCTATGGTTATCGCGTCGGCCGTCCACGACATGAAAAACTCCCTCTCCATGCTGCTTCATTCTCTCGATGAGCTACGCGAGGAACACGGCCCCGAGCTAACAGAATCGAAACGCTTCAACACACTGCAATATGAAGCGCAGCGCGTCCATGGTGACCTGGTGCAACTGCTGGGTCTATACCGTCTGCAAGAAGACAAGCTGACAGCCCATGTGGATGAACATCATGTACCGGACTTTCTCGCCCTCCAGCTTGCGCGCCATCAACCCCTGCTGGACGGCAGAAACATTCAATGTGCCCTGCAATCAAGCGAAATCAGCGGCTACTTTGACCAGGATCTGATCGGCGGCATACTCACCAACACCATCAACAACGCCATCCGCTACACCCGCAGCCAGATATCCCTTGCCGCCCGCGAGGAAGACGGCTACCTGGTTATCAGTGTCGCAGACGACGGCCAGGGGTACCCTCAGGAAATGCTTGATGACCCTAAGCCCTGCCTGAACAGCCTGGATTTCGACACCGGCAGCACCAGCCTCGGCCTGTACTTTGCCTCCTCTGTGGCCCACTTGCATAAAAATGGTCAGCGTACAGGTTTCATTCGCCTGTGCAACGGCGGCCCCCTCGGCGGGGGCATTTTTGAAGTCTGGTTACCCTGATGACGGAATAACCTGTCAATATGCTGTAACAGGTCTCAATTCCATCATTTGACCAGGCGCCAGCCGAGTTCCCTGCTTGATTTATATCCCGGTCACACTTTAGTGTTGGCAGACCCTCATGGATGTGCACCGTAGCAGCGGTGGCGGGGGCTGATCACATGCTGGAGTATACCTATGGCACGCGGCCACGCTCTGATTGTCGATGACTCATCCACCGCACGCATCATCCTGTCCAGGATACTCGAGCGTGCAGACATCATTTCAAAAGGTGTCGCCTCAGCTGAAGAAGCCCTCACTCGCCTGCAGAATGATACTTTCGACATTATCTTTCTGGACCATCTCCTACCTGGCATGGACGGCTTTCAGGCGTTGGAAAAGCTGAAAAGCCAGAACAACACTAAAGATATTCCGGTATTCATGTACACCTCACAGAACGCGGAGCGCTATCTGCAGGAAGCGAAAGCACGCGGAGCAGCGGGGGTTATTGGCAAACAGGTTGACCGGGACCAACTCCTGCAAACACTGGACGCCATCCTCACCGGAACGCCTGAGCCAGATGAGTCTGAAGCACTGGTAGATGCGGTTGAGGACATCTCATATGACGTGATGAACAAGGCCACCCAAAGCCATATGCGCCGTATTACGGGCCGCCTCTCGACGCTGGAAATTGCCTTTGAGGAACTGGATGACGAAGTCAAACACCTAAGATCTGCCCTCGCCAGAGCTCGCCTGGAACATCATGAAGCGCTGCGAAAGCAATCTCGACAATCACGCTGGTTGCTGGGGCTCACTTTGATTGGCTTGTTTGTGGTCTATAACCTGCTGAACGCCCAGATTGATGATCTGCAATTTGTGATGGACGGGTTGGGACGCCAGGTAACCCTGCTGCAAGATGTGTTGCGCAGTATGGTAGATATTGTGGGGCGCTAGAGTCAGACTGGCTCAATGAGCAGGACTGTTTTTTAGCCACGGACGAACACGGAAAACACGGAAGACAAGAGTTTAAAATGCTCAGGCACGCATGCAGTCGTGACGCCGTTGGTGGGGTAGCTTGCTGAGCAGCGCCAGGGAGGGCGCGGAGCAAGGTCGGTACAGGAAGTACCGTGAATTGCGGCGGCGCAAGCTGCCCCGCCAGCGGCGTGGCACCGGTGCTTCAGACAACCGGCCATAAAAAACCCCAGCACACTGTGCTGGGGTTTGGTATTAGAAACCTGACGATGACCTACTTTGCTCAGGCCTGTCGGCCTTCGGCCCTTCGGGCCCGTCGTCTTACGACGACGTCCTGCGCAAGCCTGCGGCTTGCTGGTCGCATGGGGCCGGGGTAGTGACATTAGCCCATCGTATCCAAAGTAAAAAACCCCAGCACACTGTGCTG
>JAIUMV010000043.1 GCA_022565395.1 Marinobacter sp.
ATGCACGCGCTTCACCAGTACCCCATACTTCGTGACATACGCGCGTCAGCGCCGCAGTCAGCGTCGTCTTACCATGGTCAACGTGGCCGATGGTGCCTACGTTAACGTGGGGCTTGTTACGTTCAAACTTAGCTTTAGACATTCGACCATCTCCCTAATCAACTGGCGATCGTAACGTTGACCGGATAACAATAAAGTGGAGCTCATGACCGGAATTGAACCGGTGACCTCATCCTTACCAAGGATGTGCTCTACCGACTGAGCTACATGAGCTTAAAACTTGCCAACCGCAAACTGGAGCGGGCAGCGGGAATCGAACCCGCGTCATCAGCTTGGAAGGCTGAGGTAATAGCCACTATACGATGCCCGCGAGCACTGCAAAATTGGTGGAGGGGGCTGGATTCGAACCAGCGAAGCTTTCGCGTCAGATTTACAGTCTGATCCCTTTGGCCACTCGGGAACCCCTCCGAGCTAGATACGACACCCAGAGAGCATCACATCCAAAAACAAAAAATGGAGCTGGCGGACGGAATCGAACCCCCGACCTGCTGATTACAAGTCAGCTGCTCTACCAACTGAGCTACGCCAGCTCACAAACGCCTCGTAAGCGAGGCCGGTATACTACGGATTTTAATCCTGCGTTGCAACACTTTTACACGGGAAGTATTCGTAAATTTCATACTTTTCCGCGTCCTGCGTTGCTTCGCTCAGCATCGGCTGATTACCGACCTCAAAAACGAGCGCGTAGCTTATACGATTACGGGGCAACATGACCAGCCTCGCATCGATATTTTGTTGAATTCGCTGACGCTTGACGCGTTCTGCCGAAGCCAGGGACTCGAAAAGCCCCAGCGAAACACCGTTGGCGTGCTCGCCACTCGGGATCAGATAGGCGTCAACGCCTTGCGCCCGCAAGGCCCGATAGAGCTCCCGGGCGGCTTCCCGTGGCTGGGGCGGCACCATCACCCAATGGTATGGCGGCAAGGGCTCAGACCGCTCCTCAATGCGGTAGACGTCGACACCTGTAGAAAGCTGATCAAATGCACTGTCGGCGTCCTCCCGACTGGCAAACCAGCCGACCCTTGCACAGTAGCTGACCGTCTCTTCTTCCCGTACCGGCACGTTAACCGGCTGCGGTTGTGCATTATCGGGCTGCAATGACGCAAGCGCCTGAACCCTGGGCAAGGTGCCGCTGGCAGGCATCGGCTTGGCAACCGGCTCTGCGGCACGGTGATACCAGCTGTAGCCAAATACCAGAAGGTTAAGCAACACCAGGAACGCCACTACACCTTTCATAAGCGCGAACCGTTGGCCGTCAGTGACAGCCCATCGAACACCAGATCAGGACACCAACAACCCGCAAGCCCCGCGCCCAGCAATAGCTGCCCATCGCCCCCGGTTACCAGCACCGACGTGAGATTGTACTGCTGACAGTCAGCCGCCAGCCGCGCGCTCAGGGACTGCCAAAGCCAGTGCAGACCATGGTTGACACACTCACTGGTGTTGGTACCAGGTGCAGCCGATTGCTGATCCAGCAGGTCATAATTGATCCGGGCTGCATCGTTACGCAGGCTGGCCAGGCACATGCGCCTCCCGGGCAGGATATAACCACCCAGGTGCTGTCCGTCCGGGCCTATATAATCCACCGTCAGTGCGCTGCCTGCATCCACCACCGCCACACCTTGCTGGTGGCGGTGCCAGGCTGCCACCATCGCATGCCATCGATCAGCCCCCATGGTCTCCGGTGCGCGATAGGAGGAGCGAAGCTCACCCCAGGCGCCACGGGCAGAGTAAAATACCGGCGACAAGGGTGATAACTCGTTTAACTGATGCCTGATATGGTCCTGGACTTCGCTGGAGGCCACCGAAGAGACCGCAATATGGGTAATCTCTGCCTGCCAGCGCTGCAGCTGCACCTGCGTCTCTGGCGTCAGCTCATAACCCTGAGCCAAGATACGGGCGGCATCACGCAACTGCCATTTTATACGGGTATTGCCCGCATCGATAAGCAGCATCATACGGCGACCCGCAAACTTAACTCGCCGGCCCGGATTACCCGCAGCCCCTCATCGGCCTGCAACAGATAGCTGCCCGATTCGTCTATACCCGCGCCCCGACCAGTCTCGCCACCCGGCACTGTGACCAGCTCGCGCCCATACAGTGCATCCCGCTGCTGCCAGCCATCACGAAATACACCAAATCCCTGACGGGTAAAGGTATCCATGGCCGCAACTATGTGGGCGATCAACGCTGCGGCAACATCCACCCGGCGCCAGCTGGCGCCAGGCAATAGTGTCGCAAGACTGGTCCAGGGCTGATCAACACCCGGCGCAACCCTCATATGGACATTGAGGCCGACACCAATCACCACATTTACCCGCCCTTCAAGCTCGCCGTTCAACTCAATCAGCACCCCCGCCAGTTTACGCCCTTCAACGAGCACGTCATTGGGCCACTTGAGGGCTACGTCGGGGACCTGAAGCTGCGCCAGCGCCCCGGCAATGGCACAGCCAACCACCAAACTGAGCCCATCCAAAGCCTGGAAACCACCCGTGATACCCAATCCCAGGCTCAGATAGATGTTTTCGCCACCCGGGCTTTGCCATACTCGCCCCCGCCGTCCACGACCAGCCGTCTGCTCATTGGCAAGACAGACCAATACTTCGTTGCCCGCTGCCGGTCCGCGTTGCGCGATCAGCGTGTTGGTAGACGCCACCGTGTCCAGCACGTCCAGTTGGCAGCGGGCGCGCAGTGCCTCGGGCAGCCTGGCGACAAGCTCATCAGCCAACACCGGGTCCAGCTGATCTGTCAGCCGATAGCCCTTTCCCTTTATGGTTTCAATCCGATAGCCATCGGCCTGAGCGCGTTTTAGCTGCTTCCAGATGGCAGTACGACTGACCCCCAGTTCAGCGGCAAGGGACTCTCCAGAGTGAATCTGGCCATCAGCCAGTTTCGCGAGCAAGGCATGGTGCTTCATAGGGGTATGGATTCCGAACCAACCAGTGTCGCGGAATTAAACAATAGCCAGAGGAAAAACACAAAAATGAGAAGGCCCGACACGCAATTGCCTGCCGGGCCCGCAGCATAGTGACTACTGGATGGGCGTTGCGGTCAGGTTCGCCCGCAGATCAACATTCTGCAATTTGACACCATAGATAGCTGTCGCAGCGCCGCCTTGAGGGTGAACCAGATCCACATTATTGATGGACAGCTCCTTGAAGCGACTGTGAGCCTGTACGGCAAACCCCAGGGGGCGGTTGGCACGATCAGCCGCCGTTGGATTGGATACATAGCGGTAACCCGCCGCAGTGCCGCTGTCCATAATGCGCTCGTCACCGCGATAGCCAAAGACACCGGCAGCATCGGCGCCGTCAGACTTCTTCACCACCCTGGTCTGGTAAACATCCACTGACAGATCGGTACGAATGCCAAAGGTATTGCTGTCGGTGCCATCGCCATCACTGGTGTAAATATCATTCAATACCAGTTTGACGCCGGTATCATTCACTGGCCGCCCGCCAGGCCCTAACTGACGATTGGTCTCCCAGGTCAGCGCATTGCGACGCGTATCATCGACCGCGCGTGCCAGGATCTGCTTCAGCGAGATGGTTATACCCTCGTCGCCGCGCATTTCCCAGTTACCACCGCTGGCATTACACGCTGCAGCCGTCGCCCCTGCGCCGCCTACACATACATTGCCCGCACCGCCGGGAGAAATGGTCATGCTACTGCCTTGCTCATATTTCTGAATCACAAAACGCCCAAAACTGCGATCACCGTCTTTGGCGCCGACTCTGAGATTCCCCACATCCATGGTGCTCCAGGCTTCCCCCGTGATAATGGCAAAGCCATCGTCCGTAATATCCAGCGTCATGTTGCGAACATGCATGTCATAGTTCAGCTCACTCGCCCAGAGACCTTTCTGGGTGATTTCACCCTGGCCCTCATCATAAGGAGCAGCAATCAGGGCCGCACTGCCGTTGCGGATACGGATATCGGAATTGATGGTCAAGCCCTCGCCTGAGGGCCCACCAGCCCCCAGAGTAATATGCCCATCAATCTCAAAGTCATAAGCAGGATACACACCAAGCGCCAGCAACAACTCAGTACCACCCTGCAGCGGTGCGTCCGGATCACCGACACGCAGGCCATTAATGCGGTAGCCCCCTTCCAGCCCTTCAAAACCAATCCGGACACCATCAAAGAACTGCGTGCCACCAAGCGCTCCCTCCCGGGAAACGTTAACAGTCACATCGCCCTGCCCCCAGGATTGCAGTCCGCTGAAGATGACCCGGTTGCCGTCGTCCACATAGCTCAGGTCAGCCAGCTGCAAACTCCACTGCGCCGCCAGCCGCAAGCCTTGCTGACCGGCATCAGCATGTCCACCGCCCTGCAGATACAGCGCGTTGGTATACTGCCGGCCGTTGAACACTTGATCGGCAAACAGGAAGTTGACATTGACAGCGCCAATACTGCGGCCAGCGCTCCCCAATTCGACACGCTCAACATTAAGCTCGCCATGGAAACTGTCCACCGTAAGCGCTAATGCATCTCTGCCAAGCCAGTCTTCAGCGACGTCGATTCGCAAATCATCCGCCGCTAGATAGCCAGTAATGCCTCGCAAGGCCAGCGGGTTGCCATTAGTAAGGTAAAGGAAGTTGGCACTATTGATCTCGGTATGACTGTCGATACGCAAGCCTTGCTGACCAAAGCGGCCGCCACCCCGGATACGGGTTTCCTTGCTTAAATCAAAGTCGCCTTGCAACTGGCCATAGCTTGGTAGCCACTCGCCACTTGAGGCATCACGGGAAACTCCGCGATTCGCCGGGTTGTTGCTGTAGCGAATGGCTGCCACCTCATACTGCCCGGTCACCGAGGGCGAAGTTAACAGCAGCGCATTGCCATCAACATCCAGCGTCATACCCGGTGAACTGACATCCAGAGAGACACCATCAAGAAACACCTCGTTGCCATTGGTTCTGTAGCCAAGACGACCATTGCGCACGCTATAAGCGGAGTCGAAAGTGTAGCCCTGCTGACTCAAGGCTCCTCCCGGTGTGATGCGCAAGGTACCTTCCATATCATGATCAAGAAACACGCCCCCCATACTGTTCTGGGGAGAACCCACCAGTCGCACGTCAGAAAACTCGATACGACGGTCCTGTACCAGATAGTCAAGATTCAAGGCTGCGTCAGCGCCAATATCAATCTTGATTTGATGATAGGCTGGCCCACCCGGATCTGACGCCGAACCTACCCGAAAGCCCTCAAGACGGATGCCGTTGCCATCATCAAAGTAGGCAATCGCGTTCGCCGTTACACTCAGATCAACCTCCAGAGTAATACCTGTCTGGCCACTGATGCCGGACAGCTCACTGTCATCCAGTGCCTGCATACCCACCGCCCAGGACCAACTCCCGAAGGTGAGCCCCAGAGTAAGTAGCGCCGCTTGCTGCAACCGGTATCGTGGCATAATGACGCGCTCCTTAAGGGTTGCCCGTGGGGAATACAAGCAGATTGCCTTCCATCACCACATCGCCCTGAATCTGCACAGAAAGGATGTCCGTTTGCTGGAAGCCCACATCGGTTGGCCTGGCGGTGCTACTGGCAGCAAACTTGAAGCGCACGTCGTCATAACGGACGATATTGGGCAGGCCGATTTCCAGTACGTCGCCACTAAATTCAGCGCCATCGCCACCAAAGCCATCACTGATTTCCCGCACCCGCAAGGTTAGCCCCTCGAATGAGAACTTGCCCCGCAAGTCATCAAGCACCAACCAACCACCGTCTTCCTTGACCCGGAACGCCAGGCGCGCACCGCAGCGCTTGCTGGCGTCGGTGCAGTCATCAAAGTAGGCATTCTGCAGTGGGCCACCAAACTCGTTGATGGCGATATCACCGGTCAGGTAAATACCACCCTGGCCGGCTATACCCGCCATGGCTTCGTCATCCAGGGGGGCCATATCAGCCCATGTCGCCCAGGGCGAAAACAGCACCCCTGCGCCCAGGGCCCGAAGCAAGGTCGTAGCGTTAATAATCATTGCGACAAGTCCCTTGTTTCTATCTTCAGGTGTTGTATCAGCATACCCTCGACCCTGGCAGATCCGAAGTCACGATCACCTACCGTCAGGTTGCCAACACGCAAGTTACTGCGGTATTCAGGATTGGTGTAATAGTCGTTGTAGTAGTCCCAAACTGCCGCATTGCTGCTTGAGCGCCGACCATCAGCGCCTATAGTGCCAGGCGCAGGCTTGGGAATAGCAGCGACCTCTACAATGAAATTGCCCGAGCCATCGACATCAAAAAACAGGGGCTGCAACTGATTGCCGAGTGCCAGTTCCAACTCAAAATTGGTCATCAGGATACGTGAGCCGCAGGCGAGCCCGTCCTGAGAGCAGGCGTTAATGGAAAGCTCTGGCGTATAGAAGTTAAGCTTTACCTGCCCCACCAACTGGCGGCGATCATTGTCACCCCAGAGCCTGATATAAGAGCCATCAATCACCGCACTCTGGGCGTGTATGTTAATGTTGGCAGAACGGTCATCCCCTACAGCCACATTCATCTGCAAACCGATATCAGGCCGCTCCCCCTGCCCATAGATACCGCCTGCGGGCCGGCTTGAGCAGGTGCCGCTACCGGCACCTGCGCCCGTGCTCAGGCAATCATATCCAACGGAAGCATCCACTTTAGTGGGCGCTGCGAACTCGAAAACTGCCTTGTTGGGAATGCCAATATCGTTGCCATCACGTACGTCGATAGAATAGGGGTTGACCAGACGCCCCAGGTTAACTGAACTCAGATTAGTGCCATAATCACTGTTAGGTCCGGAAATGTAGAGCTGGTTTACGACCAACTCTACATCACGGCCATCGGTACTTTTCAGGCCGGTGATCTTGAAGATCTGACCGTTCTGAACGTCTGTGCCATGAGCAAACTTGAAGTCCTCCAGCATGAAACCAAGACCAGCACCATCCACTTCGGCAAGCTCTGCCTCCGTGAGCTGCTGCATACCCGCGATGCTTTGGTTAGCAACAAGTAGCAACGCAGCAAACGGAAACGCAGGCATGCGCAAAGCAAGACCATGTAGAGAGGTCATCAGAACAGTCCTCTGCCACGATCTATGTATTCAGCCCGATAGCGCTCTACGCCAAACAAGGCCTCATAGAGGTTAACTTCTGTTGCGCCATTCGGGATGTTGAAGAAAGCACCGGACGTGGCACGTACAAAATCTGCAGCGTTAGGGTTGGTTTTGCTCACATCCGCCAGCCAGTCCAGATCCTGTGTCTGCACCGAAATAAAGGTACCCGTGGCAGGGCCTGCCAAACGGCGCTGGTTGCCAACTTCCTGAATCTGACCTACTGGAAAACTGTTGTACATATCCAGATCAAAGCAGGCAGTGATGCCAAGGACTTCGCAGTTCTGAACGTAGACGTATATGTCGCCGCCACCGCACGAAAAGAAGGAACAATTGGGCACTTCAATCTGTGAACTCGAACCCCAACCCAGCAGGTTTTTCAATGACCAGCGCGTAAAGCCGCCAGCACCCTCAAGAATAAAGCGCTCACCGTTGGGAATACCAACGTACTCACCGCGAATGGGGTCCCGCTCACCCAGGTTAGGATGCCCTGGCGCCCCATAGACGAGCTCTGCTTTGGTGCGGATAGGACTGTCGCCCTCCAGTAGCGGCGTGAGCAAGACAATGATCTGATCAAAAAAGTTACCGCTTGAACTGGCTTGTCGCATGCCGTCACCGCGGTCAACGATATCGATATTGATATTACCGGTCAGAGACTTGATGTCCCCGGAAAGGATACCCATCGCCTCACCAAAGCCTATCCGAAAGCCGACAACTTCGTTTGCCGCCTCGTCAAACGCAAATTCCAGAAAAGGGTTGGAGATGTGGAACGGAACGATATCGCCTTCCTGATAGGCGGTTCCGTCTGGGCGCAGTTGGCGCGGTGCCTGCCTATTGCGCTGGAAATAGGCCTGGTTGTTGATGTAACCAAGGCCGAAGTTTTCAATATACAAATCCGAGGTACCCGGACGCTCACCCGGACGATCGTAACGACCCAGCTCCAGCACATCGATATTGGTTTGAATCTCAATATCCATACCCAGGTTAACCCGGGTATAGGAGGTGGTGTTGGTTTGATCAGGATGGTACTGGCGATCAACGCTAATGAAGGCCTGGCCAGTTACATTTGCCATCATGTCATCCGTCAGGGGCTGCATACCTGAACCTGAGGCCGCAAACGCCTGAGATGACACCAATGCACACGCAGCGATTAGCCAAAAGGGCTTATCCATAGCGACGTCCTGCCTATCAGCGACTCTTGCTGAGCCTGGTTTGTTATTGGTTGCTTGGCTGATCGTGTTCTCTGATGACTGGTTTTGTTTTTGTCCAGTTCTTAACCAAAGTTTACGTTTCTTTACAGACGGCCACTGTGCGCGGCGTCATAGAATCGGCATTCGATGGGGATTGTTGGACGAACGATTTTTTAGCCACGGACGAACACGGAAGACACGGAAGACACTGAAGACAAGAGTTTAAAATGCTCAGGCACGCATGCAGTCGTGACGCCGTTGGTGGGGTAGCTTGCTGAGCAGCGCCAGGGAGGGTGCGGAGCACAAATAAAAAACCCCGGCAGCTGACGCTGTCGGGGTGTTTTATTTAGAAGCCTGACGATGACCTACTTTGCTCAGGCCTGTCGGCCTCCGGCCCTTCGGGCCCGTCGTCTTACGACGACGTCCTGCGCAAGCCTGCGGCTTGCTGGTCGCATGGGGCCGGGGTAGTGACATTAGCCCATCGTATCCAAAGTAAAAAACCCCAGCACACTGTGCTG
>JAIUMV010000044.1 GCA_022565395.1 Marinobacter sp.
ACTCGCTCCCTGACGCTGCATGAGCATGAGCGTGACACGCTCGGTGGTGCTGAGGTGATGGTAGTGTTTTTTCATGGCAACACAATACTCGATTAGAGGGTGTTGCACTTAGTTATTGAGGCCGCGGGGTGCCCACCCGCCACCGGTAGTGTTCTGGCGGCGCTGGGCATCGTTGCTGGCCTGATACTGGGCGGCTGCAGAGAACATAGTGCGTGACTTAGGTAATGCGCTCAGGGGGCAATAGTGCAGCAAAGTTGTAAGTTATTTGTAGACTCTCTTTTGGCTCGCTCTAATGCTTTGAGTGCTGCCTATGCGGAGTTGAATGAGTACTGGCTGCCTGATGAGCCGCCGCTGACAAGTCTGTTTGCAGCGCTAGGTGATCGAATTGCAGAGGAACTTGGTCAGGGCAAGGATGTTGATGACTCTATTTTTGATTTGATCGAACGCGCAATGGTAAGTGGTGATGAAATCCTCATCCTTGCCGTGGCGACAGGTCTCATCGAGGCAATGGTCGCTCGAGCTGGGTCGTCAGACGATGAATGGGAACGTATTGTTGCATGGCTAGGCGAAGCGTCAAGAAGTCATGCAGAAGCTTGGCGAGGTAATTGAAGTGCGCGGTTGGCTCTGCCAAACGAGCGTCAGATACAATAACCAATACCGCTGAAAGCTCTACAATCAAAAAGTACGAGAGAGCACACTTCTCCCTTAGCCAAGTCACTAGATGAGCGTCACCCTCTGAAATGCTCGTTTATGCCCAGCCTCTCCTCTGTCTATGCCCGGTAATGTTAACCACGCCCGCCTTTGCTGTTGCCGATGGGCAGGCTTGTCCGTAAACTTTGCCTACCCTGGGTTGTACGTATACTCCTCCACCAGCGCCTTGCGTATCGGGCCGTTTCGCAAGCCTGCCGTGATTGCCCGGGTTTTCCTCTACTGACACTTGGACGTGTGAAAGAACAACAATGATGGACGATACCCTCGATCTTTACCTTGCCCAACGCAACACCCTGCTAGCTGATGATTCCGCAACCCTGGCTCAGCTCAAGGCCCATGATCGTCAATTGCTTTCAGCGCTGGACCAGGGGCAGTTGATGTTACCGCTGGCGGCCCGGCAGGTGTCTGATGAAGACCTGTTTGCTGCCCTGGATGACGACCTGGATGCCGCGCTGTTATTGGTAGAAGCCCGTGCCCGGTTGTGGCCCGGTGAGCTGATGCGTATTCAACACAGGTTGGTCGCGCGCGCCGAAGACAGTCGTGCGGCCTGGTGGCTGGCGGCCCATTATGCCACCTTACCTTGCCCTTTCCTGTTCCCTGAGCAGTGGGATGCTCAGCTCTGGGCTGCCCGTGCCCTGCAACGACGCAATCGCGAATCCATGCTGCCGGAGCCCTGGCGTGAGTGGGCGCTGGTGATGGGTGGGCAGCGGCCCATTCAGCCGGTCGTAGAGGCACTATGGGCGGAAGGTGATGGTCAGCCCTGGGAATCCTGGCTGGCACCCTTGCTCACTCTGGTTGATGGCAAAGAGGCATCTGCGCTGGTGAACTGGCTTGCCAACCATCTCGATGATACAGACCTCATCCGCGTAATGGGGCTAAGCTGCCAGGGGCGCTTCCTGCCCTGGCTGGCGAACATGCGTCATAACGAGTCCCTGGCGGATGCCGCCCTGCGGGAGGTGCGCTGGTTGACGGGCGGACAAAGTAATCGCTTTGACGGCCAGCAGGTCTGGGGTGAGCATCTATCACAGGATGTCTGCGCACAGTTATTCCGACGGCTGCCGCTGGGTTTCCGGGGGCGCTTGTGGCATTGGTGTGGTGGTGCGGTGCAGGGCGCAGCCACCTCATTGCAAGGGGGTGAGTGGTGCCTTGGCAGCTAACCGGCACAGTGGGCCGTATTGGGTCTTTGACCATCGGTGAGGCCCTGGCCCGCAAGCAGGTCGAACTGGACTCAGAGGGCAGGGCATGGCTTGATCCGGCGCAGCCGGACCCGTCACTGTCCACGCTTTGGCCCCATATTGAGCCCTTGTTGCGAACCGATGCACCCAACTGGCTGATCCTGCCCTATAGTGAACGTAATCAGGCCGACTGGTGGCAGGCGCGGGCAGGACATGCAGCAGAAGTGCTGTTCGGGCGCGCCTCGGCGGCACTGGCCTTGCGACAGATGGGGCGGCTGGGGGTGGCGGGACGGTTGATCGCCGCTGATGCGCCTATGCATCAGGCGCTGCCGGTGCAGGCGGTGATGGCCGTGGATATGACGCCCGCTGAGCAAGGGCTGGTTTTTGAGCTGACGGAGCTGGACGGGCGCCTCGACGGCAAAACCGATGTGGGTGCCCTGATTGCCCTGGGGCAAGATGTGACCCGCCGCCCCGAAGCCTTGTTTTGCCCAGGTAACAGTGGCGATGATGTAGAGCGTTTGCTGCCTTTTCTGGGCCAGCTGGGTGAGTGGGCGGGCCCGGATGTGCGCTGGGAGTTTCCGGAGGCACCGCTCGGTTATCTTGGTGTGGTCGGCAGCCTCTATACCTGGGCCTGGATTGAGGCAGGATACCGGTTGGGGGACTATCGGGACCCCTTGGTGTTGTTGGAAATGGATAAAAGCCCCCTGGTGGGGTTGGTTGTAGTCCGTCATGAAGGCGACTCCGGCGGGCGCAACCTGTTGACCTGATCAGTACACACTGGGAGGGAGCACATGGATTGGATACTGCAGGATGAGGTGGGCCCTGGTTGCCGTAACCTGCCGGACGATGTGAGGCTGGTCAGGGCTCTGCTGAATGTGGATCGCCGCCAGCAGGGCGATATGGCGCTGGCCATTCATGGCGCCGCAGACCATGAACTGTTTGCGGCGCTGGCGCGACTGCAGAACCGCCACGGTGTGCCGGTGGCCAGCAGCCGCGTTGCGCCACACAGCCGCACCTGGCAATGGCTGCTGGATGCCCTGGCTGCCAGCCGCCAGCCCCAGGGTCTTACACCGCCAACACGGGCGCGGCTGAGCTGGGACTTTGAAGGGCAGGAGGGTGGCAACAGCCATAGTCGCGGGCTCTGGATGCCCTCACGCCATCAGGGGCTGCGGCTTGGGCGTGGTTTCTCTCTGGCGGAGCGAAGTCAGGTTGAAGTGCAGCAGTGGCTGCACCGGGCCGGAGTGGGGGCAGCTCCGGCGCGCATGCTCAGCGGCGCTGCCCGGTTGCGAGGTGCTGCTGCACAGAGCTTTGTACTGGACCATGACCTGCTGGACTTTCAGATCACCCCGGCGACTCAGCTGGCCCTGTTTGAACTCAGTGTGCAAGAGGCCGAGCGTGAAATTTGCCGTATTTGTGCGCTGGGCTCTATAGCCACGGTGTTTGGTGTAGTAAACTGGCAAACCGTTGATCATCGCATTCAGGATGTCGTGATAGATCTGCAGTTGCGGGGGGACTATACGGACGCACATCGCCCAAAAGTTCAGCCCGCACTGGTGTCCAATGACCGCCGGGCTCTATGGCAGGCAATGCAAGGTACGTGGCCGGGTGTGCCAGTGGCCCGCCAGCAGCGGCGCGTGCAAGCGTTGCACTGAGTAGTCAGTAAACGGCATTCTGATGTTGTACGTATGATTGTTACGTAACAAGGGACGCAAGCAAGCAAGGGACTGTATGAGCAATCAATGCATTATCGAAGTAACCGCTAACGACAGCGTCGCCTACGGCTTTGGTCACGCCGACTGGCAGGGCACCGGTACTGCTGTTGAGCATGCCTCACCTGAAGCCTGGCACAGTTGGTTTAAAAGCCGCTTTGCCCATACCCGAGCCCATCAAGATCACCTCTGGAAGCGCCTGGGCGATCACGTCAACAGCGGCCTCCATCCTTTTACCAGCCCCGATGCCTACTTCCGTGGTCTGGCCGATTTAATGGCCGAGGGCCGTATCAAGGTTTATGCCCTTCCGCCAATTAAAGTGCCCAGCCAGGCCGCGCCTGCGGAGCCTGCAGATGAGAATATCCGCGCCCAGGGCCCTGCGACCGCCGCCGTAGCGACGGACACCGGTGGCGCTTCTGCGGCTAAGGGCGTCGCTACCGAAGACACCGGTGCGGATGCTAGTGAGCAACAGTGCCTCGGTGACCCGGTCGCCCCCGCCACCGGCGAGGAAATCCTTACCCTCGACGACTTCACCGTTGGTGCCGGTATGCCCCTGCGCTGGCAGCGCTGGTACCGCTCCCGTTTCAGTGACCGCAACCTCGGCCTGGGTTACGGCTGGTTTGCCGACTGCCTGCGCCTGATCTGGCAGGATGAGGAAGCCACCTGGCTGGTGGATCACGAAGCCCGCGCCGTCAAACTGCCCCTGTTAGCCCCCGGCGAAATGGCCTGGCATGCCACCGGCGGCCAGCGCCTGGAGCACAAAACCGACAGCCGCATGTTGCTCACGGAGCAGGACGGCCGCGCCTGGGTCTTTGCCCGAGACACCCAAGGCCAGTGGCGCCCTACCAGCGTCCAGAACACCCTCGGCCAGCAATGGCTGTTCCACTATGACGCACAGCAGCGCCTGTCACGCCTTGATCTCAGTCCCAGTCGCCGCCTGCTGTTCGGCTACGGCCAGGGCCCCAACCTGCAGGTGGTCATGCTGGAGCAGGGGGATGAGCAGCAACCGCTGGCGACCTACCAGTACGACAGCCTTGGCAACCTGATCCAGGCGAAAACGCCGAGTGGCACCGAGCGCTATGGCTATGACGGCCACCTGCTGACCCAGCGTACCCTGGCCACCGGTTACACCTTCATCTTCCAGTGGCAGGGTATCGGCCCTGATGCCCGCTGCCTGCGTACCTGCGGCGAAGACGGTCACCATGACTACCGCTTCGACTACCAGCCGGACCAGCGCCTCACCCGGGTCACCGATGCTTTTGGTCAACAGCAGGTTTACCACTACGACGACCAGCAGCGCATCACTGCCCGTCAGGACCCGGACGGTGGCGTTCACCAGTGGGCCTACCACCCCAATGGACAGTTAGCCGCCTATCGCTTACCGGACGGTCGCACCACCGAGTACCATTACGACCATCGTGGCCGTTGTGTCCTCGAGCGCCTGCCAGATGGCCGTGAACATCGCCGCCGCTACAATGCCCTCGGCTTCTGCACCGACGAGCGCCAGCCCAACGGCCAGCGCCATCAGCGCCGCATCGACCCCCTCGGTCGCCTGCTGTCAGAAGTGCGCCCGGACGGCAGTCAATGGCGCTACCACTACGATCATCAGGGCTGGCTGCAAAGCATCACCAGCGACACCGGCCAGACCCTGCGCCTGGGCTACAACCCGGACGGTGACTTGCTGGCCCAGGAGCATCAGGGCCACCTGCAGCGCTACGCCTACGACAGCCAGGGTCGCATCCAGGGCCTGCTGAGCCAGGATCTGGTCACCGCCTACGAATACCAGGGCCAGCAACTCACCGCCGTCCACCAGTACCCGGAGCAGGCCCCCCAACAAAAACGCAGCCGCCAGTACGGCTACGATGAAGCCGGCCGCCTCAACCGCTTCACCACCGCCACCGGTGATACCCACGGCTACCAGTACGACAGACTGAACCGCCCCGTCAGCTACCAGCGCCCCGACGGCCACCAGGTGCGTTACGACTACGACAAGGCGGAACGCCTCACCGCTGTCATCCGCCCCGACGGCAGCCGCTGGCAGCTTGCTTATGACAGCCAGGGCAAAGTCAGCCACTGTGACGCCCCGGACGGTCGCCGCATTGAACTGCGGTACGACGCCGCCGGTCAGGTTATCCACCGGGAACAGACCGGCGACTGGGTTCAACGCCTGACCCGCGACGCCGGCGGCCGAGTCCTGCAACAACTCAGCCAGGGGCGCGACCGCAGCCCGGTGAGTAAACAGTTCCAGTACGACGCCTATGGCCGCCGCAGCCACGCCAGCTGCGCCGAACGCCAGCTCGCCTGGACCTATGACGCCTATGGCAACGTCAGCGAACACCGCCAGGACCAACACCGTATTGGCTACGAGTACGGCAAAGGCCGCCGCCTGCAACGCATGACCCTGCCAGATGGCACACACGTCCATTACCAGTATGACGACCAGGGCCGCTGGATCGGCCTGCAGCTCAACGGCACCGACATCCTGAACCGCACCCTCGACGACCAGGGCCGGGAACTCAGCCGCGACGCCGGCCACAACCGCCAGACCCAGGTCTGGGACCGCCACCAATGCCTGATCAGCCGCCGCTGGCAGGGCGCCGGCACCGGCGAAACCGGCCTGCGCCGCTACACCTGGGATGCCGAATCACGCCTCGAAGCCGTCTCTGACAGCGTCACGGGTGACACCACCTACCGCCGCGACCCCCAGGGCCAGCTGATCGGTGAAAACGACACCGCCTACCAGTACGACCTGGGCGGCAACCGCATTACCGAACACAGCCAACTGCAACAGGACCGCCTGCTGGACACCGGCGACAGCCACCGCCAGTACGACGCCCTCGGCGCGGAAACCCGGGTCCAGCAAGACAGCACCGAACACCGCCAGTTTGACGCCGAAGGCAACCTGCTCAGCGTCCGCCGCGAAGGCCTCTACGTCCAGTACGGCTACGACGCCCTCGGCCGCCGGGCCTGGCGTAAAACGGAAGACGGCACCACCACCTATTTGTGGCACCAGGATGTCTTACTGGGCGAACAAAACCCCCAGGGCCAATGGCAGTGGTATCTCCGAGACCCCAACACCGACGAACCCCTGCTCACCCTGATTGACGGCCAGCCCTACTACTACGAGCTGGACCACCGCATGCTGCCCGTCCGCCTCTGGCACCAGGACGGCTACACCGTCTGGCAGGCCAACGCGGATGCCTGGGGCCACTGCCACCCCGACACCCCGCACGGCCCCATCCACCAGCCCATCAGGCTACCGGGCCAGTTCGAGGACAACCTCACCGGACTTTACAACAACCGCTTCCGCGACTACGACCCCCGCACCGGCCGCTACCTGACGCCGGACCCCATTGGGCTCAAGGGTGGGTTGAACAGTTACCGCTATACCAAAAACCCGGTGGATTACATTGATCCGCTCGGTTTAGAGTCCAAAAAAGTTATTGCAAGCCAGCTAGAAGAGCTTGATGCAGCTGCATTGGATGATGAAACTCTACCTAATTTAACGGAAGTGCCAGTGATTGGGGAGAATGGTCGAATAGTCGGTATGTTGTCTGTTAATACAATGTTGGTCCGGTTTGAGCCTAATGATGTTCCAACTCCAATGCAGCCACATCAGTCAACAAAATATTTTGATGTAAGCAAGGCAATGGAATATGGTTTGAAGCCTGACTTTTATGACGCTTTGTTTGTTGTTTCCTCAGATAACGAAGAGGCACTAAGGCTTCAGCGTGATAAACAGGGATACTTTGATTCTGAGGGAGAGGTCGTTAAAAGAGAAAAGCTACTTTCGGATGTTTTTAAGGAACACCCAGATGCAAAAGTACTTTCTGACTATAGATTCAATGGGACGGTATTAGGTAACGATGGCGGATATATTATAGTTTCTGGTGGAACTAAGAAGGGATGATTTAATGATTGATGTTGAATTTATTACCATGTCTGATGTATCAAGAATTACCAGGGAGATGGATAATACCGATAAGTATAGAATGAAGTGGGGTGAAGACTATTGTGATCGTGCGGGTGACCTTTGGAGCAAGGGCGTTGAATGTTATTCAAAAAAGCAAGTTTCTGGCATTTGTCTTGATGATCTCATATTTATATCAAACTACCATTATTGTATAGGGCCATACCTTGGTAGTAGTGAGGACCCGCTGTTATTCTTTAAATGGATATTTTCTGAGATAAATAAACTTTCACAGCAGTAGGTGGTCAACGGCCCAATGTAACATGCCAACGTGAGCCGGTGGCCTCAAAGGAAAAATCATGTCACTGCTTTGGGTAGTTCTAGCCCGGATTTCTCATCGGTTCCCAGCCAGTCTCGCAGACTGGGCGGGTTACCGCCATGACCGCTCATTTGCGGTCATGATTGCTTGATAATCGATCAATTTCTGTTGTTCAGACACACCACC
>JAIUMV010000045.1 GCA_022565395.1 Marinobacter sp.
CTGCCGACCGCCGATGTGCGGGGCACCGCCCCGCCCCTACAGGCAAAACAAACCACCAGACACCACCAGATCCACCAGGTACACGTATCCGCCTGGAAGCAGGGTCAAGGGGAGTGGTGCGGCCCGCAGCCCAGCAGGGCGAGGACACGGCCCCTTGACCCTGCTGGAAGGCTCACAGCCTCCCGGCCAGGGGCAGGTAAGGGCACAGCCCGCCGCCTGCACCCTGAGCCCTCGGCGGCAAGAGCGGGGCGTGGGGCAGCGCCCCCCCAGGGGACCCCGCAGGCGGGGATCAATACGCGGTGTTGCCGGCGAAAGGCCGAAGGCCTGTAGCTGTCATGACCGCTGAAAGGGAGGCGCTAAACAGTCTCCCAGAGGGGCGCAAGGCGCACCGCTGGGTGTCTGTTGCCGACATAAACAAAGGGGTCCAGGGCTAACCCTGGTCGCCGGGACGGCGAAAGCGAAAGTGGGGTGGAGGGCGTCAGTCCTGGCAACGCCAGGATGAGCGAACAGCGAACCCGGAACCACACGGCCCGTAGGGTTCGCCTTGCTATTTCAAGAAAGACGGAATCCTGCGTCGCTCAACTCGATGAGCTGTTAACATCATCCCATGGCATCATGGTGTTAACCTGCTCTGCCGTCACGCTAACCTTTAACACCTCCTTGCCCGTCTCAATCGTCAACACCGCAGACCCGTCAGGTTTTGTGCTCACAACAACCTGTTGCGCCCGGAGATTCCGTACTTTCTTCTCTTTTTTAGCGGTTTTCGGCACTTTCTTAGCCAGCGGACGCTCAGCCTTTACTGCTTCAACTGCTTGTTTCATTAGCTGGCGCAAGTTACCGCCCTGCGCGATGGCTGCCGAAACCTGCTGTTTCACCCGTTCGACGTCTTCCTTGCTGCCTCGCTTGTTAACCTGAACCAGGCCCGCAATCACTCGACTATCAGTGATACCTTGCGCCAGGGCAAACGCACCCAGCTCGTTGGGCAAAGCCGCCAGACCCAGCACCTCACTGAACACGCTTAGACTCAATCCCAAGCGGCGGGCCGCCACGGTCTTAGGTGAGTCCACACCCTCAGCCTCCAGAGCCTGCACAATATCCCGGTAGGCATAGGCGCGTTCCAGGGGCGTCAGGGGCTCTGAGCCGTCATCATTGTGAAGCAATTGATTCAGACGAATGGTAGCAAGGTCATCGCGCCGCGTGATGGTATCCACTTCGGCCCGCAGAAACTCAATGTTGCTGGAGGCCATGGCCGCACGCCAGCGGCACTCACCATCCTGGATATCGTAATAGAGCTGACCGTCTTCACCCAGCTCACCAGGAAAAACAGTAATAGGGCTTTTCTGGCCATCTTCTTCCAGCTGGACCCGGCGCCGCTCGATGGTTTCCGGGTCAAAGTGTTTCCGGGGTTGGTTGGGGTCCGGCCGCAGATACTGTTTATGGATCTCGATGACCTCAACCGATGACGCCCGGGAACTGGCGTCATCTTGCATAGCAGAAGTCAGCACTGGATCTGTAGGCCGCCCGGATGGTTTCTGAAAAATATTGCCACTCACTGTGTGATCTCCTTAACTTCTTGCGCCCAGGCAATCAGCGCCTGGCGGCTTTTGGAACTTTCCGGCAACACCAGGGGGCTCCGACCCTGGCCAGTGGTACGCGGAAAATCGACAGAATAGGGCAGATAAGTCGTTAGCAAAGGGAACGGCGCCTCGTCCTTAGCTTTGACAAAATCTTTCCATTCGTTGGTATTGTCCCGAACCGCTGAGCCAAAAATCCAGGTCTTGGGCAGACCACCGGTGATTTCCTGGCGGCTCTTGATCATGTCGGTGAGTTCAGCCAGCGCCCAAAGATCAAACGGATTGGGGAGAGACGGAATTAGGATGAAGTCTGATGCTTTGATGATGCTGGCGATCACGTCACGCCGACCACTGGTGACAAACGAGCTCATGCCGTCCACCAGGACATAATCGTAATCCTCTTTCAGTTTGAGGATCTGATTACCTGCGTTTGAGTGACTGTTGCCGACCATCAGCGGGGTAGGGTGGCCGTTATTATCAGCCACGGCAGCCCAATCCAGGCAGGAATGCCGGGCATCCACATCCACCACGGCTACCCGGGCACCTTCAGCCATCAGGTAGGTGGCCAGGCTCACCGTTGACGTAGATTTGGTGACCCCGCCTTTATCATTAATAAACGAAATAACCTTACCCATTCTCACGTTCCTCGCTTTATCCAATCGTTCCAATCCATGCCAGGTTCAGGCGGGAAATGATCGCGGTACCGCGCCCCCGCTGACGCCACAATCTGGTGCAAACGGGCGGCCAGACGCTGTCCGCCCTTGTCATTATTAAAAGCCCCTACAAATTCCGAGTGGGGGTACCGCGCGGCCAGCGCCTGGATGCGCTCATCAACATGAGCGGACCAGTTGCCTGCCGTAGAAACATACACAACCCCTGCAGGCTGGTTTGCCTGGCGATAAGAGAGCACTTCAACACCAGACTCACAGACCACCACTTGGTTGACCGTGCGCGGTACCCGGCTCACCCACAAACACTTAGTACCCATACTGCTGAAAGACGTCAGGCCCGGTGCCTTAACCTCATATCCACAGATCCCCAGCTGATCAAAGTGCGGAAAGATCAACGCGCCTTTGTAGCCCTGGAGCACCCGGCCTTTGAACTGCAGCGCCGTCAACGTCTCCCTGGCAATGCCACGGCCTTTGGCATACTCAGAATCCGCCGCAGGCTTAAACCGTTTCAGGAAGCTCGTGACTTGCTTGGGATCTTTTTTAACTGCCGCTGCCGGCTTCACGTAGTCGGTGAGGCCAGGGGAGGGCATAGCCAGGCGATGGCGCAAGATCTTGCGCACCTCCCCCAGGTTAACCTGCTCCATGTGCTGAACGAAGTCGATCACAGTACCGGATTCTTCCGGCGCCACGGGGTTGAACCAGCGCCAGTGGCCTGTTGCCGGGTTAACCGAGATTACCAGGTGATTCCCCTGGCCATCCTGCATCGAGTAAGTATGCCGCGTGCTTTTCACGGCATCCCGGGCAAACCCGTAGCTTGCAGCCAGCTCAGCCAGGTTCACCTGGCTTTTGAACAGCTCAATTTCGTCGTTCCTGGACTGCATGGCGCTTCCCTCTGTTCAGCGCTGCGGTACTCGAACCGCCTCAAGCACCTCGGCCACTGCATCAGCGGAGAGGCCAGCTTCTTTAAGTTGATCCTGGAGGACTGTCCGCAGCATATAATTGATAGCCGACGTGCTCGGCTCTCGCTTCTCCCGCGCCCACTCTCGCACTCGCGGCATGGTGTAGGCTGTGGCCAACGCACAGTTCATGTCATCCAGCGCGGATTCTGCCAGCTCGCCATGCAACACTAACCAGGATTGCACCAGGTTAGGCCGCTCGGGCAATGCTGCCCGCGGCCTTCCACTACCTTGACCCACACACCACCCCTCTTCACATAGGGGGCCGTGCAGGCCATCAGGCAGCACTAGCACCCCCCTTCAATTTAAGTTTCAGCGCGTTGCTATTAAACGTATGGCAACAGATCGACAGCTCGCCGTCGCCTCGTTCCCACACACGCCAGCCGGACGGGTTTTCAAGTACCCGCCTTACAAACCCCAGGGGATCTGCAATATCCCCTATGCCGTAGCCTGCAGCAGCATCCGCCGCATAGTCATCACTGTAACGCCCAGTACAACGAAACCATTCAAACTGGCTGTGCGCGATTACCCGCAGCACGTGGCGTACCGTCCAGCGAACAGGCACAGCCTCAAGCGGTTTCAACCGCTCAACTGAGAACGGGCTGAACACGCGAACGCCTGGCAGCTCATCTTTTATGAACTTGAGCCCGAATAGCTCCGCATCATCGCCGGCAGCCCGCGCAACATCCAGGACCGCGTCAATGCTCCAATCCAGCTCCTGCAACATTGCGAACAACGCCCCGCCCCGCCCATGAGCGCCTGCAAAACGGTAACGCTCGCAGGTTTTTCCTGGCGCAAACGCATGCTTGAGATCCACAATGCACAAGCTCCGGTCATCGTGGTTTCCCCACACATTTAACCGGAGATCGTGACGCCCTTCTTGCCCTTGCAAGAACGTCTCACGGTCGGCAAACACTTTGCGCCAAGCAAACTCATTGTTCAAAATGTATTCAATATTAAATGACATACCCACCTCTCCATAGGCATTAGTCGAAGGATCGTACTGGTCAGCGCCGGTGTGGTGGTGGCGTTCCCTAACCAGTAAAAACAGTTTATACCGTTTCGGTATTTTTGTAAATAGCTTTCTCCGATTTTTTGAAAAAAATCTATTTCGGCGCGCCGAAACTGCAGGTCAGCCTGCACAGCACAAAGACGAGCATTTGAAGTTCGGGCAAGACAACTGACGTCACTTTAAAGGCTTAATAGTTGCAGGCAGGTCAGTCACATCATCAACATTTACTGGAATGGGCGGCATCCACTTGATATCAAACTTGCGCTCTCCGCTACGCTCTGGGTCTTTTGGCCCTTTCCAAAAGCCATGCCAGTGCGCCCGCCGAACATGCGCCCTAGGCCTTGCTCTACCAGTCTCCGGGTCAACTGAACCCTGACCAAGCTCCTTATCCTGATAAGCCTTCCGCAAAGCCGCCCCAATCCGAACACCCACATCCCAGGTCACTGGATGGTTAGCCGGGAACAGCCGCCACCCTTTCTTTGTTTTCTTTGGCGCGGGATATCCAGGTCTTCGATCAGAGCTGCCAACTTCTGCCGATTGACTGCAAACATACAGCAACAGCGAAACCATTGGAGCCAGAACCCGCTCCAGGTCCTGCGCCAAGGAGGCATCAGACATCGCCCCAGCAATTCGGGACAGGCCTACCATCAGCGTGCGCCGTACAGCTTCTTGACGCGCTCGCTCGATGGCCTCAAGCAGGGGCCAGCTTCCTAAATGTATGACCACAGGTGTAAGCGCTGCATCACTATCCATAACAAAACGCAGTTCATGACACCCCGTATTAACGTCAAATTCCAGGTGCGCCCAAAACCCATACAGCGAACTGTTGAGCCACGATAAATCTGGCGTCTCAATGTAAACGCACCATTCGGGCAACCTGTAAAACACATCACAAGGCAAATCCCGGTCCATCGGTGTGTCAATAACACTGCTATAAAGGGCAGGATCAAACCGGTAAATACCCTGCGTCATACGCCACGCCGCGAGAGCCGCTAGCCTCGCGGCGTCTTCAATACGTTCGGGGTACATGGTGCCCAACAGATTCCCGTCAATACCGGCATCAGTTGCCACAATGGCCTGAGTTGCACCAATGGGCACAAAACACCAGTCAGGCCAATCCGGCAGATCAACACCTTTCGCCGCCCGGAAGTCATCAATTTGCCGCCAGGCACCTGGATACAAAAGACCCGCCGCTAGCAAATGGTGCTTAGGTCTAGGCAAATCACTCATGAGTTCTGGCCTCGCAGCTATTTCTGAAGGCGACCACGTCGGACGTGGTCGCTACGGTTTCCTTCATCTCAACAGATCCCTATGAACAGCCGCCAGATTTTCCGCACCGTATTTCTGAGCCAGCCGCTCTGCGCGTCGGATTGCTCGCGCATGATCCCGCTCGGCCGTTTCTTGAGCCTCAGCAATCAACCGCTGCTCCTCTTTTTGAGCCCCTTCGGATTCACTAAAAAACCGGTCGATGGCCTCAATAGCGCGCTGGATACCACTACTAAGGGCCTCTGGAGAGAACATAACCGAGAAACATCCGGGCTGGCTGAGCTGATTTTTTTCAAGGCTAAACCAAACATCCTCACTAATCGCAAAGCGCTCTTGCCCCAACTCCCCAAGAGCTGGCCCGCACCAAGCACCGCCAGGACCAACAACCAGGGCGTATTTGTACCCCACTGAATGCCTACCACTAATATCTCTGGCGTAGATCTCCATCCATCTATGACGGGCATGAACCTTGTGAGCCTTAACATAGCCCGCCGCCACCGCTGACGCCTTCACATCGAACTGTTTCATGCTTCACCCTCTTAAACGAATGCCTCGACACAGATGGTTCGCCCAAACCCGTCGGCGTCATCCAGAATATCAATCTTCACCCGACCCGAACACGGCGCATTGAAAGTCCCATCAAAATAGTACAGCTCTCTATGAACCCCCCAGCCATCCCTGTAGCGCCGGGGTTGGAAATCCGGCCGATCATACTCACCGTGCCGCAGTTCGTAGCGCCCCTCCTGGCAAAACCAACGCCCCTCAGAGTGCGCTATCATTTCACAATCACTAACCAGGTAATCAATCACCTCACGCTTAGTATTGAAGCTCGTCATCTGAAATCCCTCCGTTAACCAGTAAATACATTTTATACCGTTACGGTATAAATAGCAAGATAATTTTACTCTTGAACAGAAAAAATTTCCTGTTTCGGCGCGCCGAAATCAGCACACCTTTTGGTGAGCGATAGGAAAAGAAACTCAAGGCCTTTAGTGGGCTCGCCAGTATTTCAGCGAGCCCCAGCAGGCGCTAGTTTAGAGAGGACGGCTCCAGGCCAACGGCTTTAAAAGTCCTTCATTTCAGGAACTGAAGGGACGCCAGAAAGATCAGGAACCCAATTGGGCGCCTCCTGAAGGGATCGAGCCTCAGCCTCGTCGGGCGTCAACGCAACGCCTCGCCCCTCCCACGAAACGACAACGAACGCTGGGGGATCTTCCTTGTCGCTGTTGTGAGCTGCAGCCAAAAGGCGGGATACCGGCAAAATAACGCTGTCCGGGAATCTTTCGCGCAGCTTCTCCAGCCCCAGGTCGCTCAGAATGCCGCCGAGTGTCGGTACGGCACAAAGCTCGTCTCGACCGACAAATTCCAGCGGCTCGCTGGCCATTTGCTGAAGTCGTTCAGCGCGGAGTGCTGCTTTCCTCTCCGGTGTCCACTGTTCAGCTACAGTGCCGTGCTCCTGGGCCAGCGCTTGAGCTAGCTCCTGGGCTTCATTCGCTCGCCTGGCAAATCCGGTGGTCCACTCTCGACCGTCCTGATAAGTGATGCCGTACCCATAGAGGCGCCCCCGGTGGTTTGGCTTGAGGTGGTAAAAAACGCTGTTAATCGTTGGCTGCTCCATGATTTTCTCTCCGAGTAATGTTGCTTATTGCAACGCTGCTTGCTCAGCAGAATGATATGCTCTTATGGTAGCCGCTCTACTCCCACAAACCTTTACTTATCGGTCACAGGAAAACGCGCATCACAATAAAACAAGTTTATACCATATCGGTATAAATTGCAAGATATCTTTACTCTTGAACAGAAAAAATTTCCTGTTTCGGCGCGCCGAAATCAGCGCCCGCCCGCCCCTGAGCGAAGCGAAGAAAGGCCGCACGCCGTCACCGCGCCAGACACCAGGCCTTCACGCGGCCGAAGCCCAACCCATGCCCTGCCGACCGCCGATGTGCGGGGCACCGCCCCGCCCCTACAGGCAAAACAAACCACCAGACACCACCAGATCCACCAGGTACACGTATCCGCCTGGAAGCA
>JAIUMV010000046.1 GCA_022565395.1 Marinobacter sp.
ACGCAGTACCGGGAGCTGATTGCGGAAGTGCGGTCGCTGCGCCAGCAGCTGGACTCCAGCCAGACAGCAATCGCGCGGCACACGCAGCGCTCAGCCCGCACGTTAGAGCGCATCGAAATGGATGGTGTGGAGGTTAGACAGTGAAGATTATCAGGCCCCTGACATTCGCGCCGACGCAGGTCGAGAGCAACGCGCCACCTGAAAACTTCCCCGCGTGGGCAGCTGTGGGGCGCGACCTTTTAACCCAGCATGACGAGTTGGCCTTGTCTGTTCAAGGTGGTGAACTCTGGGCCATCAATAGCGATGAGCTCAATGATGCCAACGGTGAAACCTACAGGTTCGATATAGACACAGGCTCGGCTATCGAGGTGCCGGGCAACCAGCCAGCTGCGCCCGGACGGGCAATCGCTGTGAGCCCCAACGGGCTGTGGTTGGCGGTAGGGCGTGCCGGCAGTGCGTCCCAGAGCCCTGGGGTTTACGTCTATGAGATCGCCAGTGGCACGATGGTGTACTCCCGTGTGGGCGTTAACATCTTCCTGCAGGGCTGGTCTGACGATTCCAGCGCGCTAATTATCCGCCAGGCGAAGTACGACACCAATTTCACGGGCATGGTGGGTGTATTGACGGCTGGCTGGGTTGAAGTGCTGGGGCCCAACCTCGAAGACCTGGTGGTGTTCGGTACTACGAGTGTGAGCATTTCTGGCGTGCTGGGCATTGTTGGTACCACCATCTATTACAGCTACACCATCTACTACTTTAACCGCACACCGAACCGCGACTATTTCTGGGCGACATTCAACCCGGCAACAGACACCTCATCCAGCAAGTTCTATGCAGAAACCAGTCTGGCGTATGCGGGGCCCAGCCGGTCACTCTACGTGCCGGAGCGTACGCAGTTTCTGGCTCATATGGGGCTGACAGGTGAGCTTGAGTCTATCGATCTGGCTCTGGATTTTGTGGCCGGTGCCCCAGCGGGCATTGCTGGCAATTCAGTTTTGTCACTTTCACTGGCCCAAGACGGCAACAGCGTGATTGTTGAAGCGACCGGAGAGCCCCGCTATCGCCGGTTTGCGGCCGCAAATTACACCTTTATAGAGAACCTGCCAGCGGCGTTTGATGCGCTCACAGGTCGGCTGCTTTACAGCGATGACTATGCAATCGCGCTGGCTCGGGCTGGCGGCGGTTACCGCATTGTCGACACGGTGACAAATGAGCTCCTGGAGCAGGTCAACCCCTCTGTGATGACCGGCGACAGGTACACCTATCAGTCTGCGAACTATGAAGCGCTGGTTGATAACAATGATCGGCCGGATGTGGGTGCCAAGCTGGAGCCGCCAACCTGGTTGCGGCTGGGCGTGATCAATCCGTTGCGTATGTTTGACGGCAAGATTGGCACGTATACAGAAGTGGATGGAGACCTGGTTGTCTCAATCGCAGCCCCGGATCTCATCGATGGCGTTGGTCTGTTCGGGGTGCGTGGGGCGGCCGTGCAGATTCAGTTGTTGGATGACGACACGGTTGTCTACGACACGGGCGTGATACCTCTGCAAGACAGCTCGGGTGTAGACGGCTGGTATAGCCACTTCTTTCTGACGCGAGGCATAAAATCCGAGTATGTCTTGTCGTCCCTGCCACCCTATCGCGGCGCTACCTTGCGGGTTGTGGTGTTTGGCCTGGAAGGCGTCTCGCGCCTGGGCGAGCTGGTTGCCGGTCAGGTCCGCCGGATCGGTGACACGATGTTTGAGACCGGTGTCGGCATATTGGATTTCAGCCGCAAAGAGCGTGACCAGTTCGGTGTCTTCGACGTCGTCGAGCGTGAATTCAGCAAGCGCGCAAACTACGAAGTCAGCGTGCGCACGAGCCAGGTCGCGTGGATTCAGCAACTGCTCGCCAACCTGAGAGCAACCCCTACCGTGTTCATCGGCGATGACGCCCGCCGGGAAACCGTCGTGTACGGATTTTTCCGCAGCTTCGACATCGTCCTGAAGCGCCCAACTGTATCTGACTGCACCATCGAAGTGGAGGGATTAACCTGATGTCCGCACCCCAAAGCACACCCCTACCGGCCGCCCCGGGCCCCACAGATCCGGGCGAGGTATTTGATAGCAAGGCGTTTGCCTTTACACAGGCCCTGGAGCCGCACCGGCAACAGCTGCAGGAGCAGGCAGACTACGTCTCATCAGTCGTGCAGCAAGTGGCCCAGGACGCGCAAAGCGCTGGCCAGTCGTCTGTAAGTGCTGGCGAGAGTGCCGCTGCAGCTACGGAGTCTGCTCAGGAGGCTGAGCTGGATCGAGTTGCTGTATCGGGTATGCGTGACGAGAGTCTGGCGGCTGCCAATACTGCGGCAGCTGGCGCAGCCACTGCGACGACAAAGGCTGGAGAGGCGCAGGCGTTTCGGGATCAGGCCGCGCAGATCTCTGGTTTGGACCAAGTCGAGCAAGCCATTGACGCCGCGCTCCCCCAAGCCCCCGCGCTCCTGGACGGGCTTCGTCGCTCTGTCGAGGCCGCGAGCGGCGGCCGCATGACTGTCTTCTATACGGCGAGCGGGCAGCCGAGCTATTTCGTGCGCCAGGGCAAGTTCCTTTGTGAAGATATTGCGCCCGGCGGTGAGCTCGGTACCGGCGTGCACGAGGCTTTTCTTTTTGATGGCCAGCAGGATGCGGAGATCTGGGTGGGGGCGTATCAGGCGGCTGTGATCAATGGCGAGGCTGTCAGCCAGCCGGGCCTAGCGCCTCGGGTTAGCATTACCTACGATGCCGCTCGTGCTGCGTGCCAGCAGGCCGGCGCAGGTTTTGATCTCATGACGGTCTGGGACTGGGCTGCAATCGCGCTGTGGTGCATGGCAAACGGATTTCAGCCGCGCGGCAACGCCAATCATGGCCGCCATCACGATAACCGCTGGGAGACCGGGACGCGCCAGGACAATGGAGTGCCTGGTGACACTTCTGGCGTGGGCAATACGCTGACAGGCTCGGGGCCTGTGCAATGGAGGCATGATCAAACTATGGCGGGTATTGCGGACATGGTGGGCAATGTCTGGGAATGGCTATCCGGCATGAAGATGGTGGATGCGCGGGTGCTCCTGAGTCCCGATAACGCGATCCCGAGCGAGTCCGGATACGCTGACACGCTGTGGGATATGCCCGCCTCCTCGGGCTCAAACTGGGCGGGTATGTCAACTGTTGGTGCTGATCAGGCGCTGAAGCGGGCGCTCGTCGTACCTAAGGGTGCCGCTGATCCGGCGGGTAGCTTTTGGGCATCGCTTACTGGTGAGCGGCTCCCGTTTCGTGGCGGCAATCGCAGCGATGGCGCGAGTGCCGGCCTGGGCGCGTTGTTCCTCAGCTACGCGCGCACGGGCTCGAGCAGCAGCATCGGGTTTCGCCCCCGCTTTCGCAATCCGTAATCCGTAACCCTGAAATCTGCTTGCCCTGCGGTAGCAGGGCGTTAGGAAGTTAGGCTCATGAACCAGGAAGACCTGCAAATCAGGCTGAAGGTGGAGGAAATGATCCGCTACGGGTACGCCGCTTTGCGGCAGTTCCCGAAGTCCGAGAAGCATGTGTTGTCGGCTGAGATTCGGCAGTGCATGTACAGCATTCTGCGCCTAGTCATTGTGTGTAATCGCCGTTACTACAAAAAGACCACTATGCAGGATCTGGATTCGGAGCTGGATCTGCTGCGCTCGCTGGTCCGCCTGAGCAAAGAGTTGGGCTTTCTGCCGTTCAAGCAGTACGAGGTCTGGTCACGCCACAACGACCAGATCGGGTGCTACCTCGGCAAGTGGATGCGGTGGATGAAACAGGAGGCAGTCCGGCGACAGGCGGCCTCAAAGGGGCAGGGAAGATAAATGGAAGGGCTTGGCGTTAAGTGGCTCCCGTATCGTGGCGGCAATCGCAACAATGGCGCGAATGCCGGCCTGGGCGCGTTGAACCTCAACAACGCGCGCACGAACTCGAACAACAACATCGGGTTTCGCCCCCGCTCTCAGCTCGTGAGTGGCCAGAAGTTGCACGGCTACGGCCGTGCTCCCAGTGCCCAGCTGAAAGGACGCCAATTCCACGGCAGGAGCCGAAATATATTCAGAGTGCTGCGCGTAGTATCTAGCACGGAGAGGCCTGCAGTACTCGCCTCACAAGGAAAAGGAATGGCCAAGACATTCAACGGAATCTTTGAAGAAATCATCACATTTGAAGCTCTGTACGCTGCCTACATGAAGGCCAGAAAGGGCAAGCGGAAAAGTTGGCCTTGCCGCCACTTCGAGCGCGACCTGGAGGGCAATCTCATCCAGCTGCAGAACGAGCTGATATGGGGGCAGTATTGCTGCGGCCCCTATCGCAGCTTCTACGTCACGGAGCCCAAACACCGGAAGATAACGGCGCTGCAGCTGTTCCGTGACCGGGTGGTTCAGAACGCCATCGTCACGGCAATAGAGCCGATTTGGGAAGCTCGATTTATCGGTCACAGCTATGCCTGCAGGGTTGGGCGTGGCACGCATGCCGGTGCAGACAAGGCCCAGCAGATGCTTCGCGACTGCCTCAGGCGGCATGGCAGGGTTCACGTGCTCAAGGCCGATATCAGCAAGTACTTTGCGAGCATTGATCATGAGATCTTGCTGAGATTGCTGCGCAAGCGGATATCCGACGGCCGGCTGATGGCCGTTATCGAAAACATTGTATGCAGTTACAGCGAGCCAGGGCGCCCTGGGAAGGGTCTGCCGATCGGCAACCTGACCAGCCAGCTCTTCGCCAACATCTATATGGATGCCTTTGATCAGTGGATCAAGTGCCGAAAGCGCGAACGCTGGTACATAAGGTATATGGATGATTTCGTGGTGGTGCACCCGGATAAGCGCCACCTGCAGGCTCTGCGCATTGATGCGGAGCGGTGGTTGCAGGATGAGCTGGCGCTCAGCACCAACAACAAGACCTCAGTGTTCCCCGTATCGCACGCCGGCGGCAGGGGGCTGGACTTCCTTGGCTTCCATTTGTGGCCTGACAGTCGCCGCCTCCGCCGCGCCAGCCTTCGCCGTTTTCGGCGCCAGCTAAAGCAATGGCAGGCTGACTACTCCCGTGGCGATATCGAGTTGGCGGAAATCCGCCAGAACCTTCACAGCTGGGTGAATCACGCCCGGCACGGCAGCGCTGTCCAGGCGCTTGCCGCCATGCTCAACAAGGCAACATTTAGGAGATCCGCTGATGGACACCGAGAGCCAGGAACTGATGCCGGAAGAAGAAACAGCAGTCGAAACCCACGAAGAGTGGGCGCTAAGAAAGCGGCGTGAACGGATGCAGGTAACGCGCTACCAGGCAAAGGCTGCACTGCTTGATGCGGGCCTACTCGATCAGTGCGAGGCGGTTGTGGCGGGTAGCGATGACCCTCAGCTGAAGATTGCCTGGCAGGAAGCAGGCTTTATCCGTCGATCGGCCTTCGTGGACTACGTTGGAGCTCAGCTCAATATGACGCCCGAGCAGCTGGATCAGCTGTTCATTGCGGCGGCGAAAATTAAGTGAGAAGCATGCCAGTGAAAATTCACTTCTGCCGCTCAGGCGGCCTGGTGGCGGCGGTCATCAGAATCGGAACTATGAGCCCGTTCAACCATGTCGCCATCGAGGTCGACGGCATCGTTTACGAGGCGTTGACGCGGCGCGGCGTGATCCATCGCCGTGCCGACCTGTTTGGTGGGGCCTGGTCACGTGTTGAAACGGTCGCTATAGCGATCCCTGATGCAGATAGCTGCCGGTTGTTCCTGCAGGATCAGCTCGGCAAACCCTATGACTGGGGTGGCGTCTTCGCCCTGCCTTTTCGAGCAAACTGGCACAACGAGGACCGATGGTTCTGTTCTGAACTGGTAGCGGCTGCGTTGGAGGCGGGAGGGTTAAACCTGGGTGTTTCTGCAAGGCGGGTGACCCCGCGAGATCTGTATCCAGCAGCCAACATATTGGCTAGCCGCTGACGCGCAAACTGATTTGCTGTATTTTGAATTTTATTGCCCTATGCGGAAGGGAATCTGAATGCCAAATATCGCGCCTGACGGTGCCAAATATGTCGCGGCGCTACA
>JAIUMV010000047.1 GCA_022565395.1 Marinobacter sp.
GATGTACATGTGGTCGCCGGCGCCATTACCCTGAAGTTCTGAGGAGCGGCACCATGAAGAAATCACTTCTGATCGCCAGCTTCGCCGCCTTCACCCTCGTCGGGTGCGGCGGCGAAGAGCAAGTAAGCAATGGCAATGGCGAGCGTCCTCAGGCGCTGATTTACAGCTATCCACTGGATGCCCAGGCGGCGGTGCCTACCTCTGCGCCAGTCATTCTGCGTTTTAGCAGCCCGCTGCAGGGCGACCCGGTTGAGCTCAGTCAGCAGTTCAGTCTGCAGCATGGCAACCAAAGCATCGGCTTTACCAATCCGCGCCTGAGCGAAGACGGTAAGAGCCTGATCATGGCCCCGGCTCAACCCCTGGCCTATAGCACCCAGTATCAGGTCGTAGGCACCGAAGACGCACTGCCCCTGCCCGCAGGTGGTGTGCGCTTCACCACCACGCCCGCAAGCCGCGGCCCCCTGCTGGAGCAGACAGAAGGCACCGGGGCATTCCGTATTGCCCGCATGATGCCTGACGGCACTGCCGCCTATCCCGCCACCGACATGTCCGTGCTGCGCATGCAGCTCACCGAGCCGGTACGTGCCGAGACGGTACGTTATGGTGAGACACTGAGCATTCTTGATATGGCGGGCAATCTGGTGCCTGCCGAAGTGCATGTACGCGGCCACAAGATTACCGTCGACCCCACTGAGGAGCTGGTGGCAAACCGTAGCTATCAGGTTGAGATCACAGACGGTATCCGTAGCCGCATCGGCAATGCCCCTATTGATACCAGCCACAGCCCCTGGACATTCACTGCCGCCGATACCGCACCCCGCGGGCGGATGGCGCAGTCCACCGTGTCTTCCAATGCGGGTAATCTGGTGTCCATGCTCTCGGGCGAGGCGCTGAACTCCGTCGGCCTGAGTTCCCTGCTGTTGGGGAATGACAGTGCAACCGAAGCCTCAGGCACGGTGTTTGCTGAACTGGGCAACATCCCCCGCTTCGAGCGCGAAGGTAAAAGCATCCCCCTGCGCATCAGCCGTGAATCGATGATGACAGGTTCCAAGCTTGATGTGTTCGTTGCGGGCCAGTTGCCTGCGGGTTTTGATTCCGGTGATATTGCCATTCGTTTTATCAGCGACGCATCCGGCTTCCTGCGCCTTAATCCCTATCTCGATCGGGGTGATGCGCCCCGGGTTGTTGAGCTATTCCTGGACCTCTCCATGGGCACGGAAGATAACGTGGCCCACGGTGCTTTTGCTCAGGAACTGCTGCATGTGCATCTGGTGGGGCTTGCCAGCGTTGAAGAAGGCTTGATGACTATCGACGCGGTAGGCGTTATCGAACCGGAAGTGCTGGGCGTGGACGTGGCCTCTGGCCTGATTACCTTCCAGCTCCGGGGCTACAGAAACGCGGCGGCGGAGCCTCGTGAGGCAGATTTCCGCGACACTACGGCACCTACTGTTAAAAGCTGGGTACCTGGCGAAGATGGCCAGAACAAGATCCAGCCCGGTGACCCGGTGGTGGTATTTTTCGACAAGCCTCTGCGCCGCAGCTCCGTGCACGCGCCCGGCAACGTGGAACTTCTGAGTGATGCCAGTGGTGGCGGCATCAATACCGTTGAAGCAGCTACTCTGGAACTCAACGGCTCAGCACTCACTGTCCGGCCAACCCAGCCCCTGCGCAGCAATCGCAATTACATTCTGCGCCTGAACAACCTGGAAGATTTGTCCGGCAACGCCATGCTCCCGGCGGACCTCGCCTTTGCATTGCCGGTCACGGGCCAGATCAACCCCACCAACCAGGCGCCCCTGCCACTGACCGCGAGGCCGGGTTTCCCCTGCGCCAAAGCAAATGTGAATCTCAATGCCGGGCATCAGGGCCGCTGCAGCGGTGGCAAGAACGAGAGCCGCGAGTACATTCCCCTGCTGCAACACCCGAGCAACAGCCCACTAATCGTGCGCTTCTCGCAGAACATGAACCCTAACAGTTTTGTGGCAGGGCAAACGGTGTTCGTGCAGACGCAGTTAGATGGTAGCTGGGTCCACCTGCCGACGGATGAGTACGTGCTGCAGGTGAGTGAGCGGGAACTGCGTATTGAACCTGTCGCAGGCTGGATTGAAGGCCAGCGTTACGCTTACACCCTGGTGAGCAATAACATTCGGTCCGTAGCCAACCTGCCGCTACAGTCTGAACTGTTAACTCAGGGCACTCGCAATGCCAGCAACCGCACCTTCGGCGGCCCCAACATGGTGAACTATTTTGTGGCCGGCCCTGCATCCAGTAATCTGGCGCTGCCTTTGCGTAACCTGCCAACCCTGGATGTGAACTCTGACCTGGGGTACAGCCATGGCGTCGAGCCCTTCTTTGCCGGTGCTGCTGGTGACCAAGTACCTAACTCTGCACGCATCGCTGCAACGGGCGTATCTCCCATCAATACGTCTACTGTGGTTCAGCAGGCCCGCATCGGCTGTCGCGTGGGTGACAGCTGTCCCGGCAACCGCCAGTTCATCCATCTGACAGCGGGGCTGGATGTAGATATCTATGGCACACCCAATGATCAGGGTGAGCTGGAGGTGGATATTTTCCCATCCGTCCTGGCGACAACCGGCAATGATGTCTGGGTACGCATTGACACCTCATTTATCGATGCCTTCCCTAACTTTATCCTGAGCGTGGACCTGAACCAGAATGAGCGCATCCCGACCGGCCCCATGCTGATGCGGATCCTTTATCAGGACAATGGGCCCGCCAAGGGCTACCTCTTCAACGATGACAGCGGGCAGCTGATGTTCCGTACCACACTGAATGTGTTGCTGGACGCCCCTTACCTCAACCCAAGTCTGGGCCCGGCAAACCTGAGCCACAACCTGCGTAGCTACCTGCTACCCAATCTGCAGGTGCGCGGCCCGGTAACCTTCCTGGACGACGGTCGGATGCAGATCAGCCTGACCAATCAGAACGCAATTCCGATAAACGTGGATGCGAGGGGCAGTATCAATATTACTGGGCAGAACACAGGTGGACTTTGCGGTATATGGCCATTCACCTATGTCTGCGGCGGCATTGCCAACGTAGCCGTGGATGCCAACACCCGCATTCACCTGTCGATTCCGGCCGGACAGCTAAGCCTCAACTATATTTCTCCCATTACCCGGCAATAACACTGCCCAACTGCAAAAAGCCAGCGATATCGCTGGCTTTTTGTTTTCTAGACCCTACCCATTCGACTCTTACAAGACTCCACTGTGGCGATAGCGCACGCTTCACCAAACAAGGCGTAACAGCAGATTACGCTTCCCACAGAGACTCACAGTAACCGGCCTCACAGCTCTTGCGACAACATTTTGACGCAAAAATTAACGCTTTGTTACGCATTTCGTCCTGTTATGACTGACATTCGCCCATGTTTTGATCGCACAATAGCTATAACTAGTAGTAGATGGCTTAAGGCCATCGCGGGGAACCTCACTTCAAGACATAAAACAAACAAGGTTTGAGGCGGTTCCAATAAGGACAACAAGAACCGAGGTCGTTTGTATGGCAGTAACCTCTCGCTCCTGGCAAGCTGCACCGCTCGCTCTGGGCCTTCTGGCCGCTTCGCCCGCCTTCGCGGGCATGGGGAACCTGGGCACCACCTACGGGCTGATGCCCACCGACATCGCCTCCGCGCAGGCCCTGTCCATGTTCAATACACAGGTCTCCGCCACCTATTACAATCCCGCTTACCTGGCCAAAGATCCCCGCGGTGAACTCAACCTCGGCCTGCTCCATGCCGAGCAGGAGCTGCGCGCCGCACGCAACAACCCCAATGTCTCCGGCGATGTCATTCAGAGCAAGCCCAGTCAGCACGTGCTGATCGGCATGAAAACCAACCTCACATCCCTGACCCGGCTCAATCACCCCCTGCACC
>JAIUMV010000048.1 GCA_022565395.1 Marinobacter sp.
AGTGGGGTAAATCTCGTCGTCATCCCCGCCCATATTATACATTGCGGCCATTTCAGCTATATCGGCGGCGCGGTCTTCTAGCTCTTGCTTTGTTGGTATTTGCGCGAACGTCAGCCGCTCGACCAAAAAGTTACGAGCGTTCTCGGACAGGTCTACTACCCCGGCAGCGATTTGCTCGGAGGTGGCCTTGTGTTGCGTTAGGTTGATTATTTTCATGTTCAAGTCCCCATTTTTAGTGGCAGTTTATGGTTGTCCAGCACATCCCATATGCGGGTTGTCCCTTTAACGGTCATTAATGGTACGCCCCTGTGCTTGGCAATGATTCGCGCAGCCGTTTGAGTCTTTATAGATGCCCAGTCTTTGACCCATACAGCTCTTAAAGCCACGGCGCTGATCCACGCCTCGCAGTAAGCGTCAGGATAGCCCGCGCGCTCCGCTAGAGCCTCTAGCGCGAACTTTTCAAACGCCTCTTGCCCCTCTGGACACTCAAGGACTTTGTTTACCCAGCCAGAGGCTTGACGCAGCCCTTTCTTACCAACTCTCGACCAGCAATCTTGGTCATATACTGCCCGTGCCTCACCAAACAAGACGCAGCCAAACGCACCTATAGGGCGATCCGCTCCACAGATTTCCACGCCGCTCAGGGCAGTGGTGAGCTGACGCGAGAGAGCTATGGGGTTTTTCTGTCCCCTATAAGCGCCGATACCGTGGAATGCTGTGATCATTACCTACTCCGGTCTTTGTTATCGGTTAATTGCGCCGCCAGGCGCCCGGGTTATGCGCGTGGCTTTCTCCTGGGGCCGGTTGGCCGGTGGTTATGCGGCTGCCGCCGCGACACAAGTTAATTATATTTGCGCGTGCGCGATATTCAAGGCTTTTTGCTTTTAGCGGCGGGAATAGCGGGGCAAATGCGGGCGGGCAGAGATTGGGGTAGGGCAGGAGGGCGTCAGGGGATTCGGGCGGGGCGCTGCCCCTTTCGGCGGGCCTGCGGCCCTTCCTTCACCACCGGCCGCGCCGGTGGCTCAGCAACGCCCCAGCCAGAGGCCGGGGCTGTGAGGTGGGTTAGCAGCCGAAACCTTGGCCAGCGAGCGCAGGGTTGACCGGTACGAGCGGGCCGATCAGGCAGTTCTGGCCTTGGGCGTCATTGCACACTTGAAGGCCGTATTGCCCTGCCACCTGCAGGCTGGTGCCGGGTACCAGGAAACGATCCTGGCGCTGCGCCGCAACCACGGTGCCGTTTTCGTTGCGCAGTGGCTGGCCTTCCGGTACCCGGAATAGAACCGCGTACTGTTGGCTCTCCCGCAGTGAAGCGCTGGCATCAACCTCGATCAACCCGCAAGCGTTTGCGCCCGGGGCTTTGCTGTCGATGAAGGCTGCCAGACCGCGTTCAATACCGCCCAGGCGCTCAGGGTGTTGCACGAGAAAGTTTGTGGCATCTTTGATGGCCTCGGCAGTGTCAAACATGAGGTTGGCATTTAAGATTCCGATTCCCATGCCTGTAGCATCACCGGGCACTGGCGTGGTTGAGCGTTCTGCAATCAGCAATACGTCATCACGGTTCAGGTCAGGGTAGGTCTGCCAGAGCAATCCCATGATTCCTGCGACCACAGGGGCCGCATAGGAGGTTCCTGCGCTATTGCCAGAACCCCTCTCGTTGAACCCAGCAGTCGCTTGATAGCCTAATGCTGAAAAGCTCACACGGCTTCCTTTTGACGTGAATGGCGCTGGTTCTCCAATGCCATCTACAGCAGCAACGACCACCAGGCCATCACAAACGCCCATTAGCTTTTCCCCAGCATCCAGGGAGGGGGAGTTCCCTGCGGACACCGTAATGATCGCCCCATTCTCCACAGCATGATCAATGGCCTCTTGCATGTAAGCCGGGCAAGTTAGCACGGGTGTTGTTGTGCCCAGAGAAATGTTGATGATGTCTGCTTTGTGCTGAGCCGCGTAAGTGGCGTCGCCTTGATCGCCTGTGGCCCACAAGATGCCCTCTGCAACAGATGCCATGCTGATCCCAAAGCCTTGCGAATTCCTGCAGGTGTTTGAAACATTGACTGCTGTGTATAAGGCGTCTGGAATGATTCCTTTGTTTCCGATTCCGTTATTGTGCAGCGAGGACATGATGCTCATAACTTCCGCGCCGTGAAAGGTGCGACGACTATCGGTGGCGCAGTCGGTATCGTACAGCAGGTAATTTCGCTGTTGCTGCTCGCTTTCAGCTGTCCAGTGCAGGTTTATCCCGTCAGAATAGATGAGGTCGGGGTGCGCTCCGAACTGACTATCAATGATGGCTACGTTGAGCACTCGGTTCAGCTGGCTCCGTTGATAGGCTCGCTCGATGGAGTGACGGCCTGCAAGTTCAGGCGTCCAGTCTATCCATCCCCTTTGGTTATAGTAGTTTGGGTCGCTATTTGGGTCGAAGGGTGTCTTGGTGGCCTGCGGTTCGCCGGTCTCAATATCCGCTTCTACCGCTCGTACACGCTCATGCCGTTTGATGTGTGGCACCAGGTGTTCGGCTTGTGCTGGTGTCAATTCCACAACCTCAAAAATACGGTTGGTTCGTGATGCCGTAAGGCCGAACTCGTTGGCCACCGGCTCGCTACCGCGAACTCGTGTGATGACATAGCGTGCCGTTTCCTGGCTTACGCTGGTTGTACCATTCTGCTGTGCGTTTGATGTGTTGTCGTCAGCAGCGATGGCTGCTTGCGCTGTGATAGTGATCAAGGCGCTGATAGCAATGTGTTTGAGCATGGCTTTGTCTCCTGTCGCCTTACTGCATGATCAGTTGAAGGTGGTCGAACTCTGCATCAAACGCCCAGTTGTCGTTGCTGTCGAATTCGCCCAGTGCCGGGTTGCCAATGAAGCGGCTCGGCAGGCGTTCGTCGTTGTAGAAGGTGGTCGGCGTCACCGGTGGCACGCTCAGATTGATCGTGCTGTTACCTGCGAAGCTGATGCTGTTGAGTGCGGTGACAGCGTTCGAGAAGGTGTTGTCGATGGCTGTCTGAACGGCTGCCTGCAAGGGCGCCAACTCCGTATCACTCAGTTCGCCCTGCTTATCGCTTGGACAGGCATCCTCAAGCGCCTTGAAGGCCGCAATGGCGCCTGCCAGCTCGGCTGCGCAGGGTGGAGCGCTGGCGATCATGCTGGCCCGGGTGCTGTCGGTGATTTGCAGTGTCATGTACTGGGCATTCGTCAGCAGGCCAACAACTCGCACCACTTCATTGTTGTTCAGCAGCTCGTTCCGGCTATCAAGAACGGTGCGCACCTGCGACTCCAGACTGGCCGCCGAGGTGTTTTCCACCAGCACTTGCAAGGCGATTCGGTCACGACTGCCTTCAATGGCCAGCAGCAGATCCACCACCGTGGGGCGATCAACGTCAGCCGTTTGCAGCGTAACTTCGCTCCCCGCGACACTGATGCTGGTGATCACTGCATCATCTGGCTGTTCAGCCAGTGTCACGGCGCGACCGCCGGCCTCGCTGTTCAGGTTCAGCGTTTGAGGTGCGGCCTCTGCCACCGTGCGCAGGGCGCTGATGGTTTTGGGGTCCGGTGTGCTGCTGTTTGAACCGCCGCCGCAGCCCGTCATGAGCAGTGCTGCAAGCGCAATGGCGCTGGTCGTGGTTTTCATTGCCTCAATCCTTCTCAATTTGTGACACAACTTAATTATACGTTCGTAACACTCTGAAATCAATAAGGTATTTCTTTTCTGATGATTTCCAGCATTTTCTGCGTTCTGCGCCATTCGGTTTGCTCAGGGTGTTGACCGGCAAGCGTTTTGATCGCTTCCAAGGTTGCTTCAACCCCGCAAATGGCCAGTGGCACTCGGTTCCCGGTCGTGTTTGTGGGGAGTGTTCCGCTGGAGGG
>JAIUMV010000049.1 GCA_022565395.1 Marinobacter sp.
AGTCTTTTCGTCCATTGCTTTTGCACGCTGTGCCATCTCGGTGTCAATTTGCTCAACAACGGCGGTAAGAAGCCCGCGCTTATCACCAAAATTATGATAAAGCGCCCCCCTTGTTAAGCCTACCTCTGCCGTGAGCTCATCCATTGAAGCGCCTGCATAGCCTTTTTCAGCAAAGGCTTTTCGGGCCGCTGCAATCAGCCTTGCACGGTTTTCAGCCATGGTTTTCGCGCGTTTGCTCATACTCCTCCCAAAACTTATCACATACGTCTCGTATGTTAACTTGACATACGGTCCGTATAACTTCATTCTACATACGCACCGTATGTCACAGCAGTATATCAATACGCCCTAAGGGTTACTAACCAAATTGAGGTCCAAACCATGCCCCCACGTGAAGCGATTTTTCCTGCAAGCGCGAACAGACACGCACTCTATGAAAAGCATGGCTATTCGGCGGCAATTCGTTCCGGCGATCTGCTATTTGTATCGTAAGCGCCGTTAAATCGACCCACTTGCCCTAACCGTATTGAGCCACTTTTTTTGAAGCGGGCAGCTCAGCGTTCCAGGGCAACAGTGCCTCCAGTTTTTCGAGGGTATCCGCGTCGGCAATGTGTTGCAGTACATGGTGGATATAGGCAGAGGGCTCCAGGCCGTTGGCCTTGGCCGTTTCGATCAACGAGTAGCAGGTGGCGCTGGCGTTAGCGCCTTGTGAGGTGTCCGCGAACAGCCAGGCCTTTCTGCCGAGGGCGAACGGGCGGATGGCGTTCTCGGCACCGGCGTTGCTGATCTTCAGGTCACCGCGCTCGCAGTAGCCAAGCAGGGTGTCCCACTGGTTCAGGGTATAATCCATGGCCTTGCGGGTGAGCATGCCTTTCATCACCTTTGGGGCATTTTTCTCCAGCCAGGCTTTAAAGGTCTTCAGTAGCGGCAGGCTCTTTTCCTGACGCATCCGGTAACGCTCGGTGTCGCTCAGATTCTGGGCGGCCTTTTCAATCGCGTACAGTTTGCGGATGTGGCTCAGGGCCACGTCGGCCTTTGAGGGCTGGCCTTTTTTGTCCTTGCCAGGTGCTGCCCGGGCGGCCTCCACGAACTTGCGCCGGGCATGGTCCCAGCAACCGATCCGGGTCAGCTTGTTGGCTGCGCATACCTGCCCATAGCCGGAGTAGCCATCCGCCTGCAGAATGCCCTGGAAGTCGTCCAGCAGACGCACCGGCACCTGGCCGCCCCGGGACGGATCATACTCGAACAGAACCGAGGGCTGATCCGGGGGGCCACCCCGGGTCACCCACATCCATTTGTCCGATTGGGCCTTTTTGCCGTCTTCCTTGAGCACCTGGATCCGAGTCTCATCGGCCTGCAGGTAGTCACTGCGATTCTGCACTTCCCGGATCAGGTTGATCAGCGGTTTGAACACGTCGTTCAGGCGGATGATCCAATGGGCCATGCTGGTGCGACTGACCTCGTGGCCCAGGCGCTTGAGCATCTGCTCCTGCCGGTACAGTGGCAACCCGTCGGCGTACTTGGCGGTGATCAGGTAGGCCAGCAGTGACGGGGTGGCAATGCACTTGCCCAGCGGGTGCGCTGGCCGGGCGGCGGCGACAATATGCTCTTCGCCATCCTGCTCGAACACCGCCTTTTCCTGCCAGTACTCCAGTACTTTTAGCTGGGCCGGGATGTACTCCAGTTCTTCTTTCACCTTGGTGAAGAAGGTCTTGCTGGCCCCGGCTTTCTCGGCCTCGCTGAGGGTGAGCTCAATACGCTCACGCAGCAGCGTGTCGGAGAAGCCACGCTGACGGCGCTTACGTGACCGAGGAGGCGCGTCTGCTTCTTCGACATCGTCAGGCAGCTCATCACGCAGTGCGTCAATCTCGACTTCCAGCTCGACCTCATCGAACAGGGCGATCTGATTGGGCAGCTTCTCGCTGCTGGCGGCGAACTGCTGGATCTTTTTGTGGCGCAGCAGTTCTTCGAGGATGGCGATGTAATTATCGCGGCGCTGGAGGGTCTCGTCGTGTTGCTTCAACTGGCCTTGGAGGGCGTCTTCTTTCGCGGCCAGTTGTTCTTGCAGATTGCGGATAACGGCCATCATCTCATCGGTTGACAGGCCGGTGAGATCGGGTGTTTTAGAGGCGTTACCAGGCGTTGATTTCATGGCGAAAGTATAGCAAAAACAACGTACTGTCACACTTAAAAAGTGTTACCCAACACTCTCGTAATGCAGGGCTTTATGGCCTCGCAACAGCGTAATGTCGTAGCCATCCAACAGCCAGTTGATCTGCTCGCCGGTCAGCGGCATCAGGTCATCGGACGGCCCCGGCCATTTAAATCGCTCCTCGGCCAGAGACTTGTAGTAGAGCACAAAGCCGTTGTCTTCCCACATCAGGCACTTGATCTTGTTCCGCTGCCGGTTGGTGAAGGCGTAGAGCGCTCCAGAAAACGGGCTGTGCCTCAACTCCTGCTCCACCAGCAGCGCCAGGCCGTTGGCCTGCTTGCGGAAGTCGATAGGCCTTCGATACAGGTAAATCTCCGGCAGATCCCAGGATGGGCGCAGATAGCGATTGCGCATCACAGCTGTCTCAGGACGGTACCCAGCAACTCGATGTTGCCGGCGTGAAGGCCGGCAATCGACACGCCGCCGGGCAGGGACACCGTCAATCCATCGGTTGTACTCTCGCGGACCACCGGTGCCACCCTGGCAAAACCGGATGCCCCTGTTTCATCTGCAACAGGCTCCACGTCGGTCAGCTTCTTGCGCCAATAAACAAACCGGCAGTAGGTCAGCGACTGCTGCTGGCAATAGGCCATTCCGGACAGGCCGGACGCCTGCCAGTCCGTGATATGCTGTTGCCAAAGGTGTTCTCGTGCGGTGCGGGTCATGCTGTTTCCTCCTGGTGTTGGTGAAGGAATCAGTGTGGGCAATCTCAGGGCCGGGATGTAGGTGCTGGTTTATTGGCGCTTACTTTGTATCCGGACAGGTCGGAAGCCTTGAAGACGGCAGCCCGGAGCCTGACTTTGCTCGTCAGGTCAAGCTGGCTTTTGAAAACTTGAAAGCCACGCTGGCCGCAGGCGGGTGTACATTTGATGATATCGTCGACGTGACCACCTTTCATACTGATCCAGAAAACCAGCTTGAGACCATTATG